>NZ_QAAD01000004.1 GCF_003046625.1 Mangrovibacterium marinum
GTGGCACATGGTTACGGAACGATCCGCCTAACAGAACTGGATCACGAGTTTACAGCCATTGGCCCGGATTCGCTCGTCTTTACCGGCGATATTCGAGGTGGGCTCGAAGGCATGCACGTTTACAAAATCAACGATTTTTATTATCTGTACGGAACCTACGGTGGCGTTGACGGGATTCAGGTGGCCCTGCGGTCGAAAAATATTTATGGCCCCTACGAGCAAAAAGTGGTGTTGGAAGAACGAACACCGGGTGTCAACTTTGGCGTTCATCAGGGAGCGCTCATCGAAACGCAAAGCGGCGAATGGTGGACCATGCTCTTTGTCGACAGCGGCCCGTTTGGGCGCATGCCCAACTTACAGCCGGTGACTTGGGTTGACGGCTGGCCGATGGTCGGTGTTGACGGGAAAGCCGTTGTAACTTATCGTAAGCCCAACGTTGGTCAGGAATTTCCGGTGAAAGATTTTCCCCGCTCGGATGAGTTTGATGGCAACACGCTCGGCATGCAATGGGGCTGGAACCATAATCCGGATTCAACCCAATGGTCTTTGACTGAGCATCCGGGAGTTCTTCGGTTGAAAACAGCTAAAGTTGTTACCGGCTTGCTGGAAGCCCGCAACACCTTAACTCAACGTCCGTTCACGCATTACGATCAATCCATTCCTTCCGTCGCAACGACTAAAATTGAAGTGGCAAATATGAAAGAAGGTGATATGGCTGGTCTCGGTATTTTTCAGGAAGACTATGCCTTTATTGCCGTGAAACAAGTTGCAGGTGAGAAACAGCTGGTCATGGTAAATAGAGGCGAAACGATTGCTTCTGTTCCGCTGAACGAGGCGACGACCGTTTATCTGCGAACAATAGCTTCAAACAAAACCAAGCTGGCAACCTTCGAATACAGTTACGATAACCAGTCGTTCGAACAATTAGGCAATGAACTGACCATGGCCTTCAGCCTGAAAATGTTTACCGGCAACAAATTTTGCCTGTTCAACTATGCAACCAACGAATTGGGCGGCTACGTCGATTTCGACTGGTTTCGGGTTGAATAACGAACAATTTAAAATCATACTAAACCCAAATAAAATGAAAAAACATATTCATGCCGTGGTGATTTTCATACTCACTGGCATTGGAAGCTTTGCACAAACAAAAGCTCCGGAAATTAAAGACGATTTTCAACCGTCAGAACTCAACCAGCCCGGTAAAGAATATCCCATGGTAAACTCGCAGGGGTATGCCCGTTTTCGGATTGAAGCTCCCGAAGCAAAAAGTGTGGTGGTAAGCCTTGGTTTAGGAGGAACAAAAGGTGGTACTCCGCTTACAAAAAACGACGATGGCGTTTGGATGGGAACGACTTCGGGGCCAATGGACGAAGGCTTTCATTATTACCATGTAACGATCGATGGCGGCGTTTTTAACGATCCGGGAGCGTTGAATTATTACGGCTCGGCTCGCTGGGAAAGTGGTATTGAAATTCCGGCACACGACCAGGATTTCTACGCGCTCAGGGATGTTCCGCATGGAAATGTACAACAGATTCTTTTTCCATCACCAAGTACTGGAACTTCGCGCCGGGCTTTTGTTTACACACCTCCGGGTTATTCAAAAAGCCAATCAAAACGTTACCCCGTTCTTTACCTGCAACATGGTTGGGGCGAGGACGAAACCGCTTGGACCAACCAGGGACGAGCCAATCTGATTATGGATAACCTGATTGCTGAAGGAAAAACGGAGCCTTTTATTATTGTGATGACCTATGGAATGACCAACGATACCAAATTCGGTGGATTGCGCGATTTCAAAATTGAACCGTTTCAAACGGTGTTGGTGGACGAACTGATGCCTTATGTGGATGAGCATTTCCGCACAATTCCCGGTCAGGCACACCGCGCAATGGCCGGTTTGTCGATGGGAGGCATGGAAACAAAAATGATTACCTTAGCACGACCGGATGTGTTCGCGTACTATGCCTTGTTGAGTGGAGGGACCTACAAGCCCGAAGAAATTAAGGATAAGTCGCAGGTGGATTTGATCTTTCTGAGTTGTGGTAGCCGCGAGAACCCGGATGGGGTAAGAAGCGCAGCGGACGCACTAAGAAAGGCGGGGGTTAATGCGGTTTCCTTCGTGTCGGAAAATACAGCGCACGAGTTTCAAACCTGGCGACGTAGTTTACGCGAGTTGGCTCCGCTTTTGTTTAAAAACTAACGACTGAATACTTGAAAATGAACTTGAACTTGTTAAAGGCGTCGTCGGCGCTGTGTTTCATAATGCTCTCGTTTATGTTGAAGGCACAAAACGACGGGAACTTAAAACTATGGTACAACAAACCAGCCGAAAAATGGGTCGAAGCACTTCCTGTTGGGAATGGACGTTTGGGGGCAATGGTTTTCGGCGATCCCTCAAAGGAAACCATTCAGTTAAACGAAAACACGATTTGGGCGGGACAGCCCAACCGCAATGACAATCCCAATGCAAAAGCTTCGCTCGGAGAGGTTCGAAAGTTGATTTTTGAGGGAAACTATAAGGAAGCTGAACAGATTGTTAACCGCGATTTTATCAGCAAAACTTCGCAAGGAATGCCCTACCAAACGGCTGGCAATCTGAGGTTGAATTTCCCGGGGCACGAGGATTTTTCGGATTATTACCGTGAGCTCGATTTGGAGAAAGCCGTCGTGTCGTCGCAGTACAAATCGGGTGGAGTGACCTACAGAACAGAAATGTTTTCTTCTTTTCCCGATCAGCTAATGGTTGCCCGTATTTCGGCAGATAAAGCCGCAGCACTCGGTTTTTCGGCAACCTTGGATCGCCCTTCCGAAGTAACATTGAAAGCAACAGCTGACAACGAACTGACCATGTCGGGTGTGAGCAGCGATCACGAAGGCGTGAAAGGCGCCGTTCAATTCGAGGTGAAAGTGAAGATTTTAACCGAAGGTGGGACGGTTACGACATCCGACTCATCCCTAACGGTTAGCGAAGCGACAAGTGCAACGATCTACATTTCAATTGCTACTAACTATAACAATTACCAGGATATTAGCGGAAACGCAGATGCTCGGGCAACAGCCTATTTGCAACAAGCCTTACCGAAAAGCTATAAGCAACTTCTTTCGGATCATATTGCCGATTATCAGAACTATTTCAACCGGGTGAGCCTCGATTTGGGAACCACCGATGCAATTAAAAATCCAACTGATGTTCGGGTGGCCGAATTTGCCAGCGGGAACGATCCGCAGCTGGTGGCCTTGTATTTTCAGTTTGGCCGTTATTTGCTCATTTCGTCATCGCGTCCGGGCGGGCAGCCTGCCAATTTGCAAGGGATTTGGGCCGACGGATTGGTTCCGGCCTGGGACAGCAAATACACGGTGAACATCAATACCGAAATGAATTACTGGCCCTCGGAACCGACCAACCTGACCGAAATGAACGAACCATTGGTACAAATGCTGAAAGAACTTTCGGTAACCGGGCAAAAAACCGCGCAGGATATGTATGGTGCGCGCGGCTGGGTGCTGCACCATAACACAGACTTGTGGCGCATTAATGGCCCGGTAGATGGTTCGCAGTGGGGCATGTGGCCTATGGCAGGAGCCTGGTTCTCGCAACATTTGTTTGATAAGTACGCTTTTAACGGCGACAAGGAATACCTGGAAACGGTTTACCCGGTGATAAAAGGTGCCGCGCAATTTTTTCTGGATTTTCTGACCGAAGAACCGGAACAGCACTGGCTGGTGGTGGCGCCCTCGGTGTCGCCCGAAAATACGCCGGCAGGGCACGCTTCCAACATCTCAGCCGGAACAACAATGGACAACCAGTTGGTTTTCGATTTATTCAATACAACAGTAAAAGCAGCTCATATTCTGGATACGGACCCTGAATTTGCGAATCAGGTGAAAGCTGCTCTGAGCCAGTTGCCCCCCATGCAAATTGGCCAATGGGGACAGTTGCAGGAATGGATGTACGACTGGGATAATCCCGACGACAAGCACCGGCACGTGTCGCATTTGTGGGGCATGTTTCCCTCGAACCAAATTTCCCCCTATCGCAATCCCGAATTGTTCTCGGCGGCAAAAACATCGCTCATAGCCCGTGGTGACGAATCAACCGGCTGGTCGATGGGCTGGAAAGTAAACCTGTGGGCCCGCCTGTTGGACGGCGACCACGCCTACAAGTTGATTACTGACCAACTCAGCCCGTCCATTCAGTCCGATGGTTCGCAAAAAGGCGGCACTTATCCGAATTTGTTCGATGCCCACCCGCCATTCCAGATTGACGGGAACTTTGGGTGCACTTCGGGTATTGCCGAGATGTTGCTGCAAAGCCAGGACGGAGCCATCCAGCTGCTTCCGGCGCTGCCTTCGGTTTGGAAAAACGGTCAGGTAAGCGGGTTGAAAGCAAGGGGCGGCTTTGAAGTGGCCATTGAATGGAAAAATGGGGAACTGGCTTCAGCCTCAATTCAATCCAGGATGGGCGGAAATTGCCGGATTCGTTCGTACGTTCCGTTAAAGGGAAAAGGATTGACAGAAGCTTCAGGCGCAAATTCCAACCCGTTTTATTCGGTGGCGCAAATCAAGCAACCGTTGAATCATTCTGAAAAAGCAATTGCTAAACCCGAGCTGAAACTGGTTTACGAATATGATGTTGTAACAGCGGCAGGACAAACCGTGGAACTGGAAAAATTATAAGCCGGCGACAGGCGGCCATACAATCCAATGTAGAGCCGGGCCTGCCAGTATCGCTCTTCGAATGCAGTTGGCGGACGAGAGCATCGGTTTAGCCCATCTGAACCTTGACCGCAATAGGACAATAGCGGTCAAGGTTTTTGCTGTCTGCTGGCTTTCATGCCTTCGGGGGGCTCAGGACACGACCATATCTAATTTTAAAATTGATTTATCTAATATTTAATAGCTGTTTTGATTTCACCACTTATCATTGTTGGGTTGAATTTTTTGACGAAACCTGATTTTAAACCTAACTTATGATGACACGAGTGACAAAAATGGTCATTGGGCTTCTATTTACTTTTTGCTCCCTCACAGCCAGTGCCTGGCAAGGAATGCCAACTCCCCAACTTCATGTCGAAGGCCGGTATTTAAAAGATCCGCACGGAAACACAGTCAACCTGCATGGTTTTGCACAAACCTACAGCCCTTGGTTCAACGAGCGGGGGCAATATTGGACGAATTACGATGTTGATGGCTGTTTGGAATACAACCAGGGAATTATTGATGGCGTTTTGAATGCCGGATGGAAGGTTAATTTCCTGCGTTTACACATGGATCCGTATTGGAGCAACACCCCCGGCTGTACGCCCGATGGCCACGAGCTGCCAAATTGTTTTGATGAAGCGCGGTTTCGCAAATACCTCGATGAGGTTTTTATACCGATGGCCGAATATGCCATCTCCAAGGGATTGTATGTGGTGATGAGGCCTCCGGGGGTCTGTCCTGAAGTGATTGGTCTGGAAGACGACTATAACTATGCCCAATACCTGATGACGGTTTGGGATATTGTTTCATCCCACCCGAAAATTAAAAATAACGATGCCATCATGTTTGAGCTGGCCAACGAACCGGTGAAGGTAAAACTGGCCGATGGTTCGGTGGGCAATAATAGCCAGGCTCATTTTGATGTGCTGAAAGCAATCTTTCAACCGGTTGTGGACCGGATTCGCGAAAATGGATTTCACAATGTGGTCTGGATTCCCGGATCGGCGTATCAGGCGCAGTACAAAGGCTACGCTATTAATCCGGTTGAAGGCGAAAATATTGGCTATGCCGTGCATATCTATCCCGGATGGTTTGGCAGCGCCGATGGCTATGAGGTTTTTCAGCGCGAGTGGGATAAAAATGTCAAGCCGGTTTCGGATTTTGCACCAATCATGATTACCGAAATGGACTGGGCCGACGAAAAATACGATTCATCCTGGGGGAAAGGCTATACCGGTACTGCCGGAGCTGATGGCTTTGGCGCTAACTTCAAGAAAATCGCCGATGATGCAGGCAATGCAAGCTGGCTGGTTTTCACCAATGCTGATTTGCTCGCTAAGTTTACCGACGTGGCGCCCGCAGAGGGCGAGCCCTATACGTTTCTCAATGACCCCGAGGCTTGCCCCTGGCCGGTTTATCATTGGTTTCAGGATTATGCTGAAACCCAGTACCCCCGACCGGATTTTAGCCGCCGCCCAACAGCCGACAATGGCGACGGCACCTATACCAATCCCTTGATATTTGCCGATTTCCCCGACCCGGATGTGATTCGCGTGGACGATACCTATTATATGGTTTCAACCACCATGCATATTTTCCCCGGAGCTACAATATTGAAATCGTATGATCTGGTGAACTGGGAATATTGCAGCAACCCGCTCGATAAAATTGAATCGACGCCTTGTTACAATATGGATGCCGCCTGCGACCGCGAAGAGGGCCTTTTCCGCTATGGTCACGGGCAATGGGCAACAAGTTTAAAATATAACGACGGTACCTACTACCTGCTTTTTACAACTTTGGAAGAGGGAAGCTACCTTTTGACAGCCAGCAATCCGGAAGGTCCTTGGCAGAAGACGAAACTGTCCGGTTCGTTTTACGATCCTGGTTTGTTTTTCGACGATGATGGCAAAACTTACGTCATATTCGGAATAAATACCCTGAAAATTGCGGAGCTGGACGATGATTTTGAAGTTGTTCCCAACTCGGAAAAGGAGGTTTACAGCTGGACGGTGAAGGAAGGGCTGGAAGGAAGTCACCTTTATAAAATCAACGGCTACTATTACATTTACGGTACTTACGGCGGCTGGCCGGCCTATCAGGTTGCTTTGCGGGCGACCAGCATTTACGGGCCTTACGAAGAGAAACTGCTTCTGAACGATGATAACATTCACCAGGGAGCGCTCATTGAAACCCAAACCGGCGAGTGGTGGACAATTTTATTTTACGATAAAGGCGCTTTCGGCCGTCTGCCGAACTTGCAACCCGTCAGCTGGGAGGACAACTGGCCGGTGATCGGTGTTGATGGCAAAGGGGTGACCACTTACACGAAGCCGAATGTCGGACGCGAATATCCAAAAAACTTTCTGCCCACAACCGATAATTTTCGCAACTACCAGTTGGGAATGCAGTGGGGCTGGAATCATAATGCCGACGACTCGAAGTGGTCGTTGACAGACCGTCCGGGATATCTGCGTTTGGAGACCGTGAAGGTTGTTGAGGATCTGAAACATGCCCCAAACACCCTCACCCAGCGCATCTTCGGGTATCCTGACGACCTGACGCATTCTTATGGAACGGTCAAAATGGATGTTGAAAATATGCAGGAGGGCGATGTGGCCGGGCTTGCAGTATTTCAGGACCCCTATGCTTACATCGGCGTGAAGATGGTGAATGGCCAAAAGTGGTTGTACCAGGTGAACAACAGCCTGGCCACCACTGGCGAGGAATTTACAGGGACCGAGCTGTACCTGCGGGCCATTGCCAATTATACCACCAGCCAAGCGAGCTTTTATTATAGTCTGGATAACGAAACTTACACCAAGTTCGGCAGCGATCTGGATATGAAATTTGATTTGTCGGTATTTACCGGCAATAAGTTCTGCCTGTTCAACTTTGCCACGCAACAAACCGGAGGCTACGTTGATTTTGATTGGTTTACAACCGAACCTGTTTTCACCGAAGACAGCTATTACGATGATTCGTTTGTGGGGTACAGCGAGGAGGAGCTGACCCTCTCGGATTTGCTTGTTGAGGGTGGCGATATTCAACTGTTAACCGGCGGGATGTCTACTTTTACGGTGACCGCGGTATACGCCAGTGGCCGGACCAAAGACGTCACTCTCAGCGCAACTTACGAAAACTCAAATCCGGATATCATCGAAATTGTGAACGGGAACATCGTGGCCAATGCCGATGGCGAAGCAACCATTGCGGTGAGCTACAAGGGGGAACTGGGCGACCCGATGACAAGCTACTTTACGGTGAGTTCATCCACATTTCCGTTGTCCGATGAGCTTTTCGACCCTTCGATATGGGAAACCGGTTCCTTCGACGAAACCACCGGCAGCCTGATCACCGGGCAGTATGGCTTTGGCGGTTGGCAATACGCTGCCGGTATCGACATTTCCGACTACAAGTACCTGGTTGTGAAACTGGCCAGTGCCGGAGCTTGCGGCGCATCGTTCCGGCTGTTCGACAGCAATAATTACTGGAGTTCGCCGGCTGCCTACGATCTTACCGGTAAAACCATGCAGGTGGTGACTCTGGCATCGATGACCAATGGCGACGGAGCAGTTGTGGATCCTTCCCACCTCTACATTGTCGGGTTTTGGTCGACCGGGGGCTGCACGATTGAGATTCAGGATGTTTACCTGTCGAATACGGATGATTACATACCTACTGCTACCGACGATATCCCCTTGCAGGACGACTATGACGAAAATGCCATCGTAGATGTTTATTCCATGCTGGGGGTGAAAATCCGCTCCGGCGTCATCCGGCGAAACGCCACAAAGGGCCTCCCTGTTGGTGTTTATATTGTTGGTGGCGAAAAAGTGGTTGAAACGCGGATCTGGTAAAGCCTCTGTAAGCTGTTCGGCTTATGATGAGAATTGAACGAATTGATTTGGTTTTAATAGGACAACTTAAAGTAGTTAGATTAAGCAAGTAGTAGTGAGGGGAGGATTGGTTGTTTGCAGCTGGTTTCCCCTTTTACTGCTGTTGGCTATAAGTTTTCATGAAAGAGGTTGATTGGAAAATACTATTTTAGACCGCTTAAACTATTTTCTGTTGGGTGATTTGCCTGAATCACTGCAATCCAGTAGAACGAATTGTTTTAGCTCTGTTTAAACAATCGGGAAGAATATGAAATTTATTGGTCGGGATGAATGTCGACTTAGAAATTGCGGGTATGAAATTAAGAATTCAAATACAGATAGTCTCCGTCTTTTTATTACTCATCGCACAGGCGATTCCTCTGAGGGGCGCGGCAAATGTCCAATTTTACAATATCAACGAGGAATATGGAGTCTCCATACGCGAAACCAATAGTGTTTGCAGCGACCTGAACGGCTTCATCTGGATTTCCTCGAAGATGGGAATTGTGCGTTTTTCGCAGAATGATATCCGTACTTATCAGCTTCCCTATGAGACGGAGGATGTGATTACGGTAAAACTGCAGTACAAGTTTGAAGAACTCTATGCTTACACCAACAACGGACAGATTTTTAAATATGATGCTATTCGCGACCGTTTCATTTTGCTGGTGAATATCGCCGAGAGCCTGAATAATCCGTACCTCTCAGTTAATTCAATCCTGATCGACAGTCAAAAGCGGATATGGGCTGCTTCCTCTTTTGGCCTGTACTGTTACGATACTTCGAGCGGATTAAAGTCGCTGGAGCAGAACGAGACGGTCCATTACCTGGGCTGGTACGACGAAACCCATTTTTTCTACTTCCTCGACGGAGAGGTGAGATTGTTTAATACGATTCGGTTGACTTCAGCCTGTTATTATAAATTACCTGATAAGCTAACTTGTGCCGTCTCGAGTATGTGGTTCGATAAAGCACAAAACGAACTTTGGTTGGGCACCTTGGGCGAAGGGCTTTGCCTGTTGACTGGAACGCCGGATCGTCTTCAATTTATTAATTTCAACCAGATACCGAATCAACCAATCCTGGCGATAGAACCGAGCTCAGATTCAATTTTGTTCCTGGGCATCGACGGACAGGGCGTATGGGAGTTTGACCAGACAAACCGCCGAGTGGTTGCGGTCTATAAAGAGGATGCGGATCGTCCAAACTCCTTGAAAGGGAATGGGGTGTACGATATTTATTGCGACCCCAACAACCGGGTGTGGGTCTGCACCTACAGCGGTGGAGTCTCCTTTTTCGATCAGGAGAACCCGATTGTGACCCAAATCGGGCATTTGGTGAATAATCATAATTCACTAATTAATGATGAAGTGAATAGTGTCCTTGAGGATTCGGACGGTAATGTCTGGTTTGCAACAAATAATGGAATTAGCCGGTGGAATGAGAAAACGAACCGGTGGAACTCCTATTATTATAATAACGAGGAGCATGCTCAGGTGTTCCACGATCTTTGTGAAGATGATCAGGGGCAGATTTGGGCCGGCACCTATTCGTCGGGGGTGTATGTGCTGGATCGAAAAACCGGCCGGCAACTGCATCATTATTCGCTTGAGGAGTCAGGTGGCACATTCAACAATGATTTTGTGTTTGATATCTTAAAAGACGGGCAAGGAAACATTTGGATTGGAGGGGTGCGCGGCGATCTGATCTGTTATTCCCCGCGAAGCAAAAAGTGCAAGTCGTTTGAGGGGATGACTGTGAATGTCCTGCTTGATTATAGTGAAGATAAACTGTTGATTGGTACAACCTTTGGGCTACAGTTGTTTGATAAAGAAAAAGGAACAACCGAAACCTTGGTCGATGGTTATTTGGTATACGACCTGTATGTGAAAAATAACAATATCTGGTTGTGTACCAGCGGAAATGGGCTTGTTAAGTATAATATCGAAACGAAAAAGACAGCGTTGATAACAACCGATTCGGGCCTTCCTTCCAATTTTGTAAAAAGCATTGCCTGGGCCGATGGCTATTTCTGGATTGGCACCGAACAGGGCTTGTGCAGGCTGCGCGAAGAAGATAGCGAGCTGCTTACCTTTGGTTCAAATATTGTGCTCAGCAACGTTTCGTTTAATCAAAATGCCTTTTCGGTTCTTTCGAACGGGAAACTGGCCTGGGGAACCAACAAAGGTGCTGTTATTTTCGACCCGAAGGCTGTTGTCCCCACCAAGGATCATGGCCAGATATTTTTTCAGGACCTCACCATATCGGGTCGTTCCATTCGCGACATGGCTTCGATCGACTTAACCAAACCGCTCGATAGCCTTGAGGATATTTCACTTCGGTATTATCAGAATACTGTCAGCATGGAGCTGATTCCGATTGGAGTGATCTCGCCCGGTTCCAGGTTTTCGTGGAAACTTGATGGTTTGGATAAACAGTGGACGAAGCCGGGCAACAACCGAATTCTGTCGTATTCGAACATTCCGAGCGGAGACTATACACTGCGGATTCGAATGTTCGATAGTTCATTGACCGATGTGCTGGCCGAACGATCGGTCAAACTTCATATCATTCCTCCGTTTTGGGAAACCTGGCTGTTTCGGATCGCAGTGTTTGTATTCTTAGTTGGAATGGGAATATTTCTGTTTGCATTTTATATCGGCCGGCTGAAAAAGCAGCATTCGGACGAGAAAATTCGCTTTTTTGCCAATACGGCACATGATATGCGCACCTCGTTAACATTGATAAAAGGCCCGATTGAAGAACTCAATAAGGAAGAAGGCTTGTCGGCTAAAGCATTGCAGTACTTACATATTGCGACCGAGCAAAGCCGACGTTTGTCCAAGGTGGTTACCCAGTTGATGGATTTTCAGAAAGTTGATATCGGAAAAGAACGTTTAACGCTGACGATGGTGGATCTGGTTAAGCTGATCGGTAACCGGATCATGATGTTTGAGTCGTATGCAAAAACCAAAAACATCGAACTGAAGTTTAAATCCGAGTTCCCCGAATTTGTGACCGCTGTTGATGAAGTGATGATCGAGAAAGTGATTGATAACCTGCTGTCCAATGCCATCAAATATTCCTATGCCGATGTTTCGGTTCATATTAACTTTCAGGTGCCAGGCAACAAATGGGTGCTCGATGTGCAGGACATTGGCTTGGGAATCAGTAAAAAGGCCCAGCGGCAGTTGTTCAACGAATATTATCGCGGCGAAAATGCGGTGAACGCGAAAATCGTCGGATCGGGTATTGGCTTGCTGTTGGTGAAGAATTACGTGAATCTGCACGGAGGGAAGGTGAGCTGTTACAGCCAGCAAAGCGTGGGTTCCAGTTTCAGTATTTCAGTCCCGGTGATGAAAACCATGGACGCACACGAGCCTGAAAATAAGCAGAACGATACTGTACCGAACGGTCATGTCGCAGCGAAGGTTGTCCGAAGTACAGTGCTGATGAGTGAAATGCAGTCACTGTCCAGGAATAAAATGAAAGTTCTGATCGTGGAAGATCACGATTCTTTACGCGAGTTCCTGAGATCGACCATGGAGGAGGAATTTCAAATTGAATTGGCTGAAGACGGAGAGCAGGCCTGGGAAATGATTCAGAAAAATACGCCCGACCTGGTGGTTTCAGATATCATGATGCCGCGAATGGATGGATACGAGTTGTGCGAAAAATTGAAGTCGAATTACGAAACTTCACATATTCCGATCATTTTATTAACGGCCTTGTCGAACAAATCGCAGCACCTGAAAGGACTTGGGCTTGGCGCCGACGACTATTTGACCAAGCCATTTGATGTGACCTTGCTTCAGCAACGGATTAAAACGATTATTCAGAATCGCGAATTGATTAGGGACAAGGCGCTGAAAATCATCAAGCAGACTGAGAACGATGAAGCCATTCTGGATAATGAGCTAAACGATAAGTTTTTGAAGCGGATGGGGGAAGTGGTGCGCGAAAATATCGCCAACTCGGAGTTTACGAAGGACGATTTTGCAGCAGCGATGAATGTGAGCCCTTCATTGCTGTATAAAAAGATTAAATCGCTGACCAACCAGTCGCCAACCGATTTTATCAAATCCATCCGATTGGATCATGCCTTGGATTTGATTCAATCGCATAAATATACCGTAACCGAAGTCAGCGAGTTATGTGGCTTTTCTTCGGTGGGCTACTTCAGTACCGTATTCCGGAAACACTATGGCAAATCGCCAACTCAAGTGGTCTGAGTCTGTGCTGTCAGTCAGGGCAAAAGCCGGGATCCCGTTTTTCAGGATTCCGGCTTTTGCTTTTCAGGAAGTGGGTGAATGCGAGCCTGGCCGACCGCAATGTCATCAACGATTGGCCTCCGGGGAGCACTGCTGCTTTCATCGCGTGGGCTGGTTCCCAGGGGGGCGGGAGGTTTCTTGCTGTTTTCCTCAGCATTGCTTTTCCGCCGATTCGCTCAATACGCGTTCCGGTCTGTGCCCGCCAAAGAAACCTGGCATTCATTTTTTTGCCTGGTTTTTAAATAAATGATTCTGTAATGGGCAGTAGTATAGGTGTTTGTGTGCTTGTTGTTGTGCCGTATCCGAAATTGAAAATCAAATATTCAAAATTGAAAGCCCCCTGAAGCAGTCCGATCTACTTTTGATTTCAGTAGGTGTCGAAGTCTGAACGGAACATCGAATGCAGCTCGATAGCTAACTAAACAATTACTCGCTATTAACCTAAATGATAAATAAAATGAAGAAAAAAATCTCCATTTCTATTCTTCGTGGAGTTGTGCTTTTGCTCGGTGTTTCAACCGGTTTGATTTCCTGTAATTCTTCGATTAAAGCAAACAAGGTGCAGTTTGCGTCGGATAGCCTGGTGGCTCATTTCGATTATTTCACCTATAAGGGTGAGGATGATTTTTACAAGGAGAATCCGCTACCCGGCGACGACTATTATTATAACCCCATACTTCCGGGCTGGTATTCCGATCCAAGCATCTGTTCCAATGGTAAGGATTACTTCATGGTCACGTCAACCTTTTCGTTCTTTCCGGGAGTGCCGCTTTTTCACAGTACCGATTTGATGAACTGGAAGCAGGTGGGGCATGTTTTGGACCGCCCCGAACAATTGCCGCTCGATGGACAACGGACCAGCGAAGGAATTTTTGCGCCGGCCATCAGCTATAATCCGCACAATCAAACCTGGTACATGATTACCACCAATATCCGCAAGGGCAACTTCTTTGTGAAAACCAAAGATCCCTTTGGTGCGTGGTCCGACCCGGTTTGGCTGCCCGATGTACATGGCATCGATCCTTCCTTCTTCTTCGACGACGACGGTAAAGCGTACATTGTGAACAACGATGAGCCCGACGGTGGTTCCACTTATGAAGGGCACCGTGCCATCCGTGTTTTGCAATTCGATGTGGAAAGCGAAAAGACCTTTGGCCCGAGTATCATGTTGGTTAACGGTGGCGTCAACCTGGCCGAAAAGCCGATCTGGATTGAAGGGCCTCATCTCTATAAAATCAATGGCAATTATTTTCTGATGTGTGCTGAAGGGGGAACTTCGGTCAATCACCGTGAAGTGATTTTTAAAGGTGACACGCCAACCGGAAAATTTAAGCCCTGGGCTAACAACCCCATTCTTACCCAAAAACATTTAGATCCCGATCGGGCGCTTCCGATTACTTGTGCCGGTCATGCCGATTTGATTACAAAAGATAACGGCCAGTGGTGGTCCGTGTTTCTGGCCTGTCGGCCTATTGATAACGAATTTGAGAACCTGGGACGCGAGACCTACCTGATGCCTGTTCACTGGAGCCAGGATGGCTTTCCCTACATCACCAAGGGCGACGAGCTGGTGCCGCGCATCATTCAAATGGAAGGGGTGAAAAGGGATACAAGCGCAACTTTCGGCAACTTCGAGAAAGTGGACGATTTCGATCGGTCCGAGCTAGCCCTGGAATGGATGGCTTTGCGGGGGCCGGCAACCGGGCTGTACTCCTTAACCGAAAATCCGGGCTATTTAACACTGAAATGTGCCGATGTAGCCTCGAACGAGTTGAAGACGCCGGCTTACCTGAGCCGCCGCCTGCAGCATCACAAATTTGAATGCAGTACCAGCTTGTATTTCAATCCCCAATCCGAGTCGGAATCCGCCGGTCTGCTGCTCTACAAAGATGAGACGCATCAATACCTGATGGTGCTGGCCAAGGTCGGCAACCAATTGCAAACCCAGCTGAAGAAGGTGGGCCGAGGAGGAGCCGAGCTTCTTGCTTCTCAGAAGATCGGCCAGACCGACGGGCCGGTTAAGCTAAAAGTTTCGTCGAACGGCCGCGAGTTTAGTTTCTTCTATACCACAGCTGACGAGTGGAATTTGCTGGCCTCGAAAGTGGATGCCCGCTACCTGTCAACCGCCGAGTCCTACGGATTTACCGGAACCAACATTGGGCTCTATGCTTCCTCAAAAACCGAATAATCGAACGACTGATAACCGGCAGCTTCAGGCTGCGGGTTGTCCTGATAAAATGATTAATAACCTAAAAATTATGAATTTATGATTGAAAACTTTCTGAGTGAGAAATCGCTGCAAAGCTGCCTTTTCTTTCGGGTTCTGAAACGAAATTGGCATGAACGGTTCAGGATTGTCCATGACCATCAGGGACAAATTTCCATTTGAACGATGAACTCTTATGTCAATTTAATTTGAGAATGTAATGAAAAAAACAAATGATCTATTATCTCAAAAAGAATCCTTGCCAAACAGCCTGAGGATTGGACTGTCAAACTGCCTTCTGGTTCTGATTTTTGCTCTGTTTTCGGTTTCTGCTTTTGCTCAAAATAGCAAGCAAATCAGTGGGGTGGTTACGGATAGCCAGGCGAATCCGGTTATTGGTGCTACTGTCATGGTAAAAGGCACTACGATCGGAACAGCAACAGATGTAGACGGGAAATTTACCTTAAATGTTCCCGAGGACACCAGAGTACTTCTTGTTTCATTTATAGGAATGGAACCCAAAGAAGTTGAGCTCAAAAACAAAACAAGTTTTAAAATTTCGCTAAGCGACCAGACGACCGAGTTGGGAGAAACGGTTGTTGTTGGTTACGGACAACAGAAGAAGGAAAGTATTGTGGGCGCCATTGCGCAAACAACCGGAGATGTGCTGGAGCGATCGGCTGGTATTTCCAACGTCGGACAGGCATTAACCGGTAACCTTCCGGG
Source organism: Mangrovibacterium marinum (assembly GCF_003046625.1). Lineage (GTDB taxonomy): Bacteria > Bacteroidota > Bacteroidia > Bacteroidales > Prolixibacteraceae > Mangrovibacterium > Mangrovibacterium marinum. The sequence continues at coordinate 15,789 of NZ_QAAD01000004.1, forward strand.
GGTTGTCACGATCTCAAGTACCGGGATGCCCGGGGAAGAGGATCCTCAGATTTTGATTCGTTCAGCCAGCTCGTGGAACAACAGCGAGCCGCTTGTACTGGTCGATGGCGTTGAACGTCCGCTAGGTGCAGTGGATATCGGATCGGTTGAGTCCGTTTCGGTGTTAAAGGATGCGTCAGCCACCGCCGTTTTCGGGGTAAAAGGTGCAAACGGGGTAATTCTGATTACCACCAAACGCGGTCGCGAAGGTTCTGCCAAAATTGATGTGGCGATGAGCGCTACCATGAAAGTGCCTTCAAAACTGCCCAATAAACTGGACTCGTACGATGCCCTGATGGCCCGGAATTATGCAATCGAACATGAGCTTGATTTGACTCCGGAATCGTGGGCTTACATTACGCCACAGGACATTATTGAAAAATACCGCTATCCCGCTAACCTGGAAGAAGCAGAACGCTATCCAAACGTGGATTGGCAGGATGAGCTGTTCAAAAGCTTTGCCATGTCCTACAACGCGAGTGTCAATGTTTCGGGGGGAACTAAAGTCGTGAAGTATTTTGCTGCTGCTGATTTTGTGCACGAAGGCGACCTTTTCGATATTTATGACAACGGCAGAGGTTATCAGTCGGGATACGGTTACAACAGGCTTAACGTACGCAGTAACCTCGATTTTCAATTAACAAAAACAACGACCCTTAAAGTAAACCTGGCCGGTTCCAACGGAGCCAAAAAAAGTCCGTGGAACCAGACAAACTCGTCGGATTGGGCCGTTGCTCAGCAATGGGCCGGTGCTTACAATATTGCGCCCGATGTTTTCTTGCCCGTTTATTCTGACGGTTCGTGGGGGTACTATCCCAATATCGTGAATGTTACGAACTCGGCAGCCAACCTGTCTTTATCAGGGGTTATGAACACCACAACTACCCGGATCAACACCGATTTCATTCTTGATCAAAAATTGGATTTTATTACCAAAGGTTTGAGTATTAGAGGAACGGTGTCCTGGGATAACGTATTTGTTGAATACAACCGCGGTGTCAACGACCTGTACAACGATGCCCAGTACAAATGGATCGATCCTGATACGGGCACGGAATATTATGCAAATGATTTCGACAATAATAATAAGTTCGATTTTATGCAAGGGGTTCTCTGGACGATTGAAGGAGGAACCATGCAAAACTGGGCAACCCAGCGTAACCTGGATTATCAGGTGCAATTAAACTGGTCACGTCAGTTTGGCAAGCACGATATTTCGGCCATGGGATTAGGTAGTCGTAAAGAGCGGGCAACAGGTAGTGTTATCCCTTCATATCGCGAAGACTGGGCATTCCGTACCACTTACAACTATGCTTCAAAATACTTCCTGGAATACAATGGCGCTTACAACGGTTCCGAAAAATTTGATACCAAATACCGGTTCGGATTTTTTAATTCCGGGGCTATTGGCTGGATGATTTCTGAAGAAAATTTCATGCAAAACATCGGTTTCCTGGATATGCTGAAACTACGGGCATCGTATGGTGAAATTGGTGACGACAGCGGCAGTCGCTGGTTGTATATGACCCAATGGGCTTATGCCAATGGTGCAGGAGCGAGTTACATGGATCTGAATGCGACGCAAAGTCCCTATAAATGGTACACCGAAACATCAGTCGGTAACCCCGATGTACGATGGGAAAAAGTAAGTAAGCTCAATGTGGGCGCCGATTATGCTTTCTTCGATGGCTTACTGGCAGGTAGCGCTGAGTATTTCCGCGATGTACGTACCGACATTTTAATTGCCGGTGGAGATCGTTCTGTTCCTTCATACTTTGGAACAACCCCGGCTACTGCAAACCTTGGAGAGGTACATACACATGGTTATGAGTTGCAAGTTCGCATCAATAAGCGGTTATCAAATTCAATGCGTCTTTGGGCCGATTTAAGCATGACCCATGCTGTAAACGAGATTATTAACAGGGATGATCCGCAGTTGTATGCCGATTACCAAAAGCAGGCCGGATACAGTATCGGGCAGACCAGATCGTATGTTGATGCCGGTTATCTGAACTCTTATGATGCCCTTTACGGCAGCCCGGCTTACGATGCAAACGATGCGAATAAATTAACCGGTGACTATTACATTATTGACTTCAATGCCGACGGTGTTGTGGACAGTGAAGACCAGGTGCCGTATGGCTATTCAAGTTCTCCGCAAAATACCTATAACGCGACGATCGGTTTTGAATGGAAAGGCTTTAGCGCATTCGCTCAGTTTTATGGGGTAAACAATGTAACACGTGGTGTCTCGCTTACCAGTTTTGGCAGTATGCTGAATACTGTATACGATCAGGGAAGTTGGTGGTCGGTTGACGATCTGAATGCCGATGTTACGGTTCCTCGTTACGTGTCAAGCACAAGCGGTTACAGTCGGGGTACCCAGTACTTGTACGACGGGTCTTACGTTCGTCTGAAAAATGCTGAAGTTGCTTATACATTAACCAATGGATTTGTTAAGCGACTAGGAATGAGTAGCCTGAAACTCTATTTGAGTGGAAACAACCTCTGGGTGTGGTCGAAAATGCCTGATGACCGTGAATCCAACTTTGCCGGATCGAGCAATACCGGAGCTTATCCTACCATGAAACGCTACAGTTTTGGTGTCAGATTTACATTATAAAATTAGAGACGATGAAACAGCATAAATACAAAATTCTGCTATGGGGCAGTCTACTGTCATTTCTAACATTCGGGTTATTCTCCTGTGAAACTTATTTGGAAAAATCGCCCGATTCAGTTGTATCAGAAGAAACAGCTTTTGAGAATTTTACAAATTTCCAGGGCTTTATCGAAGAAATGTATAACTGCATCCCGGATAAGGAAAAGAAATATTGGACGACTTCATTTAACTGGGGCGACGACGTAATTTTCAATCCCTCAGGTAACTGGCATGTTACTCATCAGATTGATCTGGGTAACTTTTGGGCCTGGCAGGTGGGTAAATTAGGACAGGATGGTTGTTGGTTTGACGACGCATCTGCCAATCCTACTTCCAGCTCAAGGTTTGATCATGGACTTTATTCACATGCGTGGTATTGTATCCGGAAAGCCAATATGGGCCTTGCCAACCTGGATAAGCTGGTCTCGGCAACGGATGAAGAGCGTGATCTTATCGAAGGTCAGTTGTATTTTTTCAGAGCGTGGTGGCATTTCGAGATGATGGAATACCTGGGCGGATTACCTTATGTTGATCAGGTATTGCCTGCCGGCGAAGCACTAACCCTGCCACGGGAATCGTACCAGGAGTGTGCCGATAAAGCCGGTGCGGATCTGAGAAAAGCAGCCGACCTGCTGCCCATCGACTGGGACAATACCACTGTTGGGAAAAATACCCTGGGTAAAAACCAGTTGCGTGTCAACAAAATTATGGCCTTGGGTTATCTGGGGAAAAACTATCTGTGGGCCGCCAGTCCTTTAATGAAAAACGGCGCACAAACCGGTGGCGGAAATACCTATAATTACGATGAGAGTTATGCTCAAAAAGCAGCCGAAGCCTTTGGCGAATTGTTAGCTTTAGTTGAAGGTGGTGAAACCCAATACGAATTGGCCGAGTTCAACTATTCCGATGTCTACAATCATAAAAGGGCAAGTGGTGCTACGAGTTGCTATAGCGACATATTTTATACCTCGGGCCAAAGCTGGTTGATGCCGGGTAGTACTGAAGCGATCTTCAGGGGGCCGTCAAACGATTACAACGGTAGTAACTGGGGAGCCACCAAAACTTGGGGGCCAACGATTAATAACCTGGTTGAAGGGGGAGAAATTCGTACCCCGGCTGCCAATTATGTCAATTTATATGGAATGGAGAATGGCTTGCCTTTGGACGATCCAAATTCAGGCTTCGATCCGGAATACCCATTCAAAAACCGCGACCCGCGCTTTTACCACGACATTGTATTCGACGGCTTCAAGTACGTGAACGGTACCATGACAAACGACATGGAGTATTTGCGTTATTGCGGGCTTGCGACTAACGGAACCATGAGATCGGTTACAAACGGTAGCCGTACCGGTTATTTCATTCAGAAATTAACCCCGCACACGGCCAACAAATACGACGGGTTGTACAACTGGAGCGGTAACCTCCACGTGTACCTGCCTTACATGCGTTTGGGCGATATTTATACCATGTATGCCGAAGCTTGTGCTGCTGTTGGTGGCGCCAGCGCAAAAGCATCCAATTTCTCGAAAACGGCCGAAGAGGCCATTAATACCTTGCGCGACCGCGTGGGAGCTGGCCATGTGGGCGCTTCTTACACGGGGAGTCGGGATGCTTTTATCGATGAAGTGAGAAGGGAACGTGCTGTTGAACTGTCGTTCGAAGGATTTCGTTTTAACGACCTGCAGCGCTGGTTGCTGCTCACCGAATACCCGTATAATATTAAAACGTCTCAGGAATTCGACCGGGTTGAAGACAATAGCTTCTTTACGGACAATGACCCCAAAGATGCTAGAGTATCCAACTTTAGGGAAGAACTTATTTTAACTCGCGATTTCGGAACGAAACACTATTGGTTTCCTTTAAAAATTGAAGATGTATCCATGTATCCGGAGTTCTACCAAAACCCCGGGTGGTAATCTTACTGAGTTAAAGTAGCATGTAATATTAAAGGAATTAAAAAATGAAATATATACAAAGACGATTCATTTTATATGCAATGTTTGCATTACTTCCCTATTTGTCGGAGGCACAAACAGTTGCGCTAACCGGATCTGATTCGCTTAAGAACGATGAAGATCAGTTGGTTCAGGTCGCCTACCGGAAGGTAGCACAAAACGACCTTCTGGGAGGAGTTTCTGTAGTCAATTACGAAGAGTTGACAAAGAAAAATTATAATACCTATACCCTCGATAACCTGCAGGGCTACATCGGTGGCTGGAATGGTAATTCGTTGTGGGGAATGGACGAATACCTGGTTTTGGTCGACGGGGTTCCGCGCGACGCAAATAACGTTTCACCAACGGAAGTTGCCCAGGTTACTTTTCTGAAAGGGGCATCGGCAGTGGTGTTATACGGTAGCCGGGCAGCCAAGGGTGTCATCTACATAACAACCAAGAGAGGGCAGGAAGGAAAACTGAAAATTGATGTACGTGCCAATACCGGCATGTCCGTTCCCAAAAGTTATCCGAAATACCTTGGCTCGGCAGAATATATGACGCTGTATAACGAGGCCCGCGCAAACGATGGTTTAAGTGCTTTATATAGCGATGAAGAGATCTACAACTACGGTTCAGGAGCAAATCCATATCGTTACCCGAATGTCGATTTTTATTCGTCGGAATTCTTAAAAAGTGCCTATAACCGAACCGATGTAAGCACCGAGATCTCAGGTGGAGGTGAGCGTGCACGTTTTTATACCAATGTTGGATTTAATTACGCTGACGATCTGCTGAATTTTGGCGAAGCCAAAAAGAATAATACCAATCGTTTAAATGTTCGCGGTAATGTAGACCTGAAACTGAACGATTTTATCACGGCTTATATCGATGCCAATGTCACTTTTTATAATTCGAGAAGTGCCAACAGTAACAATGGTAGTTACTGGAGTTCGGCAGCAAGCTTGCGTCCGAACCGTGTTGCTCCGTTAATTCCGCTGAGTTATATTGATCCGAACGATTTGGCTTCTCATGAGCTAATTAATGGAAGTAACAATATTATTGGCGGTCAGTATTTTCTTGGCGGAACACAGGTTGATCAAAGCAACGTATTTGCCGACTATTATGCAGCCGGACACAGCACCTGGACCAGCCGCCAGTTTCAATTCGATACCGGTCTTGATTTCGATTTGAAAGGATTGCTGGACGGACTTGCGTTCCACACCTTGTTTGCTGTCGACTATGCCACCTCGTATTCTACTTCCTACAATAACTCGTATGCTGTTTACGCACCAAGCTGGTACAATTACAACGGTGCCGATGTTATTGGCGGTTTAACCAAGTACAATAAAGACGAAAAATCGGGTGTGCAAAACATCAGCGGAAGTACAAGTAACCAAACGGTTGCTTTCTCGGGGTATTTTACCTACAAAAAATCGGTAAATGATGTGCATAACTTTTCTGCCATGCTGTTAGCTTCAGCTTTTCAGAAAACACAAACAACAGTTTATCACAGGACCAGCAACGCAAACCTCGGATTTCAGCTGTGCTATGATTACAAGGACAAGTATTTCGCCGATTTTAGCACCGCTTTGGTTCACTCGGCAAAATTAGCCGAAGGTCACCGCGAAGCGCTTTCTCCCTCATTGACCTTGGGCTGGAAATTGCACAACGAAGATTTTCTGGCCAATTCGTCCGTAATCGACGAACTTGTATGGAGTGTTTCCGGAAGTATTTTGAATACCGATTTGGATGTGAAATACGGCGACGACGAGTACTACTTATACGAAGGAACCTACACCCAGGCCGACGGTGCCTGGTGGGGCTGGTACGACGGGGCATCGGAACACTCGACCAACTCGGTTAGAGGCGCCAACGAGGATCTCACCTTTATTAAAAGAAAAGAATTCTCGACGAATGTGAATGCTTCTTTATGGAACAGGTTGATTACGGTGAATACGTCTTTCTTCATGAATTCGATGGAAGGATTGATTATCCGGCCATCAACGCTTTTCCCCAACTATTTCTTTACCTACTATCCCGACGCTTCGTTTATTCCGTATGTCAATTACGACAACAACAAACGCACCGGGGTTGATTTCAGTGTCAATTATAACAAGAAGGTTGGAGAAGTTGACTTTTCATTAGGCGTGTCGGGTACTTATTATACGACAAAAGCTACCCAGCGCGATGAAAATTACGAGTACGACTACCAAAACCGGGTTGGAAAAGCAATTGATGGTATCTGGGGATTGGAAAGTGCCGGTTTGTTCCAAAATCAGGAGGAGATCGACGCATCTGCGGAGCAAACTTTTGGTGGCACCGTTAAACCCGGCGACATCAAATATGTTGACCAGAACGACGATGGAGTTATTGATGATAAAGACAATGTATTTCTGGAAAAAGGTGGCTGGTACGGCGCTCCCCTCACCTTGGGCGTTAACCTGACAGCCAAGTGGAAAGGCCTTACATTCTTCGCTTTGGGAACCGGAAGTTTTGGCGCTTATGGTATGAAAAACAATTCGTACTACTGGGTTTATGGCGATGGCAAATATTCGGAGCTTGTTCGCGACAGATGGACTGAAGCGACGGCAGCAACAGCCACTTACCCCAGGTTAACCACCGAAAGCGGAAGTAATAATTTCCGGAGTTCTGATTATTGGTTGTATAAAACCAACCGTTTCAATCTGGCTAAAGTTCAGGTAACCTACGACATACCGGAACAAAAGTTGGGGAACTCGATCATTAAAGGGCTCTCTGCTTATGTCAGCGGATCAAACCTGTTAACGATTTCGAAAGAACGCGAAACCTTGGAATTAAGCGTAGGTAGCGCTCCGCAAACACGATTCTATAATGTCGGTATAAAAGCCACGTTCTAACGGATAAGTAATAAAAAAGTAATTCGATTATGAAAAATATATTAAAACTTTTAATACTGGTCGTTCTGTTGCCGGTTGCCGCTTGCGACGATTTGCTTGAACCCGCAATTGAGAACAACAGGGGACTGGAGGCTATGTATGAGGAACCATCTTATGCACAAGGTATTTTAGCCAACGCATATATTCTTCTCCCGTACTCAGGCACGCCGAATAGCGACCTGGCAACCGACGATGCTGTTTCTAACGATAACAGCAATAGTTATCTGGCAATGGCAACCGGTTCGTGGACCTCGGAGACTAATCCGGTGTCGCAATGGCAGGGGCGCCGAAACGCAATTCAGTACATTAACCTGTTTCTCGAAAATGTGGATCAGGTTGTCTGGAGTAAGGACGAAGTCATTAGTTCGATGTATAATGATAAGCTGAAAGGTGAAGCTTACGGCTTGCGTGCCATTCAGTTATACTATCTTTTATTGGCTCACGGCGGATGGACCAGTGGTGGCGAATTGTTGGGTGTGCCAAACCTGACAGCGTCTGAAAACACGTCTTCAGATTTTAACGTGCCGAGAAACACCTTCCAGGAATGTATCGATCAAATCATGTCGGATGCCGATGAAGCTATCGATCTGCTTCCGCTTGATTTTGGTGATATTTCCAGTTCCGAGATCCCTGCTAAATATGTGTCCCTGGGAGTAACAAATTCGAGCGACTACAACCGTGTTTTTGGAAACCTGATGCGTGGCCGTCTTACCGGTCGTATTGTTGAAGCGGTGCGTGCCCAGGCTGCACTCTTAGCCGCCAGCCCTGCTTATAGTGCAGGAACTACGGTAAGTTGGGAGGATGCTGCCAACTACGCCGCGACTGTTCTGGACCGTATCGGTGGCGTTAGTGGTTTGGCCGCAAACGGAAATACCTGGTATGTCAATACTTCCGAAATTGCAAGCCTTGCGGCCGGGGCAAATCCTGCTGAGATTATCTGGAGAAGCGATGTTAGTCAAAGCAATACGCTGGAGGCTGATAACTTTCCTCCTTCACAGTATGGCGACGGGCGTGTAAACCCAACACAAAACCTGGTCGATGCTTTCCCGATGTTAAACGGTTACCCAATCGACGACGCCAATAGCGGCTATGACGAGAATAACCCGTATGCGAACCGCGACCCGCGTTTGTCGGATTACATTGTGGTTAACGGAAGTACCCAAGGCCCGAATAGCGACGTAATTACAACTGGAACCTATGGTACCAATAACGATGCAATTAACCGCGAGAGTGGATACTCAACCCGCACTGGTTACTACCTGCGCAAGTTGTTACGCTACGATTGTAACCCGAATCCGAATTACGATACCCAGCAAAAGCACTATACAGCGCGCATTCGCTATACCGAAATTTTCCTGAATTATGCCGAAGCTGCCAACGAAGCCTGGGGGCCAACCGGAAACGGAGGGCATACCTATTCAGCTTATGATGTGATTAAAGCAATTCGCGAAAGAGCCGGAATTGGCACAGCGAACAACGATGCTTACCTGGAATCGGTTAAAGGCGACAAGGAGCAAATGAGAGAGCTGATCCGGAATGAAAGACGCCTGGAGCTGTGCTTCGAGAACAAACGGTTCTGGGATTTGCGCCGGTGGAAAGTGTCACTGGGCGACCTGAACGAAACAGCTGCCGGAGTGCAAATTGATCAAACAAACGGCACCTTAAGCTATACCCCTGTCAATGTTGAATTGAGAACATACAAGGACTATATGTATTATGGCCCGATACCTTATGGTGAAGTACAAAAGTGGAGTAACCTGCAACAAAATGCAGGCTGGTAATTCACCGATTAATAACATGATAAAGATTGTAAAATATGAAACAGTTTAAATTAATATTGATCTTATCTGTCGGATTATTTTCCTTACTGGTAACTTCTTGTCATAACCAGGAGTTTGATTTCCCTGACTATGATTATTCTTCCGTTTACTTTGCCTATCAATATCCGGTGAGGACGATTGTTCTGGGTGAAGACAGAACGGCCGACAATACCCTGGATAACGAGCATAAATGTAAAATCTATGCAACAATGGGTGGTGTGTATTCCAATGATAATTCGATTGCAATTGACATTGCTGTTGATAATTCGTTGTGCAATAATTTATACTTCGACGAGGACTTTGCTTCTCCCGTTACTGCAATGCCATCGAACTATTTTTCAATGGCAGCTGATCAGATTGTGCTGGACAAAACACTGACTGATGGTGTTGAAATCCAATTGACAGATGCCTTTTTTGCCGATCCGGACGCATTGACCAATACCTATGTGATCCCATTGCGGATGACTAGTGTGGCCAATGCTGATTCAATTCTTTCAGGGCAACCAAAGTCAGCCACTGCCAATAGTGTGAACTCGGCGGATTGGGACGTGCTTCCCAAGGACTATGTGCTTTATTGCGTCAAGTTTATTAACCCATGGCACGGGTATTACCTGCGCCGTGGTGTTGACCAGATTACTGAAGGAGCTTCAAGCACGACCAATGTCAGACACGAAACTTATGTGGAAGACGATGAGGTTTGTGAAATGACAACCGCTTCATTAACAACCGTTGAATATCCGGTAAGTGTTGTAAATACCAGTAATGTGGCCGAAACATGTACATTGCTCCTAACCTTCAATGGGAATGGATGTACCGTTTCAACAACCGATGAGGGTTTCACGGCTTCGGGTAGTGGCTCTTATGTTGTTGATGGTGAAAAGAACAGTTGGGGAAATACGGACCGTAGTGCAATCTATCTCGATTATACCATTGACATGGACGGTAAAACCTACGCGACAAAAGATACCCTTGTTGCCCGTAACCGAGGTGTTGTTTTGGAAACATTCTCTCCATCTTATAACGAAAATTAATCGCTTAAATCAAGATGAATATGAAATATTTAAATAAAATATTGCTTGGTGCGGTTACGCTTTCGGTAATGGTATCTTGCGTCGACGATAGTTTGCTGGACTACAAGGTGGAAAAACCGGAAAGCATTGCCCAGCTGGAGTATCTGAACGATTACGATGTGCTGAAATCTTATGTCGATCGCAGCACTGACCCCGACTTTAAGTTGGGGGCTGGTGTGTCGGTTGGCGATTTCAACAAACAAGGGTTGGCATACAGCCAAATCGTCAGCAATTTTGATGAAATGACGGCCGGCTGGGAAATGAAACACGGCGCTGTCGTACAGAGCGACGGAAGTTTGGATCTTACGAGTATAGAGAAATTTGCAGCTACAGCCCAAGAGGGTGGCCTGAGCATTTTTGGACACACCCTGTGCTGGCATGCCAATCAAAATGCAACTTACCTGAATGGCGTAATTGCCCCCTTAGCCGTCGAACCTCAGGTTATTGCCAACTCGTTGGATCAGAGTGGTCTGGAAGATGGCTCGTTTAATGGCTGGGGAACGGATAACAGCGGAGAGGGTATTACCATCGAAACCGGTGGAGGAATGGCTGCCGGCACCGATGCTATAAAGCTGGTTGCCTCGTCAGCTTCATCAGAGGCAACGGAACTTCAGCTGACAACTCCGGATGTTACCCTCGTTGAAGGGCATGCCTATAAAATTATTCTTTACATTAAGTCAGATCAAGTCGGCGAAGGACGTCTTTCCTTCCAAGGCTTGTCAAACAACACACCATCAAAAGACTGGATGGGGACGGGGGCAGCTACCGAAACCTTTGTAACACAAAAATACTGGAAAAAGGTAGAATGCCAGGTAAACGATTTTGAAGCCGGTACATTTAAAGTTAATCTGGACTTAGGCTATCAACCTGGCGTTACTTACTATGTTGATGTCGATAACTTCTTTGTTATCGACACCCAGGGAGAAGCTTCTTTTGTTAACCTGATTAACAATGGCGATTTTGAAGCCGGAAATATTAACGGCTGGGGAGGCTGGGGAAATTCCTCTACGCGAACCTTGTCTGCTGATGGCGAAGGATATGGCGGATCTGGTTACTGCATTAAAGTTTATAACCCGTCGGCGGTTAATTTCTGGGAAGTGCAATCTGCTTACACGTTTGATGCTCCTTTGGAAGAAGGAGAAGAATATGTGTTGAGTTTTTATATCAGACATGACAATCCGAATGGAGACATCAGACCAGAGTTACAAAGTAGTTCGTGGCAGGATGGTGCAGACGGTTTTGGAACCGTTTACCTAAATAACGACTGGACTAAAGTGGAATTACCGGTTACTCCAACTTCTGGTGAGCGTATTAATTTGATTATCAGTTACGGCTCAATGGCGGGAACAGTCTACATGGATAATTTTGTGCTTGCGAAAGCCTCTGGCGGTTCTTCGGAAGAAGGATTTGTTGTCGAAAAAAGCGATGAGGCCAAAAAAGAATTGGTTGACGCAGCCTTGACTGATTGGATCTCTCAAATGGTCACAAATACCAAAGATTACGTCAAAGCCTGGGATGTGGTCAACGAACCAATGGATGACGGCAGCCCTTACGACCTGAAATCGGGCATCGGTAAAACAGACTTGGCAGCCGATGAGTTCTACTGGCAGGATTACCTGGGCAAAGATTATGCTGTTATGGCTTTCAACCTGGCTGCTCAGTACGGAAACAGTGACGATAAATTGTTCATCAACGATTATAACCTGGAGTACAATCTGGATAAGTGTAAAGGCTTGATCGCTTACGTGGAGTATATCGAGAGTAAAGGTGCCCGGGTCGATGGCATCGGAACCCAAATGCACATTAACGTCAGTTCGGATAAGGATAAGATTAGCCAAATGTTCGAACTGCTCGCTGCTACCGGGAAATTGATTAAAATTTCGGAATTGGATATCGGTATCGACGGCAAAAAAACATCAGAGGCGACTGACGAAGATTACCAAGCGCAAGCAGAGATGTACAAATATGTTGTCCAAAAATATTTTGAACTGATTCCCGCAGCGCAACGATATGGAATTACGGCTTGGAGTCCGCTTGATAGTCCGGCGAGCTCATCGTGGAGGGCAGGAGAGCCCATTGGTTTATGGACCGAGGGGTATTCCAGAAAGCCTGCTTATGGCGGATTCGCCGATGGATTTGAGAGTAACTAAGAAGCATATATACTATTTTGTCATTGGAAGGGAGATTGTCTGTTTGGGACAGTCTCCCTTTGTTTTATTTGTGCCGGCTTCGGATTACAAACCGGAGATACAATATTGGGTAAATAAGAAGACTTCCTTGGATTGATACAGGCGCTACAGATCTCTTAAAATGACTTTGTGTATAAAATTAGAACTGAAATATTCGAAATTAGAAGTCAGCTTCGGAGAGGTGGTTTATTTTTGAAAGTACGGAATAGCTTATTGGCTGTTTCGCTGAGCGAAAATACAGATTCGTTTAAAACCAAATTTATCAAACCAATTCAATGACTAAACCAAACCAATTACAGCTATCCCTTTTGGGGATATTTTTCCTGCTTTTGTCGGGATGTTCAACTGATACGAATGACGAAATTGCAGTATCCGTTTCTCTAGCTTTCGATGAAAGTTCTCTTCCAACTGAAGATCTTCCTGCTGATGGTGGCGATGTTGTTCTGGACGTGAATTGGGCTAATACGAATTGGACGGTTAAGGCAGGAGATGCTGTAAGCGGTGAAAAATTTATTAGTCAAATTACACCCGGTTCAGGAGGGGATGCCGATAAAGGTGACTCCCAAACTACTGTCACAGTTTCCTTTTCTGCAAACCAGACGATGAGCGCTAACCAGCAGAAAATTATCCTACGTTCGTATAGTGGCGGGCAAGCTGACACAATTATTCTGAAGCAAGCCGCTAAACCAACTCCCAAGATTAATATTTCTTTAGACCCCAATACCAGCTATCAGACAATTTCCGGATTTGGTGGCGCCAATATGATCTGGGGTACGGATTATTTAAGCGAAAGTGAAATGAACTTAGCTTTTGGTACCGGGGATGATGATTTAGGACTCTCAATATTGCGGGTACGTTTGTCCTCGGATAAAAATGACTGGGCTGGATTGGTAAATACCATTAAGCTGGCGAATGAGCGTAAAGTAAAGGTACTGGCCAGTCCCTGGTCTCCGCCGGCAGAATGGAAAAGCAATAGCAGCACCGACGGAGGCGGACATTTGCAGGAAGAGCACTATGCTGATTTTGCGAACTATATTAATGAGTTTATCCAATATATGGATTCACAGGGTGCCACGGTTGATGTGGTTTCAATTCAAAACGAACCCGATTGGCTAGCCGGTTACGAAGGTTGTGAGTATACCATCGCTCAACTGTTAAATTTTATGAAGAACAATGCCGGTTCCATTTCCGGAGCCAAAGTTCTGGCTGCTGAGTCTCTAAATTCGAATCATGCTTATACGGACGACATTTTGAATGATCCGAACGCCGCAGCGAATCTCGATATTGTTGGCGGACATTTATATGGCTCGGGACTGACAAGTTATCCGCTTGCAGTGCAAAAAGGGAAAGAAATATGGATGACAGAACACCTGCTAAATCTGGACAGCGGTAATAATCCGGATAATTGGACAGCAGATACCCCTGTTGGTCGTGTTTGGAACGAAACCATGGAAATGGTGACGGAAATTCAGACCTGTTTGAGTTATAACTGGAATGCTTATATCTGGTGGTATATCCGTCGGTATTATTCGTTTCTGGGAGATGGTGAGCGAGGAACAACTCGTGGCCAGATTCTGAAACGAGGTTATGCGATGTCTCAGTTCTCAAAGTTTATCCGTCCGGGATACGTTCGAATTAAAGCAGAACTTGATAACACAACAACAGCATTGAGTTTGACGGCTTATCAGGGTGATGATAAGTTGGTAATTGTTGTTGTCAATCCCTCTGATTCCGAAATTCCGGAGGTGACCATCGCATTACCCAGTTCCGCATCATTGGCCACTGCATACACGACCTCTGAGCTTGTTAATCGCAAGAAGGAGTTGCTTGTTTCGAATGATTCGGGAGTCGGGTTAAACATACCCGCAAAGAGTATAATAACGATTGTTGTCACGAATTAGGACAGAAAAATTAGAAACAAAAAGCAATTCAGGAATATGTTTTTTATAGGTAAAATGAGGAGGCTGCTGTTTTTCTGTACATTATGCGCATTGATGAGCTGTAACGCGCAGGTGAATCAGATGATCGGCGGGCGCCAACGAATTCGGATTAACAACGATTGGCACTTTTTCAAATACCCTTCAGACTCACTTGCTGATAAGTTGATTTACGATGTTCGTCCGCAAACCGACGAGGGCAATCTGGTGAAAGACGCCGATTCGAAACCGACAGAAAGTGTCGGTCTAAAGTCGAAAGCCGATGTTTTAAAGCCCTGGATATTACCTTCGGCCAACAAGTTTATCGCCGAAGCAAACCCACGGCACCTGCGCCCCGAAGGGAATCCTGGTGGCGATTTCCCTTTTGTGCAGCCTGATTTCGACGACCACGAATGGGAAACGGTCAGGCTACCCCATGATTGGGCCATCAAAGGCCCGTTTCAGGAAGGCTGGGATTCGGAAGTGGGAGGCGGCATGGGCCGTTTGCCTTCAAACGGGGTCGCCTGGTACCGTAAAAAGATTGCTGTTCCGGCCTCGGACAAAGGCAAATCCATTTTCCTGGATATCGATGGTGCCATGTCCTACGCCATGGTTTGGTGTAACGGGCACTTGGTTGGTGGTTGGCCCTATGGTTATGCATCTTTCCGGCTCGATTTAACGCCTTATTTGGTTTATGGGCGAGACAACCAGTTGGCTATTCGCCTGGACAACCCGAACTATTCGTCACGCTGGTATCCGGGCGGCGGGCTGTACAGGAATGTCTGGCTTGTCAAAACCAATCCGGTTCATGTCGGGCAATGGGGCACTTACATCAGTTCAAAAAATAGTTCAAAAGAATCGGCAACAGTTCTTTTAGACCTGAAACTCGATAATGATTCCCCGACAGATGCTTCAGTTCAGCTTGAAAGCAAAATATACGCCTTGGATGCTGAAGGAAACCGGACAGCGACAGCTGTTGCCTCATTTTCGTTGGTGGATGCGATGGTGCCCGCGGGGGAAAGCGTTCAGCTGAAGGATTCTGTTTTGGTCGAAAACCCGGCACTCTGGGGGCCGTCTCCATCTCAAACCCAGAATTTGTATGTGGCAGTAACCAATGTTTTGAAAAATGGCGAAACGATTGACACTTACGAAACCCGTTTTGGCATCCGCGACATTCAAGTTGACCCCGATAACGGGCTAGTTGTAAATGGTGAAAAAATTAAAATTCAAGGGGTAAACCAGCACCATGATTTAGGTGCATTGGGCTCCGCATTCAATAAGCGGGCTGCTGAACGGCAGTTGCAAATACTGGCAGAAATGGGCTGCAACGCCATTCGACTGGCTCACAATCCACCGGCGCCGGAGTTGCTCGAACTAACGGACCGCATGGGATTCCTGGTAATCGACGAAATTTTTGACTCGTGGGAGCGAAAGAAAACGCCGTACGATTTTCATTTGATTTTCCCGGATTGGTCGGAACCGGATACACGGGCATTCATCCGTCGCGACCGGAATCATCCCTCGGTAATAGACTGGAGCTTCGGGAACGAAGTGGGCGAACAATATACCGGTGCTGCCGGCGCAGCAGTGGCTCAGCGACTGGTTGATTTTGTGAAACAGGAAGATCCGATACGTCCGACCATCACGGCGATGAACTTTGCCAAGCCGTTTATGGAATTGCCCGCAGTTGCCGATATGATCGGCCTGAACTACCAGGGCGAAGGAATCCGGCAGGACAAGATGTTTGAAGGAACCGACCGGATTCGTACAGCCCCGCAATACGAGGCATTTCACGCGAAATTTCCGGATAAAATGATTATAAGCACCGAAACAGCTTCGGCTTTTAGTAGTCGTGGTGTGTACCTTTTCCCCGTAACCGATGCGGTTAGCTCACCGGTTCGCGACGGGATGGGCGGCGATTCAAAATTGGCACAGGTCAGTTCGTACGAGCTGTACGCGGTTGATTTTGGCTCCAGCGCCGATAAGGTGTTTGCTGCCCAGGATGCGCATCCGTTTGTGGCCGGCGAATTTGTATGGAATGGTTTCGACTACCTGGGTGAACCGACACCTTATTATCAGTCGCGCAGTTCCTATTCCGGAATCATCGACCTGGCTGGCTTCCCCAAAGACCGTTTTTACCTGTATCAGTCGCGCTGGCGCCCCGATTATCCGATGGTGCACATTCTGCCGCACTGGAACTGGCCGGACCGGCTCGGACAAATTACCCCGGTGCATGTGTTTACCTCAGGCGACGAAGTGGAATTGTTCCTGAATGGAAAATCGCTGGGTAAAAAGAAAAAAGGCGAATACGAGTACCGCCTGCGTTGGGACGGTGTGCTTTACGAACCGGGCGAGTTGAAAGCTGTAGCTTATAAGAATGGTCAAAAGTGGGCTGAAGAAGTTGTTCGCACGACCGGTGACGCGACTCAGTTGTTGGCCGAAGCAGATCGCAGCGAACTAATTGCCGATGGCGACGACCTGGCATTTATAAGCGTGAAAGTCGCCGATAAAGATGGCCTGACGGTGCCGGATGCGTCGAATCTGATTCAGTTTAAGATACAGGGCCCGGGCGAAATTGTAGCGACCGACAATGGCGATCCAACCAACATGAAATCATTTGCTCTTCCCGAACGGGAGGCTTTCAATGGCTTGGCCTTGGTGATTGTTCGCGCTAAGGTAGGCGAGCCGGGAACCATCACCTTAACGGCCGGATCAAATGGCTTGCAAATGGCGCGGATTCAAATCCGAGGAAAATAAAATGCCGGAGAATTGTCATTTGAATCTCAGCTTTTCTGAAAATTGATTTATTAAAACCGATATAACTAAAAAATTATGGAAATAATGAAATTGACACTTTTTTTCGTTTTCCTACTATCGATTTCCAAGGCTTTATTGCTCTTTTTTATTGGTCTTCTG
Source organism: Mangrovibacterium marinum (assembly GCF_003046625.1). Taxonomy (GTDB): domain Bacteria; phylum Bacteroidota; class Bacteroidia; order Bacteroidales; family Prolixibacteraceae; genus Mangrovibacterium; species Mangrovibacterium marinum. The sequence continues at coordinate 33,256 of NZ_QAAD01000004.1, forward strand.
GTTAAAGCACTTTTTGAGTCACTCGTACCTAATTTATTGAATAATTATGCAATGAATTGCGGTGGAGACTGGACTTCTAGTAATCTGGTTAAGTGGGGGAAATGGATAGGCGTGGCAATCATTTTAGTCGCCGTGCTCTACGGTGTACAGTCCTTCGTTCAGTGGCTGGTGAGCATGCAGATTCCCAATACGGTACGAGAAATGATGTTGAACAATTAAAATATGAAGGGCTTCTGTTGTGCTAATCATCGATAATCCTTCGGCCTAATAAATGATAGAAAATAAAGCCAAAAAACAATGATTGAAAAAATTGACAATTTAATTTTAACCAGAACAATGAGGAGGACTATTTTGTGGCTCGTTGTTCTTTTCCCGTTGTTCGCAACAGCGCAGCCTCAGCCGGGCAGCATTACTTTTTTAAAGGCGAACGGAAGTATCTCGGTTGCCGAAAATGGCAAGGCTACGCCAGTCGTTATTAGTGGAAACGATTTTCCAGGAATTAAGACAGTGGCAGGTTGGTTCTGTCGTGATATTGAAATGGTCTCTGGACAAAAACCAGACTTTTTTCAATCTGAATTACCCGCTGAGAAACAGTTAATTCTGATTGGTACCATTGGTAAAAACCAGTGGATTGACCAGCTAATAACGGACGGTAAAATTGATGTTTCAGACTTAAAAGGCCAGTGGGAGCGGAGCCTCACGCAGGTGGTCGAGAATCCGTTTCCGGGAGTCGAAAAAGCGTTGGTGCTGGCTGGTAGCGATAAGCGCGGAACCATTTACGCCATGCTGAATTTGTCACGTGCCATGGGCGTTTCACCCTGGTATTGGTGGGCCGATGTTCCGGTTGAAAAACACGAATCGGTGTATGTAAAGGCCGGCCGCTCTGTTACCGAAAGCCCCAAAGTAAAATACCGTGGCCTGTTCCTGAATGATGAGGAACCGGCGTTGGGAAGCTGGGTGCGTGAGAAGTTTGGCGGTTTCAACTCTAAATTTTACAGCCAGGTATTTGAGCTGACCTTGCGTTTGCGCGGGAACTTTCTGTGGCCGGCCATGTGGGGAAAAGCCTTTTTCGATGATGATCCCGAAAATGGTGTGCTGGCCGATAAATTGGGTATTGTGATGAGCACTTCGCACCACGAGCCGATGGGACGGGCACAGGCCGAGTGGCACCGCTACGGCTCCGGCCCCTGGGATTACAACAAAAATGCTGAAGTACTTTCCGACTTCTGGCAGAAAGGCATGGAGCGCAACAAAAACTGGGAAGCCATTGTCACCGTTGGCATGCGCGGCGATGGCGACGAGGCGATGGAGGAAGGGACCAACATCGCCTTGCTGGAGAAAATCGTGAAAGATCAGCGTAAAATCATCAGCAAAGTAACCGGCAAAAAGGCCGGAGAAACGCCGCAGGTGTGGGCGCTTTACAAGGAAGTGCAGGACTATTACGACAAGGGCATGCGTGTTCCCGACGATGTGACCCTGCTGCTGTGCGACGACAACTGGGGCGATGTGCGTAAACTTCCGGACGTAAACGCGCCGGTTCACAAAGGTGGTTACGGGATGTATTATCACGTGGACTACGTTGGAGGCCCGCGAAGTTATAAATGGATCAATGTCAGTCAGATTCAACGAATTTGGGAACAAATGAACCTGACCTACAGTCACGGGGTGGACCGTATATGGGTGCTCAATGTGGGCGACCTGAAACCCATGGAGTTCCCGATTAGTTTTTTCCTGGACATGGCTTGGGATCCCACGGCCTTCAATGCCCAGAACCTATATCAATATACCGAAGAGTGGTGTTCGGAGCAGTTTGGCGAGCAATATGCAGCCGATGCAGCCCGGATTCTCAACTTGTACACCAAATACAATCACCGGGTGACGCCTGAGTTACTGGATGAGAAAACATTCAGCCTCGAAAATTACACGGAGTTTGAACGGGTGCGCAACGATTATCGCGACCTGACGCTGGATGCGCTGCGGATTTATAACTTCTTACCAAATGCGTATAAAGATGCTTTCGACCAGTTGGTGCTTTTCCCCACTAATGCAACTTCGAACCTGTATGAAATGTACTATGCGGTGGCGAAAAACCACCAGTTGGCAGCCGAGAACAAGCCGGAAGCCAACGACTGGGCCGATGTGGTGGAAACCTGTTTCGTCCGCGATTCGCTGTTAACCATTCATTATAACCAGCAAATAGCCGGTGGAAAATGGAACCACTTGATGGATCAGACGCACATTGGCTATACAAGCTGGGCTGACCCGAAAACGAATATTCGACCCAAGGTGATACAGGTTGAAGTGCCGGAAGTTCCGAATTCGGAGCTCGCGTTTGAGGAAGCCGATGGCTATGTTTCCATCGGGGCGGCGAATTATCAGAAAGCGAATGGCTCGGATAAAATTCATTGGGAGGTGATTCCCGATTTGGGCAAAACCGGCTCCGCAGTGACGACTTTCCCGCAAAACGCTTATCCGGCAAAGGGCGATTCGGTTTACCTGGAATATGCCATTGATTTTAAATCGACCGGTCAGTTTGATGTGCAGGTGCTGGTTTTGCCAACGCTGAATTTCAACGCCAATAAAGGCTTGCGTTACGCCATTTCGTTTGATGGAGGCGCCGAGCAAATCGTCAACTTCAACGGGAAGTATCGCGGCGAATTGGGACAATGGCAGGCCGAACGGATCATTGCAACAACAACGCAGCACCACATTCCGCAGGCCGGTTTGCACCGTTTGCGCATCCGCGTGCTGGAACCGGGAATTGTACTGCAAAAAATACTAATCGACACCGGAGGTTTGAAGCCCAGCTATTTGGGTGCGCCTCAAAGTAAGCAAATCAAATTTTAAGAGATGAAAAGATATGAACTGACTTTCGGGCTGTTTCTTTTACTGCTGTTCACGAGCCTTTCGTATTCGGCCAAAGCTGCTGTAAAACTCCCCCGTCTGGTGAGCAAGGGCATGGTGCTTCAGCGCGATGTGCCCTTGAAAATCTGGGGTTGGGCCGATCCATCCGAAAAAGTGAAGGTGGAATTTTTAGGTGAGAGTTACAAAACCAAAGCCGACCAAAAAGGGAACTGGACGCTGGAGCTGCCGGCAACTCCCGCTGGCGGCCCGTACACCATGAACGTAAATGAGCTGGAGCTGACTGATATTCTGGTTGGCGATGTGTGGCTTTCGTCGGGGCAATCGAACATGGAATTACCGGTTCGCCGGGTGATGGATTTGTATGCCGGCGAAATTAAGCAGGTCGATAATGACAACATTCGCTTGTTTCGTTCTTCAAGCCGAAAAGAACCGGAAATGGCACAGATCGATTACCCCGATGGCGCGTGGTTGCCGGCGACGCAGCCAAACATCGGCGAGTTTTCGGCGGTGTCGTGGTTTTTTGCCAACGACTTGTATCAAAAATACCAGGTGCCCATCGGCATCATCAGCACAGCGATCGGTGGTTCGCCGGCCGAGTCTTGGTTAAGTAAAGATAAGGTTGAAAAATACCTGGATGCCTGGAAAGCGGACAAAGCACACGGTGATTCCATCCGGGCGAAAATGAAGGCTGAAGAACCGGAGAAGCTGGCCTATAACTGGAATGTTGAAGTGAATAAAAATGATCCCGGCGCCGGAAAATGGTCCAAAGCGGATGTTGATGTTTCCGGTTGGCCGCAAATTTCGCTTCCCGGATATTGGTCCGATAAAGGCGTGGAGTTGCGCAATGGCTCCATCTGGTTTTGCAAGGAATTTGAGCTGGCCGATTCGTTGGCGACGCAGGAAGCCGTTTTGCGTTTAGGGCGAATTATCGATGCCGACTCGGCTTTTGTGAACGGTGTTTTTGTTGGCAACATCACCTATCAATATCCGCCGCGCATTTACACGGTACCGCAAGGGGTGCTGAAAGCCGGCAAAAACAAGCTGATGGTGCGTGTTTTCAGCCAGGGATGGCGTGGTGGTTTTGTGGAGGAAAAGCCGTACGAATTGCGGGTGGGCTCGCAGGTTATTGACCTCACCGGCGACTGGAATTACCATGTTGGGGCGAGTCTTAACCCGCCTGTTGTTCCCGGCGCTCCGGGATTTATGCCCGGCGGCTTGTACAACTGCTTGGTCGCGCCGGCCTTGAACTTCGGCCTTAAAGGCGTGATCTGGTTTCAGGGCGAATCGAACACCGGACGAGGAAAGGAATACGAGCAGCTGTTTAAAACAATGATCCAGGATTGGCGGGTACATTTCGCTCAGCCTGAATTGCCATTTCTGTTTGCGCAGCTGGCTAACTTGGGATTGCCGCAAAAACAACCCGTTGAAAGTGGTTGGGCCGAAGTTCGCGATGCCCAGCGTCGCACGCTGGAGCTGCCCAATACCGGCATGGCTGTAACTTTCGATATTGGCGAGTGGAATGACATTCACCCTTTAAATAAAAAAGAAGTAGGCAGACGCTTATTTCTGGAGGCCGAACGGGTTGCGTACAGTGATAGCCCGGTGGTCAGCTCGGGCCCGTTGTACGAATCGATGAAGGTGGAGGACGGAAGTATCGTTCTTCAATTTAAATCGGTAGGCGAAGGTTTGTATGCCAACAGCCTGTTGAACGGTTTTCAGCTTGCCGGTGAGGACGGTCGCTTTGTTTGGGCCAATGCGGTGGTGCTGAGTAAAAACACCGTGAAGGTTTGGAGCAGAAGTGTTTCTAATCCCCGGGCAGTGCGTTATGCGTGGGAAGATAATCCGGCTGATGCAAACCTGAAAAACAAGGAAGGGCTTCCGGCTTCACCTTTTACAACCGAACACAACTAACTAAAATGAAAATAATGACGCAGAAGATTTCTGTATTGGAGAAAATTGGCTACAGTCTTGGCGACCTGGCAGCCAACCTGGTTTTTCAAACCCTGATTACTTACCTGGCCTATTTTTACACCGACATTTACGGACTGGAAAACAACCATGCTTCCATCATCATGTTGTCGGTGGGGCTGGTTGCCGCTTTCCTGTTTAACCCTATAATCGGAGCGCTCGCCGACCGTACCGAGTCGCGCTGGGGAAAATTCCGTCCGTGGATTTTGTACACGGCTGTTCCGCTTGGTGTAATGGCGCTGCTGGCATTCAGCACTCCTGATTTTTCGTACAAAGGGAAGCTGATTTACGCTGCCGCTACTTACACGCTTTTGTTGCTGTTGTATGCGGCCAACAACCTGCCGTATTCGGCCTTGAGCGGGGTGATAACCGGCGATATGGGCGAGCGAAACAGCATTTCATCGTATCGTTTTGTGGCCGTGATGTTTGCCCAGTTTTTTGTGCAGGTATTTATGTTGCCCATTATTGAATATGCGGGCGGCGGAAATAAAGCAGCCGGTATGGAAACGGTGATGACCTGGCTGGCGATTATCGGAACGGTGATGTTGCTGATTACCTTTTTGACAACCCGCGAGCGGATTATTCCCAAACCGGAACAAAAATCGAGTTTGGCCGAAGACCTTTCCGATCTGGTGAAAAACCGTCCCTGGCTGATTATGCTCACGGTGACAATCCTGATTTTTGTGACATTGGCGATGAAAGGTGGTTCGTACGTGTATTATTTCAATAACTATGTGGATGCTGAAACGCTTGCGAATTTTATTAGTCCGATCTTAGGCGCTTTGTCGGCTATCGGCCTTAACTTTTTTGGTTCCGATCCGGTTTCGGCCGGCTTTGGCTTGTTTAACGCCGGAGGGATTATCTTTATGATTGTCGGCATTTCATTTTCTAAAAAATTGGCCGACAAATACGGGAAGCGCGACGTGTACATCAGCGGCTTGCTTGTTTCCACCATCTTCATTTTCATTTTCTTCTTTTTCCCGGCAAAGAGCGTGGGGCTGATGTTTACTTCTCAAATTTTTCACGGTTTCTTCTACGGCATCACGATCCCGATTCTTTGGGCCATGATTGCCGATGTGGCCGACTATTCGGAGTGGCGGACAAACCGTCGCGCAACAGCGATCATTTTTTCGGCAATGATGGTAGGGCTGAAGGCCGGCCTCTCCATTGGCGGCGCGTTGGTGACCTGGATTTTGGGCCTTTACGGCTACATCCACAAAGACGCGACCATGGTAGCCGGCCAGGAAATTATTCAACCTGAATCGGTGGCTGCAGGCGCGAAAATGTTGGTTAGTGTTTTCCCGTCCATTCCATTTTTGCTGGCTGCAGTTTTGCTCTTTTTTTATGTCATTAACAAGAAGATGGAAACGCAGCTTCAAAACGAATTAATGGCAAGGCGTAATGAAAATTGAAACAATAATTGAATCTCATTGATATGAAAAAAATGAAATATAGTTCCTTCCTTTTCGCCCTCGTGGTATTGCTTTCCGGCGGGTGTGATGGTGCAAAAGAAAAGCAGCACGAGACGCTGAAGGACGCTTTTGCCGGTCAATTTTACATTGGCACAGCGCTTAACGAATGGCAAATTACCGGGAAGGACACTGCAGCAGTTAACGTTGTAAAAGAGCAGTTCAATGCCATTGTCGCTGAAAACTGTATGAAAAGCGGCGAGATACAACCGGAAGAGGGCACGTTCGATTTTTCGCTGGCCGACCCGTTTGTTGACTTTGGCGAAAAAAACAACCTGTTCACGACCGGGCATTGCCTGATCTGGCATTCGCAGGCCCCACGCTGGTTTTTTACCGATAGCCTGGGCAACGACGTTTCGCGCGAGCTGTTGATCCAGCGGATGAAAACGCATATTGAAACCGTGGTTGGGCGCTACAAAGGACGAATAAAAGGCTGGGACGTGGTGAATGAAGCGATTATGGAAGACGGCTCGTTCCGAAACAGCAAGTTTTACCAGATTATTGGTGAAGATTTCATCAAGCTGGCTTTTCAGTTTGCCCACGAAGCCGATCCCGACGCCGAGTTGTACTACAACGACTACAACGAGTGGTATCCGGGCAAACGGGATGCGATCGTGCAAATGGTTAAAAAATTGAAAGCTGAGGGCATTCGGATTGACGCTGTCGGTATGCAAGGGCATATTGGTTTGGACGGCCCCTCGTTGGACGACTACGAAGCAGCCATAACAGCATACACCGGCGCAGGTGTAAAAGTGATGATCACAGAACTGGATCTATCGATTTTGCCGAGTCCGAAACCAGGTGATTTAAGCGCCGACATTGCTACAAACTTCGAATACCGGAAGGAAATCAACCCTTATGCAGACGGACTTGTTCCGCAGGAAAAGCAGGACGAATGGGATGCCCGTATGGTGGATTTCTTCAAGTTGTTTCTGAAACATGCCGATGCCGTCAGCCGGGTAACGCTTTGGGGCGTTTCGGATCGCGGTTCGTGGAAAAATGATTTCCCGGTTCGCGGACGCACGGATTATCCGCTGCTTTTTGACCGGAATTACGAACCAAAACCAGTGGTGGCAAAAATTTGTAACGAAAGCCCCCTCTGACTCCCCCGGGGGGGGAGGAAAGAAAACCCAGCCCCGATTTGCAGGGTGATTCAAATGAAAAGATTGTCCAAAATAGAAATAATTTAACACTCTTCGTTCCCCTCCTTCGGAGGGGTTAGGGGAGGCTAAAATTTAAAGCATGAAAAAAGCAAGATATCTAGTTCCGGATTTATATACAGCTGATCCGGCAGTGCATGTATTTAACGGTAAACTGTATATTTATCCTTCGCACGATATAGAATCGGGCATTCCGGAAAACGATAATGGTGATCATTTCGATATGCGCGACTATCATATCTTTTCGATGGATGATATCGAAGGTGAAGTGACCGATCATGGTGTTGGATTGGATGTAAAAGACATTCCCTGGGCAGGACGTCAGTTGTGGGATTGCGACTGTGCCCACAAGGACGATAAGTATTACCTGTATTTCCCGTTGAAAGACCAAACCGACATTTTCCGTATCGGTGTTGCGATTAGTGACAAGCCTGAAGGACCTTTCATTCCGCAGGAAGCTCCCATGAAAGGTAGTTATTCTATTGACCCTTGTGTCTTCGAGGATGAAGATGGTTCTTACTACATGTATTTTGGTGGTTTGTGGGGCGGGCAGCTGCAGCGCTACCGCAACAACAAAGCCATGGAATGCGGACAGGAGCCCAAGGATGATGAACCGGCGCTGTCATCGCGCGTGGTGAAATTGAGCGACGATATGCTGGAGTTTGGGGAAGAGCCGAAGGAACTGCTTATCGTGGATGAAAATGGTCAGTTGATCACGGCCGGCGATCACGACCGTCGTTTTTTCGAGGCTTCGTGGATGCACAAGTACCAGGGGAAATATTACTTCTCCTACTCAACCGGCGACACCCATAAATTGTGCTATGCCGTGGGCGACAACCCTTACGGACCATTCACCTACCAAGGCGTGATTTTAACGCCAGTAGTGGGATGGACAACCCACCACTGTATTGTTGAATTCAACGAAAAATGGTACCTGTTCCATCACGACTGCGTGCCTTCGGGCGGCAAAACCTGGCTGCGAAGCCTGAAAGTTGTGGAACTGGAATACCATGAAGATGGTACCATAAAAACGATTGAAGGAATCGGTAACTAACAGGGCCCTTGTTGGGCAATGCTATCAACGAGAGAGGGTGCCGGCTTATTCCGACACCCTCTGTTCGTATTGAGGACAAGGTGCAACAAATGCTATTCTGATTTCACCTGTATGGCTTTAGATCATTGATTGCAGTGGCGAATTAACCGGATCAGGCCGCTTTCAGTTTTAACCCTGACTTTCTCTTTTTGGATATACTTTTCGATGTCTGGTTGATACGATTTTAACTCCTCCAGCAGTATTTTCGGGTTCTTGATTACTTGAGGGATTGCATCACCCTCGGCGATTAAATATTCGTCGTCCAGGGGAGTAAAGCGATTGGGTTGTGCATCCTGAAATCCAATGGCTTTCGTGGCTTCTTTCAATTCAATGCGGTATTTTTTATAAAGCTTGATGTTTCCGTTAACCAACAGTTCCAGGACCCCTTGTTCAGTCTCATTTTTTGTCCGATACTCCGACTCTAAAAAGGTGTGGGAACCAAGCTTGAATTGATAAACTTGTCCCGAATTGCTAATTTCCAGAATTTGGCCATTGGCATTTTTAAATTCGATTTTATCGGAATAAATGTTGTATCTCAAAGGTACATTCTCAATCAGAATGCTGTCATTGATGATAACTTTTCCGACTACGAAATTCTCGTCAAGAAATGGAGAGCCTTCGATGTTCGTATAGGTGTTTTCGTTATTTCTCTTGTAGGTCAGGTGATCCGATAAGCTGCTTAAATCACGAATTGTAAACGCCTGTGAATATCCAATCAGGTTGATAAAAAGAGATAGCCCAAGCAATGCCAGTTTCTTCATCGTTGTGTTTTTTTAGGTTTGAAATATGGTTGTGAGTTTAAATTTAGGCAGGCTCGCTGCGGTTCGTATTAAAATTTAGATAATAGTTTTGCTATTAGGAATATTCTGCATGAAAAAAACGGCCATCTCTGGGCAAGTGATGTAGAAACAGTCTGTTACCTTCGAGTCGTTCGTTTTGTCGATCTCAGATTATTTGATTTTCTGAAACAAATTCCTCACCTTGGTCATTAAAGTCTGACTCAAACCAATTGATGTGATCAAATCGAAAAGCGAAGAAGAACTGATTCGCGAGTTAAAGCAGGGCGATCGAAAGGCTTTTCAGCTCCTGTTTGAACTGTATGCGAAACGCATTTTTGCATTTGCAAAGGGCTATTTAAAGTCCGCTAGCGACGCAGAGGAAATTGTGCAGGATGTCTTCGTAAAGGTTTGGCATGCCCGGGAATCAATTAATACCGAACTTTCCTTTAAAGCGTACCTTTTTAAAATTACCTACAACGGCATTCGTGAATATTTTAACAAGCAAAGTCGCGAGAACCGATACAAACATGAGATTCTGGATTATGCCATCGAATTCGACAACCGGACCGAAGAGCGCATTGACTACAAGTCCCTATTGGATTTGGTGGAAGAAAAGATTGAACAGTTGCCTCCACGGCAGCGCGAAATAATCTTGTTGAGTAAAAAGCAAGGCGTGCCAACCAAGGAGATTGCCGCCCTGTTGGAAATATCGCCCCGGACAGTTGAAAAACACCTGTCGGAAGCGCTGAAGCAATTGAAGAAAGAGCTCAGTGATGATCAGGTTGCAGGGCTCTTGTTTTACCACCTGTTTCTTGATCCGAAAAAAAAGTGAAAAAAAATCGACTTCTGACTACGTAGTTTTTCGTTCCCATCCATATTACTTATGTAGGCGTTCAATTTTTAGCCTGAAGAATATGGGAGATCGTAAAAAAGCAATAGATAATTTTTTCCGGGGCAAATACTCCCGGAAAGACTACTTTTCCATCCAATCGGAATTTGAAAAAGAGAAAGCCGATGAGGATTTTCTTTTCGAATTGGAACAACAATGGGATACCTTAAAGGATGAACCTGCCGAAGGATTTCACAGGCAGACGGTTTGGAATAATGTTGTTAACCACTTGGATTTTAATCAAGCAGGCAAAGTAAGAAAGCTTTCCTTCCTGACAGTTTTTCAGCGGGTAGCAGCCATTCTGTTTATCCCCCTGGCGATCGGCTTTCTATTCTATGTTTACACTTCAAAATCAGTTCGCCAAACCGAGGCATGGGCCGAAATTACCTGTCCTCCGGGTGTGCGAACCGAATTTCATTTGCCCGACGGGTCAACCGGAGTATTAAACGGTGATTCAAGACTGAAGTATGCGGTCAATTTTAGTTCGAACCGGACGGTCGAATTAGTCGGGCAAGCCTATTTCGATGTGGTGAAGGATAAAAAGCATCCGTTTAATGTGGCTACCGATCAGTTGAATGTGCAGGTGTTGGGAACCACCTTCAGCGTTTTGGCTTATCCCGGGCAAGCACGCGAAGAAGTAGTTTTGAAGACCGGAAAAGTAAATGTTTCAACTGCGGATCAAAAGCCGTTGGCCCAGCTGTCGCCCGATCAACAATTTGTACTGGATACGGAGAACCGGAAATACTACACCACAAATGTTAACGCAACAGCTCTGGTTTCGTGGATTGAAGGCAGGCTCGTATTTAAAAATGAATCATTCGATGCTGTTGCCGAACGCCTGAGCCAATGGTACAATGTGGAGATTGAGATTGCCGATGCCAACCTGAAAAAATATAAATACTACGGAACCTTCGAAAACGAATCGATTGAAGAAGTGCTCCATCTCTTAAAACTAACCGCACCCATAAAATATAAAGAAATTGACCGGGTAAAACTGGACAATGGAACCTTTTCGAAACGTAAAATAATATTCGCAACAGATGAAAAAAGAGTAAATGATTTCAACTAAAAAATGGGAGGTGCTACCAACACCGTCCCATTTGTAAAGCAGTCAAAAACAGCAAAAAATTTAACTACTTAATCGTTCAAATTTATGAAAAAAAATCGAACGCTTAGGGGTAATACCCGAGGCTTGTCAAAAGTATTGAAGATTATGAAACTCACGATGTTTCTCATTCTTGTTTTCGCGTTGCAAACTTTTGCAACCAAATCCTACTCGCAGCGAACCCAGCTGACTCTCCAACTGAATAATGTCAAGGTCTTAAATGTGTTGAATGAGATCGAAAATTCGACCGATTACTATTTTCTTTTCAATAAGGATATGGTTAATGTCGATCGGCGTGTGTCCATCTCAGCTAACCAGGAAGAACTGGACGCCGTATTAAAAGAATTGTTCGCAGGTACGAATGTTAGTTATGTCATTTCCGACCGGCAAATCGTATTGACAACGGAGGGCAAAACCAATAGTCAAACACAGCAACAGCAAAAAGTCATAAAAGGCAAGGTCACCGACACTGCCGGAAGTCCGCTTCCCGGTGTAACAGTGGTTGTAAAAGGTACAACCCAGGGTACAATTACGGATGTGGATGGTAATTTCAGCTTAAGTGGCATAAGTTCGACAGATGTGTTGCTCTTTTCATTTATTGGTATGATGACGAAGGAGATGCCCGTTGGAAGTCAAACGACGGTAACAGTTGCCATGCAGGAAGAAACTGTTGGTGTAGAGGAGGTTGTGGTTGTTGGTTACGGCACCCAAAAGAAGGCGAACCTGACCGGAGCTGTCGGTAACGTACAGATGGAGGATCTGGAAAGCAGACCTTTGACTAATGCCAGTTTGGCTTTACAAGGCACTGTTTCCGGGGTTTATGCCCTGCAGAATTCCGGAAAACCGGGTGACGATAATGCCATTATCGATATCCGCGGGGTCGGAACATGGACAAACAATGCGCCCTTGATCATCATTGATGGATTCCCGGGATCGATGTCGGATGTCAACCCGAATGATATCAAATCAATATCCGTTTTGAAGGACGCTGCATCATCTTCAATTTATGGTAACCGCGCAGCTAACGGTGTAATTTTGATTACCACCAAACGGGGAGCTTCCGGTAAAATGCAAGTAAGCTATACCGGTTATTATGGTGTGCAGAAAGCAACCCGGTTGCCCAGTGTTTTAAACTCGGTTGAATACGCAACCCTTCGTAACGAAGCTGCTGATAATGCAGGTGTTGTTCGAACCTATTCGGCTGAGGATATCGAAAAATTTGCGGCACACAACGATCCGATGTATCCCGACATCAACTACTTTGATGTTTATTACGGCCAGGCAAATACACAAAATCATCGGTTAAGCATGACCGGAGGTAGCGAAAATTTGCAGTTTGCATTTATGCTTGGACATCTGGATCAGGATGGTATCATGGTGGCGACTAATTATAAGAAGACCGATTTCCGTTCCAATATTGATGCCTATTTTTTGAATGATAAAAAATTGCGAGTGTCGACTAAGTTGGCTGGTAATTATGGTATTAAAGGTGAACCGACCAGCGTTTGGAATGCAACCTGGTATGCGACACTTGCGCCAGTTTACCCACTCCAAAATGCTGATGGGGAATACATGAGTGTAAACGGCGAATTGAATCCTTATGCCGAAATTAAAGCGGGTAGTACCTCCAAGACGAAACGCTATAACTTCAACGGTCAGTTAGAAGCTGAATACACGATTGTTGAAGGTTTAAGCGCACAGGCTACTTACGGCTATAATGTTGTGACTTCGAACACAAATGCGTTTAATGCGAATGTCGTTTTGGCCAATAAGGACGGAAGTTATAAAACAGAATCATCCGATTTGAGAGTCACTGATGCGACCGACGTGCAAACAATGTTGACGACTTTGCTCAAATACAATAGCACCTTCGGAAAGCACAGCCTCAATTTATTGGCTGGTTACCAGGAAGAAGAATTTACCTACGACTGGCAGGATGGTTATCGGCGTAACTTCGTTAATAACACCCAACGGGTTTTAAATTTGGGAGATGCGGCGACTCAAACGAATAACGCCGGAAGTTACGATTTGGGGTTACGATCTTATTTCGGGCGAATAAATTACATCTACGATGAGAAATACTTGTTCGAAGCGAACATTCGGCGCGATGGTTCTTCTCGATTTGCAAAAGGAAATCAATGGGGTACATTTCCTTCATTTTCTGCCGGATGGATCATGTCAAAAGAAAATTTCATGTCGAACGTTGAATGGTTAAACTCGTTGAAAATTCGTGCTTCCTGGGGGCAACTTGGAAACGAAAATATTGGCAACGGTCGTATGTATACCGCGAGCGATATTCTGAGCTCCGGAGTTAACTACTCATTCGGGGGTGACTTGTATTCGGGAGTAGCAGTGCGCGATTTGACCAATAAAGAGTTAACCTGGGAAACTTCTCAGCAATTGAACTTCGGTGTTGACTTGACTTTGGCTAACGGCTTTGAAATGACGGCCGATTATTTCGACAAGAAGACAAAGGATTTGCTGTGGCCGCAAGGAATTCCTTTGACAATGGCAAAGAATGCCCCTTATGTCAATAATGGAGAAGTTCAAAATAAAGGGGTTGAAGCTTCCTTTACTTACCGGAAAAAATTCACAAATGGGATGAATTTCCGCGCCACTTTCAATGCGTCGCACATTGTGAATAAAATTACAAAGATGTCTCCGGAGGACATCGCGTCGCCAAAAGCTAAGATTGTAGGTTCCGCCATCAACTCGTTCTATGGCTATGAGATGGATGGAATTTATCAGGTGGACGATTTTGACTACGACGGTAGTACATACACCCTGAAGCCGAATGTAACTTCTGTTGTTAACTACAACGCCCAACCCGGGGATATCAAGTTTAAGGATCTTAGTGGTGATGGTGTCGTTGACCCGAATAATGACAGGACGGTAATCGGGAAGCAATATCCTGACTTGACCTATTCATTGAATTTGAGCATGGAATGGAAGCGGTTTGATTTTAGTGCCTTCTTCCAGGGGGTTGCCGGCATCGAGGGGTATCTCTACTATGAAATCGCGACTCCTTTTAGTGGCGTTGCCAACATGGGCTCGTGGTGGAAAGGTCGGTGGACTCCAGAAAATCCATCCAATAGCTTGCCTCGGTTGGTTTTAGATGAAACCCGAACCAATATCCATTCATCGTTCTACATGGAGGACGCTTCTTATCTTCGTTTGAAGAATATTGAGTTAGGCTACACGTTCAATCCGAGACTGGTCTCAAAAATTGGTTTGGGTTCGGTACGTGTTTATGGTAATATTCAAAACGCCTTTACAATTACGAATTTTAAAGGTTTTGATCCAGAGCAAAATGTTGATCAAACCAGAGCCGAGGCTTTCCCTCAAGTTCGGGTAATGACTGTGGGTTTAAATGTTAACTTTTAAAAGATCAGAATTATGAAAATTCTAAATAGAATCATCACAATATTTATTGCGTCAGCTGTCTTATTCGGTTGTGCCGAAGATCTTCTGGACAAGACGCCTAAGGACGCTTTATCTCCGGTAACCTTCTTTCAGAACGAAACGCAAACTTTAATGGCCTTGGTCGGGGTGTACAATGCCATTCAACCTAATGCCACGCCCACCCATTTTTATCAATTTGAGTTTATGTCCGACAATGGGTATTGCCAGGCGGCCTGGCAAGGTTCTAACGAGGTTGGGTCGTGGAGTACCAACTCAACAAGTTGGGCTCCGTATGCCAAGTGGACACTGGATTATGCGATCATTTCCAGAGCAAATGAATTTATGCAGAATTTAGAGAACGCTCCGGTTAGCGATGATGTTAAGTCGCAGATGATGGGCGAGGCAAAATTCCTCAGAGCTTACGCTTATTCTGATTTGATCACTTACTTTGGTGATGTTCCTTTGATTACCAGTGTGCAAACACTCGAAGATGCTTATGTATCGCGAGATGCCAAAAGCGATGTGCTTACCCAGATTCTGAAAGATTTTGATGATGCGATCGCTGTTCTTTCTCCGACGGCTTCCAGCCCGGGACGTGCAACTAAAGGTGCCGCACTGGCTTATAAAGCAAAAATCTTGCTTTTCAACGAACAATGGGCCGAGGCTGCGATAGCTGCCAAACAGGTCATTGATCTGGACGTTTATGACTTTTTCCACGACTATGTTGGTCTTTTCGAAGAAGCCAATGAAAATAATGAAGAAGTTATTTTCGACATTCAATATACCACATCACAAACCCAACCCTGGCCTGCCGAGCCGTTCGTACTGGGTACCTGGCAAACATCCAACATTACAGCCGATATGATTAACTCGTATTATATGACCAATGGTTTGCCGATAACCGATGCAGCATCTGGATATGATGAACAGGACCCGTTCACAAACAGGGATCCGCGGTTGGACGCCACCGTGGTACTGCCAGGCACAATGTATGGTGAGGCGACTTTTATTCCGGCAAGCTATGCCGAATATCCTTGTGGTGCGAAACCACGCAAATATGCTGAATATGGGGTTGCCGACGTAAATATCAGCACCTTGAATACCATTTTGATGCGTTATGCCGATGTTTGCCTGATGCGTGCCGAAGCATTGATCGAGTCAGGAAGTACTGATCAGGAAATTTATGATTTGATTGATGACGTACGCGCCCGGGTTGGGATGCCTACTGTTGAATCAGTTGAAGGGACCGGACTAAGCCAGGACGAACTTCGTGAAATCGTGCGTCATGAGCGGAGAGTTGAATTCTGTATGGAGGGAACCCGATATGGCGATATGTTGCGCTGGAAAGACGAATCGCTGGTTCACGACGTGTATGGATATGACAAATCGAAATTGTCCGATCCGGCAGATCCGGCCAAATGGGTGTTCTCGCAAATTAAAATTGCACCACGGACATTTAATGCGGCAAAAGGATGGTTATGGCCAATTCCACAAGCCGACATTGATATTAACGAGAACTTACTCCCACAGAATTCGGGATACTAATCAAGAGGATACTAATCAAGAGGAGTGATTTTAATTGCTCCTCTTGGCTTATTAATAGATCGAGTACGAGGGGGTGATGAGTTGCCGATTTTGAGTGTTGAATAACTAGACGTCAATCAATGAAAATAAAACGAAAAAAGCTGTTGAAAAGAACGATTTCCTTATTCTTCCTGTTTACCGCCGCCACAGCTACTGTAAACAGCCAGTCTGTCAATTGGCTTCGCAGTACCGAAAACAAAACCTGGGAACAGAAAACATTAAAACTTGAAAAAGCGCCGGCAACAACTCCTGTGCTTGAGCTAAAAGGAGATGAAGAGCTTTTAACTTTCAAGGCTTGGGGCACCTGTTTTAACGAACGCGGCTGGGATGCTTTAAATATGCTTCCACGCCAGCAGCAGGACGCAATTCTTGGGCAATTGTTTGCTCCGGATGGCGATCTTCGGTTTTCCATTGGTCGTTTCTCGATGAATGCCAACGATTATGCCCGCGACTGGTACAGTTGCGATGAAGTGAGCGGCGATTTCCATCTGAAGTATTTCAATATTGACCGCGATAAAACCACCTTGATTCCTTTCATCAAAGCAGCTCAGGAGAAGAACCCGGATTTAACCTTCTGGATTTCGCCCTGGTCGCCACCGTCGTGGATGAAAATTAACCACTACTATTCGGTGGTGAGCAATGCCGAATACAATGAGTTGGATTCCAAACTGGACTATTTGCTTTTTGAAGATTGTGCGAAAAGCTATGAAGGGGTATTTCCGGGGAAACTGGCGGTAAACGATTATTTCATCCAGGATCCACGTTACCTGCAGACTTATGCCAATTATTTCTGCAAGTTCATCGATGCCTATGCTGCCGAAGGGATTCCAATTAACCAGGTGATGTTCCAGAATGAGCCCTGGAGTTACACGCCGTATCCCGGTTGCGCCTGGACGCCCGAGGGAATTATTCGCTTTAATGCCGAATACCTTGCTCCGACCTTAAAGAAACAACACCCGGAAGTAGATTTGTATTTCGGAACGATCAATACCAACCACTACAAAGTTATTGACGAGGTGCTTTCCGATCCGCGCATGCCGGAAACCTTTACAGGTGTCGGTTTTCAATGGGAGGGAGGGCAAATATTGCCTCGTATTCGCGAAAAATACCCCAACTACAAATACGTGCAAACGGAGAGTGAATGTGGATGGGGCTCGTTCGACTGGGGCGCGGCCGAGCACACCTTTAACCTCATCAATCACTACCTGGGCAATGGCTGCGAAGAATACACCTTCTGGAATGCCATCCTTGCCGACGATGGCGTGAGCGGCTGGGGCTGGAAACAGAACGCCTTGATCCGGGTTGACTCGAAAGCAAAAACAGCCACCTATACACCGGAGTATTTTGCCGTGAAGCACTACACCCGCTATCTGGCACCGGGAAGCAAAATCATGGCTTTTAAAGGTGGGAAAGAAGATAAGTTCCCGGTTATGATCGTTAAAAATCCGCAGGGCCAGTACCTGGTATTTGCGGGCAACTTCAACGATGAGAATAAAGCACTGACCGTGCAAATTGGAGAGCGGTTCCTGAACGTGACCTTGGCAGCTCACTCTTTAAACACATTTCAAATTTCTGAGTTTCGGCTTTAGGGGGACGGCGGCGAAATAGCGTCGTAAAAGTGAAACGTTAATCCGCAGGTGTATTTCAGCAGCATCTGTCGATTTTGTCACCCTAATCAGTCAAATCTGTGACAAGTCCAAACAGGCTTGTTGAATAACTTTGAAACAATATAAATGTGTAAACCAAGATCAATAAAAATGAACAAATCAAAGACTGGATTAATAACTGCAATCCCAAAATGTTTCCTGTTCTTTGCGGCGATTATCTCGCTCGCTTTCAATAAGACAAAACTTTCGATGACAGACGTATCCCTGTTTGTTGTGAAAAGAACCTTCAATTACATACTGCTCGTTGCCTTTTTCGGCCTTTTTACGGTTGCTTGTTCTTCGAAATGTGATTCGAACTCCGCCAATATCGTTAGGAAGCAGAATTTCGATTTCGATTGGCGATTTGCATTGGGAGATCAACCTGATGCGGGTAATTCGAATTTCGACGATTCGAGCTGGCGACAGTTGGATTTACCGCACGACTGGAGTATTGAAGGCCAAATAGAAGCGGAAAACCCCACCGGGAACGACGGCGGCTATTTTCCTGCAGGAATTGGCTGGTACCGGAAAAGTTTCACGATTCCCAAAGAATGGAAGGGGCAAAAAATCGGGATTTATTTTGAAGGTGTTTACATGAACTCTGAAGTGTTTGTCAATGGAAAATCCCTCGGTGTTCATCCCTACGGATACAGCTCATTCGATTACGATCTTACACCATACATTCATTTTGGAAAAGAAAACCGGATTGCAGTCCGGGTCGATAATTCGCTGCAAAAAAACTGCCGCTGGTACAGTGGCTCCGGCATTTACCGACATGTTTGGCTCATGGTTAATTCCCCGGTGCATATTGCTCATTGGGGCGTTGGTATTACGACACCCGAAGTGAGCAGGGAAGTTGCTTCGGTTGAGGTGAATACCCTGGTTGAGAATGAAACCGGAAAAGCTCAAAATGTCGAGCTGATTACAGTTCTGACCGATAAAAGTGGTAAAACTGTTGGCAAATATGAGCTTAGCATTGAACTGGAGCCGAATAGTGAAAAAGCGGTGACACACCGGATGCAAATCAATAATCCGTTGCTGTGGAGCCCGGATGCTCCCAACTTGTATGTCGCTGAGTCGATCATCAAAAAAGGAGACATCGAATTAGATCGTGTGCAGAACAGCTTGGGGATTCGTTCCCTAAAATACTCGGCCGAAAAAGGTTTTGTGTTGAATGGAGAAACGATTAAGCTGAATGGTGGTTGTGCGCATCACGACAATGGTGTTTTGGGTGCCGCAGCTTATGACCGGGCCGAAGAACGGAAAGTTGAATTGTTAAAAGCCGCAGGTTTTAATGCCGTCCGTACGTCGCATAATCCACCCTCCGAAGCATTTTTGGATGCCTGCGACCGCTTGGGACTTTTGGTAATCGACGAAGCATTTGATGGCTGGAAACAAGCCAAAGATCAGACACCACACGACTACTCAACCCTATTTGATGAAAATTGGCAATCTGACCTCGACGCGATGGTTTTGCGCGATCGTAATCACCCGGCAATTGTGATGTGGAGTAGTGGTAACGAAATTATGGAGCGTACATCGCCGGAAGCGGTAAAAACGGCCCGCATGCTGAACAGTTATATTCGTCAGCTGGATCCTACCCGGCCGGTAACATCGGCAATGACCAGCTGGAATCAGGGATGGGAAATCTTTGATCCGCTGATGGCCGAACATGATATCTGCGGTTACAATTATATGATGCATAAATCGGAATCGGATCATGAGCGGGTTCCGGAACGGGTCATTGTTCAAACCGAGTCGTACCCGAAAGATGCTTTTTATAACTGGAAAATGGTGCAGGATCACGATTACATTATCGGTGATTTTGTGTGGACTGCAATGGACTACCTGGGCGAATCCAGTATTGGCCGCTATTATTACCCGGGAGAACCCGATGGTCAGCACTGGGAACGCAACTTCTTCCCCTGGCACGGCGCGTATTGTGGCGACATCGACCTGATCGGTTGGCGAAAACCCATTTCGCACTATCGAAATATCCTCTGGAACGATATCGAAAAACTGTACCTGGCAGTTCGCGAACCAAATCCGGCCGAAGGCGCGATTAAAACAACCATGTGGGCTGTTTGGCCAAGCTGGGAAAGCTGGAACTGGCCCGGATTTGAAGGTAAAAAGATCGACGTTGAAGTCTATTCGAAATATCCCAAAGTCCGGTTATACCTGAATGATAAGTTGGTTGGTGAAAAACCAACGGGCGTGGATCAGCAATTTAAAGCAACTTTTAGCTTGCCCTATGCTCCCGGCAGCTTGAAGGCCGTCGGCGTTGTTGATCAACAAGAAGGCGAATCAACAATACTGAAAACTGCTGGTAACCCGGCGAAAATCAGGTTGACAGCTGACCGCATGGAACTTAAAACGGATGGACAGGATTTGTCCTACGTTACGGTGGAAGTAACCGATGAAGACGGCAATCTGGTTCCCAATGCAGCGAATGAACTCGAATTCTTCGTTTCGGGAGAAGGCTCAATTGCCGGACTCGGTAATGCAAACCTGAAAGATACAGAGCAGTACGTTGCGAGTCGATGCTCGGCGTGGAAAGGCCAGGCGCTGGCCGTGCTCAAAAGCTCTAAAGAACCTGGTGCACTCAAATTGACGGTAAGTTCGCCCGGATTACAGGAAGGCACGATGATGATTAAGATTGAACCGGAGCAAGATTGATTTTCGCAACAGAACTAAAAACGATAGTCAATATTGTTTGCGTTGTAATCTTTTAGGTAATGTTGAAGGTTCCGGGAGAGCTGGAAGGGGTATTTCAGCAGCATTTGTCGAATTTGTTCTCCCATTCTATCGAATCTGTGACATTCCGGAGGACGCGTGTTGAATAATTTTGAGACAATCATGAAATTTAAATCAAGAATAAATACAATGAACAAATCAAAGACTGGACTAATCACTGCAATGACAAAATGTTTCCTGGTTTTTGCGGGACTCATTTCGCTCGTTTCGTGCCAAACTGAGCCTCCGAAAACCGATGCTTACCTGTTTGTTTACTTCACCGGAAACGGTCCGGGCGAAGAAGCCATTCGTTACGCGGTTAGTACCGATGGCTACAATTACCGGGCGTTAAATGATAACCAGCCGGTACTCGATTCCAAAAAAATCAGTACTTCGGGTGGTGTCCGTGATCCGCATATTTTGCGTGGTGCCGATGGCAAAACCTTCTACATGGTGGCCACCGATTTGTATGTGCCGGAACAGGGCTGGAACAATTATGCCATGATCCTGATGAAATCAACAGACCTGATTCATTGGGAAACATCAGTGATCAATATTCCGGAAACTTACCCCGATGAGTTTGGCGAGGTCGACCGCGTTTGGGCACCGCAAACCATTTACGATGAGCAAACCGGGAAATACATGATCTATTGGTCAATGAAAGATCGTGGTGCACATCCGGATATCATTTATTACGCTTATGCCAACAAGGATTTTACCGGCCTGGAGGAAGCTCCCAAACAGTTGTACTTTCCACCTGCTGAAAGCAACACCAAGGCCTGTATCGATGGCGATATCATTCCTTTCGAAGGTCAATTCTACCTGTTTCACAAGGCTGAAGACGGTGACCCCGGCATCAAATTGGCTATTTCCGACAAGCTGACGGAAGGCTACCAGCTGGTGAGTGACAAGCGTGTCGACAGCCAAACCGTGCCCGTTGAGGGAAGTGGCATTTTCAAACTGAATAATTCGGATGATTATATCCTGATGTACGATATGTACACCAGCGGTCGCTACCAGTTTACCAAGAGTGCGGATTTGCAACACTTTTCGGTAATCGACGAAGAAATCTCGATGAACTTTCACCCGCGGCACGGCACGGTGTTGCCAATTACGTGGGAAGAGTACAACCGGTTGATGACAACCTATGGCAAAACTGACGATTTGTTTATTTCTGCCACTTCTGATCAATTGAAAAAGAGCAATGTGGTGATCGATGGCGAGAAAAAGACCATTTATCTTCCGGTGAAAGTTGGAACCGACTTAGCTGCTTTCGACCCGATGATGACGGCCTGGAAAGGCATCACCGTTGCACCGGAAGGGCCGCAGGATTTTTCCAAAGGCTCGGTTGAATATACTTTTACCATTGTCGGACAGGATCCGGTGAGCTATTCGGTTTTGGCTTCGGAAGACCACAATCCGGCATTGGTTGGCTTTTATGCCGACCCGCAGGTTTTATACTCACAAAAGACAGGCAAATACTATATCTATCCAACCTCTGATGGTTTTACCGGTTGGTCTGGCTATTACTTCAAGGTGTTTTCATCGGATGACCTGGTGAGCTGGACGGATGAAGGCAAAATCCTGGATCTGAAAGCGGGCGACGTGCCATGGGCTGATGGTAGCGCCTGGGCGCCAACCATTGTTGAAAAGAAAGTCGGCGACGATTATAAGTACTATTATTATTTCAGTGGAAACTACGTTGCCGGCGGCGGCAAGCAAATTGGAGTGGCAGTAGCCGACAATCCAACCGGACCGTTCGTGGCCGAAAAAGAGCCGATGATCAAAGAATCTCCCGCAGGTCGGGGACAGCAAATTGACCCGTGTGCCTTTATCGATCCTGTTTCAGGAAAGTCGTACATTTACTGGGGCAACGGTTACCTGGCAGCTGCTGAGTTGAATGACGATATGATTTCAATAAAACCGAAAACAATCAAGGTTTTAACGCCCAAGGGAGGTACACTCGCAGATTATGCTTTTCGTGAAGGGATCTACGTTATTTACCGCGACGGCACCTACTACTTTATGTGGTCGGTTGATGATACCGGTTCTGCAAATTACCATGTAGCTTACGGTACTTCCAAATCACCCATGGGCCCGATTAAAGTAGCTGAAAAACCAATTGTGTTGATTCAGGATGCCGCCAATGGCATTTA
Organism: Mangrovibacterium marinum; assembly: GCF_003046625.1. Classification (GTDB taxonomy): domain Bacteria; phylum Bacteroidota; class Bacteroidia; order Bacteroidales; family Prolixibacteraceae; genus Mangrovibacterium; species Mangrovibacterium marinum. The sequence continues at coordinate 56,105 of NZ_QAAD01000004.1, forward strand.
CGGAACGGGGCACCACTCCGTCGTGAAGCTTCCTGGCAAGGATGAATGGTACATCGTTTACCACCGCATCAACAACAAACATTTAAATGATGGTCCCGGGTACCACCGCGAAGTTTGCATTGATAAAATGGAATTCAATGCTGATGGTACGGTTAAGCAAGTTACGCCGACTGTAAAAGGAATTTCCCCAGTTCAATAATAAATGATTAGACGAAAAGATATGAAGTTGAAATTATTATTCCCGCTTTTGCTTTGCCTGCTTGGCATTGGCTCGTTGCATGCTCAGCCAGGCTTTGGCAAAGCAATGCTTACCAACAAAGATTGGAAATTTATGCTGAAGGATGTCGAAAATGGCCAGCAGGCCGGTTTGGACGACAGCCGTTGGCAGACCATTGATTTGCCTCACGACTGGAGCGTGAAGGGGCAATTAAGTCCGACATTGGCCAGTGCAACCGGTTATTTGCCTGGTGGTATTGGCTGGTATCGCAAGCATCTGGAGGTGCCCGCCGACAAAAAAGGTGAAAAAGTGTACCTGTATTTCGGAGGCGTTTACAATCGGAGCGAGGTGTTCGTGAACGGCGAATCGCTGGGTAAGCGGCCCAACGGGTACATTTCCTTCATGTACGACGCAACGCCTTACATTAATTTTGGTGAGGAGAATGTGATTGCCGTTCGGGTGGATCACAGCCAGTCGGCCGATTCGCGCTGGTACACCGGTTCGGGTATTTACCGCGACGTCTGCGTGGTTTACGCCAACCCGGTTCATTTGGCGCAATGGGGTGTTTATGCTTACCCGGAGCAACTGGGAAAAGGTTATCAGTTGCAGGTTGAAGTGAATGTTGAAAACGGTTCTTCTGAATCGTCTGCTTTAACCGTGAAAAACGAACTGTTTGACGGATCAGGCAAGTTGATTGCCCAATCAGCCGGTAAATTGAAAGTAGAGGCCAACCAAGCAGGTAAAACTCATACTGCATTGAAAGTGGCGAGCCCCGAACTTTGGTCGCTCGATACGCCGAATTTATATACCCTGAAAACTTCGGTTTACAGCGGAAATGATTTAATTGACGAAACGACTACAACAACCGGTTTCCGCCATTTCACCTTCGATGCGAATAAAGGTTTTGCCTTGAATGGCGAATCAATGAAGGTGAAAGGTGTGTGCTTGCACCACGATGGCGGCGTGCTGGGATCGGCCGTTCCCCGTGAAGTCTGGAAAAGAAGGCTGATCACTTTAAAAGAAATCGGTGTGAACGCCATCCGCACCAGCCATAATCCGCAAGCTTCGGATTTATATGACTTGTGTGACGAGCTTGGTTTGCTTGTTCTGGATGAAGCCTTTGATGAGTGGGAATACCCCAAACGCAAATGGCTCGAAGGCTGGAATGTTGGAACACCGGGCTACCAGGGAACCTTCGACTTTTTTGAAGAATGGGGAGAACGCGACCTGGCAGATCAGGTGATGCGGGATCGGAACCATCTTTCCATTTTCGCCTGGAGCATTGGCAACGAAGTGGATTACCCGAATGACCCGTATTCACACCCGGTGTTGGCCGGCGGGGCTGAAACGGGTTTCACCCAACCAATTTTCGGAGGTTACAAGAAGGATGCTCCCGATGCCATGCGCCTGGGCGTTATTGCCGAGCGCCTGGTGAAAGTGGTGAAGCAGTACGACCAATCGCGCCCGACAACGGCCGGTTTAGCGGGTGTGGCTATGTCGAACCAAACCGGTTATCCGTTTGCGTTGGACATCTGCGGTTATAATTATACCGAAAGTCTGTATGATCACGATCACGCCGAGTACCCCGAACGCGTGTTGTTCGGTAGTGAAAACCGTCACGAGATTGGCGCGTGGAAAGCAGTGACATCGCGTGATTTTGTTTTCGGCCAGTTCCTTTGGACGGGAATTGATTACCTGGGGGAATCCGGTCGCTGGCCGTCGCGCGGTTTCTATTCGGGGCTGCTCGACTTTGGTGGTTTTATCAAACCGCGGGGTTATTACCGCCAGTCGCTGTGGGCTGAAAAGCCAATGGCTTACCTGGGAACCTACCCGACACCGGGACATGGCAGCAAGAGCCAGATGAAAGATGTGTGGTCGCAGCTGGATGCTGACAATGCCAGTGGCAATTACGAAGAAAAAGTTCCTTCGATGGATGCCTGGCCAATATGGAACTACATGGAAGGCGAGTTGATTCGTGTGGTTTGTTACACGAATGCTGCACAGGCTAAACTACTGTTAAACGGGAAAGTGGTCGGGGAGAAGAAACCTTATAACGACGAAACCGGAATCATTTTCTGGGATATTCCTTACCAGAATGGCAAGCTGGAAGTTATTGGTCTGGATACTGATGGCCAACAAGTGAGCAGCTATACGCTTCAATCAACAGGTCGACCTTACGCGATCGAAGTGATCGAAGGAGATAAAACCATAAGCAAGAACGGTGTGGCTCAGATTGCGATCCAGGTTGTTGACGAAAATGGCATCCCGGTGATGCTGTCGGACGACGAGGTCGCTTGCCGGATTTTGGGTGATGCCGAACTTCTCGGCCTGGAAGCCAGCAATAACGAAGATATGGGCGACTATACCGATAACAAGCAGCGTGTATTCCACGGCCGGTTGATTGCCTACATCCGCGCCGGGGAACAATCGGGAGATGTGAAAGTGAAATTCTCGGCTAACTGGTTGAAAGCGGCTGAAACGCAATTTACAGTAGAATAGAATAGTCAGATATACTCATTTTTCTTACCGTGCTCCTGATTGATGCTTTGCGAAAGTCAGGAGCACTTTTTTGTGCCGGTGATTCACCTTAAATTGATTCTTTATAAGTTATGCTTGTGCTTGCGGTACAATGGTGGAGGTGCTTAGCCTATCCCAAACACCACCAGCGGGCTGGATGGAATGTGTTGGAAAATTGATTGAACGGGCACAAAAGGCAGGGTGATTTTGTGATTTAAGTCATTATCAGTTAGAGTTGTATGGTGTGAAATCCGACCTTCACGGGCGAATTGGGAGTTTGCGGCTTATGAGCCGGCGATTGGCTTTGGCTGGCAATTGTATTTCAACCTAACTTTGCCTGAATCCTAAATAATTGTGAAATTATCTTTATGCAGATTGGTCCTACGGTGGTCGTTATTCAATAAAAATTTCTAGTTTTGCTACTCAAATACGCATTTGGTCGGTTAGGCTAATTTTCGATTTGTTACGAATTTAGCTCATTCTGATTTGATGCAATGAATTAATAGATAGTTGCTTGCCTTTATCTGGCTGAGGTGGTTAATCATCGTTTCATGCTTTATGTTGGCTTGGATGGATAAATTGCGGGTGTTAACTCAAGTTAAATTGGTTTTGCAAATGAAGATACTACGATATATTTTCGCATCTATATATTTGAATGTTTCTGTGCGGTTCCGCTTCTGCCGGTATCCGCTGTCAACGGCCGATCGATATTGAGCTGTTTCGAAAACATTCAACCAAACATTTGTCAACTATAGGATATGATCTTTCATTCAGCCGTTGAACCCATATATTTTTTATTGCCTGTTTTGGGATTCCTGATTGGTCTGTTCGGCACCATGCTGGGCGGTGGCGGCGGTTTTTTCTTTTTACCGATACTGACACTCCTGTTAAATGTGCCGGCACAAACGGCAGTCATAACCTCACTGGTGGCAAGTATGCCTATTGGGCTGGTTGGCTCGTGGGGACATCACCGGAATGGCAACATTGATTTGAAAGTTGCGGCAATGTTTGTCGTTGTTGGCATTGTCGGGGCATTTGCCGGAGCAGCAATCACCAGTCGCATAAGTTCGGAACAGCTAAAAGCATTTTTCGGTATATATTCAATTTTGATAGCTGCTCACATTATATATGGTAGTTTGAAAATGAAAAAAGAACAACAAAGCGAACAGCATGTTGCGGTAACGAAGAGCGAAAAGCTTGTCCGTAGTTCGTTTTTCGGATTGACGGCAGGGTTGATAACCGGAACTTTCGGAACCAGCGGAACAGCACCGGTATTGGCGGGTTTATTCTCGCTCCGGATTCCGATAAAACTGGTAATCGGAACGTCGCTTTTGGTGGTTCTGGTAAATACGGTTTTTGCCATCGGAGCCCACCTTTTTGTAGGACAGGTAGACCTCACCCTGGTTTATTTTTTAACGATGGGCTCAGCGCTCGGTGCAGTTACCGGCCCTCGTTTGCTGGCTAAGTCGAAACGGGTTGACCGTTCCGAAACAAAAGCTCGCTATATGTATGCCTTGGTGATGGTGGCTATCGGAATTTTAATGATTATCAGATAAAAGATAACCGGATATGATTCAAACAATCTATGTAATAATTCTAGCTTATTTTATTTTAGGTGGTGTTGGCTTTTATTTCATTAACCGGCGCAAGGATCCGGCAGTTGCCCGCGAAAGCTACACCAAGTTTATCGCTTACTTTTTTATCATCAATATCTTGTTTTTCAGCATTACCATAAATCCACTCATTTTTCGATATGTGGCCTTGCTGATTGGTATGGTGGGGCTTTATGAGCTGTTTAAACTGTTCCGAATTCGCAACAGAGCCCACAAATCATTCTTTTTGGCCGCATTGCTGATCTATTTTGGTTTGTTGGTTGGCTTCTTCTTGTTTAGTCGTTTCCCCAAGGAGTTGATTTTGTATGCTTTTTTAGTGTTGTCAATTTTCGATGCTTTTAGCCAAATCAGCGGGCAATTGTTTGGGAAAACGAAAATTTTGCCCCGCATCAGTCCCAATAAAACCGTTGGAGGAATGGTCGGCGGAGCCTTGTTTGCCATTGGCAGTTCATTCGTATTGAACGACCTGTACCCGGGCACAATGCTAAGCGCGGTGCTTCTGGCGGTTGGGATCGTTATTTTTGCTTTCCTGGGCGATATTGCAGCATCCTATTATAAGCGGCGCTTCGAGGTGAAAGATTACAGTAAACTAATTCCCGGGCATGGCGGATTTCTCGATCGCTTCGATAGTCTGATAGCCGGTGGTGCCTGGGTCGCGTTTTTTGTATATGTGTTCAATTTTTAACAGAACAAAGAAATTTTAGAATGGGAAATATTATTGTACTATCCATTGTTTATCTGATCGGGATTGTTGTATTGCTCGCCTTTAACGAGCTGAACTATCGGCGACTTAACCTGAAGGGGGAGTTTACCCGCAAATTTGCACACTTTATGGCGACCCTGGCGGTCGTTCCTTTTCCCTATATCTTCCCGTCACATTGGTACATCCTGGTGCTGGCGGGCTTGTTTTTTGCCGTGCTTTTTATTACACAGTACAGCAAGCAGCTTAAATCAATTCACGATATTGAGCGAAAATCGATCGGCAGTTATTTGTTACCCTTGTCGATCTATGTTACCTTCCTGATTGCAAGCTTACTCGATAATAAATTTATCTATATTCTGCCCATGCTTATTTTGGCGGTTTGCGATCCGATGGCTGCTATTTTGGGCATCAACATTAAAAACTACAATGGCCGGATTAAACTGTTTGGTCATAAGTTTAACAAAACCTGGCTGGGCTCGGGCGCTTTTTTAGTAACCAGCCTGGTAATTAGTTTGATTGCCCTTTATTTCCACCGTGGTGTGTTCGATTTGAAGACATTCTGGCTGGCAATGCTCGTGGCGGTCGTTAGTACCTTGGGCGAGTTCTTTAGCTGGCGTGGGTCCGATAACCTGAGTATACCGATGAGCGTAGTTTTAGTATTACTACTTTGCTTATAGAAATTTTCTTTCGTAATTTGACTTGAAGAACAGAAAACAGACATTATAACGCCTTTGAACAGACAATTAGAAGAGAAAACTAAAATTTTACTTTCATGAAGAGAATCATTATAAATGGAGCAAATGGCTATGTTGCCTCGAACTTTATCAACGAGTTGCTCAAACAGCACTACGAGGTGATCGCTTTTGTTCGCGGAAATCAAAAATATTCGGCAGACCAGCGGATGCTCGATGTAATGGCCGACATTAACGATGGCGTATTTCAACAGCCTAAGAACCTGCGTATCTTCAACTATTCCCTGTTGGACGAAAATTTCGGCTTGTCGGAACAAACGTTGCATGAGCTTTTTCAGGGCGATGTTGATTATTACCACTTTGCGGCAAGCTTGAAATACGATTTTAAGGCTAAAGATGAAATTTTTCAAACCAATATGGATGGTGTGGAAAACTCAGTTGCCGTATTTTCGAAGTATGCGGCTGCCGATTCGCGTTTCTTCTTTATCAGTACGGCCTATTCGTGCGGAAAACTCGCCGGCCGTTTCGAGGAGAAGTTCTACGATGTTGCCGAAATCGATGCCTTTCGCAACTATTATGAGCAGTCGAAGCGCTATGCCGAAAATCTGATTCGGAAACATATCGAAAATGACGGACTGAACGCGCATATTTTGCGTTTATCGCAGGTTGTGGGAAATAATAAGACGGGCGTTACAAAAACCGACTATGGAATTTTCGATTTCTCGCGGCGGATTCAAAGCTTGGCGTTGCGGAATCCTAATCTGGAATTACGAGCCAAAATTGATCCGGAATCGACTCAAAATCTGATTCCCATCGACAAGGTCGTGAGTTATCTGTTGCAGACCGTAAAAATTGAGCAACTGCCGGTGATTATGAATATGGTTTCCAAAAATGCCATCCGAAACAGCGATATCCTCAATAGCCTGCATCGTTTATTGCCCATTAAACTGGTTCCCCAAGTGGAGCTTGATAAGGCAGAGATGAATGTTTATGAGCGGATTATATCGATCGGGATGTCCTTCACAGCAAGCTATACCGGAACCAATATTGAATTTGATACCACCAAGCTGGACGAGGTAATGGAAGCCGATGACAATGAGGCCAGCCCGGAGTCGATTCACCGTATGATTGCCTATTTTCTCGAGGAAAATTCAGATAAGAAAGCTAAAGTTGCCTGTTAACCTTCCACAAAACAAAAAACAATGAAACAGATTACAGTAAAAGGAGAAAAGATTATAAATGTGCCCAATTTTATCAGCCTTTACCGGCTGTTGGCCTTTCCCCTAATATTTTATTTTGCATTAACCGGGCAGGAAAAATATTACGTTATTTTTCTTTGCATCAGTCTGGTGAGCGATGTCCTCGATGGCAATATTGCCCGTTATTTTAAACTGCAAACCAATTTCGGAGCAGCACTCGATAACCTGGCCGATATTTGCACTTATGCCATGGCTTTGCTGGGCTTGTTCCTGTTTAAATGGACCGAAATTGAACCGCATGCCTGGATTTTGTATTTGTTCCTGACCGTTTTTGTGCTTAGCTATATTGTTGCCTTTGCCCGGTTTGGTAAGATTCCCGGCTTACACCTGTACTCAGCAGTGTCGGCAGGCTATATCCAAAGTATCTTCTTTTTTGTGCTTTTTGTATTTGGCTTTTATCCCTGGATGTATTACCTGGCAGTGGGCTGGGGGGCTTTTGCCTACATCGAGAAGATTTTTGTTTTGCTGAAGCTGGATGATATCCGCATTGGTGTAAAAGGACTCTACTGGCTTTTGAAAAGCCAGAAAAGCCGTTCCTAAAGTTCAGAATCCATGTTAAGGATATTTGCTATCGCCATTTTTATGGCAATTGTAAGTTCCGGGGTTTTTGGGCAGAGCGTTTCGGGTGTTGTGCGGGAAGCCGATTCGAATGAAAGCATTCCCTTTGCCAACATCTGGATTAAAGGAACCCTGCAGGGAACCCAATCGGAACTGGACGGGCGCTTTACCATACCGGCGCCCAAAGGAGATACCCTGGTTGTGTCGGCCGTTGGCTTTGTGCAACAGGAGTTTATCCTGAAGCGCAATCAAAAGAATGAACTGACGGTTCAGATGCAAAAAGATGTGAAGAAAATTGATGAAGTTACGGTCAAATCCGATATTCCTTTTGCCCGGGTGGTCTTCAATCAAATTCAGAAGCATAAAAAGGAAAACCGCGAAAAGCTCGAGAGCGTACCGGCGTATAAAAAACTGGAAAATACGACTGTCTATATTGCGGTCGACACAACGGCAAAGGTGAGCCGGTTTTTCAATAATATGTCCGATGTAACGGTTAGTCTGGAAGGACAGGATATGCGCTTTTCGCCGGTTTACCTCGAAGAACTTGCCGAAGATGTAAAGGGAGACTCGGCTGATGTGGTCTATGTGAAGAAGGACGGTATTTTTCCGCGTTCCGAGTCGTTCATCGAAAGCTTCATCCTGAAAAATGTGGCCGTTAAGATGGACTTCTACGACGACCATATTGTTATTATGGATCGGGGATATGTCTCCCCGTTAAGTCGAACGGCACTCTTGTATTACGACATCTATTTCAATGATACAATTTACCAGGACGGGCAGAAATATTATCATCTGACTTATGCTCCCAAGAATCCGCGAAATCCGCTTTTCTCGGGCAGCTTTACCGTTGATGCCGAAAACTATGCGCTGTCGAAAATTGAAGCCTTTATTTCGGGCAAAGCCAATCTGAACTTTATCAACGGGTTTCGGGGCTGTGCCAAATATCAGCTTGACCACGACGGAAATTATTTTTTTGATGCCCAGCAGGTCGATATTAATATGTCGCTCAAGTCGAATAAAGATTCGGCGGCTTACAGTTCGCGACGGCTGGAAAGTGTGAGCAGCGGAAACTGGTTGATTAATAAGACGACGAGTTACTCGACATCGCCGCGACTGGATGCCGTGAAAACGCGCGACTGGAAATCACAGCCCGAGTTTGCTCTCAGCTCACTGGATGATGAAACCTACCGGAGTGTGGATAAGCTGAAACAGGCACCAATCGTCAAAAATGTCGATAAAATTGGTGGTGTAGCCCTAACCAGCTTCTACAATATGGGCAAGATTGACCTGGGGCCGGTGTTCGATATTTACTCGACCAACATGATTGAGGGGAACCGTTTTTCGATTCCTGTGCGGACTAGTGAGCAAATGTTCGAGCGTTACTCCATTGGTGGGTTTATTGGTTATGGTACAAAAAATAAGGAATTTAAATTCGGGGCCAATTTTGATATGCAGCCCGGAAAAACCGATAAGTTTTTGTTCCGTTTTCGTTATTATAACGATTATAACCTGATCTCGCAGGATCGCTTTTTGCGATTTATTAAGCATAACCCGAACAACAAGGGAAACAGTAACTTCATTGCGGTTTTCACCACCAAAGAGAAAAACCCGTACCTGAAGGAAGAGAAATATCTGGAAGCACGAATCGAGTATAACAGCCCGAACGACTTTCACCTGGAGGCTTCGCCCTATGTCAATTGGAATTACAGCACCTCCTATGTGTCATTCACCAAAGATGGGGTGCCGTACGAGAAGTTCACGAACTACGGGGTGTTGGTAGACGCCCGCTTTGCCTTTGGCCAGCACTACGATAAGTATTTCTTCGATCGGATTTACTATGTAGACCCAATTCCGGTGATTGATGTTGGAGTCGATTTCGGACGCCTGTCGGTACCGGGAATGGACGGAGACCAAGGCTTTTATGCCCGTTTCCATAGTTCCATTCAAGGGCGGATTTTGTTGGGACAGATGTTCGTAAACTATATGCTCAATGGCGGTTATTTGTTTGGCGATGCGCCATTCGATCAGCTCGACCTGCCGGTGGGCTCCATGTCGCTGGGCTATGCCAAGTTTCGATTCAATCTGTTGCATCATGCTTCGTTTGCCCACAATGCCTACGTAAACCTGCATTCGCATTTGAACGGAGGAGGGGTATTGCTCAATAAAATACCCTTGATTCGGAAACTGAAATTGCGGGAGGTGGTTTCACTAAAAGCTCATTACGGCGACTTAACAAAGTCGTATCATGGTGTGTTCGATCTGCCCGACTTCTTTCGGAACGAAAAGAATACACCCTATGCCGAAATTGGCTTTGGGGTAACCAATCTTTTCAAAGTTTTGCGGGTTGAATATGTGCGTCAATTGGGCAGTACCTACCGGAATAGCGATTTCACCTATAAAAATGGCATCTTCTTCCGGACCGAAATGAGTTTTTAAACTATATTCAAGGAATGAAAAATCTGAAGGGAAAAGTCGTTTGGATTACCGGAGCATCGTCGGGGATTGGTGAAGCACTGGCGATTGCCTTTGCCCGCGAAGGAGCCTTTCCGGTGTTGTCGGCGCGTAATAGGCAAAAGCTCCAACAGGTGCAGCAGCAATGCTTGCAGCACACCGCAGAATGCTGGATCCTGCCACTCGACCTGTCTGACGCGGCTGCCCTGGAAGGAGCCGCGGAGGCAGTTGTTCAACAAGCCGGGCGTATTGACCTGTTGGTGAACAATGCCGGACGTAGTCAGCGTTCGCTCGCCAGGAATACACCGCTGCAAATTGATCGGGAGATCATGGAGCTGAACTTCTTCAGTGTTGTTGGCTTAACAAAATTGGTGTTGCAGCAGATGCTTCGGCAAGGATCCGGACACCTGGTGGTGATCAGTAGTATCACCGGAAAGTTTGGTTTCCCCTGGCGTACGGCCTACAGTGCTTCGAAACACGCTGTACAGGGCTATTTTGAGGCCTTGCGAGCCGAGCTGGTCAACGAGCATATCGATGTGACCATCGTGTCGCCGGGCCGCGTTAATACAAATGTGTCGAAGAATGCAATCACCGCGACTGGTGAGGCCTACGATAAAATGGACGACGGGCAGGCAGCAGGTATGCCCGCCGACGAGTGTGCTGCGCAAATTGTTAAGGCGATCAAAAAGAATAAAAAGGAAATACTGGTGGGCCGTAAAGAGTTGCTGATGGTGTACATCCGGCGTTTTTTGCCTGCTTTGTTTTATAAATTAGTGACCAGGATTAAGAACTAGAGCTGAGGCTCTTTAAAATAGAATCACTCTATGAAAAAAAATATTGTTGGTATTCAGCAGGTTGGAGTTGGTGTAGTGAACGCCAAAGAAGCCTGGAAATGGTATCGGAAAGTATTTGGCATGGACATCAATGTCTTTGAAGATACGGCAACAGCCAAACTGATGAAGCATTATACCAACGGCCAGGAATGTGAACGTTACGCCGCACTGGCGATGAATATGGAAGGTGGCGGTGGTTTCGAGATCTGGCAGCATACCGGGCGAAAGCCCCAGGCACCGGTTTTTGATGTGCGTTTGGGCGATACCGGAATTTTCATCACCAAGATGAAATGTCGGGATGTGCGAAAGGCCTACCGTGAACATCAGGCCTTGGGGGTTCAGTTGTTGTCGGAGCCGACTAGCGATCCGAAAGGAAACCTGCACTATTATCTGCTCGATCCGTATAACAATATCTTCGAGGTGGTAGCCGATTCGTATGTTTACAGGAAGGAAAAATCGGTAACAGGCGGCGTTGCCGGCGTGGTGATTGGAGTTTCGGACATCGAGGAAGCCCGCAAAGTATATTCCGGCATTCTGGAATACGATCAGCTTGTCTACGACGAAAGCGGGCAGTTTGCCGATTTCGAAGCCTTGCCTGGTGGTGGCGAAAAATACCGCCGTGTGTTGTTGAAGCATAAAGGACGCACCGGTCCGTTCAGCAAAATATTGGGGCCCACCCAAATTGAGTTGGTGCAGGCACTCGATCGCAAGCCCGACCACATCTTCCGGGAGCGTATTTGGGGCGAGCTGGGGTACATTCATCTGTGTTTCGATATTCAGGGCATGGAATGGCTTCAAAAGGAATGCGACGAAAAGGGTTTTGCCTTTACGGTAAATTCGGCCGATAGCTTCGATATGGGCGTTGCTGCGGGGCATTTCTCCTATATCTCCGATCCCGACGGAACACCGATTGAATTTGTGGAAACCCATAAACTTCCCATCGTCGAAAAACTGGGATGGTATATGAACCTGAAAGGTCGCGATCCGAAGAAATCGTTGCCCAATTGGATGGTGAAAACACTTCGTTTTAACCGCGTGAAGGATTAGTGCGGAAGTGGCTGAAATGGGCTCCGATTGCCGGAGTGAAGACTAAAAAAGAAGAGAACCGCGATCGAAATCAACGGTTCTCTTACAGATGGGCAGGAGCCTCTCACGGGACTCGAACCCGCGACCTGCTCATTACGAATGAGCTGCTCTACCAGCTGAGCTAAAGAGGCTGAAATGATAGCCCGAAGTTAATTGCTTCGGGCTATCGTTGTTCTCGGCGAACAATATATTTTTCAGAAAATAACTATTTTTTGGCGAAAGCAATCTTGATTACTTCCTCGAAATAGTTCACAAAGTGGGGAGTGATCCCTTCTTTCAGATAGTCGGGCAAGGCCTCAAAATCTTTCCTGTTCTCGGCGGGGAAAATCAGCTCGAACACTTTCACCCGGCGGGCAGCAATGGTCTTCTCGCGAACGCCTCCAATGGGTAAAACCTTGCCGGTCAGGGTTAGTTCGCCGGTCATGGCCAACCCCTTGCGGACCGCTTGGTTGATTGCCAGCGAGTACATCGCCAGGGCCATGGTGATTCCTGCCGACGGACCATCCTTGGGCGTTGCACCGGCCGGGACATGCAGGTGTACCAGATGGTTTTTGAAAAACTCCCTTTGGTCGTTCTCGAGTAAGCTTTGAACGTACGAGTAGGCGATTTCAGACGATTCCTGCATCACGTTGCCGAGCTGACCGGTTTGCTTTAAACCCGGTCCCCGGCCTTTTACACCTTGTGCTTCGATGTATAGCGTTGCTCCCCCCAGAGCAGTCCATGCCAGGCCCAGTGTCACTCCGGGAAGCGATTTTTGGTATAGCTCTTCAGTGGTGAATACCGCTTGTCCCAGAAATTCGCTCAGGTTGTTTTTGCTGACGTTGATTTTAGTGTCGCCGTTCTCTGTCAGTAACAGCGTCGACTTGCGCATAATCTTTTTAATTTGATTTTCCATATCGCGGACACCGGCTTCGCGGGCATAGCTGTCGGCAATTTCGACGAGGGCTGCGTCGGTAATATTTACTTCGCTGGCTTTCAGTCCGTGTTCCTTGCGTTGTTTGGGAATCAGGTAGCGTTTGGCGATTTCCACTTTCTCTTCCAGTATGTAGCCGGAAAGCTTGATAATTTCCATCCGGTCGAGCAAGGGGCGCGGAATGGTATCCAGCTGGTTGGCAGTGGTCACAAACAGGATGTTCGATAAATCGTAGCGCACATCCAGGTAGTGATCCAGAAAGTCGCTGTTTTGCTCCGGATCCAGCACTTCCAGTAAGGCCGATGCCGGATCGCCCTGGTAGCTGGCGCCGATTTTATCAATCTCGTCGAGCATGATCACCGGGTTGGAAACACCAGTCCGTTTCAAACTTTGAATCAATTTGCCGGGCATGGCACCGATGTAGGTGCGTCGGTGGCCTTTAATTTCGGCTTCGTCGCGCATGCCGCCAACCGAGAAACGGTAGAACTCGCGCCCCAGGGCATCGGCGATCGATTTGCCGATAGAGGTTTTGCCAACCCCCGGAGGGCCAACCAGACAAATGATCGATCCGGATACTTTGCGCCGCTTGACGATGGTGCTCACAAATTCCAGGATGCGTTGCTTCACATCGTTCAGCCCGTAATGTTGCTCATCGAGTATTTGGCGCGCTTTGGCCAGGTCGTAATTGTCTTCCGAAAACACGCCCCAGGGCAGATCGGTTAGCCAGTTCAGGTAGGTCCGCGAAACCTGGTACTCGGCCGAGCCACTCTCCAGTGTTTGCAGTTTGTTCAGCTCTTCCTGAATAACACCGGCGACCTCATCGGACAAGACGAGCTTTTGAATTTTCTTTTCAATCGTTTCTGTCTCGCTGGTTTTATCGTCTTTTTCCAGTCCCAGTTCCTGCTTGATAATTTTTAGTTGTTCACGCAGGAAAAACTCGCGCTGCTGAGAGGATATTTTCTCTTCAATCTGTTTCTGAATGTTTTGTTGAAGCTCATTTAACTCGATTTCCTCTTTCAGTAGTTTCAGCAACAAGTCGCTGCGGTGAAAAAGATCGATCGACTCGAGCACCGGCTGCAGTTTGTCGCCGTCAGCCGTCAGAAACGACGCCACCAAGTCCATTAGCAGGCCGGGTTTCTCCATACCAACCTGCGACAGAGCCAGCTTCATCTGTTCCTGAAACATGGGGTTTAGCTGTATCAATTTTTTGACCAGGTTAATGATTGCCAGAGTGTACGCTTTCAGCTCGTTGCTGATTTCCTGCTTTTCTTCGTATTCGTACTCAACCTGCCAGTGGGGAATCCCCAGCCGCGTCACTTCCCGCTTGTAATGAAAACGCGTGACGGCCTGTGCAAAAAACTGGATGCTGTCATCGGTCTTGTTGATGATCTTTAGAATCTTCAGCAAAGTGCCCGTTCGGTGTTTGCGCGAATCAAAGAAATCAGCTTTGTTCTCTTCCTTGATGTAGGAGACACCTATGAAACCACCGTTTTTCTCGATGGAATACAGGACAGCCTTTACAACTTTGCGGTTCACGAAATTTAATGGTAAAGCCAAGCCGGGAAAAACAGGGCGATTCTCGAGAGGAAGGACTACAATATTATCCGGATAAACCTCCGATACCAGCACAATTCCGGCATTTTCAGTGGTGTTGTTTTCCATGTTGTTTCAAATTTTAGAAGACCTTCAGTTCTTTCGTTCCAGCCGGAAATTAAGATATCTATTTTTCCGCAGGAAACGATGGTTACAGGTTTTCAAACATAAAACCAAAGCCCGATTGCGAACGAATTGACAGGCGAAACTGCCATTTTGGTCGGCTTCGTATCTGGCAGAAACGAAAAAACGACAGTTGCGGTAATCAATAGATCGTTAGATTTTCAGATTTCAGACTGTTCGACATTTGTAATGTCATTTGTATTCATCGCATCACGGAGTCTTTGCATTTGCCGAATTTCAGCAACGAAAGCTGAGATTAAAAAGAATAAAAAATGATTGGCGCACACATCTCAATTTAGATGGCTTCGTATTTTTTAATAGTTTTGACCTGGTTAAAACGGTTTTGGGTTCTTTGAGCTTTAAATTAAAAAACAATTTTTATGTGGTATCGTATCTGTATCGGTCTTTTGTTGATCTGTGAACTTGCTGTTAGTCAGTCGACACAGCCCGCGTATAAAGACCCGGCCTACTCGGCTGAAGTGAGAACAAAAGATTTGTTGCAACGCATGACCTTAGAGGAAAAGGTGGGGCAAGTTCTTTGTTTTATGGGATGGGAGATGTATGAGATTAAAGGAAATGATGTTGTTGCTTCCGATCAGTTTCAAACCTTGGAAAAGGAGCAGCTGGCTGGTATGCTGTGGGCAACTTTTCGTGCCGATCCATGGACTAAAAAGACACTCGAAAACGGATTAAATCCGGAATTAGCGGCTAAAGCTGCTAACGCTTTGCAGCGTTATAGTATTGAAAATTCCCGTTTGGGAATCCCGATGTTTTTTGCAGAAGAAGCTGCCCATGGGCACATGGCTATCGGAACAACGGTGTTCCCCACTGGTCTGGGGCAGGCTGCAACATTCAACACAACACTCATTGAAAAAATGGGGCAGGCGATTGGTGAGGAACTGCGCCTGCAAGGTGCGCACATTGCTTACGGGCCAATTTTAGACCTGGCTCGGGAACCACGTTGGTCGCGCGTAGAGGAAACTTATGGTGAGGATCCGATCCTGGTTGCCCGGATGGGCGAGGCGATGGTTGCTGGTTTGGGCGGCGCCGACGTGACCCGGCCGGGGAGTGCCATTTCAACCTTGAAACACTTTATTGCTTACGGAGGCCCCGAGTCGGGGGTAAATGGAAATGCGTCGGTGGTGAGTCGTCGCGATCTGCTGGAGAATTATTTCCCGCCATTCCGCGATGCTATTGACGCCGGCGCTCTGTCGGTGATGACTTCGTATAATTCAATCGATGGAATTCCTTCGACTATGAACAAAGAATACCTGACCGGCATTTTGCGCAATGAATGGAACTTTCAGGGCTTTTCGGTTTCCGACCTGTACAGTGTGCAGGGAATTATGGGCTCGCACTTCGTGACCCAAACGGTGCAGGAGGCAGCGATCAAATCGATTGAGGCCGGGACGAATGTCGATTTGGGTGGAATTGCCTATGCCGAATTGCGGCAGGCTGTGAAGGATGGAAAGCTGGCCGAAAGTGTGATCGATTCGGCTGCGTACAACGTATTGCGCTGGAAGTTTGCCATGGGCTTGTTCGATAATCCTTACGTAGATCCGAAAGAAGCGAAAAAGAAAGTGCACAGCGATGCCAATATTGCATTGGCGCGGGAGTTGGCTCAGCAATCAACTGTTTTGTTGGAAAACAAAGGCGTGTTGCCATTCAATAAAAAAGGGATTAAAGTAGCGGTCGTTGGTCCCAATGCCGATGTGATGTACAACCAATTGGGTGACTATACCTCGCCGCAACCGGCCGAAAATGTGGTGACTGTATTGGAGGGAATTCAAGCTAAAGTGGGCGCTAAAAATGTGATTTATGCCAAAGGATGTGCTATCCGCGATACCACGCAAACCGATATCGCATCGGCCGTAAAAGCTGCCCAAAGTGCCGATGTTGCCGTAGTGGTTGTTGGTGGTTCCAGCGCCCGCGACTTCAATACCGACTACCTGGCTACCGGCGCAGCCATAGCCAACAGCAAATTGGTAAGCGATATGGAAAGCGGCGAAGGAAACGACCGCATGACCTTAGGCCTGATGGGCGATCAAATGAAACTGCTGAAAGCCGTTAAGGCAACCGGAAAGCCGGTGGTGGTTATTTATATTGAAGGGCGGCCGTTGAACATGAACTGGGCATCGGAAAATGCCGATGCTTTGCTGACTGCCTGGTATCCGGGTGAGCAAGGTGGAAATGGTATTGCCGATGTGTTGTTTGGCGACTACAACCCAACGGGCCGTTTGCCAATTTCGGTGCCTCGCGGAGTGGGCCAGTTGCCGGTTTATTACGATAAGAAGAATCCTGTTGCTCACAACTATGTGGAGGGAACTTCGGCTCCCTTGTACACCTTTGGTGAAGGCAAAAGCTATTCAACCTTCAGCTATGCAAATCTGAAGATTGAAGCGGTGGATGATTTTACTTACACTGTTTCGTTCGACCTGACCAATACGGGCAAGTACGATGGGGCAGAAGTCCCGCAATTGTATTTGCGTGACGAACATGCGTCGACCGTTCGCCCGATTAAACAGTTGCAGGCTTTCTCGCATGTTTTCCTGAAGAAAGGCGAAACCAAGCCGGTTTCTTTCACGATGACGAAGGACATGTTTAGCTTGATTGGTGTTGATTACAAGCGGGTGATTGAACCGGGCGACTTTAAAGTGATGATTGGCTCGTCGTCGAAAGATGCGCAGTTGGAAGGAACAATAACTTTGGAAAAAGGATTTCAATATTAAGCTGATCAGTTCAGTTTTATTAGCAGAATGATGTCATCCCGAACTTGTTTCAGGATCTTTCAATAAAAAAAGTCATCCCTAATTTAATTGGGATGACTTTTTTGTTTTAGTCGATGGGATTTCCAAATGTCAGAGTGTCCTTCCGGACAGGAGTTACTTTTTGGCTTGACCCCAAAAGTAACCAAAAAAGTCAAGGCTGATTTTTATCTGCAAGCGCCATCTTACGAAAAGCTAAGTTCAGCCGGGTGATCTCCACTCCGGCAGCTGCCGGATCGGAGCTTCCCGGTTTCTCTAAGCTTTTCGGTTGATTCCGCTTTTGATAAAAATAGGCCAACCCCGACCGAGTGAGATTTGCTTATCCCGGTTCTTTAAAACACAATGCTCAGGCTTCAGTATTGGTTGTTTGATCGTGTTCGTTGGCCGTTAAAACGCCCGCGCGAGAGGGTGTTTTGACAAGATTTTTGCTTCCCGGCCTATGGCAGGCAGGCTTTTCATCGATTGGAAAAGGAAGAGCCAGTCTGGCTTGAGGGCCGAGCAATTAAAAAGATGAAACTTGACAAACATCCAGTGATAGTTATTGTGGACTCAATTCTTAATTTCAAGCCACAAAAAATCCCGATTGGATGATCATCCAACCGGGATAGCTATGATGTTTCGAAAAACTTCGACTAGTAAGCAGTAATGATACCGATGAAGTCTTCAGCTTTCAGTGAAGCACCACCGATCAAACCACCGTCAACGTCCGGGTTGGCGAACAACTCAGGAGCATTGCTTGGCTTACAACTACCACCGTAAAGAATTGAAATTTCTTCAGCAACTTCAGCACCGTATTTGGCAGCAATAGCTTCACGGATGTCTTTGTGCATTTCCTGAGCTTGCTCAGTTGAAGCAGTTTTACCAGTTCCGATTGCCCAGATTGGTTCGTAAGCGATGATCACTTTTTTGAAGTCGTCAGCGCTCAGGTTGAAGATTGTTTCTTCCAATTGGTTGATGACATATTCTTTTTGTGTTCCAGCTTCGCGAATTTCCAAAGCTTCACCACAGCAGTAGATCGGAGTTAATCCGTTTTCCAATGTCAAAGCCACTTTTTTGTTCAAAATTTCGCTTGTTTCACCGTAGTATTCGCGTCTTTCAGAGTGACCTAAGATAACGTATTGAGCACCTGTTGATTTTACCATCGATGCAGAAACTTCGCCAGTGTAAGCCCCTGAAGCTTCAGCTGCACAGTTTTGAGCTGCAACGCCTACACGTGCGCCATCCACTGATTCAACAACTTTGGTGATATGTGTAAAAGGAGCTCCTAAAACAACAACAACATCTTCCGGTCCTTTAGCAGCAACTAATTGGTTTACAGCTTTTGCTAATTCAACACCTTCCTGAACGGTAGTGTTACATTTCCAGTTACCGGCAACAACTTTTTTTCTCATTTTTATTTGATTTGTGGATAGAAATTATGATTTCAATTGTCGAGCCCAAAATTAGAAAAAAGGAGGATAAACCGAGCCTGTTTTTAAAGGGTATTTGGGGAATTTAACCTTTGTTTAAACCCTTTTTGAATTAGAAATTCAGTGTTCGCCAACCTTCTTTTAGGTAGTTGGTTAACGGAATCCCCATGGGACGTACGTCGATGTCGAGCTCTTTCAGGTCGGCTGCAACATTATACATGTTGGCACAGGCAATGCAGGCCTCGACAACCACTCCTGCATCCATCATCTTTTTTACATCTGCTTGCAGGTCTTCATTTTCAGCCAGTAGTTTAGCCGAGGGACCCCAAACAATCAGGACAACATCTTCGAACCAGCCCTGTTTTTTGGCATTTAAAGTATACATGAAGCAAACTTTCTGCGCCACTTCCGGGTCGCCACTCGACCAGATGACGGCTAGTTTGTTGGTGGTCTCATTCATTTTTGCCGGGTTTTGTGCTTGCGCTGAAAAGCTGATTCCTGAAAGCACGAAGAGGAATAAAAGTAGTTTTTTCATGATAAAAATAGGTTATAGCAGGCAAGTTATGAACCGAGTAGAGGAAATCAAAGTCGGTCATCCGCTTTTAAACATTTTTTATCAATTCTTCAGGGCTTTTAACGCGGATGCAAATCTTTTATCTCCAGCAAATCGAATTCCGAATAGCTAAGTTGGTTCGCTTGAATGAATGCTTTATTGATCTGAAACAATACGCTGTTGAAGCTGTCCTGGGGAAAGGTGTTTTCAGCCGAAAATTCCTCGTCGTCGAATTCCCTAAAATTTAGCTCGCAGGCCGAAAGTTCCCATTGTTCCTCATTTAAATAGAGCAGGGGGAGGCCATGCGTACGGCAAATAAAGGGGCGATGTGCGTAAACCTGACAAACGGAATCTTTCAGGAAAATGCAGCTGTTGTCGTTTGCCCCGGCGGTTTCTACCGGTTTATCGTTCAGGCTTTGCTGAATGGCATAGTACTCCACCGGAAAAATCCGATAGTTCATGCAGCACAAGTCGCAGCCTTTGCGGCACTGCATCTGGTTGTGGTGAAGCGTTGATAGTTTTTCAGCGAGCTCATCAACCTGGCTAATGAATTGTTGGTATCGTTCAAAATTGTAGTTCATTGTTCTAAAATCTACGGTAATAGTCTATGGATGGACAAAAAAATAACCTGAAGCAGCCAACGTTTTCGTTTCGCCGTTTCAGGTATTTGCGATATCTCGATTAGTAATTTATTCAACAAATATCAATCCCGGATTGCTGCCTGTGATGCTGCGTCCTCCTTCCGGTGTAACCAGAAAACTGTTTTCGATGCCCACCATGCCGATTTCGGGAATACCCTTCTTGGGTTCCACGGCGAACACCATGTTTTCCTGAATGGGCATTTTGAATCCTTTGGCGAGTACGGGTAATTCATCAACTGTCAAGCCGATGCCATGTCCTAAGAACTTGACCTGACGGTTGCCAAAGCCCATGAAGTTTTGCTTGAACTCATCGCTTAGCTCGGCCATGATTGTCTCGTAAATCATCTCTGGAGTGTTCCCTGGCTTGAGCATTTCGGCCACCCGGTTTTGGATGGCAACACATTGTTGGTGGATGCTTTGAACCTCTGCAGGTAGCTTCTCGCCAAACATATAGGTCATCGTTTTATCGGAGTGATAGCCGTTAACACCCAGACCCATATCGACAAACACCAGATCCCCTTTTTTCAGCTTGCGATCGCGGCTTCCCAGGCTGGGGACGGCGGCGTTCAACCCCCGGTTTCCGCCGGGACCATCAAAATTGGTTGGAATCAGCGAGCTGGTGCCAAAGCCCAGCTGTGCCACAACAATGTCGGTATCGTGCATGGCAAAACGAGCAGTGCCCTGATGCCCTTCTTTTACCATCACCTGGTAAAGTTCGGCTGCCAAATCAGCTTCACTCATGCCTTCGCGCAGTAGTTCCGGTACTTTTTCTTCCAGTACCCGTTGGTGAATCTGGCCTGCTCTTTCCATAAATGACAACTCCCAGGCGCTTTTCACGGCGCGCGTCATCGAGATTTGAAAATCGAGCGGCTTAAACGATTCGAAGGGAAAATATTTTTGTACCCGACTGAACATGGCTAAGGGAACAAATTCCGTTTCCAGGTATATTACTTTCGGTATCGCCGAATAGTGGGCCGAAGCTTCGCGGTAGCTGCCCATAGGCCGGATATTCGCAAATTGCGACTCGCGAATTGCTCTTTCGTAGCTACGGCGCACCCAGTAGGTGGCATCCTTGTCGCGTTCAATGACCAACATCCCCTCGGACATTGATCCGGTGAAATATAAAAGGTTTACCTTACTGAAAATCATCGCCATTTGCCAGTCCGGATTTTGGCTGGTCATGATTTGGCAAAAGGACGCCATCCTCGCTTTCAGCTCGGCGGCGGGTGTTTGTTCACTCATAAATATCTATTTGGGATACAAATATAAGGTTCTCGATTGATTCGGTTTGGCCAGTTACGCCAAGATTAAGAACTGTTAACGAAACCGCATTTCGGAGAAGAATTCTGCAGGGGTCCAAAACGAATATTAACAACAGGCTGAAGTTTTTCACATTAGGCGTGTTTTAGTGCTTTGAGGCCAATACTTCCTAAGGAATTTCTATCTTTGCAGCGTCTTTCAGACGGCCTTGCGGGGAAGATGATTTAACGAGCTCTATTCGGGTATTTTAGATTCTTTGGCGGGCAAATTAAAAAATCGGGCAAAAGCCCAAACATGTCAACTTTATCTTAAAAAGAGATTCAACATGATTTCATTTTTTAAAACTCCTCAAGGCACGGTTCTCGCTGTGCAATCAACAGGTTCCTTTGCTGAAACTGACATCGAAAAACTGCTTTGGCTATTTGGCGAAGCAACTTTTGTTGATGGTGAATCAATCGAAGGCTTTTTTGTTGGCCCACGTCGCGAAATGATTACACCGTGGAGTACTAATGCTGTGGAAATTACCCAAAACATGGGCCTTTCAGGCATTATCCGTATTGAAGAGTTTATGGCCGTTCCGGATGACAAAGCAGGTTTTGACCCCATGCTTCAACGGATGTACAACGGTTTGAAACAAGATATTTTTACCATCGATAAAAAGCCGGATCCGATTATCGGAATCGAAGACATTGCTGCCTACAACGAGCAGGAAGGTTTGGCTTTAAGTGAAGATGAAATCGCGTATCTGAATGAGGTTTCAGAAAAACTGGAACGCAAGTTGACTGACAGCGAAGTGTTCGGTTTCTCACAAGTAAACTCAGAGCACTGCCGTCACAAAATTTTCAACGGTATTTTTGTAATCGACGGGGTTGAAATGGAAAGCTCGCTTTTCAAAATGATCAAAAAAACCTCGGAGACGAACCCGAATAAAATTGTATCGGCTTACAAGGATAACTGCTCGTTCGTGCAGGGACCAACAGTTGAACAATTCGCTCCGAAGACGCAGGATAAGCCTGATTTTTTCGAAGTAAAAGATATTGAAACAGTTCTTTCGCTGAAAGCCGAAACGCACAACTTCCCGACAACAGTTGAGCCGTTCAACGGTGCAGCAACCGGTACCGGTGGTGAAATTCGCGACCGTATTGCCGGTGGAAAAGGGGCTTTGCCAATCGCTGGTACTGCCGTGTACATGACTTCGTACCCGCGTACCGAAGATGCCCGCAACTGGGAGCAAGCAATGGAAGAGCGTCCGTGGTTGTACCAAACACCGGAAGAAATCCTGATTAAAGCATCGAACGGTGCCAGCGACTTTGGTAACAAATTTGGTCAGCCGCTGATCTGTGGTTCTGTATTGACTTTTGAGCACTTCGAGAACTACAAAAAATACGGTTTCGACAAAGTAATCATGTTGGCTGGTGGTATTGGTTTTGGTCGCAAAAAAGACAGTCTGAAAGACTCGCCAACAAAGGGTGATAAAGTTGTTCTGTTGGGTGGCGATAACTACCGCATCGGTATGGGTGGTGGTGCCGTATCGTCGGTGGCAACCGGTGAATTTGAAAACGCCATCGAGCTAAACGCGGTACAACGTGCCAACCCGGAAATGCAGAAGCGTGCTTACAACGCCATCCGTGCCTTGTCGGAAGCAGATGAAAACCCGATCATTTCAATCCACGACCACGGTGCCGGTGGTCACCTGAACTGTTTGTCGGAATTGGTGGAAGAAACCGGTGGCCTGATTGATACCGATAAATTGCCTTGTGGGGACCCGACCCTGTCGCAAAAAGAGTTGATCGGTAACGAGTCGCAAGAGCGTATGGGCTTGGTGATGCACGAAAAACACGTGGATCTGTTGAAGACCATTTCAGATCGCGAACGTGCTCCGATGTATGTAATCGGTGAAGCAACCGGCGACATGCAGTTCACTTTTAAGAACTCGAAAACAGGTGAAACACCAATCGACTGGCAATTGTCGTATATGTTTGGTAATCCGCCAAAAACGGTTTTGACCGATACAACATCGACTGAAAAATTTGAAGAACTGGCTTACGAGCCTGCTAAAATAGAAAGCTACCTGGAAGATGTTTTGCAACTGGAAGGTGTGGCTTGTAAAGACTGGTTGACTAACAAAGTTGACCGCTCGGTAACCGGCCGTATTGCCAAACAGCAAGGTGCCGGTAAATTGCATTTGCCGTTGAATAACCTCGGTGTAATTACCCTCGACTATCAAGGAAAAGCTGGTTTGGCTACCTCTATCGGTCACGCGCCGGTAGCAGCGATGATTGATCCGGCGAAAGGTTCAATCCTGTCAATTGCCGAATCATTGACCAACATCATTTGGGCGCCGATGCCGGATAAAATCCGCAGTGTATCGTTGAGCGCCAACTGGATGTGGCCGGCAAAAAATGCCGGAGAAAACGCTCGTATCTACAGTGCGGTAAAAGCAGCCAGCGATTTTGCTTGCGCGCTAGGTGTGAACATCCCGACCGGTAAGGACTCGATGTCGATGACTCAGAAGTACAAGGACGATGTGGTTTACTCTCCGGGTACCGTGATTATTTCGGCTTCGGGTGAAGTTACCGACGTGAAAAAAGTGATTGAACCGGTATTGGTGAACGACGCCAGCAAACCGGTTTATTATATCGATTTCTCATCAACAGCTTTGGCTTTGGGCGGTAGTGCCTTTGGTCAGATTGTGAACAAGATCGGACAAGAAGCGCCGACTGTTGCTGATGCGGAATATTTCGTGAAGACTTTCAACACCGTTCAGGATTTAATTGAAGACGAGTTGATCGTAGCTGGTCACGACGTTGCTTCGGGTGGATTGATTACCACCTTGTTGGAAATGTGTTTCAGCGACAACGAAAGCGGATTGAAACTGGATCTTTCAGGTTTAGGTGAAGCGGACAGCGTAAAAGCTTTCTTCAACGAAAACCCGGCAATTGTTGTTCAGGCGGCTGATGCAGCGGCTTTCGAAAGCAAACTGAATGCAGCTGGTGTTCGTTTTGTGAAAATTGGTACTCCTGCCGAAGCTCGTGAGTTCACGGTTGTAAACGGTGCTGCTGGCTTCAATTTAGATATTGACTCACTGCGCGAGTTGTGGTTTAAAACATCATACCTGATGGATCGCAAACAAAGCGGCGAAAAACTGGCTTTGGAGCGTTTCAAAAACTATAAGAAAAACGAGCTGGTTTACGATTTCAAAGACTTTACCGGTAAAGCTGCCGACTATGGTATCGACCTGAAACGTCGTACAGCAAGTGGAGTAAAAGCGGCGATCATCCGCGAAAAAGGGGTGAATGGCGACCGTGAAATGGCTTACATGTTGTATCTGGCTGGTTTCGATGTGAAAGACGTTCACATGACCGACCTGATTGCCGGACGCGAGACACTGGAAGATGTGAACCTGATTGTTTATGTTGGTGGTTTCTCAAACTCCGACGTACTCGGTTCAGCCAAAGGATGGGCGGGTGCTTTCAAATACAACGAGAAAGCCCGCGTTGCCTTGGAGAACTTCTACAAGCGTGAAGATACCTTGAGCTTGGGTGTGTGTAATGGTTGTCAGTTGGCTGTTGAGCTGGGCTTGATTTACCCGGAACACGAGCAGATGCCGAAGATGCTACATAACGAGTCGCACAAGTTTGAATCGAACTTCGTGGGCGTTGAGATCGCTGAAAACAACTCGGTGATGTTGAAAACAATGGCCGGCATGAAATTGGGTGTTTGGATTGCGCACGGAGAAGGAAAATTCAGCTTCCCGTATGCCGAGAGCGAATACAATATTCCGTTTAAATACGCCAACAAATTCTACCCGGGTAACCCGAACGGTTCCGACTACGATGCAGCTGCAATCTGCTCGAAAGATGGTCGTCACCTGGCGATGATGCCTCACCTGGAACGCGCTTTCCGTCCGTGGTTGTGGCCTTACTACCCGGCCAACCGCAAAAACGAAGAAGTTGCTCCCTGGATCGAAGCGTTTGTGAACGCACGTAACTGGATCATCGAAAAAACAAAAGCATAAGACTAAAAAGCATAAATCAGAAGCGGCTGTCCCCTGGGGATGGCCGTTTTTGCATTTATGAAAGCTGATGGACGCGCCGATACAATGCTCCAATGCATATAAGCCTAAGCCGTAAATGCGTCATGAAAATGCTTGTGCCGAATTATACCGATTAGCCATTGTAATTTCAGCGTTTCGCTTAAAGCTCATTCTGAAAAAAAAATTGGCATTAGGACGACGTTCTTCCGAGAAGATCAAGGTGAATTTTACGCTGTCGGGCTACTTCGAGCTTGAGGCGTGCAGCTCAAAGCTTGTTGCTTTGCTATGCCTTTACCTCAAAGGGAATGCGGAAGTTGCAGCCTGCTTTGAAGTTGGTGCAGCCGTAAGCTGTTTTGCCCTTCACGATCTTGCCCACATTGCATTTGGGGCACGTGCTGTCTTCTTTGATTTCGGTGCTTAAAACGATTGCCGAATCATCATCAATCAAAAGCCGGCCGTCAATTTTCAGATCGTCGTAGGTGAAGCCTTTTATCAGCGGGCTTTTCTTTTTACCGGCCAGGGCTGCGACTTGCTTATCCGTTAATTTTTTACCGAACAGCTCGAAGGGAATCATAAAGCGGCAGCCGTTTTTCCATTCCGAGCATCCCCAGGCTGAGTTGCCTTTCAGGAGGTTTCCGTTACCACATTTGGGGCATGAAAGGTTTTTAGCGGCTTTGGCGGCTTCTTTTTTCTTTTGCTGCTTAGCTTCTTCTTTGGCTTTGGCCCTCAGTTTTTCTTCGTCCTCCAGAATGGTGATTTGTCGGCGTGGCGAAGTTTTCACCTGGTTAATTACCTCCGATACCATCTGCTTCATTTCGTCCATAAACCGGGCAATGTCGAGCTCGTCGTTCTCAATCTGGCGCAATTTACGTTCCCACTGGCCGGTTAGCTCGGCCGATTTCAGCATATCATTTTCAATGCTGGCAATCAAATCAACTCCTGTAGGCGTGGCCACCAGTCGTTTGCGTTCCTTTTGGATATAACGGCGGCGGAACAGCGTTTCAATAATGTTGGCCCGGGTTGAAGGGCGACCGATGCCGTTTTCTTTCATTAGTTCCCGTAGCTCATCATCATCCATATTTTTGCCGGCTGTTTCCATGGCACGGAGCAGCGTGGCTTCGGTGTAATACTGAGGCGGTTGAGTTTGCTTTTCCTGTAAATCGGGTTGATGCGGGCCATGCTCGCCGGTGGTGAAGGCCGGTAAAATACGATCTTCGCTTTTATCGTCTTTGTCGTCATTTTTAAAGACAACACGCCAGCCGGGTTTTAGAATTTGTTTGCCGGTTGCTTTAAAAGCATGCTTGCCGATACTGGCTTCCACGGTGGTGTTGGCCGCCTGACAATCGGGGTAGAACACCGCAATAAACCGGCGGCAAACCATGTCGAAGACCTTCCGTTCAATTTCGGTTAGGTCGATGCGGTTTTGCCCCGTTGGGATGATGGCATGGTGATCGGTGATTTTCTTATTGTCGAACACCTTTTTCGATTTTCGAATCTTCCCGGCCTCGATGACGGGCTGGGTCAGCGATTCGTAGCCCTTCATATTTTTCAAAATAGAAGGCACTTTCTTATAAATATCGTCCGATAGGAAGGTCGTATCCACACGCGGATAAGTCGTCACCTTCTTCTCGTAGAGCGACTGAATGGTGCGCAGCGTATCGTCGGCACTGAGGCTGAATTTCCGGTTACATTCCACCTGAAGCGAAGTCAGGTCGAACAGGCGCGGCGGATGTTCGTTGCTCTTTTTCGTTTCAATCTTGCCGATATACAGGTCGATGCCTGAGATTTCCTGCAGCACGGTTTGGGCATCTTCGGGCTTTTGAAAGCGGCCGCTGGTTGCCGAAAACACGGTGTCGCGATACAGGGTTTTGATTTCCCAGTAGGGGACAGGCTTAAAGTTCTCAATTTCCAGCTGGCGTTCCACGATCATGGCCAGCGTAGGCGTTTGCACGCGGCCAATTGAAAGCACCTGTTTGTTTTGTCCGTATTTGAGGGTGTAGGCGCGGGTGGCATTCATCCCCAGCAGCCAGTCACCAATGGCACGGGCGCTGCCGGCCTCGTACAGCTTGTCGAAGTCGGCAGCATCCATCAGCTTATCGAACCCCTCGCGGATGGCTTCTTCGGTTAATGATGAAATCCACAGCCGCTTGATCGGGGCTTTGGCGATCGCTTTGGTTAACACCCAACGTTGAATGAGTTCTCCTTCCTGGCCGGCATCACCACAGTTGATGATTTCGTCGGCCTCGTGAATGAGCTTTTCCAGCGTTTTGAATTGCTTTTGCACACCTTTATCGTCGATTACTTTAATGCCGAAACGGGGTGGAATCATGGGCAAATAACGCATGTCCCAGTATTTCCATCTGTCGGTATAGTCGTGTGGCTCTTTCAGGGTGCACAAGTGCCCAAAGGTCCAGCTAACCCAATAGCCATTTCCTTCGAAGAAGCCGTCGCGGCGGGTTTTAGCACCCAGGATCTGCGCAATTTCTTTGGCAACACTTGGTTTTTCGGCAATGCAAAGTTTCATTCGTGGCAATTCGGATTTGTCGTGTTTGTTTGAATGTTAGGTATTTCGGATTGTAGTCGGTTGGCGTAGCTCAGACCAGCCGGATGCCATCCTCCTCAATGGTAATTAAACGTTGTTTGTAGAGCGAGCCGATGGCTTTTTTAAAGTTTTTCTTGCTAATTCCGAATAATTTTGAGATTTCGTCGGGCGCTGTTTTGTCATTGGCCGGAAGAAAACTGCCGGCTGCTTTTAGTTTGTCGAGCACCCCTTGGGCAATGCTGTCAATCTTTTCGTAGCCTGGTTTTTGAAGTGCCAGGTCGATTTTTTCGTCGGGACGAATGTTTTTGATGTAGCCCTTCAGTTTGTCGCCTTGTTTGAGCGGTTGAA
This sequence comes from Mangrovibacterium marinum, assembly GCF_003046625.1. GTDB lineage: Bacteria > Bacteroidota > Bacteroidia > Bacteroidales > Prolixibacteraceae > Mangrovibacterium > Mangrovibacterium marinum. Next base: position 84,217 of record NZ_QAAD01000004.1, read on the forward strand.
AAACTTCATTTTTAAAAATCAGTCCCCAATGGCTATTGTCGATGATGGCTTTGTATCCCAGGTCGGTTTTGCCGGCGATAATCAGGTCAACTTCCTCGCCCGGTTCGTAATCAACCGGCAGGTTGTCCACAAATTTATCGAGTTTTGAGGAGCCCACGATGCGTTGTGTTTCGTGGTCGAGGTACACAAAAACCAGGTAGCTGCGTCCTTCTTCCATGGGGAATTGCTGTTCGCGGAAAGGTACCAGCAGGTCTTTTTGTAAACCCCAGTCCATGAAGGCACCAATGGGGGTTGTTGAAACCACCTGTAGCATGGCGAACTCGCCAACCATTGCTTTGGGTGTTTCGGTTGTTGCCACCAGCCGGTCTTCCGAGTCGAGATAAATGAAAACATCCAGCTCGTCGCCTGGCTGACACTCCTCGGGAACATAGCGCTTCGGTAATAAAATTTCGCCTTGCGGGCCACCGTCCAGGTAAACACCAAAGTCAACGGTTTTAACAATTTCCAGTTTGTTGATTAAACCAATCTCTGCCATAAATTTGTTTTTGTATGTGTGCAAAGGTAGTGCTTTCAGCCGAGATTACCCGCCCTTTTAATTGGCACAACAAAGCAAGGTGAACTGATATGAAAAGTGGGTGGATTAATAGCTTTTTGTCTCATGGCTGTGCTGAAGGTGTAATAAAACGATTATTTTTGTAGCAAACAGGAGCAATCCGGCAATCGGTAAATCCTTTGGCAGGGGAGGGAAGCCGGAAATGTGAGCAATAAATTTTATGAAAGAAATGGAACGAAGCAGCGGCGTGCTGATGCACTTGAGCTCGTTGCCGAATCAATACGGAATTGGCACTTTGGGTAAAGATGCCTGGGAGTTTGTCGATTTTTTGGCAGAGACCAATCAGCGCTTATGGCAAATTCTGCCGGTGGGGCCTACGGGCTACGGAAATTCACCATATCAGTCGTACTCGGTTTTTGCCGGCAATTTACTTTTTATTAGCCTGGAGCAGTTGGTGGAGGATGGTCTGCTGGAAGATGATCGTCTGGCGCAGTTGCCCGAGATGTCGGTACATCAGGTTGAATACGACTTGGTGCTGCAGGAAAAAACACTTGTGCTGCGGGAGGCCTACGAAAACTTCAAACTTAATTTTGACGATTGGAAAGAAGATTATTATACCTTCCTGGGCGAACACTCGTGGTGGTTGACCGACTATGCCTTGTTTCGTGCGCTGAAAACAGACAATGACGACTTGTGTTGGAATGCCTGGCCGGATAAGCTCCGTAAACGCGATTCGCACGTGATTGATATGGCTTTGTTGGAACAGGATGACGAGGTGAATTACCATCGTTTTGTACAGTTTATCTTTTTCCGGCAGTGGTTTCAGCTGAAGAACTATGCCAATTCTAAAGGGGTGCTCATTTTTGGTGACCTGCCGCTTTATGTGTCGCTGGACAGCTCGGATGTATGGGGTAACCCGGACATCTTCGAGTTGGATGAGCAAGGGCAGATGACTCGGGTTGGTGGTGTTCCGCCCGATTATTTCAGCGAAACCGGTCAGTACTGGGGCTGCCCCGTGTTTGATTGGGATCGTTTGGCCGAGCGGGAGTATGACTGGTGGGCTGCCCGCATTCATTTCAACTTGCGGATGTTCGATTTGGTGCGCATTGACCACTTCCGTGGGTTGGAGTCGTTTTGGTCGATTCCGGCATCCGAAGAAACGGCCATCAACGGCACCTGGGTTCCGGCTAAAGGGCGTGAAATGTTGCGTTTGCTGAAAACACAGCTGGGCGATTTGCCGGTTGTTGCCGAGGATTTGGGGATTATTACCCCCGAAGTTGAAGCGCTGCGCGATGCTTTCGGGCTGCCGGGGATGAAGGTGTTGCAGTTTGCTTTTGCCGGCGACGAAACCGATGTGAACCTGCCGCATAATTACGGCACTAATTTCGCCGTTTACACCGGCACACACGATAACGACACCACCCTGGGCTGGCTGAAGTCAGCGACCAAACAGGAGCGTAAAAGCCTGAAAAAATACTACCGCGGGAGCTGGAGCTCCATGCATCACCGTTTGTTGGAAAGTGCCTGGGCATCGGTGGCCCGCATTGCAATTGTGCCCATGCAGGATCTGCTGGAGTTGGATGGGAAACACCGGATGAACACCCCGGGTACGGTTGAAAACAATTGGGAGTGGCGAATGGAGTGGAAGATGCTGAAAAAAAGTCAACGCGATTTCCTGGCCGAGCTCACCCGAAAGTACAATCGGGTGGTCAACGTTCAATAGCCTTTCCTGCCGACAAGCCCGAGTGAAATTGAGCCGTGGAGCTAACTCCAAAGGTTACCGCGCTGCGGCGATTGCCGTGGAGCTAACTCCAGGAGGTGTTGAGAGTAAACGGCCATGACTCCTGTATTGCTGGAATTAGATGAAGTTCACCAAGGCATCCATAAACAATTTGGGTTGTTCGGCATGCAGCCAATGTCCGGCGTTGGGGATAGTGGTGATTTGTGCTTCGGGGTAAATTTCTTTCACCATTTTCACATCCTCTTCGGTCAGGTAATTCGATTTGGCTCCGCGGATGAACAATACCGGATAGCTCAAGATGGGGATGCGATCTTCGAGCCAGCGGTAGTTCATCCCGCTGATTACCTCGTCGAGCGAATCATAAAGCACTTCAACATTTACCCGACATTTAAACCGCTTGGTCTCTTTGTCCAGGTAGATGCTTTTTAGCAGAAACATCACCAGATCCTGGCTGCCCAGCTTCAGCATCAGGAACTCCGCGATTTCGTCACGCGACTCGTAAGCCTCGCAATTGTTCTGCAGTTCCATGAGCGTTTCCAGGATCAGCTGATGTTGATAATATTGGCTGCTTTCACCCAGATCCAGGTAGTCCTTGGGGGCAATGTCGGCAATAATCAGTTTTTCAATCTTCTCGGGGTATTCGGCTGCAAAGTACATGGCTGCTTTTCCGCCCATACTGTGCCCAATAACAATCGCTTTCGAAATATTGTGTGTGTCGAAGAACTCAGCCAGATCTTCTTTCATCGCCTCATAAGTATGCTCATCGGCATTGGGCGAGCGGCCGTGGTTGCGCTGGTCAATCAGGTAGACATGATGGTGTTTGCCCAACTTCTTGCCAACGGTCAGCCAGTTGTCCGACGAGCCGTACAGCCCATGAATAATTACAATGGTTTTGCCTTGTGAGCCTTCTTCCCTGAAAAATAATTCCATCTGTTGTTTGTTTCCTGCAAAAAAATGAAGGCGTAGCGACCGGTGCTTCTGTTTCACCGATGGATACGCCTGTTTGAGTTGTGTGTTGAATGAGCATAAGAGCAATTTGGAGCACTTGCTTCTTAATCCGCATACCCGAACCTGGTTGCTAGGGTCTGAGACAGTCCATATATTCCTTAATGGTTTGGTGAAGCCCCAGGTAAAGTGCATCAGCAACCAACGCGTGGCCGATTGAGACTTCATCGATGTCGGGAATCATGTCGACCAGATATTTCAGATTCTTCAAATTGAGGTCGTGCCCGGCATTGATGCCCAGCCCCAGGGATTTGGCAACTTTGGCCGCTTCAACAAAGGGAGCAACGGCTTTTTCGGCATCCTCCATATATTGGCTGGCGTACGGCTCGGTGTATAGCTCAACCCGATCGGCACCAAGGCGGTAGGCCCCTTCAACCATCAGCGGGTCGGGATCAACAAAGACTGATGTCCGGATTCCGGCTTCTTTTAGTGTTTTGATGATGGGACGCAGAAAGTCAGCCTCCTGAATGGTGTTCCATCCGTGGTCTGAAGTCAGCTGCCCCGGCTTATCGGGCACCAAGGTTGCCTGGTCGGCCTTCACATCAATCACTAATTTTATGAAATCTTCACTTGGATAGCCTTCGATGTTTAATTCGGTGTAAATGTGTGGTTTAATATCGTATACATCTTGTCGGCGAATGTGTCTCTCATCGGGGCGAGGATGAATGGTAATCCCTTCAGCGCCAAATTTCTGACAATTAATGGCGGCATCAACAACACTGGGCATCGAACCACCTCGCGAATTTCGCAGTGTTGCTATTTTGTTTATATTTACACTTAGTCTGGTCATAATAATTAAATCGATGTGCAAATTTACAATTTAATTGTTTGAACCTGAAAATTAAGATTGAAAGAATTGTTAGCAAGAGAACTCATATCAGATGTAATTCCGTCATTGCGCCTGACCGACAACGGCCAGAAAGCATTGAACTGGATGGAAATTTTTCGTATTTCGCATTTGCCCATTGTGGACGATCATCGCTATATTGGCCTGATTTCGGATAAAACCATTTACGATTTGGATTTGAACGAGGTTGAAATGGCTGATTGCTGCGATAATTTGCTGCAACCTCACGTGCATCGAAATCAGCATATTTACGAAGTGGTGTCCATTGTCTCGGAGATGAAGCTTTCGTTGGTGCCGGTTTTGGATGACGATCACCAGTATCTGGGCGTGATCAGCGCAACCGACCTGGCACATAAATTTGCCGATTTGGTCGCCGTGAAAGAGCCCGGAGGTGTCATTGTGTTGGAGCTCAATCCGATCGATTATTCCTTGTCGGAAATTGCCCGGATTGTAGAGGGTAACGATGCCAAAATCTTAAGCTTTTACGTTTCGAGAGCCGAAAATGCGAATCAGCTTTTGGTGACCTTAAAGGTGAACCAGATGGATCTGTCGGGTATTATCCAGACCTTCGTGCGTTTCGATTATACCATACGTTCGGTTTTTATGGATGAAAGCATCCTGAAGAATATGTATGACGATCGATTTGAATTATTAATGAAATACATGAATATTTAGAATTAAGCATGACGAGCGTAGCTGTTTTTGGACTCCGTATTGACTCTTCCTTTATGCCCGACCTCAATCGGCTGTTTGCGCTGCTTCACGAGCGCGGCATTCCAATTTATATTTACAAACCTTTTTACGACTCCATAGAGGATCGTTGCTCCTGCAACTCGGGCATCGCAGGTTTTTTCACTTTTGGCTATGAGTTGCCCGAGTCGGTCGAGTTTCTCTTCAGCATTGGCGGCGACGGAACGCTTTTGAAGTCGATGCTAACCTTGAAGAATAAATCAATCCCCGTGATTGGCTTTAATACCGGGAGATTGGGCTTTTTATCGGCCATTTCGAGGGAGGATATGGCTGAAGCCATCGAGATGATCTTTGCCGGGCAGTATGAAATTGAAGAACGTTCGGTGCTTCAATTCGAAGAAGGTACCGATTTATTTGGCGATTTTAACTATGCGTTAAACGAGGTTACGGTCACTAAAATGGATAATTCATCCATGATAAGTATTCATACTTTTTTAGATGATGAATATTTAACAACCTATTGGGCCGACGGGCTGATCATCAGTACGCCGACCGGTTCAACGGCTTATTCGTTAAGTGTGGGAGGACCTATTTTGCCGCCAAATTCGAACAGTTTCGTGATTACGCCTATTGCGCCTCATAACCTAACCATGCGGCCGATTGTTGTGCCCGATAATTGCCGTATTCGGCTGAGCGTGGAAGGGCGGGGGCAACAATTTTTGTGTTCGCTTGACTCGCGATCGCAAGCCATCAATTTCCCGGGGACGGTTGAAATTCGAAAAGCCAATTTTCAGGTTAAAACACTGAAACTCCCGGGTTATGGCTTCTTTAGCACTTTGCGTAACAAATTGATGTGGGGAACCGACCGTCGAAATTAATTTTCTGACTTAACAATTTTTAACCTCAATTTGGGTTTTATAGTATGCGGCAAGCATGATGTTTTGAGAATTATATTACTTTTGTAGCCTTTGGAAGGTGTTATGTTCAGATGTAATATTGATGCTTGAAACAACTGGCAATGCTGTCTTTTTTCAACCCGTTCATCAAAAAAAAGATTGTACATGAAAAGATTGTTTCTCGTAGTCTTGGGCTTGATCTTAATTCAATTTGCACAAGCTCAACAACAAACAGCTGACATCGGCCTTTGGGGTGGCTTAGGTACATATTCGGGTGATATGACCTATGTCAAAACATCAAGTTCTTTGGGACCCGCTGCCGGAATATTTTTGCGCTATAATTTTAATCCGCGCTATTCCATCCGGGGGACCGTCATGTTGGAAAGAATGAAAGCTGAAGGTGAATACGAATCATCAGCCTGGGCGTTCAGTAAAACAGTTACCGACGTCTCGGCCATGTTCGAATTCAACTTTTTTAAATACATCATTGGAAGTAGTAAGCATAGCATTACAACTTACCTGATTGGCGGATTGGGTGTAAGTATGTATCCTTATCAGTTTGACGCGGACTCATTAAATGCCGTTGGTGCTTATGTTGATCCTGCTGCTGACGATAAGAATGTTGCTGCGTTAAATATTCCCTTTGGTTTTGGGGTTAAATTTAATATCGGCGAAAGATGGAGCGTGGGGCTGGAAAGCCAGTTTCGGAAATATTTCGACGATCGAATGGATAACCTGGATGATCCTAAAGCTTTTGTTGATCCAACAACCAATGTTTTGACAGAGTACCGAAGTACACTCCATAATAATGATTGGACCTATCATCTGGGGGTGCATGTTTGCTACCGGTTTTACCAGGGAGGCAAAAAATGCCCGGCCTATGATAATATAAATTAGAATGACTTTGAAAGATAAACTTAATACGAATAAGATCCCTGAGCACGTCGCAATTATCATGGATGGAAACGGTCGATGGGCCGCTTTACATGGCAATGAACGTGTATTCGGACACGAGAATGGAGTCGAGTCTGTTCGCTCTGTAGTTGAAGGAGCTGCCGAAATCGGTATTAAGTACCTTACTCTTTACGCCTTTTCCACCGAAAATTGGTCGCGCCCGCAAGCCGAGGTCGACGCCCTGATGGGACTGTTGGTGCACGCTATAAATAATGAAACAGAAGAGCTGAAGCGAAAGAATGTCAAGCTGAGTATGATCGGCGATGTGAATAGCTTGCCTGGCGAAGTGCAGCAAAAATTGAATTGGTCGATCGAAGAGCTGAAAGACTGCAACGGGCTTCAGTTGGTTCTGGCGCTAAGCTACAGCTCCCGGTGGGAGATTACTGAGGCAATGCGCCAAATCGCAGTCGATGTGAAAGATGAAAAGATAGAACCTCAAGATATAAACAAAGAACTAATTGATAAATATTTAGCTACGAATGGAATCCCCGATCCTGAGTTACTTATCCGCACGAGCGGCGAAGCTCGAATAAGTAACTTTTTGTTATGGCAGATCGCCTATACCGAGTTTTATTTTACGCCGGTATTATGGCCCGACTTTAACAAGGAAAACTTGTTTGAAGCGGTGTACGACTTTCAAAACAGAGAACGTCGTTTCGGAAAAACCAGTCAACAAATTGTGAGCTAAACAATAATCAGGAAATGCACAAAATCAAAATTTTCTTCGTATTCCTTATGATGAGTGTGGCTGCCTTTGCTCAGGAAGAAGGTACCAACTTTTCAATTTACTATTCAAGTCCAAAGAAATATACGATAGCCGATATTGAAGTTGTCGGAATTCGCTATTTGGATACGAACGTGTTAATTCAGGTCTCCGGACTAACAGTAGGGGAGGAAATTACCGTTCCGGGTGAGGAAATCTCCAACGCCATAAAAAAGCTTTGGGGAAATCAGATGTTTTCTGACGTTCGTATTGAAGCGACCAAAGTTGTCGGAGATCAAATATGGCTGCAAATTCAGTTGCAGGAACGGCCGCGCCTGGCGGATGTGAATTTCTTTGGTGTCAGCAAATCGGAACGCGATGATATTACAGAACGCGTATTGTTATTAAAAGGTAGTCAGGTTACCGATAATCAACTGATTAATGCAGAGCGAATTATTTCCGGAATCTTTCACGAAAAAGGATTCTTGAACACGGAGGTGAACATCGTTCAACGTGACGATACAAGCCAGGTAAATAGTGTTATCCTGGATATAATGGTGGATAAAAAGGAAAAAGTTAAGGTTGAACAGATTGTTTTTCATGGTGTTGGAAACTTAAGCGATAGTCAATTGCGGAAGGCCATGAAGAAAACAAATCAACGCGGAATAAGGAACTTCTTTCGTACTAAGAAGTTTCTTCAAGATAAATATAAGGAAGACAAGGGGTTAATTATTGATAAATACAATGAAAGAGGATATCGCGATGCTACCATTGTAGCCGACACGATTACTCCTTTGCCAAATAGCCGCGTGAAGATTGATATTTATCTTGATGAAGGCGATAAATATTACTTTGGTGATGTTCGATGGATGGGGAATACCGTGTATCCTTCTGATTATCTGGATGCTGTGCTTGGTGTGAAGAAGGGGGATGTGTTCGATCAGAAGACTTTGAACAAGCGCTTGAATGAAGATGAAGATGCAGTAAGCAACCTTTATTTAGATAACGGTTATCTTTTCTTCAATCTCGAACCGGTAGAGGCTAGTATTGAGGACGATACGATTAATTATGAAATGCGGATCTACGAAGGAACGCAAGCAACTATTAATAAGGTAATTATTGAAGGGAATACAAAAACTCATGAGCATGTGGCTCGTCGTGAGTTGCGGACCTACCCGGGTGATCTTTTTAGTAAGGCACTGATTATTCGTTCAGTACGTGAGTTGTCGCAGTTAGGACACTTTGACCCTGAAGCAATTAATCCCGTTCCGGTTCCTCATCCAGAGGACGGTACGGTAGATATTAAATATGAGCTGCAGGAAAAGGCAAACGACCAGATTGAATTGTCAGGTGGTTGGGGGGCACGTATGTTTGTGGGTACCATTGGTTTACGTTTCTCTAACTTCTCCGTTCGCAATATCCTTAACAAAGAGGCCTGGCGTCCGCTGCCAACCGGCGATGGACAAACCCTGGCAATCCGCGCACAAACCAGTGGAAAATTTTATAACTCATACAGCCTTTCATTTGTGGAGCCTTGGTTAGGAGGTAAAAAGCCAAACTCATTCTCGATTTCACTTTCACGTTCTCGGGTAAACTACTCTGCAAATAATTATTATAACAGTAGTTACAGTCCTTATGGAAGTGGTTACTCCAGTTATAATTATGGCTACGGCTACGGTTATGGATACAATTACGATTACGAAGAATCGTCGGCTGATCAAATTCAGATCACTTCGTCTGTTTCTCTCGGTTATGGTTACCGGTTAAAATGGCCCGATGATTATTTTCAGGTTTATCACGAAGTAGCCTACCAACGTTACAAGTTGCAGAACATGGCCAACTATTATTATTTCCTGAGTGATGATAATGATGACGGAAGTGGGCAATTTAACAATTTGAGTTTCAAAACAACTTTTGCCCGAAACTCAGTTGACCAACCACTGTTCCCGCGGAGCGGATCGGAATTTTCACTTTCGTTACAATTCACTCCTCCATTTTCGCTGATCAATGGAGTTGACTATAGTCGAACGGATTTGACAAGTGAAGAAAGGTACAGTTGGATTGAATATCACAAGTGGAAATTCAAAGGTGGATGGTATACTCCTTTGTCTAAAAACAGAAACTTGGTTTTGCGCACGAATGTAGAGTACGGATTCCTCGGCTATTATGATAAGGATAGGCGATCGCCCTTCGAGAGGTTTAGGGTTGGTGGATCCGGAATGTCGGGATACAATTTTTATGGTGCCGACATTGTTTCACTGCGTGGTTATCAGGATTATAGTATGAGTCCGACCACAGGTTCGAATATGTATGATAAAGTTACCCTGGAGTTGCGCTATCCGGTTACCTTGAAGCCTTCGGCCACGATCTATGTGCTTGGTTTTATGGAAGGTGGGAACGCGTGGATGAACTTCGAAGACTATAATCCATTCGATCTCAAGCGATCAGCGGGTCTCGGTGTGCGAATATTCCTGCCGATGTTCGGTCTGATGGGGATTGACTGGGGCTATGGTTTCGACGATATTAACGGCGACGATTCCGTCTCCGGAAGTCAATTCCACTTTGTTATTGGACAGCAGTTCTGATACTTAGCGCTTTGGCTTGGATTTTGTGTTTATTGGTTTTCAGTAGGAACAATTAAATGGAACACACATGAAAAAGATCGCATTTATTGTTGCATTTCTGCTTGTTGCAGGTGCGACCTGGGCACAGAAATATGCCTTTGTAGATACAGATTATATTCTGGAAAATATTCCGGCCTATACCGCTGCTCAACAGCAATTGGATCAGATTTCCAATCAGTACCAGAAGGAACTTGAAACTATGCATGCTGAACTGGAAAAAATGTACAGTGATTACCAAACCGAGGCAGTCTTGCTATCGGATGATATGAAACGCAAACGCGAAGATGTAATTATTTCGAAGGAGAAGGAATACAAATCCGCTCAGCGACAGTATTTTGGTCCCGAGGGAGAACTGTATAAAAAGCGTGAAGGATTTGTTAAGCCCATACAGGATGATATCTTCAATGCAGTGCAGGAAATCGCAAACGAAGGCAGTTATGCCGTGATTTTTGACAAGTCGGGAGGAATGTCGATGTTGTATACCAATCCGAAGTTCGACTTAAGCGATCAGGTTTTGCAAAAACTTGGTTATAAGAATTAATATTCTAAATTTGTTCACCAAAATTAACATCAATATAAGATTATGAAAAACGTTGTGAAAATTTGTCTGGTAGCGATTATGTTGTTTTCAGCAGGAATTGTTAAAGCACAAAACTTGAAGTTTGCGCATATCGATTCACAAGCTTTAATACAAGAGATGCCTGAAACTGCAGCTGCCCAAAAAACACTGGAAGCTCAGGCCAAAGGTCTTGAGGATCAGTTAGCCAGTATGCAAAAGGAATTTCAAGATAAAGTAGCAGAATATACTCAAAAAGCAGATTCATTGACCGATATCGTGCGTCAGGCTAAGGAAGAAGATTTGCAGAATCTGCAACAACGGATTCAAACATTCAATCAGAGTGCACAGCAAAAGATGCAGCAAAAGCAAGCTGAGTTGATGCAGCCGATTCTTAAAAAGGCAAACGAAACAATTGAAGTGGTCGCTAAAGAGCAAGGGGTTATTTATGTATTCGATTCCAATGCTGTGTTGTATAAATCAAACGCAAGTATCGATTTACTACCGTTGGTTAAGGCAAAATTAGGCATGTAATTTCAAGCTATAAATTATCGAAAAGCCATCTGTTTCAGGTGGCTTTTTTTATTTTTGTCGAAAAGCTATTACATGTCATCAGAATATCATCCCATTGGTGTTTTCGACTCAGGCTATGGCGGACTGACTGTGTTGAAGGAGTTTGTTAACCAACTTCCCGAATATGATTTTTTGTATCTGGGCGACAATGCGCGTACACCCTACGGTACCCGCTCGTTCGATGTGGTGTACGAGTACACGCTTCAGGCTGTTAAAGCTTTGTTCGAGCAAGGTTGCAGGTTGGTGATTTTGGCTTGCAATACGGCCTCTGCAAAGGCTTTACGGACTATTCAGCAACGCGATCTGCCACAGATCGATCCCGCCAGGCGGGTGTTGGGCGTGATTCGTCCCAGTGTTGAATATGCGTCAAAATCGACCAAAAACGGGCATGTTGGCATTCTGGCAACTTCGGGTACTGTTGCCTCCCGATCGTATCCCATAGAGCTCGAAAAATGGTCGGGTGGCTGCGTGACAAATACAACCCAGCAGGCCTGCCCCATGTGGGTACCGGTGGTCGAAAATAGTGAGATCGGTACCGTTGGAGCCGATTATTTTATCCGGCGAGATTTGGAACGCCTGTTTAATAGCGATCCGCAGTTGGACACTTTAATTTTGGGCTGCACTCATTATCCGCTCTTAATCGATAGCATCCGGCAGTATTTGCCCAAGCCTGACGTGGAGATTGTGGAGCAGGGGAAGATCGTTGCAGCCAGTTTAGTCGATTACCTGTCGCGACATCCCGAAGTGGACCAGGCGTGCACGAAGAACGGACGCCTGAATTACCTGACGACCGAGCAGGTTGAACTCTTTGAGCGTCGGGCCCGGCAGTTTATGGGGCAGGAGGTAAAGGCGCAGAAAATTCACCTTTAATACCGGAATAGATCGTTAGGTGTTCCGATTTCAGACTATCGGACATTTGTAACGCAGAATGTTTTGACAAACCACTTGTCGAATCCGCAAGGCGCGGAAGGGGAGGTTATTCTGCAAAAGCGGCGAAGCATTTATACCGTTTTACAGGCTTTTGAGTGGGACTATTGGCCGAATAAATAAACAGGAAGGCCCAAAGTCATCGAACCTCCCTGTTTTGATCGGGCTGAGTTTGCTCTTATTTTACCACAATTGAGGAGGATACACCCCGGCTTGGGTTAATTTTGCAATCTGTCCGACTACGTAGTCTTTGTCTTCGGGGTAGGTAACACCAAACCAAGGTGAATCGGCTTCAAGAACCTTTGTTTTCACTTCACCTGATTGAATGAGCTCGAAGACTACGCTCGGGATGTAGAACTCCGACTTGGGCAGTGTCATTTTTTCATCCAAAAATGCTTTGAACTGTTCTTCCAGGTGCTTGAAAATGGTGGGGTGGAAGCCCCAGAAATTCATCGATGCCGGCGTGTTTTCCGCCACTTCAACCAAGGCCTTGTCGTCATTTTCGAAAACAATTACATCGCCTTGGCGACGAATTTGGTGACGTTCTGTAATCTCAACCAGATTACCCTCGCTGTCGGCTTTGCAAATGCCGCGGCTCACTGTTCCGTTCTCCGAAAGGGTATTTTTCAGGAGGTAACCAATCATGCTGTAGGTGTTCTGCGAAACCTGCTTATTGAAGAAATCGGCCATTGCTTGAAAGGCCTGCGCTCCGTAAAAGTCGTCGGCGTTAATGGCCGCAAAAGGCTCGCGGATGACGTCTTTGGCCATTAGTATGGCATGTCCGGTGCCCCAAGGTTTTTCACGTTCTTCGGGGCAGCTGTATCCCACGGGCAGCTTATCGAGCTCCTGAAAAACGTATTCAACTTCAATTTTTCCGTTTAGTTTTTCATCGAATCGTTCTTTGAAGGCTTCGGCAAAACTTTCGCGAATCACAAAGACGACTTTGCCAAAACCCGCGCGAATTGCGTCGTATACCGAATATTCAAGAATAGTCTCTCCGTTTGGCCCGAAGGGGTCGATTTGCTTTAATCCTCCATAACGGCTCCCCATACCGGCAGCCAGGATTAGTAGTGTTGGTTTCATATTGTTGTTTGGATGGTTAATTATTTCGTGTTTTCTGCTTCCTGGGGCTCACCGTACCAACCCGCATAGGTGCTGTATGCATTGGCAATGCGGTGTAGTTCGTTTGCCGCCAGCTCGGGACTGAGTGATTTTATTTTTTTTGCCGGGATACCCGCGTACACACTGTTTGCTTCAACAAAAGTACCTTTAGTAACCACCGAGCCTGCGGCAATAATGGTATTGTCATTCACAACTGCATCGTCCAGCACTACGGCGTTCATCCCAATCATTACATGGTTTTTGATCGTGCAGCCGTGAACTATTGCGCCGTGAGCAATAATAACATCGTCCCCAATATTGGTAGGCGACTTTTGATAAGTAGCGTGAATAACGGCACAGTCCTGGATGTTGGTGTTATTGCCGATTCGGATGGAATGTACATCGCCGCGGATTACTGCACTGTACCATACACTGCAGTCGTTTCCCATTTCAACATCGCCTATAACAGCCGCATTCTCAGCTAAAAAGCAATTTTCTCCGAACTTCGGAGTTTTTCCTCGAAGTGTTCTTATAAATGCCATAGTCTGTATTGTTTTTTAATTGACTTGTAAAGATAGTAATCCCTTTAATAACGAAACATGATCTTGATTAGCTTATTAATAAATGGTTATTTTTATACCGATGTACAAGCGAAGCAGAGGAGGTGCTCAGGATATCGGCTGGCAATTTATTATTTTTAAGGGCTCTTTTTTTGACATTCATAAGCATTATTGTAGGTATCTAAAATATTTATTACATGAAAGACGCAAAAGTTATAGAACTTGAAGAAGTGGCTATCAGGTTCTCCGGAGATTCGGGGGATGGTATGCAGTTGACCGGAACATTGTTCTCGGATGCATCTGCATTGTTTGGGAATGATATTTCAACTTTCCCGGACTATCCATCTGAAATCCGCGCGCCTCAGGGTACTGTTGGAGGAGTATCCGGCTTTCAGGTTCAGTTTGGTAAAAAGCAAATTACAACACCGGGAGATTATGCCCATGTGCTGGTTGCGATGAACCCTGCTGCCGTGAAAGCAAACGCAAAATTTATGAATCCCGGTGGAACAATCATCTTTGATGCGGATTCATTCACTCAAAAAAACCTGGATAAAGCAGCCTTTAAAACCGATGACCCCTTTGCGGAGTGCGATTTGATTGATTACACCAAAATTCCGGTGCCAATCACAAGCTTGACTCGTGAGAGTTTGAAGGACTACGGTTTGGATAACAAATCCATTCTGCGAAGTAAAAATATGTTCGCTTTAGGATTGGTTTGCTGGATGTTTGGTCGTCCGCTGGACTATATCGAGGGGTATCTGAAGAAGAAATTTGCCAAAAAACCGCTGGTTGTTGAAACAAACCTGCGCGTGTTGCACGACGGTTACAACTACGGAATGAACATGCAACACATGACGCCGCAATACATTGTGCATCCGGCGGCTATTGAACGCGGTATATACCGTAATATAAACGGTAACAATGCTACTGCATGGGGACTGTTGGCCGCCTCGGAAAAAGCTGGCTTAGACCTGTTTTTAGGCTCTTACCCAATTACTCCGGCTACCGATGTGTTGACAGCTCTGGCTGAAAGAAAAGATTTAGGCGTGAAAACCTTCCAGGCTGAAGACGAGATTGCGGGTATTTGTACGGCTATTGGCGCTGCTTTTGCCGGCGACTTGGCTGTGACCTCCACTTCGGGTCCTGGTTTCGCTCTGAAGTCTGAAGCACTTGGCCTTTCAGTGATGGCTGAGCTTCCCCTGGTTGTTGTGAATGTACAGCGTGGGGGGCCGTCAACCGGCTTGCCAACTAAAACCGAGCAATCAGATTTAATGCAAACGCTATACGGCCGTAACGGAGAAAGTCCGGTTGTGGTGCTGGCAGCAAGTACTCCTTCCGATTGTTTCTACTATGCATTCCTGGCAGCAAAAATTGCTTTGGAGCGTATGGTGCCCGTTGTTTTGTTGACGGATGGTTTCTTAGGAAACGGTAGCGAGCCATGGCGCGTGCCATCGATGGATGAGCTGCCTTCAATTACACCGCGTATTGCAAAAGATAGCGCGTCTTTTCAACCTTATAAACGCGACGAAAAAAACTATGCCCGCGAGTGGGCCATCCCGGGTAGGGAAGGTTTCCAGCACCGTGTAGGTGGACTGGAGAAAAACCTGAGTGGTTCGGTGAGTCATGACCCCGAAAATCACCAGAAAAACACCGAATACCGGGCCGAGAAAGTTGAACGGGTGGTGGATATGCTGCCTCAACTGGAAGTGTGTGGCGAACCGGAAGGCGACTTGCTGGTGGTAAGCTGGGGAGGAACCTACGGACATACCTTAAGCGCTGTTCGTGAAATGAGAAATGCCGGAAAGTCAGTTTCATTAGCGCATTTCAATTTCATTAAGCCACTGCCGGCCAATACAAAAGATGTTTTCAGCAAGTTTAAGAAAATTGCGGTATGTGAGCTCAATATGGGGCAGTTTGCCGGTTATTTGCGCGATAAAGTGCCCGGATTTACTTACCATCAGGTGAACAAGGTGAAAGGTTTACCATTCACTGTACTGGAGCTTACACAAAACTTTAATCAATTACTGGAGGACTAATTAATGGCTGAATTCAACTATACTGCAAAAGATTTTAAGAGTGAAAACGAGGTTCGCTGGTGCCCCGGCTGTGGCGACTATGCAATTATGAATGCCGTGCAGCGCACCATGGCCGAAATGAATATTCCGCACGAAAAATTTGCGGTTATTTCAGGTATCGGCTGTTCTTCTCGTTTCCCGTATTATATGAGCACCTTTGGTTTCCATTCCATTCACGGGCGTGCTACTGCAATTGCTTCGGGTGTGAAAACCGCAAATCCCGATCTGAACGTTTGGGTAATTACCGGTGACGGTGATTCATTGGCGATTGGTGGAAACCACTTTATCCACTTGGTGCGCCGTAACATCGATGTGAATCTGGTGCTCTTCAATAATAAGATTTATGGTCTTACCAAAGGACAATATTCGCCAACTTCCGATCGTGGTGTTGTGACAAAGACTTCGCCATTCGGAACCGTTGAAGACCCGTTTATTCCCGGTCAGTTGGTATTGGGGGCGAGCGGTAACTTTTTTGCCCGCGCGGTCGACGGAAATGTGAAACATACGCAGGAGGTGTTGAAACTTGCCGCAGAGCATGAAGGAACTTCCGTTGTTGAAGTGCTTCAGAACTGTGTGATCTTTAACGATGGAATTCATGCAGAGATTGCTGATCCCAAGTTTCGCAACGAGCGGCAGTTGTTCCTGGAGCACGGCAAACCGATGCTTTTTGGCAACGAAAGCGAAAAAGGCCTTGTGTTCGAAAATGGCAAGCTGAAAGTTGTAACCATCGGAACTGACGGATATACCCTGGGCGATATTTTGGTTCACGATGCTAAAACAGCTGATCCGACTCTGCACCTGGCATTGATCAATATGGCCTTGCCCGAATTTCCGGTTGCAATGGGCGTTATTCGCAGCGTTGATGCTCCTGTTTACGATCAGGCTGTGAGAAGCCAGATTGAGACGGTACAGGCTTCTCGTAAGATTTCGAATGTTGACGAGCTGTTGCGCTCGGGTAACACCTGGAAGGTCGATGAAGAATCGAGCAGTGAACCTGTTCCTTTCTTCCTGAAAAAATGTCCGCTGAAAGACGCTTAAAACACGCAATATTTCATTTCAGAAAGGAGGCTTCGGCCTCCTTTTCTTGTTCTGGTGAGTCATGTACCGCTAGCTACGATACTATTGGGTATTCGAAGAGGGAAGAAGAATAAGTCAACTGCTTGATAAATGGATCTTGAACCGAGGAGCGCAGCTAGTTTGCTTGCCACTGGTGATCGATCGAATGCCGGATTTTTGAATGTAATCTGGCGATCGGCTTCACAAGCGTTGTGGAAATTTTACAATTGCTAAACATATCTACTTTGTATTGTAAACGTTTTCATATATGTTTGTTGGGCTATTATTTCAACCAGCTGGATAAGCTTTTTTGCAGAAACGAACCGAATGAACTTTAAACTGACCAAAACAATCCCGAATACGGCTTTGCAGACCGAAAAGCAGTTTGAATCTGTTTTTCGGGAATATTTTGTTCGATTGTGTTGTTTTGCTGATCGTTATACAAACAATGCCGAAGAGTCGAAAGAGGTTGTTCAGGACGTTTTTTTGAAAGTGTGGAATAAACGCGACCTGCTGCCGTTGGATGATGACCTGAAATTCTACCTGTTTCGGTCGGTAAAAAATGCCTGTTTAAACATGCTGCAACATAAACGCGTGGTTGACAAATTTCAGTCGGTACTATATCTGTTGTATGCGGCCAATGAAAAGGATAACATGGTCGTTCAGTCGTTGGAAGCGGCAGAGCTGCAGGATGAAATTAATGCGGCCATTGCTGGTCTTCCTTCCGAATGTAGGCGCATTTTCCTTTTAAGTCGCGAATCCGGGCTAAAATATGCCGAGATAGCTGAAGAACTGAATATTTCGGTAAAAACAGTCGAAACGCAAATGAGTAGGGCTTTGTCGTGTCTGCGTAGCTCATTGAAAGACTATTTGTAACGAGCGCCTGTCTGCAAATCAAAAATAAATCACAAAAAAATCAAATTTGTTGTCAGGGTAAATTGAGGGTGACCTGTATTGCTTATTAGAAACACCGTGCAGATGAATCCAATTATCGACGAAAATATGCTTGTACGCTTTGTCCTTCGGGAAACCACGGAGGATGAAGATCGTGAAATTATACAGTGGGCATCTCAAGCTGAAGGCAATCGGGAGGAGCTTCGAAGCTTCTACGAAACTCATAAGTTGACTCAACGGGATGGCTTGGCGACAACAATGAATGTTGATCAGGAATGGGCTGCATTCTATTCAAATCACATCGCACAGTCCAGATCAAACAAGCCTGGCATCATTTCTCTGCCGAAAAAGTGGATGGGGGTTGCTGCTTCGGTTTTATTGGTGGTAAGTTTGGGACTTGCAGGCCTGCAAACTTACCGTTTAGCGCAAGTTAGCCCCGGCGGACAGGGATTGTTGACCGTTCGGGTACCTTCAGGCGAGAAATCGAGTCTCGTCTTATCCGATGGCACAATTGTTTGGTTGAACTCGGAATCAAGCCTTCGCTACGATGCTAATAATCCCCGGAAAGTAAGCCTGACAGGGGAGGGCTATTTCGAAGTGTCGAAAGATCCGAGCCATCCGTTTATTGTTGAAACTCCTTCGGGGATGAACATTCGGGTATTGGGAACTGATTTCAATGTTCGCAATTACGAAGGTGAGCCATTTGAGGCAACGCTGGATGAAGGAAAGATTGAATTGTTTGGGAAAAAGCTCCAAACAAATCAGTCGATAAAGCCCGGCGAGCAAGCCGTTTTGAGTGATGGTGCTCTTAAAATTAAGCAGGTGAACTCAAGCATCTACAGTGTTTGGCGCAACAACGAACTGAAATTTGAGGATGCCAATTTCGCAGAATTGGTACCCCGCATTGAACGTTGGTATGGCGTAACGATTGACCTGGATCCCCGGCTGGCAACACGCGATTATTTCACCATGACGGTGAAAACGGAAAGTATACGGGAGTTATTCAAAATGATGCAGCTAACATCAAATTTTAACTATGAAATAAACGGGAGTGAAGTACAACTAAAAGCAAATTAAAAAAAAGGAAAGTGTTGCAGCACTTCCCTTTCCATTTATTACGGTTGCAGCCGTAACAAATTCGTTAATAATAAACACTACAAACTTATGAAAAAAATCGGTATGACATTTCGGATACCGCTCTGGTGGTTTCCGAAACAAACTTTGCGTATTATGAAACTAACAAGCCTATTTATTTTGTTGGCTTTCCTGCAGGTTTCTGCCAATGTTTATTCGCAGAATAACCAGGTGGTGCAGATAAAAGCAACAAACCAATCAATTGTCGACGTGCTAAAGACGATTGAGGATGAAACAAACTTCACCTTTCTATTCAACCGGGCCAATGTTGATGTTGATCAGAAAGTCAATATGAATCTGGAGTTCTCAGATGTCGAAAAGGCGTTGGATCAGTTGTTGGAAGGAACCAACATCAAGTATCGGACCTTCAATAACAGTTATGTGCTTTATTCCGATGATAACAGCTCCGCTTCGGGTACTGCCAGCCAACAAACCAAGACTGTAAAAGGGCAAGTGACCTCCGAAAAAGGCGACTTGATACCCGGAGTTACCGTTTTTGTTAAAGGCACGAGCATCGGAACAATTACCGACACCGACGGAAAATACAGCTTGCAGGGAGTACCGGCAAATGGCACATTGGTTTTCTCATTCGTCGGAATGAAAGCGCTGGAAGTACCGGT
Organism: Mangrovibacterium marinum; assembly: GCF_003046625.1. GTDB lineage: Bacteria > Bacteroidota > Bacteroidia > Bacteroidales > Prolixibacteraceae > Mangrovibacterium > Mangrovibacterium marinum. The sequence goes on from NZ_QAAD01000004.1 coordinate 103,726, forward strand.
GCAAAACTTGTCGGTGATCGATGTCACAATGGAAGAGGAGACTATCGGCTTGGAAGAAGTTGTAGCGATCGGTTATGGTACTGTTAAAAAGAAAGATTTGACCGGAGCTGTGTCGACCGTGAAAGCTGATGAGATCAGTATTGCCCCGGTTGTAAACCCAGTGGAAGCGATCCAGGGGCGCGTTGCCGGTTTGGATATTACCCGTGGCGATGGTCGGGCAGGAGGTTCTACCAGTATCCTGTTACGTGGTAACCGTTCGTTGACCGCCAGCAGTGAACCAATTTATATCATTGATGGAATTCAGGGGAGCATTTCAAACCTAAATCCCAACGATATTGAATCAATGGATATTCTGAAAGACGCTTCATCAACGGCAATTTACGGTTCTGCGGGGGCCAATGGGGTGATTATCGTTACAACGAAACAAGCTAGAAGAGGAAAAATTCAGGTCGATTTGGATTCTTATGTCAGCGTGAATGGTTGGCCTTCCTACCCCAGTGCTTTGCAAGGCGATTCCTGGTTGAACTACCTGGAAGAAGGCTACTATGCAACCAATGGAATTCATTCGTCGAGTATGGATGAATTGTTGACAGCTTGGGGAATTGGTTCTGTCAGTTCGTATGTCAATGATAATAAGTGGGTCGATTGGGTTGACGAGACCTTACAAACCGGGGTGCAACAAAACTATTCTGTTTCAATCCGTGGCGGAACAGAAACGGTACAGGCCAATTTCTCTTTGGGCTACAATAAAGTCAACGGAATCTATAAAAACGACTTTCAGGATAAAGCAACCATGAGAAGTAGCATCAATGTTAACGCTGCTGATTGGATTAAATTTGGTCTTCAAACCGGCTTGACCTACACCAACGGAGAAACCCGCAGTAGCCGCATCAACAAAGCATTTGGGCTTGAGCCGATCGGAGACGTATACGACCAAGACGGTAACATTAATGTTTATCCGGCGGGTAAAGAAGCGGGCATCGTGAGTTTGTTGGCCGATGATATTGACGGAACCTATAAAAACAACACCAAAGCTATTGCGGTAACCGCAAACCCCTTTGTGGAACTTACGCTTGCAAAAGGGCTGACAGTTCGTTCTATTTTAGGAACTTCAATTACTGCCAGACGCAACGGGGTTTATAATAGCGACCACACTTACATGATGCTGATTGGTAGCGCCAATGAAATCAGCAATGCTAGTTACAACACTTCATTAGCCTACAGCTACAACTGGGAAAACATCCTGAACTACAAATTTACCATCGGCGAAGATCATGATTTCACAACGACGCTGATTTCGTCTTATGCACACAGTCAACATGAAAGTTCGAGCAGTTACAGCGAAGGATTCTTGTACGACGATTTTGAGTTTTATAATCTGGATGCGGGTTTGAATCCTATCGTCAGCTCATCTTATGGTCATTCAAAAAGAATGTCAGTTGCTGCTCGTGCAATCTACTCTTACAAAGGAAAATATATTATCAACGCATCCGTGCGGGAGGATGCCGCGTCGCAGCTGGCAAAACAATGGGATATTTTCCCGGCAGGAGCATTTGCATGGCGCGTTTCGGACGAGAATTTCATGGCGGGTACTAAAAACTGGTTGAGCAACCTGAAGCTTCGTTTGGGCTATGGTGTATCCGGAAACTCCAATATTTCGGCTTACGTAACTCGCTCAGAAGTGACCAGTGGTGTCGATGCCCTGAACCTGGGAGGAGGTCAACTTGTGACCAATATTCCCACGCAAGCTGTTGGTAATACCGACTTAGGCTGGGAGAAATCGTACAATATGAACATCGGCCTGGATTTTGGCTTATTCGATAATCGGATTGATGGTTCGCTGGAATGGTACGATACCGATACCAAAGACGTAATTTACGCCCGAAACCTGCCTTATTCAAGTGGCGGATATACGGCTAAAATTCCGTACACCATGAATATGAATATTGCCCGCATGAGCAACAAGGGACTCGAATTGACATTGAATACCCGGAATATTCAAACCGATAAATTCAAGTGGAATTCAACCTTCACGTTTGCGCGCAACTGGGAAGAAGTTACTTCCATTGATCTTGGAAGCGGTACAACTGTTGATGATTTGGTATCGTTGGGATTGTTCATGGGATCTCCTAAAAATACAGTTTACGACTATAAAAAGATCGGCATTTGGCAAACCGGGGAAGAAGCCGACGCCGCAGTGTTCGGACTGGCTCCGGGCGATGTGAAAATTGAATCAAGTTTGACCAAAGTTTCGGATGGTGTATGGGAAAAAACAACAACTGATGATGACGGAAACGCTGTGGTAACGCAATATACTGCCGAAAATCCCTATACGATAAATGCATCCGACGACCGCCAGATTGTTGGTCAGGGATCTCCTAAGTGGACTGCCGGCTTCCAAAATAGTTTCAAATACAAAAATTTCAACCTCGATATTTTCATGACCGCTCGTTGGGGACAGATGATCGAGGGGGAATTGTTGGGCTATTTCGGCTACGGTAACAAAAACTTACCGGACATGTACAATTACTGGACGGAAGATAATCCAACAAATGATTTCCCCAGACCTTATTTAAGCAGAAGTACCGATTATTCATCCCCGACTGCCGGCTTGAATATTGTTGACGGTTCGTTTGTGAAAGTCAAGAATATCACCTTGGGCTATACCTTCCCCAAAAAGACGTTGAATACGCTGAGACTTTCAAATCTCTATCTGTACGGAACGCTTTATAACCCATTCGTATTTGCCAAGAGTGATATCCTGGATGGTGTTGATCCGGAGACGAATGCTTCAGATTCATTCCCGTTGTACAAGCAGGTGGTGTTTGGTGTTAATGTTTCATTTTAATCTAGAATCGTATTATGAAAAAGATATTTATCAAAGCCGTATTAATGGCAGTTATCGGAGCAGGTTTGCTAACGGCCTGCGATTTGGACGAATTCAACCCCTCGACAGTTAGTGCAGATATTGCCTACAAAGATCCTGCGGGCTTCGAGAGCCTGATCAACTATTGTTATGATGGTCTATACTATTTCTATGGTAAGATTGATGGTATTGGCATCATGGAAATGGGAACCGATTTGTGGATAAGCGAGACCAAAGAGTCGGGATTCACCCTGTATAACAGTAATATGAATACAGAATTAGGAACACTGAAAGTATTCTGGCAAGGATTTTATTCAACCGTCAATTACTGTAATACGGCCATCTACTATGCCGATCAGGTAGAAGGTTATACCGAAGACGAAAAAAATGCCAAAGTAGCCGAAGCTTATTTTTTGCGTGGCTGGAGTAACCTGCAGTTGGTCGAGCAGTTTGGCGGCGTTGTTTTAAGCACGGAGCCCTCTTCTGTCGCCGGGGTTGACAATAATCCAGTGAGAAGTACAGAGGCCGATTTTTATGACTTAATTATTAGTGACCTGAAGTTTGCCTGCGAACATCTACCAATTAGTCAAGGTGCCGAAAGAGGCCGCGTGTCAAAGAAGGCCGCCTATGGAATGCTCGCGAAAGCCTACTTGCAACGTACTCGCCTGGAAGAGTCTAATGCTTCGGAATATGCCCGTTTGGCCCTTGAAGCAGCCCAGGAGTTGATCGATAACCAAGGCCAATATGGCGTCGCCTTGTACCAAAGCGATGACAATGAGTCGGGTTATACCAAACTTTGGGATGGTCTGAATAATAAGGACAATAGTGAGTTTCTGTTCCTGGAAGCCGTCGATCATGAATCCTCTCTTAATCCTGATTGGTCAAACCGTGGACGTACTCGCCAGTATTACCTGATGGATCTGAAAACTGTTGGAGCCGAGTGGGGAACAACGGAGAAATATTGTGCTTGGTACGGGCGTGCCAACGATCGTGGATTTAAGCCAACCAAGTATTTGTTAACCGAGATTTTCGAGCCCGTAGAAGATCCGGCGGATACGCGCTTTGATGACACTTTCTTTACGGATTATTATAACTCCCGTTGGAGCGACTATACAATCTCACAGGAATTGGTTGATAAATATGGAAAAGATGCGTCGTTGGTCGGTCACGTCATCAAAAATACCGTCTGGACTTACGATACAGATAAAAGTTACTATGGCGTGAATGCCTCCGGTAATGTAAACATGGTTGATGAAGATGAAGATGGATACTTAGACGGATTGAGTGTATTTACACCAAATTATACTATTCCTGCTGAAGAAAAAGCATTGATGCCTTTCCTTTGTGTTGATCCAACAGATATGTTCGATGCTTCCGGACGATGGGTGACATCGGAAAGCAGTTCCATGGGAACCTATTACAAAGAAGTATATCCCTCAATGAAGAAATTTTCTTCTTTGTACTGGATTTCCAACAACCAAAGATGGCAGGGAGACGTGCCTATTCTGCGACTCGGAGAGGTTTATCTGATTGCGGCTGAAGCTGCCCTAAGATATAACAATGATCAGTCACTGGCATCGACTTATGTTAATGCGATTCGTGAACGATCAGCAATCGCCAGTAGAGCCAGTGAAATGGATGTTGCCGATAGTCAGGTTACGCTTGATTTTATTTTAGCCGAAAGAGCGCGGGAATTAGCGGGCGAACAAACTCGTTGGATTGATTTGAAACGCTTTGGCAAATTGACGGATTCATATTTGGCGGAAACCAATCCGGATATTCTAACTTTCGACGAAAGTAAACACATCGTGCGTCCAATCCCGCAGTCATTTCTGGATGCGATTGCCAATCCTGGCGAATTTGGAACCAATGGATACTGATTTGATTTCATAAATAGTTCATTTGTTTGGGTGAACATTTCAAAGAGGAGAAGGCAGAAATGTCTTCTCCTTTTCGTTTTTCTGAAGGTGTAAAATAGTGTAGAAACGTTTTCAATTGGAAAAATAATTAGCTAATATTAAAGATCAATATATCAGTTTAATGCATGATGTAAACGTTAACATTAATTTTCTAATAATTAGAAGATTATCGTTTTGGTGGAGTGCTGCTCAATTTTCAGATTTACAGAAAGGAAGAGCGAAAAATGACGTTTCATTAGCGTAACGAACTGGAATCGAAGCTAAAAAATCGTTCGCAGAGCGAAAAACTAAATCGAATGAAACGACTGACAGTACTTTTTTTAAGCCTGAACCTCCTTTTTGCCTGTTCTTCACCGAAGATAAGTATCCGGATCTCGGAGTGCTCGGTGGAGGGGTTTTCAAACCAATTGGCATTAATCGAAACTCAACATCCCCGTTTTAGCTGGAAGATGCAATCTGATCTTGACGGAAATAGTCAGTCAGCTTATGAAATTGTTGTTGGGCTGGACTTAAAAGAAGTCGAGATAAATCCTGTTTGGGATTCGGGTAAAGTAGAATCAAAACAATCGCAATTAATAGCCTTTGCCGGTCAGCCGTTAAAAGCCGGAACCAAATATTTCTGGAAGGTGAAAGTTTGGGATGAAAAGGGGAATGAATCTGGTTGGAGTGAAGTTGAATCCTTTCAGTTTGGCTTGCCGGATGAAGCCGATTGGAGCGGTGCACAATGGATCGGTTACGAAGATCTCCCTGCCGGTAAAAGACTGGTCGAAGGAATTAGCGGCTATGGCGATGCGTCGAAAGACAAGGTGGAGGAACGCGCTGTCGTTCCCATGTTTCGTAAGCCATTTGAAGTGACTGGTGATCTGGCTTCAGCGACACTTTTTATCAGTGGTCTGGGGCAATATGAAGCATCGCTTAACGGACAAAAAGTCGGGGACGCTTTTCTGGCTCCGGGATGGACGCATTACGATAAAACGGCTTTGTACAATAGTTACGATGTAACGGACTTGCTCGAAAAAGGAGATAATGCGCTGGGCGCAATCGTTGGAAATACCTTTCATTACAACAACCGCGAGCGCTACCGGAAACTGATTATTGCCTATGGTTTTCCAAAATTGATCTGCAAGTTGCAACTTAAATATAAGGATGGTCGCACCGAAACAATTGTCTCCGATCCGAGCTGGAAAACGTCTCCATCGCCAATAACTTACAGTGGTATTTATGGAGGAGAAGATTATGATTCGAACCTGGAACAACCGGGATGGAATAAAGCCGGTTTTGACGATCAGGCCTGGCAGACAGCCAAATTGGTGCAGGTTCCGATGGGCCAGTTAAAAGCAGACCCGAATCATCCGGTGAAAGTTATGTCAGCTTTCGAGCCGATTGCGATCAAGCAAATAAATGACTCAGTTTGGGTTTACGATTTAGGACAAAATACTTCGGGAATTATCGATGTAACGCTAAAAGGAGAAAAAGGCCAAACCGTGAAGTTTTCTCCGGGCGAATGTTTAAAAGATGATGGCACCGTTAGTCAGCGAGGCAGTGGTTCACCCTATTATTTTAAATATACGTTGAAAGGCGAGGGCCCGGAAAACTGGAAGCCTCGGTTTTCCTATGTTGGTTTTCGGTACGTACAGGTTGAAGGTGCACGGCCTGATTCTGTTGATTCACAATTTCCGACTGTGGAGAGGATGCAATCCTTGCACACTCGCAATTCTGCACCTCAAGTAGGAAATTTTGATTGTTCCAATGAGCTTTTCAATCAAATTTTTGATCTGATCAACTGGGGCATCAAAAGCAATCTACAGTCGGTAATGACGGATTGTCCGACCCGTGAAAAGTTGGGCTGGATTGAGCAAACCCAGTTGATGGGAACCAGTGTACATTTCAATTTCGACATTTATAAGCTTTACCAAAAGCTGATTGCGGACATGGAAGACGCCCAGACCGAAAAAGGTTTGGTGCCGAGTATTGTGCCCGAATACATCAATTTTGAATATTACGATGCAGCTTTCCGCGATTCGCCGGAATGGGGTAGTGCCTCTATTATCCTTCCCTGGCTGATTTACAAATGGTATGGCGATGCAGAAGTGATGACGCAGGCCTGGCCAATGATGCAGCGTTACATGAACTATTTGGAAAGTAAGGCGACGAATAACATTCTTTCGCACGGTTTGGGCGACTGGTACGATGTTGGCCCGAATGAGCCGGGATTCGCGCAGTTGACGCCGGTTCCGCTGGTGGCAACCGCAACCTATTTCTACGATGCCCAATTGATGGCTAAAGTTGCCGCCAAATTGGATAAAAAGGAAGAGTCAGCCCATTTCGAGGAATTGGCTCAAAAGATTAAAACGGCGTTCAATAACGAATTTTATAAAGCCGATTTGGGCACTTATGAAACCGGAAGTCAGACGGCTTTGGCAATGCCTTTGAGCCTTGGTTTGGTTGACGACGCCAATGAGCCTCAAGTTTTGGACAATTTGATCAAACAAATTGAGTCGGATGGCAAAGCGGTTACGGCAGGCGATGTTGGATTTCACTACCTGGTGGATGCGCTGACCCGCTTCGGAAAATCGGAATTGCTTTATGAAATGAATAACCGCGACGATGTTCCCGGCTATGGTTACCAGCTGAAAATGGGAGCTACCTCACTGGCCGAGTCGTGGCAGGCTCTGCCCACAAAATCACTGAATCACCTCATGCTGGGGCACCTTATGGAGTGGTTTTACCAGGGGCTGGGCGGTATCCGGCAAGCTGACAATTCGGTCGCTTACAAATCAATCGTCATTCAGCCGGAGATCGTTAACGATCTGACTTTTGCAAATGTATCCTTCAACTCTCCTTACGGAGCAATTGTCAGTAATTGGAAGAAGAATGAAGACTCATTTACACTGCATGTGGAAGTTCCGGTGAATACGACTGCGAAAGTAATCTTTCCGCTGGAGGGCGATGTGCAGGCTTGGGGTTTGCAATTGCCGGAAAAGGATATTGAACTGATTCAGACGCTGGAGAAAGTAAACGGCAAGTCTGTTTTCGAAATTCAATCCGGCAGCTACGAATTTGAACTAAAAACGAAACAATAAACCGGTCAACGACCGCAATGGAATAAACATGAAAAGAACAATTTTTGCATTAGCAATGGCAGCGCTTGCTGTAGTTGCGTGCTCTCCCCTAAAGAAGGAATTACCGGAGTCGGTGTCTCTGCAGAAGATGGACGAAATTTATAACGAGGTGAAAACGCCTTATAAATATGGGCTTGTTATGGTGCCCGACAGCAATTCGTACAAAATGGATTGCCCTACTATTTTCCGCCACGACGATCAGTGGGTAATGACCTACATCATATTCGACGGACGAGGTTACGAAACGCACCTGGCGTTGAGCGACGACCTGATCCACTGGAAAGAGCAAGGAGCGATTATGCAGTTTTCAGATACAACCGACTGGGATGTAAATCAGAAGGCCGGTTATCCGTCGCTGATTCATTACGACTGGGGCGGCGATTATGGCATAGACAGCTACGACGGGAAATATTGGATGAGCTACTTTGGTGGTAACTCAACCGGATACGAAAAAGGTTTGCTGTCGGTTGGCATGGCTTATACCACAGAAGATCCGGCGACTTTGCACCAGTGGGATCGATTGGAGAAACCGGTGATGACATCGAAAGATGAAGACGCCCGTTGGTACGACAATAGCACAATCTACAAGAATTTTATCATCAAAGATGAAGAGCGTCTTACAGGGCATCCGTTCGTGATGTATTATAATGCACGTGGTGACAGTATCAATCCGGATCGTGGTGCCGAGCGGATCAGTATGGCTGTTTCCGACGACATGGTCAATTGGAAGCGCTTTGGCGACGAACCGGTTTTGAATCACCACAAAGGTATTACCGGCGATGCTGTCATTCAGAAAATCGGCGATGTGTATGTGATGTTCTTTTTCCGTGCCTACTGGCCCGATGGGCAAACGGTTGTTTACAACAGCTTTGCTGCTTCGTACGATTTGGTGCATTGGACCGAATGGAATGGCCAGCACCTGATCGAGCCTTCAGAAAACTACGACGATTTATTTGCTCACAAAGCCTACGTCATCAAAGTTGACGGCGTGGTTTATCACTACTACAATGCTGTGGATAAACTGGGCAATCGCGGAATCGCCTTAGCCACTTCAAAAGACTTAGGCAAAAGCCCGATGACTTTTAATTCAACGGAAGAATCAACGGTGAAGTAGACCTGAAGGCAAAAGGCTGAAGTCAAAAGTCAAAAGAAACAGCTTTGCGGTCATTGTGACCTTCTTCGAGCGCTTTGCTGTTAAAAAACGAAACATGATGAAACAAAACCTGAGACAGATATTTTTTCTATCGTTGATGATAATAACCGTACTTACCGGTTGTCAGCAGCGTCAAATTGCAGATCGGCAAAACTTCGACAAAGACTGGAAATTTATGCTGGGCGACGACTCGCTCGCGTTTCAGGCGGGTTATGACGATGGAAGCTGGCGAAAACTGAATGTCCCCCACGACTGGAGCATCGAAGGTGAGTTTAGCGCAGATGCGCCATCAACCACCGAAGGCGGGGCGCTGCCAACCGGAATTGGCTGGTACCGAAAGAGTTTTCGTTTGGAAAAACCGACGAGCGATAAACACTTCTACATTGATTTTGATGGTGTTTTTTGCAACAGCGAAGTCTGGATTAACGGCCATTTTTTAGGCAAGCGTCCTTATGGCTACATTTCATTTCGCTACGATTTGACGCCCTATTTAGCCTACGGTGAAAGCGAAAATATCCTGGCTGTTCGGGTTGATAATTCGGCTCAGCCCGCTTCGCGTTGGTACACAGGTTCCGGAATTTACCGCCATGTGTGGCTGGTTGAAAAGAACCCGGTTCATCTGGTGCATTGGGGAACTTTTGTAACCACTCCCGAAGTTTCTGAAAAGCTGGCGAAGGTGAAGCTGGATATTCAACTTGAAAATACAGATACCCTGCAACAGGACGTGCTTGTGAAATCGTCGGTTTTGGATAGCCAGGGAACAGTTCTTGCCAAAGCCGAATCGACATTGACGGCGACGAATGGAATTTCATCTTTGACCCAAAATTTTGAGTTGAATAATCCGGCACTGTGGTCGCCCGAAAATCCCAATTTATACCTGGTAAAAACGGAAGTTTTCAAAGAGGGAAAGCTCGTGGATGAGTACAGCACGCCACTTGGTTTGCGTTGGTTCGAATTCACGCCGGACAAAGGCTTTTCCCTGAACGGCAAACCTTACAAGTTACATGGCGTCAATCAGCACCACGACCTCGGAGCATTGGGCGCTGCTGTAAATACGCGTGCCATGGAGCGCCAATTGGAAATTCTAAAGGAAATGGGGGTAAACGGCATTCGCATGGCTCACAATCCTCCGGCTCCCGAACTGCTGCATTTGTGCGACAAGATGGGCTTCCTGGTGATCAACGAAGCATTTGATGAATGGAAGAAAACAAAAGCCAAGAAAGGCTATCACCTGTATTGGGATGAATGGCACATACGCGATTTGGAGGACATGATTTTGAGGGACCGTAATCATCCTTCAATTTTTGTTTGGAGCATTGGAAACGAAATTCCCGAGCAGTTCGATACAACCGGAATTCGAATTACCCGTGAGTTGGCTGATATCGTCAAATCGTTGGACACGACTCGACCAATAACAGCGGCTTTAACGGAAACTGATCCTGAAAAAAATAATCTCTACAAATCCGGAGTACTGGATTTGCTGAGTTTCAACTATAAACACGAGGAGTATTTGAAATTTCCGGATCGTTACCCGGGCGAGTGCATGCTGGCGTCTGAAAATATGTCGGCTTTGTCAACCCGCGGGCACTACGATTTTCCATCGGACAGCGTGCGCATTTGGCCGCCGGCCTACAATGCTCCGTTTGATGGAAATCCGGATCTGACGGCTTCATCCTTCGACAACTGTATCGCCTATTGGGGGGCAACCCACGAAGATACCTGGGCGGTGGTGAAAAACAACGACTTCATCCCCGGCATGTTCATTTGGTCGGGCTTCGACTACATCGGCGAGCCTTTGCCGTACCCGTACCCCGCTCGCAGCAGCTATTTGGGAATCATCGACCTGTGCGGTTTCCCCAAAGATGTGTATTACATGTATCAAAGTGAATGGACTGATAAAACGGTGTTACACCTGTTCCCGCACTGGAATTGGACCGAAGGACAAACGGTCGACTTGTGGGCTTATTACAACAATGCGGACGAGGTGGAACTGTTTGTGAATGGTGTTTCGCAAGGCCGGAAGTCGAAAGAAAAAGATCAGTTTCATGTGATGTGGCGGGTGCCGTTTCATGCCGGAAGTATTCGGGCTGTGAGTTACAAAAACGGAGAACAAGTGGCTGAACAGGAAATCCACACGGCAGGTCAGGCCGCAAAAATCGAGTTGATAGCAGATCGCAACAACATAAAGGCTGATGGAAGTGATCTTTCTTTCATCACGGTGAAAGTGACGGACAAGGACGGAAACAGGGTGCCCGATGCAGCCAACCTGATCAATTTCAATGTTGACGGAGAAGGTTTTGTTGCCGGGGTGGACAATGGTTACCAGGCCAGCACCGAGCCATTCAAAGCCAACTATCGGGAAGTATTTAACGGTATGTGCCTGTTGATCGTGCAAAGCACCGAAAAAGCCGGATCGATAAAAGTCACTGCCAGCAGTGAAGGGCTGAAAGCAGAGACGCTGGAATTAACGAGCAAATGACTTGCAAAGTCTTCTTTGCGGTCTTCGCGAAAAACTTTGCGCTCTTTGCGGTAAATAACTGATAACCGGGACTAAAAAACTGATTCAATGATTATGACGAATAAAATGCTTAAAACAGGTGCATTAGCTATAGGGCTGTTGGCTTCGGCGGGAGCTTTCGCGCAGGGAGAAACCGGCGTTTTGGCCGGCATTCCGCCGCAGAAGACAACGGAGATGGCTGAGCCCTGGGAAAACCCGGAAGTGAGCGGCATCAACCGCGATGCCTCACGCGTGACAGCTTATTCGTTTGCAACAACTGAAGAAGCACTGAAAGGCGATCGTGAAACCAGTGGCCGTTACGAGAGTTTGAATAGTGACTGGGATTTCTATTTTGCCATGAAACCTGCAGATGCTCCAAAAGACTTTTACAAATCGAAAGTGAGTGGTTGGGATAAAATTGAAGTGCCCTCGAATTGGGAAATGAAGGGCTACGACAAGCCGATTTATAAAAGTGCAGTGTACCCGTTTCGCCCGATTAATCCGCCTTACGTGCCGCAGGATTACAACCCGGTTGGTTCGTATCAGCGGTCATTTACGATTCCTGCCAATTGGAAGGATATGAATATTACCTTGCATTTTGGCGGGGTGAGCTCGGGATTCAAAGTTTGGGTGAATGGTAAATTTTTGGGGTATGGCGAAGACAGCTGCCTGCCTTCCGAATTCAATGTGACTCCTTATTTAAAGGATGGTGAAAATATTGTTTCTGTTCAGGTGATTCGTTGGAGCGACGGGGCTTACCTGGAAGATCAGGACCATTGGCGCATGAGCGGCATTCACCGCGAAGTGTACCTGATGGCAGAGCCCAGGCTTCGCATTGCCGATTTCTTCTATCAAACCAAATTGGACGATGATTATCGGGACGCGACCTTCAGCCTTCGCCCGCGTATTGAAAACCTGACAGGCGACAGCGTAAAAGGCTACGAACTGGAGGCGATGTTGTACGACGCTTCCGGAAAGCCAGCATTGAAAGAGCCCCTGTGTAAAAGTGCTTTGGATATTTTAAACGAAGCCTGGCCACGACTTGACAATGTGAAATTTGGGCTGCTGGAAACCAAATTGGAGAATCCTCTAAAATGGAGCGACGAAGAACCGAATTTATACACGCTGGTTTTGACGATGAAGGATAAAACGGGCGCTGTAACGGAAGCCAAAAGCTGCAAAGTCGGATTCCGAAAAATTGAGTTTGATCCGGTTACTTCAAAGCTGTTGATCAATGGTAAGGAGACCTACATTTACGGCGTTAATCGTCACGATCACGATCCGGTGAAAGGTAAGGCGCTTTCCCGCGAAGATATTTTAAAAGATGTGCGGCAAATCAAACAGTTCAACTTCAATTGCATCCGCACTTCGCACTATCCCAACGATCCCTATTTCTACGATTTGTGCGATGAATACGGAATTTTGGTCATCGATGAAGCGAACTTTGAGACGCATGGTTTGGGTGGAAAGCTGGCCAATCAGCCAAAGTGGTTGAATGCCCATTTGCAGCGGGTGGTTCGCATGGTTGAACGCGATAAAAATCATCCCTCGGTGGTTATTTGGAGTTTGGGGAATGAAGCTGGTCGTGGTCCGGCAACCGCAATTATGGCGGCTTATTGCCATGATTACGACATTACCCGACCGGTCCACTACGAGCCTGCTATGGGCGACCAGAAGGTGAAGGGCTATATTCCACCTGGCTCTCCGAATTACCCGAAGGATCATTCGCACCGGATTCAGACTCCGCTCGATGAATCGTATATCGATATTGTTAGTCGTATGTATCCTGCCCTTTACACTGGGCCGCTGTTGGTCAACCAGGATAACGGAGATAACCGGCCAATCTTCTGGTGTGAGTATTCGCACTCGATGGGGAATTCTACCGGAAACATCAAAGAATGGTGGGATCAAATCCGTTCAACGCCTCGCATGATTGGTGGTTGTATTTGGGATTATAAAGATCAGGGGTTGCTGAAAAAGGATGAAAACGGAACCGAATTTTACGGTTATGGTGGCGATTTCGGCGATACCTTGCTAAACGACAATAATTTCTGCATAAATGGAATTGTGGCTTCGGATGGACGCCCAAAGGCTGCCATGTTCGAGTGCAAATGGGTGTTTCAACCGGTCAGTTGTGAGCTGTTGGATGCTGATGGATTCAACGTGAAAATCACCAACCGTCATGCTGTTCAAAACCTTTCCGTTTATGTGCCGACCCTGAAATTTCAGGAAGATGGGAAGGTGATCAAAACGGTTCAGTTGGACCCGATTGCCTTGGCAGCCGGAAAGGATACAATAATCAGTTTTAAAGATGAACGGCCAAAAATAAAGGCTGGAGCTGAGTATTTGGCGACTCTTTCCTTCAGTTTAAAAGATAAAACAAGCTGGGCTGATACCGGATTTGAAGTGGCTTTTGATCAATTTGCCTTGACAGGGCTGAGTTCGGAAACTTCTTTCGGAAAATCGCAACCCGGGATTGAAATGCAGGAAACACCAGAGGCTTTTGCGCTGACTGGAAAAAACTTCAACCTGAAATTCGACAAAACAAACGGAGCGCTGAGTTCCTATAAATGGAAAGGCGAGGAACAGCTGTTTGCGCCGCTGTTGCCGCATTTTACCCGTCCGCTCACCGACAATGACGAGCGAGGGTGGAAACCGCAGAAGAAATTGAAAGTTTGGTACAATGCCGTGCCCAAATTGCAATCGGTTGAAACAGATACAAAAGCAGATGGAACGATCGAAGTTCGAAGCAATTATGAGATTGTTCCGGATAGCGCTTCTTGTTCCGTTGTCTACACCTTGCGAGGCGATGGTGCATTGAAAGTTGACTATGAACTAAAAGCTTCACCGGAGCTGCCCCATATTCCGAAAGTGGGTATGCAATGCGGTATTGCTGATGCCTATCGTCAGATCAGCTGGTACGGAAAAGGCCCGCTGGAAAACTATTGCGATCGCAGCTTTGGCTTTGAGGTTTCAACTTATTCGCTCCCAATTGATCAATTTATCGAGCCTTATGTCATGCCTCAGGAAACCGGTAACCGCACGGATGTTCGTTGGATGTATTTGTCGAACGAGCAAAAATCGGAAGGTTTGCTGGTCGTGGCCGACAGCCTTTTGAGCATGAGTGCCTGGCCGTGGACCGAAGCGAATATCAACGCCGCGAAACATACCAATGAACTAAAAGAAACGGGCTACCTGACGCTGACTATTGATTTGAAGCAAATGGGAGTTGGTGGTAACGATAGCTGGTCGGATGTTGCTGCGCCGGAACCACAATACCAGATCCCTTCGAGTACTTACCACTATCGTTTTTACCTGGTGCCTTTTGCTGCCGGGAAGAACGAGATCAACAAGCAAATCTTTCAATACAAGTTTTAGTTCAAAGCCAAACTGACGAATGAAACGAATCAAACCGATACAAATCCTTTTAGCCATTGCCCTGGTGGTACTTGCAATTTCTTGCGAGCAAGAAAAAGCTCCAAAGGCAAAAGTTGAAACGCCAACGGCTGATGATGCTACTGTTTGGACTTTCTGGCACTGGGTGCATGGAGCTGTGAGCAAAGAGGGCATTACCGCCGATCTTGAAACAATGAAAAAGCAGGGGATTGGTGGTGCGTACATTTTTGCGATTCGCGATACGGCAGGTCTGTACGAAAATCAATTGGTAACCTACAGTCCCGAGTGGTTCGACGTTGTGAAATACACGGTGAAGGAAGCCAAACGTCTGGGGATATCTTTGGGTTTCAATACTTGCGATGGATTCACAACTGCCGGGGGGCCCTGGATTACGCCGGAACTATCGATGCAAAAGGTAGTTTGGGCCGATACGATTGTCGAAGGTGGGGCGCAACTCCATTTTTCGCTGCCACAGCCAGAGGATTATAAAGGCTATTACGAAGACATTGCCACTTATGCCTATCCGGTTGCCGACTACGAGCAAGATTCGTGGGTGATCCAGCCGAAAGTTAGCTCAAATATGCAGGAAGGCGATTTGCAGTATTTGGCTGAAAAGAATAACGATAAAACTTTCACATCTAAAAATGAAGGTTGGATTGAATACGCGTTCAATGAACCTTTTACTTGCCGGACGATTCAGATTTCAACTGGATGGGCAAATTACCAGTCGAACCGTTTGATTGTGGAGGTAAGTAATGATGGTGAAAAATTTTGGGAACACACACGTCTGGTTCCTCCACGCAGTGGCTGGCAGGATTTGTACCAGCCCAATACCCAGGCAATCCCTCCGGTAACGGCGAAGTATTTCCGTTTCGTTTTTGAGAGGGGAGGCTCGGAACCTGGTGCGGAAGACATTGATGATGCCAAGTGGAGTCCCAAATTACAGTTGAAGGGCTTGCGACTGTTGTCGTCGGCTCGCATCAATCAGTTTGAAGGGAAAAATGCGTCGATCTGGCGTATTGCCGACGAAACAAAAATGGATGCAGAGGATGGACAATTTGTTCCGCTGAATACGCTGATTAATGTGACTGAATATGTGTCTGCGGATGGTGTTTTAAACTGGCAGGCTCCCGAAGGAAAATGGAAGATCATCCGCATGGGACATACATCAACCGGAGCCGAAAATTACATTGGCGGTGGTGCCCGTGGTTTGGAATGCGACAAGTTCAGCGAAGATGCCGTCAAACTTCAATTTGATAAGTGGTTTGGCGAAATTTATAATCAGGTAGGTGAGGATGCTCACGGCACACTTACCCGAATGCTTTGTGATAGTTGGGAGTGCGGTAGTCAGAACTGGACCGCCAAATTTCCCGAGGAATTTGAAAAACGCAGAGGGTACAGTTTAATGGCTTATTTGCCGGTTATGGCTGGTATTCCGTTGGAAAACACGGATGTTTCTGAAAGCGTGTTGCGCGATGTTCGGGAAACAGTAGCCGAATTATTTGCTGATAAATTTTCGGGTACAATAGCCGCTGAAGCCCATCAGCTGGGGGTGAAGTTTGTCGAGGAAAGCAACGCGCCAACAGGAGTTGTCGATGGCATGTTGCACCAGAAATATGTCGATTATCCGGCGGGGGAATTTTGGTTCCAAAGCCCGTCGCACGATAAACCCAATGATGTGCTGGATGCAATTTCAGCAGCACACATTTATGGCAAACCGGTTATTCAGTCCGAAAGTTTTACCGAGATCCGTTTGGATTGGAATGAAACGCCGGCGATGCTTAAACCGTACGCCGACAGAAACCTGGCATTGGGGATCAACAAAATTGTCAACCATGTTTTTGTCCACAGCCCGTGGCTGGACAGGAAGCCGGGCATGACATTGGACAAGGTCGGAACCTTCCTGCAACGCGGGCAAACATGGTGGGAGATGAGCCATGGATTTTGGACTTACCTGGAGAATAGTCAGCGGCTGTTGCAAAAAGGGAAACCGGTTGTGGACATTGCTGTGTTTACCGGTGAGGAGATTCCCAGACGTGCGCTACTGCCGGATCGTTTGGTCAACACCCTGCCTGGCTTGTTTGGCAAGCAACGTGTTGCCTCTGAAAAAGAACGTTTGAAAAACGAAGGCTTCCCGAAATACGAAATGCCCCGGACGGTCAGCACACAGGCTAATATGGCCCGTCCGGAGAATTGGATCGATCCGTTGCGCGGCTATGCCTACGATTCGTTCAACAAAGATGCATTGCTGAATCTGGCGACTGTTGAAAACGGGAAAGTTGTGTTTGCTTCAGGAATGAAGTATTCGATTTTGGTGATTCCGGGAAATCGCAAGATGGCTCCTCAGGGAGGTGAACGCATGAGTATTGAAGTTGCCAGGAAACTGCTCGAACTGTTAAATGACGGCGCGACGATTTTGATGCAACAAAAGCCAACAAAAACAATCAGCCTGAATGAAGATCGGGATCGCTTGAATGACATTCTCGACGAAATGTTTTCCGGCACTGAAAAAAGCACTGAGCTTAACGGTGAAAAGCTGAAATATATTCAGAAAGGAAAAGGACGATTAATCTTTGGTTCGTTTGAAAATTCAAACCTCGAACCCCTCGGCGTTCATCCTGATTTTACGTCGGATGCGACGGGTAAATTAGCCTGGAATCATCGGAACTCAGATGAGGGAGATATCTACTTTATTGCCAATCAAACCGCTGATAGCTTAACCGCAACCATGTCCTTTCGGGCGAATAGCAAGGCTCCGGTTCTTTATAATCCAGCTACAGGGACATACGCCGCATGTATTTACAAAACGGACGAAAATGGTCGGGTGATGATAAAATACCCTTTTCATTCGTACGAATCCGTTTTTGTACTCTTTGGAGATAAAGCTGAAGCAGCCGGTGAAAAACTGCAATTGGCGCATTTGTCGTCGGTTGACACAATTAACACGGTATGGGAAGTAAGTTTCGCCCCGGATTTTGGAGGTCCGGAGAGACCTCAAACATTTGAAACTTTGAGCGATTGGTCGAAAAATGCCGATGACGCGATTAAATATTACTCGGGTGAAGCGGTGTATAAAACCACCTTCAATTGGGATGGTGATACCACCGGCCTGTGGTTAGACTTCGGGAAAGTTTGCGATGTAGCTGAAGTTAGCTTGAATGATAGCGAACCGGTTGTGCTGTGGACTGCTCCCTACCGTTTGGCGACAAAGGGGCTAGAAAAGGGTGAAAATAGATTGACTATTAAAGTTTCCAATACCTGGAACAACCGCTTAATTGGTGACCATCGTTTGCCGGAAGATCAGCGCATCACCTGGACGACCGCTCCCTACCGATTGGAGGGGCAACCGTTGCTTCCGGCAGGTTTGCTGGGACCTGTAACTTTGCAATGGCAAAAGTGAAATGAGTAAAAGTTAGCTGCTATTTAGGGTTTGACTTTAAGTCAAGCCCTAAATGGAGAGCCCCTCAATAGATAGAATATTGTACTGAAGAATTAACAAACGAAAGATAAACGAGATGAAGTTTTTGATGAAACGAAATGTATTGATGATCTTGCTTTTGGCAGTCGTATTTCAGCTACGTGCCGAAGTGAAAATGCCCGCTTTGTTTGCCAATAATGCCATTCTACAGCAGAAAAGTGAAGTTGGCATGTGGGGCTGGGCCGACGCAAAAGCAACAGTGGAAGTGACTCCTTCCTGGAATAACAAAACCTACACGGTCAAGGCCGATAAAGATGGAAAGTGGAAGTTGCAGCTTGAAACACCGGAAGCTGGTGGCCCTTTCGAAATAAAGATAAGTGATGGCACCGAGTTGGTGCTGGAAAATATTTTGATTGGCGAAGTTTGGTTGTGCACCGGCCAGTCGAATATGGAAATGCCAATGAAAGGTTTTCCGGGGCAGCCTGTTGTCGGCTCAAACATGGATATTTTAAAATCAACCAATGATCAGATCCGTTTAATTACTGTTCCTCGCAGTTCGCAAACTGTGGCGCAGGATAATTTTGATGCCAAGTGGAAAGAAGCCGATCCGGCAGCCGTTCGCAATTTTAGTGCAACGGGCTACTATTTTGGACGCCTATTGCAGGAAATGCTGGGCGTTCCGGTTGGTCTGATCGAGGTGAGCTACGGCGGTTCCTGTATTCAGGCCTGGATGAGCCCGAAGACTTCGGTTTCATTCGAAGATAAGCAAGTACCCGCTCCGGGTGACAGCATTCCTGTCGTTAACCGTACTCCGACTGTCTTGTTCAACGGAATGTTGAATCCGGTGATTGGTTACGGAATTGCCGGTTGTATCTGGTACCAGGGCGAAACCAACTACATTGAGCCCGATCGTTACGAAGAACTTTTCCCGACCATGGTGGCCGAGTGGCGTTCGCTGTGGGGAATCGGCGATTTCCCGTTCTATTATTGTCAGATTGCGCCTTTCGATTACTCGGTTTTCACGCCGAAAGAATACCACGAAAAATACAATTCGGCTTACCTGCGTGATGCACAGCGTAAAGCGGAGGCAAAGATCCCGAACAGTGGTATGGCTGTGTTGATGGATATTGGCGAGAAAACCAGTATTCACCCGATGCACAAACAGGAAGGTGGCGAACGGCTGGCTTTGTGGGCCTTGGCAAAGACCTACGGATTCAGAGATTTCGCCTATAAGAGCCCTTCCTACAACGCCTTCGAGGTAAAAGGAAGTCAACTCATCGTCTCTTTCAACGACGCCTCCAATGGTTTGACGACTTATGGAAAAGAGCTGACCGGTTTCGAGATTGCCGGCGAGGACAAAGTTTTCTACCCGGCAGAAGTCTTTTTGAGAAGCAAATCAGTTGTATTGTCTTCACCAAGGGTTGAAAAGCCTGTAGCTGTGCGCTATGCTTTCGACGACTTTACAGTAGGAACCCTTTACGGAACAAACGGCTTGCCGGTGTCATCTTTTAGAAGTGATGATTGGTAATTTGAATATTTGAGGATTACAGTTTTAGAAGAAAGAATGTGAGCTGAGCGTGTAATTTGATTGCCGCTCGCTCACGCTCTTTGAAATGAAGAAAAATGAAGAAACACATTCAGATAACGATTGCGATACTTTTGCTGTTTGTTGTGAAGCTTTCGGCACAACCTGCCGGGCTGAACGACTACAATTTGGTTTGGACCAGACAGAGTGCAAATTCATCCGAATCGATGCCTTGCGGTGGTGGCGATGTTGGCCTGAATGTGTGGGTTGAAAATGGCGACCTGCTCTTCTATGTTTCGCAAAGCGGCACCTTCGACGAAAATAACTGCATGTTGAAGTTGGGACGTGTTCGGGTGAAGCTGTCGCCGAATCCGTTCGACGGTGAAAATTTCAAGCAGGAATTACATCTCAAAGAAGGTTTTGTGACCATTCAGGGTGACCACAATGGGGTAAAAGCAACCGCCAAACTGTGGGTGGATGTTTTTCGTCCGGTAATTCATGTTGAAGTGGATGCCAATCAACCTGTTTCAACAGAAGCAACTTACGAGAGTTGGAGAACCGAAGATCGTCCGTTGCGGAAACTGGAAAGCTTTGCCAATTCGTACAAATGGGCTGCGCCGGAAGGCTTGACGACCAAGGCCGATCAGGTTGAGTTTTCGGAAGGTGGCGTTTTGTTTTGCCACCGAAACTCCGGTGAAACGGTGTTCGACGTGACTGTTCGTCAACAGCAGCTGGATGCCGTTAAAGATCAACTTGACAACCCGCTCGAAAACCTCACTTTCGGTGGTTTGATGCAGGGGACAAATATGGTTCCGGCCGGAGAGACATCCGGAAAATATGTCGATACTGAGTTTAAGGGATTCAAACTGCAAAGTAAGACACCTTCAAAGAAACAAGAACTGAAAATCTACCTGCATACTGCTCAAACTGCAAGTCGGGAAGTCTGGAAGGATGAACTTTCAACTCTGCGTTCGCAAAGCCAGAAGCAGGGCACCAAAGCTTATCAGCAAACACAAAAGTGGTGGGCTGATTTCTGGAATCGAAGTTTTGTTTTCATTCAACCCAATAACAAAAACGAACAGTCGGTAAGTTGGCAGGTAGGACGGAATTACCAGTTGTTTCGTTATATGTTGGCCTGCAACGCGTACGGTAAGTATCCGACCAAATTCAACGGCGGCCTGTTCACGGTCGATCCGGTTTTTACGGATTCAACGCGGGCGTTCACTGCTGATTTCAGGAACTGGGGCGGCGGAACATTTACCGCTCAAAACCAGCGATTGGTGTATTTCCCGATGTTGAAAAACGGCGACTTCGACATGTTGTCGTGTCAATTCGATTTCTATTTGAATACGTTGAAAAATGCGACGCTTCGATCTCAAAACTATTGGGGACACGACGGTGCTTGTTTTACCGAGCAGTTGGAAAACTTTGGTTTGCCCAATCCGAGCGAATACGGTTGGAAGCGGCCGGCCGATTACGATCCGGGCCGACAATACAATGCCTGGCTGGAATACCAGTGGGATACTGTGCTGGAGTTTTGCCACATGATCCTGCAGGATCAGCAGTACTCGGGAGCTGATATCTCAAAATATCTGCCGTTGATTGAGAGCTCGCTCAGGTTTTTCGATGAGCATTACCGCTATCTGGCGCGCGAGCGTGGATCGAAAGAGTTGAACGCTGACGGCCAGCTGGTTTTGTATCCGGGATCGGCTTGCGAAACCTACAAAATGGCCTATAACAGCACGTCGACAATTGCGGCTTTAAAAACCGTTACTGAAGAATTACTGGCCTTGCCCGAGGAATATTCTTCAGCAATAGACTACAATTTTTTCGCGGAAATGGTGAAATGCATTCCGCCGATTAGTTTTCGCGAAATTGAGGGGCACAAAACCATTGCTCCGGCCAAGTTGTGGGAGCGGGTAAACAATGTAGAAGTTCCGCAGCTGTACCCGGTTTATCCTTGGGGAATGTATGGGGTTGGCCTGCCCGATTTGGAAGTTGCGCTGAACACCTGGAAATATGATCCGGATGCTTTGAAATTTCGCAGTCACAAAGGCTGGAAACAGGATGCGATTTTTGCTGCCCGGTTGGGATTGACCAATGAGGCAGATTCGTTGGTCACCCTGAAATTGAAAGATTCCGGTCGGCGCTTCCCTGCATTCTGGGGGCCGGGCTTCGACTGGACACCTGATCACAATTGGGGTGGTTCGGGGATGATTGCTTTGCAGGAAATGCTGGTTCAAACCGTTGGCGATCAAATTTATTTGTTGCCAGCCTGGCCTCGCGATCGCGATGTTCATTTTAAACTGCATTTGCCGAAGCAAACCACCGTTGAACTCAACTACGAAAATGGGCGGGTGGAACAGTTGACGGTAATTCCGGAATCGCGAAAAGCGGATATTCAAAATCTGGGCGATTTGATGCAATAACAAGCGATGAACCTTTTCAAAATAAACCTAAAACGATAAACGAATAATTAACGGGATATGATCAACTTACTGAAAAACCGACTAACAATTGCCAGCTCATTGCTGTGTGTCGCGTTCACTTTTCTCTTCGTGGACGGAAATGCGATGGGCGGCAATCAGAATAAATTAGCTGCCGTGAACCTGAGAACAGAATACAAGCACAACCCGATTGGATTGGGCATGGCAGATCCTCGATTGAGTTGGGAAATGCAGGATTCGGAGCGCGGAAGCATGCAGCAAGCGTACCAAATTCGATGTGCAGCAACGGCAGCCGAATTGAAGAACAAAGCCAATTTATTGTGGAGTACCGATTGGGTTGAGAGCGAGCAGTCCAATCAGCTGGCCTATGCCGGGCAGCAACTGGCATCCGGCGAACGGGTTTACTGGCAGGTGCGCATTCGCAACAATCGCGGGAAGGAATCTGCCTGGAGCGAACCGGTATTTTTCGAGCTGGGCTTGTTAAGTCATGCCGACTGGAAAGCCCAATGGATTGAGCCGAAGCTGGATGAAGATGTGGCAAAATCGACACCATCTCCTTATTTGAGAAGAACGTTTCAGGCCCCGAAGCCGATCAGCAAAGCAACCGCTTACGTGACTTGCCATGGTTTGTACGAGTTGAGTATGAACGGCTCGAAAGTGAGTGACGATTTGTTTACCCCCGGTTGGACCAGTTATCAGGAGCGTTTGCAATACCTGGCTTACGATGTAACCAATTTATTGGCGAAAGGCGAAAATGCGATTGGCGTCGTTTTGGGCGACGGTTGGTATCGCGGTTTTCTGGTTTGGCAGGGAAACAAAAATACGTATGGTGAGAAAGTGGCTTTGCTTTTTCAACTTCAGATTGAATACACTGACGGCACTTCAGAGTTGATTTGTAGCGATGAAAACTGGAAAGCCGGCAATGGCCCCATCCTGAAATCGGATATCTACAACGGCGAGACTTACGACGCGCGTCTGGAACAAGCCGGCTGGAATACAGCTGATTTTGATGACCGTAAATGGAATGGCGTAGAGACGAAAGATTACGGTTACGACAACCTGGTGGCTTCGGATGGCGTTCCCGTTCAGGTAACGCAGCGCATTCAACCGATTGAGAAGATTATCACTCCGAAAGGGGAACTGGTATTCGATTTCGGGCAAAACCTGGTGGGTTGGGTACACTTTAAACTTAAAGGAAATAAAGGCGACAAAGTTGTCCTGAATCACGCCGAAGTGTTGGATCAGGAAGGCAATTTCTATACCGCAAACCTGCGTGTAGCAAAAGCGGAGGACGAATATATTTTCAAGGGTGACGGTATTGAAAGCTTTGCGCCGCGTTTCACTTTTCACGGTTTTCGCTATGTGAAGATCAGCGATTACCCGGGCGAGGTGACGGTAGACGATCTGGAAGCTTGCGTAGTGCATTCGGCCATGACGGAGACCGGCGATTTTGTATGCTCGGATACGCTGGTGAATCGCCTGCAAAAAAATATTCAATGGGGTTTGCGCGGAAATTTCCTCGACGTGCCAACCGATTGTCCGCAACGCGATGAACGTTTGGGCTGGACCGGCGACGCACAGGTTTTTGCGCCAACGGCCTGTTTTAACGTCGATGCAGCTCCATTTTACACCAAGTGGATGCAGGATTTTCCGGTCGATCAAAAAGAGAATGGCAGCGTGCCTTGGGTCGTGCCCAATGTAGTAAAAGACGGTGGCGGTACCGGTTGGTCAGATGGTTTTGGAGCAACAGCCTGGGCCGATGCTTCGGTGATTATTCCTTGGACAGTTTACCGTGCTTATGGCGATACCGGAATTTTGGAACGGCAGTACGCTTCGATGAAAGGCTGGGAAGAATACATGATTCGCGAATCGGGCGACAACTATGTGTTCAGTGCAGGCTTCCACTTTGGCGACTGGCTGGCTTTTGCCGAGTATTATTCGTATTACTACAATGCACCCGACTATGGTTATGCGGGAGCAAATACCGATAAAGAGCTGATTGCAACGGCATACTTTTACCACACAACCGGATTGATGCAAAAGATTGCTGAAATCCTGGGCAAAAAGGAAGATGCTGCTCGTTATGCGGCTATTCTGCCCAAAATAAAAGAAGCTTTTAACCGGGAGTTCGTTACTGAAACGGGACGATTGACTTCGGGCACGCAGACGGCCTATGTTTTGGCCTTGTGCTTTAAACTGCTTCCGGAAAACTTAGTTCCGGTTGTAGCCAAACGCCTGGCCGACGATGTCAATCATTTCGGCCACCTGACAACCGGCTTTGTTGGAACACCATTGTTGTGCCAGGCTTTGAGTGATTACGGCTACCCGGATGTTGCCTACAAGTTGCTTTTCAATAAACGTTATCCGTCGTGGTTGTACCCGGTTACAAAAGGGGCGACTACCATCTGGGAACGCTGGGATTGCATCAAGCCCGACGGCTCATTTCAGGATGTGGGGATGAACTCCTTCAACCACTATGCATACGGAGCTGTAGGCAACTGGCTGTATCAAATGGTAGCTGGCTTGCAGGAAGATCCTACGGTGGCGGGCTATAAAAAGATCGTCGTTAAACCAGTGCCAACGGAACAGCTTCAATTTGCCAAGGCGAATTATCACTCCATTTATGGTGAAATTCGTTCGGGATGGGAGCGAAAAGAAGATGCTTTTGTGCAAACGGTGGAAATTCCGGCGAATACTTCAGCTAAAATCTACTTGCTGGCGAATGACGAAACTTCGGTTTCGGAAAGCGGAAAGTCAATTGCAAACCGAAAGGATATTGAGAGTGTCGGACGCGAAGGGGATTATCTGGTTGTTGAAGTTGGTTCCGGCACCTATTCATTTCAAATTCAAAACTCAAACTAAGTCATGTTAAAATATTCAATCACGTCAATTTTATGGGTACTGGCTGTTTCCTTTGTACAGGCACAGGACAAGAGCCTGGTAGATACCTCGAAGAGCAAGTTCGCGAAACTGGAATCGGTGAATCTGACCGATGTGCGCTGGACAACCGGTTTTTGGGCCGATCGGTACCGGGTTTGCGAAGACAGTATGATGCCGCACATGCTCGATATGTACCTGAACGATTCGATCAGTCATGGTTTTGCCAACTTCGAGATTGCCGCCGGACTGAAAGATGGCGAGCATATCGGCCCACCGTTTCACGATGGCGACTTTTATAAAATGCTGGAAGCGGCTATTGTAATCGCAGCCGAGAACAATGACAAGGCTCTGAACCAAAAGATCGATTCAATCATTACCGTGATTGGTATGACGCAGCGTGCCGATGGCTATATCCACACGCCGGTGATTATCAAAGAAAGAGAGCATCCGGAGCAGAAAGCGGAGTTTGCCGAGCGCATGGATTTCGAGACCTACAACATGGGGCATCTGATGACAGCGGCTTGTGTGCATTATCGCCTGACCGGAAAACGGAACTTGCTGGACATTGCCATAAAAGCAACCGATTTTCTTTACGACTATTATAAAAATCACGCATACGAGCTGGCACAAAATGCGATATGTCCGTCGCATTATATGGGTGTGACCGAGATGTACCGCACCTTGGGTGACCCGCGTTACCTGGAGCTGGCAAAAGGATTGATTGATATTCGCGACCAGGTGAAAGAAGGACACGATCACAACCAGGATCGCATTCCTTTTCGCGAGCAAACCAAGGCGCAGGGGCACGCCGTTCGTGCCAATTACCTCTACGCCGGAGCCGCCGATGTGTATGCCGAAACCGGGGACGAGACCTTGATGACAGCACTGGATTCTATCTGGCACGACCTGGTTGAAAATAAAATGTACATCACCGGTGCCTGTGGGGCCTTGTACGATGGGGTTTCGCCAAGCGGAACCACTTACGATCAACCGTCGATTCAGCAGGTTCACCAGGCTTACGGCGAGGATTACGAGTTGCCCAACCTGACTGCGCATAACGAGTCGTGTGCAAACATTGGTAACCTGCTTTGGAACTGGCGGATGTTGCAGGTTACGGCCGATGCCAAATATGCCGATGTGATGGAGCAGGTCATGTATAACAGTCTGCTGGGGGCGGTGAGCCTCGATGGTATTCGTCATTTCTACGCTAACCCGCTGGCTGTGGCCGACGAGGTTTCGCATGATTTGCGCTGGTCGAAAGATCGTGAGCCGTATATCACTTACTGCAACTGCTGTCCGCCAAATACCGCCCGTACGGTTGCCGAAATCAGCAATTACATGTACAGTTTGTCGAAAGATGGCTTGTATGTGAATTTCTACGGTGCCAATGATTTGAATACCACTTTGGAAGACGGTGACGCTCTTCAACTCAGCCAGCAAACAGATTATCCCTGGGATGGAGCGGTTGTGCTGACGATTCAAAAAACATTGAAAAAGGAAATGACCCTGCATTTGCGTATTCCGGCCTGGTGTAAGGGTGCAGAATTGAAAGTGAATGGTGAGCCAATGTCAGCCGACGTTCAACCGGGAATTTATGTCGCAGTTTCGCGCAAATGGAAAAAGGGCGATCAAATTAGCCTGGATATGCCGATGCTGGTTCAGCTGATGACAACCAACCCGATGGTGGAAGCAAACCGGGGATTGGTAGCCGTGCAGCGCGGACCGGTGGTGTATTGCATGGAAACAGCTGATTTACCGAAAGGTGTTGATGTGTTTAATGTTGCTGTTGATGCCGCGAAGGAGCTAAAACCGGAATCGATTGAAATTGATGGTGCAAAACTGGTTGCGTTGAAAGGCGAAGGTGTTTTACTTCGCGATAGCAGCTGGAAAAACAAGTTGTATCAACCTGTAAATTTAGATGAAAAAGAAACACGGATTCCGCTCCGTTTTGTGCCTTACTACGCTTGGGATAACCGGGGGAAAGGGGAGATGAGCGTTTGGATTCCGCTAAAGAAATAGTTAGTTTTTGTTTATTTGATTGTGATTGATTGTTTGTAGAGCCTTGGCTGAAACTTGTTTCGGTCAAAGCTTCTTTTGTCTGAAAGTATGACTACGCAGAGGCGCTAAATTTGCCATGTCGATAACTGGTTTTGATTAGAAGTGGACCGACAACCCGACAATTTTTGAAAACAACGACAACAGCATCGTCGAAAATAGTAAACTTTCATTCCTGTTGGTGATTCTCCGTAATCATGAAGGTTTTTAGTGGAGAAGTCTGAACACGAAGATGTGGATGCTATTCCCTCATCGCAATACCGGCTGTGAAATTTTCACGAGAATCAGAACATACCCCGGGAAGCTTCTGAAAATTTCACGGGGCGCACTGGATGTGCGGCGAGCCTTCTGAAAATTTCAGAAGCACCGCAGCACTCGAATTCATGCTTCTGAAATTTTCAGAAGGTCCAAAGTACTCGCCGGGAGGTCTGTGAAAATTTCACAGCCTTCAAAACAGTTGCTGTGGGGGCTGTGAAATTCTCGCAGGATGTGTCTTTACCGGTTGGGGTAACTATTTCCAGCAAGGGAAGCAAGCGATGTGTGTGGAATACGGTATATTGGTTTGAAAATTAAACTGAAGTTCGCGACGGCTTCGAAATCTAAAAGGCCCGAATCCGATGATCCGAGCCTCTGCAAATTTGTATGTAAAAGTTCTATTTGTCTGTTTCAATGGCGGCTAAAATAAATGGAGCAACACCTTTGGTGTCGTTGGTATTGATCTTTTCCGTTGTGTAGTATTCGTAACTTCCGTCGCGATAGGTAGGGCTTCCTCCCAAACCGCAACTTCCGCAAATATTCACCATGCTGGGTAGTCCGTCATCGCCGGTAACAATGAAGGTCTTCACCATATCGTCGAAAGCATCAGCAGCAATTTCTTTGTACTTTGGATCGAGGTAGCCTTTCTTCGCACCTTTGGCAAAAGCATAAATGTACATAGCCGTTCCCGAGCCTTCCAGGTAGTTTCCTTCACGATCGCCCTGATCCAGCACCTGGTACCAGGCGCCCGATTTCGGATCGCGAACTTTTAGCAGCGCATCGCAGGTTTCCTGTAGTATTTTGATGATTTCAGCCCGGTCTTTGTGATCCTCGGGCAGATAATCCAGCACATCAACAATGGCCATCACATACCAGCCCATGGCGCGACTCCAGAAGTGCGGCGACTGGCCGGTTTCCGGATTAGCCCACTTTTGCTCTTTACTTTCGTCCCAGGCGTGGTACAACAGTCCCGTTGCCGGATCCAAGGTTTTTTCATGCACCAGGATGATTTCGTGGGTAGCCACATCAAACCAGCGCGGATCGTTAAAGTCTTTGGCATATTCAGCCAGGAAAGGCATACCCATGTAAACACCATCCAACCAAATTTGCCAGGGGTAGATTTTTTTGTGCCAGTATCCGCCTGTTTTTGTTTTTGGGTGATTTTCCATTTGACGAACAAACTGGCCGAGCGCTTTTTTGTATTTTTCGTCTCCGGTCTTTTTCCACAAAATCAGGAGGTTTTTGGCCGGGTTCACATAGTCGATATTGAATTTTGTCGAATCGTAGCGGGCTACATTTCCATTTTCGTCGACCATTGCGTCGATATCTGTTTTCATGTAGGCCGAATATTTTGGATCGATGTTTCCCAGTTTGTCGATCGCCATTCCCAACAGAGCAACATCGTACGACCAACCGCGACGGGTACGGCCATTGTAATAACCGAGGCTGTCACTGCGGCTCATCACCGCGTCGGCCATTTTGATGCTCCACTTTGTGGGTAATTCGGTTGTTTCTGTTTTTTGCTTGCTCGAACCTGAAGAGCAGGCCGTAAAGACGATGAATAAAAAGAGATAAGCTAAGTACTTCATGTTTGTTTAGTTTTAAATTGAATAATATCTGCTTCGAATTTGTAGGTCACCGGGCATGTAGCCCCAGCGCTAGGGTGTTCGGATACTCAAATGGAATCACGTTCACAAAACCTCGGAAAAATACAACTATCTCCATGAAATCGTTTACATTTGTCGGGAATTTTATAAATTAGTAGAATCTAAAGGATACTTGAACCTCAAATTAAAGTGATATCATGGCAAGCATGAATGAAGTCGCCAAGCGCGCAGGTGTTTCTATCGCTACTGTTTCCCGGGTACTGAACAACAGCGAAAGTGTGAATGAAGAAACCCGGATGAAAATTCTGAAAGCCATAAAAGAGCTGAAATACCAGCCTAGTAGGGTTGCCAAGCGCTTGCGCTCAAAAAGTGGTGCCGGCAATTTGCTGGGCGTGCTTATTCCCGATATCCAAAACCCGTTTTATGTTGATGTGTTGCGGGGTATCGAAGATGTCGCCTACCAAAATAATTATGTCATCATCATGTGCAATTTTAGTCAGGACGAGAAAAAAGAGGCGATGTATCTGGAGATTCTCGAATCGGAAGCGATTGATGGCTTGATTGCTGCACCGGCTCATGAAGAGGATCAGCGGGTGAAAAAAATCGTTCGCAACGGCTTGCCGGTAGTCTGTGTCGACCGTGGGTTGAAAGGGATGGACGTTGATGTGGTTTGGGTGAATAACCAGGAAAGTGCCTACCAGGCTGTTAGTTTCATGATTGAAAAAGGCTACAAACGGATTGCCCACATTGGCGGTTTGCCAACCATCCCGTCAAGTAGGCTACGTTTGGAAGGCTATCGCAATGCCATGCAGGATCACGGTTTGGACTTGGATGAAAACCTGATCATTCAAGGCGACTCAAGTTACGCCAGTGGTATGCAGGTTACCGAAAAGCTGTTGAGTATGACGAACCCGCCGGATGCGCTGTTTACCGGTAACAACCTGATTACTTTGGGGGCACTGGAAGTGATTAATGGTAGAAAGCTTCAGATACCAAAAGATATTGCCGTGCTTGGTTTTGATGACATGAACTGGTCCAATGCACTGAACCCGCCGTTG
Organism: Mangrovibacterium marinum; assembly: GCF_003046625.1. Lineage (GTDB taxonomy): Bacteria > Bacteroidota > Bacteroidia > Bacteroidales > Prolixibacteraceae > Mangrovibacterium > Mangrovibacterium marinum. The sequence continues at coordinate 133,924 of NZ_QAAD01000004.1, forward strand.
ACTGCCGTGCGCCAACCAGCCTACGAAATAGGCAAGCGTGCCGGTGAGTTGCTGATTCAGCGGATTAAAGATCCGAAACGCCCCTGCATTCAAATGACGCTGAATTCGGAGCTGAAAATACGACATTCCTGCTAGTGTGAATATCGTTTACATGGAATAATGCCTTTAAATAAGCGGCATTATTTTTTTGTTTTAATTTGGATGATGTAAACGTTTACATTATCTTCGACCTGTCTTTGAAGATGATCTTGGTGCTTTACCTCAAAACATCCTTTCGGTGGATCGAGTAATCACGTCTTCGAAGATTTTAGAATCAAATAAGAAAGAAATTAATGGAGCTAATCAAATTAAATACGCCCTCGCAATTGGTTATCGGAGACGGGAGCTTGGCACAATTTTTTGAAGATTTTGCGAAAAAAGGATACCAACGCCTTTTTGTGTTGAGCATTCCCGTGGTGCGCCCACTTTTGCAGGCTTACTTCGATCAACTTAAACAAGCCGGTATTCTGGTCCAAGTGAATGAACAGATTGCAGCTGAGCCAAGTTTCGCAGAAGTTGAAGGAATCCTGGCCGAAGCGCGTGCATTTAAAACCGACGCTGTTGCCGGGATTGGTGGTGGGAGCGTATTGGATGCGGCAAAATTTATCGCTGCCCAATTGGGGAACACACAATCAACTTCCGAAATTATTGGTATTGGAAACCTGAAAGGCCGGTCAACTTATTTGGCTTGTTTGCCAACAACTGCCGGAACGGGTAGCGAGGTTTCCCCGAATGCCATTTTCCTCGATACAACCGACAATGAAAAGAAAGGTGTCATCAGCCCGTTTTTGATGCCCGATGCTGCTTATATCGATCCGTTGCTGACTGTTGGTGTTCCGCCGGCAGTAACTGCTTTCACCGGGATTGACGCTTTCACGCACTGCCTCGAAGCATTTATCAACCGTTTTGCCCATCCGGTTATCGATCGTTTTGCGCTGGATGGCATGCAACTGATTTTTAAGAATCTGAAAAAGGCTTACGATCAGGGCGATGATTTGGAGGCCCGGGCGGCTGTTGCTTTGGGAAGTGTTTATGGCGGAATGTGCCTTGGTCCGGTGAATACGGCTGCGGTGCATGCGTTGGCTTATCCGCTGGGAAGTAAGTACAAAATTGCACACGGTCTGTCGAATGCCGTGATGCTGCCTTACGTGCTCGAATACAATCTTCCTGCTGCAACCGAACGTTTTGCAATTATTGCTAAGACGATTGGAGTAGAAGCCTGCTCTTCGGATGAAGAATATGCCGCGAAAGGGATTGAGGCCATCAAAAACTGGATTGTCGATCTGAATATTCCCTTGAAGCTTTCTGCTTTGGAGATACCGGGAACCGCTTTGGAAGATATTGCTACTTCGGCCCTGAAAGTACAGCGCTTGCTGCGGAATAATGTTCGCGAAATTAGCTTTGATGACGCATTGGAGATTTACCGAAAAGCTTACTAATTACGAAAAACCGAAAAGAAACGACTAAATAATAATGAAAAAGAACAACCCCTATAAAGGCGTCATTGTGCCGATGATATCGCCGCTCAAGGATGATTTATCAGTTGATAAGCAGGCGGTGAAAAAGATTGTCAGCAATTTTCTGAAATACGATGTCGCTCCCTTTATCGCAGGAACGACCGGCGAAGCAAGTTCTCTGTCTTTTCAGCAGAAGAAAGATTTAGTTGAAGCGACCGTTGAAGTGGCGAAAGGCAAAGCGGTTGTTTATGCCGGAATCTCGTCGAATTGCCTGCCTGAATCCATTGAAATGGCCAAATGTTTTGCCGATATGGGAGCTGACGTGGTGGTGGCAAACGTGCCTTCGTACTACCCGCTGACCGATGCACAGGCTGCCCGCTTTTGCGAGCAACTGGCCGACGCCAGTCCGGCTCCGCTCATCTTTTACAACATTACCGCTACTACCGGCTATTCCATTCCTTTGGATCTGATCGAAAAGCTGAGCTATCACCCGAATGTGGTGGGATTGAAAGATTCTGAACGTGATGAAAAACGTCTGGATCAGGCTTTGGATTTGTGGCGCGACCGCGAAGATTTTGTTCACCTGATTGGTTGGGCAGCGATGTCGGGTTATGCGTTGAAAAACGGTTCGGACGGCATTGTTCCGAGTACCGGAAACTTTACCCCAAAATTGTATGCCGATTTGTATGCGAATGCGCTAAATGGCAACTGGCAACAGGTTGAACAATTACAACAACTAACGAACAACCTGGGAGCACTGTACCAAAAAGGACGCACGCTGGGCGAGTCATTGGCTGCCCTGAAAGTGATTATGGACGAACAAGGGTTGTGCGGAACACAGGTTATGCCGCCGATTTACTGCATGGAAAATGGGGTGGAGGCAGACTACCGAAAAGAAGTGAAAGCCTTCTTGAGTAATTTAAATCTTTAAGAACGAACACGATGAAAGATAAAATTAGATTAGCAGTAACCATGGGCGATCCGGCAGGGATTGGCCCGGAAATCGCTGCCAAAGCTTTTGCTGATCCAACTGTTTTCGACAAGTGTCTTCCACTGTTGGTGGGCAATGTTGAAGTAATGAAAGAAGCCATTAAGCTGACAGGAGTTGATTTGAAAATCAACCCGATTAAAGATGTAAAAGAAGCCAAACTGAGTTTTGGTACCATTGATATTTACGACATTCCGGTTGATAAAAGTAAAATTATACACGGGAAAGTGACCGCAGAGGCGGGCGATCTGGCTTTTAAAGCGGTTCGTAAAGCCATTGAATTGGCGATGAATGGTGATGTTGACGGCACGGTTACCGGGCCAATTCACAAAGAAGCGATCAACCTGGCTGGCCACCATTTTTCGGGACACACTGAAATTTATGCCCATTTCACCGGAACCGAGAAATACACCATGTTGCTGGCCGACGAGAAAATTAAAGTGACGCATGTGAGCACGCATGTTTCGCTGCGGAAGGCTTGCGATTTGGTTAAAAAACAGCGTGTGTTCGATGTGATCCGCTTGACAAACGACGCATTAAAACGAATCGGTATTGCGAATCCCCGGATCGGTGTTGCCGGTCTGAACCCGCATGCGGGCGACGGTGGTTTGTTCGGAAGCGAAGAAACGGAAGAAATACTGCCGGCCATCAACGAGGCAAAACACCTCGGTGTACAGGTTGCTGGGCCGTATCCTCCGGATACTTTATTCTCACTGGCCAACGGTGGAAGTTTCGATGGTTGTGTGGCCATGTACCACGACCAAGGACACATCCCATTCAAGCTTGTTGGCTTTATTTGGGACGAAGAAAAGCAGGCCATGAAGAGCGTGAAAGGTGTTAACATTACGCTTGGATTACCAATTATCCGTACATCTGTCGATCACGGAACAGCGTTTGAAATTGCCGGAAAAGGCATTGCCAGCCCTGATGCCCTTGTGTTTGCGATGGATTACGCAATTAAGCTCTATCAAAATCAATAAAATAAAGACGATGATAGCAGTTATTGCAGATGATTTCACGGGAGCTGCCGAAGTTGGGGGAATTGGCCTTCAATATGGATTGAAGGTCTTGATCGAGACGGAGGTGACCGGGTCAGGAGATGCAGATTTATTGATTATTGCTGCTGACACGCGGTCGATGTCCGCCGACGATTCGGTTGCCAAAATCGAAGAAATTACCCAAAAACTTCTGCTGCTGAAACCGGATTTTATATATAAAAAACTGGATTCTGTTCTGCGTGGAAATGTCTACGAAGAACTGATCAGCCAGCAAAAAACGGAAGGGAAATCAAGGGTTTTGATTATCCCGGCAAACCCGCATTTTAAAAGATTAGTCAAAGACGGCGTGTACTATGTCGACGGGACTCCACTTGCAAAAACTTCCTTTGCTTTCGACCCGGAGTTTCCGTTGAAATCGAGCCGTGTAAAAGATATTTTAGGATCTGATCCGGAATTGATTTCTTCGCTGAATTTAGGCGAGGAGCTACCGGATGCGGGTTTCATTGTTGGAAACGTCGAATCGGAAAAGGATCTGTCGAGCTGGGCTGAGTTATTGGATGACCAGACTGTTTACGGCGGAGGAGCTGGATTCTTCGAGGCAATTCTGATGAAAAACCACGAATCGCAAAGAGCAGACGTCGAGTTTAACAGTAGCGAGGAGCATCATTCGCTGTTTATTTTTGGCAGTACTTTCCCCAAAACGTTCGAGCTTTTCAAAAAGATGAAAATGGCAGGCTTGATGTTTATCAACTTGTCTGAAGACTACTTCAAACTTTCGGATAAAGATCCGTCTGCGATTCAGGAAATGGCCGAAAATGTCGCATCCTGGTTGGGGCAGGAACGGAAAGTCGTCATTACAACTATCTTTACAAGTTCGAAAGTACCGGCAATCTCTCCGGACCGAATCCGGAAGGAAATCGGGCTGTTGGTGAAAAAGATTTTTGAGTTGACGAAAATTCAGGAGCTGTACATCGAAGGTGGTGCTACGGCAGCTCAGATCTTCCAAAAGCTTGAAATAACCAGTTTGAGGCCAGTTGGAGAGTTGGATTACGGTATTATTGAAATGGAGGTGGACGATTATCCGGGCTTGTGCCTGGTAACCAAGCCGGGCAGTTACCTCTGGCCCGAATGTATTATTCCGGAACTAAATTAAACGAAGCCCCCCAAAAAATATCAAACCAACCAATTAAACTAATCAGATCTAGACACGATGAATCCTACACCGAACATACATTTCCTCGACTACTTTATCATGTTTCTGACCTTGGTCGTCTCCCTGGGAGTCGGCTTTTGGTTTTCGAAACGTCAAAAAGATACCAACAACTATTTCAAAGCTGCCGGATCGATTCCTTCCTGGGCGATCGGAATTTCGATTTTGGCAACACTGATAAGCAGTATCACATTTTTGGCCTATCCCGGTGAAGGTTATACTTCAAACTGGATTCGGCTGGTTCAGGGCTTGATGGTGCCGATTGTTCTTGTTGCGATTGTGGGATTTGTTGTGCCTCTGTTTCGGCATGTCATTCAGCTAAGTACCTACGAATACTTTGAAAAACGTTTCGGCAAATTTGCCCGTTTTTACACGTCGATAAGCTTCATCCTGACGCACTTTTCCAAGATGGGAACGGTGTTTTTCCTGATTTCATTGGCGTTGAGTAAAATGATTGGATTGGATACTGTAACGATTATTTGGATTATCGGAGCTGCAGTAATTCTTCTTACAATGTTAGGCGGAATTGAAGCAGTTATCTGGCTGGATGTGATCCAGGGTTTCTTGCTGATCATTGGAGGTGTGATTGCACTTGGTATTTTGCTGTTTACGCCGGAAGGTGGCCCGATGGAAGTTTGGCGCGTGGCGATGGCAAACGACCGCATTGGCTTTGGCCCGTTTGATTGGGATTTTGTGCACCTGACTTTCTGGGTAATGGCATTAAATGGTGTGTTTTACGCCATTCAAAAATACGGAACCGACCAAACAATCGTACAGCGCTATTTGACAGCGAAGACGGATAAAGCCGCTATCAAAGCCTCGCTGATTGGGGTTTTGCTGAGTGTACCGGTTTGGGCCATGTTCATGTTTATCGGTACAGCACTGTTCTCGTACTACAAAATTACCGGGGCTCCGTTGCCTGCCGATATCGAAGCGGACGCTGTGTTCCCGTATTTCATTTTAACAAAACTGCCGGTTGGTATTGTTGGCTTGATTTTGTCGGCCTTGATGGCAGCTGCGATTTCCAGCCTCGACTCGGATTTGAACTGCCTTTCGGCGATTTTGATGGAAGACTATTACAAACGCATTTTCCCGAAAAGTACCGACAAACAGCAATTGATGATGGGACGCTTGTTTATCGTTTTGGCTGGTTTGGGTGCAATCGCTGTCGCCTTGTTCTATGTGAATGCCGGTAGCGAAGGCGTTCTCGGAATCATCTTCACGCTTTATGCCATTTTCTCGGGTGGTATTGCCGGAATGTTCCTGTTGGGAATTTTCAGTACACGGGCCAACAAGCAAGGTTTGTATTGGGGAATCGGAGCCAGCATTCTTTTTACGGCATGGGCGCTGCTCACTTCAACACCTATCGGAATGGAAGGAAAGAAAACCATCCTTTTGGACCTGGGAAATTTCAATTACACGCAGCATAAATACATGATTGGTGTATACAGTCATGTGGTGCTGATTGTCGTCGGTTACGTTGGCAGCCTTTGTTGTAAAGGTGGTTCAACCGATATTTCGCTGACCTGGGTCGGTTGGAAACAGAGACAAAAACAGCTAAACAAAGCATAAAACAGAAACAAATGAAAATGAAAAATCTACTCGTTGCGGGTTTGTCGGTTTTGACGTTGGCGGCATGTCAGCCAGCGGCAAAAAAGGAAGAACCCAAAGGAATGGAACTATTAAAAGTGTCGGCTAACCATCGTTTTTTCGAAACGGAAGATGGCGAACCTTTCTTTTGGCTAGGGGATACCGGCTGGTTGCTCTTTACAAAATTGAACCGCGAAGAAACTGAGAAGTATCTGGAAACACGAAAAGAACAAGGCTTCAACGTTATCCAGGTGATGGTGTTGCATGGCTTGGGAGCGGTGAATGTTTACGGCGATTCAGCTTTAGTGAATCACAGCGTTGCGACTCCGAATGTTACTGAAGGAAAAGACTTCAGCGATTCAATTCAATATGACTACTGGGACAACATTGATTATGCCATCGATTTGGCGGCCGAAAAAGGCTTGTACATGGCCTTGGTGCCGGTGTGGGGAAATAATGTGAAAGATGGCGGTGTTTCGCGCGACGAAGCTGCTGTTTACGGCAAATGGATTGCCGACCGTTACAAGGACCGCAAAAATATTATTTGGTTGAACGGTGGTGACACTTTTGGCAGTGACTCTACAGCAACCTGGAATATTCTGGGGAATGCGCTGAAGGATAACGATCCTAACCATTTGATTACCTTCCACCCGCGTGGCCGCATGCAGTCGAACGACTGGTTTTTGGATGAACCGTGGATGGATTTCAATATGATCCAGTCCGGTCACCGTCGTTACGATCAGGACGACACCGAGCGCGGCTATGCGCAGGACAACTACAAGTACATTTTTGAAGACTGGGATTTGGCTCCCGTTCGCCCAACAATCGACGGCGAACCTTCTTACGAAGGAATTCCACAGGGATTGCACGATACGTTGCAACCCTTTTGGAACGATGCTGATGTGCGTCGCTACGCTTACTGGTCGGTGTTTGCCGGAGCTTTTGGATACACCTACGGCCACAGCGCGGTCATGCAGTTTTACCAGCCGGGCGACAAAGCGGCTGCTTACGGTGCAAAAGATTATTGGACAAAAGCGATTAACGATCCGGGTGCAACCCAAATGAAATATGTGAAAGAGTTGATGCTGTCGCGCCCTTATTTTGACCGGGTACCCGATCAAAGTTTGATTGCCGGTGAGAATGGCGAAAAGTATGATTTCCTGATCGCAACCCGTGGCAACGACTACGCATTCATTTACAGTTATAATGGTCGCGATATTTCGGTTCAGATGGGTAAAATTGCTGGCGAAAAGGTAAAAGCCAGCTGGTTCAACCCACGAAACGGACAGTTCGCTGCAATTGGAGAGTTCGAAAATACCGGTGTGCAATCGTTCGATCCTCCGGGAGATGCCGGCGACGGACACGACTATGTGTTGGTTTTGGATAGCGTAAAGTAGATTGACGATGAAGAATAAAATAGTATTGTTGGTAGCTCTGTTCGGAACATTGATTTCCTGTTCAAAGGAAAAGGAAGTGTACCTGTTCAGCACTTTCCGCGAACCGGCCGATAAAGGTTTGTTTTTCGCGTACAGTGAAGATGGCTACCATTGGAACGATTTGGGTGGCCCGTGGTTGGCTCCGGAGGTCGGCACACAAAAAGTAATGCGCGATCCATCGGTTGTGCAAGGGCCCGACGGTACTTTTCACCTGGTTTGGACATCATCGTGGCGCGGAGATTTGGGCTTTGGCTATGCCAGCTCAAAAGATCTGATTCACTGGTCGGAAGAGCAACTCCTTCCGGTGATGACGGATACTTCGACGGTAAACGTTTGGGCGCCCGAGCTTTTTTATGACGACGAACAGGATCGTTTCATCATTATCTGGGCATCTACCATCCCCTTCAAATTTGAAAAAGGCGAAGAGGAGGAAAAGAACAACCACCGCATGTATTACACCACAACGAAGGATTTCAAAAGCTTTACGGAAACGAAACTGTTTCTCGATCCGGGCTTCAGTGTCATCGACTGTGTGATTGTTAAACGTGGGGCGAAAGATTATGTGCTGGTGTTGAAAGACAACACGCGCCCAAGACGTGACATTGAAGTGGCCTTTGGCGAAAGTCCGCTTGGGCCTTGGCACGATATTTCCGAACCTTTCACCGGCTTCAAATCAGAAGGACCGACGGTTGTGAAAGTGGGCGAGGACTACCTGATTTATTACGACGACTACGGAAATATGAGATACGGCTGTGCCCGGACGAAAGACTTCAAATCGTTTGAAGACATTTCGGACCAGGTGACACTACCGGAAGGGCATAAGCACGGCACGATTTTTAGAGTAAAACAATCGGTTGTAGATGCGCTGTTAAAACAATCGAAGGCAGATAAAGGACTTTAGTTGATATGAGATAGCCGGAATCCGGTTGACCGTTTCGACCTTCGCCGGATTCCATTTTTTAGAACGCAATTCAAACAGATCAAATCAGAAACATGAACTTTGGAAAGAAATTAATCAACACGTTTGTTCTGGCAGCTGCAGTAACCGGGCTTTCGCAGGCTCAGGAACTGCCGCACTACACCGGAGAAACGCTCAATAATCCCGATTATCATCACGGGCAACTATCGCCGGCCTTGGGAGTCCACAATATTCAAACTTTCAGGGCAAATCGCGAATTTCCGGAACAGGCTGATGGTTTGGGCTGGACTTACAACCATGCGCCAATGCTGGCGTACTGGAATAATACCTTTTTCCTCGAATATCTGAGTGATCCGGTTGGCGAGCATATTGCGCCGGGTGCAACTTTGATTCAAACCTCAAAGGATGGCAACGAGTGGACGAAACCCGAAGTAATTTTCCCGCCCTACGACATACCTGAAGGATTCAGCAAAGAAGGTGATACCGCAGTGGCTCACAACCTGCAATCCGTTAACCATCAGCGCATGGGCTTTTATGTGAGCTCGAATAACAAATTGCTGGTGCTGGCTTACATCGCGATTTCGCTGAACGAAAAAGACAGTCCGAATGACGGAAACGGCATTGGCCGCGTTGTTCGCGAGGTAAAAGTTGACGGTACTTACGGGCCAATCTATTTCATCCGATATAATCATGGGTGGGATGCGAAAAATACAACACTTCCTTTTTATAAAAAGAGCAAAGACAAAGCTTTTGTGAAAGCCTGTGACGAGTTGCTGGCGAACCGACTAATGGTGCAGCAATGGAACGAGGAGGCAGATCGTGACGATCCGCTGATTTCGTTGAAAGGCGATTACAAGGCTTTCAATTTTTACCATTTGCCCGATGGAAAAGTTGTCGGTTTGTGGAAGCACGCTTTGGCAGCAATTAGTGAAGACGAAGGTCAGACCTGGACCAAGCCAACCCGTGCTCCCGGTTTTGTAAACAGCAATGCCAAAATATGGGGACAACGCACATCCGACGGGCATTACGCGACAGTCTACAACCCGTCTGATTTCCGCTGGCCATTGGCGATTTCAACCAGCACCGACGGTTTGGATTACACGAACCTGTTGTTGGTGAATGGCGAAGTTTCGCCGATGCGTTACGGTGGGAACTACAAATCGTACGGCCCGCAGTATGTTCGCGGAATTGCTGAAGGAAACGGTATTCCGGCGGATAGCAATCTGTGGGTGACTTACAGTATGAACAAAGAAGATATTTGGGTTTCGAAAGTTCCGGTTCCGGTTGTTGACAAAGAAACTTCGGATGTAAACGACGTTTTCAACCAGATGCCGGAAGGTAACGAATTGGACCGATGGAATATTTTCTGCCCGCTTTGGGCTCGTGTTGACATTGAGAAAGATGCCAGCGGCACCCGCTGCCTGATGCTCAATGATCAGGATGAATTTGACTACGCGAAAGCGGAACGGCTTTTCCCGCGTGCAGCCAATGTCTCTGTCGAGTTCAAGGTGAAGCCGGCCCAAAATGACCATGGCCAACTGGATGTTGAACTGGTGGATGCCAAAGGAACAGCTGCGATGCGTTTGGCTTTCAGTAAAGATGGCTATCTGCAGCAGAAAAACGGTTACCGAATGGGAAATATCATGCCGTACAATGCCGGGCAGGAATACACCATTCGCATTGAATTGACTTGCGGCAACCGCTTTTTCGATGTTTATGTTGACGGAGAAAAGAAAAAGACCGGGCTGTGTTTTGCTCCGGTACACGCCGTTGAGCGTTTGACTTTCCGCACCGGCGATGTTCGTCGTTTTCCGGATGTGGACACACCAACCGACCAGGATTACGACCTGAAAGAAACAGGTAAACCGGCGCAGTTGGCGAAATTTTCAATCTATTCGGTAACGACTAAAGAATTGTAAGAATGAATTTCAAATTGAAAAGAATAGTTTTTTCATATAGCATAGTTGTGGCAGTTTCCCTGGCAGGTTTGTTCCAGGGAAACCTTTATGCCACCGGCAAACAAAAGGACAAGAGTATTCTGAAAGTTGACGATTTCAAGCATTTCGTGGACTATTTCAATCGTATGGAAGATGAAAATCTTTCGTTTGCGATCCCAAATGCAGAAGCCTGGGATTGGATGAAAGCAAACATCCCGTTGTTTGAATGTCCGCAGGATAACTTTGAAGAAATCTACTATTACCGCTGGTGGACTTACCGCAAGCACATAAAAGAAACACCGGAAGGTTGGGGAATCACCGAGTTTTTGGTTGATCGCCCGTACGCTGATAAATACAACCTGATTGCCTGTGCCATTGGTCATCACATTATGGAAGGCCGCTGGTTGCACAACCCGGAATATATTCAGCAATATGCGCATGTTTGGTACCGTGGGAATGAAGGAAAACCAATGAACAAGCTGCACAAATTCAGCAGCTGGACACCTTATGCCATGTTGCAGGCTTACTATGTGAATAGCGACAAGGATTATTTAGTCGACATGTTGCCGGATTTGACGGCTGATTACAAGCGCTGGGAGGAAGAGCGTCGCAATGAAAACGGACTCTTCTGGCAGAATGACGTGAAAGACGGTATGGAAGAACAGATCAGTGGTGGCCGTCACGAGCGGAACGAACGCCCGACCATTAACAGTTACATGTTTGGCAACGCCGAGGCTTTGGCCGAGATTGCAGAACTGGACGGTGATCAGGCAACGTCGAAGTTGTATGCCGCGAAGGCTGATACTTTAAAGGAACTGATTGATGCAAATCTTTGGGATCCGGAGGATCAGTTTTTTGAGACGGTGAAGGAAAAAGGAGGTTTCGCAAAAGTTCGCGAGCAAATTGGTTTCATTCCCTGGTATTTCAATATTCCAACGGCCGAACAATCGGTTGCCTGGAAGCAGATCAACGATAATAATGGTTTTTCAGCTCCCTTTGGCTTGACAACAGCCGAGCGTCGGCATCCGGATTTTCGCAGCCACGGTTGCTGCAAATGTGAGTGGGACGGTGCGAATTTGGCCATTCGCAACCGCTCAAACGTTGACAGGATTGGCGAATTTGCTGAATGATTACAAGCAGGATGTGGTGACCGACAGCACCTATTTCCGCCAAATGGAATTGTATGTTGAGTCGCAATATTACCGCGGTCGCCCGTATGTTGGCGAATATTTGGATGAAGTAACCGGCTATTGGTTGAAAGGCGATCAGGAGCGCAGCCGCTATTACAATCACTCAACCTTTAACGATTTGATGATTACCGGTTTGGTTGGTTTGCGCCCTCGGGCTGATGAAGTGCTGGAAGTGAACCCGCTGGTTCCGGCAGGCAAGTGGGATTGGTTCTGTTTGGACAAGGTGCTTTATCATGGCAAAATGGTCACCATCGTTTGGGACAAAACCGGCGAAAAGTATGGTAAAGGCAAAGGTTTGTACCTGTTGGTTGATGGCAAAGAAGTTGCCCGACGCGCTGACCTTGGAAAGCTGACAGGGAAATTGTAAAGTCAAAAGTTTGAAATCAAGAGGCAAAATTTACGATTTACGATCTACAATTTACGATTGACTATTCTGTGAAACTCGGTGTCCTCTGTGGTTAAAATAATCGTCAAATAACTTTGAGGGGAAAACATGAAAAACACACAAATGAAACGAATTATAACCTTTACGTTTTTGCTGGTTTTGGCATTCCAATTTCAGGCTGAAGCGAAAAAAACAAACTGGCGCAAAGGAATTTTGGTGGATGAATTCATCTACACCGAAGCGCCGTATCCGTCGTGCCACTCGGCAACCATTGCGGAGACTTCGGAAGGACTGGTTGCCGCCTGGTTTGGTGGAACCAAAGAACGCAACCCGGATGTTGGTATTTGGGTGAGCCGCCAGATCGATGGCAAATGGACTGAATCTGTAGAAGTGGCAAACGGCATTCAAAACGACACGCTGCGCTATCCAAGCTGGAACCCGGTGCTGTTTCAAATGCCCGGTGGCGATCTGCTGCTGTTTTATAAAATCGGTCCCAGCCCGTCGGAATGGTGGGGTATGATGATGCGATCGTCTGACAATGGAAAAACATGGTCGCAAGCGGAACGCTTGCCTGATGGCATTTATGGGCCAATCAAAAATAAACCGATTTTACTGGCTGACGGTACGTTGATGTCTCCTTGCAGCGTGGAAGGTGATGGCGGCTGGCGTTCGTATTTCGAGTTTACCAAAGACGAAGGAAAGACCTGGGAAAAGGGTGACTACATCAACGATGGCAAAATGTACATGGCCATTCAACCGGCCATCCTGACTTATCCGGATGGACGGATGCAAACGCTGGTTCGCACGCGAAATGCCGTTATTGCTTCAAGTTGGTCGACCGATCAGGGCAAAAGCTGGGGCTTGATGCAACCTTCGGGGCTTCCGAATAATAACTCGGGTATCGATGCTGTCAGTCTGAAAGATGGTCGTCAGCTGGTGGTTTACAATCATGTAAAAACGCCCGTGAATGCGCCCAAAGGACACCGCACTCCGCTGAATGTTGCTGTTTCAAAAGATGGTAAACATTGGGAGGCGGCACTGGTGTTGGAGGACTCAGAGATCAGCCAGTATTCATATCCCGCAGTGATCCAAACATCAGATGGCTTGGTGCATTTTGTGTACACCTGGCGTCGCAAGCGGATTAAGCATGTGGTTGTCGATCCGAAGAAATTGAAGACTAAAAAGATTGTCTACGAGCAGTGGCCTGAATAGCAGATGTAAGTCAAAAGGTAAATTTGAAAAGTCAAAAGAAGGAAGGGATTGTATTCCGTTTTTGCACGAACTCGAGCCTAAACAAATAATGACTAATTAATGACAACCAATTGACAATTAAATGAGATAACAATGAAAAAAACGAGACTCCTCATAACTATCAGTCTGTTGTTGTTTGCTTTTGGCGCAAATGCCCAGCTGGTGAACTCGGATAACAAATACCAGCGTCCGCTCAACGAAGTGTTGAAGGATATCGAGCAACGGTACGATGTTCAGATCAGGTTTTCGGAGAAAGACATTGCCGGATTGGTGCTCAATTATGCAGACTGGCGCTTTCGTCCGGATTTGGAAGAAACACTTCGGAATGTGTTGTCACCCTTCGATTTGGTTTCCAATCTGGAGGAAAAATCGGGCGTCTACAAGGTTGAAGAGTTTCGCTATCACAGGAAAACAGTAGCCGAAGCCCAAGAGTTTTTGGATTACCTGTCCGGTTTGTATTCCAATAAAGAAGAATGGGAAGCCCGGCGGGCAGAGCTAAAAAGCTGTTTGCCCTCAGCCGTAAGATTGGATAAAGCGCCCGCTTCACCAGGGACAAAGCCAATTTTAACTAAAATCCGCAAGATGGATGGCTACACCATTCAGAATATTGCACTGGAGATTTTGCCCGGTGTTTACGCATGTGGCTCGATTTATCGCCCTGCGAAGATCAAAGGGAAGATTCCGGTTGTGCTGTGCCCGAATGGCCATTTCGGCGACGGACGCTATAATCCCGATATTCAGAAACGCTGCGCCGGTTTAGCCCGGATGGGAGCGATGAGCATTAGTTACGATCTGTTTGGTTGGGGCGAGTCTGGTTTGCAATTCGATATGAAATATCACCGGAAAGCATTGGCAAATACCATTCAGGCTTTGAACAGCATTCGCTTGCTCGACTATCTTTTGAGCCTTGATTATGCCGATTCGGATAGGGTTGGAATTACCGGCGGTTCAGGTGGCGGTAGCCATACCATGCTGATTTCTGCAATCGATGATCGGATTGACGTAAGCGTTCCGGTTGTCATGATGTCCGCAATTCACTATGGAGGCTGCCCTTGCGAAAGCGGGAACCCCATTCACCTGTGCGGCGGCGGAACCAACAATGTGGAAATTGCCGGCTTGTTTGCGCCAAAACCACAATTGATTGTTTCGGATGGGGGCGATTGGACGGCAAATGTTCCCGAACTCGAATTCCCGTTTTTAAAGCGGATCTACAGTTTTTACGGCCCTGACGCAGTGGTTGAAAATGTCCATCTCCCCAATGAAAAACACGATTATGGCCCTTCAAAACGAATTGCCATGTATCATTTCATGGCGAAATATCTCAAGCTGGACGAATCAAAAGTCTTCGATAAAGCTGGCAATCTGGATGAATCGGCGATAACGGTTGAAAAAGATAACGATCTGAAAGTATTTGGAGATAACGGTGAAAAACTTCCAGTGAATGCGTTGACGGATTTTGAAAAGCTGGAGGCGATGTTTCAATAGCATTGCCAGGTGAAGCCAGTGATCTTCATTTCTGGATAGATTTCAGTCAAATAATAAATCAAACTGCTTTTTGTTGAACCTATGAAATTAATCATCCAAATAGTTTTTCTCCTGCTTGTAATCGTTTACATTCAGGGAACGTCATTTGCTCAAACAACACAGGTGAAGTACCTCTCCGGCATCGGGGTTGATCATCCGGTTGAGTGGGATTTTTTCTGCACTGCTGGTCGCAACTCGGGAAAGTGGACTAAAATTGAAGTTCCTTCGTGCTGGGAGCAACAAGGATTTGGCAAGTACGATTATGGGCATGCCAAAGATTCTGTACGCGGTAAAGAGCAGGGCTTGTACAAATACGAATTTTCTGTTCCAGCCGATTGGAGTAAAAAGCAGGTTGACATTGTATTCCAGGGATCGATGACGGATACCGAAGTCAAGATTAATGGCAAGTCAGCCGGATCAATTCACCAGGGAGCATTTTATGAATTTCGTTACAACATCAGCAAATTATTGAAGTACGGGCAGAGCAATCTGCTTGAAGTACGGGTATCCAAACAATCGGCCAACGAGTCGGTGAACAAAGCAGAGCGTCACGGCGACTACTGGATTTTCGGTGGGATTTTTCGGCCTGTTTATCTCGAAGCGATGCCGATAAATCACATCGAACGGGTGGCAATTGACGCCAAGGCGGACGGTACATTTGCGGCTGATGTTTTTCTGGCGGGTACAGTGAAAAGCGGTGAGCTGCGAGCACAAGTATTGACATTGGACAACAAGGCGGTTGGAAAGTCTTTTTCAGTTCCTGTTGAAAAAGGCGCATCAAAAGTGACGCTTCAATCCACAATCGAAAATATTAAAAGCTGGAACCCGGAAGATCCAAATCTGTACAATGTAAAGTTTGAATTGGTTTCGAACGGTCAGCCGGTTCATGCAACGGCTGCTCGTTTTGGCTTCAGAACCATCGAGGTTCGTCAGCGCGATGGCATCTATGTGAATGGTGTCAAGGTGAAATTCAAGGGTGTCAACCGCCATACCTTTCGCGCTGAATACGGCCGTGCATCCAGCAAGGCACTGAGCATTGAAGATGTTGAGCTGATCAAGTCGATGAACATGAATGCCGTTCGTATGTCGCATTATCCGCCGGATTCGCACTTCCTGGATGTTTGCGATTCGCTCGGCCTGTTTGTGCTCGATGAACTAACCGGATGGCACGCCACCTACGATGACGTTGTTGGCCCCAAACTGGTGAAAGAAATGGTGACGCGCGATGTGAACCACCCATCCATTGTGCTATGGGACAATGGCAACGAAGGTGGGCACAACCCCAATTTCGATGCTTATTTTAAGGAATACGATATTCAGAAACGCGTGGTCATTTATCCGTGGATGGAGCACAACGGAATTGCGACACAGCACTATCGCCCGTACGATTACGGTGCCGGAACCTTTTGGAACGGTCGCCTGATTACCATGCCTACCGAGTTTTTACATGGTATGTATGATGGTGGCCACGGTGCCGGTTTGTACGATTATTGGGAATATATATGGAATAAACCCAAGGCAGCCGGCGGTTTCCTGTGGGACCTGTTCGATCAGGGCATTTTGCGTACCGATAAGGATGGCGAGCTTTATGACACCGATGGAAACCACGGTGCTGATGGCATTGTGGGCCCCAACCTGGAAAAAGAAGCCAGCTATTACGCGATCAAGGAAATTTGGTCGCCAGTGAAATTGGAGGAGCGCGAGATTACTTCTGGCTGGGATAAGAAATTGGGCGTTGAGAACCGATACATCTACACAAATCTCAAGGAATGTCAGTTCAGCTTCAAACTTGAGAAATTACATCTGCCAAATCATAAGGTGATCCAAATGGTCGAAGTGGGAACCATTCCTGCTCCGGATTTGGCGCCGGGCGAAAAAGGGCAGCTGCAAATTCCGGTGCCTGCCAACTGGGCTGATTTTGATGTGATGGAAATCACTGCAACCGATTGTTTTGGCAAAGAATTATACAGCTGGAATTATCCGCTGATAACGGCTTCGGCGATGGCTGACCGTTTAATGAATCAGGCCGAAAAGACTGAAAAGTTACAATTGACAGACGCAGGTGACTATTTATTGGTTCAGGGAGCGGATGTTCAATTTACCATTAATAAAAAGAATGGATTCCTGCAGCAGGTTCGCAACGAAAAAGGCATCATTCCGTTTACCAATGGCCCTGATATCAGTGCCGGGCTAACGGCTTTCAAAGGACTGGAAACAAAAATAGTTGGCAAGGACAGCATTACAATTACCTGTCATTTTCAAACCGAAAATGCGGATTCTTCGCGCATGAAGGAATTTATCTGGACATTTTACCCGAATGGTTGGGCCAAGCTTCATTTGTATTATTTCCCGCCTGAATATGACAAGGATTTCGATTACATGGGTGTGAATTTTTCGTATCCGGAAGAGTTGGTAAACGGAGTGGAATGGTTGGGGAATGGCCCTTACCGTGTTTGGAAAAACCGCACCCAAGGTGTTGAATTTGGCGTTCACCAAAAAGATTACAACAATACAATTACCGGAGTTAGTCCTCTGGTTTATCCCGAGTTTAAAGGTTATCATGCCAACCTTTACTGGGCTCGTATTCAGTCGAAAGAGCAATCGTTTACGGTTGCTATTTCAACCGACGATGTTTTCCTTCGGCTTTACACCCCGGCTGATCCCGAGCAATACGATAAGCGTGTTTCACCGGTCTTCCCGAAAGGTGACATCTCGTTTATGCAGGCCATCCCGCCTATCGGAACAAAGTGCAACGATCCGTGGAACATGGGGCCGTCGGGTCTGAAAAACAAGTTCTTCGATTACGGGCCATTTGACGATTGGCGAATCCGCAGCCAGCAAATGACGCTCTACTTCAATTTTTCGTCGAACCAATAAAACTAGTGAAGCAAAGAAATAGAAGCTAAACCGTGATCTTGAAATTTAGCACATACGAGAATCCTTGTTTTTTCTGTTCGGGAATCTGAAAATCAGGTAATCCGATGATCTAAAATCAAACCAATGAAACAAATCAAACTGAAAAAATACATCATCTGCCTGGTCCTGGCTATTGTCAGTGCTTCTGCGTTTGCATCCGAAATTTGGGTTTCGCCCACAGGAAAGGACTCGAATCCGGGAACTGAAGCCTTGCCCATGCAATCCATTCAGCAAGCACTGTTGAAAGCCCGCGAGCTGAGATCGGATAAGGCAGCATCAACAAATGATGGCATTCAAATTATTTTGAAGGCAGGAGAATACCAACTTCAGGAGCCAATCCTGTTGGAGCCGGAGGATTCAAACACAAGCATTCGCGCAGCCAAAGATGCGAAAGTGACCATCAGCGGTGGCCAGCATGTTACCGGTTGGCAGCAGGTTGGCAAGTCCATTTACAAGGCTCAGCTGGATCGGGACACGAAGCTTCGGACTTTGTTTGTAAATGGCAAACGGATGCGTATGGCCGGAACCGACATTCCGGTGAATGGGCTGGGCGACTGGGGAACTTTCAATATTAAAGGTGACGAAGATTGGGCTTTCGGTGCAGGTTCTGCCATTGACGGAATTAAGTTTGCCTCAACGGATATTCAACCGTACCAAAACCCCGAAGATTTGGAGTTGGTGCAATTCAATGTTTGGACCGAAAAGATTCTTTGTGCCCGCGATATGGCGCAATTGGGTGATACAACCGTTATCCAACTTCAGCAGCCTTACGGTGCCATTGCCACAACGATGGCCTGGGCCGGAAAAATTAACTACGATAAGACTTTCGTCGTTCGGAATGCCTATGAACTGCTGGATTCTCCCGGTGAGTTTTATTTCAACCGAAAAAGCAAAACGCTGTATTATTACAGCAATGGCGCGGATCTGGCAACGGCCGAAGTGATTGCCCCAACCGCCGAAGGTTTGGTGCATATCAAAGGAGAATCGACCGAAAAGCGGGTGCACGATATCCGCTTCGAGGGAATCACTTTTTCCTACGATCACTGGCCATTGATGGATGTTGCCGGATCGCATGGCTTTGCCGGTATTCAAAGTTTGGGTTTGGCCGTGAAATACATTCCCGGCGGCAACTGGCACGAAACAGAATACAACAGCACCGATGTTCCGCGTGGCGCTATTCAGGTTGAAAATGCCGAAGGAATCGAATTTATCGGCAACCGTTTTGAGCACATCAGCTCGGGTATTGCCATTAACCTGGTGAACGATGTGCAAAACAGCCGGGTTGAAGGAAACTATTTCAACGACCTTTTAGGAAATGCGGTCAACCTTGGTCATCCGCAACACTACAAAATTGGCGATGGCGACATTTACGCGAAAGGTGTGGAAGGGCTTTGCGAAGGCAACCGTGTGGCCAATAATTACCTGCGTAACGTTAGCCTCGACTTCCGCCAGCTTGAAGGAATTACTTCATTTTTTGTAGCCAATACCGAGATCGTTCACAACGACATTGACGGCACGCCTTACGGAGCGATCGTTTGCGGCTGGTGGTGGGGCAATTCGGGTATCCCGGCTTCAACACTCGCAAAAAATAACACCATCAGTTTTAACAAAGCGGGCAATACGCACAAAGTGCTCGACGATGGCGGTATTATTTACCTGTTGGGCGAACAACCCGGCACGGTGGTCGAAGGGAACTACCTTTACAACGGGCCTCGGTGCATTTATCCCGACGACGGTTCGGCTTACCTGACGATTACCGGAAATGTGGTGGATAATGACAGCTACAAATGGATGTGGCTTCACCTGTGGACCAAGCGTTGCCACGATATTACGGCCCGCAACAACTATGTGAAGAACAACCTGCTGATGGATAATGGGACCAACGACAAGATTGATGATACCCATAATTTTCGCGATGAAAAATGGTCGGATGAAGCTCAAAAGATGATCGATTTCGCGGGTATTGAGTCGAAATACAAGGCTATTATCCCGGAAAGCGAACCTGCGAAAATCAGTATTCACCCTAATGGATTTAAAGAACGGGATGTTTTTCATTAGAGTCGTGATACTTGAGTCTTGAGTCTTGAGTAGTGAGTAGTGAGTCGTGAGTAACCAGCAACCAGCAACCAGTAACCAGCAACCAGTAACCAGTAACCACTAACCCGAAATACAATGAATTTTAACCGAGTGAAAAAGACATTTTATACGCTTCTAACCGCGCTTATTTTCTGGTCGTGTACCGGAAAAGGAAAGGTCGCGATTGTATCCAAACAGCAAGGTTCGCGCGAAAAATATGCCGTTGAACGGCTTTCAGCCCAATTAACAGAAAGTGGCTATCAGGTTGAAGTCGTTTCATCGGCTGATAGTGCAACCGGCGCAAAAATCATCTTGCAACAAATTGCACTGGATTCCACAGCCGTTAAAGGAAGTCCTGCAGCTTTGCCGGAAGAAGGCTATGCCATCGAAAGTAGCGGCCGCGATATTCAGCTTTCGGCAACCGGTACTTCGGGAATCCTGTATGGCTGCCTTTACCTGGTCGATCAACTGAAAGAAAAAGGGAAGTTGCCTGAAAATATCAGCCTTACTGACCAGCCGGAAATGGTGATGCGCGGTACTTGCATTGGCCTGCAGAAAACAAGCTATTTGCCCGGAAGGGGAGTTTACGAATATCCCTACACGCCCGAAAATTTCCCCTGGTTTTACGATAAGGAGCTTTGGATTAAGTACCTCGATAGGTTGGTTGAAAATCGCTACAATTCACTCTACTTATGGAATGGACATCCGTTTGCCTCGCTGGTGAAGTTGAAAGATTACCCGTACGCGGTAGAGGTGGATGATGCCACTTTTGAGAAGAACAAGGAGATGTTTGCCTTTCTGACCAAAGAGGCCGACAAACGTGGAATCTGGGTCATCCAGATGTTCTACAATATTATCCTGTCGAAACCATTTGCCGAGCACCATCACCTGAAAACACAGGATCGCAGCCGCGGAATTACGCCGCTCATTTCAGATTATACCCGAAAAAGCATTGCTGCTTTTATCGAAAATTACCCGAACGTGGGTCTGTTGGTGACTTTGGGCGAGGCCATGAACACGATCGATGATGATGTCGATTGGTTCACCAAAACCATTATTCCCGGAGTACAGGATGGTTTGAAAGCGACCGGATCCGAGCATGAACCACCCATCGTGCTGCGCGGTCACGATACCGATGCCGAGAAAGTAATGGGCGCTTCCTTGCCGATTTACAAGAACCTGTACACCATGTTTAAATACAACGGCGAATCGCTGACGACCTATGAACCGCGAGATGCCTGGGAGTCTATTCCTACGGCTCTAAGCAAACTGGGATCGGTGCATATCTCGAATGTGCATATTTTGGCTAACCTGGAGCCTTTCCGCTACGGTTCGCCCGATTTTATTGAAAAGAGCGTGCAGGCCATGCACCGCGATCAGGGCGCAAACGGCGTGCATGTGTATCCGCAGTCTTCGTATTGGGATTGGCCCTATACCGCCGATAAAACCGAACCTCGTCTGTTGGAAATGGATCGCGATTGGATTTGGTACGCTGCCTGGGGACGTTATGCCTGGAAAGCCAAACGCGATAGTCTGGATGAAGTGAATTACTGGTCGGGTAGGCTGAATGACTTCTACGGCAGTAAAACGGCCGGCGAAAATATATTGAAAGCCTATGAAGAAGCAGGTGAAATAGCGCCCAAACTGCTGCGATCGTTCGGTATTTCCGATGGAAACCGTCAAACTTTATTGCTGGGGATGTTCATGGGGCAGCTGGTCAATCCGCAGAAGTATAATGTGTACAGCAACTTTTGGTCGTCGAGCGGCCCCCTGAAAGAGGTGCTGCAGGTGTATGCTGAAAAAGAATTTAAGGGTGAAGCGCACCAGGGCGAGACACCTCCGCAAATTGCTGCCCAGGTCGTTGAACACGGGCGAAAAGCAGTTGGGGCGATTGATGCAGTTTCGGGCCAAATCACCGAAAATAAAGACGAGTTTGCACGACTTCAAAACGATATGTACTGCTACCAGGCCTTTGCCGATTGCTTTGCCGAGAAGGTGAAAGCGGCCATGCTGGTGCTCAATTATAAATATTCGAATCAGGTTGAAGACCTGGAGGCTGCTTTGCCGCATCTGGAGAAGAGCCTGGAATATTTTCAGCAATTAGTTGACCTGACCAAGGATTCCTATCTGTATGCCAACAGCATGCAAACGGCTCAGCGCCGGATTCCCATTTCGGGGGTCGACGGTACGAATAAAACCTGGGCCGAGTTGTTGCCGCACTATCAAACCGAGTTCGACAATTTCAAGCGTAACCTGCAAATGTTGAAGGACAATGGCGGACAAATGAAAGCCGATCATCCAATTTTGAAATCGGTAGATGTGCAGGTGCTCAATAAAGGTGTAAAACGCTATCCGCTGAAAGAAGGCGTACCGGTTTATTCAGACAATAAAGCGAAGATTGCCGCTGTGGCTGATGAGTTGAAAGGCTTGTCGGGCGTGCAGTTTTCAGATAACGAACAACGGGCAGAAGGAACAAGTTTGAAGTTTAAATCCGACAAGCCGGTGAAAGTTGTGGTAGGCTATTTCAACACAAACAGTTACACCATTTTGGAGCCGCCAACCCTGGAAACCAACGCCAACGCCAACGATCGCGGACAGGCGGATATCAAAATAGCCAATGCCATCGACCTGCCGGGCTTGTACCCGGTAAATGTGTACACCTACCGTTTTGACGCAGGTGAACAGGAGCTGGTGTTGGGGAAAGGCCGTGTATTGATTTTGGGCTTTATGGATGCTGATCAGGAAATCGAAATTCACGATGCGGGTATGGTCGACGATCCCAATGGCCCGGCAGTGGATTGGCTTTTTTATTAGGAGAATCGAAGCTGAATTGTAAAGCTATTAGGAGCTAAAATAATGCACTTGATTTCATTTTTAGTCCTTCGATATTTCTTATTTCTTATTCGGTATTTTGAATTGGAGAATAAGAAATACGGAATGAGGAACAAAAAATAAGAAAGGTGATGTACATCAGAAAGTAGTGGAACACAATTGTTCTTTCTGCTTTCAAAATTTCAGAAAACTAACGATATGAAAAGAATTTTGTGGTGTTTGCTGCTCGTGTTGGGCGGAATAAGTTTGAAGGCGCAGAGCGGCAAACTGAAACTTTGGTACGATAAACCGGCCGAAAAATGGACAGAGGCGCTACCAATCGGTAACGGCCGCCTGGCCGCGATGATTTACGGAACAACCGGTGCAGAACAGATTCAGCTGAATGAGGAAACCTTATGGTCGGGTGGTCCCAACAACAATACCAACCCGGAGATGGCGAAGATTCTCCCCGAGATTAATCGCCTGTTTTTCGAGGGAAAGTATCAGGAAGCGGATGATTTGGCCAATGCCGAAAAACGTGCGAAGAATAATGGAATGAAATACCAGCCTGCCGGTAATCTGTGGGTGACTTTTCCCGGACACGATCAGGTAACGGATTATTACCGCGAGCTGGATATTGAGAATGCCATTACAACGGTGAAATATAAGCTCGATGGCGTGGAATATACCCGTGATTATTTTGCTTCGTTGGATAACGGAACCATTATGGTGCGTTTTACCGCGAGCGAAAAGGGGAAAATCAATTGTCGGCTGGGGCTCGATTGCGAGCTGCGCAGCAAAATCACGATAGAGGCGGATTCAACAATCAACCTTTCCGGAATTACCGACGATCATGAGGGCGAGCTGGGACAGGTTCGTTTCAATGCTTTGGTCAAACCTCAGCTTGAAGGTGGCGCGCTCGAATTGGACGGCAAAGAGTTGGTGGTTAAAGATGCTAATGCGGCAACGGTCTATATTTCCATCGCTTCAAACTTTAAAAACTACCACGATATTAGCGGCGACGGTTTTGCGAAGGCAGATTCCATTTTAAAAGCAGCGATGGGCGGCGATTATCAAACGGCCAAAGCGAAGCACGAAGCCATTTACCGCAATTATTTTGATCGGGTGAGCCTCGACTTGGGCGACAGCGGTGCATCTGCAAAAACAACCGATCAGCGTGTGGTCGATTTCAAGAACGGCGACGATCCGCAATTGGTGAGCCTTTACTTCCAGTTTGGCCGTTACCTGATGATTTCCGGCTCCCAACCGGGAAGTCAACCCATGAACCTGCAGGGGAAATGGAACGACCGCGTTGATCCGCCCTGGGATTGCAAGTACACCACCAATATTAATGCTGAAATGAATTACTGGCCGGCCGAAATGACTAACCTTTCAGAGTTGCACGAACCGTTCCTGAAAATGGTGAAGGAGCTTTCGCAAAGTGGCCGGGAAACAGCTAAAATACTTTACAATGCGCGTGGTTGGGGCTTGCATCACAACACCGACATCTGGCGCATTACCGGCCCGGTCGACTGGGCGCGCTCGGGCTTGTGGCCTACCGGCGAAGCTTGGGTAAGTCAGCACCTGTGGGAACACTATATGTATACTGGCGACAAGGCTTTCCTCCAGGAAGCCTATCCGGCCATGAAAGGTGCTGCCGAGTTCCTGCTGGATATTTTGATTGAGGAACCCACGCACGGCTGGCTGGTCGTTGGCCCTTCGGTGTCGCCCGAAAACAGTTACCTGCCCAAAATCAATGTTGGCGTAGGCAACACCATGGATAATCAACTGGCCTTCGATCTGTTTTCGAATGTCATCCGCACAGCCAAAATACTGGGAGTTGATGCCGCCTTTGCCGATTCACTGGCTGCGGCGAAAGATCGTCTGCCGCCAATGCAAATCGGGCAGCACAGCCAATTGCAGGAATGGATCAATGATTGGGATCGCGTCGATGATACGCATCGGCATGTATCGCACTTGTACGGCGTTTTCCCTAGCAACCAGGTTTCGCCTTACCGCACGCCGGAACTGTTTCAGGCAGCTAAAAACTCGCTCATCTATCGCGGCGACGTATCTACCGGTTGGTCTATGGGCTGGAAAGTGAACCTGTGGGCACGCTTCCTTGATGGCGATCATGCGCTGAAGTTGATTGGCGATCAGTTGTCGCCGTCGGTTCGGAGGGCTAACGGAAAAGAGACTGGCGGAACCTACCCGAACCTGTTCGACGCGCATCCGCCTTTCCAAATCGATGGAAACTTCGGATGTACTGCCGGAATTGGGGAGATGTTATTGCAGAGCTACGATGGCTGCATCGATCTTCTGCCTGCTTTGCCCTCCAAATGGCAAAAGGGTGAAGTGACTGGCTTGGTTGCCCGCGGTGGCTTTGTGGTCGATATCCGTTGGGAGAATGGCAAAATAGCAGAAATAACAATTGAATCGAAGCTGGGCGGTAACCTTCGCCTGCGATCTCGCAATCAATTGATCGATGTTGACGGTGCAACGCTAACAGCCGCTAAAGGAGACAATCCGAATCAATTTTATCCGGTCAATCCGGTGAAAGAACCGCTGATCTCGAAGAAGGCGAACTTGAAGAAACTGAAACTGGCAAAGACCTACCTGTACGATGTCCCGACAGAGGCTGGCAAATTTTACTCGTTTAAATTGAAGCAATAAGTCATGACTAGCATAAGCAAAACAATAAAATGGAAGGTAATTGGTCTGTGTTCAATTTTGCTGGGGGCAGTTTCTGCCACGCAGGCACAGCCTTTGGATCAACAAAGTTTGGTTCGCGGGCAGATTTTGCTGAATAAGGATTGGCAAACCCGTTTGCTGGACGAGGAGAATTCAGCTGATTTCAGCAATCCTGATTATAAACCCGATGGTTGGAAAGAGGTCGATATTCCGCATAACTGGGACGATTACGGCGGCTATCGCCGGATGGTGCACGGTAATTTGCATGGCTCGGCCTTTTACCGAAAGGCGTTTTCGGTTGAGAAGATTGAAAAGAATAAACAGTATTTCCTTTGGTTTGAAGGTGTTGGTTCTTACGCGACTGTTTGGATCAATGGCGACTCTATTGGCTACCACGCCGGGGGCCGCACATCTTTTACCATGGACGTGACTTCAGCTATCAAAGAAGGCGACAACCTGCTGGCTGTTCGTGCCGATCAACCGGCCGAAATTCGCGACCTGCCCTGGGTGTGCGGTGGATGTAGCTCGGAGTGGGGCTTTTCGGAAGGGAGTCAGCCACTTGGCGTCTTTCGCCCGGTGCACCTTATTGTCACCAACAACGTTCGGGTTGAACCGTTTGGCGTTCACATTTGGAACGATAAAAATATTAGTGCCGAAAAGGCAAGCTTGAATCTGACCACTGAAGTCCGGAATTATGACAACAAAGTGAAGAAACTAAAATTGGTCAATCGGCTGTTGTCAGCTGAGGGAGCAGTTGTTGCCGAGATTCAAACAGAAGTTGCTGTGCAGCCAGAAACAACAGATACGGTCGCCCAGCAAATGCCCGATATTAAAAGTCCAACGCTTTGGTCGCTCGAAAATCCTTATTTGTACTCGGTTGAAACTTCAGTTTACGAAGGGAAAAAACTGCTCGATCAGTTGCATACGCCGTACGGAATCCGCTGGATAAACTGGGACATTCATCATGACGGCGCCAGCAATCGCTTCTATTTGAATGGAAAACCGGTGTTGATTAACGGAACTGCCGAGTACGAGCACTTGATGGGCCGCAGCCACGCATTTACCGATCAACAAGTGAAAGCACGGGCCGAGCAGATTATTGATGCAGGCTACAATGCTTTCCGCGATGCACATCAGCCGCACAACCTTCGTTATCAGGAATACTGGGACGAAAATGGTTTGCTTTGGTGGCCTCAAATGGCGGCTCACATTTGGTTCGATAATCCCGCTTTTCGGGATAATTTCAAACAGTTGCTGACGGATTGGATGCGGGAGCGACGCAACAGCCCTTCCATCATTCTTTGGGGGTTGGAGAACGAAAGCACGCTACCCGAAGATTTTGCCAAAGAGTGTTCAGACTTGATTCGAAAATTGGATCCCACAGCCAGTTCGCAGCGGCTGATCACGACCTGCAATGGCGGCAGCGGAACCGATTGGAATGTGATTCAGAACTGGTCGGGGACCTATGGAGGAAAGCCGTTTGAGTACGATCAGGAGCTTTCGAAACAGTTGCTGAATGGCGAATATGGCGCGTGGCGTAGTATCGATCTGCACACTGAAGGAGAGTTTGAGCAAGACGGAGCCTGGAGTGAAGATCGCTTCTGCTTACTCATGGAATCAAAAATACGGCTGGCAGAAAAGGCCGGCGACCGGGTTTGTGGTCAGTTCCATTGGCTGCTGAACTCGCATGAGAATCCGGGACGTACGCAGGGGGGCGAAGGATTGCGCGAGCTCGACCGTGTCGGTCCGGTTAACTACAAAGGAATAATTTCGGCCTGGGGAGAGCCGCTTGATGCGTATTACCTGTACCGGGCTAATTATGTGTCGTCCGAAAAACAGCCGATGGTTTACATCGTTTCGCATACCTGGCCCGATCGCTGGCTGATGCCCGGAAAAAAAGACGGTATCCGGGTATTTTCGAATTGTGAAGAGGTTGAACTGTTCAATGGCGTGCAAGAAACATCGTTGGGGCGGCAGAAGAATCCCGGGCGAGGCGAGCACTTTGTTTGGAACGATGTGGATATCGAAAACAATGTGCTGTATGCCGTTGGTTACGAAAATGGTCAGGAAGTGGCGCATGATGTGATCGTTTTGCATCACTTGCCCAGAGCGAATGGAATTGAAAAGCTTGCGGGTGACGTTCAACCCTTAAGTCAGCATAAAATTGAAAATTACCTCTATCGTGTGAATTGCGGTGGGGCCGATTATACCGATCAGAACGGAAATTTATGGATGGCCGATGTGCACTGGGATGGCGGCGAAAGCTGGGGCTCCCGCTCTTGGACGGACGACTATCCTGGCTTGCCGGCTTTTTATGGCAGTCAGCGCCAAACCTACGATCTGATAGAAGGCACCTTGGATTGGCCGCTGATTCAGACTTTCCGCTACGGACAAGACAAGCTTAGCTATCACTTCCCGCTAACGGATGGCGACTATCAACTTGAACTTTATTTTGTTGAACCATGGTATGGAACAGGCGGAAGTCTGGCTTGCGAGGATTGGCGCGTGTTTGACGTTGCTGTAAATGGCGAAACGGTTCTGAAAGATTTGGATATTTGGAAAGAAGCGGGACACGATTATTTGCTGAAAAAGACCATTCCAGTTACCGTTCGTGGCGGGAAACTTGATCTTTCATTCCCGGATGTAAAGTCGGGGCAAGCCGTTATTTCAGCGATCGCGATTTCAACAGCTGACAAAAATGTGAAGGCTGCTCCGGTATCGGGGAAGCTGCTTCAACTTGACGAAAACACAACTGGGTGGGCAGCAAAAAGCTGGCTCAATACCGGGGATCAGGTGGATGCGGCAGGTTCTGCTCAATTCTCCGGACTGGCATCGGTACTTTATGGCGCTGAATGGCTGCAGCCGAAAGCTATTTCGGATTCAAAACCTCTTCAATTTAAAGCAGCTCAGGATGCTGATATTTATATTGCTCTGAAAGATTCAACACAAATACCACGAGGATTTACGAAGGCTAATAAACTGGCAATTCAGTTGGATAAGTACACAAAAGAAATTCGGGTTCGAAATAGCGAAACCGGTGAGTTTTGGGACGAAGAAAGAACCTTCCACGGACTTGATTATTCGCTTTACCTGAAACGGGTGAAAGCCGGTGAGTTGGTTGAACTGCCAGCTTTCGATGGCCAGAATACGCTGGCATTGGTTGCGGTTGTTCCGGTTTCAACATTGGATGCAGCACGCGATTTACGGCCTTCGGTAACTTACCAGGCGGCTGAGGCAGAAAATGTGGGAAATGGGCAGGCCGAAGAAAAATGGAACAAAGCAGCCAGAAGAGTGGAAGGCACCGGTGATGCTATTGTTTGGACCTTCCAGGTTGGACTGGCGTCGAAATACGGATTGGAGATTCGCTACTCCAATCCTTCCGACCGCGCGATTCATGCCGAATTGAGCATTGAAAGTCTGGACGGGCGACCAATGAGTTCTGTTGATCTTGAATTTGATCCGTCGGGTGATCGATGGCGCAGCTTGCGAACGGATACCGGGTCGATTATCAATGCCGGAACTTATAAGCTCAGCATCAAACTAAAAGAGGATGGGCCTATGTGGTTTAATTTTTTGAAGGTGCAATAGTGGGATGCTTCTCAGCAGGTTCATGGTTGAATTCATCCTGCTGTTGCCCGTGCGAAATGGGTTCAGATGAGAGGCAGTCATGGGTTAATGACTTGATTGGTAGCTGATCATGGCCTTGTTGGATTTTGGTGAAAAACGATTACAGTATCACCTGATCCGGTTCCGGTTAAAAGGATTAAAATTAGTTGTGTATGTAAATGTAAACGATTACATTTGGACGGATCGGGCATCGCTTATGTTCTGATAAAACAATTTTTTAAGGCCAAAATCGTCAAGCAATTATAGCCCGGTTTCGAGGAGAATATGCAGAAAAACAAGACCCAATTGCAGCAGATGATGAGGTGGCAGATGTTGCAAATGATGAAACTCCCGGTACATTGAACCATCGACAGAATTTGATAAAATAGATTTGGTGGTAGCAGGAAATTCCGGCTATCGCTTTTTAAACCATTCATAAATAAATTTTAAGACATGAAGTTTAAAGAGATTTTTGGTGTTTGTGTCCTCTTGTTACTGGTAACGGCAACGACTGTTCAAGCACAATATCCAACAATTCCTGATTCTGTAGAACAGGCAGCCGAAGAATTATTGAGAAAGACCGAAGAACATTCCGACATGGCGTGGGAAAAGGCAATACCGGCTATTGAAAAAGATGCTGCCAATGGAAAGCCATACATTCCTTGGGCCAAGCGGCCAACCGATTTGCCACAAGCCAGTATTCCCGCTTTCCCGGGCGCTGAAGGTGGTGGTATGTACACTTTTGGTGGTCGTGGCGGACAAGTAATTACCGTAACCAACCTGAATGATGATGGGCCCGGAAGCTTCCGCGAAGCGTGCGAAACCGGTGGCGCGCGCATCATTGTTTTCAATGTTTCAGGGATTATTCGCATTAAATCGCCTTTGATTATCCGCGCGCCTTACGTCACAATTGCCGGGCAAACAGCACCGGGCGATGGTGTTTGTATCGCCGGAGAAAGCGTTTGGATCAACACGCACGATGTGATCATCCGGCACATGCGTTTCCGCCGGGGTGAAACCGGGGTCGGCCGCCGCGACGATGCCATTGGAGGTAATCCGGTTGGAAACATCATGCTCGACCACATTTCGGCTAGCTGGGGCTTGGATGAAAACATGTCAATTTACCGTCACATGTACCAGACAGATCCACGTAAGGAGAAAGAAAAACTGGGTACGGTGAACATCACCATCCAGAATTCAATTTTTTCGGAAGCGTTGGATACCTGGAACCACGCATTCGGGAGCACCATCGGCGGCGAAAACTGTTCTTTCATTCGCAACCTTTGGGCCGATAACACCGGTCGCAATCCGTCGATCGGCTGGAACGGTGTTTTCAACCTTGTGAATAACGTCATGTTTAACTGGGTGCACCGCTCGGTTGATGGCGGCGACCATACAACCCGCTACAACATCATCAATAACTATTTTAAGCCAGGACCATTGACACCGGTCGATTCACCGGTCGCTCATCGTATTTTGAAACCCGAATCACGCTTTAGCATGAACGATCGTCAGGTTTACGGTTTGGTTTATGTCAACGGAAACATCGTTGAAGGGAACGAGAAGGTAACCAAAAACAACTGGGATGGCGGTGTTCAGATTGAAGGCATGGAAGATGCGGGCGAGTACACTTCGTATATCAAATCGGACAATCCGCACCCAATGCCTTATCTGACGATTTACCCGGCGAAAGAGGCTTTCGAATTTGTATTGGACAATGCCGGTGCGACTTGCCCAAAACGCGATGCTGTTGATGTTCGTGTGACCAAACAGGTCAGAACCGGTGTGGTTGAATATCCGAAGAATGTTGATTTAAGCCACGTTCCTCATTTCGAACACCGTCGCCTGCCGGAAGATTCGTACAAAAAGGGAATCATTACCGATATCGCACAAGTTGGCGGATACCCCGAATACACCGGTAAGCCTTACAAAGACTCGGATGGCGATGGTATGCCGGACGCCTGGGAGAAAAAATATCAATTGAACCCGGATGACCCGTCAGATGCCAATGGCGACATCAACGGTGATGGTTATACCAACATCGAAAAATACATCAACGGAATTGATCCGACGAAGAAGGTTGACTGGACGAAGAAGGAAAATGATTACGACACGTTGAACGAAAAAGACGGTAAACTTTTCTAATCGATTAAAATAGAATTATAAAATGAAGAAGGTGTTCAAACGCTTTGGTCATACCGCGATTAAAGCGTCAAAATGTGCTTTTTTACTGCTACTATCTCTTGGAGTTTTCAGCTCCGTCAATGCGCAAAAAAAACAGAAACCAACACCGCCGCTTCAACAAGCCGAAAACGGGAATCTGGTTTACACGCCGGACTCGCTGGGAAACCGGATCCCCGATTTTTCCTACGCTGGCTACAAAACCTCGTCCGAGCCAATTCCTTTCGTACCAGTTAAAGTGGTCGTTGAACCTGTTGCAGGTGATATGACCGCGACAGTACAACGTGCAATCGACTATGTTTCGAGCTTGCCAATCGATCAAACCGGTTTTCGGGGAGCTATTTTGTTGAAAGCAGGAAACTATCAACTGGATGGTCGGTTGACGATCAACCAATCGGGTGTTGTTTTGCGCGGTTCAGGTTTTGGCGAGACGGGGACCGTTTTGATCGCCGCGGGCAAAAGCCGCGAAACGCTGATCCGTGTCGAAGGAAAGCCGGTTGAGTTGAATGAAGCGCAAACCAGCATTACACAAGCTTATGTTCCTGTGGGCGCTTTTCAATTTCAGCTTGAAAATGCCGCTCAATTTAAAGCTGGTGATCAAATCGCCATTACCCGACCAAGTACACAGGAATGGATTGACCGGCTTGAGATGAACGAATTTGGCGGAGAAACGGGCTGGCTGGGCTGGAAACCTGGCGAACGCGACATTCGTTGGGATCGAACCATTGTTGCCGTGAAAGGAGATTCGCTGGTGCTGGATGCTCCGTTAACAACAGCGTTGGACAAAGCAATTGGCGGAGCTTACGTTCAAGCTTATCAGGAAGACGGAAGAATTCAGAACATCGGTATTGAAAACCTAAACATCATATCAGAGTTCAATTCTGAAAACGCCAAAGATGAAGAGCATTGCTGGAATGGCATTAGCTTCGAAAATACAACAAACAGCTGGGTGCGCCGGGTTCAATTTAAACACCTGGCAGGATCTGCAGTGGCTGTTTACGAGACTGCTTCGAAGGTAACGGTTGAAGATTGTCTATCTTTTGAGCCTGTTTCCGAGATCGCTGCTTTGCGCCGCTACACCTTTTTCACCGCCGGTCAACAATGTTTGTTCCTCCGGCTGGATGCTGAATTTGGCTATCACGATTTTGGAACCGGCTTTTGTTCTGCCGGGCCGAACGCATTTGTGCAGTGTGAATCGCATCTGCCGGTAAGTTTCAGCGGTGCGATCGACAGCTGGGCTTCGGGCGTGCTTTTCGACATTGTGAATGTTGATGGCAATGCGCTGAGCTTCCGCAACCGCGAAATGAACGACTACGGTTCGGGCTGGACGGCTGCAAACTCCATGTTTTGGCAATGCTCGGCAGCGCGGATCGAGTGCTACAGCCCTCCGGGGGCTACCAACTGGGCGTACGGCGCTTGGGCGCAATTTGCCGGTAACGGTTACTGGAACAACGCCAACGAACATATTAAGCCGCGAAGTTTGTTCTTTGCGCAATTGCGCGAACGAATTGGTGCGGACAACACACCGAAAGCACCGGTCATCGATTACACAACCAATGGCACCAGTAGCCCGTCTGTGGAGCTTGCAGCCGAATTGACAGAATACGCCGAAAACCCTGCAGTCACACTGATTGAGTTTATCAAACAGAAGGTGAACGAAAATCCGATTTCGCAGGAGGCCGGAGATGCCAAACTTTTCTCTCAAATTAAGTTGAAAAGCAACGTTGAGAAGGAAGTGGAAGCTGCACCGGTAATGGAGATTTCAAACGGCTGGCTGGTGCGCGGAACTGCGGTACTGACCGGACAACGCCACGCAGTTCCCTGGTGGAGCGGCAACATGCGTCCACGAAAATTGGAACAGGCAAAACCCGCTGTTACGCGTTACGTTCCTGGTCGTCAAGGTTTGGGCTACACCGATCGCCTGATAGATGTCATCCAGTGGATGAAGGATGAAAATAAGATTGGCCTGGAGCAGAATTATGCGCTTTGGTACGATCGCCGTCGCGACGACCACGAGCGCATCCGCCGCATGGATGGTGAGGCCTGGGTCCCGTATTACGAATTGCCTTTTGCCCGTACCGGGAAAGAATTGGCCTGGGATGGTTTGAGTAAATATGATTTGACAAAATATAATCCCTGGTATTGGCGGCGCCTGAAGCAATTTGCCGATTTGGCCGACCAGAATGGTTTGGTGCTGATTCACCAGGATTATTTTCAGCACAACATTGTCGAGGCTGGTGCGCACTGGGTCGATTCGCCCTGGCGCACGGTAAACAACATCAATCACACCGGTTTTCCGGAGCCTGTGCCTTTTGCCGGCGACAAGCGGGTGTTTATGGATCAGCATTTTTACGATGTAAGCAATCCGGTTCGCCGGGAACTGCACCGTCAATATATTCGCCAGTGCCTGGAGAATTTCAAAGATAACAACGGCGTCATTCAACTGACCAGCGCCGAGTTTACCGGCCCGCTGCATTTCATGCAGTTTTGGCTTGATGTAATTGCCGGCTGGGAACAGGAAACCGGCCGCGATGTCATGGTTGGACTGAGTGCTACAAAAGACGTTCAGGATTCAATCCTGGCAGATCCGCTTCGCTCAAAAATTGTCGACCTGATTGACATTCGTTACTGGAGCAGCCGCGACGACGGTACCCAATTTGCCCCGCTTGGCGGGCAGCACCTGGCGCCTCGCCAACAGATGCGCCTCGAAAAAATCGGCAAGCGATCTTTCGACCAGGTTTACACCGATGTGTTGAGCTACAAAAAGGCATTTCCTGCAAAAGCAGTGATGTATTCGTTCGATCAGTCGGACAAGCTGGCCTGGGCAATTTTTATGGCCGGAGGTTCTTTGGCTGGTATTCCTCCGGTGAAAGCGGATGGTTTTCTGAATGCCGCTTCATCCATGCACGCAGAGGCAACGAACATGGAAGGCCTTTACAAACTGGCTGCTGCCGATGGCGCCTGCATTTTCTATTTAGATAATCGTTCTCCGGAATATGCCGCAGAATTGGGCGCCGGAAATTACCAGTTGATCGAGATTGACCCGGCCACCGGCGAGCAAGTTGGCAAAGAGGTTCGGGTGAAGGGTGGAAAACAAATTCAGCTTCAAACCGCAGGAAAATCGGAAGCGGTTTTCTGGTTTCGAAAGTTGTAAGTTGAATTGCAAACGCAACAAAAAAACAAACGTTTAAATAGTATGCTTATTGCTGCGCTCTGTTTTCACTCATTTGGTGTTTCCGCCTGGCAGGAGAGCTGAGTAACCGAATCAGATATTGAATTTGATATTCCTTAGATAAGGTTTTTTAACATTTCTTGTCAGTCATTAACGTAACTTTCAACTAGTTTTGAGGTACATATTAACAAGTAACAAGAATTTTTTTCATAGAATAGTTTGATTAGTTTGAGAAAAGGACGGGCCACCGTCCTTTTTTTATGGGCTGACAAAAGATCAAGCTTTTCCCATGGCTCCGACTAATTTTCAGCTATTGCAAGTAAGATACCGTCATTTTGTCTTATCATAACATTCTTCCCGCTTTTGGCTTTTCTTTTGCTTGCCTGTCTATATCCTGTTCGGTCTTAGCGGTCGACAGGGCAATCCAAATCGAATAAATATGGAGCTATGAATTTTAATAATTTCACAATTAAATCGCAGGAAGCTTTGCAGCATGCCTTTCAAGTGGCACAGGCAAAGCAACAACAGGCCGTTGAGCCAGGTCACATTCTGAAGGGCTTGTTACATTCGGCCGAAAATGTTACCGGCTTTTTGCTGAAGAAGTTGGGCGTTAATGTCTCTGTATTTCAGCAAGCCTTGGATCGAATTGTTGATGCCTATCCGAAGGTGAGCGGGGGAGAGCAGTATTTGTCGTCGTCGGCCAATAGAGCCTTGCAGAAATCGTTGGATTTGTCACGCAAAATGGGAGACCAGTTTGTTTCGGTGGAACATATCTTAATGGGACTGCTGGAGAGTGGCGATACGGTTGCCAGCATGCTCAAAGACAGTGGGGTGCATAAAAAGGATCTGGAGGCAGCTGTCAGTGAGCTGCGAAAAGGAGCAAAAGTTGAAAGTCAGACTGCCGAAGATCAGTTTAACTCATTAAGTCGTTTTGCCATCAACCTGAATGAACAGGCTCGTAACGGCAAGCTCGATCCCGTCATTGGGCGTGACGAAGAAATCCGGCGTCTATTGCAAATATTATCGCGGCGTACCAAGAATAATCCGGTCTTGATTGGCGAGCCCGGGACTGGTAAGACAGCTATTGCTGAAGGATTAGCGCATCGGATTGTTCGCGGCGATGTGCCCGAAAATCTGAAATCAAAGCAGCTTTTTTCACTGGACATGGGTGCATTAATTGCCGGTGCAAAATACAAGGGCGAATTCGAAGAGCGCTTAAAGGCTGTTGTCAACGAGGTCATTAAATCCGATGGAGAGGTGATTCTGTTTATCGACGAGATTCACACCTTGGTAGGTGCCGGCAAAGGAGAAGGGGCGATGGACGCGGCCAATATTCTGAAACCGGCCTTGGCACGGGGCGAGTTGCGGGCTATTGGCGCAACAACGCTGGACGAGTATCAAAAATATTTCGAAAAAGATAAGGCTTTGGAACGCCGTTTCCAGATCGTGATGGTAAATGAGCCCGACACGCTGAGTGCGATTTCAATCTTGCGGGGTTTGAAAGAACGCTATGAATCGCACCACAAAGTGCGCATTAAAGATAACGCGATTATAGCAGCGGTAGAGCTGTCGCAGCGTTACATTTCAGATCGCTTTTTGCCCGATAAGGCCATTGATCTGATGGACGAGGCTGCTGCTAAATTACGGCTGGAGATGGACTCGGTGCCCGAAGAGCTGGATGAAATCGAACGGAAGATTAAGCAGCTCGAGATTGAGCGCGAAGCTATCAAGCGTGAAAAGGATGATGCTAAACTGGCCGTGTTGAACGAGGAAATTGCAAACCTGAAAGAGGAACAGTCGCGTTACCGGGCACAGTGGGAGATGGAGAAATCAGTCATTGATGGTATTCAACAGAATAAAACCGATATCGAAAATCTAAAATTCGAAGCTGAGCAGGCTGAACGTAGCGGCGATTATGGCAAAGTGGCCGAAATTCGCTATGGCAAGCTGAAAGAAGCCGAAGCTGAAATTGAACGTTTGCAGACCGAGCTGAAGCAAATACAGGGGGCGGCCTTAATTAAAGAAGAGGTGGACTCGGAAGATATTGCCGAAGTGGTAGCCCGCTGGACCGGTATTCCCGTGAGTAAGATGATGCAGAGCGAGCGCGAGAAGCTCCTTCACCTGGAAGATGAGTTGCATAAGCGGGTCATCGGGCAGGAGGAAGCCATAAAAGCGGTGTCGGATGCGGTGCGCAGAAGTCGTGCCGGCTTGCAGGACGAGAAGCGTCCAATCGGATCTTTTATTTTCCTGGGGACAACCGGTGTTGGTAAAACAGAGCTGGCCAAAGCGTTGGCCGAATACCTGTTCGACGATGAAAACATGATGACCCGCATTGATATGTCGGAGTATCAGGAGAAATTCTCTGTAACCCGCTTAATTGGTTCGCCTCCCGGATATGTGGGCTACGACGAAGGTGGTCAGCTGACTGAAGCCGTTCGGCGTAAACCCTACTCGGTTGTTTTGTTCGACGAGATTGAGAAGGCGCACCCGGATGTGTTCAATGTCCTTTTGCAGGTGTTGGACGACGGCCGGCTGACTGATAACAAGGGGCGATTGGTAAACTTCAAGAACACGATTATCATCATGACTTCCAATCTTGGATCTCATTTAATTCAGGAGAGCTTTGAAAAGATGACTAACGGCAATAGGGAAGAGTTTTTTGAGCAAACCCGCGCACAGGTGCTGGATTTGCTGCGTAAGACAATTCGCCCGGAGTTTCTAAACCGGATTGATGAAACCATCATGTTTACTCCCCTTAGTCGCGAGGATATGAAGGGGATCGTGCAAATACAATTCACCCGGATTATGAAACGGCTGGGCAACCAGAATATCCGTATTCGGATTTCCGAAGCAGCTGTTCAGTGGCTGGCAACGGCTGGTTACGATCCGCAGTTTGGAGCAAGGCCGGTTAACCGCTTATTGCAAAAATTTGTGTTGAATGAATTGTCGAAAGAAATTCTTTCCGGTCAGTTGTCGGCCGATCAACAAATTGTGATCGACCTGAAGAATGACGCATTGGTCTTTTTGACCGAATAAAAAACAGAGCATAGACATCGAGCTGGTGTCTATGCTTTTATTTCTTCTAAAATTGCACGAAGTTCCCGGTGTGCCCGGTCTATAAGTGTTTCAAACTCGGCTACATGTTCCTCGTAGCTCTCAATTTCTTCCAGCTTTTGGGTTTTTAGCTGCAGCTGCTTTAAGCGCATACCAAGATCATTCATACCAAAAGTCATAACCGACGATTTCGCTTTATGCGCCAGTTCACCCAGCTCTTTATACTTTTTTTGACTTAAATAATCCCGGAGTCCTGTTTTAAATTCAATAATTTGTTCGAAAAACATTTCTATGAATTCCCTGGTTGTTTCGGGATCCCCGCCAGTTACTTCATTCAAATAATCTAAACTGGTTACTTTATTTTCATTCATCGCGTAAAGTTAATTGGCCTTTTCAATTCTCTGAAAGACAATGATAGTAAAAAAAAATTACTTGTATTCAAGCAAGCGAGTCCATTATGGCAAAATACAGATAAACTTTTCCTGACATATTTCATAATTTAGAGTGTTCGTAAGCTTTAGTTTTACACACCTAAAAAAGGAAAACGCATGAAGAAGACAGTTTTTAATGAAATACATAAAGCAGCAGGAGGGAAAATGGTTGAGTTTGCAGGCTTCGAAATGCCTGTTGAATTTGCCGGTATCAAAACCGAGCATCTTGCCGTGCGCGAGAATGTGGGGGTTTTTGATGTTTCTCACATGGGCGAATTTTGGGTGAAAGGTCCGCATGCTGCCGATTTGGTACAGTATGTTACCACCAACGATATTTCCGTTATGCAACCGGGCCAGGCTCAGTATTCCTGCTTGCCCAATGGCAAGGGCGGAATTGTTGACGACTTACTGGTGTACTATTACGAAGCCGAAAAATACATGCTGGTGGTGAATGCGGCCAATATTGAGAAAGACTGGAATTGGATTGTGTCGCAAAACAAGTTTGGTGCCGAGCTCGAGAATGCTTCCGATACGATTAGTCAGCTGGCTATCCAAGGGCCCAATGCGCTTGCTGTTCTTCAGAAACTTTGCGTAATCGATTTGGCGGGCTTAAAGTACTACACGTTTACAACAGCTGAGTTTGCCGGCGTGAAAGAGGTCATTGTTTCGGCAACAGGCTACACCGGAGCCGGTGGTTTCGAGCTGTACTTCCACAACCAGGATGCTGAAAAAATTTATCAGGCCATTTTCGAGGCCGGAGCCGAATTTAATATTCAGCCCATCGGGCTGGGAGCCCGCGATACCCTTCGTCTGGAGATGGGCTATTGCTTGTACGGCAACGATATTGACGATACGACTTCGCCCATAGAGGCTGGACTGGGATGGATAACCAAATTCAATGAGAAAAACGATTTCATTAATAAAGACTTTTTTGAAGTACAGAAAACCGAAGGGGTAAGCCGCAAGTTGCGTGGATTTGAAATGGTTGATCGGGGGATTCCCCGTCATGGCTACGAACTGTTTGACGAGACTGGCCATAAAATCGGTGAAGTTACCTCGGGAACGCAGTCGCCGGTTTTGAATAAAGGGATTGGTATGGGCTATGTGGCCAAAACCTATTCTGCCATTGGAACGGAGATCTATGTCGGAGTCAGAAATAAAAAATTGAAAGCAAAAATTGTACGGGTTCCATTCCTGAAACAGTAGGAACGGAAAACTTACAACTTTACTTTAACCTTTGCCCGTCAAATTATTTTTGGCGGGCTTTTTTGGTTCTCGGCATCAATTATCTTTTATCTTTGCGCTTCCAATAACGTTGAAGCTGAAGATGAAAAACACGAAACTTAGGTTAGAAACCTGTTTATCTCCTGCCTTGTACCCCAAGCATGCCCATGACGAAAACATTGTTGTTGTGGTTGATATCCTCCGTGCAACATCGTCGATATGCACCGCGCTGCACAACGGGGTGAAGCGGATCATTCCGGTTGCCACTGTTGAAGAAGCCCGAACAAAAAAAGAAGAGGGATTTATTGTAGCCTCGGAACGAGATGGTTACGTGCTCGATTTTGCCGACTTCGGAAATTCACCCTTCAACTTTACTGCTGAGCGGGTAAAAGACCGCGAGATTGTTTATTCAACCACCAACGGAACACGCTGTATCCACATGGCCAGTCATTCCCGGGCTGTTGTTATTGGTTCGTTTCTGAATTTGACTGCTTTAACCGATTGGCTGCTTCAGCAGGATGCTCCGGTGTTAATCTTCTGCGCATCGTGGAAAGACCGCTTTAGCCTGGAAGATACCGTCTTTGCCGGTGCACTGGCCGAGAAATTACTCGAATCCGGTAAATATGAAACCATTTGCGATGCTGTAACTGCCTCGCTCGACTTATGGTCGCTTGCCAAAAATGATTTGAATGGCTATATCCAGAAAGCAGCCCAAAAAGGACGACTGGCTGCCAAAGGCTTGGATGATTGTATTGAATTTTGTCATCAGCCGGATTTTACCAAGGTCGTTCCGCAGTTTTCAGGTGGAGATTTGATCCCGGTTTCCTAACTTTGTATGGCCCATAGATAAGCTGTTGCAAAGATTTGTGAGCTCGTAAGGGCAACTGATGAGCCAGACTGTTGGCTATTCTGAAAGCCCGGCTTCGCGATTGATCTCATCGTCGACTGGCCATAAATAATGAAAAGAATACAAATGAATTAATAAAATATTTTTTAACCCTAAAATAACATACCATGAAGAAGCATAATTTTTATGCAGGACCCTCAATCCTACCCGAATTTACCAAACAAAAAGTAGCTGAAGCAGCTGTTGACTTCGCCGGTACCGGACTTTCTGTGATGGAAGTTTCTCACCGTTCAAAGGAATTTGTTGCTGTTATGGACGAAGCTGTTGCCTTGGTTAAGGAATTGCTGAACGTTCCGGAAGGTTACTCGGTGTTGTTTTTGCAAGGTGGTGCCAGCCTCGAGTTCCTGATGGCTCCATACAACCTGATGAAATCAAAAGCAGCTTACCTGAATACTGGTTCGTGGGCAGGTAAAGCCATGAAAGAAGCGAAATACTTTGGCGAAGTTGTAGAGGTAGCTTCTTCAAAGGACAAAAATTTCAACTATATCCCCAAAGCGTTCGACGTTCCTGCTGATGCTGACTACCTGCACATCACAACGAACAATACAATTTTTGGTACTGAAATTAAAACAGACTTGGATGTGCCCGTACAATTGGTGGCCGATATGTCTTCTGATATTTTCAGCCGTCCGATCGACGTGGCTAAATACGATATGATTTATGCCGGTGCTCAGAAAAACCTCGGACCGTCAGGAGCCACTTTGGTTATTATTAAGGACGAAGCTTTGGATAAAACAGGTCGCACAATTCCGACCATGTTGGATTTCCAAACACACATCAAAGCTGGTTCAATGTTTAATACGCCTTCAACCATCGCTGTTTATGCTTGTTTGCAAACGCTGGTTTGGTTGAAAGAGCAAGGTGGTGTTGAAGCAATGGAAAAAATCAACATCGAAAAAGCAGACTTGTTATATGCTGAACTGGATCGCAACAAATTGTTCGTTCCAACAGTTCCGGCTGCTGAAGACCGCTCTCGCATGAATGTAACATTTGTTATGGCTGAAGGTTACGAAGCGTTGGAAAAGGAATTCAACGATTTTGCCACATCAAAAGGAATGATTGGACTGAAAGGACACCGTTCTGTTGGTGGTTTCCGCGCGTCGATTTACAATGCCATGCCTGCCGACAGTGTGAAAGCACTGATCGAGGTTATGAAAGAATTCGAAGCCAGTCACTAATTCAATATAAAGAAAAAGCAGGATGGGGGTCCTGCTTTTTCTTTTTTCAGCGAAAACTAAACGACTTGAACTATGAAAAGGGTATTAATAGCAACGGAAAAACCGTTCGCATCGTCGGCTATCAGCCAGATTGCCGACTTGCTTCATAAAGCCGGTTATTCTCTTAACCTGCTGGAAAAATATTCATCCAAAAACGAGTTATTAGATGCCGCCTCTGAGGTCGATGCGCTGATTGTGCGCAGTGATCAGGTCGATCGCGAACTGCTGGATGCCGCAGCGAAGTTGAAAATTGTTGTTCGTGCCGGTGCCGGCTACGATAATGTGGACACGGCCTATGCGAAAGAAAAATCGGTGGTGGTGATGAATACGCCCGGCCAGAACTCGAATGCGGTGGCCGAATTGGCTATTGGTCTTGCTATTTACGGTATTCGGGAGTTTTTCGGGGGTAAATCGGGAGGCGAGTTGCGCGGACGAACACTTGGCTTGCACGGCTATGGTTATGTTGCACGCAATGTTCATCGCATTGCCCGCGCGTTGGGGATGAAGGTGCTGACATACACCCGTTTCAGCAAAGCACAGGCAACATCGGAAGGCTTACAGGTAACCGGCTCGTTGGAAGAACTGTACGCCCAATCGGATGTGGTGTCGATTCATGTGCCGGCCCGTGGCATTCACCTGAAGTCAGTAAGTATGGCCGTGCTGAAACAGCTTAAAAAGAACGCAATCATCATAAATACAGCCCGCAAAGAAGTGATTGATGAGGAAGATCTATGCGCGTTTATGACCCAACGTGATGATGTGAAGTATTTGTCGGATCTTCGTCCGGATTGCGCGGCTGTTTTTGAGGAGAAGTTTGCCGGTCGCTATTTTTTCACGCCTAAAAAGATTGGAGCACAAACCCAGGAGGCAAACACGAATGCGGGGCTTGCCGCTGCTCGTCAAATTGTTGCCTTCTTTGAAGAGGGTGACGAAACCTTCCGGGTGAATAAGTAGTTTTGTGTTGCTGCGCATAGCGAGCAGCCCGGTTGATATTTGGGTTTTCGCATTCCGGAAAGATGATTGCTGCTCATCCGACTTGTTGGGAAAACATCTGGTAAAAGCAGGAGAAATGTAGGCCTTTTGGTTCGGATTTTCTATTTTCGAAGATACGAACTAAAATGACCTGCTATGGCTATCCTGAAACCTTTTAGGGGGCTTCGCCCTCCGCAGCAAATCGTCGAAGATTTGGCCTGCTTGCCTTACGATGTGATGAACACGGAAGAGGCTGCCCGCATGGCTTACGGAAAAGAAAATTCCTTATTGCATATCACCCGTGCCGAGATCGACTGCCTTACCGGAGTCGATATTCATTCCGAACTTGTATACCAAAAGGCTGTCGCGAATTTTCAGGCCTTTCAGCGTAAGGGCTGGTTGCTCGAAGAGGAGGAGGAGCGTTTTTATATTTATGCACAAACCATGAATGGCCGCACTCAATATGGTCTGGTTGGGGCTGCTGCCTGCGAGGATTACCATCGGGGGGTTATCAAAAAGCACGAGCTAACCCGCCCCGATAAAGAGGAAGACAGGATGGTGCTCACCCGATATCTGAATGCGAACGTGGAACCGGTGTTTTTTTCCTACAAAGCGGTTCCGGAGATCGATGAAATTATTGCGAGAGTTGTTGCCGAAAATCAGCCGGAATACGATTTTGTGGCCGAAGATGGTTTCGGACATCAATTTTGGGTGGTGCGCGATCAGTCGACCAACCGGACGATTGAATCGTTATTTGCAAGTAAAGTTCCGGTTACTTACGTGGCCGACGGGCATCACCGTACCGCAGCGGCTGCCCGCGTAGGGCTGGAACGCAAAGCCCAAAATCCGAAGCATTGCGGCAACGAGTCGTACAATTATTTCATGGCTGTCCATTTTCCGGATAATCAATTGCAGATCATGGATTATAATCGTCTGGTGAAGGATCTGAATGGCTTGTCGGGAACAGAATTTCTTGAAAAACTGGAAGCTGCTTTTACCATAACAAAAAAGGGAGAGGAACCTTACAAGCCTTCGCGGCTACACGAGTTTAGCTTATATCTGGATGGTTGCTGGTATTGCCTGCAATCGAAGGAAGGAACTTATAACGATGCTGATCCGATCGAACAGTTGGATGTGACCATCCTTTCGGAACAAGTGTTGCGCCCGATTCTGAATATTCAGAATCTGCGGACTTCCAAACGGATCGAATTTGTTGGCGGAATCCGGGGGATGGAAGCGCTGAAAAAGCAAGTTGACACAGGAGCCATGAAGGCGGCTTTTGCCTTATTTCCGGTATCCATGCGCCAGCTGATTGCTATTGCTGACAGCGGGAACATTATGCCACCAAAAACCACCTGGTTCGAACCCAAACTTCGTTCCGGTTTGGTGATTCACAAACTCGATTAGCAGCGCTTAGCCACCGAGCAATAAAAAAGCCCGACAGTTCATGTTCGGGCTTTTGGGTCTTATCCGTGATTAATCTTCATCATCGTCATCATCATCGTCGTCGTACGAATCATCCTCGTCCTCGTCTTCGTCGGGGATGTCCATATCTTCCGAATATTTGTCTTCGTATGCTTCGCGGCTTTCATCTTTCAAGGTGCCATCGTCATCGTAGTCATCATCGTCGCTAATAATGTCGATTGCTTCCTGGGTGGTCATACGAACCAAATAGTAGCGATCTTCAGTCTCAAACGGAAGTGCGCTAACCAACATACCGTCTTTATTGGTGAAGCTGATCAGGTTCTGGCTAAATCCGTTGGGATACTCCAGTTTGATTTGTTCTTTGATTGCTTCGTCTAACTTTTCGTAATCTTTGATTACTCTGGGTTTACTGATAGGTGCCATAAAAATTCCTCCTTATCCTCTTAGCCCTAAGGGCATTGGTCATTCGTTCTTAGTCGTTTTATTATGGTCGCAAAATACAAAATTGAAAGAATAAAAAAATAGCTTGAAAAGCATGCAGCAAAAAAAACTTGCATTATCGGCCAAGCTATGCTTGTGTTTGCAGTTTACCCATTTGCAGAATAGTAGGTTACACTAATTTTAATGTTTAGAAAATATTTTCGATTTCGATGATTGGCATATTTTTCAAATCGAAAAAGGCATTAATTATGGCTACTTTTTCGTAACTCTGCAGGTCGTCCGGTGTTATAAATTCCTCTTGGATATGGCCGGTCTCCAGCAGCTTCTGGCGTTGGGTTCCTTGTAACAAGGGCGAGGCAGGAGTCAGCCAGCTGTGACCATCAAAAAACAAGAGATTGCCGATGCTACAGTCGGTGATTGCTCCCTGGCGCACAATAATGATCTCATCAGCCTGGCCACGCTGTTCAAACAGTTTGTTTAAGATGCTTCGGTCGGCAAATTTCAGGTGGTAGTCTATTTGCGGGCAGTTCACGATCTTCAGACTTGTGAATGAGCGTTCTTTCTGCGGGATAAAGTCAATCCGATCGATTTGCCGGGAGTAAAGCACGCGACAACGGTACAGACCATCCATGCAGCTTTCCGGAACAGCAATAAGCTCGTTCAGCTCGAGCGGTGGTAGTGGGCCGAAAAGCTCCCGGCGAGCTGCATT
Organism: Mangrovibacterium marinum; assembly: GCF_003046625.1. GTDB lineage: Bacteria > Bacteroidota > Bacteroidia > Bacteroidales > Prolixibacteraceae > Mangrovibacterium > Mangrovibacterium marinum. The sequence continues at coordinate 178,681 of NZ_QAAD01000004.1, forward strand.
CAAACGGCGGTTATGGTAGTCCAGGTTGAAAAGTTGCCCGTTGTCGAGCTTAATGGTTTCCAATAATTGGCACATATACTTTTTTTATCAGTTCTTCGTATTCCTCGCGGCAGTTGCTCAGGTATGTAATGCCACCGCCGCTTTTAAAGGTAAACTTATCACCGTTTTGTTCCAAATAGCGGATGAGCACGCAGCTATCCACATTTTGGCCATCAAACACCCCAAATATGCCGGTATACCAGCTTCGTTGGTATTGCTCGGCGGCCTCGATTACTTCAACTGTTTTGGCTTTCGGAGCGCCGGTAATCGAGCCGGCGGGCAGCAAGCTGGCGAAGATGTCTCCCAAATGCGCGTGATAGTCGGCAGCAAGCCGGCCCGTAATCTCGGAGCTCATTTGCAGTAGTTTGCCCCGGTTCGATTGTATCTCGTCCAGATAGCAAAAGCGTGTTACTTCAACCTGGTCTGCAATCCGGCTGAGGTCGTTCCGGATTAAATCGACGATGGTATGATGCTCGGCCAGCTCCTTTCGATTGGTTTTCAGAAGCTGTTCCGCATTCGGAAGAGTGGCGTCAATGGTTCCTTTCATGGGGTACGAGGAGATCTGGCCATCTTTAATTCGTACAAAAATCTCGGGCGAGAAACAAACAAACTCATCTTTCAGATACACCAAATAAGGCGATTGGCTTTGGTGGGCAATTTCGTCCAGCCTGAGGTTGGTCGATACCGCTGTTGGCATGGTGAGGTTCAGCAGATAACTGTCGCCGGCATGAATGTGTTTTTGCACTAAATTGAAGGCTTGCTCATAGCGCGCGAAGCTTACCGGTTCGGCTTGCCAGCTAACCGGATGATTGTTGTAAGGGGTGGCTGTGAAGTTGCCGTGTTGCGGTGTGCGCCAAAACAGCTCGGGGGCACACTCGTGCCATTCCAGTACCCGGGCTTTCCGGCATTCAAAGTCGAAAAGAAAAACAAAAGGACGTCTTTTGTGTCCCAGCTTGTTCATCTTTCTGATTATATCGCTTGTAATGGTATACATGAGGTGCACAAAGATAGAAAAACCGGTGAAAAGCGATTTGCTCTTTCGAATGTCGGCTGTCGATGCTCGCTTTCCCGGCTGTCGCCGATGTTTGTTTTCCCGAACGCTAAGTTCTGTGTATTTTAGCCGCCGAATAAAACAAAGAAAATTATGAAGATTCGTTTTTATCTGGGAGCCCTGGTGGCTATTTTGCTGGCATCCTGCCAGTCAGCTACGCGACAGTTGACCCCGGAAACATACCGCGCGGTATTTGACGCGCAGGATCAACAGGAAATTCCGTTCCTGTTTAAAGTGAAGTCGGCAACAAGCCTCGAAATTTATAATGGCGACGAAGTTATTGTCGTTGATGAGATCAGCTATTCCAACGATTCGGTAACCATTCAACTGCCGGTGTTCGACAGTTTTATAAAAGCCAGGATCGATGCCGGCGGCCGTTTGGAGGGCTATTACTCCAAGCCGGGGGCAAGCTACAAAGTGCCCTTTCGGGCTGTCGTTGGCGATCATCGTTTTACGGTTGCTGCGGAACCGACAGTTGATATCACTGGTGACTGGCAAGTGTTGTTTGGCAAGGACTCGACCGACCAAACTAGTTGGGCAAAAGGTTCGTTTGAGCAGGACGGCAGCCGCGTTACCGGCACTTTTCGCACACCCACGGGCGATTATCGCTTTTTGGAAGGGGTGATGGATGGAAACCAGCTGAAATTGTCAGCTTTTGATGGTGTGCATCTGTTTTTATTTACCGCCACCGTGGCCGACAGCAGCCTGAATGGCACCTTTTACTCGAAAAACAGCTGGAAAGAAAGTTTTAGCGGAGTTCGGAATGAACGCTTCGAACTGCCGGATCCGGAGAGCCTAACGACCCTGAAGGAAGGATATGAAAGCATTAGCTTCAGCTTTCCCGATGAGCACGGCGCCCTGGTTTCGCTTAGCGACGAACAGTTTAAAGACAAGGTGGTTGTCGTGCAGATTATGGGAAGCTGGTGTCCCAATTGCCTGGATGAAACCCGCTATTTTGCCAGTTATGCCCGAACGCATGCCAATCAGCCTCTGGCCTTTGTAGGCCTGGCTTTTGAATATGCCAAGACCGACTCCGCTTGTTTTGCTGCTATTGCGCGATTAAAACAAAATGTTGGTGTTGATTATCCGATTTTACTGGCCATGAATGGCACGGAGAATCGCAAGGAAGCATCGGCAAAGATCCCCGGGCTGAGCCGGATAATGTCTTACCCAACCAGCATCATCATCGATAAGCAAGGCCACGTGCGGCGTATTCATACCGGGTTCGATGGTCCGGCAACGGGCGACAAATACACGGCTTATCAAACCCGATTCGATCACTTTATTCAAAAATTGATGGCCGAATAGGGATCATTTATTTTTCCCGGATAATCCCCGTGAGCAGGCCAGCTTGCGCAGGGGGATTGTATTTGGATGTCCGTTAAATCATCGATACAATTGCCTGTCAGAACATGGCCTGCTCAAATCAGCAGCCCATAAATTGTCCGGAGGATGTAAACCTTCTGGTTGTGCTGTTGTTTCCCTTTACTTAGTATATTCTTTTTGCTCATGAACACAAACCGAAGACCCCGTACAAGTCAGGTAGCTGTAAAGCGCCTGGTGTTGTTAAATCGTTACTACCGCATTACCCGTTTCTACGACTTTATTCGCGATACTTCCGTAAAAGGCGGGATTGTTATTGCCGTATTTGTGGCCATACTCGTTGGGCTCGAATATTTTGTGCTCGACTTTGATGTGCTGCTAAATCAGCTGGTGGAAACGTATTCGCCAGCCGTGGTGTTTTCTACCTTTTTTGCATCCGAAACGGTTTTAGGGTTGTTGCCTCCCGAAATTTTCATTGCCTGGGCTTCGAAGGCTGATACACCGTGGTTGTTTCTGGCTGTTTTGGCATCGCTGTCCTATCTTGGAGGTGTGGTGGCTTACCTGGCCGGCAACCGACTGTTTTTAATCCCTTCGGTGAAGGATCACATCGAAATGAAGATTGCCCGGCATATTGTGAACTTGCGCAAGTGGGGCGGGCTGTTTGTGTTTATTGGAGCCATGTTGCCCTTGCCGCACTCTATTGTTAGTCTGGCCTGCGGATTGATCAAATATAGCTTTCGCAGTTATTTGCTGTGGGCGCTCTTTCGGTTTGTTCGTTTCGTGATTTATGCCGTCATCTTATTTCAAATTTTTTGATCGGCTCCCTGGCTTCCACATAACCTTTTTATTTCGGTAAGTCATCAAATTGGCGGAGTTTTTCGAGTTCGTTGTCCCAATTCGCTTTGCTGCCAACAAATATGTGGGAATCGGGTCTGATGTGTATATCGGTGTCAAGGCATCCGGCCGGAATAACTAACATCTTTCCGTCATCGGCAGTATGGGGGAGGGCCGAACCACATTCGATGCAAAAACTTTTCGAATGACGAGTCCCCTGAAGGTGAAAGATTTTAACCAGCGGCTCTCCCGATAGCCATTTCAGACTGGCCGAAGAAGAAAATAAATTGGCCGCGTGAGCCGATCCGGTATCTTTTCGGCAACGGTTGCAATGACATAGAAAGAAGCGGTGGAAATCACCTTCGATTTCAAACCGAATGGCTCCGCAAAGGCATGATCCGGTGTATTTCATTGGTATTGACTTCAAATTTTCTTCAAGATACAAAAAAACTAAGTGTAGCGAATGAAACGTAAATGCAGCTTTTCAAGCTGACGGAAGCGATCGGTTTTTCTGCTTTTTCTGCATTTCTGTCAGGTGAATTTTGTTTGGAGCACTTCTTGATGAATTTGATTTTCGTATCTTATTACATCAGATCACATTTATGGACAATACAGACATCAAAAGACAATACCGAACAATTTGCGACCATTTGGCTAAACGCCGCTTAAAATCAGCATTCGATCAACTGGAAAAGCTGATCCTAACCAACGCGTTGGGACTATTTCACGATCAGTGGCGGGAACTTAACCAGACCTACCACTATATGTTGCAGTATACCGTGGAGGGTATTCGCGATCCGGAACGCCAGAAAATTTACCGCCGCTTGATCGATTCAACTTACGAGTTGGCCGATCAGGTGTACGAGGCCTTACGCCTGAAGCATGCTTCGTCGGTTGAGTATGAAAAGAAACGCGGGTTTAAGGAGCATTTTATTAGCGATTTCGACTCGTTTTTGAGCCAGCTGGAGGCTGACACCGAAGATCCGAAGGAAGCCCGGCAAAAACATCAGCAAATACGTCGCTTGTTTTATTACCTTTGGTTTCAGGATCGTTTTAGCGAGCAGGGGCTATTGTTCCTGGGGCGTTTTATGAACAGCCCTTCAATCTTAATAAGTTACAAAGCCTTTGTGATTACGGCGGTGAGTTTGAGTTTACAGCGGCAATTCGACGAGCAGAAGTTCTTCTTTCTGTTTAATGCCTATGAATCCGAAGAGCAGCAGATTAAACAGCGCGCGCTGGTGGGGCTGTTGCTGGCCCTTTATCAGTACGATTCGCGCTTGCCCTTTTATGGCGGTATAACCGGACGATTGAAGCTGTTGAATGACGATCCGGAATTTAAGCGAAACCTCGAGCGCGTCATCATTCAGCTGATACGGGCTAAGGAGACCGAGAAGCTTCAGCAGCGCATCCGCGATGAGATTATGCCCGAAATGATCAAAATAAGCGAACATCTGAAAGATAAAATCGAGCTGGATAGCCTGATGGAGGATGGTATTTCGGAAGATAAAAACCCCGAATGGCAGGAGATGATTGAGGAGTCGCCAGTGCTGATGAATAAAATGCAGGAGTTTTCGGAACTGCAAATGGAAGGAGCCGATGTTTTTTTGGGCTCGTTCGCGATGCTGAAGTCGTTCCCCTTTTTCAGTGAAATAGCCAATTGGTTTATGCCATTTTTTGCGCAAAACCCGGATTTGGATAAAGCACTCGATTTGTCGGACGATTTAACCCGTCGGTTTGTGGAGGTAATGGGCAAGGCGCCTTTGTTATGTAATTCGGATAAGTATTCATTTAGTTTGAGTCTGAGTCAAATACCGCAGCAAAACCGCGAGTTTATGTTTCAGGGGATGCAGGCGGAAATGGATCAGTTTCAGGAAATAGAACAAGATGAAGCGCTGAACGATCCGGGCCGTATCGCAGGCTTGTTGTCCAATCAGTACATCCAGGACCTGTACCGCTTTTATAAGTTGCATCCGCGACGTCACGATTTTGACGATCTGTTTGGCTGGCGCTTCGACTTCCACAATAAATTAACGCTGGGCGCTATTTTGAAAGAAGATCGGGCAATTGTCCGGAACATTGGCGAGTACTACTTCACGAAGAATTATTTTGACGAGGCTATCGGAATTTTTGAGTATCTGCTGACCGACGCGCAGGATGGAGAGCTGTACCAAAAACTGGCATTTTGCTACCAAAAATCAGGGAACTACGAAAAAGCCCTTGATGCCTATCAAAAGGCTGAGCTGTATGACCTGAACCGGATATGGAACCTGAAGAAAATAGCGCTTTGTTACCGTAATTTAAAGCAGCCGCTGAAAGCGCTCGAATACTACAACGAAGTGGAGGCGCTGGATCATGACGATCTGTCCAATCATCTCAATACCGGCCATTGTTTGCTCGAGTTGGGACGTTTTGATGAGGCTCTTCAGTATTATTTTAAGGTGGAATATTTGAAACCGGGCAACCGAAAGGTGTGGCGCCCTATCGGCTGGTGTTCGTTCCTGACGGGCAAACAGAAACAGGCTGAAAGTTACTTCGAAAAGCTGATGGCGGAAAACCCCAGTCAGCACGACCTGATGAATATGGGGCACGTGCAATGGGCCTTGGGTAACCGCAAAGCTGCTCTGGATTATTACAAACAGGCAATTTCGAAGCCCAACTTTACCGAGGCCGACTTTATGGATGTGTTTGCCGAGGACCTTCCGCAGTTGCTAAAGCAGGGAATCGATCAGGACGATGTGCCCATTATGCTCGACCAGCTGCGCTATTTTGTTGAAGAATAACAGGCGGGAAGTTCACCTTATTTTCGTCGTTTCATTCGTCGGTAATAAATCAGGAAGATGACCAGCAAAACGGGGATAACAAGGTAAAGAATTACATTGAGGGTGGTAAATTCAACCGGTTCGGGCACTGTTGGCGGGTACATATCGGGGGTTTGGCTCATGGCCGGAATGGTCATGAATAGAAGCGCCAGAAGGTATGTTATTCGCTGTTTCATTGCTTTGTCGTTTTATTGTTTCGGCTCTGTTATTAAAGCAATTAAACGGATCGGTTTGTTCAATGTCAGAAACCCGGCGATAAGGCAAAGCTCGGTTTCAAGAAAATTATATCTTTAAATATTGAAGTATAACATTAAAATAAGCGATGAATAAAGATATACGTTGGCAGCAACGGTTTATAAATTTTAACAAAGTATTCAATCAGTTAGCCAAGTTTATTAAGCATGAAGAATTGAATGAAATGGAAGAGCAGGGACTTATAAAAGCTTTTGAATATACTTATGAGTTAAGTTGGAAAACACTTCAGGATTTATTGAGAGATAAAGGGTATCATCAAATTGCCGGACCGAAACCTGTAATTGAACAAAGCTTTCAAGATGGATATATTTCCAACGGGAAAGGATGGATGAGAATGCACCAGAGTCGAAATTTGGCAAGTCATACTTATGATGAAAAAACTGCGGCAGAAATAATTAAAGGGATACGAAGCGAATACTTTCCTCTGTTACAAGACTTCATGACTCGACTGAACGAAGAGAAATCAAATTATCAGAAATCCTTATTTGATGAATAAAGATCTAAATGTAGGATTAAGCAGTGAGGACTTAGAGCGTATCGTTCGGATTATTAAACAGTGCTCTAAAGTTGATGAAGTAATATTGTTTGGTTCCAGAGCTAAAGGGACTTTCACAAATGGTTCTGATATTGATATTGCATTAAAAGGCGATCATATTTTACGCGATGATGTACTCGATTTATTAATCGATCTGGAAGCGTTGAATCTCCCATACAAGTTTGATTTAGTTGTATTTAACCGCATCGAAGAGGATGCTTTGATTGCGCATATTTCCAGTGTGGGAATCAGCTTGTAATCGTTTTTTGCCTACCGCCGATACCATAAACCGCTATTTCCTCGATCCTGCATACGCAGCCGCCACTCTTTGGGGTAATAGTTGTTGAAACGGGTTCCCAGGTTTTTGACAAAGCCCAGCGGCGTTCCTGCAAAGGCTGCCAGTTGCCAGTTTTTACCACTTAGCTGTAACTGGAAGTTGTCGCGGGCAAGGTATTTTAAAGCATCCTCCTGTGTCAGCTCAAGGAGTTCGAAAGCCTCCGAAACTCGCTCGTTAAGCATTGCCAGCTCGTGCTCGGGCAAAATATCTTTCTTTTTGAGGGTTCCGAAATGTGTTCCTCCTTTTACCAGATTCAGCTTTTCGAACAGCAGTAAAATTTCGCGTTCCCAGGCGGCTGGGATAAACTTAAGTTGGTCGTTATGCTGAAAGAAGATTTTGTTCTCCGTGGTCTGGATCCAGCCATTGGGTAAGCTTGCCGGGCGTTGCAGGCGCGTTTTAAACTTCTTGGGGAAACGAACCGCCGTGGTCTCTTCCGTCTTCTTTAATACTGAAATGAAAAAGCCTTCACCTTTAACTTTATGCGGCAGGAAACGATAGCCATAGATGCCATTGTGCTCCAGCTCATCGATGTTCCATTCGTCCTGAAGCGGAATACGTACACTTTCGAATCCGCCTTGCGAGCGGAGCCAATCGAGGTTTTCCTCATTTTCGGCAGGGTTGAAGGTACAGGTACTGTAAATCAGATAGCCCCCTTGTTTCAGGGCGGGCCAGCTTTCGGCCAGGATGCGACGCTGGCGAACCGAGCACAGCTTGGCATTCTCCGGACTCCATTCGTTGGCCGCTTCCGGATCGCGACGAAATAATCCTTCACCCGAGCAGGGCGCATCAATCACCAATACATCAAACAAAGCACCGAGCTCGCCAAACTGCTTGGCATCGCTGTTGCTGACAACAAAGTTGCTGTGTCCCCATTTGGTCAGGTTCTCGATTAGGATGGGAACCCGCGAGCGAATGACCTCGTTCGAAACCAGCAAATCGTCATCCTGAATCAGACTATTCAGGTGGGTCGACTTTCCTCCGGGAGCAGCGCACAGGTCGAGCACCATTTTGGGCCCTTCAACGTTCACTTGGTTAAAGGCTTGTTCCAGAAACATGGAACTGGCTTCCTGCACATAGTAGGCGCCGGCATGCCATAGCGGATCGAGCGCAAACACGGGGCGTTCGTCCAAAAAGCAGGCTTGATTGGCCCACGGCACCGGTGCTAAATTCGGTGCTGAGCGATACTTCTGTTTATTCAGTCGAACGCTTACACGCGCTTGAAAATCCAATGCCTGAATAAAATCGTCGGCTGTTTGCGGAAACTGCTCGCGGATGCGGCCAACAAAGTCGGATGGCCAATGGTTGCTTGGAGTTGTCATGGCTCAAAAATAGAACTTTTTACCCGTTTCGCATTCGCTAAAAACAAATGTGTATAAACACGTATCTGTTTCAAGCTGAAAACCTTTTTCTTTGCATACTAGTTTATTCTAGTGCAGCGGCTTTTGTTTTTGACGACTTTCCTGTTGAAATCATTAATTTTAAGCCGCATTTAAAAAGAGGAATATATCATGAGCGAAGAATTAGCAAAACAACTCAATACCGAATTGGGCGAAAAAGAAACCGTTGAAACGCTGAAAGCGCTGGCCGAGAAATTTGCCGGAAAGATTGTTTTTACAACCAGCTTCGGGATCGAAGACCAGGTAATCACCGACCTGATTTTCAGAAATGATATCGATATTAAAGTCGTGACACTCGACACGGGCCGCTTATTTGAAGAAACTCATAAAGTGTATGCCCGCACGATTGAGAAATACAACAAGCCCATTATTCCATTCTACCCAAAGCACGAACCTTTGGAAAAATTTATTGCTGAAAATGGGCCGAACAGCTTTTATGCCTCGGTTGAAAACCGGAAAATGTGTTGCCATATTCGGAAGGTAGAACCGCTGGGCCGCGCGCTGGAAGGTATGGCGTGCTGGATTACCGGCTTACGTGCCTCGCAGTCGGCTAACCGCGAAGGCCTGGAGTTCTTTAATTGGGATGGCGGATTTAAGGTGGTAAAATACAACCCGCTGTTGCATTGGGAACTGGATGATTGCCGCAAGTATACGCTCGAAAATCATGTTCCGTATAATGTACTGCACGATCGCGGATTTGTGAGTATCGGCTGTGCACCTTGTACCCGCGCCATTCAGCCGGGCGAAGATTTCCGCGCCGGACGCTGGTGGTGGGAAAGCAATTCGAAAAAAGAATGCGGTTTGCATCAGCATTGATGCGAAGCGATCAGTCGCACTATACAGTCGCCGTTCCTGGAGCAAACACTCCGGGAACGGCGATTTTGGGTAGTTCCAAGTTCCAAGTTCCAAGTTCCAAGTCTCAAGTCTCACGACTCAAGTCTCACGACTCACGACTCACGACTCAAGTCTCAAGTCTCACGACTCATGTCTCTTTACACCACTCGTCGTCCAAACGGAGTCAATGCTAAGCTCATCAGTTTAAAATGTTGTTTGGCGAAGGGAATTCCGATGATGGTAATGGCGAACAGCAGGCCAAATACCAGGTGGGTGAGGGCGATCCAGATGCCGCCAATCAACAACCAGATGATATTCATGATGGTTGACAGGCAGCCCGGAGCGTAGTCCATATATTCAATTTTAGCTCCGAAAGGCCATAAGGCCAAAAGCGACAATTTGATGGCTTGCAAACCGAAGGGGATTCCGACAATGGTCAGGCACAGCAGCAGACCGGCGATCAGGTATTCCAGGAAGATCAAGATACCCCCGAAAATAATCCAGATGAGATTTCCTAATAGCGACATAGTTTGGTTTTAATTTGATTTCACGCCTAAAATAGTCAATCGGCCTGTTATGGAGCCTGTTTATTCGGCGAGTTTGCTAATTGAACAGGTAAACGGCTCAACTAGCGGATCCGCACTTCGGTATCGGGCAATGCCACTTTTAGTTTTTCAACCAACGAATCGAGCTTCACATTGTAGTGTACCGGGTACAGAATTGGCGGTTTCAGCTTCCTGGCAACCTTTACAAACATATCTTCATCCATTACAAAAGGCATCATCATCGGAATAAAAGCGATGTCGGGTTTCATGAAAAAGCGCATTTCGTCGATGTATTCCGTGTCGCCGGCAATATAGACCGTCTTATCGCCAAAAACCAGGAAATAACCATTGCCATCGCCTTTGGGATGATAGGGCACATCGTCGGGCCGCAGATTGACCACATTGTAGGCGGGCACCGCTTTAATATAAATTTCCTTAAAGGTTGTTTGCTGGTTGTTCTCGAGAAACTCGCCAAAGTCCATTTTCGGAATGCAGGATTTCGAGGCAATGACCCTGGTATCGGATTTCGATAAAAACTTAATTACGCTGGTGCTGAAGTGGTCGCGGTGATCGTGGGTAATTAAAATGAGATCGGCCTTGGGCAACATGGTGATATCGCCCACATTGGGGATGGGGTCGACATAAATGTTTAGCCGGTTGAATTTGAAATGGTAGAAACAGTGGCCGATAACGGTAATTTCCAAATCGCCTTTCGAGCTTGGCACAATATCCTTAATCCGGTATTGCGACTTTGCTTGTTGTGGCCAAAGTGCACCAACAATAATAAACAGGCAGAGGGTCGTGAGTTTGATTTGTTTCATGGGATGCTAAAATATCAAATTTAACTATCCGGTAAAAGCAGGAATCGTTAATTTTCGCTTGAATGCGGGGAGGGGAGTGTATTCGTGTTTTCCGTGTTGAACTTCGCTTCGTGTTCGGTGTTTTCTCTTCTAAATAAACAAACTTATCCGATGAAATTCATTCCTGTAGTAGCTGTTTCGCTGTTCATTAGTCTTCTGTGGTCTTGTCAGCTCAAAATGGCACCCGAGCGTGAGGGTGTTTCCGATTCTGTTGAGCAATCCGCAATCAATTTAGGGGGAATTTTGGCCGAACAGACCGATCGTCTTTCTTCCGATAAGTCGCTGTGCCCCGAAGCGACGGGCAATGCTGTTGGTTCGCTCCGGCCCTTGACAGACCGCCTTCAACAACTAAAGCAAGCCGGTGTAAGCACGCCTCCGGACGATTTTATGGCCACCTGGCGGGAAAAGCAGCATGCGGTGTTAGCCAATTTTGAAGTCCTGGACGAAAATACGCTGGCTTCGTGGAGGCGCTTAAATGCCGAACTGCTGAGGTATTTCGGAGCCGTTTGTTTTGCCGACGAGCTGGAACGGATCTTTTACAACAGTCGGTATGCCGATGTGGTTAACGATTCGAGCTTGAAATCGACCTGTTATACGCGTCGTTACGATCGGATTTATGTGAACCTTTACACCAGCTCGACTTTCGATTTTGTTCATACAACCGGTGGAAATGTGCGCTTGATTCAGGAAACAGCTTATCCGAATGAAGGAAAAATCAGTATAAAGTTTGAGCTCGACGATAAGCGTTATGTCGATTTGTTTATTCGCATTCCGGAATGGGCGCAAACAGCCTCGGTAACCGGCAAGGGCGTAAAGTATCCGGTTTATCCGGGCGAGTATACCGAAATAGCAAGCAAGTGGAAAACCGGCGATCAGGTTGAAGTGCTGTTGGGCATGAAACCGCAAATAATTGGAAGGGCAAACGATCGTTGGGGATTTTCGTTCGGACCGTTGCTATTGACCTACCAAGCCGATAGCTTGCCCCGGCATACCGGAACCAACAATCCGCTTGCTCAGCTGCAAATGGTTTCACCTCCGGGGAAAATGCCAACCTTCACGTACGCCGGTATTCCGGAGCATACCCTGGTGCTCCAACCCTTTTATGCCGAAAGCAATGGCGAAAAACGTACGGTCTGGATTAAATAGGGATTATAAAATGAGCAATTTCAGAGGCGAAGTTTTTAGCCTGGATGCAGGCTCATCGTAAAAAGCGTTTTTTATTCTGATTCAGTAAATCTATATTTACGTACCAGAACAGAACAAAACAGATTGAACAAAACTATGAAAAATTATTTTCTGCTATTTCTCTTCAGCCTGGGGGTAAGCTTTGCCTCCTTTGCACAGCAAATCTTTCCTTTTCAAAATCCCGATCTGCTGGTTGAACAACGAGTCGATGACCTGGTTTCACGGATGACCGTTTCCGAGAAGATAAGCCAACTGATGGACGAGGCGCCGGCGATTGATCGCTTAGCAGTTCCCCAATACAACTGGTGGAACGAATGTTTGCACGGGGTGGCTCGCGCCGGCTATGCCACCGTTTTCCCGCAATCCATTTCCATTGCTGCTTCCTGGGATCAGGATTTGATTTTTGATGTGGCTTCGGTTATTTCAGATGAAGCACGGGCGAAACATCACGAGTTTGTGCGACGCGGCGAACGGGGCATTTACCAGGGATTGACTTTCTGGTCACCAAACATTAATATTTTCCGCGATCCGCGTTGGGGACGGGGACACGAAACTTACGGCGAAGATCCGTATCTGACAGGCCAAATGGGCATGGAGTTCGTTCGTGGCTTGCAGGGCGACGACGATAAATACCTGAAAGTGGTGGCTACGGCAAAACATTACGCGGTTCACTCAGGGCCGGAGCCACTGCGTCACGAATTTGATGCCCAAGTGAGTGAGCGCGATTTACAGGAAACCTATCTGCCGGCGTTCCGCACCTTGGTTGTCGATGGCGGCGTGTACTCCGTGATGGGAGCCTACAACCGTTTTCGCGGAGAAGCCTGCTGTGCCAACACCGGGTTGTTTGATATTCTGCGGAACAAGTGGAATTTTGATGGCTATTTCGTCTCTGACTGTGGCGCCATTGCCGACATTTGGGAGTATCACAAAGTTGTCCCCGATGCCGCTTCGGCTGCTGCGCTGGCGGTAAAGGAGGGCTGCGACCTAAATTGCGGGAGTACTTACAATTCGCTGAAAGAGGCCGTCGAGAAAGGATTGATTACGGAAGATGAGTTGGATGTTTCGGTGAAGCGGCTTTTCGCTGCCCGCTTCAAATTGGGCATGTTCGATCCGGTTGAAAATGTGCCTTACGCACAGATTCCATTCTCGGTTAATAACAATGCGGCACACCATGTGTTGGCTCGTCAGGCCGCGCGTGAGAGCATTGTTTTGTTGAAAAATGAAAGCCAAACCTTGCCCTTTTCAAAAGACATAAAAACCATTGCTGTAATCGGACCAAACGCCGACGATATTGAATCGCTTTGGGGAAACTACAGCGGTGTGCCCAGCGATCCGGTTACGGTGCTGAAAGGCATTCAACATAAACTCAGCCCGCAAGCGAAGGTGTTGTATGCGCAAGGTTGCGATCTGGCTGATGGTATTCCAGAGATGAAGGCGATTCCTTCAATTTATTTGGAAACGGCCGATGGCGAGCAAGGTTTGAAAGCCGAATATTTTGCCAACAGCAAGTGGGAGGGGGCCCCTTTGTACACGCAGGTGGACGACAATATTGACTTTTGCTGGGATATCGACACGCCCGACCCGCGGCTGGCACCCGGCAGTTACAGCATTCGCTGGACGGGCTATCTGGTTGCGCCCAAGAGCGGAACTTATTATTTCAGCGATTGGGGAAAGCCTTTCATGACCATCAAAATCGGGGATGACGAGAAAGGTGGAAAGAATGAACATCATCCCAGAATGCGGGAACTGAAAGTGGATTTAAAGGCTGGTGAAAAGTATAAAGTTGAAGTGAAATACCAAAACTATTACGGTGATGCAACTGCCCGATTGCTGTGGTCGGTTCCGCAGGAAGATCGATTGCAGCAGGCTGTGGAAACGGCCAGCCAGGCCGATGTTGTTGTGCTGGCTTTGGGGCTGAATGAGCGGCTGGAAGGCGAAGAAATGAAAATTCAGATTGACGGGTTTTCCGGTGGCGACCGCACCAGCCTTGATTTGCCGGCAACACAGGTCGAGTTAATGAAAGCGGTTGTGGCAACCGGTAAGCCGGTGGCTTTGGTGCTGATCAACGGAAGCGCGCTTTCGGTGAATTGGGCCGCCGACAACGTCCCGGCAATTTTAACAGCTGGTTACCCCGGCCAGCAAGGAGGAAATGCCATTGCCGACGTCTTGTTTGGTGATTACAACCCGGCTGGCCGTTTGCCTGTAACCTACTACAAATCGGTTGAACAGTTGCCTCCGTTTGAGGATTATAACATGGATGGGAGAACTTATCGTTATTTCACGCAGGAGCCGCTTTATCCGTTTGGCTTCGGACTGAGCTATACAACTTTCAACTATTCGAATCTTCAAATCAGCCCCAATATATTGATGGGCGATAAAGTTGCTGTTTCTGTTGATGTAACGAATACCGGAGATTTGGATGGTGATGAAGTGGTTCAATTATACCTGACCGACGAAAAAGCCTCGACGCCACGTCCGATCCGCCAATTGGAAGGTTTCAAACGGGTGCACCTGAAAAAAGGCGAGACGAAGACCGTCAATTTTAACCTGGAGCCCCGTCAGCTGTCGATGATTAACAGCAAAGATGCTCGGGTGGTTGAACCGGGCTGGTTTACAGTGTCTGTCGGTGGTGAGCAACCCGGATTTTCGGGGCGCGCAGATGCTTCGAGTACGGCTACTGTCAGCGGACGTTTCGTCGTGAAAGGCAAACCAATTTTATTGGACGAGTAAACTCTGATTAAATCATAAATCAAATCCCGGTTGCCTTTAAGCCGGGATTTTTTTGTTTTTGGCCGGCTGAAACATCCTGCAAGATGATTATTTCGATTTTTTTTTATTAGAAAAAGCAGGTATGAATGAAAATGGCTAAATATTAGGAGAATAAACGGTATTCTGGCAAGAAAGAAGAATTGTTGCAAACGTTTGCATTTGCAGCCGATCTCTTCGTTTTTCGCGTGATGCTTATAAAGCATTTTCGGGTTTCACCTGCTTTTTCCTATCTTTAAATTCAGGCCGAAACAAGTTTGCTTGAAAACTGTCGGTCGGAAAACTAAACTAACATCACCCGGGATCTGAAATTATGCCAAATTTTGATCAGCTTTTCAGAAAATACCATCACCAGCTTTTTCTATATGCCCGTAAATTTGTTGCCGATGAATCGGTGGCGCTTGATATTACGCAGGACGTTTTCGCGCAGGTGTGGGAGAAAGAAAAACTGAGTTTACCGGATGAACACCTGAAAGCTTATCTCTTTCATTCGGTTCGCAATCATTGCCTGAATCACTTGAAACACGAACGAGTTATCCGAAGACACCAGCAGTTTCAACAGGATGAGTTGAGCAAGCTGGAAATCCAATATTATGAGAGTGGCGAAAAATCACTCATTCAAAAAGAAAGTCTCGAGCGCATTTACGAGACCGTGAATTCATTGTCAGAAGTTAACCGGGAGATCATTGAGCTTAGCCGTTTTGAAGGCTTAAAAAACAAAGAAATTGCTGAGCGTTTAGGCATCCCCATACGCACTGTTGAAACCCGGATTTTCAGAGCCTTGAAAGAACTGCGGCAAAAATTATCTCAAAAATTTATTCGTATTCTGTTGAATTTATGTCGGTTGAAAGATAAAGTGTAGATTTTTTGCTTTTTCTGACGTAGTTTGTCCGTCTCGGTTGTGTTAGGGGTGTACACGGAAAATAAATGCCCGGATTATGAAGACGACCGAGAGAATTGAACAACTAATTGCCTCGTATTTGAACGGGGAGTTATCGCAGGAGGAGAGAACTGAACTCATGAATTGGGTTCGGACAGATCCGTCCAACAAAGCACTTTTTTACGACATCAAAGACATTTGGGACAGCGCCAGACCGGCTTCTGTTGATGTCAACCAACAGTTAATTCATTTTTACAAAACACAAGCTCAGAAGAAAAAGAAAAGGGTTTTGCCCGTTTGGACCAATGTTGCTGCTGCGGTCGCTATTTTGCTTATTGGATTGTTTGCTGCCCAGTTTATTCCGTTTTTCCAAACGGAGAATCGAAGTATGGTCGAGTCTTTTCAGGTGCCCATGGGATCGCATTCTCAGGTTGTACTCGCTGATGGCACAAGGGTAAATCTGAACTCCAACAGCAGCCTCCGGTTAGATCCGGATTTTTCGACGACAAACCGGAAAGTAAGCCTGGAAGGAGAAGCCTATTTTGAGGTAAAATCTGACAAGTCAAATCCTTTCGAAGTCCGTACGCATAAATTCAATATTGTTGTTACGGGAACGAAATTCAATGTTAACTCGCATCGTGAAGATAGAGACATTGGTGCGACCTTGGCGGAGGGGAGGATTCAACTTGAAGCCCGTAATATGAAAACGATCGTATTAAAACCTGGACAAAAGATCACCTTTAATCAACAAACGATGAAAGCTGTTTTGAGTGAAGCAGATGTTGCATCGGATATTGCCTGGGTAGAAGGGGAATTGAATTTCAGAGATATACCATTCCCCGATTTAATCCGCCGGTTAGAACGGTGGTACGATGTTAAATTGGAATACGACGGTCCAGATTTCGACTCCATGACCTACACGGGCCACTTCAAAAATCAGGAAACAATATGGCAGGTGCTGGATGCCCTGAAACTGACTACCTCTATTGATTATACAAAAGTAAATTTACGGGAATTTAAACTCTACCTAAAGTCAAATAGTATGTAAAATAGAAAAGGCGGTTTGTCGCCACAACATCCCGCCTTTAACAATCAATAATTAATTGTCTAAACGTCTCAAAAGTATGAAAAAAAATCGTAACGGGAGGGATTATGCCCTATGGGTAGATCTTCCCAAAATCTTTCGAATTATGAAATTATTTTCTTTGTTCATGTTGGCCTGTATGTTGCACGTTTCCGCTGCGACAAAAGCTCAAAATACCAAGCTTAACATTGCAGGTAAAAATTTGACGATTGAACAAGTGATGAGCCGGATTGAAGACCAGTCTGAGTACTCTTTCTTCTATAATGCAAAGGAAGTTGACCTTTCAAAGTTTGTCAACATTGATTTCAAAGATCAGGCAATTGATGAAGTGTTGGAAGAATTACTTGCAGGTACGGGATTAACCTATACCATAAACAACAAGTTGGTTATTATTCATCAGGAGGAGGACACTAAACAGGCAAAGATGAGCCAGCAGGGCGAAGTTACAGTTACCGGTACTGTTTCCGACGATACCGGATTTGAGCTTCCGGGAGTGACCGTACTTGAAAAAGGTACAACGAACGGTACTATTACCGATGGTACCGGAAAGTATACGCTGAAAGTTAAAAGTGACGCAGTTTTACAATTTTCATTTATCGGGATGAAATCGCAGGAAGTTGCCGTTGCCGGTCAGACCGTTATCAATGTAAAACTGGCGGAAGAAACAATCGGATTGGAAGAAGTTGTGGCTATTGGTTATGGTGTTCAAAAGAAGAGCGACCTGACAGGGGCATCCAGTCGATTGACGACAGAAGAGATGAACAAAGCAACTGCGTCATCGCCTGTAGAAATGATGCAGGGACGGGTTTCCGGTGTTAACATCACCCAAAACAGTGGTGAGCCGGGCACCGGTATGTCAGTGCGTATTCGCGGTTCAAACTCCATTCGTTCCGGGCAGGAGCCTCTGTATGTAATAGATGGTGTTCCACTGGATAATACGAACCTTACACCGGAAGGTGGCGGTACTGCGGGTTATGGTGGTGGCTCCAATAAAAACCCGTTGAGTTTCATAAACCCTGACGACATTGAAACAATTGATATTTTGAAGGATGCTTCTTCAACGGCTATTTATGGTTCCCGGGGGGCAAACGGAGTTGTTTTGATTACGACAAAAAAAGGTAAAGCAGGGAAAGGAACAATTTCCTACGATGGCTATGTTGGTATTTCTCAAATACGTGAAAAACTCGATTTGTTATCAGCAAGTGACTTTCGGTCGTACACGAAGCCTGATGGTTCGAAACTATTGGATTTAGGCGCTTCAAACGATTGGCAGGATGAAATTTACCAATCGGCAATATCTCAAAGTCACAATATTTCAATGGGCGGTGGAAGCGAAAAGTTCACTTACCAGGCAGCCATTGGTTATTTGGACCAGGAAGGGATTGTCAAATCAACTGATATGTCAAAAATAAACGGTAGCGTGAAAGTGACCCATAAGGCATTCGACGATAAAGTCAAGATTAACGCCGGTCTTATCGCTTCGCACATAGAAGACACGCGGGCTCCGATTACCGAAGCCGCCGGTTCGGGATTTGAAGGGGACCTTATTTTGTCGGCTCTCAAACTCAATCCAACTTTCCCAATTAAGAATGAAGATGGTACCTATTACCAGCATTCCGTTTCTACACGTAACCCGGTGGCTATGTTAAACCTGGTAGATGATGTTACGCAAACCGATCGCATTTTGGCCAATTTATCAGTTGACGTGCAATTAGCCAAAAACTTAAATTATAAGCTGAACCTGGGGGTTGACCGAACTGTCGCCGAAAGACGGGTAAATCAATTCGCTGGATTAAGCTACCTCCCCAACAAAGGTGAAGCCGATATTAATTCCATATCGGCCTCCAACAGGCTGATGGAGAACTATATTACCTACCTTAAAGACATTGGCGATGACCATTCTTTTAATTTCCTTTTGGGTCATGCTTACCAATCATTTAAAGGGACCACTTCTGCAATGAACGTTGACGGCTTTGAAGTGGCAGACATCAAGTACACAGATAACCTGGGCTATGGGAATTCCAGCGCCGCCGAAGTTAAATCTTCTGCTTACGAGCGTGAGCTACAGTCATTCTTCGGACGTATCAATTACTCTTACAAAGACAAATACCTGCTAACTTTTACCGGTCGTGCGGACGGTTCGTCCAAATTTGGTAAAAACAACAAGTATGGTTTCTTCCCGTCGGCGGCCTTTGCATGGAGAGTAATGCAGGAAGATTTTATGCAGAATACCGGTGCGCTCAGCAACCTGAAATTACGTTTGGGCTGGGGGTTAACCGGTAACCAGGAAATACCGGACAAGATTTCGAAACTTTCGGTGGGAACCGAAGCGAACGCCAACTGGTTTGTTGACGGATCATTTCTGCCGGGTATTACTTTCACCAGGACGCCGAACCCCGATATCAAATGGGAAACAACCACGCAAACAAATATTGGATTGGATTTTGGATTTTTCGAAAATCGGCTGTCAGGAACGATTGACTATTTCAATAAAAAAACCAAGGATGTATTGTTGGAAATTCCGGCAAAGGCACCTGCCCCAACAGCAACGCAATGGTTGAATGTTCCGGATCTGGAGATTGTTAACGATGGTATTGAGCTGGGATTGAACGGAGTCGTGATGAGCAAAAAAGATTTTACCTGGGACATGGGAGTGAATTTGGCCTACATTAAAAATGAGGTTAAAAATCTCCCGGTGAAGTTAATACAAACCGGCGCCGCAGCAGGCCCGGGATTAACCGACGTACGGGTACAGATTATTACGTCAGGACAGCCGGTTGGTACTTTTTACGGTCGGGTTTTCCAGGGATTTGATGCAAATGGATTTAGCGTCTATAAACAAGTTGCCAATTCAGATGGTACAACAAGTGATGCATTTGAATACCTGGGGAGTGCATTACCCGATTTAACCTATAGTTTGAGTTCAAAGTGGCAATATAAAAACTTTGATGTCAGCATGTTTTGGAATGGTTCTCAGGGAAATAAAGTTTATAATAATACGGCAAATGCAATCTTTACCAAGGCATCTCTCAATGGTGGAGGTAATGTAACCCGGGATGTTTTGACATCCAAAGAAAGCCCTTCCAATTCGAATCCATTTTCATCCCGCTTTGTTGAAGACGGCTCATTTTTGAGACTTGCGAATGTGACGATTGGTTACACCTTTAACACCAAATCAATCGAGTGGTTGGGTAAAGCCAGGGTGTATGTAACCGGGAACAACTTGTTGCTTATTACTGATTATTCAGGCTACGACCCGGAAATTAACTCGGATGCCAACGTTTCCGGTGTTCCTTCATTGGGGATAGACTTCACTAGCTACCCTAAGCCAACCACATTTACTTTCGGTGTTAACCTGCAGTTTTAATTTTTAAATACAATTGAAATGAAATCATATAAAATCATATTATTCAGCGCAGTTTTAGCCTTGTTGGGGACAGTGGGGTGTACTGATCTGGAAGAAAACATTCTGGACGAACAATTAGGGGCCAATCTGGTTAATGATCCGACGAACGTGCAATCATTGATCAATCCCCCATATGCCAGCCTAAGACGTACAATTGAATGGAGCAAATATTGGGGATTACAGGAAGTGACCAGCGATGAAGTGATTATTCCGACCCGAGGAACAGACTGGGACGACAATGGTGCCTGGCGACAATTGCACCTGCAGACCTGGGATTCAGACCATATTCGTTTTAAACAGGTTTGGGAGTTTCTGACCCAAGGTATTTCCCGTTCGAATACAGCTATCAATTACATTGCAAAATTCCCGTCAAGTGAAACGAACACTTTGTATATTAATGAAGCCCGTTTCCTGCGTGCCTACTACATGTACCTGATCAACGATCTTTTCGGACAAGTTCCTTATCGGAGCGCCAGCGAACAGGATTTCTCTGTCTCTCCGGTTGTGCTGGACCGCAAAGCGGCTTGCGATACGATTATTAGCGAGTTGACAGCGATTATGCCGAGTTTGAAAACGAAAGCAGAAGTTGGATCCACCCGGGCAACTGTTGGTGCTGCCGAAGCTTTACTGGCCAAAGTGTATTTGAACTATGAAACATACACCGGCGAAGCCAAATGGACGGAAGCCATTCAATATTGCGATATGCTGATCGGTGATGCAGATTATGCTGTGGCCAACGATTACTGGACAATGTTTCAATGGGACGTTGCAGAGCATCAGGAGTTTATTTTGAGAGTGCCGATGGATGATAATGTGGACTATGGCAACGATATCCAATGGACGAACTTTGCACTGCACTACAGCCAGGTCTTTGGTAATTTCACCAGTTTATGGAATGGTCCTTCAACAACTTCCACTTTCTTTAATACCTGGGATATGGAAAACGATGCTCGTTTTTACGATGCCCGCATTATGAGCGAAACCGGTTTTAACCAGGGATTTTTAGTGGGACAACAGTACGGAATTGATGGAACAGCTTTGGAACAACGTAACGGTGAACCGCTGATTTTCGTTCCGGAAATCAATTTGGCCAGTTCTCCTGAAAATGCCGGGATTCGTGTCATCAAATTTGCTCCGAATCCCAACACGGTGGATCAGTTCCGTTCGCCCAACGACGTTCCAATTATGCGTATTTCTGATATTTACCTGATTCGTGCTGAAGCGAAAATGCGTAATGGTGACGAACCGGGAGCGCGAGCTGATGTGAACTATATCCGATCGAAAAGAAGTGCGTCGGGTAAAACTCTTCCGCAATTAACAAGCGTTACGCTGGATGATATTCTGAAGGAGCGTGGCTATGAATTGTATTGGGAGGGAATGCGTCGTCAGGATTTGGTACGCTTTGGAAAGTTCACCGAAGCCTGGCAGGAAAAACCGGCAACGACCGCCACTAGGAACATCTTCCCGGTTCCGACTTCCGCAGCCGATGTAAATGAAAATCTCGACCCTAACCTGGGCAGCTAAACCTGTTATAATTATTGTGGCCGTCGAAATTCGGCGGCCACTTTCTTTTAAGTATTGTATGTAGAAGTTCGCTCGCCTGAACAGTTGGGAGGGCCGTCGGTTATTGCCAATAAACAATGATTGCCGAAAATAAAAAACAAAGAATGATGATTCACAAATTCAGATTAATTGCACTACTGGTTTTGACGACTTTTTTCTGCGGAAACCTCCAGGCCCAGGTTGATCCTCCGCGGCAGTATCCGCAGTTGTTTAAAGGCGTGCAGCTTCAACATGTATTTAAAGATCAAAAGACATTTGTGGATTGCAATCCGAAGGTTGATCCTCTTTTGCTGGACGAGCTATATCGGGAACAGAAAGCAAAGCCAGGATTTATATTAAAAGATTTTGTTGGTGAGTATTTCGATACGATTCAAAGCGATACGACTGCCATGTTGCATCATCTTCATTTTTTGTGGAACGAGCTGACACGTCAGCCGGATCAGAAACAAGAGTACTCCACTCTTTTGCCGCTCCCAAATCCGTACATTATTCCCGGAGGTCGTTTCAAGGAAATCTATTACTGGGACAGCTATTTCACCATGCTGGGCTTACAGGTTGACGGCAAAACCGACATGATCCGGAATATGGTGGATAACTTTGCGTATTTGATTGATACGTATGGTCACATTCCAAATGGAAACAGGAGTTATTACCTGAGTCGCTCGCAGCCGCCTTTTTTTGCATTGATGGTTGAGTTGTTAGCAAATGCAAACCACGACGACGGCGTCTATCTTCATTACCTGGATGCCATGGAGAATGAATACGACTACTGGATGTCGGGAGAAAAGCTCGTGCATCTGGGAGAAGGGGTGAAACTCAATCGCTATTGGGATCAGGAAAACACGCCGCGACCGGAGTCTTATTGGCACGACGCTGAGTTGCTGGAACCCTCTGGGAGGGATTCTTCGCTCTTTCGGGATTTGAGATCAGCAGCTGAGTCCGGCTGGGATTTTTCAACCCGCTGGTTCAAAGACAGGCAAGACCTGAAGACGATTCAAACCACACAATTAATTCCCGTCGATTTAAACTGCTTGCTTTATGAGGTTGAAACGATTTTGGCAAAAGCATACAAATTAAAAGGTGATGAGCAAATGGCTGCTTCCTATTCCGGGATGGCTCAGAATCGAAAAAATGCGATTCTGAAATATTGCTGGAATGATCAGCTTGGTTTCTTCACCGATTATAATCTCTCAACCAAACAATGTACTTCTCAACCAACTTTAGCCGGATTGTTTCCGCTATTCGCTCGAATTGCTTCCGCCGAACAAGCCCAAAAGGTGATCGCTAAAGTTGAATCTGAATTTCTGAAAGCCGGGGGCTTGGTTACCACTTTGGTTGAAAATCCTGGACAGCAGTGGGATTATCCCAATGGCTGGGCGCCGCTGCAATGGGTCGGCTATGTCGCGTTTAAAAATTACGGAAAAACGGAACTGGCACATGAACTTGCTAATCGATGGATTCAGCTCAATGCGAAAGTCTATTTTGAAACCGGGAAGATGAAGGAAAAGTACGATGTGGTTGATCCGGATCGTCCCGGAGGAGGAGGCGAGTACGAAGGGCAGGATGGTTTTGGCTGGACGAACGGTGTTTTCCTGAAAATGTGGGATGAGCTTCATGCCGAAAAAATGTAAAAACTATTATAGAACTATACCATGAGAACAAACCGAATTAAAGAATTTAGCTTCGCCATCTCAATCATACTGAGTCTTATCTTGGTAGTTTCCTGCGGCGAAACGAAGAGACAGGCACAAATCGGGGATGGAATCGCCATTTATTACCCTGGGAATTTTATACCGGAACGCGTATTGCCCTCAATGGCTCTGCTGGAAGAGCCCGTGGAAAAGGGGAGCGTTTCTTCAGGAATGAAAATCAAACCTGAATTTTACCAGGAGAATGGTAAAAATTGTGCCCGGATTGCCGTTGACGAGGGAACAGATTTATATGGAACCGGAGAAGTTGCCGGAGACCTGAATAGAACGGGCAAAGAAGTGACGTTGTGGAATACTGACAATTATACTTATGCCAAAGACGAAGGCAAAAGACTTTACCAATCCCACCCTTGGATTTTGGGTGTTCGTAAGGATGGGACTTCCTTTGGCATCTTGGTTGACAATACCTGGAAACAGGAAATCAAACTCACCAACCCGATTGAAATTACTTCAGAAGGGCCAGCTAGCCGGATTATAGTGATTGAGAAAGAAACACCACAAGCCGTGTTGGAAGCGTTGGGACAACTGACCGGAACAATGGAAATGCCGCCACTTTGGGCATTGGGCTACCAGCAATGCCGGTATTCCTATTTCCCCGACAGCCGGGTGAAAGAAGTGGCAAGCGAGTTTCGCAAACGCAATATACCCTGTGATGTGATCTGGATGGATATTCATTACATGCAGGACTTTAAGATTTTCACCTTCGATTCCATTCGGTTTCCTAATCCGGCAGAGTTGAATGATTACCTGCACGGCATCGACTTTAAGTCGGTCTGGATGATTGATCCCGGTGCCAAAAAAGAGGAAGGTTATTTCGTGTACGACCAGGGGACGGACGGAAATTATTGGGTACAGGACAGCACCGGTAATGCTTTTGTTGGCTCTGTTTGGCCGGGCCCTTGTTCGTTCCCCGATTTTACCATGCCTGAAACACGCGCCTGGTGGGGCGGATTGTACAAAGATTTTATGGCGACGGGCATTGATGGTGTTTGGAATGATATGAATGAACCGGCTGTTTTTGATGGCCCGGATAATACCATGCCGGAAAACAATTATCATCGCGGTGGAGGTGAACTGCCGGCTGATGTGCATGCCCGCTATCACGACGTTTACGGCATGTTGATGGTGAAGGCCAGTCGTGAAGGAATTTTGAAAACCAATCCCGACAAGCGACCGTTTGTGCTGTCGCGTTCCAATTATTTGGGCGGCCAGCGTTATGCCGCAACCTGGACCGGCGACAATGCATCGACCTGGGAACAATTCAAAATGGCAACTCCGATGGTGCTTAACCTGGGGCTTTCCGGGCAGCCGTTCAGCGGCCCCGACATCGGCGGGTATAAAGGAGATCCGGACACCAGTTTATTGGCCAATTGGATGGCGGTTGGGGCTTTTTATCCGTTTAGCCGCAATCACACAGAGGTAAATGGAGCGAATCAGGAACCGTACGCCTATGGCGATGAGGTTGAGGAAATTTCCCGCATTGCGCTGGAGCGCCGCTACCGACTGCTGCCTTATTTGTACACTTTGTTTCACGAAGCTTCAGAGACCGGGCTTCCGGTGATGCGCCCCGTTTTCTTCGCTGATGTGACCGATTTATCGCTTCGAAATGAAGATGAAGCTTTCTTGTGGGGAGGTGATTTGCTGATTGTTCCGAAGTGGGCCGAGAATCCTGCTTTGCCAAAAGGAACATGGACGAGTATTTCACTTGTCGGGGAAGACACTCAAAATGATCCTGTTCAACCAGATCTGAAATTGCGTGGAGGCGCCATTATTCCTTTGGGAAAAGTTATTCAGTCGACAGAAGACTATAGCACCGACTCGCTGACACTATTGGTTTGTTTGGACGAAGCCAAAAAAGCTGAAGGAGAACTATATAGCGACGCTGGTAACGGTTTCGAATACCGAAACGGGCAATATGCCATCGATCAGTTTAAAGCTGGTGTATCCGGTGAAAATAAACTTGTTGTTAGCTGTTCAAAAGTTGACGGCGATTTGGTGGAAGAAGGTTGCTATTATCGGGTTGGCCTGGTAACCGAATCCGGAATCCAATATTCGGATTGGGACAATGATGGTGAGATCGAAATGCCTTTAGTTCCCTAAAACTGATTAATCGAATTTAAACTGAAATAAAAAATGAAAAGAAATACAAGTTGGATCATTCTGCTTTTACTTTTAATTGTCTTGTCGACAGTTTGTTGTCAGTCGCCCAAGCCGAAAGTTGATTCTTCCGTTGACCGTAAGTGGTGGAAGGAAAGTATTCTTTACCAAATCTATCCGCAAAGTTTTAAGGACACCGATGGCGATGGCTTTGGGGACTTCAAAGGTGTGATCGAAAAGCTGGATTACCTGGAAAGCCTTGGTATTACCATGGTGTGGATGAATCCTTTTTTCGAGTCACCACTGGTAGACAATGGTTATGATGTGAGCGATTACCGCGCTGTTCATCCCCGATACGGAACCATGGAAGATTTTGACGAAATGCTTGCCGGTATGCACGAGCGTGGAATCAAGTTTGTGCTGGATGTCGTTGCTAACCATAGCAGTGTTGAACATGAATGGTTTAAGCAGTCGCGCAGTTCTCGCGACAATCCTTACCGCGACTACTACCACTGGTGGCCTGCCGAGAAGGGTGAGCCTCCTTTCCGACACAGTCTGTTCGATCCGGAAGGCGCCTGGGAATACGACTCGTTAACTAATGCATATTATCTGCATTATTTTGCGGCTGCTCAACCCGATTTAAATTGGGAAAATCCGAAGGTGCGACAGGAAGTTTATGACATCATGAAGTTCTGGGCCGAAAAAGGGGTTGACGGATTTCGAATGGACGCTTTTCAATTTATTAGTAAAGACACAGCGTTCCCCGTGTGGCCGGAGGGTTACGAGAAAGATTTTGCAAAATACTGCGGAATGGGGCCGGACATACACCCCTATTTGAAGGAATTATATAACGAAGTGCTTAGTAAATACGATGTTTTTGCAGTATCCGAAGGTGTTGGAACTACTTTTCAGGATGCTCACGATTTGGTAGATGCAGATCGGAACGAGCTGCAGATGGCTTATCATTTTGATTACGTGTCGATGTCGGGGACAACCGATGGTTACAAGTTGTCCGAATTTAAAAAGATATTTAGTCGTTGGGACAGCGCTTTTGCAGATAAGGGTTGGCTTGCCGTCTTTCTGTCGAATCATGACAATTCCCGCATGGTGAACCGCTTTGGAAATTCAAGTCCCGAATTCAGAACTGTTTCAACCCAAATGTTGAATACCTTTATTTTGAGCATGAGAGGCACACCTTACACGTATTATGGCGATGAGCTGGGAATGACCAATATTGATATGCCAACGATCGAGGAATATGTGGATGTATCGGCTCTGGGTGACTATGGAAAGGCTAAAGCACAAGGGAAGGACATGGATGAGTTTATGAAACAGCTAAACTATTATTCGCGGGAGAATGCGCGCACGCCGATGCAATGGGACAGTACAGCTAATGCTGGTTTTACAACAGGTATTCCCTGGAAAAAAGTTAATGAAAATTACAAGGAAATCAATGTGGCTGCAGAGAACAAGGACCCGCATAGCGTCCTGAATCACTTCCGCAAAATGACCAGGTTGAGGCTGGATAATTTGGTATTTGTTTATGGTGATTACCAACTACTGCAGGCTGAACATCCGGATATTTACGCTTTTACCCGAAGCTTGGACGATCAAAAGATGCTGGTTCTTCTAAACTTTTCAGACCATGATTCAAGCATTGACCTGGCGGAAGCAAAAGACATTCGCGAGATAATGATCAACAATTACGATGATGTAACCAACGAAAACGGGAACGTAACGTTGAAACCTTACCAGGCGGTCATTTTCGAACTTGAATAAAACGAACAATAAAAAAAAGGTCGAACGGCAATGTTCGACCTTTCTTGTTTCCAATCGTATGTTTTTTAATCCAGTGGTGGATATTTTTTGACATTCGTTTCACGCATCATGTTGTAGATGGCGTCGTAGATCCGTTCAACGGTTGGTTTGGTGAAGTATTCACCATCAATACCGTAAGCCGGACGGTGTTCGGCTGCCGGTAAAGTTACCGGAGCAGTGTCCAAATAATTGAACGCTTTTTGTTCATCAATCACTTTTTGCAGCATGTAGGCTGAAGCACCTCCGGGAACATCTTCATCAACAAAAATAACCTTGTTGGTTTTCTTAATTGATTCCACAATGCGATGGTTAACATCGAAGGGCATTAACGTTTGCACATCGATGACTTCCACCGAGATGTTTTTCAGTTCTTTCAGCAATTGAGCCGCTTTTACGGCATGATGGGTATTCCAGGCATAAGTTACCAGCGTAACATCGCTTCCTTCATTTAATACCTCCGGAACGCCCATGGCAACCTTGTACTCACCCAGGTTTGAGGGCAGCTGTTCTTTCACGTTATAGCCTTTCAGCGGTTCGATAACCAGTGCCGGGTCGTTCCCTTCGAGCAGGCTGTTGTACATACCTGCCGCCTGGGTCATATTCCGGGGGACGCACAAAAAGATGCCGCGCATAGCCCCTAAGATCATTTGCATGGGGGAGCCGGCATGCCACATTCCCTGGAGCTGATGTCCGCGTGTGCGGATGATCATTGGTGCTGCTTGTTTGCCCATGGTCCGATATTGCATACTTGCTAAATCGTCGCTCAAAGTGGGCAAACCGTACATCAGGTAGTCGAGGTACTGGATTTCAGCAATCGGGCGGAATCCGCGCAAAGCCAAGCCTACACCCTGACCAATAATGGTTGTTTCGCGAATACCGGTATCCGACACGCGGTGTTCGCCAAAAGCTTCCTGCATGCCTTTCATCCCCTGGTTCACGTCGCCCATAAAGCCGGTATCTTCACCAAAGGTGACCAGGTTCGGGTATTTCGCAAACAGTTTATGGAAGTTTTCAGCAAGAATATCGTGACCGTTCACCATTGGTGCGTCTTTGTCAATCTGAACCGGCACCGCTTCAACATTCAGGGTCGAATCAACCCCTTCGCGGTGCAACTGGCGGTTGTACATCACCTTTGTGCGGGCTTCGAATTTCCCGAGCCAGTTTTTCAGATCTTCTTTTTCAGCTGTTAGCCCATCAATGCCGTGCAGTTCAAACTTCAGCCTTTTGGCAAAGCTGAACAGGGCTCTGCGCGTCGGGAAAAGTTTGTTTTTAACAGCGTTAAATTCGTCCGAGTGGTCGACCGATTTTATGTTTTTATTGGCAAGCTGACTGACAATTCCGGCCAGGCTTTCAGTTTCAGCGCTGTAGCTTTCGGTATAGTGTTTCCAAGCGGTATCGCGAGCCTGTCGAGCTCGTTTTGTTGCTCTTTTTTCAATCTCTTCAAGTTGCGCCTCGTCTGCTTTGCCGGTTTCAAGAATCCATTTTTTGAACTGGCTGATACAGTCAAATTCTTTTTCCCAGACCAGGCGCTCTTTGCTTTTGTAACGCTCGTGCGAACCCGAGGTTGAATGGCCTAACGGTTGGGTAACCTCCTGTACGTGAATCAGTGCAGGCACCTGCTTTTCGCGGCATTCTGCGATACTTTTTTCGAAGGTTTTGACCAGATCTTCATAATCCCATCCTTTACAGGTATAGATCTCCAGTCCGTTTGTATTTTTTTCTTTTTTGAAACCTTTCAGTACTTCCGAAATACTTTCTTTGGTTGTTTGCAGCTTCTTGGGAACACTAATGCCGTAGCCGTCGTCGTATACAGCAATGGCCAATGGTACTTGCATGATGGCCGCTGCATTGATGGTTTCGAAAAACATGCCTTCCGAAGTACTGGCATCGCCGATAGACCCGAAAGCTACTTCGTTACCATTAACGTTGTTGTTTAATTTTTCTTTCAGTTCCGGATGCTCACGGACAAGTTTCGAGGCTTGCGCCAAACCCAGCAGACGAGGTATTTGTCCCGCAGTGGGCGAGATGTCGGATGCCGAATTGTAGGTGGTCATCAAATCTTTGATCTGCCCGTTTTCGTCAATGTTGCGGGTGCTGAAGTGGTTATTGAAATTTCGCCCGCCGGTTGACGGGTTAAAGTTCAGATCGGTATCTCCGTAAATCATGGCGAAGAATTCCTCGGGTTGAAGCAGGCCCAAATACAGCATGAAGGTTTGGTCGCGGTAATATCCCGAGCGCCAGTCGCCCTTGCGGAAATTCCGGGCATAAGCGATTTGTGTCAGTTCTTTACCATCTCCGAAGATGCCAAAGTGGGCGCGTCCGTTATGGACTTCCCGTCGGCCCAGTAAACTTAGTTGTCGGCTAAGGTAGGCCAGGTAATAATCATCGAGGATTTCGGTTAGTGCTTTGTTTTCAGTTGATTCCAATACGACGGTTTTCTCAAGGTACATATCAACACTTTTGATTAATATTTTCTTCAACTTTCATTTAAGTCAGTTGCAAAGGTGTCAAAAAATTTACCATTAAAACGTTTGTTCAGGCCTTTTGTTTGTGCACTAATTGTTGCAAAAAAGCAATGATTAAACATATTGAAAGCGGGCTGTTTTTTGGCCTTTGTCGTTAAAGTCCATAAAATCAGATTGTTTTGTCTCTTATTGGAGGCGCTGGTTGTTTTTTCAGCGACGAACCTTCTCCAAATTATAAGCCATAGCACCGATGGCTCACTGCCGAATAAATTCCGAATGGCTCATTCGTGTTCGTTTAATTCTTTTTTATTTGATCAAAATCTTCGCTTCCGGCTATTGCAAAATTGCTTTCCGTTTTCTTATCTTTCAACCTATGACAGAAAGCATTATCAATTATTTGCAGGATGAACTAACCGAGCAGTTAGGCTCTGATTTTCAGGTTCAACGCAAGGAGGCTGTTGACGGCGGTTGCATTAATCATGCTTACCGGTTGCACACAACCAAGGGCGTGTTTTTTCTGAAGTGGAACTACTCCTGCGCCGACGATTTATTTATTCGGGAAGCTGAATGCCTGCGTGAGCTAAAGCGCGTGGCCGGCGATGCCTTGCTGGTGCCGGAGGTCATTCTGGCCAATGAAGCGGATGAGTTGAGTGGTTTTATCCTGCTCGAATATTTGGAAAGTGGAACTGTGGCCGGGCAAGAAGCGAAGCTGGGACGAGGTTTAGCCCGTTTGCATCGGCATCAGCCGAGCGAGTTTGGTTTTTTTCATGATAACTACTGCGGAGCAACACCGCAGCTGAACGATTGGAACGAATCGTGGGTGGAGTTTTTTGCCCAAAATCGGCTGGGCTTTATTCTCCGATTAATCAAAAACAGCCGCGATATTTCGGCGACCGACCTGCGTGTGTTTGAAAATCTGATTGACCGGCTGGATCTTCTTTTGCCCCATAATTCAAAAGCATCGCTTATTCACGGCGATTTATGGTCGGGCAACTACCTGTACAGTTCGCGCGGGCCGGCCCTTATTGATCCGGCTTCGTATTATGCCGATCGCGAGATGGAATTGTCGATCATGCAAATGTTTGGCGGTTTCTCGTCGAAGACATGGGCCGCCTATAATGAGGCTTTCCCCTTAGCTTCCGGCTGGGAAGAGCGGGTACAAATTTATCAGCTTTATCATATTCTGAACCACTATTATTTGTTTGGTGGTGGCTATCTGCAACAAGCGGTAAGTATAGCCCGGAAGTATTTGTAATTGATATCCGGATGTTCAGCTATTGGATTGCAGGACAAAATCAGAGGACTTTTGTTTTAGAGATTGGTATCAATCCTCGTGATTGATTGATTGATTGATTGATTGATTGATTGATTGATTGATTGATTGATTGATTGATTGATTGATTGATTCTCGACTCATCATGCGGTTCTAAGATCAGATAATCCGAAGATCCGGTAATCCGTCACAGACGATCTAAATTTCAACCAGCTTACTTTTAATGGCATACATCACCAGTTGGGCCGTGTTTTTGCACTCGCTTTTTTCCAGGATGTTGGCTCGGTGCTTGTCGACGGTGCGTTTCGAGATAAACAGCTGATCGGCGATTTCCTGGTTGGAAAAGCCCTGACAGATCAGGATCAGAATTTCAATTTCACGATCGGAAAGTTCCGATTGAGGCTCGCGTGTTTTACTGCTTGTGCGAAGGCTGTTGACCAGGTTTTGCAGCAGCTCCGACGAAAAGTAGTTACCGCCGTCGGCTACCGTGTCGATGGCCGTTTTCACCTCGTTCATGTCCGAATTTTTCAACAGAAAACCTTTTACGCCGGCATCCACCATCTGGTAATAGTAATCCTCTTCGCCGTACATGCTGAGGGTGATAATCTTTAGGTTGGGATATTTTTCCATTGCTACATTGGCCGCGGCAATGCCATCCATGACCGGCATTTCAATGTCGAGCAGGACAATGTCCGGCAGTTCTTTTTCCAGTAAAGCCAAAAATTCCTGACCGTTACCGGCTTCTCCGGCAACTTCGTATTTGTCGATGGTGTTGAGTAAAATCCGCAGTCCGTTACGAAAAAGGGTGTGGTCGTCAACCAGCATGATTTTACAAGTCGAGTCATTCATTTTCTGTACCTACTTTAATGTTAACCAAGGTTCCTTTGCCGGGATGGCTGTCGACATTAATTTCACCTTTGAGTGAGTTAATGCGCGAAAAAATATTGGAAAATCCCATGCCGCTGTTGTTAGGCTGGTTCAGGAGTTTATCCATCTCAAAGCCTTTCCCGTCGTCTTTGTACACAATGGTAATATTTTTTTGCTCGATGTTCAAATCGATATCAATCTTTTTGGCCTTGGCATGCTTGATGGTGTTATTGATTAATTCGCAGATAACCCGGTAGAGAACCACCTCGGTATTATTTTCCAGCCGGATATCTCCCAGGTTGGACTTCAAGCGAATTTGTAGGACTTTGGTTGCGTTAATTTTGTTGGTGAAATTGCGAACGGCACGCGACAGCCCGAAGTTGTTGAGCACATGCGGGCTGAGGTTGTCCGATACTTCTTTTAGCGATTTAATTGCTTCGTTGATCACCATTTCGGTGTTTTCCACAATTTGTTTCGAGCTTTTATCGTGTTCCAGCTGTGCCAGGGTCGATATGGACATTTTTACCGTCGAGAGCAGCGGCCCCAGACCGTCGTGCAGATCTTTGGCAAAACGTTTGCGTTCTTTCTCTTCGGTCTGGATGATGGCATTCAGGAACATCTTTTCGGTCAGGCGCCGCGAGTCCTCAACGCGCTTCATGTATTTGAAGATCTTTTGAATCAGGAACACGCCAATGGCGAAGGTCAGCGACATGGCTACCCCCGACCAAACCATAAATTCGCCCAGATCCTGGGATTCAAAGTTGCTGACATAGGGCAGTAGCTCTACCAGCAGACGCACCGCCATCACTGAGAAGCCAATGGTGAGCAATACCCACGAAAAGTTGTACTTGGTTTCCTTGATCAGCTTGATGGCGACAATGACCGCAAATACCTGCAGAATGATGGAGACAACTAAGATAACTTGAAGGATCATCTTTCTTACATTTTGATGGCCGCGACATTCGGGCGGCTAATTGGTTGAACCACAAATGTACAAACAATCGGCACTTTTCAGCTGGCCCCCGGAACTTAAAAAAGCTCTTTTTCGCCGATCAAAAATTTGTACTTTTAATCTTCCGAAATCGTTCGGAAATCCAAATTAACGCTAATCATTCAGCATGTCGCAACTACAAATTTACAAAGCTTCAGCCGGCTCGGGAAAAACCTTCCGACTGGCCATTGAGTACCTGAAAATTGCTCTTTCGGACGAATGGAACTACAAAAATATTTTGGCGGTGACCTTTACCAATAAGGCAACCACCGAGATGAAGGAGCGTGTAATTGAAGAGTTGTATAAGCTGAGCCGGAACGAGAAAACAGCTTACCTGGACGTGCTAAAACAGGAGATGAGCCTGGCCGAACCGGAGTTGGTTCTTCGTGCGCAAAATGCGCTGAAACACCTGCTGCACGATTATTCGCGCTTTTCCATCAGCACGATCGACAGTTTCTTTCAGCGGGTGATTAAGGCTTTTAACCGCGAGCTGGGCATTAACACGGCTTATCAGGTTGATTTGGAGGATGACCGGATTTTAGACGAAGCGGTTGACCAACTGCTTTTGTCGATTGACGATGATCCGGATTTGTTGTCGTGGTTGAAACAGTTTGCCGAGGATAAGATTCGCGAGGGTGGCGGCTGGAGTTTGAAGGGCGATATCCTTTCGCTGGGACGACAGATTTACAACGAAACCTTTCGTCAGCTGAGCCCGGTGCTGAATGAAAAGCTCAGCGATAAAAAGTTTATTCGGCAGTATCGCAAAGATTTGCGCCGCATCATCGTCAATTTTGAAGAAACGCTGAAGCAAATCGGCGAACAAGGCCTGGAGATTATGCGGCAGGGCGGTGTTACGGTCGACGATTTTAAGTACAAGAAGGCGGGAGCTGCATCAGCTTTCGATAAGTTGGTGAATAATGCCTTTGCACCTAGTAGCCGTGTGCTGGCAGTGGTTGAGGATGTGGCTGCTTTCCACGATAAAAAGGCTTCGGCTCATATTGTCAATATAGCTCATCAATTGCAGCCACTGTTGGCACAGGCCGTTAATTTTCACACCGAAAACATTGCCAGTTACAATACAGCTAAAATGATTGTCGATCAGCTATACACGCTGGGTATTTTGGTGGATTTGCAGCAAGTGGTGCGTGAGCTGACCCGCGAAAAAGGGGTGATCCTGATCTCCGAGTCGGGCAACCTGCTGAAGCAAATTATCGACGATTCGGATACGCCTTTCATCTACGAAAAAACCGGTGTGTACTACAAACACTTCATGATCGACGAGTTTCAGGATACCTCGGGCTTGCAGTGGGGCAACTTTCGTCCGCTGGTGGGCAACTCGCTGGCCGAGGATAATCTGGGAATGTTGGTAGGCGATGTGAAGCAGGCCATCTATCGCTGGCGAAACGGCGACTGGAACCTGCTGGCTTCGGAGGTGATGCAGGCATTTCCGGCCAATGGGGCCGAAGAGAAGCAGTTGACTCAAAACTGGCGCAGCTCGGGTACTGTGATTCGTTTCAACAATCGCGTATTTCAGGTGGTGCCGCAGTTGATGCAAACCCATTTTTCGGGACAGATTCAGGAAGCTGGTTTGAACGATGAGCTGTTTGGCGATGCCATTCTTCGGATTTACAACGAGGGCCTGCAGGAAATCGGCCAGCAAAGCTTGAAAGATGCCGGTTATATCCGGATGCGTTTCCTCGAAAAGAAGAAAAGAGGCGAGGAGCCCACCAACGAAGAACTGGTACTGGATGAATTGATCGAGTCAATTCAGGCAGCACAGGATCAGGGAGTGACTGCTCGCGATATGGCTATTTTGGTGCGTACTAAGGCCGAGGCTAAAGTGATTGCCGATCGCTTGCTGACCGAAAAGGCATCGGGCGATGGGCATTATAATTTCAATGTGTTGTCGGGCGAGAGTTTGTATGTGAAAAATGCGGCATCGGTGGCTTTTCTGGTGTCGATGTTGAGGTTGCTGAAAGATCCGGATGATCAGCTGTCGATGCCGTTTGCCAACTACCAGTATTATGCAACCATTGCTCCGGTGTTAAATCGGCTAAACAAGCAGGTCGACTGGGCGGTGGAGCAGCAGGATGATGCTCAGCTGTTCATGGACTTTGCTCCGCGCTACGAACCGGAGCTTAACGAGCGCTTCGAAGATTATCGCAATCAGGATAACAAGTTGTACGAATTTTTGACCGGCAGCTACTTTAACCACCAGTTGGCAGCACAGAATTTACAGGAAATCATTTTCAGCCTGAGTAATCGTTTTTGTTTGTTCGACTTTGCCGACGAGCTGGCTTACTTGCAGGCTTTTATCGATCATGTTTCAAACTACATGAAAAACCGCAGTGCCGACCTGGCCGGCTTTCTGGCCTGGTGGGACGAGGCGGGGCAGCGCAAAACCATTGCCGTGTCGGAAGCGTTGGACGCCATTCGTATTCAAACCATTCACAAGGCGAAAGGCCTGGAATATGCTTGCGTGTTTATCCCGTTTTGCGACTGGTCGCTGGGTATTTCGGGCCAACATGCGCCCATGTTGTGGTGCCGTCCGCTAGTTGAGCCTTTTAACCAGTTGGAATTGGTGCCGGTGAAATTCGGTAAGTCGATGGGCTTGTCTCACTTTTTCCGCGAGTACTTCAGCGAGATCCGCAACAACTACATCGATAATCTAAACATGCTTTATGTGGCCTTTACGCGGGCTAAAATGGCGCTTTATACCTGGTCGGAGTATGGTAAAACACTGGCAACAACGGGCGATTTACTGAAGATGTGTGTCAATATGGAGGAGGGGGTGCCGTTTAACGGTCGCGAAGATATTTGCAGCCCGCTTACCGAACACTTTGATGAAGAAAAACAGCTGCTGGAGCTTGGTGCGTTAACGGCCAGCGCTCGAAAAGAAAAGAATGAGAACCAATCGCTCAGCCTGAGGCGGTTTCAGTTTAAAGATTTCAGCACTTACCTGCGTTTGCGAAAGAATCATGAGAATTTTTTCGAGGCCGGCGATTCAACAGAACAAAAAATTAACCGCGGACGATTGGTGCACGATGTTCTTTCGCGTATTGAGACAGCCGATCAGTTGGAAAAAGCTTGCGAAGAGCTGGTATTTAAGGGGATGATGACTGATGCGGAAGCCCGGGAGATGCACGCGGAACTTCAGGACTTGCTGGCCGACCCCGAAGTGACCTCCTGGTTCGATGGCAGCTACCGCATACTGAACGAGCACAATATTATTACGGGCAAGGGGGTGAAGCGCCCCGACCGCATTATGCTTTCGCCTGACGAAGTGATTGTGGTTGATTACAAATCGGGTGAGTTTGAATCGATGAAGTACGTTAAGCAAGTGAGCGATTATATGGATGCGCTTCAGCAATGTGGTTATCCCAACGTGAAAGGCTTTATCTGGTACACCAAAATGAATAAGCGCGTTGTGGTGAAGTAAATCGATTCTGTTTATTCATTCTGTAGTTTCTTTTTCGCCTTTTTCAACGCATCTTTTTCTTCGCTCGAAATCTCCGGCATTTGGATGTTCATCTGTTGTAAGGTCTCGACAATGATATTGCCGATGGCAACATGCGTGAACCATTTATTGTCGGCCGGAATGATGTACCAGGGCGCTTCTTCGGTCGATGTTGCACGCATGGCTTGCTCATAAGCATGCTGGTAGTCGTCCCAATATTGGCGCTCGCGGATATCGGCCGAGGAGAACTTCCAGTTTTTGGCCGGCTTGCGGATGCGTTCCATGAACCGTTTTTTTTGCTCGTCTTTGGACAGGTGCAGGAAGAACTTGATGATGGTGGTGCCGTTTTCGGTGAGTGTTTGCTCGAAGTCGCGGATTTGGCGATAACGCCGTTCCCAAAACTCAGTGGTGATATCGTTGGTTGCATGAACATCCGGCAGGTTCTCGTTCAACAAAAACTCGGGATGAACCCGGGTAATCAGCACATTTTCGTAATGCGAGCGGTTAAAAATCCCGATTTCGCCACGCGGAGGTAGCTTGTTGTAATGCCGCCAGAGATAGTCGTGATCCAGCTCGTTGGCCGAGGGACTTTTGAAACTATAGACCTTGCAGCCTTGCGGGTTCAACCCGCTAAATACATGTCGGATGGAGCCATCCTTGCCGGCAGCATCCATCGCCTGAAAGACAATGAGTACCGATCGTTTATTTTCGGCATAAAGCTGGTATTGCAGATCGGCCAGCTCTTTAATATCCTGTTTCAGCTGATGTTCGGCCTCTTTGCGATTCGCAAAACCGTTGCACGAGGCCGGATCGTAATTTTTTAAACGAATTTGCTGCTTAGCCTGAACCTTAAACAGATCGGTGTTGAGTTGCTTCGATTTCATAAGCGTCGTGTTTTAATGCCGGCTCTGCGATTGATTGAACAATGAGAAAATCATCAGCAGCCGAAACTTTGATCATTAAAGGTAGCAAAAGCAGCAGGCGAAAAGCAATTTTGAACTTTAATTTGTTTCTTGCTTCTGAATTGCCGATTAATAGGCTTAGGGGGTACTTCCGAAGTATCTCCCTCGCCTCAAAGATGACGGCAGTCGGGTCTGAGCCGACTCGAGTACTCTCCGAGCATACTGGAGTACTCTCTGAGTGAACTGGAGTACTCTCTGAGCCGACTGGAGTACTCTCCGAGTGAACTGGAGTACTCTCCGAGCCTACTGGAGTACTCTCTGAGTCGACTCGAGTACTCTCCGAGCCGACTCGAGTTAGTAAAAAGGTGACTGCAGTTAGTTCGGAACCTACTCGAGTTAGTTCCGAAGTGGGTAAAGTCGGTTTTCGATAGGGTAGGCCTACCGCAGAGGTGTTCACCGTGGGGAATGGTCATCCAACGGCGCTGATTGTTTCGGTATGCGAACTTTTTTTTGCGCTACATGAAGATGATTGGAGAACAGGTGCCGACAACCAGGAGCGGAAAAACGATCCCGACAATCAGGCCGATCCCGATATACCGGCGTTCTTTCAGGAAGCTCTTGATGACTTTGACTTCAACAATCGTTAATAGAACGATTGAGACGGTCAGCACCAGAATTGTCAGCATCAGGCTATCGATTAATCCCGCGCCAAAGAGTAAAATTCCGAGGCCGAATCCTGCGGCCATGGCGATTGCGAAGTTGAGGATGAAACCGAGTATAAAGTCCTTGACTTTGTTACCCTTTTGTTGATAGTAGTCTTCCATGGTTTTTGGTTTTTTCAATGTATTGTTTCAAATTGATAAAGAGCAGAGCAACGATTGATACATATTGAAAGAAGGACAGCCCAAAGAACAGCTGATCGTTGTAACGAATGAACTCTTCGAAAAAACGGAGCGTGAAATAGCTGTTCATCAGCGCGTAGAAGAGGTAGCCCGGCGGTGCACTTTTGATCCGGATGAGGGCGTAAATGAAAAAGGCCATGAAAAACACCGTTTCGTAAAGCTGGGTGGGGTGGCGAAACAGGGCATCGCCAAAGTCAACCCCACAGAACAGGTCGGTTGGCGTACCGTAGCAGCAACCCCGCGAAAAACATCCGATCCGGCCAATGGCCACCCCAATAGCAATAGCCGGGGCAAATAAATTTCCTTTTTTATCGGTTATTCCGAGCTTGCGTTTGATATAGATCACTGAAATTGTGCCACCAATTAAGCCACCGGTAATGGTTCGCCCCGACAGGATTGGGCCAATATTCGGGTAATTGTCCAGAATAACCTGGTAGTTGAAAATCCAATAGGGGAGTTTGGCACCCAGGATTCCGCCAACTACACCGGTAACAACCACATAAAAGGCGTTTTCGCTGGCCTGCTTGTAGCGTTTCGCCAACAGGTAGTACACCGCCAGTCCGACAAGCAATCCCAGCACGACGAAGAAGGTATAGGAATTTATTTCGAGCTGGCCGATCCTGAAAATGACCGGAAAGATCCCCCAATTGTCCGGATATGTGTGATTGTCGATCATTTTTTTAAGATACTGCAGCTCCCTTCTGCATAACAGGCGTATAGCGCTTCGCCCGGGCATAAGCCGAGCATCGAAACGGTTTTCAAAATGGCAAATGCCAGCACATACCACCAGCCCACAGTTGGAAACAGAAGTGTCAGCCCGATGCAGATGGCGCAAAGTGCGGTTCCTAAACTGTGGGCAAAGCGTAAGCCTTTCTCGTGCACTTCGATCATTCGCGATGGCCGGATCTTTTCAATGGTTTTGGAGTAGAGGACGATCAAGGGGGCGCGTTGGATTTTGAGCCAGGCCGAGAATCCCAAAATCAACAGGACGATGATTAGCAAGGGCAACGATTTGAAGGCATACGCCAGCCACACCAACAGGGTGACTGTTATTTTGCAAAAGCGGAAGGCATTAATGGGTATCTGTTTCATGGCGGAAAAGTTTAGGAATGAACATGCCGGTTTTCTGAATATAGTCGCTGTAACCCGGCAGGCTTTGCTTCAGTAAGTTTTCTTCCTGCTTAGCCCGGTAATACATAAAGGGCAGGAAGATGAGCGTGTTGGCCAAAAAGGCCAGGTAGTTCGGGTACACCAGGCAGGCTCCGTAAAACATGCCGATCAGCGAGCTGTACAGCGGATGTCGGATATATTTGTAAATGCCTGTGCTGACCAACCGCTGATTGGCGTACAGCGTAACCTGGTTTGCCCAGTTTGTTCCCAATGTTTTTCGGCTGCGAATGTTGATGTATGTTCCAGCTACAATGGCGATTAGGCCGATCGGTTTCAGGATTATCAGGATCGTTTCGGGGAGTTCCAGATGGCCCAGTTTGAAGCGGATGAGCAGGTAGAAGAAGATAAAAAAGGCCGTCATCGAACCGGTTTCAACAACACTCTTCTTTTCCTTCCGAACCTGTCGGTTTTGCTCCGCAAAGTTGATCAGGATGGCGGTCATCAGCGCCACCAGGCAGAGCAAAATAATGATATCGGAAACCAGGTTGATCATTTTCGGTAGAGCATATTATAGGTTGAAAATGGTATTCGCTTCATATCGGGTGTCAGGATGTGAACGCATTCTTTTTGCGCCGATTTCAGGTCGAAATTGTACTTGTCGATGAAAGAGGTAATGCTGATTCGAAAGGTATTTTCATCGATGAAGTTTCTCTTTTCCTGTTCCGATTTGGCCCGGTAGTTCCGGGGGATGTACTTATAAATGTTGTTGATCAGTTTAAAGCAATCGCACAGTTGCAGGTTATTCCGGATATGCTCAACCTGATCGTCCAGGAAGCGGTCGGCATCGAACGCAAAGGTATTTTCGATTACCGGGAGGTAACTGTCAATTTTTATGGTTCTGGGCAGCGGAATAAACTGTCCCTTTTTGTCTTTCATGAGATAGGAAATGGCTACCCGTTCCACATTGCAGGGAAGCGGAATGATATCGCCGGGTTTGAATAGATCGTTGAGCTGATTCTCCAGTTGTTTAACGATTCCCGAAAGGGTACTCCTGCTCAAACTAGCCTCTGTGTTAATGCGTCCGAAATAACTCACCGGTTGAAAACTAATACCGCGGATGCCTTTCTGCTTCATGCCATATTCTACGATTGCCCCGATCTCGTCGTCGTTAACTCCCTTCTCAATGGTGGAGACCAAGGTTATCGGAACGTTTTCCTCGAGCAAATTAGCCAGCGCCTGCTGTTTTAGCGCTCTTAAGTTTTTTCCCCGGAAATGCACGTGCGTTGTTTC
This sequence comes from Mangrovibacterium marinum, assembly GCF_003046625.1. Taxonomy (GTDB): domain Bacteria; phylum Bacteroidota; class Bacteroidia; order Bacteroidales; family Prolixibacteraceae; genus Mangrovibacterium; species Mangrovibacterium marinum. The sequence goes on from NZ_QAAD01000004.1 coordinate 219,275, forward strand.
TTTAAAGCCATCAAACTGAAGATACACTTCAAACCGCTCCTTGAATTGACTCAGCTGCCGGACAAATGCTTTGTCGGAGGCTATTCGCACCCCGTTGGTGTTCAGCATCACAAAGCGGATATTTTTGGACAGCGCCAATTGGATAATGTCGATGATCTGCGGATGAATGGTTGGCTCTCCTCCGCTAATCTGAAGGATCTCGGCGTCACCATTCTCCAGGCTCACGTAGTTGTCCAGAATCCGATCGATCTGTTCCAGCGATAAATACTCTTCTTTGCCGCTGTTGGCGAAGCAGATCGGGCACTGTAGGTTGCACTGGTTGGTGACTTCAATTAGCCCAATGCAGGTATGTTGGTCATGATCGGGGCACAAGCCGCAGTCGTACGGGCAGCCTTTTTGCAAACTTGTTTGGCTGATTGTTGCGGTGCCTGGTTTATCGTATCGTCTTTTGTTGAGGTGGTAGTCGGCATCTTCTTCCAGCAATTCGAGCTGTACGCCATGCTCCGGACAGGTTTTCTGCAGAAACACCTGCCCGTTTTTTAGCAGAATTTTAGCAGGAACAGGTTGCATACATGCCGAACATAAGCTGGTTGTAGCCTCGTGGAAGGTATAGTCGCGGTTCGTTTTCATCTTCTAATATTACCTCTTTCTTTTTAGGCGTCAAAAAAGGAAGAAATGAAAAAACGGACCGTGAGTCACAGCCGTTCTTTCGCTGTAATATTCGTTTGTACGAAACGTTCTTTGAAAGAGTTGATCCGCGGAATTTTCCTGCTGATTTGTGGTCTCCGAAACGAGTGGGGAACTGATCCCTATCGGCTGTTCTATTCTGAAAAAGTCTTTTGGAACCTATTGGCCCAGAACAAAAATAGCAGGCCGCTTCTGAATGTCGGGTTTCGACTTCTTCCAGGCAGCGATCGATTGTGTTCGGATAAATTCGGTTTCCAGCGTCAGGTCGCAGGCGATGCACAGCTTGGTCTGTGGCTGGCAGTTTTGCAGCAGGTCGTCGAGCAATTGCAGGTTGCGGTAAGGCGCTTCAATAAACAGCTGGCTTTGATTTTCGGTATAAATGCGTTTTTCGAGCAGTTTGATCTGTTGTGCTTTCTCGTTCTTTTTGATGGGCAGATAGCCGTTGAAGGCGAAATTCTGGCCATTCATTCCCGAGGCCATCATCGCTAAAAGAATGGAAGACGGTCCGACCAACGGTACAACCTGAATATTTTTCTCGTGGGCAATGCGCACCACATCGGCTCCCGGATCAGCCACGCCGGGGCAGCCTGCTTCCGACATGATGCCTATGTGCAAGCCCTTCGTAATGGGTTCGAGATAGCTGTGCAGCTGTTTCTTGTCGGTGTGCTTGTTCAACTCGTAAAAATGAAGACTGTCAATGTCAATTTCGCGGTCAACTTTCTTCAGAAAACGGCGTGCCGTGCGCACATTTTCAACAATAAAATGAGAGATGGAATGAATAATATCGCGGTGTGTAGCCGGTATTACAGTATCGAGATCGCTGTCGCCGAGCGTAATTGGAATAAGGTATAAATGGGCCATTCAAAAAATTTTCTTCAAAATTAATTAATTCAAACAGACCACCTCTTCATTTCGTTTTTTTGTAGCTTTGGAAGATTCTCAAAAGATACACTCCGACTATGTATATTGAATTTTTGGGCACCGGAACTTCGCAAGGTGTGCCGGTTGTGGCCTGCGATTGTAAAGTCTGTCAATCGGAAAATCTGAAAGATAAAAGGTTGCGCTCGTCGCTGTCGGTCCGGGTTGACGGACTGAACCTGTTGATTGATGCGGGTCCCGATTTCCGTCAACAGATGCTGCGTGTCGGGCAGAAGCGGCTCGATGCCATTTTATTGACCCACGAACATACCGATCATATTTTCGGACTCGACGATATTCGCGCTTTCAACTGGGTGCAAGGACATCCAACCGATATTTATGCTGAAGAACGGGTGCAGAAGGTGCTGCGCCGCGTGTTCGATTATGTGTTCGAGGAGGTGAAATATCCCGGCATTCCGCAAATGAACCTGCATCCGGTGGAAAATGCTCCGTTCAGCATTCAGTCGATTCGGATTATACCGATTCGGGGCTTTCATCATCGCCTTCCCGTATTTGGTTACCGTATTGGCTCCCTGGCTTATCTAACGGATATCAATTCGGTTCCCGACGAGGAGAAACAAAAGTTGAATGACCTTGATGTGTTGGTGGTGAATGCCCTGCGTATGGAAAAGCATATTTCGCATTTTAATCTCGACGAAGCCCTACAGCTAATTGCTGAGGTGAAGCCCAAACGAGCATATCTGACCCACATTTCGCACCTCATGGGGCTGCATGCCGATGTGGAAACGTTGCTGCCCGAAAATGTGCATCTGGCTTACGATGGTTTGTCGCTCGAGCTTTGAGGTGCCGGCTTCCAGAGTGGTTTCAGAAAGGGGAGAGCAGTCAGCAGGAATCCGGTTCCGGTAGCAATCAGGGCCCACGACAAGCTGAAGTTGTCGGTTAAGTACCCCAGCGCCGGTCCGATGATGGCAAAGTTGATGCGGATGACAAAATTTCGCAGCGACAGGATTGTTGCCCGCACTTCGGAACGGGTGTCGCGGTTGATGTAATCCTTCAAGATAGGATGGGCAATACCGCGTACCAGGTAGAAGAAAAACAGGAAGCTGATACCGATCAGGCTAACTTCCCATGCCGCCAGATAGAAGCCAATGGTGAAGCCCAGAATGATAATCAGCAAGGCATTGCGCTGTCCCACTTTGCGCTCAATGCGGTACGAAAACATCGATGAAACTCCGACCGAGAGGTTCAGCACCGTCCACATCACACCAAATAGCGAAACCGGCAAATTGGCGGCCTTAAAGTAAGGCTGTACAAACCAGGCGAAAGTCAGCGAGGCAGTTCCCGCAAAGGATGAAATCAGCAAAGCTGCCCGCAGTCGTGTATGTTGAAAAGTCTCGCGGACGGTTTGCAGCGTCGTTCCAAAGCCTTTGGCCAGCGCCGTGGATTGCACCTTGGGCTCCTTTAAAAGAAAGGCTGCCGGAATGGCTACTGCGGCAATCAACAGCTGAACATAGAACGGCATGCGCAGGCTGAATGTGGCCAGCAAACCGCCGCAAACACCGGCAATGGCTTCGGCAAAGTTGCCGGCCGAGGTGATCCAGCCTTCCTGCTTCATGTAGTCTTTTTCGCGTTTGGCGGCTTTCATGCTGTCGTATAGCAAGGCCGAGTCGGCACCCGAAATAAAGCTGTAGCCAATGCCCAAAATTACCTCGGCAGCGGCAAAGGCCCAGAATTCGTACGAAAGGCAATAAACCGCCATGCCAGCGGTACCCAGGAAACTTCCCAGGATCAGTGTTTTTTTGCGTCCCCACACATCGGCCAAATAGCCCGACGGAATTTCCATAACCACCATGGCTACCGAATAGATGGATTTCAGCATAAAAATTTGCTGCATTCCCAGGCTGTTATCCTGGTAAAAAAGCACCACTACCGGCATCACCAGGTTGAACCACTTGGCAAACTTAATCAGGTAGAGGTTGATCAGGTTATTTCGAAGCATCCGTGTCATTGGCTGCAAAAATAACAACTTTCAGGAGCTTGCCGTTTGTGCGTTGTTGCGTTCAGTGCAAGTGCTTTCTGCTGTTCTGTACCGTGGATTTGCAACTTTATGCTGCCCAAAACCAAAGATTCTTGTTATTTTTGAAGCGAAGAAATTATTATTTGATATTAAACACGCTTTTATATTGACATTATGAAATTATATTTTCCGGAGAACTACAGTTCACCGCTCGATCTGAAGCAAACCGAGAAAGCCATTAAGCTGGTGAAAGACTTTTTTCAGCAGGATCTTTCCTCGGAGCTGAAATTGAGCCGCGTAACAGCACCCCTGTTTGTGTTAAAAGGAACAGGCATCAACGATGATTTAAATGGCACTGAACGTCCGGTAAGCTTTCCGGTAAAGGAGCTGAACGACCACCAGGCCGAAATCGTTCATTCGCTGGCTAAGTGGAAACGCATGGCTTTGGCCGACCTGGATTTTGAAGCCGGCTATGGTCTGTATACCGATATGAATGCCCTCCGTCCCGATGAAGAGCTGGATAATATTCACTCAATTTATGTTGACCAGTGGGATTGGGAGCGGGTGATTGTTCCCGAGGAACGGAATCTGGAGTTTTTGAAGAAGATTGTCCGGAAGATTTACACGGTTCTTTTGCGTACTGAATTTTATGTCTATGAGCATTATCCGCAAATCAAACCGATTTTGCCCGAAGAAATCACCTTTATCCATGCCGAAGACCTGGAAGCTCAATACCCTACGCTGACGCCTAAAGAGCGCGAAAACGAAGTGGCTAAAAAGTACGGAGCCGTTTTCATTATCGGAATCGGAGGTGCACTTCCCGGCGGCGAGAAGCATGACGGCCGTGCTCCGGACTACGACGACTGGTCGACCGAAACAGCGGAAGGCTATAAGGGGCTGAATGGCGATATCGTGATCTGGAATCCGGTATTGGAAAGCGCTTACGAGATCTCGTCGATGGGCCTCCGTGTTGATCAGCAAGCTCTGCTTAAACAGTTGCAGCTGACCAATACCGAAGAACGCGCGCAACTGATGTGGCACAAGCGACTGTTGGCAGGCGAACTGCCGCTTTCTATCGGAGGCGGTATCGGACAGTCGCGCATTTGCATGTATTTCCTCCGTAAGGCACATATCGGTGAAATTCAGTCGAGTATTTGGCCCGAGGAAATGTACGACCAATGCCGCAAGCATAATATTCACTTGGTTTAAATCTTTAGGGTGGTAAAAAAGAAGGCAAAAAATGCCCGTTGGGGGTTGCTTTCTATGATATTTTTATATCTTTGCCACCGCTTTCAGGAAAGCTGTTAATCGTTCAGTTTCGAACGTTGTTTTCGAAAGCAACAATAAGGATGCCTCGGTAGCTCAGTTGGATAGAGCAACTGCCTTCTAAGCAGTAGGTCATGGGTTCGAATCCCGTCCGGGGTACTGAATGGAGATGAGAGAGTTAACTGATTAGTTGATTCTCTTTTTTTATGCCTGTTTGCCAGCAACAGATTCAGCAATATTGATTTCTATTTGAAATTACCAGATGAATTTTATTCACTCGCCGGAGCTGGTGGTGATTGATAAGGTTTCCGGCTGGTAGCAGCGGCCTGTATATTTGCTGCCGATCAGCAATTGAATCGAGTCTTTAATTTATTCCCTGCCTTATGTCTCTTTGATTGTCTTTGGGAATTATCCATTTTCATTTTGGCGTTTCGCTTAATACTCAGGTTGAGAAATACTTGGTATAAGCTGGTGTGATGTATTTTTATTGTGTTTCGTTTGTCTATTAATAATATTGTTTTGTAACTTGGTTGGCAAATAATCCAATACACCGACTAACAACCAATAAAAATGATCAAGGAACAGCATAAACTGGGGCGTTTGCTGGAGATTATGATTTATTTGTCCAGTGGAATCCGGCGAAGTTTACACGAGCTGTCCGAGCGGTTTGAAATTTCTGAGCGGACGGCTTTCCGCTACATCCAAACCTTTCGGGATGCTGGTTTTATTATTCCAAAGCCGCACGACGGCTTATATCAAATCGATAAAAGTTCCCCCTATTTTAAAGAGATTAGCGAGCTGTTGCACTTTTCGAAAGAAGAAGCCTTTATCCTTCAGCGGGCCATTCATTCTATCAGCGACGAAAATTTGCTGAAGCAAAAATTGGTGGCCAAATTGTATGCCCTCTACGATTTCGATCGGGTTGCCGATACGATTGTCAAGCAGGAATACTCGGAAAATATTCACCAGCTCATGCGGGCCATCCGCGAGAAGCGCAAGGTGATCCTGAAAGGTTATTTGTCGGCAAACTCGAATGAGGAAAAAGATCGGCTGGTGGAGCCTTTCGAGTTTACCACCAATTATGTTTCCATTTGGGCCTACGATACGGAAGATGGGATCTGTAAGACTTTCAAGAATACGCGGATTGCATCGGTGGTGGTGCTCGATGAACCCTGGTGCGATGAAAGCCGGCATGCAACGCTTCCGATGGATGTTTTTCGGATTAATGCGCCGGAGCAGCAGTGGGTGGAGCTGGAGTTGAGCATCCGGGCCGGGGAGCTTTTGAAAGAGGAATATCCCTTGTCCGAGGGATACATTACCGAATTGGCGGAGGGGCGTTTCCGCTTTGCTGCGCCGGTGAGTGGTTTCGAAGGGGTGGGGCGCTTCATCATGGGGCTGGCCTCCGAAATTCGGGTGCTGTCGCCGCCCGGGCTCAAAGAATTTATTCAAAATAAAGCAAAAAAAATCAGCACTGACATAAGTTGACAGTACGAGAAACGAAATTGGGCTTCTCATTCAATTTTTAACTTATGGAACGGATACATTACAAAAATTTTTCGGTAGCTGGATTTAGCTACTACGAAGGTGTGCTGGTGTTTAACAAGTTGAAAATCGGCACCAAACTTACACTGCGGGCCGAGCCCGACAATAAATACGATCCGCTGGCAGTGGCCATCTACTACAAAAGGCACAAGCTGGGCTTTGTGCCGCGCAACTCAAACTATTCGCTGGCAAAGCTGCTTGGCGCCGGCCACCGGATCTTCGAAACAAGAGTGCAGTATGTCGATCAAACGGCTTCGCCCGAGGACCAGCTGGGCGTGGTGGTTTTTATTAAAAGTGAAGAAAAACCGGAGCAGGCTTAAAAGGCTGCTCCACAACTAAAATAACCGCATCGCAATGAGATTCAAAATTACCTTTAACCGCACCACCAGGCAACGCATGTTGCCCATGGATTACCAGTATTACATCAGCGCCTGGATTTACAAGGTGCTGAAACAGGCCGACAGTGATTTTGCCCAATTTCTGCACGAAAGAGGCTACGGGCAAAGCGACTCGAAATTGTACAAACTTTTTTGTTTTTCGCGGCTCAATTTCGGGAGGCCGAAGTTATGGAAAGAGAAAAAGCTGTTCGAAATCTCGGCTCCGCAAATCGAGCTGCAGATCTCGTTCGACGTTGACCAGGCAGCCACCAACTTCATCAAAGGCCTCTTTATGAGCCAGGAATTTTACCTTGGCGACCGGTTTAACGGGATTGATTTTAAGGTGACTGGTGTTGAAGCTTTGCCCGAACCCGAATTCCGGGAAACCATGCGCTACCGCCTGCAAACGCCCTGGGTGGTTAGTTTTCAGCCCGAAGCAGCCTGCAACCCGCAGTACCTCTCGCCCGGCGACGAGGCCTTTGATGCACTGGCCACAAAGCACCTGATTGAAAAATACAACAACACCCGACAGCCATTGTCCATCGGTACAGAACAAGTCGGCATGCGCAGGTTGACCGATTTTAAACGGGCCGGCTTTGTGGTCAAGCCCGGAACCGCGCAGCAAACCCGGATTGTGGGTAACCTCTTCGACTTTGAACTAACAGCTCCGGTTGAGCTTCACCGCCTGATTTGGAATGCCGGTGCGAGCGAAAAAAGCAGCAGTGGATTTGGATGGGTCGAAATAGTTCCAGCTAACTTTTTGTCCGGATCGAACCGAAATGGCTGCGATGGCCACCGAAATAAAGCCGGATTGAACCGAAATATTGTCGGATCAGTCCGAAATGTCAGCGGATGAACTGGAAATACCTGCGGATTGGACCGAAATGCTTGCGGATTGGACCGAAATAGCAGCTGACGATACCGAAATAACCGCGACCTGGGTCGAGAACCCTGGAAACGACCAATTATAAACTTAAATGAAATAGACAATGAAACAAACGCAAATGAACCGGAAACATAGGGTTGAGGCCTTCTTCCAACCCTGACAGGTTTCTAAAACCTGTCAGGATTAAAACGAATATGAACATGAAACAAAACTACAAAACAGTCGACTACGAGTGGCTGACAAAGGCCACGGGCGATCCGTTTGCGGATGCGGGCGGATATGCCATTGAATATCTTTCGGAGAAATTCCCCGAAAAGGATATTCTTGAACTGATTGACTACATTACGACTATCTACGTTAAGAAATGGGGCGGAAAACTTGACGCATTTTTCCTAAACTCAAAAATCACAAACAACGCATTTAAAGGGAACAAAAAAATTGAAGAAACCAAAAAATATTTCAAGAGCTTAGTTGATGAATCTGAATCAATAGAATTTGGATACTGCCGAGTGACTGGACGAGAAGCAAAATTATTTTTTGCTGGAAGGAATAATTCCGTCATGACTGGCTCTGGTAAACTCATCAACTTTCATCACTTTTTCCAAAGAGGAATTTCCCTTTCAAAAGAAGCATTGATTCGGATACACTTTGTGCCATTTGCATGTCAGCAATTACAAGGAAAAATTAGCTTGATGCAAAGCAGTAATCGGACTCTAAACAACTTGTTTGTGAAATTAACAGTTGAAAAGAACCTTCACGAAATTGGTGTTGGATTATCTGAAGGTATTGCAAAATCGGACTATAAAAAGCCGGCCAATGCTATTTTCGACTTTGTTGACTCAGCTCTTTCACAATTAGCTGAATTTCGAGAAGGCAATATCCTGCCATCGTTGACATTGTATCACTTTACAAATTTTGGGGCTACTCCAGAGATTCAACTTTATCAACTTCCGGCGAAAGTCTTCTTATTTTATAGAACCTGTTTGCAACCCCGTTTCAAAGAGGATTGGCAGAAGTTTGTACGTTCACATTACTACGATGGGAAACACAAGGGAGCTAAATACAATCTGCAATCTGGGAAGTTCGAATTGGTAAAATCGAAGGAAACCGAGGTTATTGACTTCGATGATTACAAACAATGGTTTAACCGGATTTTGAATAAACTCTTAATAGACGAAAACATCCGACCTGAGATTTTGCGCTGGTCGCGTAAGCATCCATTCAATTTTGAAATAGTATCCATCTATCAACAAAACATTATAGGTATGAAAAAAGAAACCATCCTTAAAATCAAAGAATTGGCCGCGTTCCTAGTCAGGGAGGAAGATGCCGACAAAATCAAAAAGCGTATTAAGGCACTCGACGGGGCTAAGAATGCATCGGCATTGCGCCGCTTTATTTTAAAAGACGTAGTGGCCGCAAACTATGTGGCCATGAATGAAAATCCAATAGTGACTGTCGATGACTATGTGAACTATCTGTTCCCCGATGGCTCTTATTGGGCCGAAATCAGGGATATTCTGCTTATTGCCATCTATCAGGAGCTGCATGAAAGGGATTTAATTTCCGAAGAGCTTAAAGTAGAATTGGATTCAGAAGTTGAAGAAGAAGTAATTAACGATTAAATCAAATTAATAATGAAAAACATTAAGACACAAGGATTCGTCTTGATAGACGTAGATGTTGTGGCATTGAACAATGCCGGAAAAAACACGCAAAGCAACAACGACAATGCAATTGCAACTAAATCCATCCGTAAAAACGGACGTAGTTACGTTTATGTATCTGGTCAGGCTTGGCGTTATTGGTGGCGCGAAGCTCTGCAAAAGAATCAAGGCTGGGGCTTATCCCCAATTACTAGAGACGGTAAAATTGCGTTTACCAATGCCGACCCGTTGAAGTACGCAGATGACGATGTGTTTGGTTACATGCGTGCAGCCAAGGATGCGCAATTGGGTGAAAACGGAGAACCAGTAAAAGACAAAAAAGGAAACATCAAAATGACCAACGTAACGGTTACCCGTGTATCTCCGTTGAAAAACTCAGCAATCATTTCGGCCGCAAGTGTCCGTCCCGAAGAAAATTGGTCGAGCATGTCACGCCAGCAAGGTGATGCGGTTCCATACGAAAAACAAGAATATTGTGCCATTATGAAAGGCATGTTCAGTTTAGACCTTTCGATGGTTGGAACTTTCTCGAACTACGACAGAACTGGCTATAAGAACCTTTCGATTACATTACAGGAAGAAGCTCTTAAAGATGGTGCCGAAGAAATTAATGATCCGTTTGTATTCGACGCAAAAGGAAATCCCAAGAAAATGATTCGGTTGGCAAAAGATGTTCGCAAGAAAAGAGCCAACGATACTATTCAAGCACTCAAGACCATTTCAGGAGGAGCTATGCAGACTAATAATATGGGCGATGTAACTCCCAAATTTGTTATTCTGGCAACCACTACAACCGGCAACCATCCGTTCAGTCATGTAGTCGGGAGCAAAGGACAACGCGACGAAGAGGTGGTTTTCAATTCAGAAGGATTGGTTGAAGTGTTGAAAGACTACAAGGATACTTTCGAAGGAACTGTCTTTATCGGTCGTCGAAGCGGATTTATGGACGAGATCGGAGATGACCTGAGAGCGTTGGAAGCGACGAAAGATATTCCGGCGGTGAAAGTACTATCAGTAAACGAAGCCATCGACCAGTATTGCGAACAAATGAAATCACAGATCGAATAATGAGAGCATTCCGTATCAAAATTAACTCGTGGACTTCGAGCTTTCGATACCCGAACTTGATTTCGGGTTTTCAACCTACGCTTGAAGTTCCGCCAGTGAGTACGGTTATGGGCTTAATTAATGCGGCATCGGGTAAATATTTGGAGAACCGACAAATTGAGTTGGGCTATTATTTCGATTTCAAAATCAAAACCGTTGATTTGGAAACAATCTATCAAATCAAAGCAAATGATAAGAATTATCCGGACAACACCGTGAAATCGAATGTAATCCAACGTGAATTTCTTTACGATTGTCAGTTGTTCCTTTATTTAACTGAAGAGGCATTGGTTTCCTGTTTCCGCCAACCCGTTTACCAACTTTTGTTGGGACGAAGCGGCGACTTGGCCGGAATCGAAAGCATCAAGGAAGTAAAACTGAAAGAGGTAAGCAATGCTCGATTTGCCGGTCAGGTCATCCCTTTCAACGGGAACTACTTGCCGGGACAAATTCAGGCCTTGCCCAAATACTTCAGCAATACAATTCCTCGTAAAAATATGGGAACCGAACCGTACTCTGTAATTTCCTACAACAATCCGGTCAATTCGCAATTAACCGGATTCAGGTCTGAATTGGAAGAATTTGATAGTGACATTTACTTTCATAAGTTTGAAGTATGACAACTAATACAAAGGAGGTTCTGGCTAAATCGGAACCTCCAATATCCTTAAAACAGCATGTCGATGAGTGCCTATGCGTTTACGAATCGCTTCGGAAAGCTTTTGGCCGTTTGCCGGTGGACGATTTGAATCATTTCTGGGAGCTTGTTCGTTTAGGTATCGTTTTTCACGATTTGGGAAAATCGCATTCCGAATTTCAGAAGATGCTTGAAGGGAAGCGGGCAAACTGGTACCAGCAGCGACACGAGCTGTTTTCAACGCCTTTTATCGATCGGTTAGATTTGTCTGAAGAGGATAAGTTGCTTTTAAAGCTGATTGTTGCCGGGCATCACAAAGATTTCAATTTTTTGTTCGAGCATATTCAAAAAGGATATCAAACAGGTGAAGATCTACTTTCGTTAGGTGAAGACGGGAAACTGGATTGGGACGAAGAAACAAAGAAATTGGATGAGCAATTTATCCAATCGTTTTTGAAGGCATACGGTGTTAATTTAAAGCCAAGCCCGGTGGCCTTACCCGCTCAGCTGGTTAAAGATTATACACGCAAACCGGTCAATTCAACAAACACCAATTTTCCGGGATTACTTTTGGCCGCAGGTGCGCTGAAACAATGTGATCACTCGGCCTCTGCCGGAGTTTTTAATATGAATGTTTTAGAAGATAAGCACTTCAGTTTCTTGTACGAAGCCAAGTGGGCTCCATATTTTCACCAGCAAAAGGCTTCAGAAACTATCGGAAACATTGTACTAACGGCTCCTACTGGTTCGGGCAAGACAGAAGCATCGCTGATGTGGTTACACAAGCAAATGAAAGAAAAAGGCCAGGGGCGAACGTTTTACATTCTGCCGTTTACAGCTTCTATCAATGCCATGTTCGAACGGCTTGACGAGAAGATGCAGGGCAATAATGAAATTGTGGGACTTGTTCATGGCAAACTTTCTGAATTCATCGAAAGCCGGTTTGGAAGAGAAGATTATAGCTGGCAAAACGAAAAACTAAAACGAGAATTAAAAGAGAGCTTCAGGGCTTTGGTACCACCGATAAAAGTGGCAACTCCGTTCCAATTGTTGAAATCGATTTTCGGATTGAAAGGTTTTGAAAAAGGCATTTTCGAAATGAGTGGAGGCTACTTCATTTTCGACGAAATTCATGCGTACGATCCCGAAGTAACCGCGCAAATAAAGGTATTGATTGAGTTTGCCACCAAATTCCTGAATGTGCAAGTTTGTTTAATGACAGCCACTTTGCCAACGTTTCTGAAAAAAGAGTTTACCGATGCTATTGGCGAGCATTCCGAAATTAGTGCCGATGCTGAGCTTTATCAATCGTTTATCCGCCATCGCATCAAGGTTGCCGACGGGCTACTCTCGGAACACATCGATGATATTCAACAAAGATTAGATGCTGGAGACAAAGTTCTGGTGGTTAGCAATACAGTGAAACAAGCCCAAGCGATTTACAATAGTTTGGACGCTTCAAAAAAAGTGTTGCTCCACAGTGCTTTTAATGGTATAGACCGAAACAAGAAAGAAGCGGAATTGATGACTGATGAAGTAAAACTATTGGTTGGTACGCAAGCCATTGAGGTTAGTTTGGACATTGATTACGATGTGATTTTTACCGAACCTGCCCCATTGGATGCCTTGTTGCAACGCTTTGGGCGTGTGAATCGTCATCGGAAATTTATCCCAGACAGGGTTCAAAACCCTGTCTGGGATGAAAAACCCAATACCGGGCAACTTCTATTTCGTCCACCATGCGACTGCTTCGTTTTCTCCGAACAGAACGACGTAGATAAATACATTTATAAAAATGAGGAGGTTATCAAACGAACTTTAGATGCGCTCAGAACAATTCAATCGAAAAAATCAGGTATAGTTGCCGAGAATGAACTTCAATTTTATATTGATCAAGTTTATCCAAATTGGTCGGAAAGAGAAAAAGAAGATTTCGAACGGGTATATACGAATTTGAGTGCAGATGTTCGTGTGAATCTCGCTCCATTTATCTATTATCCTCATCGCGAAGAAGAGTTTGAGAAGCAGTTCGACGGGATAAAAGTTCTTCCTTCAGCGTTGATGACGAAATATCAGGAATTTATGGAAGCGAATAAATTTATTAAGGCTGAATCGCTAAAAGTATCCATAACAACACGGCGTTTTGCATCCTTAATCTCTAAAGATGGAGTTCATCGCGATGTTTTGGCCTATCAATTACTTAAAAAAGAAGAAATCAAAGAACAATCCTATTTCATCATCGATCGCAAATACGACCACGAATTAGGTCTGCAGATTGACCTTGAAGAGCAAGTTGAATTTGAAAACATACTGTAACATTAACCAACCCTGCCAGGCTCCAAACCTGGCAGGGATAGCCGAGCAAAACCAAACAACATGGATGAGGACGAACTTTACAATCGATTTAAAGAACTCAGCGATCTCAAGGAGGCGATCGAGGCCAATGGGAAAGCTTTTCACGGGAAGCTTGGTCAGGATCTTTTTGATTTGGTTTTTGGCTACTGGCCGGAGATGGTGGCCTGCCGTGCGGAGATGGAAGTTCCTTTGCGGGAGCTTACGGTTGCTTATTCGCACGAAGCCATGGAAAGTCTGAATGCTGCCCAATACTATTTACGGACCGGGGCCGCCGTTCCGCAGACAGCTCCGGTTCCGCAACCCTTGTCGGCGACCGATGCTGAGGAGCGGGCGTTGAAATTGCATCGCGAAATGCCGGATGTTGATATGGACGAATGGCGGGAGATTGTATGGGAAGATTTTCAATGGCAAATGAAAGCCAATCATTTTGTACATCGCATTCACAAGCTCATGAAACGAGCAATGACTGATTTCTACCTGGACGATTTACTGGAGCTGGATGGCAAGCATCTTTTGCTGTTGGATGAATATTTGTATATAATGGGAGCTTCTCAGTTTGCCGAGGAGCTGTATAAACTGATGGATGACCGTGAACCGGAATAAATGGTATTAAACAAATTTGATATGAAACGCTACATTGAACAATTGATCGACGATATCCGGCAGGCCAGCTGGAATGTAAACCCGCCGCACGAGCTGTGGGCCAAGTCGAAAGCTGATCCGGACGACGAACTGGAGCTGGAAGATATGTCGTTCGCCGAGCAATATATTTATGGCGAGCAGCAGCCTATTGGCCAGATTACGGGTATCGGCCCCGGGCAACTTCCGGCCCCCGAAAAGCTAAGCGTCGATGAACAGGCACAGTTGGCTGTGGAGTTGGAAAAACTGCTGGACCTGTTTCATTTTAAGCTCGATTTTCCGGAATCGTTTCCGGCTAGTTTGCGGTACCCGTTTATCCGCAATTTCTGGAGCGAGTCGCATGTCCCGTTGTCGTTTGGCGAAAACCACATTGAGTTTTGCGATATGGAAGAAGAAAATTGCCCGTTTCCCGGGTACTGTACCACTTGTAAGGAAGCAGCGGAACAAATGCGCATTGATGAGGAACAGGAGAAGGGGGCCAAATGTGTTTTTGATTTCGACTTTGATGTAGAGGATTTGTTGCCCTCGCTCGAACAAATTAGAGAATGCGCCAGGGAAAATCGGGAGCTACGTGAGAAAGAAGACGAGCTGGATGAGAATGGGGATGAGGAAGATGATGAATGCGTTGTGCCGGATTTTCAAGATGGATTTTTTGACGATGACGGCAGCCCGATTGATCCGGAATCTGTTCCCGTTCCCGGACTGTGTGTCATTTGTAAAATGTACCAGGTTGACGACCCCGAGGAAAACCTGTTGTGCCTGATGAACCGATTTGACCAGCGAAACGACGACGACTTTCAATGTGGCATGTTCGAGAAAATTTAAAGCATCAATCCCTTCAATCTCCTCAATCCTTTAACCCATGAACATTACCGGAACCCATTTCAACTATTACCTCATTTGCCATCGCAAGCTGTGGCTGTTTGCCAATGGCATTAACATGGAGTCGACCTCCGACCTGGTTTACGAAGGCAAGTTGCTGCACGAAACATCGTACCCGCGCCGCAGCGAGAAGTACCGCGAGATTGAACTGGATGGCATTAAAATCGACTACTTCGACCCGAAAAATAAAGTGGTGCACGAGATTAAAAAGTCGGACAAGCACGAGGAAGCTCACGAGTGGCAGGTTAAATATTACTTGTATGTGTTGGAGCGTAATGGGGTGGTGGGGGCAACCGGTTTGCTGGAATACCCGCGCCTGCACAAAACCGACGAGGTGCTGCTCACCACGCCCGACCGGGAGGCCATAACCGAAATGCTTGAAAAGATAGCGACCATCATTCAGGCGGAACGGTGCCCGGAGCGGATAGCCAAAACTAGATGCAAGAATTGCAGTTATTTCGATTTTTGCTGGAGTGGAGAGGGGGATTGATAGGATTGATAGGATTGATGGGATTGATAGGATTGATGGGATTGATGGGGGTGAACAATGTCATTTAATAAAGAAACACAAAAAACAAAAGCATATGGACAACAAGGAATGGCTGAATTATAAAATTGAAATTCGCGAACGGCTAAGGGTATTTGCCTTGAAAATATTGGAGCTATCTGAAATGTTCCCGAACTCGAACCGAGGCCGGATTCTCAATAATCAGCTAACAAGGTCGGGTTCATCGATGTACGCCAATTATCGGGCTGCTTTACGGGGACGGTCTAAAGCGGAATTTTTTGCCAAATTATCAATAGCTGTTGAGGAGGCTGATGAAACAGAAATGTGGCTGGATCTTATTATTGCTTCAGGGCTTTTGACTTCAGATTCTATGCCGGGATTATATGCAGAGAGCGTGGAGCTTTTGAAAATTCTTTCGTCAATGCGAAAACGTAGTTCAAATTGATCAATCCCCTCAATCTACTCAATCCCCTCAATCTACTCTATGAAAAAAACTTACTACCTATTCAACCCCGGCCGGCTGCAACGCCGCGATAATACGTTGAAATTTACCCCTTACGACGAGGAAGGCAAGGAACAGAAACCACGATTCCTGCCGGTTGAAAACGTGGGGGAGTTGTATTGTTTCGGAAACCTCGATGCCAATTCGGCACTTTATAATTTTCTGGGGCAGGAGCAGGTCCCGATTCATTTTTTCGACTATTACGAAAACTATACCGGCTCGTTTATGCCGCGCGAAGCGCTCATCTCGGGCAAAATGCTGATTGCCCAGGTGAAATGTCAACAGAACCGCAAAACCCGGATCGATCTGGCCCAGCGCATACTCGATGGCGCCAGCTTCAACATGGTCAAGAACCTGCGTTATTACAACAGCCGGGGCAAAGACCTGGAGCCGATTATTGAGAGCATTGAAGCGCTGAGCCCGAAAATAAGCCAGACGACTGCGGTTGACGAACTGATGGGAATTGAGGGGAACATCCGCAAAAATTATTACGAGGCCTTCGAGTTGATTATTAACGATTTCAGCATGAATGGCCGTTCGTACCGCCCGCCACAGAACGAGGTGAATGCACTGATTTCGTTTGGAAACATGATGTGCTACAGTCAATGTCTGCGGGCAATTCATCAAACTCAACTTAACCCAACGATCAGTTTTTTGCACGAGCCGGGCGAACGCCGGTTTTCGTTGTCACTCGACCTGGCCGAGGTTTTTAAGCCGCTGCTGGTCGATCGGGTGATTTTTAAAGTGATGAATAAAAAGATGATCCAGACCAATCATTTCGAGGAACAACTCAACAGGGTAACCCTAAAGCCAAACGGAAAAAAGACTTATGTGCAAGCCTTCGAGGAGCGGCTGGGCGAGACAATCAAACACCGGACACTGGGGCGCCCGGTTAGTTACAAGCACCTGATAAAGCTGGAGTGTTACAAATTACAAAAGCACTTGTTAGGCATTGAAGAGTATAAACCGTTTAAAATGTGGTGGTAATGTATGTGATAGCTGTTTACGACGTGGGACAGAAGCGCGTTGCGAAGATGTTGAAGCTGTGCCGGCGCTATTTAAACTGGATTCAGAATTCGGTATTTGAAGGCGAAATTAGCGAAGCGAAGTTGTTGGAATTGAAGCAGGAGGCCATGATGATTATGGACGATGAGGACGATAGCCTGATTATTTTTAAGGCCAGGCAGGAGAAATGGCTCGAAAAGGAAATTGTTGGTCAGGAACGTCAGAATCTTGACACGTTTTTGTAGGCCCAAGTTGTCGAAAGCAGATTTTTGGGGAAGACGAAAGCGAAATTGAAACCGAAAATATTTTCCTGAGTTCTTTGACGTGTTGAAAATTAATGATTTAGACTTGCTTGTCGATACCCCGGCGAAAATTCAGTTTGGGTGATCGACAATTAAATAGCAGAAAAATACTATTTTTGAAATCGGTAGTTCATTGATAATGAACTCTTTTTTTTGAGTCGTCGAACGGCTCCCAATCGCACCATACTGGAATTGAAACGGACAAAACAGGTTTTTTGCTGTCATTGCTCCGGCTCCCAATCGCACCATACTGGAATTGAAACTCAATATAAAGCCGATAGCCGAAAGGACAAATTCCTCTCCCAATCGCACCATACTGGAATTGAAACATCCGAATTGTACTGCTTCAAAAGAATTGCATCGTTGCTCCCAATCGCACCATACTGGAATTGAAACTGCTTAACTGAGTCATTCCAGCCCACGTATCGCGCTCCCAATCGCACCATACTGGAATTGAAACTACAATATCATGTATCGGTATCATGACTCTCTTTCCACTCCCAATCGCACCATACTGGAATTGAAACATGAAATTTATATTACTTAAATAATCTGGCTCGGGTGCTCCCAATCGCACCATACTGGAATTGAAACGTCTGCTTCTGCCCCCCAAGTTGTACTATCGTTTACTCCCAATCGCACCATACTGGAATTGAAACATATGTATGTGTTAATGATTCGACAGAACCGCCACCTCTCCCAATCGCACCATACTGGAATTGAAACAGGTGTATGGGCAAATCCTGCCCGGCCGAAAAAACCTCCCAATCGCACCATACTGGAATTGAAACGATATATGACGGGCTGCTGTATTCAAGGAAAAGTGTCTCCCAATCGCACCATACTGGAATTGAAACATGTCTGTAAGGATCGGGAGAATGTTTTTGAGGACTCCCAATCGCACCATACTGGAATTGAAACGTACGATTTGACCTACCGGATTGATACCGGCAACACTCCCAATCGCACCATACTGGAATTGAAACAAAATAAGCCTATCGACAGGATGGCCGATCCGCTGTCTCCCAATCGCACCATACTGGAATTGAAACAAAATCACCGTTAAAAGTGAGCTTATCGATTTTGCTCCCAATCGCACCATACTGGAATTGAAACCCACCAAACCGCACAAAGTCGCAAAAACCTGCTGCCTCCCAATCGCACCATACTGGAATTGAAACGTGAGCGTTGTCAGTTCGATAGTTTCAGTTGATTCGTCTCCCAATCGCACCATACTGGAATTGAAACTCAAAAATGAAGTCAAAGATGGCTCCTATGTTGAAGACTCCCAATCGCACCATACTGGAATTGAAACAAGAATGAAATGTGTTGGGCGGATCTGCGGGTTATCCTCCCAATCGCACCATACTGGAATTGAAACAGGATCTTCATTTCGTCATTCCAAATCTTGAACTGACTCCCAATCGCACCATACTGGAATTGAAACAGTTCATGGAAACGGAAACCGAAAAACGTGTACAGCCTCCCAATCGCACCATACTGGAATTGAAACTTTGCATACGGCGGCGTAAATGCGGGCGACAACATCCTCCCAATCGCACCATACTGGAATTGAAACTACCGAGGGCGGTAAGCTTGTAGAGCGCGAGTTTGCTCCCAATCGCACCATACTGGAATTGAAACTCAACTGCGGAACAAGGTGCGCGAATGCTTCCGTGCTCCCAATCGCACCATACTGGAATTGAAACAATACGTCAAAATTGATCAGGATGGCCGCGAGCGTCTCCCAATCGCACCATACTGGAATTGAAACAACCACGATTTATTCACAGACTTACCATTTTGAACTCCCAATCGCACCATACTGGAATTGAAACGAAGGTGGCGACGAGTACCAGATGTTGGTGAAAACCTCCCAATCGCACCATACTGGAATTGAAACAATCAATTAAATCGATGTGCAGCGTTCGCTTTTTCTCCCAATCGCACCATACTGGAATTGAAACTCGATATCGATTATGAAGATTACAGGGCACCGAACCCTCCCAATCGCACCATACTGGAATTGAAACAAAAGGATATGGATTTGCAGAACTACAGCCTTAACTCCCAATCGCACCATACTGGAATTGAAACAATCCACGAACTACGGTCTGAAGGAATGACCATTCTCCCAATCGCACCATACTGGAATTGAAACTTAGTATCCTTATCCTTATCTGTATCCTTATATATACTCCCAATCGCACCATACTGGAATTGAAACACACATACGAAAGACCTTCTTCTAGTCTCTGAAGCTCCCAATCGCACCATACTGGAATTGAAACGAAAACTCAGCAAGCGTGTCAATTCAAAATGGTAAGCTCCCAATCGCACCATACTGGAATTGAAACAAACAATCAAGGCGGCGAAGAAGGCGAAGCAAATCCTCCCAATCGCACCATACTGGAATTGAAACCGGCTAAACTCAATAAGCGAAGCCAATGGCATCAGCTCCCAATCGCACCATACTGGAATTGAAACTTATTATGAGTGGCTACAATGAAACCATGAGCCGGGCTCCCAATCGCACCATACTGGAATTGAAACGTGTATCATCAACCTCGGCTTTATGCTGGTCGAAACTCCCAATCGCACCATACTGGAATTGAAACAGTCGTATCAACCTCTTGTATTAAGTCGTCAAGACTCCCAATCGCACCATACTGGAATTGAAACTTCATTCAGCGCATCGTTGTCGGTAGGCAATCCGGTCTCCCAATCGCACCATACTGGAATTGAAACTAACTCGTCAATGCTAAGCCCCGCTTCCTGTGCAGCCTCCCAATCGCACCATACTGGAATTGAAACATACCAGTTTTGGCGAGGCCTGCGCCCAATTGGCCTCCCAATCGCACCATACTGGAATTGAAACTCACGTAGTCGATGCTGATGCGGGCGGCTTTCTCACTCCCAATCGCACCATACTGGAATTGAAACTAACTGCAATGATCGAGCACGGCATACCCAAACACTCCCAATCGCACCATACTGGAATTGAAACCCGTTACTTTTTCGAACTTACAGCTTAATAAGCAGCTCCCAATCGCACCATACTGGAATTGAAACAGGGCAAGCAGATAAAGAAGGTTGTGCGTATGACCACTCCCAATCGCACCATACTGGAATTGAAACCGCAACGGGCGAACGTCGAGCCTGTTTAGGCGCACTCCCAATCGCACCATACTGGAATTGAAACATCTCAAAACCATCGGCATCGGGCCACTCAATTAACTCCCAATCGCACCATACTGGAATTGAAACCACGGCATCGAGCAAGGGCATTGCGCAGGCCTCGCTCCCAATCGCACCATACTGGAATTGAAACATGCCAAGGCCAGCTATGCGCGTTCGATTGACCTTACTCCCAATCGCACCATACTGGAATTGAAACAGACCGAGAAGTTGGAGTTGGAGCAGCTATACCGCGCTCCCAATCGCACCATACTGGAATTGAAACACATTCAACTAAAAGGTCTGAAAATAAAAAGTTAAACTCCCAATCGCACCATACTGGAATTGAAACATCAGTCGCTTAAGTTTGTCGATCAATCGCCGCAAGCTCCCAATCGCACCATACTGGAATTGAAACGGTGTTCAATATTGATCTGAAGAAGCTGACCGTGCTCTCCCAATCGCACCATACTGGAATTGAAACATTGTTTTTAACCATTCCTGCACATCGAAACTCGGCTCCCAATCGCACCATACTGGAATTGAAACAATAAATCAACGAACACACCATCAGCCGGGTAACTGCCCCTCCCAATCGCACCATACTGGAATTGAAACAAACAAAAACAACAGCACGAACCTGCAATGCTGGCTCCCAATCGCACCATACTGGAATTGAAACACTATAATGACAATGCAGACTCTGGCTGGCGCGGCTCCCAATCGCACCATACTGGAATTGAAACTGATTCCGAAAGCTTGATCACCGAGCGGGCCAATCTCCCAATCGCACCATACTGGAATTGAAACTCGGCATCTATTTTTCGTGACACGGTCCGCGAACCGCTCCCAATCGCACCATACTGGAATTGAAACGTGATTGTAATAAATACCATGGTCTGTGGCGGAATCTCCCAATCGCACCATACTGGAATTGAAACGTGGGATCTTTATCGAGCGTAGTCAGTTCGAGATTCGCTCCCAATCGCACCATACTGGAATTGAAACTACAATCACATCCAGATCATAGATTCCGCATGAAATCTCCCAATCGCACCATACTGGAATTGAAACAATAAATCGGGAAATACTTGTAAAGTGCTCGGGTTCTCCCAATCGCACCATACTGGAATTGAAACACAGCGATTGTAAAAACGATCAAATTTAATAACCGCTCCCAATCGCACCATACTGGAATTGAAACGTACTTGAGATGCAGCGAACAAAAACTCAAAGATTCTCCCAATCGCACCATACTGGAATTGAAACTGCAGATAAAGGCAAAGGGTCGATAATGGCAGGTATTCTCCCAATCGCACCATACTGGAATTGAAACATTATAATTGATCCCATCCAAAGCAAGCAGCATCCCCTCCCAATCGCACCATACTGGAATTGAAACTTAACGACCCCATCGAGTAACCTGCCAATACAACTCCTCCCAATCGCACCATACTGGAATTGAAACAGGCCAATCATTCCTACAAAGCGTTATTAAGGCAAGCTCCCAATCGCACCATACTGGAATTGAAACAAAGTAACCCTCTTTGAAATAGTCGTTATGATTGATTCTCCCAATCGCACCATACTGGAATTGAAACTTGAAGGGCTATCGATGGTGCTTGACTCGTCTGATGTCTCCCAATCGCACCATACTGGAATTGAAACCGGCGAAGCGGACGTTTTAATGCGTGGTAACGGTCTCCCAATCGCACCATACTGGAATTGAAACCATACAGTTGCAAACAGGTCGAGCAGGTCGAATCCGGCTCCCAATCGCACCATACTGGAATTGAAACTAAATCCGAGCAACATTATTATACTGCAGCTGATCCTCCCAATCGCACCATACTGGAATTGAAACATCTTTCAGCTACAGCCATCTTCACATAGTCGGATACTCCCAATCGCACCATACTGGAATTGAAACTCAGTTCTGACAGCTTAATATCCCACTGGATGACACTCCCAATCGCACCATACTGGAATTGAAACCCAATAGCGACTGGCAGTGTCGGGTCGATATCGCCTCCCAATCGCACCATACTGGAATTGAAACGCATGTCCAGTTACTGGGGTTGGCTGAAACATGCACTCCTCCCAATCGCACCATACTGGAATTGAAACATAATTAGATTCTATCCATTTGTAAGAGAAATATCTCCCAATCGCACCATACTGGAATTGAAACGGTTGTCAACCTGGCTCTTGCCCGATTCCGACTTCTCCCAATCGCACCATACTGGAATTTAGCTAAGTTTGTCTATGGTTATAATTCGAACCTTTTTTGGTACATTTGTGTCAGTAGCCTGCACGGATAAGAGACTGCCAATAGCCTGGGGCGGAGGGACAGTGTTCGGCTGGAAACAGCGTGTAGGCTTCGAGCCCCAGGAAGCCCGGTTGAAAGCCGGGTTTTCTCTGAAAGTCTTACTCCGCAGAGGTGCTAAGGCGCCATGTCAATAACTGGTTTTGATTAGATGTGGAACGACAACCCGGCAACTTTTAAAACAACGACAACAGCATCGTCGAAAAATAGTAAACTTCGATCCCCGTTGGAGCTTCCCTTGGAATCATGAGTTTTGGGAGTTGAACCAAGAAACGACGTACGGCCGTACGTCTCGACAAATCTCCCCAACTTACAATACCAGAGTTGCAACTAGCCCGGTGAATAATAGGAAAACAAAAAATAAAAAAGTTATCTTGCGGGGCGATCTAATTTGCCGGGATAAATTAAAGTGACGGATAACGTGATTGTTCACTCGTGGGACGATCGTTATTTAAACTTTTCGCGAAGTCCATGGTCAAATTATCTTGCTGACGGGCATTTGCCAGGTGCACTGTTTCCGAAAATAATCCATCAGACATAAATAAGCCTGATTTATTGGTTTCAGGTATAGAATTTGTGTAATGAACGAATTAAGGTGTGTACGAACACACATTGGCTGTCCGGAGCTTTACCCGGATGTTTGGTGCGGTTTAATAAATGTAGAAAAGGGAGGAATGAGCTTGTTGCCCGGTTTCATGTAACTCAAAAGCCAGCTCATTTCAAGGAGTTGGTGAATGAGGGAAAACAAACGCTGGAGAATCTTTCGAAATAAGTATAATAAGCAAATAGTAACTAAAATAATTAACCATTAAAGCGAAATTATGAGCAAGAACAGAAGAGAATTTTTGAAGAATATTGCCTTGGGATCAGGAGCCATAGCGGCAACTTCAGTACTGTCGGCAGCGGCTCCGGCAGAAAAAGAAGAAGTGAAGTTCATCCGTAAATCTGCCGAACGGGTACCTGCTATGAAATTCAATATGTGTGGCTATGCCGCTCCTAAATTAGATAAAGTACGTATTGGCTTTGTGGGGATCGGCGACCGTGGTATTAGCGCAGTAGAACGTATGACTTATATCGAAGGCGTTGAGATTACAGCGATCTGCGATACGCGGCAAGCTGCCTTAGATGGCGCTCAGGCCAAATTAGCAAAAGCAGGCTTGCCTAAAGCAAAAGAGTTTACGGGTAGCGATACCGCTTTCAAAGACCTGTGCGAAAGTGGCTTGGTCGACTTGGTGTACACCGCTACTCCCTGGGAATGGCACGTTCCTGTTGGGCTGGCTGCCATGAACGCCGGAGCGCACGCTGCTATTGAAGTGTCGACAGCAAAAACCATGGACGAATGCTGGGAAATTGTGGAAACCTCGGAACGTACACGCAAGCACTGTGTCATTTTGGAGAACTGTTGCTACGACTTTTTCGAACTGTTAACCTTGAATATGGTTCGTCAAGGGGCTTTTGGCGACTTGATTCATGGCGAAGGTGCCTATATTCACGACCTTGATTACTGGCATTTCAATAAGCCGCAGGATGATAAGCCCGGCGGTGATGGTGCTTACGATAAATTATGGCGTTTGCACGAAAATACCCGTAAAGCCAATGTATACCCAACGCACGGCTTAGGCCCGATTTGTCAGGCCATGAACATCAACCGTGGTGACCGTTTGGACTACCTGACTGCCATGATGTCGGATGACTTCACCCTGGCGAAGCGGATTGAGGAGCTGGCTCCCGATCGTCCCGATTTAAGACAATTCCTCGGTAAAGAGATGCGTGGTAATATGGATATGCAAATGATTCGTACCGTAAAAGGACGAACTATCATGATTCAGCACGACATTAGCTCTCCTCGTCCTTACTCGCGCATTCACATGCTAAGCGGAACCAAGTGTTTTGCTCAAAAATGGCCTTTACAGCACATCGCATTCGGCCACAATATAGCTGATGAAGCTAAAATGAAGGAACTTCAGGAGAAATACCAACCGGAAATCGTACGCCGGGTCGGCGAGATGGCCAAACAAGTAGGTGGCCACGGCGGAATGGACTTTATGATGGACTGGCGTTTGATCGACTGTCTGCGTAATGGCCTGCCGATGGACATGGATGTGTATGATGCCGCTGCCTGGAGCTGTATTACACCGTTGAGTGAATGGTCCATTGCCAATGGCTCAAAACCGATTGCTATTCCCGACTTTACCCGTGGCGCATGGAAAACGAACAAGCCGGTGGATATTACCTTGAACGGTGGTGGCACAACCGGTGTTCGTAACCTGAAAGATGCTGACTCGAAAGGACAATTGAACGTTCATTAGTGAATTTTCATAAATCGTGAAATAACGATATCGCCTTTTTTGTTCCGAAGAAGTTGCTACGGCCTATAACACCGTGGAAACTTTTTCGGAACATCTTCTTTTAAAAAAAGAATGATTAGCGGGGGGAAGAAAGCGGCCACTTTTGCGTTATCTTGCAGCAAATTTTAAAAATCCGGATCATGGCTAAGAAGAAAGGAAAGGTTGTTCAAATGCTCAGCCCCGAGAATTACATCAGGCAGCGGGCGCGCAAGTTGCCGGTGCACGAGTGTTTCATTACCAAGGGATGGGAGCAGAGTAAAGAGGCGAGCATCATTATTAGCCGCAAGCACACCAATGGTAACTTTACGGTCGGCTTTTATTTGGTCGACTTACTGTGCCTGGGCGTGAAGGATGCCCATTTTAAATTCAATATACCGGCATACGAATACACCGACTTATTGGAGTATATGCACGATTCCATCGACTTGGAAGCAGCCGACTACAGGCTTGTGCATAACGTTATATTTGCGGGGCTAGAGTTTGCTGAAGACTACGGCTTTAAGCCATCCAAGGGGTTTAGCTCGACCATGCAGTATTTTCTGAATGAAGATAATGACGATGTTGAACTGCTTGAAATCGAGTGTGGTGACCATGGCCAGCCGATGTACGTGAGGGGACCTCTCGACTCGGATGCCGAAGTAAAGCGAATACTTGCTCAACTGGAGAAAACCGCAGGACCCGGAAATTATAAGTATCTCGAAGAAGAGAAGGACCCGAGCATTGACGATGACGACCGGATGTATCAATTAGACCCGTACAGTCGTATGAGTTTGAAAGAAAAATTGGATTTGTATGTTCGGCAGTATAATGATATAGAGAATCTTAGTGTTGAGGAGAAAAGGGGCTTTAGCGAGCTCATGGAATCGATTGTCGATGAATTTATAGACGGTGACAAGGCACACGATCTTTACTCCGCCTTTAAGAACGAAGCCCAAAAAATCGCGATAACCGACGACCTAACCGATGAGTTTCTTTTTGGCAGTTGCGCTCCTGACTTCGATCCTTCCGAAATCCGGATGGAGTTTCCGCGACTTTACGAGCAACTAGCTGTTGAGAAAAAAAAGACGTTGCGGGAGCTGAAAAAATTGCAAAAGAAATATCCAGAGACACCTTCCCTGTGTTTTCTCGAATTAAACATCTTGCGAGAAACGGATTTGTCGAGCTACGACAAAAAACTGTTGGCCTATGCCAAACTTTTCCCCGAATACAGTTTGATGAAAATATTGAACCAAATCAGGCTGTTAAATTCCAGTGAGCCGCTCGCGTTCGATTTCAGCTTCGAAAAGTCAATCCCGCACTTTTTCAGCAGCCGAAAATGCCTGAATCGGATTGAACTGTTTTATCTTTTTATGTTGTTGCTATTTCGGGCAATGGTCGCTAACTGTATCGAAGAGATCGATGCTATTGAGTATTTGCTTGAAGGTTTTGTCTTCACCCAAGAAGAGCGTGAAATGCTGGATAGTTTAATTTTATTGGCAAAGCTGGATTTCATCGCTTCCCATATCGACGATGGCAAGTTGAGTGACAAACTTGGTTCTGGTGAACCAGATAAATTGAATTTTAGTGCAGATAGTACGGAAAACAGTCAGACTTTCCAGTTTAAAATACAAATAAAGGGCATAACTAAACCGCCGGTATGGCGCCGGATAACCGTGCCTTCCCATTACACCTTTTTGCATTTTCATCAGCTCATTCAGGCCGCTTTTGGCTGGACAAGCTCCCATCTTTTCCTATTTTCGGAAAATGGGTTCGACTCGGAAACAATAATTACCGAGGGGGCTGATGATATGGCTTCCTTCGATCAGGAAGAGCTGCAAGCCGCGGAAATAAAACTTTCGGAGGTGTTTAAATGGGAAAAGCAAAACCTGAGTTATGTCTACGATTTTGGAGATTACTGGGAGCATAAAATTACACTGGAAACGATCATCCCCGAACAAATCAGCCACCCCGATTGTCTGGCTGGTAAAGGTAAATGTCCACCCGAAGATTGTGGAGGCGTTGGAGGCTACACGAACATGAAAGAAATTCTGAGCGATCCCCGGAACCCTGAATATAAGGATTATGCTTCGTGGCTTTTTTTAGGCGAAAATGAACGTTGGGATCCGACCGAATTTCAACGCGAAGAGGTGCGGAAAAGACTTAAAAATATATTTACGCAATGAAACGTTACATCGAGCAATTGATTGAAGATCTCGAGCAGGTCGCTAAAAATCCGCCAAATCCGGCTTACTTCGAGGTTCCACCCAACCTGGACGATAAGCCCGAGGCTGCCGAGCTGGCACAGGTGCCTTATAAACCAATTTCGGAATGGACCGGCATTGCACAGGAGGTTTTCCCGCTGATAACCGACCTGGAGGGCGACCAGTGGGGTAGGGTGAACGACGCCATTTTTAAGGTATTCGATTCACTTGGACTGACTTTGGTAGATGCGCCCGAGGATATGCCTCAGGAATGGCTTTACGAAGTGCTGACCACCAACTGGGATCATCCGGTGCAATTTCTTCCGCTATCGGGGATGGATCTTGAACTTTGCACCGGCGATCCGATGACCTGTCCCTACGGCGATTATTGCGATTGCGGCGAGGAATTCGATGAATTTGAATTGCCCGATAAGTTTGCGCCTTGTATCAACCCAATAGCCCAGCTGATCGATGCCGGATTCGTCTGCTATCTGAATCCCGACACGCTTGATATCGAAGAAGTCCCTAAGGGGCTTGCCGACGATCCCGATGGATATAAGATGCTTACTGGCTTCGGCTTGGAGAACGAAGAATTAAAGCACGAAAGCTGGGAGAAATGTTATGTTTTTGAGCCTTTGGAAGCGTTCGAGTCGTTTGAAATAATGGAGGCCTTTGCTGAAAATATGGAGGATGAAATTCAACAGGAAGAACTTCTCTATGTATTGCACAACAAAAAGCCATTCGCCAATTTTAAAGATGTAGTCCACAAGTTAGGGCAAAGCGATAACTGGTTTTATTTTAAAATGAAATGCTTGGAAGATCGTGTGAGATATACCATTTACAAAGAATTATATGAAAATGCAGAACCACCCGGCGACAGCGAACTGCCATCCTAAAATGGTCTGTTTTGAATGAATTTGGCCTCGCTTTTCGGCTTATTTTCGCAGGCGATCAAGCTTAGTCTCCAGGTGCTTAATTGCCGTCAGCACGGTGTCTATATCCGAGGGGGCTTCCGGAAACTCGCGGCTGGTGTAGGCATAAAAGCGCCATATTTCCAACACATCGGCCGCTGCAACGGTATAAGGTTCATACGCCGGGTTCAGCGACTTCAGCCGAATGGTGCCATCTTCATTCACGGTCGTTAGTTTGAAAACAAAATCCTGCTGTCCTTTTAAAATCACAATGCAGGGTGTGTCGGTTTTCAGGTCGGTCCAGTCGGTCATGTACTGCGCCACAATATCAGCCCCTTCCGGCACGGGTAGCATCGAGTCGCCAACCGACGGGAAAATGCGGTAGGTTCGATCTGTCGGCAGGTTCGGAATCGAATATTTCGGTAGCGCGGCAATAAATTCGGGGTCGTTGTAGCCTGCCATGTAGCCGGCTTTTGCCTTCACCGGTACATATTCCACATTCTCGTTATTCGACTGGTCCACCGAAATAGCCAGCACCCGCAGGTTCCCCCCGCGGATATATACATCGTTTCCGCCTTCAAGTTCCCGCAACTTCAACTCGCCCAGTTTCGACAGGTCAACCTTCAGCAACGTGTCGATACTAATTTTAAAGAAATCAGAAAAGTTGAGGTAGTCTTCCGGCTGCGGCGACTTGGTATTACCCGCTTCAATGGCAGCCAGTTTGGCACGCGTTAACCCGAGTTTGGCAGCCAGGGCTTCCTGACTTATTTTCTTTCGTTCGCGCAGGAATTTGATGTTCGAAGCGAAAAATATTTTTGGCGCTTTGTTATTCATTTGTTATAATTAGAAACAATAAATTGTTATTAATCGTAACAAAAATAAGAATATTTCGCAGATATGGAAGCAATTGCAGGGAAAAAAGACATCATTTTTTACAACTCACAATCGGCATTTAAATGAAAAAGTAGCACTAATCCAGACCGGCCTATTTTTATCAAAGCCGAAATTGAACTGGAAGCTTAGGGAAAGAGGGAAGTTCGCCCGAGAGGGCGAAATCACCCGAATGAACTTAGCTTTCAGGAGATGCAGGTTGAAGATAAAAATCAGCCTAGACCTTTTTGTTTACTTTTTGGGTCAAGCCAAACAGTAAAATCCGTCCGATAGGACAATAAAAACGGCAATCAAGAGCATTGAATATTCAACTGATGTACGATCGAATTTCTAATAAAAAAGACCTCATTCGCCAACTGAAAGAGCAGCTCCTTTCAATGGAAGGGTTCAGCAGCGGCTCGGTCAGCCGCCGGCTCGACTTTGGTTTGGGCCCGATGAATGCTGCTTTTCCCGGTGGTACTTTCCCAATTGGTTCGATTCACGAACTGGTGAGCCCGACCGAAGCAGATGCTGCGGCCGCCAATGGCTTCCTCGCCGGACTGCTCAGCACCCTGATGGGGCAAAGTGGCATCTGCCTCTGGATTAGTGTGGGGCGAAAACTGTTTCCGCCGGCGCTGAAATTTTTCGGCATCGAGCCGCACCGGGTCATTTTTGTCGATGTAAAATTGAAAAAAGACGGGCTTTGGGTGATGGAACAAGCGCTGAAATGTACGGCACTTTCGGCCGTTGTTGCTGAGTTGCGCGAGGTGAGTTTTGCCGAATCGCGCCGCCTGCAACTGGCCGTGGAAGACAGCCGGGTAACCGGGTTTTTGCATCGCATCAGGCCGGTGTCGCAAGCTACGCTGGCCTGCGTGTCGCGCTGGAAAATTAGTCCGCAACCCAGCCATAGTAATGGGTTGCCAGGTGTCGGTTTTTCACGCGTCCAAGTCGAACTGGAAAAAATTCGCAACGGCCGCCCCGGTAGCTGGCAGTTCGAGTGGCGTAAAGGCCGGTTCCTCTTTGTCCCGGCAAAACGTCCGGCGGCCCTGACTGCGGAATCAGCAAAGAACAATCTGGATTCCAACAAAGCATCAACAAAAATGAAAGCAGGATGAATGAAAGCAGATCAAACAGAACTGATTTTTTGCGGAACGAAGTGGCCTATTTTTATCGAAACCGGAATCAAGCTAAAAGCTTAGTGCAGACGGGAAGTTCCGATCCGGCAGCTGCCGGATCGGAAATCACCCGTCGAACTTAGCTTTTAGAAAGATGGAGGTTGAAGATAAAAATCAGCCTTGACCTTTTTGTTTACTTTTTGGGTCAAGCCAAAAAGTAAAATCCGCCTGATAAGGCAACAATGCAGATTTGGAGCAAATTCCCGTTACTTCCACAACATCAACAAAAGTTGACAGAAAACACACAGATTTATGCCTAAGCGCTATTTATATATCTGGTTTCCCTATTTGCCCATTGAAAGGATGAGCAAAAAACACCCGGAACTGCACGGAAAGCCCTTTCTGCTGTACGCTCCCGAACGGGGGCGCATGGTGGTTCGAGCGGTAAGTCCTGCTTTGGTGAAAGAGGGCATCCGCCCCGGCATGGTTGTGGCCGACGTGCGCGCCATTTTTCCCGGGCTTGAGGTGATTCCCGCCGAACCGGAAGCCGATGCCCAATTGCTGAACAAACTGGCCGAATGGTGCTTTCGTTTTAGTCCAATTGTTGCTGTCGACCCGCCCGACGGACTGGTGCTCGACATCTCCGGTTGTCCGCATCTGTGGGGCGGCGAGTTGCCCTACCTGGAAGCGATTGTCGAGCGTCTGCAAAAAGGCGGCTATGCTGCCCGCGCTGCCATTGCCGATACCATTGGCGCGGCTTGGGCAGTGGCCCGTTTCTGCCGTGAATTGCTAATTGAACCGGGGAGACAGGAGGAAGCATTGCTCCAACTCCCGCCCGTTGCCCTCCGGCTCGACGAGCCAACCCTTCAGCGACTGGACAAACTTGGCTTTCGAAAAATCAGTCAGCTTACCGCCATTCCGCCGGGCAACCTGCGCCGCCGCCTGGGCGATGCTTTGCTGTTCCGGCTGGGGCAGGCCCTGGGCACCGAACGTGAGTTGCTGAAACCGATTCAGCCAACACCGGTCTACCTGGAGCGTTTGCCTTGTTTGGAACCGATCCGAACAGCTAAAGGAATTGAAATCGCGCTGGAACGCCTGCTCGCGATGCTTTGCACCCGGCTTTCATCCGAAAGCAAAGGTATGCGAAGCGGCATACTGAAAGGTTATCGGTTGGATGGTGAAACGGTGCAAATCAGCATCGGCACCAACCGGGCTTCTCGTAATGCAGCTCACCTGTTCAAATTATTCGAGTTGAAGATCCCCGAGCTGGAACCGGCGCTCGGCATCGAACTGTTTACCTTGGAGGCCACGCTGGTTGAAGAGGTTACCGAAGCACAGGAAGCCCTGTGGAGCTTGGGCTGCAACAATCAAACGGTCATTGCCGAGCTGCTCGACACCATTGCCGGCAAGGTCGGGCTGCAATGCATTCGCCGCTATCTGCCGCAGGAAAGCTATTGGCCCGAGCATTCGGTTAAGGAGGTGGGCTCACTCGACAGCCAGCCCGAAACCGAATGGCGCACCGACCGGCCGCGCCCCATGCACCTGCTCCCGCGCCCCGAGCCCATTGAGGTGATGGTGGTGCTGCCCGACTACCCGCCGATGCACTTTCGGTATAAAGGCGAGCTCATCCACCTTGTCCGGGCTGACGGGCCTGAGCGCATTGAACAGGAATGGTGGCTGCAACACGGCCCTCCGCGCGACTACTACCGGGTTGAAGACGACACCGGCGCCCGCTACTGGATATTCCGCCTAGGTCTGTACGGCAACGGGAAACCGCAGTGGTTTTTGCACGGCTATTTTGTTTGAAGAAGAAATGAGTCATGAGACATGAGTAGCGAGACTGAAATTTGTGGCTCAGAGCATGGTGTCTAATTGATTTAACCACAGAGGACCACTGAGTTTGACACAGAGTTGCACGGAGAAGCGAAAGAGAACGAGCTCCAAATTTGGAATTTGATTATTGGATTTTGGAATTTTTTAAACATTGAATTTTAAGCAAAATGAAGTACTCCGAATTGCAGGTCACATCCAACTTCAGCTTTCTTTGTGGTGGTTCGCACCCGGAAGAGCTGGTGGAACGGGCTGAAGAGTTGGGCTACACCGCTATTGCCATTGCCGACCGCAATTCGCTGGCGGGCATTGTGCGGGCGCATGTGGCAGCCCGCGAGAAGAAGGTCCGCTTCATTCCGGCCTGCCGCCTCGATTTGCAGGATGGCCCCAGTCTCATCGCCTATCCCGCTTGCCGCGAAGGCTACTCCAACTTATCTGGTCTGCTGTCGACCGGCAACCTGCGCACCGAAAAAGGAAAGTGTGAGCTTTACCGGGCCGACCTCCGTCAATATGCCGCCGGAATTCAATTTTTGCTGATTCCCCCAACAACACTGAACGCCGACTTCGACTTTCAAGCTGAATTTGTAAACGCGCTGGAAGAGTACCACCAAATGCTGGGCAAAGCACTGCATCTGGCAGCCAGTTTTACTTATCAGGGCGACGACCAGAAGCGACTGTTCCGGCTGGCGCAGCTCGCTAAGCGCTTTCAGATTCCGCTGGTGGCAACCAACGATGTGCATTACCACAGCCCGGAACGCCGCGAGTTGCAGGATGTGCTCACCTGCATCCGTGAAAAGTGCACCATCACAACGGCTGGTTTCAAACTACACCAAAATGCCGAGCGCTACCTGAAACCAATGGACGAGTTGCACCGCCTCTTTCGCCAATACCCCGAGGCTCTATTAAATGCACAAAAACTGGCTGACTCGTGCCGCTTTTCGCTCGATGAGCTGCGCTACCTGTACCCCGAAGAAATTACCAGCGAGGGTCGCACGCCCATGGAGGAACTGGTCTTTCTGACTTGGAAAGGTGCGCATGAAAAGTTTGGTGACGTGATTCCACCCAAAATCAAAGAAACCATTGATATGGAGCTGGAATTTATCGGGCGCAAGGATTATGCTTCGTATTTCCTGACCGTGTACGACTATGTGCGCGAAGCCCGCTCGCGGGGAATCCTGTGCCAGGGACGCGGTTCGGCAGCCAACTCGGTGGTGTGCTATTGCCTGGGTGTCACCTCGGTCGACCCGTCGAAATTTAAGCTGCTGTTTGCCCGTTTCATGAGCGACGAGCGCAACGAACCACCCGACATTGACGTGGACTTTGAGCACGAACGGCGCGAGGAAATCATGCAGTACATTTACAACAAGTATGGCCGCGACCGGGCCGGCATTGTGGCCACCGTTACGCAGGTACACTGGCGCGGCGCCGTGCGCGATGTTGGCAAGGTGATGGGCCTGTCGACCGATGCGATTGGCCTCTTGTCGAAATCGGCTTATGAGTTCACTGAGGATTGGTTCACCGGGAAGGTATCAGAAACCACCAGCTTCAACCCCAACGACCCGCACCTGCGCAAAATCGTGGAGTTGACCTTGCAATACCGCGGATTCCCTCGGCAACTGGGCCAGCACACCGGCGGCTTTGTGATTACGCGCGGCAAACTGCACGAGTTGTGTCCCATTCTGAATGCCCGCATGGACAACCGGACTATTATTGAATGGAACAAAGACGACATTGAGGCGCTCGGCTTTTTGAAGGTTGACGTGCTCGCGCTGGGCATGCTCACCTGCATCCGCAAAGCCTTCGACCTGGCCAAGCAACACTACCAGCTGGATTTGACGCTGGCCAATATTCCGC
Organism: Mangrovibacterium marinum; assembly: GCF_003046625.1. Classification (GTDB taxonomy): domain Bacteria; phylum Bacteroidota; class Bacteroidia; order Bacteroidales; family Prolixibacteraceae; genus Mangrovibacterium; species Mangrovibacterium marinum. The sequence goes on from NZ_QAAD01000004.1 coordinate 253,144, forward strand.
AGGACGACCCGAAGGTGTACGAAATGATTAGTCATGCCGACACGCTGGGCGTATTCCAGATTGAAAGCCGGGCACAAATGTCGATGCTGCCGCGCCTTCGACCCGAAAAGTTTTACGACCTGGTGATTGAAGTGGCCATCGTCCGGCCGGGGCCCATTCAGGGCGACATGGTTCACCCGTATTTAAAACGACGAAACGGCGAGGAGCCGGTTGAATATCCGTCGGAAGAGTTGCGTGAAATTCTGGGCCGTACGCTGGGCGTGCCGCTGTTTCAGGAACAGGCCATGGAAATTGCCATTGTTGCCGCGGGCTTTACGCCGGCCGAAGCTGATGGTTTGCGCCGGGCCATGGCCACCTTTAAGTCGAAAGGGAAAGTGAGCTGGTACCACGATAAGCTCGTCAACGGCATGATCCGGAAAGGCTACACCCGGGAATTTGCCGAGCGGGTTTTCAAGCAAATTGAAGGCTTCGGAAGCTACGGGTTCCCCGAAAGCCACGCGGCCAGCTTTGCGCTGCTGGTCTACATTTCGTCGTGGATAAAATGCTATTACCCCGATGTTTTTGCCGCGTCGCTGCTCAACAGTCAGCCCATGGGTTTTTACCAGCCTGCCCAGATTGTTATCGATGCGCGCAAACACGGCGTCGCTGTCCGTCCGGTCGACATCAACTTTTCGGAATGGGACAACACGCTGGAAGAACAGGATGGGAGCTACCGCGCCCTTCGGCTCGGATTCCGGCAGGTGAAAGGCCTGCGTGAAGATGAAATGAAGACCTTAATTGGTAACCGATGTGTTTTTTACGAAAATGTGAATGAACTGCTCGACGCAGGCGTGTCGCTATTTTCGCTGGAGCGACTGGCCGATGCCGATGCTTTCCGCTCCATCGGGCTCGACCGGCGCCGGGCGCTCTGGGAAGTCTCGGCCCTGAGCGACCACCCCACCGGCGTGTTTGCCGGAACGCCATCAGCCAGTGCCGGCGAACAGGCCACCGAACTGCCCCCGATGAGCAACGCCGAGCACGTTGTGCAGGATTATGCCAGCACAGCGCTTTCGCTGAAAGCTCACCCGGTAAGTTTTGTCCGCCCCAGCCTCAACGACCTTGGCGTGGTTCCAACTTCAACCTTAAGCCAACTGAAAAACGGCCAACGGGTCAAAGTTTGCGGGTTGATTACCGTTCGGCAGCGCCCGGGAACGGCTAAAGGTGTGCTGTTCATCACCATTGAGGACGAAAGCGGTTTTGCCAACCTGGTGGTCTGGTCTGCCACCTTCGAAAAGTACTGCAAGGTCATTTTGCAATCGCACCTGTTGATGGTGGAAGGGAAAGTGCAGATTGAAGGCGAAGTGATTCATGTGGTGGTCAGCGACTGCTTCAACCTGAACGAACTGATGGACCTGAAAGCCGAAAGCCGCGACCTCGGTTCCACGAACAAAGCCACCGGTGCAGCAGTCGAAAAGAAACGTCCTCACCCCATACAAGCTGTGCAAGGCGAACTGTTCCGCTCGCGGGATTTTAAGTAGATGTCTCGAACTTGTTGGTCCAAGGGTGAATGTGCTTTGTGCGTGTTTATCTGTTGTTTGTCAGTTGTTTGTTTTGTGTGCTGTTTTGAGGGCAAGTCGAAAGGCTTCTGTTTGGCCATAGCATGAAATGATTTCAGTATCAGGGGCTCTTTGTAAAGAATATCAATTAAGATCGAATCTAAATAAGTAGGATGTCGCTTATAACCAGCTATAAAAATCATGAATTATAGAATAATTATTATTTCAATTCACTAGTTTTAAAGTCGGATATTCAAATTCCTGAAAATTAACTCTTACACTTCTGGCTATGACTGAACAAACACCTAATCCTCGGGTAGAATTTGTGTATACTACCGTTGCAAATTATGCTATTCAACAAAACAGGGTTCCATTGGTCCGCCAATTTTTTATTGAGAATACAGCCGAAGACGATTTAGCTGAAGTTGATATTGAAATTTCCTGCGAACCCGAATTTGCAGGAAGGTGGCAACACCACCTGGATGTTGTGCAGGCTGGCCAGACAATAAAGATAGATACGGAGAATTTTAGGCTGTCATCCACCTTTCTTTCAGAATTAACTGAAAAGGTTTCCGGAGAGATCAACCTGACGGTTGCGGTTAAGGGAGCGGAAGTGTTTTGCGGAAAGTATCCGGTTGAGGTTTTGGCTTATGACCAGTGGAATGGAATCGGGGTTCTGCCGGAGATGTTGGCCGCTTTTGTTACACCGAATCATCCGGAAATAGCCACGGTTTTAAGTGCTGCTTCCGGAATTCTCAATCAGTGGACCGGAGATCCTTCTTTTGACGCCTATCAGAGTTTGAGCCCGGACCGGGTGAAAAAGCAGATGGCTGCCATTTATGAAGCCATAGCCGGACTTGGGGTGGTGTATTGTTCACCTCCGGCAAGTTTCGAAAACGCCGGGCAGCGTGTTCGGATGTGTGATACCATCTTCTCGCAAAAACTGGGAACCTGCCTGGATATGGCTTTGTTATATGCCGGATGTCTGGAAGCCATTGGATTGCATCCGTTGATTGTGGTTATTGATGGGCACGCTTTTGTCGGAAGTTGGTTGGTTGAAAACACATTCCCGGATCGAGTGAATGACGACGTGGCACTGCTGAAGAAGAGAATAGCATCAGGGATTAATGAGATTGGACTGGTGGAGTCAACCTGCATGAATGCCGGGAAAAATGTGACTTTTGATGAAGCGAACGACCGGGCTAATTATCATTTGGTTGATGAGGATAATTTCATCCTCTTTATTGATGTTGCCCGGGCCCGGTTTAGTGGAATACGACCTCTGCCTCAACGAATAAAAACCTCTGACGGATGGCAAATTGTGGAAACCCAGGTGCAGCAACGTGATCATCTGGCGCCGGAAGAGATTATTGGCGGGACCCTTACTGTGCCAAATGACACACCGGATATCACAAAGCAGAAAATATGGGAACGAAAATTATTGGATTTATCGCTCCGAAATAATCTGCTAAATCTTAGGGTCACTCAGAGTACAATCCAGCTAATCTCTGTTTCATTAGGTCTTTTTGAAGATGCTTTGGCCGATGGTGATGAATTTCAGGTACTGTCGAAACCACGGGATTGGTCGAACCCGCTGAGCGTTTCCGGCGTGTACCAGTCCTTAAACATGTCCGATCCAATTGTGCCTTTGTTAAAAGATGACCTGAAGCAAAAACGTCTTCGTTCGTATTTGACAGAGAGTGAGTTGGCTTCTGCGATGACAAAACTTTACCGGTCGTCCCGATTATCCCTGGAGGAAAACGGAGCGAATACCCTCTATCTGGCTCTTGGATTTTTGAAGTGGTACGAGAGCGACCGGAGCGAAGTGGCGAGATATGCTCCGCTGTTGTTGCTCCCAGTCGAGATTGTCCGAAAGTCGGCACAAAAGGGCTATGTAATCAGGAGCCGGGAGGAAGACACCTTGATGAATATTACCCTTCTGGAAATGCTTCGGCAGGATTTCGGGATTGCGATAAATGGCTTGGAGGAGTTGCCCAAAGATGATAGCGGGGTTGACGTTCAAAAGATTTTCAATATTGTTAGGCACGGTATCATGTCGCAGGCTCGCTGGGACGTGGAAGAGCAGGCTTTTTTGGGCACTTTCTCGTTCAGCAAATTCATTATGTGGAATGATATCCACAACAATGCGGAGAAATTAGCCGAGAATAAAATTGTTGCCAGCTTGATTTCCGGGAAACTGGAATGGCAGGTCTCGGAGCTAACAGAGGAGGCATTCGATTTTGATCATTCGCATCGTCCATCCGACATCGCTTTGCCGATAAATGCCGATTCATCGCAGCTTGAAGCGATATGTAGCGCCGTTCAGGATAAGAGCTTTATTTTGCATGGGCCTCCGGGAACCGGCAAGTCGCAAACCATTACCAATATTATTGCGAATGCCCTCTATAAAGGCAAACGGGTGTTGTTTGTGGCTGAGAAAATGGCCGCTTTGTCCGTTGTTCAAAAGCGCCTTGCCGATATTGGATTAGATCCGTTTTGTTTGGAGTTGCACTCCAATAAGGCCAAAAAATCAACCGTGCTGGAGCAATTGCAGAAAGCGGTCGAAGTCGTCAAAAAAACTTCTCCTTTCGAATATCAGTCCGAAGCAGAGAGACTGTTCAGTTTGCGCGTTGAATTAAATGCTTATGTCGAATCGCTACACAAGCCTTATTCGTTTGGCCTGTCGCTTTATGATTGTTTTTCAGGATATGCATCACTGAACGGAGCCCCGGATTGTATCAAATTTGAAGAGCAATTTTTGCAGGGTTTAAACAAAGAAAAAATCGGAGAATACACCGATTTAGTGGAAGAATTGCAAAATGCAGGAATACTCTGCGGACACCCGTTTAAGCATGCTCTTGCCGAGCTCAAAATTGCCTCCTACAGTTCTTCCCTAAAATCTCAAAGTCAGGAATTAATAACGAAATATATTGAATGTCTTCAGGAATATCAAGTCAAGAGGGATGCGCTTTGCACGAAGATAAAATTGGATATTCCTGAAAAAGATAAAACGACAGATTTGCTCCTTTTGCAGTTAGCGAAGCAATTGCTGCAAATGGAAGATACGCCTGGCTCAATGTTTAATGTCAGTAGCGTGGTGCAGACGCTCTCAAAGGCAATTGAGTTATCGGAACATGGGGCCAAACGCGATGAAGCAAGGACATATCTGCTTGATCTGTTTCGAAAAGAGATTTTGCAGTACGATGCCGACCAGAGCCTCGATCGATGGAAGGCCGCAGCTGAAAAATGGGCTTTGCCGAAATGGTTAGAACAAGGTAAAATCCGGAAATCACTAAAAAAATTATCGAAAGCCAATAAGGTCGGGAAGGAGCAAGTCGCGGGTTATTTAGACCAAATTATCCGATACCGAAAAGAGCAGGATTTGCTCGATCAAAATACTTCGTTTTTGTCCGAGATTGGCGATTTCATCTGGAATAATGGTAACTGTGATTGGAAAAAGCTGGTTGAAACCTGTGAAGCTGTAATCAGGATTCATCAATTGCTTACTGAAATAACCCGTGATCCGTTGGCCCCGAAAGCCATACGCAGCTGGCTCGGGACACAATTTGCCGAAGGAGCGCAAACGTTCCGGGCAATCCATGGAGGCGTTTTAAAATCGTATATCCAAGTATTGGATGCAATACTTTCAACCGAACAGGAGTTAGCGAGTTTGCTTCAGATTGATTTTAGTCTTCCTAAAGAGCCTGCAGGTGCCTGGACGGGCAAGTGGCGGGAAAATGCAACCAACTGGTTGACAAATTTGGATTCGTTGAAGGACTGGGCCAGTTGGAATTTGACGGCAGAACGTCTCCGGAATGCGCGGTTGTCGCCTGTTGTCGAGCAATATTTATCAGGTAGTCTTAAAACTGAAGAGGTCGTTCATTCTTTTAAAAAGGCAATTTATCGATTAGGCGCTGAGGCGATCATTCAGGCAGATCCGGGTTTAGCATCGTTTAATGGAAAATTCTTTGAAACTAAAATTCAGAAGTATAAAGAAAAAATAAAGTATTTTGAAGAGCTCACAAAAGCGGAGTTATATGCCAAGTTGGCCTCCAATATCCCATCGCTGGCTCAAAGTGCATCGCAAAGCTCCGAAATGGGTATTTTACAACGTGCCATAAGAAATAAAGGTCGGGGATTGTCGCTAAGAAAGCTTTTCGATTTGTTGCCCAACTTATTGCCCCGCATGTGTCCTTGTATGTTGATGAGCCCGATATCTGTGGCCCAGTATTTCGACCTGGAACAATCGAAATTTGATCTAGTGGTTTTCGATGAAGCCTCGCAAATGCCGACCTGTGAGGCCGTAGGAGCCATTGCGCGCGGAAACAATGTCGTTGTGGTTGGCGACCCGAAACAAATGCCACCGACCAGTTTCTTCTCCACCAATCGGTACGACGAAGATAACCTCGACAAAGAAGACCTGGAGAGTATACTCGACGATTGTTTAGCGCTCTCCATTCCATCGAAACATTTGCTCTGGCATTATCGGAGCAAACACGAAAGCTTAATTGCGTTCAGTAATTCAAACTATTACGATAATAAATTGATGACCTTCCCTTCGCCCGATGATTTGACCTCCAAGGTTAACAATGTGCATGTTGAAGGATTTTATGACCGTGGTAAAACCAGGCAAAATAAATTTGAAGCGGTTGCGATTGTCGATGAAGTGATTCGAAGGCTATCTGATCCTCTTTTGTCAAAGCGGAGTATCGGGATTGTAACGTTCAGTTCCGTGCAGCAGACTTTGATCGAGGACCTGCTCAATGAGGAGCTGAAGAACCATCCGGAGCTGGATGCCATTGCCATGGAGTCGCAAGAACCGATTTTTGTGAAAAACCTGGAAAACGTGCAGGGAGATGAGCGCGATGTAATTCTGTTCTCAATGGGATATGGAAAAGATAAAGAGGGCAAGTTGTATTACAATTTTGGGCCGCTGAACCGCGAGGGCGGATGGCGAAGATTGAATGTTGCGGTATCCCGGGCGCGATACGAGATGAAGGTCTATTCCACACTTCGGTCCGACGAGATTGACATCAGTAAAACAACAACCGAGGGCGTGATGGGCATCAAAGCATTCCTCGAATATTCCGAAAAAGGAAAGATCGCCCTGACTCAGAAAAATTACAGTCGGAACGCCGATTCCGCTTCATTTGCAAAAGTTGTGGCTGATGAAATCAAGAAATCGGGCTACACGGTTCACACCGAGATTGGATGTTCCGGTTATCGGATCGACTTAGGAATTGTAAATCCACAGAATCCCACGGAATATATGTTGGGGATTTTGACCGACGGCGAAAATTATAAGTCGGCAAAGACGGCAAAAGACCGGGAAGTGGTCCGAACCGATGTGCTGCGATTGCTGGGGTGGAATATTTATAAATTGTGGTCTCCGGATTGGTGGGATAATCCGGATCGGGTTCTTCAGGATATTTTGAAAGCGATTCATGATGTAGAGCAAAACAAGTACGAAAATAGCGATCCTGCGCCGGCGGCAAACAAGGCTTCTGAACCCGGCAATACCGAACACGAAGAAATTGCCGGGGTGAAGCTTCAGGGGATAACACAAGAGGTTATTGTGGAAACGGTCAGTCATCCGGTATATCAGCAGTGTACTTTGGCAACAAGTTGCCTGACAAGCTCTGATGAATTCTTCGATCCAAAAAATCTTAAAAAGATCACAACCCAAATCAAATCTATTGTCGAAACAGAAGGTCCGATAAGCCATACCTTGCTGTCGCGAAGGATTTTGAATGCCTGGGGCATTAGCCGGCTCGGAGTTCGGCTGAACGAGTTCCTGACCGGGATCTACGAGCGTTTGGAACTGAAAAAGACCCCACAGAATGAAAGCTGGTTTTATTGGCCCGACGCACAAGAACCGGCGGCTTACAGCGTCTTTCGGGTGCCTCGAAACGATGATGAAAAACGTAATGCGGATGATTTGCCCAAAGAAGAAATCGCAGCCGGTGTTCATGAAATATTGACCAATCAAATCAGCCTGCCGATCGATGATTTAGTCAAAGAAGTGGCACATTTATTTGGCTATGCCCGCATCGGCGCTAACGTCGACCAGGCAATGAGGCTCGGGATCGAATATGCACTGAAGCAAAATCTGATTGTTGAGGCTAATGATCGGATCGTTCTAATTTAAATTTTAGGGAAGAAATTTTTTTATTTTGATTGAAACTCAAATTGAAGGGAGTCTGTTCTTGATGTACTCAGAAAACATTCACGATCCGGGGGGATTTCCAACATTATTGTGAATTATCGTATTTATGCTTTATTTGTTGAAGTACGGACGAATTGTAGTAACGTCTGAAATTAAAAATTACGAAAATGAAACTCCTCCATACCTCCGACTGGCACCTGGGCAAGCGCCTGGATGATTTTTCCAGATTGGAAGAACAACAAGCTGTTTTGCAGGAAATTTGTGAAATAGCTGAACGCGAACAAGTAGACGCCGTTCTGGTGGCTGGCGACCTGTTCGACACGTTTAATCCGCCAACCGAGGCGATTGATTTATTCTACAAAGCCTTAAAACGCTTATCGGACAACGGTAGCAGACCGGTAATTGCGATTGCCGGTAACCACGATTCTCCCGACCGGATTGAGTCACCTGATCCGCTGGCGCGCGAATGCGGGATTATTTTTGCCGGTTACCCAAATTCAGTCGTTACTTCCTTTCAGTTGGAATCCGGGCTGAAGGTGCTGCGCAGCGAACAGGGATTTTTGGAGCTGCGGTTGCCCGGATCGACTGTGCCGCTGCGTATTTTGCTCACACCCTACGCTAACGAGCACCGTTTGAAAACCTACCTGGGGCCCGAAAACAGCGAAGCCGAATTAAGGGCCGTTCTGCAGGATAGTTGGCAGTCGCTGGCTGAGCGTTGTTGTGATGATCAGGGAGTGAATGTTTTATTGTCCCACCTTTTTGTTGTGAAGAAAGGAGCCGAGTTGCCGGAAGAGCCGGAAGATGAAAAGCCGATTCTTCATGTGGGCGGCACGCAGGCCATATTTTCTGAGTCCATCCCCAAACCTGTTCAATACACCGCGCTCGGGCATCTGCACCGCATGCACCAGGTCGATGCATCGCCATCGCCGGCGTATTACAGCGGGAGCCCGCTCGCTTACAGTTTTTCCGAAGCAAACCAGAAAAAATATGTTTTGATGGTGGATGTTGAACCAGGCAATGAGCCTGCCGTGCGCCCTGTTGAACTTTTACGGGGGAAGCGGTTGTTGCGGCAGCGTGTTGAAGGAATTGAAAAGGCGTTGGAATGGTTGACCGAAAATCAGGATGCTCTGGTGGAGCTGACTCTGGTTACCGACACATTCCTGACCGCGAAAGAACGCCGGCAGCTGAGCGCCGTGCATCCCGCAATTGTTGCAATAATTCCTGAAGTCACGAATGCCGATATGCTGGTGTCGGGGCATCAAAAGCAAATCAACCTGAACCAAAGCATGGAGGAGCTTTTTCGCGACTATTTCAAGCACGAAAAAGGGCAGGAACCCAATGACGATTTGATGAATTTATTCACGGAAATTTTGGCTGAAGACGAACAATGATACCTATAAAACTCACCATACAAGGTTTGTATTCCTACCAGGAAAAACAAACCATCGACTTTACAAAACTGACTGCTGCAAACCTGTTTGGCATTTTCGGGTCAGTAGGAAGCGGGAAATCATCCATTCTGGAGGCGATTACCTTTGCGCTTTACGGCAAAACGGATCGCTTGAACCTGTCGGGCGACAACCGAAACTATAACATGATGAACTTGAAATCGGCGGAACTGCTGATTGATTTCATTTTTGAAACCGGCAAAGAGCAAACTGCTTACCGTGCGGTTGTTCAGGGACGGCGCAACAGCAAACGCTTCGAAGATGTTAAGAAACTGGATCGCGTAGCTTACCAAAAGCAGGACGAGGAGTGGATCCCGATTGAGGCGACACAGTTGGAAAAAGCAATTGGATTGAGCTACGACAATTTTAAGCGGACAATCATCATTCCCCAGGGGCAGTTTCAAGAGTTTTTACAGCTGGGAAATAAAGACCGGACACAGATGATGAAAGAGCTTTTCAACCTGGAAAAGTTCGAAATGTACGGCAAAGTGGCCGCTCTGGAGCAGCGCAATAACGCGCAACGGCAGCATCTGGACGGGCAGTTGCAACAGCTTGGCGAGGTAGATCCGGCTCAGCTGGCGGTGTTGACCGAACAGTTGAAACAGCTGAACTTTCAGCTGAAGCAGCAGGTTGACCAGCTCGCCGGGCATCAAAAGAAAGAGACGGAAATGAGTCGGCTTTTCGAATTGAATAAGAAGCTGGCTCAAGCCAATTCGGAACTAACGGCCTTGAAGCAACGCGAACCGGAATTTAAAACACGGGAGACAAAAATTGCAAAATACGAACAGTGCCTTCTCGACTTTAAACCGACCATGGATGCCTTGGAAAACAGCTCGAAACGAATGACTGAAAAGGCCCGGCAAATTGAGCAAAGCGTGAAACAATTGCAAGCCGATACCGCAGCAATTAAAACGTTCGAGGCCGAACTGGCCAAGCTGAAACCGGACTACGAAAAGCGCGATGAACTGAAACAAAAGGCCGATGAGTTGAACCGAATCAGCCGAATAAAAGAGCTGGACGAGCAGATTCACGCACAATCCGGGCGATTGGAGAAGGGAGCAACGGTGTTGAAAGCCGCAGCTGAGTCGGTGAAACTTTTGCAGGAAGAACGGAAAAAACGGGATCTGGAGCTGAAGCAGGAAAAAGAAAAATTGCCCGATCTCAAAATGTTGGCTGATGTGAAGGCCTGGCATATTGCCGCCGAAAGCATGAAAAAGCAAACGCAGGAAACCGAAAAGCAGTGTGCCCGGTATCAGGCGGAAGAAAAGGCTATTGCGGCAAATTTCCGTCAATTAATCGAGCGGCTTGCCATTCCCGGGGTGACTGCGACTGCAACGGTTGAAGCGAATGCACAAATCCTGAAAGACCGGATTGAAAATATTCGCAAGGAATTGAAAACCATCGAAAAGGAAGCGGAAGAGATACGCCTGAAGTCGAAGTTGCAGGCTTTTGCCGAAGGCTTGACCGACGGCGCTCCTTGCCCGCTTTGTGGTTCGTTGCACCATCCCGATATTTACAGCACGGAAAGTTCGGACGAGCAGATGCTGAATTTAAAGCGGCTGCGTGAATCAAAAGAAAAGGAAATTGAACAAATCAATCAGTTTCTTTTCGACCTGAAAGATCTCGATCGTCAGCAGAAGGCACAAACGGCCAACCGGAAGGAATGGAGTGAAAAACTCACGTTGCATCAGCAGGCTGCTACGGCTCACGAAAAGCTTTTTGTTTGGCCCGGGTATCGTGATTTTGGTGCGTTGCAAAAGTCATTTCAGGAGGCCGAAATGCTGCAAACATCCATCAAAAAGCGGGAGTCTGAAATTGAAGTTCTGGCGCAAAAGCTTGAAAAAGCGACGAAGGATGAAAGCCGGTTCAAGGACGAAACCGATCGCATTAAAAACCAAATCGTTGTTTTTCAAACCGAGCGGACAACCTGGAAGTCGCAGTTGCGCTTGCTGAACCTGGCGGATTTCGACACGCAAACGCCGGCGCTCCTTCAGCAGCAAATAAAAGCATTGAATGAGCAGTATGCCCGGATCGAAAAGCAGTTCACCGAGCTCACCGAGCAGCTTGCTCAACGAAACAAGCAGCGCGACACGCTGAGCGGAAGTCATGTTGCCAATCAAAAGGAGCTTGACGCAGAACGGGCAAATCACCGGGAGTTGACGCAAAAGCTGGCTGAAAAACTGAGCCAGTCGACCTTTGAAAACGAGAAGGATGTTCGCGACATACTGGCGCAGCAACTCAATTTGAATCAGGAGAAGCAGCAGCTGAATGCGTTTCGCGAACGACTGACTGTGACCGAAAAGCAAGCGCAACAACTTCGGTCGGAAATTGGCGATCGGGTGTACAACGCGGAAGAACATGCTCAAATGCAAACGGCCATTGTGCAATTGACCGAGCAGATTAAGCAGCAGAACCAGGACGTGGGCAAACTGACCGAAAAGCAGAAAAAGCTGGAAAAGGACATCGCCAGCCAGGCAAGTCTTCGCAAGGAGATGGAATCGTTGAACCAGAGGGCCGAGAACATCAAAGTCATGAAGTCGTTGTTTAAAGCGAGTGGTTTCGTCAACTACATCTCGTCGGTGTACCTGCAAAACCTTTGTAACGCCGCTAACGATCGTTTTTTTCAGTTGAGTCGGCAGAAACTCAGCCTGGAAATTACGGAAGATAATAATTTCGAGCTGCGCGATTTTATGAATGGCGGTAAGCTGCGCAGCGTGAAAACACTTTCGGGTGGACAGACTTTTCAGGCTGCCCTGTCGTTGGCTTTAGCGCTCGCCGATAACATCCAGAAGATCACCGAATCAAACCAAAATTTCTTCTTTTTGGACGAAGGGTTCGGTTCGCTCGATAAAGAGTCGCTGGCCGTTGTTTTCGAGACACTTAAATCGCTCCGCAAAGAAAATCGAATTGTGGGCGTCATTTCGCATGTCGAAGAGATGCAGCAGGAAATTGACGTCCATCTGCGGATCAACAACAACGACGAAAAAGGAAGCATTATTCATCAGAGTTGGACGGAATAGTGCTCTAATGTGAAACACCAATCGATATGAGAGGGATGTTATCCATAAGGCATCCCTCTATTTTTTGGCTGCATAAATGCAGGTGCCGGCTGTTCAAATCCGAGATTAATTAAAATCAATAAATTGCTAAATACTTTTATCCCCGACAGGGGGATGATCTCAGGTATGGAAACAAAAAAAGGAGTTGAAAAATCAACTCCTTTTGTGCCCAGAACAGGACTCGAACCTGCACGTCCAAGCGGACACTAGTCCCTGAAACTAGCGCGTCTACCAATTCCGCCATCTGGGCAATAAATTTTGATGCTTGGTTGCCGACGTTTCGGCGCATCACCTTGTGTTGGTGTTTCTCTCAAAGGCGTTGCAAATATAGGGAAATTTTGTTCCCTGATACCACTTGGGTGAAAAAAATGCGATGTTTTTTTCATTTTTTTTTCGCGCCTGTCTTTTGCCGGCAATTCCCCGCCATTCGTCGGAAAGAGCGAGGATGCTGAAACAGAATTGGTTCACTTTGTAAGCAGGAAAAACAAGCTTCGGATGATGAGACAGCATAATAATTTGAAAAAAATCTTTTTTGTTTGGTGGAACGATGCCGATCGGACTTTTTCTGTTAAAAACAGGAGATACAGTCGGCAGGAACAGTTGCGCAATGAACAGTTATTGGAGCAATATGAGCAAAGCCTGACGCGGAAAATAAAACAAACAAAAGGTTCGTACCCGCAGTTGCGTGCACAAAAAGAAGCGTTGATATCGGATTTGTCGGGTATCGTGGGATCGGTTTTTGGTTTTCGCGACGAAGAGTTGGCTTTGGTTATCGCAGAGCCTATGCTCAAAGGCTCGTGGTGTTTTCTAAAAGCAGCGCGTTATTTCGATCCGGAGTTGGCGCTTGACGATATCTTTCAGGCCATGCGAAATGTGTGGATCATGAATGCCTTGCAGCTTCTGTCGGGGCATACGGTGGAGCTTACACCCTCGGTTTTTGCATACAGCATGTTATACCCTTATACCGACAACTACCTGGATGATCCGCAAATTTCGCGATGGGAGAAGCTGTCCTTTGTCGATCGGTTTGCTGATCGATTGGCGGGAAAGCCTGTTGAACCGCAGAATGGACACGAGCAGCGGATTTATGCGATGGTTGATTTAATTGAAGCCGAGTGGGACCGCACTTTGTATCCCGAAGTGTATCGTAGTTTGCTCGATATTCATCACGCTCAGGCAAACAGTATTCAGCTCATTGCCGGTTTTTCGGATATCAGCTTTGAGGAGCGTTTGGCCATAAGTGTTGAAAAAGGAGCAGCTTCGGTTGTTGCTGATGGCTATCTGCTGGCGGGCAGGCTGTCGCAACAAACGGAGGCGTTTTTATATGCTTACGGGGCTTATCTCCAGCTGATGGATGACTTGCAGGATGTTGATGCCGATTTGAGTGAAGGTGTGCTGACGGCTTTTGCCAGTGTGGCCCGGGAGCATCCGATTGATCGAATGTGGCAACAAGTAGCGGCGGTGGGGCAGAAGGTCGTTGCGCAAGCCGGCTCGTTGGAGTCGGATTTGGTGCCCCGGTTTCAGTCGCTGATGCAAAGAAGCGTTGAGCTGTTCCTGACCGATGCTGTGCGAACAAACCACGCATACTATACCGATGAATTTGTTGCTGACGTGGAACCGTGGTTTCCGCTGAGTCCGGCATTTATGCAGCAGAAAAGCAGCTTGCTGGAAGCCTTACCTGCCCCGATGTTTGAAAAACTGTTGCAACAAGCCATTGCGATGTCGGGTAAAGAGGAGTTTGCCTTTCTGCATAAAGTTGTGATGCGTCCCGAGGAATCACCAACCGGAATGAGAGTTTAGGATTTTCGACCAGGCTGTTTTCGTTGTTTTCAACAGTTGTCGGGTTGTCGTTCTAAAACACCATCAACAAGAAAGAAGGCGTTTCGATCAATGAGAAAACGTCGGGATCCGGTTGGCCTGGTTTTATCATGCATAACAGCCGATCCATAAGCTCAGCGCAATCCCGGAGGGATGCTATTTGGGTAGTTTAACGACGAAAGGGGAGAAATTCCGTCCCGTACGGGACGGGAGAATCTTCGAGTAGCCTTCGGTGCTACCCAAATTATACCGTTTTACAGGCTAATTTATGCTCTGAAATAGGACGGTATAATGCCGATAGACTGGAAAAAGAGCATTGGACCGAAGTGATACGATGCGACACTTTTGAAGCTAATCGGTATTGAATGGCTAAAGCCATTGCAAAAAAAAATGAAAACCCGTCCGGTAGGACAAAGTTCCTCTTTGATCAAGAGTAGGAGTGAAAAACAGCCAGGCTCTGAAACGCCGTGGAAGGAACTTTCAAAGTGCATACCAGCAGCCCTCTGTAACTCTCCCCTGAATTAAATCAATCCGAACGGATTGATTCAATTCTGTCCCCTCTCTGCAGGCAGAGCGGGGAGAAATCAAAACAAACTGGTATTGACAGTAAACGATCAATGCCAAAAAGTTGGGACCCGGTTGGCCTATTTTTAAGAGGCCGAAATCAAACGGAAAGCTTAGAGAATCCGGGAAGCTCCGACGCGAGTCGGAGATCACCCGGATGAACTTAGCTTTTCGGCAGATGGCGGTTGCAGATAAAAATCAGCCATGAAAAGCACGTTTAAGTGAATGCAAAACAAGCTTGCTTGATTTTTGCTGAGCGTAGTGCTTTCTGCAATTTTTTGTTTCGTTTTTGTGTCACTACAAAAATGAAAACCCGTCCGGTAGGACAAAGTTCCTTTTTTGATCAAAGGTTGAAGCGAAGGAATAGGCTCTAAAGCGCCGGGAAAGGGACGTTCTGAAAAAACCTACATGATTCGGAGGGAATCTCCGCAGGGATGAAAGTGGCACGCTTTATAATAGCGCACCAGCGGGCTGCAGAATAGTAGAGGTGCTTTTCCGAATCGTCATTCAGGTTATGACTAATTCATCGCCTAATCACCATAACACTTCTATGTTTATCAGCAAAAAATAGGGGATATTAGGTCCGAACGAGCCAATCATGAACAAATGGAAACAGCTTGTTCTTTTTGAGAGGTCGTTTCCATGCGTGTTTGCCTCCACCGGCGGTTCGCGAAGCAATTTCCATCGGTGCTTGCCTCCACCAACCGTTCGGGAAGCAATTTCCATCGGTGCTTAGCTCGACCGGCCATTCGGGAGCCAATTTCCATCGGTGCTTCAGTTTCGAGCTGAACCGCAATTCAAAGCATCTTCGGTGCGGTTTGAAAGTCTTGCCTACCGCAGGCAGCCGCATCACCCGAAGGGGCTTTCAGAAAAAACCTTCATGATTTCGGGGAATCACCAACCGGAATGAAAGTTTAGGGTTTTTCGACTATCCCGTTGTCGTTGTTTTCAAAAGTTGTCGGGTTGTCGTTCTAAAACACCATCAACAAGAAAGAAGCCGTTCGATCAATGCCAAAAAGTTGGGAACCCGTTGGCCTGGTTTTATCAAGACCAGAATCAAACGAAAAGCTCCGAAAAATCCCGGAGGGATGACATTTGGGTAGCTTTGGCATTTCCGCTGGTAAAATTCCGTCCCGTACGGGACGGGACAATCTTCGTGTTATCGTTTGTACTACCCAAATTGAATGGCTAAATCCATTGCAATAAAAAAAGCCTGCTGAAACAGCAGACTTAAGGTAATTATTTTCGATACCGTTCGATTCCTATTTCATCAAATTGGCTTTCAGGAAATCGGTCATTCTCCGGTACAGATGCAGGCGTGTGTTGCCGCCGTAGATACTGTGGTTGCGGTTGGTGTAAATGGCCATGTCGAATTGAATGCCGGCCTGCACTAGGGCTTCCGAGAATTCCATGCTGTTTTGAACATGCACATTGTCGTCGGCAGAACCATGAATGAGCAGCAGTCGTCCGGTGATACCTTCCGGATGCGAGAGCGGTGAGTTGTCATCGTACCCGTTGGGGTTTTCGCGCGGCGTACGCATGAATCGCTCGGTGTATACCGTATCGTAATAACGCCAGTTGGTAACCGGCGCAACAGCAATGCCGGCTTTAAAAAGGTCGCCTCCTTTTTCGAGACTGAGCAGGGTCATAAAACCACCGTAGCTCCATCCCCAAATTGCGATGTTGTCGCGATCAACAAAGGGCAGACTGCCTAAATACTTCGCTGTTTCCACCTGGTCGTCCGACTCGTATTTGCCCAGTTGCCGGTAGGTGCATTTGCGAAACTCCTCACCGCGGGCTCCTGTTCCGCGCGGATCAACACAGGCCACAACAAAGCCTTCCTGAGCCAGGTAATTGTGCCAGTCAATCGAGAAATTGTCCAGCACTTCCTGCGAATTTGGACCGCTGTATTGGGTCATTACAACCGGGTATTTCACATTCGGGTCGAAGTTGACGGGTTTAATCATCCAGCCATTTAAGGCTACACCTTCCGAGGTTTCAAAATGAAAAAACTCACGCGCAGCAATCCGGTAGTCGGCCAGCTTTTCCTGAAGTGCCTTGTTGTCTTCCAACACGCGGATCAGTTTTCCATCGTTGGAGTGCAGCGTGGTTTGCTTCGGGGTGGTCAGGTTGGTGTATGTATTGATATAATATTGGAAGCCGCTACTGAATTCGGCATCGTTTGTGCCATCCTGCTGGCTTAAACGGCCTTTCTTTTTGCCATCCAGGCTCACATAATAGATTTCACGCTGCATGGGCGATTCTTTGGCGGCCTGGTAGTAGAAAATCTTTTTCTTGGGGTCGAAGCCGTAAAATTTAGTGACATCGTAGTCGCCCGAGGTCAGCTGGCGCACTTCGTAGCCCTGGCGGTTATATAAGTAGAGCTGTGCATAGCCCGAGCGTTCGCTGTTGATGACCAGGTAGTCGTTGTCGGGAAGAATGGTGAAGTCGTCGAGAAATTCTTCCGCCACATAGCGTTTGTTTTTCTCGCTGTAAAATAAGCGGCTGTCGCCGGTAAATGGATTGACCAGCAATACATCCAGCTGATTTTGCTTGCGGTTCAGGCGCATCACTGCCAGGTCGGCTGCATCGGCCATCCATTTAATGCGCGGAATATACTGGTCGGTTTCGCTGCCAACATCGGCTTTCACCGTGGTTTTCGATTTAATGTCGTAAACATGAACGCTGACGATTGAATTTTTTTCGCCCGCCTTGGGATATTTAAAGCGATAGTCCCCGGGATAAAGGGCATTCTCCTCGTGGCTTGGAGCCATTCCTTTAAACATGCTCATGCTAAACTGGGGAACCTCGGTTTCGTCGAAACGCATAAACGCAAGAAACTTGGAGTCGGGCGACCAGGCAAAAGCTTTGCTGAAGCTGAACTCTTCTTCGTAAACCCAGTCGGGAGCTCCATTGATGATCTGGTTGAACTGGCCGTCGGTGGTTACCTGGCTTTCGGTGCCGAATTTCAGGCTTTTCACAAACAGGTTATTGTCGCGCACAAACGCAACGCGCTCGCCATCGGGTGAGAAGGTGGCCAGCTGCTGTTTGCCTTTTTCTGAAAGCGGACTCAGCTCTTGGGTGACCGAATTCCAGATGTAATATTGGGCGGTAAACGAATGGCGGTAAATTGGAGCCCGCTCGGTGGTTAGCAGAATCTTGCTCTCATCGTTGCTGAACTCGTAGGACGAAAATTGCGAAATAGGGGCATTGTCGATAGTCGCCAGATCGAAAACCACTGCTGTTTGGTCGCCTGTGCGATAATTGTATTTCAAAATCCTGCTACCTCCATCGAGGGTGGTGTAGTGCAACCCGTCGTTCATCGAATAGAGGCCGCTGACACCTTTGGCGCGAAAGGTTCCGTGAAGCTGAATATCTTCGAGACTTATTTTTTGCTGGCTCGTTGCCGGATTGGCTAATCCAATGATTAGCATCAGGAGAAAAATAAACTTGTACATGCTTAACTATTTTGTGGAGATCAAAACAGGGAAAATTTTCTTAATTAAAAAAGAATAAAACCGGTGAAAATGCCGATTCGGCATTCAAATCTGCCAATTGGGGCTGATCAGCAGATTAAAAATTCGGGAGAATGCCCTTCAGTTTAACAGAATTTCGTATTATTGAAGTCCAAATCAATCTCGATAAAAAATGATGAAGAAAATCTTATTTGCTGCCGTCCTGTTACTTGCAGGATCACAATTCAGCTTTGCGCAATCGGATGTGGCCGATTTCCTGAAGTTTGGTAAGGATGATGCTAACAAACTGATTGGAGCCTACATCGATCCTTATGCCAAAACATTGGGCATCGGGCTGAACAACTCGTGGTACAATAGCGCTGAAACGCATAAGCTTTGGGGCTTCGATCTGGCCTTTTCGGTGAGTGCTATTCAGGTCTCCGGATCCGACAAAACCTTTGACGTAAATGCCCTGGGCTTAAGCAATGCGAAACCTCGTGGAACAAATTCGATGGCTCCGACAGCTGCCGGTGACGAAGATGGGATCGTTCTGGATATTTATGCCGACCTGGAGGATCCTTCGACCTACGTTGGGTCTTTATCTACTCCGGGCGGTTCGGGAGTTGATCTGGTACCCATACCAATGGTACAGGCTACCTTTGGTCTTTTGCCGCATACCGACCTGATTGGTCGCTGGGTGCCTAACGTGAAGTTTGATATTGAAGATGATCAGGCCGAAGTGGGGCTTTGGGGCTTGGGAGTAAAGCATAATTTTAAGGAGTCTTTGCCATTTATCAAACATTTACCGTTTGATGCATCCTTTTTCCTTGGTTATTCGAAGATCCATGGTCAAATTGGCGTTGATTATGGTTTGGATAACTATCCTGGTTCATTCGAATATAAGAAAGAGGAGGTCAGGGTGAGAGAATATTTGTCAAATTATGAACAAGATCCTAATCAAAGAGGCGAAACCGAAACGAGTACATTTAAATATGGTTTAATTGTATCCAAAAAACTTTCGGTTATTACTTTTTACGTTTCTGCCTCAGGTAACCAGAGTAAAACTAATTTCGACTTATTAGGCCGATATCCGGTTGTAAGCGAGCAAACGATTATTGACGTTGTAAATCACGTGCCGGAAGACGAAGTTGAAATTGATGTTCAAGATCCAATTCAGTTGGAGATCAAAAACAAGTATTTTGCTGTTGATGCCGGATTTCGTTTAAAGCTTGCCTTCTTTAGTTTGTATGGTTCGGTCGCCAAAGCCGATTATGTGAGTTATAATGCCGGCCTTAGCTTCGGCTTCCGTTAGGGATTTCAAGAAATTTGCAGTTTTAATAATAAGTAGAAGGCGCTCCTGGTGAGCGTCTTTTTTTGTTCCGGGGAAACAGATATGTAATACGCGGAAATCTGCAGCATGGATGAAAGTCGGAGGGGGGCGGAGGTTCTGTTGTTTGGTTGCTCGGTTATCGTGGTTGTTATGAGTTGTCGCTCTAAACACCATCAACAAGAAAGAAGGCGTTTCGATCAATGAGAAAACGTTGGGAACCGGTTGGCCTATTTTTATTAAGACCGGCATCAAACGAAAAGCTTAGAAAAACCCCGGAGGAATGACATTTGGGTAGCTTTGGCATTTCCGCGGGTAAAATTCCGTCCCGTACGGGACGGGACAACCTTCGTGTTATCGTTTGTGCTACCCAAATTATACCGTTTTACAGGCTAATTTATGCTATGAAATAGGACGGTATAATGCCGATAGACTGAAAAAGGAGCATTGGAACGAAGTGATAGGATGCGACACTTTTGAAGCTAATCGGTATTGAATGGCTAAAGCCATTACAGAAAGAGATGAAAACCCGTCCGGTAGGACAAAACACACTCTTTAATCAAAAAGTAGAACTGGAAAAACATATTTTGATTTGGCAGAAAAGGGGCTTTCACGGAAAATACCGGTGGTTTCAGGGAAAACCACGGGTGGGTTCAACCCAAAAGCGAAGGTAATTTTTATCGAAAGCACAGCTGTTTTTTGCGAATTTCTCGCGATGCGACATTATTGGCCATAAATTCAGTAGAATGCCTTTCAAACAATTTAGAATAATTATCTTTGCAGGCTGAAAAGCCGGCTTGAGCCAGGATCGAATGGAACAACCAACGAAATTTTGTTGCTCTCGGCCTTTCCCAATTATTAAAAAGGTTATAACCTGATATACCAAAATTGACAGATGATAAAGATTACATTACCTGACAACAGTGTCCGCGAGTACGAAAGCGGAGTTACAGGCCTGCAAATTGCACAATCGATCAGTAGCCGATTGGCAAAGGATGTTTTGGCCGTTTCAGTAAATGGTGAAGTTTGGGATTTAAACCGGCCCATTGATCAGGATTCAGCTATCAAATTATATACGTGGGACGATCGCGAAGGAAAAGAAACCTTCTGGCACTCGTCGGCTCACCTGATGGCCGAAGCGATTGAATTTTTCTACCCCGGAACGAAATTCGGTATCGGCCCAACTGTTGATACGGGATTTTATTACGATGTTGATCTGCCCGAAGGTAAGCAATTAACAGAGAAAGATTTGGCTCAGATTGAAAAGAAAATGATTGAGCTGGCACGCCAGAAACACCAAATCGTTCGCAGTAGCATCACCAAGGCCGAAGCGCTCGAAATGTTTACCGACAAGAACGACGAGCTGAAGCAGGAGCTGATCAGCGAACTGGAAGACGGCACCATTACCCTTTATAATCAAGGTAATTTCACCGATTTGTGTCGTGGACCACACTTGCCCAATACTTCGTATATTAAGGCTGTAAAGCTGACATCGATCGCCGGTGCTTACTGGCGTGGCGATGAGAAAAATAAAATGTTGACCCGGGTGTACGGGGTGACATTCCCCAAACAAAAGTTGCTGGATGAATACCTGGTTTTGCTGGAAGAAGCTAAAAAACGCGATCACCGCAAAATCGGTAAGGAGATGGAACTGTTCACCTTCTCGCAAAAAGTGGGGCAGGGCTTACCCTTGTGGTTGCCCAAAGGTACGCAGCTGCGCTTGCAGTTGGAAGATTTCCTGAAAAAGGTACAACGTAAATTCGGCTACCAGCAGGTGATGACCCCGCATATTGGCGATGTGGAATTGTATAAAACATCGGGCCACTTTCAGAAATATGGTGCCGACTCGTTCCAAACCATTAAAACACCGGCCGAGGGCGAAGAGTATATGCTTAAGCCGATGAACTGTCCGCACCACTGCGAAATTTTTGCCAGCAAGCCGCACTCGTACAAAGACCTGCCCATTCGCTTTGCCGAATTTGGTACTGTTTACCGTTACGAGCAAAGTGGCGAGTTGCACGGATTGACTCGTGTGCGTGGCTTTACGCAGGATGATGCGCACTTGTTCTGTCGCCCCGATCAGTTGAAAGATGAATTCAAAAAAGTAATCGATATTGTATTCATTATTTTTAATAGTCTGGGACTGGAAAATTACACCGCTCAAATTTCGTTGCGCGACCCCAATAATCCGGATAAATACATCGGCTCGGCCGAAAACTGGGACAAAGCAGAAGCTGCCATCATTGAGGCTTGTGCCGAGAAAGGCCTGGAAACGGTAACCGAGTTGGGCGAAGCTGCATTCTACGGTCCCAAGCTCGACTTTATGGTGAAAGATGCCCTTGGACGTAGCTGGCAGCTGGGAACCATTCAGGTAGATTATAACCTACCCGAACGTTTTGATTTGGAGTATATTGGCGCTGATGATAAACGCCACCGGCCAATTATGATTCACCGAGCACCATTCGGGTCGATGGAACGATTTGTGGCTGTGTTGATTGAGCATACCGCCGGGAAGTTCCCCTTATGGTTAACTCCCGATCAGGTTGTTGTGCTGCCAATCAGCGAAAAATATAACGATTATGCTCAAAAAGTTTCAGATTTTCTAAATAATTCCGATATTCGCAGCCTGATTGACGACCGGAACGAGAAAATCGGTCGTAAAATTCGGGATAACGAGCTTAAACGCATTCCATACCTGCTGATTGTCGGCGAAAAAGAAGCTGAAACAGGTACCATCTCTGTTCGTAAACAAGGCGAGGGAGATAAAGGAAGCATGAGCATGGAAGAGTTTGCCCAGTTCCTGAATGATGAAGTTAAAGAACAATTATCAGCATTTTATAACTAAAAAAAATAGGAGGTTTTTCTTATCGCAGTCAAGAGGCCAAATCGCAGAGGTGGACGTGTGGATACAACACCTCAGCATAGATTAAATGAGAGAATTCGTGCTCAACAAGTACGGGTTGTAGGTGACAATGTCGAAAATCAAGGTGTACTTTCTTTAAAGGAAGCGTTGGCACTGGCCCATGAGCTGGAGTTGGACCTGGTTGAAATTTCACCCAATGCCGATCCGCCTGTATGTAAGATTATCGACTATCAGAAGTTTCTTTATCAACAAAAAAAGAAACAAAAAGAAATGAAGGCGAAAGCCGTGAAGGTGGTCGTGAAAGAAATTCGTTTCGGTCCGCAAACCGACGAGCACGATTTCCAGTTCAAGTTACGGCATGCCGAAAAGTTCTTAAACGAAGGAGCCAAGGTAAAAGCTTATGTGTTTTTTAAGGGACGTTCAATTCTCTTTAAAGAACAGGGCGAGATCCTGCTGCTTAAATTTGCCCAAGCTCTCGAAGAGCTCGGTAAAGTAGAGCAAATGCCTCGTTTGGAAGGAAAAAGAATGACCATGTTTATTTCACCTAAGAAGAAAAAGTAAACCGCCCAATGAGGACGGAACTTCAGATTCTTTGAATATTTAAATTTAGGACAAGATGCCAAAAATGAAAACCAATTCCGGTGCAAAAAAACGGTTTAAATTAACCGGTACCGGTAAATTGAAAAGAAAACACGCTTTCAAAAGTCACATCCTGACGAAGAAAACGACTAAGCAAAAACGTAACCTGACTCACGCAACTTTGGTTGATAAAGCCGATGAGAAAAACGTGAAGTTGTTGCTTGCAATGAAGTAATCTTTTCAATTTCGAGAAAAAAATTAGAGTTTTTAACAAAGTGAATTAGCCATTACAAGTGCCTGGTTACAGGACGCTAACCGCTTAAAATTTAGAATTATGCCAAGATCAGTAAATCATGTAGCATCTCGGGCTCGCAGAAAAAAAATCCTCAAACAAACCAAAGGTAATTGGGGTGCCCGCAGAAACGTGTGGACGGTAGCAAAAAACACTTACGAAAAAGGTTTACAATATGCTTACCGCGACCGCAAAGCCAAAAAACGTAACTTCCGTGCCCTTTGGATTCAGCGTATCAACGCTGCAGCTCGTATGGAAGGACTCAGCTATTCGCAATTGATCGGTTTGTTGAAAAAAGCAAACATCGAGATCAACCGTAAAGTTTTAGCTGACTTAGCTGTGTATCAACCACAGGCTTTTAAAGCAATTGTTGATAAGGTGAAATAACAATCACTCGAAAAGGTTGAAATAAACATAGAGCCCTGTTCCGATTTCGGAGCGGGGCTTGTTATTTGGATTGCTGGATGTTCGGATATTCAGATACTCGGATGTTTGGATACTCGGATGTTCGGATTGTTAGCTGGTCTGAATATCCACGAATCTGGTAATCTAATAATCCCGTAATCTGATAGTAATCCTGCTTTCCCCCGACTCACGACTCAATACTCACCACCCACGTCTTCTTCCCTGAACACTACGACTGATCACTGAAAACTTCCCAAATTTTCTGCTATCTTCGGGTGCATTTTCAAAATTGATCCATGACTTCCGAAATTATACAACTCATAGCTGCAAAGCTTAAGCTGACAGCAGCTCAAGTACAGAATACGATTGATTTGCTGAGCGACGGCGCGACCGTCCCGTTTATCTCGCGTTACCGCAAAGAGCGAACCGGCAGCCTCGATGAAGTGCAGGTTGGAGCGGTGAAGGATGAAAAAGTGCGCTTCGACGAAATGGTCAAGCGTAAAGAAACGATTCTGAACACCATTGAGGAACAGGGACAACTGACGGCTGAGTTGAAAGGCCGTATCGTCGGTTGTTGGGAGAGTTCCGAGCTGGAAGATATCTACCTGCCATATAAGCCCAAACGAAGAACAAAAGCTTCGATTGCCCGCGAGAAGGGCTTGGAACCATTGGCTAAAATTGTGATGAAACAGCAGGAACGAGATCTGGAATCCAGAGCTATTTCATTTGTAAAGGGTGAACTTGCTTCCGCCGAAGAGGCCTTGTCGGGCGCCCGCGACATTATTGCCGAATGGATCAACGAAAATGAAAAAAACCGAAGTATGGTGCGCCGCGCCTTTGAACTGGGGGCTGTAGTGCGCAGTAAAGTGGTTAAAAATAAGGAAGAAGAGGGCGTTAAATACCGGGATTATTTTGAATGGGAAGAACCACTGAAACGCTGCCCTTCGCACCGGCTACTGGCCATGCGGCGTGGTGAGGCTGAAGGTTTCTTGCGGATCTCAATTGCTCCCGATGAGGCAAGTACGCTCGAGCGGCTGGAACGTTTTGTGGTTCGGTCCAACAACGATTGCGGCACGCAGGTAGCCACAGCCCTAAAAGATAGTTATAAGCGTTTATTGGCTCCGTCGATGGAAACCGAATTTGCGAATTTGTCGAAAGCCAAAGCCGATCAGGAGGCCATACAAGTGTTTGCCGAAAACCTGCGTCAGTTGTTGTTGGCCGCTCCGCTCGGGCAAAAGCGCGTGCTGGCCATCGATCCCGGTTACCGTACCGGTTGTAAATTGGTGTGCCTGGATGAACAGGGTAATTTATTGCATAACGAAACCATCTATCCGCATAAGCCGCAGGAGCAAACCAAGCAATCGGCCCGAAAGCTGACCTCCCTGGTTAGTGCTTATCAAATTGAAGCGGTTGCCATTGGCAATGGTACGGCTAGTCGCGAAACCGAACATTTTGTGAAGAAATTGCGCTACGATCGGGATATAAATGTGTTTGTGGTTTCTGAAGATGGTGCCTCGGTTTATTCTGCCTCCAAAGTGGCTCGCGATGAGTTTCCGCAATATGATGTGACGGTTCGCGGAGCCATCTCTATAGGCCGCCGGCTGATGGATCCGCTGGCCGAACTGGTGAAAATAGATCCCAAATCGATTGGTGTGGGGCAGTACCAGCACGATGTGGATCAGAAGATGCTGAAACAGAGCCTGGACACGGTGGTCGAATCGGCTGTGAACAGCGTAGGGGTAAATGTGAACACGGCTTCCCGGCACTTGCTCACATACATCTCGGGACTGGGCCCGCAGCTGGCTCAAAATATCGTTGATTACCGCAAGGAGAACGGGGCTTTTGCATCGCGTAAAGCTTTGATGAAAGTGCCGCGCATGGGCGCAAAAGCTTATGAACAGGCAGCCGGCTTTTTGCGCATTCCCGATGCCGAAAACCCCTTGGACAATTCGGCTGTCCACCCCGAGGCATACCCCGTGGTGCAAAAGATGGCCAAGGATCTGAAATGTTCCGTGGCCGAGCTGATCGCCAATAAAGCTTTGGCCGAATCAATTGAGCTGAAAAACTATGTTACCGGTGATGTTGGCTTGCCTACATTAACAGATATTCAGCGTGAATTGATGAAACCCGGACGGGATCCGCGGAAGGCAATCAAGGTGTTCGAGTTTGCCGATGGTATCTTCAAAATTGAAGATTTGCAGGTTGGAATGGTCCTTCCCGGCATTGTTACCAATATCACCAAGTTCGGCGCTTTTGTTGATGTTGGCGTTAAACAGGATGGCTTGGTTCATATCTCAATGTTGGCCGACCGTTTCATCAGCGATCCAAATGAGATTGTGAAGCTTCATCAACATGTTATGGTAAAGGTTACTGAGCTCGACTTGGCGCGCAAACGAATACAGCTAAGCCTGAAGGAGGTCCCCCAGGATTAGCTGTATGCAGCGTATGGTTGAAACTAGCGCTCCGGCATAACCAACCACAGAATGAGATAAACCAGAAGACCCGGGAAGCCAATGCTGGCCAGCGAAAGGATCACGTAAATAATACGAACCAGGGTGGGATCCATATCCAGATGTTCTGCAATGCCGGCTAAAACCCCGGCAATCATTCTGTCGTTCGAGCGTGTTAGTCTTTTCTTTTCTGCGTTCATAATTAATCTTCGTCGTCTTCGTCTTCGCCGTAAAGGTTCTCCTGACTTTCAAATTCATCGTCCAGGAACGATTCTGCATCTTCCAGTAAGGCTTTGATTAAGTCCTCCGATACAGGTTGCTCACTTAACCAATGTACTTTTTGGTTCGACCAAAAATCTTCAATGTCACTTTCCACAATAAATTTAGGTTCTTCCGTGTGGACAACAAAAATTGTGTCGGGACATTCCTGCGAATTGTCTGCTAATAAAAATTTGGGTAGCATAATGTAATTTGTTTAATTGTTACAGAAGCAAAAATAGAGAAAAACCAATTCAAATGCCTTTCGGCGCTTCTTTATTTTTTCATTCGTGTTTACAGTCTAAAAGGTTTTATAAAAATGATATAAATCGTGCTGATCCATGGTTTTCATTTGTCGAGACTGTTTGCCGTCTTTTGTCCAGTAAGGGTTGTTTAAATCTGAAAAATGAACCGAATATTTGAGCAGTCAGGATCAAAATGCTATTTTAGGCGATCATTTTAAAAATTGTGTATGTCGAAGCTTAATGATATCCTTGCGCTGATTGACGGATATATCGGTGGGAGTTCCTGGTTTGTGTATCTGCTGTTGGGCACGGGTTTGTTTTTCACACTTTATCTTAAATTTCCGCAGTTTCGGTATCTGAAGTATGCTCTGCGCATTGTACGCGGCAAGTTTGACCGCGATGGCGATGCCGGTGACACCTCGCATTTTCAGGCTTTGACCACCGCATTGTCGGGTACCGTAGGCACGGGAAATATTGCAGGAGTTGCTTTAGCGATTCATTTAGGAGGGCCGGCAGCTTTATTCTGGATGCTGATGACAGCTTTGCTGGGGATGACAACCAAATTTGTGGAGGTCACATTATCGCATAAATACCGCGAGAAAACAGCCGACGGAACCATGGCTGGTGGACCTATGTATTATATGAAGAACCGGCTGAATATGAAATGGCTGGCCGTTATCTTCGCTATTGCAACGGTTTTATCGTCGTTCGGTACGGGTAGCCTTCCGCAGATCAATTCAATTTCAAACTCGCTGTTTGCAACCTTCGGCATCAACAAAATAGCAACAGGTGCCGTGTTGGCTTTGCTGCTGGCTTTTGTTATTATTGGCGGCATTAAACGAATTGCAAAGGTAACCTCGCGCCTGGTGCCCTTTATGGCTTTTGTGTACCTGGCGGGGGCATTGGCTGTTATTGCTTACAATTACGAAAATATTATCCCTTCCATCATCGCCATCTTTAGCGATGTGGTTTCCGGAACTGCTGCCACCGGAGGTTTTCTGGGTGCTGGTTTTGCTTTTGCGTTTAACCGGGGAGTAAACCGCGGCTTGTTTTCGAACGAAGCGGGCCAGGGCTCCGCGCCAATTGCCCATGCCGCAGCCCGGGCGCACGAACCGGTGTCCGAAGGTTTGGTGGCATTGCTCGAACCTTTTATCGATACCATTATTATTTGTACCATCACCGGGCTGGTGATCCTGTCGTCGGGGGTGTGGAACGAAAAATATGAAAATCAGTTTCAAACGACCGATCTGGTTGTGATGGATCGGCTGTACGACGAGACTAAGCCGGCCGATCAGCAAGCTTTGCACGATTTTTTGCTCGGACATGCCCAACTGCCCGAGTTTACCGGTCAGCTGAATGTGGTTGATGGAAAGCTAACCAACAAACTCACCATTTTACACGCCCGCTCGGTAGCTGAGGATGTTTTAATTAAGGAGGGCGATCGGCCCTATACCGGTACAATTTCGGTAACCAACGGCGTGGTGCCGGTAACCATCAGCCAGACTTTTCAGGGGCGCTCGCTGGTTCACAGTGCGCCGCTGACCACCATTGCATTTACCAAAAGCTGGCTGGGAACCTACGGGCAGTATATTGTTGCCATCGGACTGTTGCTGTTTGCTTTCTCAACAGCCATTTCGTGGAGTTACTATGGCGATCGGGCCATGACATTTATGTTTGGGCCCAAAGGAGTCATTTACTTTCGCATTGTTTATGTGCTTGGTTTCTTCCTGGCTTCGTTCACCGACACGACAATTATTTGGACGCTTTCCGGAATTACCATAGCTTTGATGACAATTCCCAACTTATTCGGGATTCTCTTATTGCGCCGGGAAATGAAATCGGAAGTGAAGAACTTTTGGGTTGAATATCAGGAGCGTTTCCCCGACGATAAGGTCCCCAATGATTAATTAGATTCAAACGAATGGCAGATCAAGAAGATTTAAAAAGATTAAAATTGCTGATTGCAGACGATAGTCCGCTGAATCATCGGCTGGTCAGTATTTCCCTGCGTGGTCGTATGGTGCATATCGACAGTGCTTACGACGGGATGGAGGCTTTCGAAATGTATCAGCAAAACGGCTACGATGTTATTTTGATGGATCTGAACATGCCCAAGCTGAACGGTTCCGAGGCTGCAGAAATGATTCGCAAGTTTGAAGCAGATAACAGGCCCGAAGCACATTGCCTGATTATCGCCATGACCGCCAGCGATTTTGATGATGATATACAGACTTGCCTCGAAAAAGGAATGGATGCATACCTTGGGAAACCCTTTCTGGCTGATAAATTCCTGCAGATCGTATCCGAACGGCTTAAAGTATTGTCATAACCCGTAGTTCTTGTTATTTTTGCGCCTGCAAAAAAGAAGAAATGGGAAAAATTTATCCGGATAATTTTGAAGTTAAGATTGGTTTCGACCGTGTTCGCGAATTGCTGAAGGGGATTTGTCTGAGCCCGCTCGGACAGGAACGCGTTGATCAGATCGCCTTCATGACCAAAACCGGTAAGCTTAATTTTGAATTGGCCCTAACCGATGAGTTCGCAAAGCTATTGCAGGATTCAGACAATTTTCCGGCCAATTATTTTTACGATATGCGTCCGGCATTGCTCACCATCAGAACCGAAGGACGCTTTATGGATGTGGGCGAGCTTTTCAACCTGAAACGTTCGCTGGACACGATTATGGCCATCGTGCGATTCATCAAACAACAAAAAGAGGAAACATACCCCACCTTAAAGAAACTACTGGAACAAGTTCAGGTTTTTCCCTATGTGAAAGATCGGATTGAGCGGATCCTGGATCAGCACGGGAAAATCAGAGATAATGCCTCGCCCGAACTGGGGCAAATTCGTCGCGAGCTGTTTGCCAAGCAGGGAAGTGTTTCCAAACGCTTGCATGCCATTTTAAAACAGGCACAGCGCGATGGGCTGATTGAAGAGGATGCCAGCGTGTCAATCCGCGACGGGCGTCCGGTCATCCCGATCTCGTCGGCTTTGAAGCGGCGGATTAGCGGTATTGTGCACGACGAATCATCCACCGGTAAAACTTCCTATGTTGAGCCGGCCGAAGTGGTGGAGCTGAATAACGAAATTCGGGAACTGGAGTATGCCGAAAAGCGAGAGATTGTCCGAATCCTGGTTGAGTTTGCCGACGATATCCGGCCCTATCTCGATGATTTACTGGGCCAATATGAATTTCTGGGAACCATCGATTTTGTGCGGGCCAAAGCCCGTCTGGCCAATCGAATGGAAGCCATTAAACCACAGATGCGCTGGGAAAGCCAGCTGGAGTGGGTGAACGCTGTGCATCCGTTGTTGAAATTCAACCTTGAAAAAGAAAACCGGAAGGTTGTTCCGCTCAATATAAAACTGACGGAGGATGATCATCTGCTGCTAATCTCCGGGCCCAATGCCGGAGGGAAGTCGGTGTGCCTGAAAACAGTCGGGTTACTGCAATATATGCTGCAATGTGGCTTGCTGATCCCGGTACACGAAAGCAGTCTGGCCGGTGTGTTCGATCAGATTTTCATCGATATCGGCGACGAGCAATCCATCGAGAATGACCTGAGTACTTATTCGTCGCACCTGATGAACATGAAGTATTTTGTTCGCAATACCAACGAACGGACGCTGGTGCTGATCGATGAATTCGGAACAGGGACAGAGCCCATGCTTGGTGGAGCCATTGCCGAGGCGATCTTAAATCAGCTTAACCAGCTGGGCACCTTCGGGGTGATTACCACGCACTATACTAACCTGAAACATTTTGCCTCGGGAACCGACGGCATTGTGAACGGTGCGATGATGTACGATGCCCACCGCATGGAGCCTTTATTTCAGCTGGAAATCGGAAAACCCGGCAGTTCGTTTGCTTTCGAAATTGCCCGAAAAATCGGAATGCCGGACGTGATTTTGCAGGAAGCGACCGACAAAATCGGGAAAGATCATATCGACTTTGATAAACACTTGCGCGATATCCTTCGCGATAAGCGCTATTGGGAATCCAAACGGCAGCGTATCCGCCAGGTTGAGAAAACGCTCGACGATGTGTCGGGCCGCTACGAGGAGGACCTGAAAAAACTAAACAACCAGCGCAAACAAATTTTGGAGGAGGCCAAAGCCGAAGCAGCTAAGATTGTTGCTGAAGCCAATAAGAAGGTGGAGAACACCATTCGCGAAATTCGTGAGAACCAGGCCGAAAAAGAAAAAACAAAAGAGATCCGCAAGAAGCTCGTCAGCTTTAAGGAAGAGGTGGTGGAAACCGATGCCGAGCAGGATGAGTGGATCCAACGCAAAATTGAAAAGCTTAAAAACAAGCAGAAAAAGCGGAAAGAGAAAAAGGAAAAAGTAACCAATAAGGCCGTTCAGCAACCTGTCCCGAAGGTCGAAAAAGCACTCGAAGCGGGCGATATGGTTCGTATCGAAGGACAGGATACCATTGGTGAAGTGCTCGAGTTGGGCGATAAAAATGTGATTGTGGCCTTCGGGCAGTTGCGCACTTCGGTGGCTCGTAAAAGGCTTCAAATTGTATCGAACAACGAGGCTAAGCGCGAGCAGAAAACGTATAACCAAACAAAAGCAAACGTGAATAAGAATCTGTCGGCTAAGCGGTTGAACTTTAAGCCCGACATCGATATTCGCGGGCAACGGGCCGATGAGGCGCTGGCCAATATACAGGCTTTTATCGACGAGGCAATCATGCTTAATGTTCATGAACTGCGCATTTTGCACGGAAAGGGGAATGGCATCCTCAAAGAGGTGATCCGCAATTTTCTGAAAGCCGACCCGGTGGTGAATTCTTTTCGCGACGAGCACATTCAGTTTGGTGGTGCGGGCATTACCATTGTCGAATTGGGGTAGGTCAAACAGTTTAACCCCTAAAAAGTGGCTAAAAGTCAGATCTGCTTTTAGCCGTGTTTTATAGATTTGTAGAGCAATTCAGAACGCATGATGGGAATAGCAGAGAACATTTTAAAATTGAAAAGCGAATTGGCCGAAGGGGTAACCCTGGTTGCGGTCTCGAAAACCAAGCCGAATGAAGATGTTTTGGCCGCTTACGAAGTCGGGCAACGCATATTCGGCGAAAATAAGGTGCAGGAGTTAGCCGCTAAGTACGAGGCGCTGCCCAGGGATATTGAGTGGCATTTCATCGGGCACCTGCAAACCAATAAGGTGAAATATATTGCTCCCTTTGTGAGCTTGATTCATGGTGTGGATTCGATGAAATTATTAAAGACCATTGACAAGGAAGCGGCCAAAGCGAATCGGACGATCCCTTGTTTGCTGCAATTTCATATTGCCGAAGAAGAAAGCAAGTTTGGATTAAACGCCGGGGAAGCGCGCGCCATTTTGCAGTCGGACGAATATGCCGCGATGAAAAACGTTCAGCTGTGCGGCGTTATGGGTATGGCCACCTATACGGACGATGAAGCGCAGATCCGCCGCGAATTTGCACAACTGAAAAAAATCTTTGAACAGATTAAAGATGAATTTTTTGGAGAGAATGAATCTTTTTCTGAAATTTCGATGGGCATGTCGGGCGACTACCCGCTGGCCATTGCCGAGGGCAGTACCATGGTGCGTGTAGGAAGCCGTATTTTCGGAGCCCGTCAGTACCATTAACAATCCCTCGAAACAATAAAAACAGGGCAAAAACCAATATCAATTAATTAACTAGTAAGTTATATGAAGAAGTTAGATACGACATATTTGGGTTTGAAGTTGAAGAACCCGATTGTTGTGGCCAGTTCGGGCCTAACGAACAGCGTTGACAAAATTAGAGGACTGGAAGAAGCCGGTGCCGGAGCAGTTGTCTTAAAATCGCTTTTTGAAGAACAGATTAACGGCGAGGTGACGCATCTGATCGCGAAAGATCCGCAAAATAGTTACCCCGAAGCCGAAGATTATATCCGTAACTACACCCGGCAGAATACCGTTGCCGCACATCTCGACTTGTTGCGTACGGTGAAAGCCGAAGTTTCGATCCCTGTAATTGCCAGTATTAATGCTGTTTCGGCAAACGAATGGACCGGCTTTGCCAAAGATTTTGAACAAGCGGGTGCCGATGCCCTGGAGCTGAACATCTTTTATGTGCCAACTGCCAGAAATGAAAAGCCCGACGAAATTGAACAGCTTTATATTGATGTGTTGAAGAAGGTGAAAGCTGAAGTTTCGATCCCGGTGTCGGTGAAAATTGGTTTCTATTTTACCAATCTGATTTCGTTTGCTGAAAAGCTAATGGCTAACGGAGCAGCTGCCGTAACCATGTTTAACCGGTTCTACGAGCCGGATATCAACATTGATAAACTTGAGCTGACGGCTTCCGAAGTGTTTAGCTCTCCGGCCGATATCCGGCGTTCACTGCGTTGGGTCGGATTAATCAGTGCAGCTTTGCCAAAGCTCGAAATTGCAGCATCCACCGGCGTGCACGATGGCGAAGCGGTGATCAAGCAATTGTTGGCAGGCGCCAAAGTTGTTCAGGTTTGTTCAGCCATCTACATTAACGGAGCGCAGGTGATTGACGGCATGGTGAAAGATGTGGAGAAATTCATGCGCAAATGGAACTTCAACACCATTGAGGACTTCCGGGGGCGCTTGTCGTATGCTCAAATTGAAGATCCGCAGATGTATGAACGAGCCCAGTTCATGAAGTATTTCTCCAATAAAGGATAACTAATACAGCACAGCTATGAAAAGCCGGATGTTATTGCTCGCGATATCGATGTTAACATTCGGCTTTTCTTATGGCCAGTCGGAAGCAATCGAGATTGAACAGGGCGTACGAAGGAATCTTGTTTTTTGCGAGGATAGCATTGTTTTTGGCGATGGCTTGGTTCAGTTGATTGGTGACTCGGTATACGATGGACTGAAAATCTCGATTGCCAATTTCAGTGCCGGTAAAGAGCGCCTGGAATGCCCCGATCACAGTTCATCGATTCAGCTTAGCTGGCTCAACGAAAACGGAACCTTGCAGCTTAGTGGCGCGGCAAGCACCGCCGAGTATGAAGCGGCAATCGCCAACACAATTTATATCAACCGGAATGCTGTGCCCGACACCGCAAGCCGGCAGATTGCAGTTACCCTGCTCGATGCTGATTTTCTGCCCGAAACAGGACATTTCTATCAGTATTATTCGCAATACAACATTACCTGGACGGCTGCCCGCGACTCCGCAGCCGCCAAAAACTATCGCGGCTTACAGGGCTATTTGGCCACAATAACGTCAGCCGCAGAAAACGACTTTATCTGGACCAAAATCGACGGCGTAGGATGGATTGGAGCGACCGATTCCGACGAATACAGCGAGGAAGGTGAATGGGTATGGGCAACCGGACCCGAGGCCGAAACCGTGTTCTGGAAAGGAACTTCTGGCGGGAGTCCGGTGAACGGTGAGTATTCTTTTTGGGGAGGAGGAGAGCCCAACAATTCTTACACCAACCTCAACGGCGGTATTGGCGAGGATTATGCGCATATTACACAGGATCCGACGCAGCCGGCTAAGTCGTGGAACGATTTAAGGAACGCCGGAGACAGCGATTTTACCTATACGCCCAATTATTATATTCCACGCGGCTATGTTGTGGAGTATGGTGGCATGGATGGAGACCCGGAGCTAAGTCTTTCCGCTTCGTTCGAAATTCTGATTCGAAAGCCAATTTTCAGCACGGTGGCAGATCACACAATCTGTCAGCACGATTCGGTGGCATTGAACCACGTCTATGCCGGAAACTACCAATGGGTTCCTGCTGCCGGCTTGAGCAGTCCCGATATTTCGAAGCCCAAAGCTTCGCCGGCCGATACAACAACTTACATGGTTGTGGCTAATTGGGAGGGCTGCATCGACTCGGCTTACTTCACCGTAAATGTGAAGCCCGTTCCGGATTTTGACCTGGGTGAAGACCGGAACTTGTGCATGGGCGATTCGGTATGGTTGGATGCAACTCCACTAAACACCGACGGAATGGAAACTTACAGTTGGAATACCGGTGCTGCCGGCAATAAAATTCAGCTCGGCTCAAACGGCCGCTACTCCGTTCGGGTGACCAATCGTTTTCAGTGTTTGTCGACCGACACCGTCGATGTGACGATTCACGAATATCCCCAAATAACGATTTCGGATAAAGCAATACTTACATGCGATGCCCGGCAGCTGACAATTGACGGCTCGGTTGATAAAGGAGCAATCCGCTGGACGGGCAGTCCGGCCTTGACTTTTGACGACGAAACCGTTGCCAGTCCGCTAATCCAGGCAGCCGATACGGGCTATTTTCAGGCTTCGGTGCAGGTGACCGATGATTTTGGCTGCATAAGCCGCGATACGGTGGAGCTGAGCTTTTACGACCGCCCGACCACCGACTTGAACATCGATTCGATCAGCTGTTCCGGCTATTCGCTTGATGTTGATTATGTCGGCAATGCCTCGTCGAATGCGTTGTTTAGCTGGTATTTCCCCGATACGCTTTATGCCGAAGGACGGAACCTCCGCGAGTTGAACATTGCTTTGGGCTTTCAGCAGACTAATCAACGAAAGCTGGGACTTCAGATTAACGAGTCGGGCTGTATCACCGAGCAGGACTGGACCCCGATTCGCGTGACGCCCAATCTGGAACTGACAGCCGATGTAACGGAGGGCTGTATGCCCCTGGAAACCCAGTTTCAGGCCAGTTCAACAGAGACTATCGAAAGCTATAGTTGGACATTTGGCGATGGCGCAGAAGAGCAGTCGGCGACGGATGTCATCAAGCATACTTATGCTGCTGCGGGCAGTTTTGATGTTGGCTTGACAGTGGTGTCGGCCGATGGTTGTACCAACTCAGGACTTGCTCACGATTTCATTACGGTTTTTCCAATCCGTTCGGCTGAAACCGATGTGGATCCCAATCGTTGCTATCCGCACCAGTTTGATGTGCTTTACACTGGCAGCGGAACCGTAGCCGATACTTATCATTGGGATTTGTCGGAATTGGATCCCGATGAAATTCTGCTTGACCCGGAAACGACCAGCGGGCCGCTATCCATTCGTTTAACAGATAAGCCGACGGCAACGATCGGACTTTGGGTTGAATCGGATAAGGGCTGCCAAAGTGAGATGAAGACCTTCAAGGTAAAACGTAAGCCTTGGTTTGATATTGAAGCTGATGTAGTTTCCGGATGTTCTCCCTTGACGGTGAATCTGTCGGCAAAGCAGTTGGATACGATCGATCAACTCGCTTATCGTTGGAGCACCGGCTTGCGGGACGATGCGGAAGGAGCCGGGATTACCGAACAGTATATTGAACAAGGGCAGGAATATCGCGTATGGGCCGTGGCTACATCGGCGCTCACGGGTTGTGTTGATACGGTGGCTTTCGCTCAACCGGTTGAAATTTATCGGGATCCTGTTGCCCAGTTCGAGCCGGACCGTTCTGAGCGTTTGATCTCGGATGCCCTGTTTCAGTTTACAAATAACAGTAGTGGAGCCGAAAGCTATGACTGGGATTTCGGAGATGGCGGCTTATCAACAGACACAAATCCGGACTATCGTTACCGGCAGGTGGGCTGGTTCAGGGTTCATCTTTTAGCCGAAAGTGAATTTGGCTGTGTTGATACCACAAGCCGCAGGGTACTTGTTGCTCCCGAGGATTTGTTTCCGCCCAATGCCTTGAATCCGAATAGCTCCAATCCCGAAAACCGGATTTTTCGTTTAGCTGCCGATGCGGTGCAGGAGCAGGGCTACCAGATGCAAATATTCAATCGGTGGGGCGAGCCGATGTTTGAGTCAACCGACAAAGCCGTGGGCTGGGACGGACGGATGAAAAATGGCCGTTTTGCGCCTCCGGGGGTGTATGTGTGGATCCTGAACTTCAACGATGTGATGGATAAACCGCATCGGCAAAAAGGAACTGTGACCCTGGTTTTTTAGCTTTTCAAACTTTTGCACTAAAGCGATGGGATGAGAAGAGTCTGGCGGCTTTTTCGCTTTTCGCCCGTGAATAAAATCAGCGATATTTCGTGTGCCCCGTACGAGTAGTAGCTCAGCTCCGATAAGCAGTGATCGTAACTATAGCCAATTTTGAATTTTGGCCGCATCAGCCCCAGCATAAGGATGACCGACTCGGGCTGTATGCCCTTTGTTTGGCGATACCATAAGCCTGCCGAAACAGATCTTTCCAGAACGTACAAGCCCAGGTTTAGTTGACGAAAGGCAGCTTGTTGCTGGTAAATAACATTGGGCGACAGGGTGAACCGGCGCGATAATAACCCGCGGTGCCAGCGATAACTTTTGGCCCCCAGATGCACTGTAAACTTAAGTGGTAGTTTGCCACGCTGATCTCCAATAAAAACCGATTCATCGGGCTGGCTCAAATGATCCACAGCGATACCTCCGTAGAACGAATCGTACTGACCGATGAACCCAACACCAAAATCGGGATACAGCAGACTGGCATTTTCCGGTATTTCCTGGCTCCCCAGGTAGCGTTCGCCGGTTAGCTGGTTAATCATATCGGGGAAAACCAGCTGCTGATAGTCCAGCTTTTTGTAGGTGAAGCCCGCCCGAAGTCCTAAATCGAAGAAAAATCGCGGATTGAACTTGATGTGATGGGCATAAAACAAATTTAAGCTTGTCTTCTCGACAATGCCGTTTGGCTCGCGGCTGCTGTGAGCCTGCATGCCAAGGCCACCTTTTAGTTTTTCAGCATAACGGTCGATGGCCACCGAGTAGCTCGTGTAGTTTGTTCCCTGCTGAGGCCACTGGTTTCGGTAATTGACCGAAAGCCTTGTTTGATCAGTGGTTCCGGCAAAGCCGGGGTTCAGGTAAAGCGGATTGGCATAAAATTGCGCGTATTCAGCATCCTGTGCCTGCACTGTCTGAAAAGCACAAAGCGAAATAAAAATCAGAAAGATCTTTTGCACGGTTGTCAGTTAATTTTAGGTTGTTCAGCTTAGCGAATCCTAAAAATAACTGATATTTAACCATTTCCTATATTTATTGTGACTTTTTCGGGCTAGAAGCTTTGAGGCTCGATTCCCTGTTCCAAAACTTTCAGAAACTCGATAACTTCCTCTAACATGGCTCGTTTGTCGTCGCTCACGGTTGGGAGGGCTGCTTCAATTTTTTGAATTTGCTGCTCACAGGTAACCATGGCAATTTTACCGGTCATGTTGGTGATCACGGTGTGTGCTTCCAGCGCAATCAAAAAGTCTTGCTCAATCATCAGGTCAACAAACAGGGGAAGGTGATCGATATAATCCAGACCGTTTTCCCAGCAAGCCGAAACTAAATATTGAAGTTCTTGGTCGTATGTTTTATTTTGAATGGCCTCAATAATCAGGGGAATGGCGTCGCTGTGTTTCAGTTCGGCCAGCAACCGTGCAATGCGCCGCTTGATTTCCTCATTTGTTGTTGAATGCAATAGCTCGAACAAAAAGGGCAGATAGGCCGAGTTTCCGCTTTCGCTTAGTTGTTCAATGGTTTGGTTAACCAGTTCTGCGTTACCCGATTGCAAATCGTGGATGGTGTCTGTATTAATCTTTTTGGGTTGTTCTGCGCTCATGTTCTGATTCTTTTCAAGATTGCTGCAAATTTAGAACATCGATTCCGAAAAACCGATTTTGTTGATTTGAATGTTTACTTTTGCCCCAACTTTTTTGCCTTGGTTCCGCCCGGGGCGACGGACAAGTAAACGGCCGATTGAAAAATTCAGACATTTGATGGAGAAGACCAGAGAGTTAGGAGAACAGCCTGTTGGGCGCCTGATGTTGAAATATTTTATACCCGCCTTTATTGGTGTTTTTGTAAATGCCCTGTACAATATTGTCGACCGTATTTTTATCGGTCAGGGCGTTGGAGCGATGGCCCTCAGCGGGGTGTCCGTTATTTTTCCGATCATGCTGGTGATGATCGCCTTTGGGATGCTTATTGGCATTGGCGCCAGTGTTTTGGTGTCGATTAATATGGGGCGAAGAGACTTGGATCGGGCCGAGCGGGTGCTGGGCAACAGCTTTGCGATGATGGTGATTGCCTCGGTGTTGATTACCGCTCTTGGCTTTGCCATAAAGAGCCCCATGCTGAAAATGTTTGGCGCTACGCCCGAAACAATTGGTTACGCCAACGATTATTTGAACATCATTTTGGTCGGCGTTATTTTTCAGGTTGTTGGCTTCTCGCTTAATAATGTTATTCGTTCCGAGGGGAATGCCAAAATTGCCATGTACTCGATGCTCATCAGTGCCGGAACCAATATTGTTCTGGATCCGATTTTCATTTTTGGCCTCGACATGGGCGTAAAAGGAGCGGCCTATGCCACGGTTATCTCGATGATGGTGTTGGCTGTTTGGGTTTTACTGCATTTTAACAGTAAACGCTCGGTGGTGAAAATCCGTACGGCCTATTTTAAAATTGAAATGCCCATTATCAAGGAGATCCTGGTTATTGGGATGGCACCGTTTTTTATGCAAATCGCCAACTCGGTGGTGCAGGCGTTGATCAATACCAAGCTGATTAGTTTTGGCGGCGATTTGGCAGTGGGGGCTATGGGCATTGTTAACTCAGTGGCGACCATGATTATCATGTCGATTGTTGCGATTAATATGGCGTCGCAACCCATCATTGGTTTTAACTACGGAGCGCGAGCTTATGCCCGGGTGCAGGAAGCCTTGAAGCTGGCAATTATCTCGGCCACCGTCATTTCTATTTTGGCGTTCATCGTGGTGCAGCTCTTTCCCGATTTGCTTGTTCGCTTTTTCAATTCCAAGGATCCGGACTTGCTGGCCATTGGCCGGCAGGGATTGCGCTTGGGCTTGCTGGCTTTGCCCGTGGTCGGCTACCAGGTGGTTGTTGGCAATTTTTACCAATCGATCGGGAAAGCTAAAATTGCCACCATACTGACCTTGTTGCGACAGGTTATTGTGCTGATTCCTTTGCTTTTTATATTACCTTCTTTCCTCGAGCTCGATGGCATCTGGATTTCGATGCCGATCGCCGATTTTTGCTCGGCACTGATTGTTTTGTTCTTTATTCGCCGGGAATGGATGCGTCTGTCAGTTCTCGATAACGAAATTTAACAGGTAAACTGTAGCTCGCTGAAGCTGTAGTAGAGTCCCGCGGTATCTTCGACCAGTTGCTGGTGTGTGCCCTTTTGGATAATTCGGCCTTGCTCCAGCACCAAGATTTGATCAGCCTGGCGAATGGTTGACAACCGGTGCGCGATGACGACCGACCGGCGGCCTCGCCTAAGTTCTTCCAACGCTTCCTGTACCTGGCCTCCCGATTCGGAATCCAAAGCCGACCTTGCTTCATCCGGAATCAAAACTCGCGGATTTTTCAGCATAGCGCGTGCACTGGCAATCCGTTGGCGCTGGCCTCCCGATAGCTGATCAGTAAGCCGTAATGTTTTCGTAAGCGATTCGCGCGTGAGTCTTTTTCGTTTTTTCTTAGTCATGACTTTGCGTCTGCGTAATGGGTGATTTTTCTTCCGTCCAAACACACAAAAGTGAGATAAGTTTACAGCCCTTTCCCCCAAACTGGCTAGGGACAGTCCAAATACTCCAAGGACTGCTCAAACTGCCTCGGGGACGGTCGACCTTGCTCAGGGACTGCGAGAAATTGCTCAGGGGACGGTCAACTATCCTCATGAAGCGGGTCAAAGTTCACAGGGGGCGCTGAAATTCCTCAGGGGACGGGTCAGATTGCTGCGGGGACGCTTCAGGTTGCTAATGGGATCAAAGAAACTGCTCATGGGAAGGTCAACTTCGTCAGGGACGGGGTAAAATTCCCAGGGGAGGGTCAAACATGCTCGGGGGCCGCGTCAACCGGGCGTTTCAGCCTTCAAAGCATTTAGCCTTCAATGCTTAGTGCTGTAAGGAGAGGAAAGCCATCCTCCGGGCAAGGTCAGAATCACGGTGGACATGTCCAGCAAGGCTATGGACAAGGAAATCATAGCTATTTCCTATGAAATATATCCTATGGGATAGGAAATAGCTATGGTGGGCAAGGTCAGAATCACGGTGGACATGTCCAGCAAGGCTATGGACAAAGAAATCATAGCTATTTCCTAAGACATATATTTGCCGGGATAGGAAATAGCTATGATGGACAAGGTCAGAATCATGGTGGATTAGTCCACAAGAGCTCCGGACTATGAAGTTTAATGACAAACTAAAGTTTGCGGATTAGCTCAATTTGTTTTTATAGTCTTCGTAACCGAATTTCCGCACAAGTTGAAAATCACCGCTTGCTTTGATGATTCCAATAGATGGATGTTGTACCCCATTG
Organism: Mangrovibacterium marinum; assembly: GCF_003046625.1. Taxonomy (GTDB): domain Bacteria; phylum Bacteroidota; class Bacteroidia; order Bacteroidales; family Prolixibacteraceae; genus Mangrovibacterium; species Mangrovibacterium marinum. Next base: position 293,862 of record NZ_QAAD01000004.1, read on the forward strand.
AAGACAGTTGTTTTCACCATGGTGTAGTGAATCATATCCTCGAGGATGATTTCGTCGCCAATTTGCAATGCTTCGTCGAACGACCAGTAACCGTAATAGTCGCCGCTAAGGCAGGTGTTACCACCCATGCGGTAGGTTGGTTTGCCATCGACCGGGCCAACAGCGGCGTGGCGGATACGCGGTTGGTAAGGCATTTCCAGGCAGTCGGGCATGTGTGCTGCAAACGAAACATTCAACATGGCTGTTTTGATGCCTTTATTTTCGACCACATCCAGAACACTTGCCTTCAGGAAGCCGGTTTCCCAGGCAAAGGCGCTGCCCGGCTCCATAATGATGTGCAAGTTGGGGTAGCGGCTTTGCAGCCCTTTCAGTATTTCAATCAGGTGATCCACCTTGTAGCCTTTGCGGGTCATCAGGTGGCCACCGCCCATGTTTAGCCATTTCACTTGTTTCAGAAAGCGACCGAATTTGGCCTCCACCGCAGCCAGCGTTTTCTCCAAATCGGTGGAATACGACTCGCACAAGGTGTGGAAGTGCAAACCATCGATTCCGGCCGGCAGTTCGTCACCAATTTGCTCGGCAATTACGCCCAGGCGCGAACCCGGTGCGCAGGGGTTGTAAAGCTCGGTTTCTACTTCCGAAAACTCCGGGTTAATGCGCAAGGCAACCGAGACCTTCTTCCCCGAAGCCTGGATCATGGGGTAGAAACGCTCGTACTGGCTCAGCGAGTTAAAGGTGATGTGGCTGGAAAGCTGAATAATCTCCGGGAAACTTTCCTCGTCGTAAACCGGTGCGTACGTATGTGCTTCGGTTTTCATCTCCTCGTAGCACAGCTTCACTTCGTGCAGCGAGCTGGCTGTAGCTCCCGAAATATATTCGCGTACAATGGGGAAAGCACTCCACATGGCGAACCCCTTAAAGGCCAGAATAATCTCAACACCGGCCCGTTGCGAAACCGACTGGATTAATTCCAGATTTTTGCGTAATAGTTTTTCCTCCAACACATAGCAAGGCGAGGGTATTCCGGGAAATTCAACGTTCATCGTGGTATTGTTTTTTTTAGTTATCAGAAACGAAAATAATAAATAATGGATGTCAAAAGCAAAAGACCATTGAACAGTCGCGTTCAATGGTCTTTTGATCTTTCAGAACGGCATTGCGTTAAAGTACGCGCTTGAGCTCTTCCTCCAGATCTTTGTATAATTCGCTGCTTGCAGCACACAGTGGCAAACGCACATTTGAGTTGGTTTTGCCCATGATTTCCATCAGTGCTTTAACGCCGGCCGGGTTTCCTTCGCGGAACAACAGCTTAAACAGGTCTACCAGTCGCTGGTGCAATTGGCGGGCTTCCGCTAAACGGCCATCCAGGGCCAGGTGTACTAATTCGGCCATCTGCCCGGGCAGGGCGTTCGATGCAACTGAGATCACGCCGATACCGCCCACGCTGATAATCGGAAGCGTCAACACATCGTCGCCCGAGATAACGGCAAAATGCGCGGGGCCGTGTTTGGCCATTTTTGCGACCTGAGACGACTCGCCCGAAGCTTCTTTCACGGCAATTACGTTGGGGCAGGCCTTAGCAATAGCCACCGAAGTAGCCGACTCCATGTTTACCCCTGTGCGCGATGGTACATTGTACAGTACTACCGGAACCGGGCATGCAGCGGCAATCGACTTGTAATACGCGATAAGCCCGGCTTGCGGCGGCCGGTTGTAATAGGGGGTTACGCTTAAAATACCGTCGATGCCGTCGAAGTTGGTGCCCTTAATGGTTTGGCAAACTTTTACCGGATCGTTACCTCCCAGACCAAGCATTATCGGAACACGCTTGTTGACTTTAGCCTTGATACAGTTAATCACTTCTTTTTGCTCATCGGCACTTAAAGTGGGTGTTTCGGCTGTCGTTCCCAATGCAACCAGGTAGTCGGTTCCCGAAGTAATTTGTTCTTCAACAAGCGTTTCCAGGGCATTGAAATCGATTGATAAGTTTTTTTTGAATGGAGTAATTAATGCTACTCCTGCGCCTTTAAAAAGGTGTTCCATGCTTTCTTAATTTATCTCATTTAAATAATGAATCAATTGTTCTGCCAAATAGCAGGCATCGGGATGTTTGCTGACGTCGACACAAAGATCGAAGAAATTGGGTGTCGCCATACTCCAGCCGGTTTTAAACGATGCTCCCGACAAGGCTCGTACAATTTGAACCGGCAGCTTGTCAGACAAACTAATGTCGATTAAAAGATCGAATTTTTCGTTGATGAAGGTGGCGACCTCCGGATTTTTGGGCGTGCCCATGAACGAAAAATCATTTTTGCCGAAAGTACGCTCGTGTTCTTTCGCGGAGTAACAAAGGTCGCGGTATTGGATGTTGTGCCCCTGAAGATAGCTTTTCAGCATTTCAAAAGCAGCGTTGTCCTTTTCGTCCCAAAGAATACCAACGTAGCCGGCTTTATTTAAATTGATGAATTGTTTGCTGCGTTTGGTCGATTTCCCGATACGTCGCAGCCGCCAGTAAACCAATTTGCTTTTTAATCCCATAGTTTCGTGCGCAAAAATAAGAATTTGTTTCTGATTAGAGCTTGAATGCTGCAAAAGTAGTTTTAAAAAACAGCTTGTTCGGGAAAATCGAAAGTGATGTGCCCGATTTGCTTTTAATTGTCATTTAACAGGTGTTGAGCGGTCTTATTCAATCATTTGCAGAAACTCCTCTTCCGAAAGAATCGGGATTCCCAGTTTTTCAACTTTTTCCAGTTTCGAAGGCCCTACATTGGCCCCGCCCAGCAGGTACGAGGTTTTCTTGGAGATGGAGCCAACGCTCTTGCCTCCGTTCTTCTCGATCAGCTCTTTGAGCTCGTCGCGCGAGTGTTTTTCAAAAGTTCCGGAAATGACAATGCTCAGTCCTTCCAGTTTTTGGCTGCGTCCCTCAAGCACCGATTCGTGTAACTCGAACTGAAGACCTTGATTTTTTAATCGTTCCAGCAGCTCGCGGTTACGCTCGTCGTGGAAATAGGCGATGACACTTTCTGCAATGCGGATGCCAATTTCGTCAATAGCCGTCAGCTCGTCCAGCGATGCCTTGGCCAGGTTGTCGATATTGACCAGCTTTTGCGCCAGCTTCTTGGCGACCGTTTCTCCCACAAAGCGGATTCCCAAGGCAAAGAGTACACGCTCGAAGGGTACTTGCCGCGATTGCTGTAAACTTTTCAGAATCCGTTCGGCCGACTTTTCACCCATCCGCTCCAGCGGTATCAGTTGCTCGGCCTGCAAATCGTATAAATCGGCACTGTTGCGAATTAAGCCTTGCTGGTAAAGCAGCTCAATGGTTTCCTGTCCCAAGCCGTCGATGTCCATTGCCCGCCGGCTGATGAAGTGCTCAATTTTTCCTTTAATTTGTGGCGGACAACCCGTTTCGTTGGGGCAGTAGTGGGCGGCTTCGCCATCTTTACGGATTAGTGTTGTTCCACATTCCGGACATTCATGGATAAACTCAACCTTTTGCGCATCCGGCTTGCGAAGGCTGTCGTTTACATCCACAATCTTGGGGATGATCTCGCCCCCTTTTTCAACGTAAACGGCATCTTCCAAGTGTAAATCCAGTTTATTAATAATGTCGGCATTATGCAGCGAGGCGCGTTTTACGACGGTGCCTGCCAGCAAAACCGGCGTGAGATTGGCCACCGGCGTAACGGCACCGGTTCGGCCTACCTGAAAACTCACCGACTCGAGGGTGGTGCTCACCTGCTCGGCCTTAAACTTGTAGGCAATGGCCCAGCGTGGCGACTTGGCCGTAAAGCCGAGCTCGCTTTGCAGACGCCGCGAGTTCACTTTGATGACGATGCCGTCGGTAGCAACCGGCAGGTTGAAGCGCTCGGTGTCCCAATAGTTTATAAAGTCAATGACCTCATTGATGTTCGCGCATTTTTTGGTGTGTTCCGATATTTTGAATCCCCATTTGCGGGCGTGTTGCAAACTTTCGTAGTGACCGTCGTCGGGCAGGTTTTCGCCTAGCAGGTAGTAAACGTAGGCATCCAGCTTGCGCTTAGCCACCTCGGCGGCATTCTGTAGCTTGATGGTGCCCGAGGCCGCATTGCGGGGATTGGCAAATGGCATCTCGCCAATATCTTCGCGTGCCTGGTTCAGCTCGGCAAACACCGCAAAAGGCAACAAAATCTCACCACGCATTTCAAAGCTGGCCGGATAGTCGTCTCCTTTTAGCCTTAACGGAATACTGCGAATGGTGCGCACGTTGGCGGTAATGTCGTCGCCCTTAACGCCATCGCCGCGGGTTACGGCGCGCAGCAATGCTCCGTTTTCGTAGATCAGACTGACCGAGGTGCCGTCAAACTTTAACTCGCAGACAAATTCGTAGGGCTCGTCGGTCAGCTTTTTAATGCGTTGGTCAAAATCGATCAGTTCTCCCTCCGAGTAACTGTTCGAGAGCGACAGCATGGGGTACTGATGATTCACCTGTACGAACTCCTGATTCAGGTCGCTACCCACACGCTGTGTTGGTGAGTTGGGGTCGAAAAACTGCGGAAATTCGGCTTCCAGCTTTTCCAGTTCTTTCAGCTTCATATCGAATTCATAGTCGCTGATTGTGGGCTTCGAAAGCACATAATATTGGTAGTTATGCTCCTCCAGCTCGTGGCGGAGAGCTTCAATTTTTTCTTTAGCCTGAGTTAAATCCATGGTGATCAAAAATTTGCTCTAAAATACAAAACGGTTCGGCCTGTAAAGGTAGAATAGTTGTGTAAACTTTCGGAATGCCGGGGCATTTTTGACTAAAGTGAATGATGTTGTCACCCTCAGCGAAAGATGAGCTGATGTTTGGCAGTTTGTGCCACCATTAAAATTTATTTCTTTGCAGAAAGAACAATCAATTTTATTTTGACTGATAAATTACACGACATGAAGAAAATTATTTCCACACCCAATGCCCCGGCGGCAATTGGTCCTTACAGCCAGGCTGTTGAAGTAAACGGTACGCTCTATATTTCGGGGCAAATTCCGGTTGATCCGGCGATCGGTAAGATTGTCGACGGCGGCATTGTTGAGCAAACTACCCAGGTGATGAAAAACATTGAGGCGATTTTGACCGAGGCCGGTTATACATTTGCCGATGTGGTGAAGTCGACTTGTTTGCTGAGCGATATGGCAAATTTCAAGGCGATGAATGAGGTTTACGGAAAATGCTATCCCGAAAACCCGCCGGCACGTGCTGCTTTTGCGGTTAAAGAACTACCACTGGGCGTGCTGGTCGAAATTGAGACCGTGGCCGTAAAATAAGATCGTGAAACGCGAAATAACAGATCAATAAGGAGTTGCCGGGCAGCTCCTTTTTTTCTGAAAGTCTCTTTTTCGACGCTTAAACAAGTGTTCCGTCAATTCTAATTTGTATAGAAGAAGATATTTTGTCCTACCGGACGGGTTTTACTCTTTGCCTTAAAGCAAAGAGTAAACAGAAAGTTCAAGGCTTATTTTTATCTTCAGGTGTCAGCTCCCGAAAGCTAAGTTCAGCCGGGTGATCTCCTTCTGTCGGCGGAGCTTCCCGGATTCACTAAGCTTCCGGTTCACCTCTCACCATCGATAAAAAGTAGGCCGGTCGCGCTCCGAGCGAGCTTCCGTCTTCTCTTAAATGCCTTCTGCTGTCTTCCTCCACTTTCATTCCTGTTGGTGATTCCCCGGAATCATGAAGGTTTTCTGTGAAAGTCCCTTCGGGTGATGTGGTTTCCAACCGCATCGGGGATGCTTTGAGAGGTGGAACGATAACCCGACAACTCATGACAACAAGGATAACCACGAAAACCCGGACAACCGGGAATCCGCTTACTTTGGCTCCTGTTGGTGATTCAGGGAAATCAGATCTATTTTTTGCTTATTCATCCTGCTTGTCAGTTCGGATGCCTCTTTGCTGGCTTTGGGGCTGAAGGGGGAGTATAACTGTAAATCGGCTTCCACTGCCATATTCCGATTCGACTTCCATACGGGCGTTCAGAGCATCGGCCAGCCCCTTGCAGATGGAAAGTCCCAGCCCGAAACCACCGGAAATTTCATTATCGTTTTTATAGTGTTTAAAGCGTTCAAAAATTACGGGCATATTCTCGGGCTTAATACCAATGCCGGTATCGATAATGTCAATCTGAAGATCGTTTGATCGGGCGTGTACCTTCATGCTGATTGTTCCATGATTGGTGTACTTTACGGCGTTGTCAATCAGATTGTAGATGATTTGTCGCAGGTAGTCCGAGTCGGTGACGATATGGAGATTGGCACAATCCGGATCGAGCTGGCACTCAAATTTTAAACCTTTTCGGCATAAAGCCGATCCGGAAAAACTGTAGTTTTGCGTGATGCGGTTGGCAAATTTCGAAACCGAGATTTGCCGCATCTGAGGCTCGAGCATTTTCTCCTGAATTTTTGAAATCTCCAGAATATTGTTGATGATCTTCAGCAGCAGATCGCTGTTGGTGTTAATCTGGTCGATATACATCTCCCGGATTTCTGGTTCAAGCTCGTCTTCCACCAAAAGCTGGCTGAATCCCAGGATGCCGTTCAGCGGGGTTCTTATCTCGTGTGACATATTCGAGATGAAGGTCGACTTTAAGCGATCGGCTTTCTCGGCCTGTTCTTTTGCCAGCTTTAATTCAGTCAGTAATTTGCTTTTCTTGCGGATTGCCCGACTGATGAGCAGGTATAAAAATGCGGATGTGCCGACAACATAAAACCATCCTTTGTAAGTTTGCAGTCTACTGATCACTTCCGGCTGGTCGGAGAGGGAGGCCAGCAATAAATCTGAAAAAAGAATCCACAGAAAGCCAATGGAGAAGTAGATCAATGTTATTTTTAAGGCGCTTTTCATACTTTCTTGTTCCTGCTTGGTGCACCGGATCAGGCGATACTTTAAATTGAAAATGAATGACAAACATACCGATTTATATTGAGAGAGGAGAACTGAAAAAAACACCGGTTTCCGGCTTTCAGGACGAACAGGCTGTTCAGATCTACGAAGTGCTCAGAATTGTCGATAGCAAGCTGCTTTTTTTTTCGGATCACTATGCCCGTTTTTGCCATTCCTGCGCGTTGCTACAAATTCCGGTAAGGGTGAATGAGGTGGAGTTTAAACGCCAACTTCGGCTGCTTATCCAAGCCAATAAGCTGATTAATGCGAATGTAAAGGTTGAGCTGAATATCCTGTCCGATAAAAGCGAGCTTTTTCGAATGTATGTTGTACCGCACCAATATCCAACAGCTGAGCAATACCGCTGGGGAGTTGCGGTGGGGCTGTTGCATGCCGAGCGGCAAAACCCGCAGGCGAAGGTGGCCCAGCATTCGGTGCGTGAAAAGGCCAATCAGGCCATTGCCCGGAATAATTGGTACGAGGTGTTATTGGTCGATCATAACCAGTGCATTACTGAAGGAAGCCGCTCGAACGTGTTTTTTATTCGCGATGGTGTGTTTTACACTGCAAAAGCTGAGCAGGTGCTCGGTGGCATCACCCGTAAATACATCATTGAGTGCATCAATCGCTTGGGATTTGGGTATGTAGAGGCGCCAATACGGGTATCGGAGCTGGCACAATACGATGCTGCCTTTATCAGTGGTACCTCGCCTAAAGTTTTACCCATCGCACAAATCGAAGAGCACGCTTATCAGCTCGACAATAAGCCGCTTCGCCAGCTGATGGCTGATTTCGATCGGTTTATTGAGGAGTCCCTGCATTAAGCAGATCGGCCGCTCATAGCTGGACGCTTTCTAAATAAGTCGTGCCAACGGACAAAATTCCCCTTGATTAAAGGCCTGTTTGGTGGCTAATGGCTATATTTGTGGGATTCGTCTCAATGGCGGATAAATCGAAAATACGAAACAAAAAACAACTGAATTAAAACAATATGGCAACAGAATTTCATTATCAACCCATGTTCCAGCTGGGCGAAGATAAAACGGAATACTACCAACTGACAAAAGACTATGTTTCAGTAGGTGATTTCGAAGGAAAACCCATTTTAAAAATTGAAAAAGAAGGCTTGACAGCTTTGGCTCAAGCAGCTTTCCGCGATGTTGAATTTTTATTGCGCCGTGCTCACAATGAGCAAGTATCTAAAATTTTAAACGACCCGGAAGCTTCGGAAAACGATAAATACGTGGCATTAACTTTTCTGCGTAATGCCGAAGTTGCTGCAAAAGGTATACTTCCTTTCTGCCAGGATACCGGTACCGCAATCATTCACGGCGAAAAAGGGCAGCAGGTTTGGACCGATTACTGCGACGAAGAAGCGCTTTCTCTTGGTGTGTTCAACACTTTTACCCAGGAAAACCTTCGCTACTCGCAAAATGCTCCGCTCAATATGTACGACGAAGTAAATACCAGATGTAACCTACCTGCGCAAATTGATTTGGAAGCCACCGAAGGCATGGAATACAAATTTCTTTGTGTAGCCAAAGGCGGTGGGTCAGCTAACAAAACCTATCTGTTTCAGGAAACCAAAGCTTTGATTAATCCCAAAACATTGGTGCCTTATTTGGTCGAAAAAATGAAAACATTAGGTACTGCTGCTTGTCCTCCGTACCATATTGCATTTGTTATTGGCGGTACATCGGCCGAAAAGAATCTTCTGACTGTAAAATTAGCATCTACCAAATATTACGACGAATTGCCAACGACCGGAAACGAACATGGCCGTGCGTTCCGCGATATCGAGCTTGAAAAAGAATTGTTGGAAGAAGCATATAAAATTGGTTTAGGAGCTCAGTTTGGTGGTAAATATTTGGCACACGATGTTCGCGTAGTGCGTTTACCGCGCCATGGAGCCAGTTGCCCTGTTGGTATGGGCGTAAGCTGTTCTGCCGACCGCAATATTAAAGCAAAAATCAACAAAGACGGTATTTGGATTGAAAAAATGGATGACAAGCCGTTTGAATTGATTCCTGAAGAATTACGCAAGGCAGGTGAAGGCGATGCTGTAAAAATCAATTTGAACCAGCCCATGGCAGACATCTTGAAGATTTTGACTAAGTATCCGGTTGCAACGCGTCTGTCTTTGAATGGTACCATTATCGTAGCCCGCGATATCGCCCATGCAAAAATCAACGAGCGCTTGGAAAAAGGTGAACCAATGCCTGAATATTTCAAGAATCACCCGATTTATTATGCAGGCCCGGCTAAAACGCCGAGTGACATGGCCTGTGGTTCCATGGGGCCAACTACGGCAAACCGAATGGACCCTTATGTCGATCCATTTCAAAGCAAGGGCGGCAGCATGATTATGCTGGCTAAAGGTAATCGCAGTCAGCAGGTAACCGATGCCTGTAAAAAACACGGTGGTTTCTACCTTGGTTCTATTGGCGGTCCGGCAGCTATTCTTGCTCAAAACAATATCAAGAGCATCGAATGTGTGGAATATCCCGAACTCGGAATGGAAGCCATTTGGAAAATTGAAGTGGAAAATTTCCCGGCCTTTATCCTTGTGGACGACAAAGGCAACGACTTCTTCAAAAGTTTATAATTGATTTATAACGACCTATAAAAATAGAGGGAGCTTCGGTCTGGCTGAAGCTCCCTTCTGTTTTTTACGAACCGCTTGTCGATTACATCTTTTGTGCGATTATTTGACTCAATCCCGCATCCAGCTCTTTACGTTGAATTTGCTTAAAGCCCGCAGTCGTTAACATGTCGGATACTTCCTGCTCGGTAAAACAATCACCACCATCGGTGCCAACTAACATATTGATGGCAAAGATTGCACCCGTAGTGGGTTCTGTCCGCTCATCGTTCATAATCCAATCCTGAATAATAATTTGTCCCTTGTTATTTAAAGCCTTGAAGCACTTCTTTATAAGTTGCTGATTCGTCTCCAATGGATTGCTGTGAATGATCGCCGAGAGAAAAACCAGATCGAATCCCTCCGGTAAATCATCTTTTGTATAATCGCCGGTGTATGTTTTAATGTAAGCGTCTCGGCGATGACGCAGCCCAAAAAACAGCCCGTCAATTTTCAAATGGAATTGACGGGCTGTTTAAGTTATTTTATTGAGCAGACCAC
>NZ_QAAD01000005.1 GCF_003046625.1 Mangrovibacterium marinum
ATCCTGACGGCTGCTTACTTTGTTCTCTGGGAAAAAACACCTTACTTATTAAGTAGCCAGAACAAGGCAATTGAAGAACAACGAAGATTAAAAAGAATACAACGGTTAGAAAGACAATTAGCAGATTTAAAAAGCGTCTATCGAAATTAAAAGGTCGTGGTTTTTTTGGTGATTAAATCCCGTAGAAAAAACTGACATCAGACGCTAAGAACCAACAGTTGTTGCCATTGTGAGCACGTAGAAAAAATTATAATTCTTTTATAACCGAACTATATTTTGGTGAGTGACTTTCAGAAAAAACCTTCATGATTCCCGGGAATCACCAACAGGGATGAAAGTTTACTATTTTTCGACGATGCTGTTGTCGTTGTTTTCAAAAGTTGTCGGGTTGTCGTTCCACCTCTAATCAAACCCAGTTATTGACATGACGCCTTAGCACCTCTGCCGAGTAAGACTTTTTCAGAAAAAAACCGTCCGGTAGTACAACGGTCCTTTGGTCGTTAAAAGTCGACGAGCAAAAGACAGCTCTGAAGCGTCTGGGAAGGGACTTTCACGGAAAAACCTGGTTGCCGGGTGGACGGTATCTGGGATGAAAATGGATGGTGTGTTTGGGCTAATTGTTTAACTGTAGGTGGCTAGGTGTGAGCGTTAGTTTGAATGTTGGTGCTCGGTTGGCGAGTGTCCCGTGGTTTTTATAAATATACGGGTGAAATGCTGGGCGAACTTAAAAAACAATTCATACGCAATTTCAAATTTGAATTTATCTGTTATCTTCAGCAGGAAAGTAAAAGCTGAAAAACGAGTATGATGTGGTTCGAAGATTTAATGGGCTTTAAAGAGCAAAATCCGGATCAGGTGCGACGTAATATCGAGCTTGTCGGCGACAAACTCATCTCAAAAGTCAACAAACAAGCTTACACGATTGGTCTGTTAACGACTCCCTCCTTGCATGAACTGCGGCTGGCTTCAACATACCCGGACGAGGGCGGCCAGACAATGCAGTTGTCTGAAGTTGTAGGCGATGTGCAAAAGCTTCATTGCTTAGCTCAAAATCAGGGCGCATTCTTTCAGGCGGCATCGCAGTTCAATTTACTCGAAATGGTTGGTCCCGATGTTACGCCCGAGGAGGGCGTGGAAAGGTATGCCTACGATGGTACGCAAGGACCGGCCTGCGCCATTTCGTGTGGTGCCGGCACCATTTACCGAAATTATTTTGTTGATGTTAACGGAAGAAAAGGTCAGTATGTAGACAATCAGATTGACTGCCTGAAGGAACTCGGACAATATTTTGAAAACGACAAAAATCGATGGTGGACGATGACCAATGGTTATGCGCTAGCCACTTCTGAGGGGTTAAAATTCATTAGCCGGACTATCGGAAGCTTGTCGACCGATGAATATGAGCAACTGAAAGCTTGTTTGCGAATCGGCGTGCAAGCCGACAGCCAGGTAACGATCAATAGCAGTTCAAACTTTGTTACCCAGGCTTATTGTTCCGCTTTGCCGGTTGCCTATTCAAGCATTGACGCAGCGCTGTGGGAACCATTTGCCCGATTGGTGTTGGAAGCCAGCTATGAGGCCACCTTGTTTGCTGCGCTCGAAAACCGAAACCGAACAGGTAACAAGCGCGTTTATTTGACCCTGCTGGGGGGCGGTGTTTTTGGAAACAAAATTGAATGGATTCTGGAGTCGCTTGAAAAAGCCTTGTCCCGGTTTCGGAATAGCTCGTTGGAGGTTATGCTTGTCAGCTACGGAAGCTCAAATCCTTCAGTAGGGCAGTTTATCGACAATTTCACCAGCTAGCGTTTAGGTTTCTTGAGGTCACCAATAGCGATGAACGTTGAGGATTTTCTGTTATCCTGTAGACCTGCTTGTCATACGTTATCGGGTTGTCGTCCAAACAAAGTCAAAATCTCGTGGCGATCTGGCGTCTATCGACTTTTACAGACAGAGCCCCGATCTCAAAACGAGATCGGAGCTCCGTCTAACATCTAACGTCTATTTTGTCTGGTCTCTAAAATTATTTTCCTTCAATCCAGCTGACGATTTTGGGACTGTCGGGAGCCGTTTTGGGACTTACCGATCCAACCAGGCGACCATTTTCGTCGATCATATATTTTTGAAAGTTCCAGGCTACCGACGAATCTTCGAGGCCGTTCAGCGACTTTTCGGTAAGCCAGTGGTAGATGGGGGCCATATCGCTGCCTTTTACCGATATTTTGGCCATCATGGGGAAGCTTACTCCGTAGTTGCGTTGGCAAAACTCGGCGATCTCGTCGTTCGATCCGGGTTCCTGGCTCAAAAAGTTATTGGCCGGAAAGCCAATAATCACAAATTTTTCGCCTCCATACTTTTTGTACAAAGCTTCCAGTGCTTCGTACTGTGGCGTGAGACCACACTTGGAAGCGGTGTTGACGACTAGTACTTTTTGGCCTTTCAGATTGGCCATGTCGAAGTTATTTCCTTCAATATCTTTCACTGTAAAATCGTAAAACGACTTCTGCCCGAAGCCGAGCAGCGCCGTCAAAACAAAGATCAGCATCAAATTAAACTTTTTCATTTTATCTCAATTTTAGTTGACGATGTATTTGCAATAACACGAAACAATAAACGCGCCGTTGGTCTGAAAATTTTCCTGGCGCAAATGATTTTGTATAAAACAGGCTGTTGTTGAAAATGTTTAGCAGACGAGCTCTCCCGATTATCGGCAACTGTTAATAACTATGCTCCCCGAAATAGGGCAAAATGTTTATCTTTGGACTCTCACAAGGAAAATTATGGAGAATTTTATTGTTTCAGCACGAAAATATCGTCCCGACACTTTTCACTCGGTTGTTGGTCAGGCATCCATTACTTCAACTCTGAAGAATGCCATCAAAAACCAGCAGTTGGCACATGCGTACCTGTTCTGTGGTCCGCGAGGGGTGGGAAAAACCACTTGTGCCCGTATTTTTGCCAAAACAATCAACTGCCAGAATCTGACAGCTGATACCGAGCCTTGCAACACTTGTGAGTCGTGCCAGGCCTTCAACAGCAACCGCTCGTACAACATTCACGAGCTGGATGCGGCCTCGAATAACTCGGTTGAAGATATTCGGACCTTGACTGATCAGGTGCGTATTCCTCCGCAAATCGGGAAGTACAGCATCTATATCATCGATGAGGTTCACATGCTCTCGCAGGCAGCTTTCAATGCTTTTCTGAAAACACTGGAAGAACCGCCAAAGCATGCCTTGTTCATTCTGGCAACAACTGAAAAGCATAAAATCATCCCCACCATCTTGTCGCGCTGTCAGATTTTTGATTTTAACCGCATTAAAATCTCTGATATCGCCGGTCATCTGGGCTATGTTGCCCAAAGTGAGTCGGTAAACATCGAAGGTGAAGCCTTGAATGTGATCGCTCAAAAGGCCGATGGAGCTATGCGCGATGCCTTGTCGATCTTCGACCAGATTGTGAGCTTCTCGGGGAAGGAAATTACCTATAAGAATGTGATCGCCAACCTGAATGTGTTGGATTACGACTACTACTTCAGACTGGTTGATGCCCTGTTGAAGAATGATGTTCCCGGCGCGCTGATGCTTTTTAGCGAGGTGCTCGATCATGGTTTCGATGGCCACCATTTTATAACCGGACTGAGCAGTCACCTGCGCGACCTGCTGGTATGTAAAGACCCCATTACCGTGCAGCTGCTCGAGGTGGGAGGCGAGATTAAAGAGAAATACAAGCAACAGGCAACAGGCTGCGATCAGGCCTTTTTGTTTGAGGCGCTGAAAATCAGCAACGAATGTGACTTGCAGTACAAAATCAGCCAAAACAAACGTTTACTTGTCGAGCTGGCCGTGATCAAAATGGCACAGCTTACCTTAAAAAAAAAATAGCTGACGAAACGGTAAGCGATCAGCTGGCTCCTATTTTTGAGGGGATAAAGCCGGCACCGCAGGCCTCAGCCGCTAACCGTCCTGCGGCCCCAGCTGCCCGGATGACCCAGGGAGCACCCGTTGCCGCTACTGTCGAAGAGCCAGCCCGAAAGGTAAGTAGCCGGCGTGTAATCAAACGCAAGGGAAGCGGTTTCACACCTTCTATCAAAGATGCTTTAGCCGGGAAATTTCAGGAGGAAAACCAGGAAGAAAATGCCATCGATAAGATGAAGTATTACAGTGGTGAACAGTTGAGCGAACCCTTTACCGCTGAAGTCTTTGCCCAAAAGTGGGAGGAGTATCTGCAACGTCTGTCCGACCGCCCGGTGTTGAAAGCCAGCTTGTCGCGCACACCACAGATCTTCGATAGCTGTAAACTGAAACTGCAAATCGATAGTGATATTGTGGATACTGAAATCAGCAAGATTAAGCCCGACCTGGTGTCGTGGTTGCGCAAAGAGCTGCGCAATACCGGGATTGAGCTGATTACCGAGATAAGCGAATTGGACGATACACGCGCAAGACCCTATTCCGAAACCGAAAAATTTGCCGAGATGCTTCGGAAGAATCCTCAGATTAGTTTGCTGAAACAAACCTTTAATCTTGACTTCAGTGATCATTGATAAAATCTATTTTAAATAGAATATTAAAAATGATTAAGGGGTGCGGTGAACTGGCAATGATTCCCGAAATTCTTTATCTTTGAAAAAAACACAAAAAATAACCATTATGCTTAAAGAATCAGTTGAAAAAGCGTTGAACGCTCAAATTAATGCAGAGATGCATTCTGCCTATTTATATCTGTCCATGTCGGCTTGGTTTCAGGCCAAAGGATTGTCTGGTTTTGCCAACTGGATGAAAATTCAGTACCAGGAAGAATTAACACATGCCAATAAGTTCTTCGACTACGTACACGAACGCAATGGCCGGGTGTTGTTGGAACCCATCGCAGGTGTTGATCAGGAATTTGACAGTGTTATTGATGCTTTTGAAAAAACATTGGCTCACGAGCAAAAAGTAACGGCCTTAATTGATAGCTTGGTGGATGTGGCTGTTGCTGCCAGCGACCATGCAACTCAAAGCTTCCTGCAATGGTTTGTCGACGAGCAGGTTGAAGAAGAAGCAACCGTGAATGGCATTCTCGACGATCTTCGTTTGATCAACGGTCAGGGCAATGGCTTGTTCATGTTAAATCGTGAATTGGCCTCGCGCACCTTTGTTGATTCAACAGCAGCCGAATAATTCTATTCTGAACGAATATATAAAAGGCTGCCGGTTGGTAGCCTTTTTTTATACTGTTTGATGTGCGCAAACACAGAACGAGGAGACGATGTGGATTTGCCTGACTTTGGCGGAATGTTTGATTGACAAGCCGACAGGTTGGGGGCTTCAGCACCGCAGGACGCTTGGAAAACGTTCCCGCTTTCACTCGGAGTGATGATTTGCAGGAAGCGAGAGTGGGTTTTATTAATGAGTTTAACGATTGATTGAAATATGGACAAAAGTATTGAAAAAGCCTGGTTGGCGTTGGCTGAAGCCTGCAAAGAAAACCTGCAGGAAAATGAACGGCAGGAAGTTCGGCGGGCTTTCGATTATGCCTATGACATTTTGGAGGAGCGGAAGTGGAAAAGTGGAGAGACCATCATTTTGCACTCGCTCGAAGTGGCGGAGGTGGTAGCTCGGGAGATCGGTTTGGGAATGGATTCGATCATTGCCGGCCTGTTGCACAATGTGCCTTACGAAGATGTTCCGAAGCGTCCCGGTTTCAATGAAATTGAAGAAATGTTTGGCCCTTTTGTCCGCGCAATTCTGGAGGGGATGGCCAAGATCAATGCGCTGGGCACCGATACGGTCGACCTGCACTCGGAAAACTACCGTAAGCTGATGCTGGCGCTGGCCGGCGATGTTCGGGTAATTTTGGTGAAGATTGCTGATCGTTTGCACGTGATGCGCCACCTGGAGACTTATTCCGACGATTCGATCCGCAAAATTGCGGTCGAAACCTCGCACCTGTATGCACCACTGGCTCACCGTTTAGGCCTGTATTATGTGAATTCGGAAATGCTCGATTTATGTCTCAAGTATCTTTCACCCGAGGCCTATCAGCACGTTTTCGACTGCCTGAAAGAGTCGGAAACAGAACGTAAAAACTTTGTTGCTGAGTTTGTAAAGCCGATTGAGGAAAAACTCAAATCCAAAGGGTTTAAGTTTGAGATGAAAGCCCGCACCAAGGCGATCAACTCCATCTGGAATAAGATGAAAAAGTCGGGCATTCCTTTCGAAGAGGTGTACGATATCTTTGCAATCCGGGTCATCCTGGACTCGGAGCCCCAAAGCGAAAAGTCGGACTGCTGGCAGGTGTACTCAATTGTAACTGAGGAGTATCAGGCCAATCCTGAACGGATGCGCGACTGGATAACGGTTCCAAAATCCAATGGTTACGAAAGCCTGCATGCCACCGTTTTGGGCCCCAATAAAAAGTGGGTCGAAATTCAAATCCGTACCCAACGGATGGATGAAGTAGCCGAAAAGGGGCTTGCCGCCCACTGGAAATATAAGGGCGGTTCGGCATCGGCAGAAATGGAAAAATGGCTGGCCAGCGTTCGCGAGATTCTCGAGAACCCGGAGTTGAACGTGGTTGATTTCATCGACGAGTTCAATACCAATATCTATAAGGACGAGATTTTTGTATTTACCCCCAAAGGCGATTTAAAGCGACTGCCGGCGGGAGCCAGCTTGCTCGATTTTGCCTACGAAATTCACTCGGCCGTGGGCGATCACTGCGTTGGCGGTATGGTGGATGGCCGTAAAGTTACGCTGCGCTATCAGCTGAAAAATGGCGAACAAATCGCTATCGACACGTCAAACAACCAAAAGCCCAAGCTCGACTGGTTGGATTTTGCGGTAACCAGCAAAGCCCGAAACCGGATTAAGGCGAGTTTGAACGAAGAACGCAAACGGGAGGCCGACAATGGAAAAGAAATACTGCTGCGCAAGCTGAAGAACTGGAAAATTGAGTATAACGATGAAGTGATCCGGACCTTGTTGAAGCATTATCGCCTGAAGCTAGCCCAGGATTTGTATTATAATATCTCGACCGAAAAAATCGATACGCTCAGCATTAAAGAGTTGCTCTCCGCAAAAGGGGAGACTGAGCAACAATCAGCCAGGCAAAAGCTGGCTGACAATATGGCTACCGATCAGTTTAAAGAGATGGACTTTTCGGGCGGCGACGATTACCTGGTGATTGATAACAACATTAAAGACGTTAATCACAAGCTGGCACAATGCTGTAACCCGATTTTTGGCGACGATATATTTGGCTTTGTTACCATCAGCGAAGGCATTAAAATTCATCGGAGAACATGCCCAAATGCCAAGCAGATGTTCGAGCGCTATCCTTACCGCATCATTCCGGCCAAATGGCGCGATTCGGATAAGAAAACCTCCTTTCAGGCAACCATTCGCCTTTCGGGAATCGAAGAGGTTGGCATTGTTGCGCAAATCTCAAATGTAATCTCGAAAGATGTTGGCGTCTCCATGCGATCCATTGCCATCGACAGTACCGGAGGTGAATTTTTGGGAACACTGCGTGTGTATGTTCAAAATATTGATCACCTCGAATTTTTAATGCGCAAACTCCAACATATTAAAGGTATTCAGCACGTGTCGCGTGCTGATGGCTAGCAAGGGGCATTCAATATGGAGGAATTATAAAAACTTTCACGATTCAGGGGAATCTCCAACAGGAATGAAAGTTTAGTATTTTCGACCAGGCTGTTGTCGTTTTTCTCAAAAGTTGTCGGGTTGTCGTTCCACCTCTAATCAAAAACAGTTGTTGGCATTGCGCCTTAGTGTCTTTGCGTGCATCGACTTTTACCCAAAATAGTTGGCGCAAGGCCCACCAACAAGAGTTTGCGACAGAATGAGTCTTTGCTCTGGGTTGAAGCAGAACCGCTATTCAAAGCATTCCCGATGCGGTTGAAAACCCTGTCTACCGCAGGCAGGCGCATCACCCAAAGGCACTTTCACAAAAAAATGGCTGCTTTTTGTGTCGCGTGCGATATAATGCCTATATTTGTGTCGCTAACGATATAAATTCAAACGAATATGTACACAACAAAAGTTACCGCAGACGGCGGCCGAAACGGTCGGGTCAGGAGTGAAGACGGCATTATAGACCTGAATATTAAAATCCCCAAAGAGATGGGAGGTCCTGGTGGGGCATATACCAATCCCGAGCAGCTGTTTGCTGCTGGTTATGCGGCCTGCTTCGACAGTGCGCTTCAGTTCGTCATACTGAAAGAAGGCTTAAAGCAAAAAGCAAGTTCGGTTGAAGCCGAAGTGACTTTACATCGGAAGGAACTGGAGTTCGACTTGAGTGTGAAGCTCACTGTTCGTATCAAAGATGTCGATTTGGCTACGGCCAGGATGTTGGCCTCGCTTGCTCACGCTACTTGTCCGTATTCGAAAGCAACAAAAGGAAACATTAAGGTTGAATTGGAAGTTGTTGATTTTGTTTCTTCGGAAGTTCAATCAGAAAATTAATCCAAATAAAGAAACAGCTATGAAAACAATATATGACTACAAAGCCAAGTCGCTACAAGGGAAAGAAGTCGCCTTGGATGAGTTTAAAGGGAAAGTCGTGGTTATTGTCAATACGGCCAGTAAATGTGGTTTTACCCCGCAATACGCCGGCTTGGAACAGCTCTACGAGAAGTATAAAGACCAGGGGCTGGTGGTTTTAGGTTTTCCCTGTAATCAATTTGGAAACCAGGAACCCGGTGGTGCGAAAGACATTCAAGAAGGCTGTCTGGTTAACTATGGCGTTTCGTTCCGGATGTTTGAAAAAATTGATGTCAACGGCGACCAGGAACATCCGTTGTATACTTTTCTGAAGGCGAGGCAACCCGGCATTCTGGGGCGCAAAATCAAGTGGAATTTCACCAAGTTCCTGATTGACCGGCAGGGTAACCCGGTGAAGCGGTTTGCCCCGATTAGCAAACCAGAAAAAATGGAAAAAGATATTTTAAAACTATTATAAAATGCTGGCTTGCAGGTAGCCCTGCAAGCTAGCTGCAACTTTCAACAAGATGGAACAACTAAAACTCGACAATCAATTGTGTTTTCCGTTTTACTCCGTTTCGCGGATGATTATTCGAAAATATCAGCCGTTCCTGGACGAACTGGAGATCACTTATCCACAGTACCTGGTGTTGCTGGTTTTGTGGGAAAACGATGCCATGCCGGTAAACGACATTGCCAAGCGCTTATTTCTGCAAACAAACACGGTTACGCCCTTGCTAAAGCGTATGGAAAGCCAAGCGATTATCACGCGCGCAAAGGCGACAGACGACGAGCGCAAAGTGATTGTTCAGCTAACCGATAAAGGCAAAGGTATGGAGCAATTAGCTGCCGAAATTCCTTTTAAACTGGCCGAGACAATGAATAATTTCTCCGCTGACGAGCTAAAAGCACTGCACAGCACACTCTACCGCTTGATTGATGAGCTGAGATAGACTTGTTTTCCTGTTTTTTAAGGCGTACTTATGGTTCTTCAACCTGAAATAACTATTCCCGGATCCACTTTGTTTTTTGAGCCGCCGGAATGCGCATCCGCGGTGGACGTTGAAAACTCTCGTCGGCTTCACCTAAGATGAAGAAACCGATGGGCACATCTTCCTCTTCCAGCTCCAGAAAATCCCGCATTTGTTGCGCGTAGCAAATGCCGCCAGTGCTCAGGTATCCGGCGATATCGTAGGCTTGCAGGCTCAGGTAGATATTTTCGACGGCACAGGCAACCGACACAACATCTTCCTGAACCGGAAAACGTTTATACGGATCGCGCTTTGCGACAATGGCAATAATGTGGGAAACCCGTTGGTGCTTTTGGGCGTAGGCATCGTACTTAAAATCGACAAATTTGTCGGCCGGCGTAATGGCTTTGTAAATTTCTTGCTGAACGCTAAAAAAGCGCTTCACAGCATCGCCGGCAAACACGTTGAAATGCCAGGCCTGAACCAGTCCGTGCGATGGTGCCCAACTGGCATTTTCGAGCAGCTTCCCGATAATGGCATCGTCAATTTTACTGCCTTCTTTCAGTCCGTTTACGAAGGTTGATTTGCGGCTTTTAAGCCAGTTTTCAATGTTTTCTGCTTTGCTTGTCATTGGTGTTCACGTTTTAAACAGGAAGAACAAGCCGGAAGCCGATAAGTTTGTATCTTCAGCATCTGTTTTAACACCCCTTAGCCACAACACGAACTATGCAGACGAAAATTGAGCAGATACAGACCTTGCTGGATCAAAATAAAGTGGATGAAGCTTCGCAACTGCTGGAGCAGTCTTTGAAAATTGCCCCGCATTCGGCGGGTTTGCAGTATCAAAAGGGGCAGATTCATCTGAAAAGGCAGGAGTGGGGCAAAGCAATCAATGCTTTTAACCGCGTGCTGGAAATTGATGCGCATTTTCCGGGTGCCCAAAATCAAATCGATATGGTTCGGTCTATTTTGGGATTCTTTAATCCCGATTTAATCAATCCCTGATTAATCCAATACGAAGCGATAAGTGATGGTTCCGGTTTGGAATGCCGGAGCTTCCGGGTCGGCATTGAAGCTCGCTTTCAGGGCAGCCTGGCGCGCTGCCTCGAGCAAGCTGGTGTTGTAGGTATTGGTTCCGCGAACACCTGCTTTGGCATTGCTCACTTTTCCGTATTTGTCGACTGTGATGCTGACTACCACAACTCCTTCTTCGTTACCCGGGTAGTTTGGCTTGGGCAGTCCCAGCGCATGGCGTCCATCCAGACTGAATGAGGGGCCGTTGCCCGAGTTGCCGCTTCCGGTACCACCATCGCCATAGTTGTTCAAATTTCCGCCTGTTGGACTGCCTTGGTTGCCACCGGGGTAGCTTACGCCCTGGCCGGTGCTTTTAGAGTCGTTGCTTCCGGCTCCCGAGCCAAAGGCACTTGCAGCGCGGTTGTTGATTTGTGCGATCTTGGCAGCTTCGGCCTCGCGGCGTTTGCGCTCTTCTTCGGCAGCTTGGCGTTGTCGTTCAAGCTCAGCCTGTTTCTGCCGCTCTATTTCGGCCAGACGTTGTTTCTCGGCTTCAATCGCTTGTTGTTTCTTTATTTCTGCTTGTCGTTTTGCTTCCGCTTCGGCAGTCGCCTTACGTTCGCGTTCCAGCTCTTCTTTTTTCTTTTGATCAGCCAGCTGTTTTTGGCGTGCTATTTCTTCTTGTTTCTTCCGGTCTTCTTCTTGCTTTTTCTTTTTGGCGGCCTCGAGAGCGATGGTTTTTTCATAATCCTGGGTCATTAGCTCCTGCTTCGCTTCAACCGGTGTTGCCGGTGTTGATGAAGAGGATGCCGGGGGAGGTGTAGGGGCCTGTACCGGCGGAGCCGCCGGTTCCTGTTTGGCTGGTGTACGCCGACGTGGTGCAGGAGCCGGTTCTTCTTTGCCCAGCCCTGTTTTACTATCGCCAAAGTTCACCAACACGCCCTCTTCGCCGGGAAGTGGCAGGGGCGTGAAGAAGCCGAACAGCAGCAGCAGGATCAGGATGAGGCCGTGGAAAATAACTGTTCCCCAAAAACCTTCTTTATGTTTGCCAATGAAGCTCATTAGTTTTCCGGTGCTGTTGCCAGGATCATTTTATATTTATTGCGCTTGGCAATGTTCATTACTTTGACAACCTGTTCAATTGGTACGGACTTATCGGCATGTAGCGATACGTAGGCATCCTCTTCGCTCCCCATAGCGCCTTGAAGAGCCGGTTCAATCTCGCCAAAGGATACTCGCCGCGGATTACCATCGGTGTTGACATAGTATTTCAGGTCGGCGGTAATGGACACCGTTGTAATCGGTTTTGCCGCTGTTTGATTGTTGCTCTCGGGCAAAAGCAGTTTTAGTGCATTGGGCGCAATGAGCGTTGATGTGACCATGAAAAAGATCAGCAGCAAAAACACGATGTCGGTCATCGACGACATGCTGAAGCTGGCATCAACTTTATTTCTTCGTTTTAAAGCCATTGTCCTTATTTTGCAGGTTCATTCAATAAATCCAGGAACTCCGAAGTCGCCGCTTCCATTTTGAAGACTACTTTTTCGACATTCGAAACCAGAATGTTGTAAGCAAAGTAGGCAATAATACCAACGGTAAGCCCCGCTACGGTGGTTACCATGGCTTGGTAAATACCCGATGAGAGCAGCGTCACGTCAATATTATTTCCGGCATTTGCCATATCGTAGAAAGCCTGAATCATACCAATAACCGTGCCCAGGAAACCGATCATGGGAGCACCACCGGCCACACTGGCCAAAACGGGCAAGCCTTTCTCCAGTTTCGAGATCTCCAGGTTACCCACCATCTCAATAGCTGTGTTAACATCGGCCATTGGTCGGCCAATGCGTGTAATGCCTTTTTCAATCATGCGGGCCGTCGGGGTATCTTGTGAGCGGGCCAGGGTCAGAGCGGCATCAATTTTCCCTTGCAGGATGAAGTCTTTCACGCGTTCGAGCAGGGAATTGTCAACCTTGCCGGCTTTTTTAACCGCTAAGTAGCGGTCGATAAAGATGAATACGGCAACCAGCGAGAGAACCAGGATCGGGATCATGATCCATCCACCTTTTAAGGCCAGGTCAAAAAAGCGGGTGACAATTCCATCTTGTTGTGCAGCTTGAGCGATTGAGTCAGCACCTTCGGTAACGGGTGTACTCACTTGTAATAGGACGAAGTTCAGCATATTGTTTTCTGTTTTTTGTAGACCGTGTAAAAATAAACGAGGCACACTAAAATAAAGTATGCCTCGCAAAAATAAGAATATTTTTAAGCTGAACTTAACGAATGGCAAACTCAAAATAATAATAGGCCGCCCCGGCCAGATAGCCGATTAGTGCCAACCACGAAATTTTTTTCAGATACCAGATGAAGTCGATTTTTTCGAGCCCCATTGCGGCAACGCCTGCTGCCGATCCGATAATCAGCATGCTGCCGCCGGTTCCTGCTGTGTAGGCCAAAAACTTCCAAAACTCGCCATCCTGCACAAAGGAGGCCAGGTAACCGCTTGTTCCTACTTCGGCAATGGGGTACATACCCATAGCACCGGCTACCAGAGGAACGTTGTCGACAATGGACGACAGCACACCGATGGCCAGGTCGATCAGGAAGATGTTGCCCAGATGTTTATCCAGATATTGCGACAGCAGATTCAGGTGGCCGGCTGACTGCAAGGCGGCAACAGCCGACAGGATTCCCAAAAAGAACAGAATCGTGGGCATGTCAATTTTACGAAGGACCGCTGTTACGCGCAACTTATTTTTTGTTTCAGCATCCAGGTCTTTGTGGATAATCTCGGAAATTACCCAGATGATGCCCAGTGACAGTAGCATTCCCATATAAGGGGGCAGGTGAGTGGTGGTTTTGAAAAGCGGTACCAGCAGCAAACCGGCCACGCCTAAAATAAGCATCAGCGTTTGTTTGTTCGCACTGGTCAGGTCCGAGCTGTCCTCTTCGACCACCGGACGTTCGATGTTTCCTTTCAGGGTGAAGCTTAGAATAACCAAAGGAACCACCACGCAGATTAAGCTGGGAATAAATACTCCTGCAACAATATTGGCCGCTGTAACCTGGCCGCCAATCCACAGCATGATGGTAGTAACATCGCCAATGGGCGACCAGGCACCACCGGCATTGGCTGCTAAAACGACCATGCTGGCAAAAAACCAGCGGGTTTGTTTGTCGTCAATCAGCTTGCGGAGCAGTGCAACCAGTACAATGGTGGTGGTTAAGTTATCCAGCAAGGCTGACATGAAGAAGGTCAGAAAACTCAAAATCCAAAGTAGTTTTACTTTGTTGGTGGTGGTTATCTTGTCGGTAATGGCTTTAAATCCGTTGTGTTGGTCAACCATCTCGACGATGGTCATGGCGCCCATCAGGAAAAACAAGATCTCGGCAATCTCACCCAGGTGATGGATGATCTCGCGTTCCACGATAAACTCGTGCGCTGCCTGTATGGTAAGCCAAACGTTGTTGCTTTGCGAAAAGGACTCCCAGGCATGACTGAAGCCCAGCGATAAAATTTGTTTTGAACCAATGATGTATACAACCCAACAAAGGGTGCCAATAATCAGGGCCGATGCAGCTTTGTCGACCTTCAGAGGATGTTCGAGTGCTATTGCCAGGTAACCCAGCACAAACACTGCAACCATTAATAAGAACATAGTTGGAGTTTAAATTAAAAGTTTTGAAAAGGTTTTGACCACAAAAATAAAAAACTTGACAAGCCGTGTCGCATCATTAATCGATTTCAGCGTACAAATCACGTTTAGTTCATATCGGTTTATTTCTTCCGGCGAAATAGTTTGAGGAACTTTTGCCACAGTTCTTCGAAGCTGTCGTAATTTTCGCGGTAGCTCAGGCCAATGCCCTGTTTGTAGGGCGAGGTTTCGTAAATGATGTTGTTGTTGGAGTGGTTGTAGGCTTTCAGCTGAAGCTTCCCGTTGTTGGTCAGTTTAACATTCACATCAAAATCGCCTATAAAACTACTGTTGCTGTTGGTGGTCGTTGTTCCGGTTTGGTTGGTGTTATTGCTGATGTTGCCATTTACCGTCACCCGGTCGTTAAAAAACTGTGTGCTTAGTGCCAGTTCAATCTCATCGTCGGTAATCTGGTTGCCGGGCCGATAATTAACACCGATGTCAAAATCGTTGCTGATCTGCGATAACCAGTTGCTCAGCTGATTTGAAAACAGCTCGCTGGCCGTGGTGCCCACCAGGTTGGGATTCTGTGCTTCGTAGCTTCCCCGAAGATATTCGGGAGTGTAGAAACGGCCCATAACCAGCAGCGAGAGGATCTGTTTGTTCATATCTTCATCGGTGCTCATAAATTGTTTTACTTCTTCCTTGATCCGGTCTTCGGCCGATGGAAATTCAATTCCGAAACTGATGTCGGGGCTGTTCAGGTTGTCCTTCAGGCTGATGCGGCAAACAACCGGCACACGCTGTGTGTAATCAACGGTTTCGGTGGAGTTGACAAATAGCTCATTCAGCGAAGCTTTCAGCCGGTAAATGGCATTTACATCGATATTGGCATCGTAGGGATCGCCGTTCCATTGAATTTTACCACCCCGTTCGATTTCAAATTTCTTGTTGATCACGTTCTTCAGGGTAAACAAATAGTCGCCCCGGTCGACCAGGTAATCGCCATAGAGCTCGATGTTGAAGTCGGGATCAATTTTAAGCTGCATATTGCCGGTTCCCTGCGCCCGGATGACATCGCCAATGCTGGAGTTGTAAACCAGTTGAAAATGGGCGTCGGGCGTAAGGTTTAAGTTGAAATTCATGTTCACCGCCGATTCGTCCGGCCGTTGGCGGATAAAAACAGCTTTCTCCTCTTCGGCCTTGTGGCTCACAAAGCGGATGAAGTCGTATTCCTGGGCTTCCTCTTCGTAGTCCAGCGCAATATTGATGGCTGTTTGGCTTAGCGTGCGGGCTGTACCGTCGATAAAAACCCGGGCTCCGTGGCCGGTGATTTTTACAAGCCCGCTGGCGTAAGCTTTCCCGTAAAATCGCGGATTGATCTGAGGCGTTGTGTTCATCACCAGTAAGTCGTTGGAACGAATACTCAGGTTGTAATCCATATTCGAGAAATTATCGTGCCGTATCGACCCGTTAAAAATACCGGTATGTCCTTCAAAATCCTGAATTTCAATATTGTCGAAGATCATCGAGTCGCCCCGGAATTTCACCAGGTTGGTAAAATAATAACTTACCTGAAGGTGTTTGAGTGCCAGTCCGGCGTTGATACCCATCATGTCGCCGTACATCTCAATTTTGTCCAGCCCGCCCTTTATTTTGAGCTCACCGCTTGCACTGCCGTGAATGTTTTCGAAACTACTGCCCATTACCGTATTCAGCAAGCTCAACGATAAGGCGTCGGCATTAATGGTAAAGTCGAGGCTGTCGTTTATGGGGAAGTAGCTGCCATAGCCATACAGGGTTTGGCGGGTGTCGTTATCAACAATCAGCTCCGATTGGATCGACTGCGAGGGGCGGTCCCACTTACTGAGCATCGAAATATTGCCGGCAGGGGTGTTGTTGTAATTGAAATCCTTCAGTTTGATATCCGAGAGGAAGAGCGGACGCTTGTATAAGTCGATAAAGCTGATGGTGCCATCGAGCATGCCCTTCAGTTTATTTTTATCGCCGGTTAAAAGATTCAGATTTTCCAGTTTAAACTGATTAATTCGCATATCAATCTGGTCTTCTTCGTTGTTGGAAATCACTCCGTTAAACGAAATGAACTGGTTTTTGTGCGAAAGCATCAGGTTGTCAACTTCAATACGGCTCGAGTCGATGGCGATGGCGGCAGGCCTGATCTGCCAAAGGGTATCGGCGATATAGATTTTGCTGGGCGCAATTTTCAGGTCGATGTGGCTGGTGCCGTCTTCCTTTCGGCTAAAGTATACATCCGACTCCACTTCGCCGCTGTACGTGAGAATGTCGTAATTATTCCACACAAACTTGGCCTTCATTTGGTCGTCGTTAGCCGTGGCCAGCAATGCCAGGTTGTATAGTTTTTGCTTGTCGGCATAGTTCAACTCTTCCGCCCGGCTCTTGATCTCCAGTTGCTCGCCGCTGCGAACTGAAAGCGAATAGCCTTTGAGCGACAGATCGGCATACTGAATGGCGGCGATCTCGGAATACAAATCGATTTTGTTTTGGCTTTCGTCGATACTTCCGGTAACATAGCCGCTGGTGATTTGCAGCTTGGGCGAAAAAACACGCATCAGCGGCTCCACATTTTTAATCTCGGCATCGACCTTAAAAATGTTGTTTGCCGCTGTTTGCCGCCAGCTGGCTCCGCTCGATGGCAGATAAAAATGCAGCAGGTTTTGCAGACTTTGGGGCAGCAAATTAAACCGGTAGGAGCCCTCAATATCCACATCCAGAAAGTCCGATTTCAGTTTCAGCGAATTTTGATCTCCCGAGCTGGTTTCAACGGCCAGACTATTCAGCAGGATGGTGTCTTGTCCACTGCTATAACTTCCATCGTTAACGTTTATTGTGCCTTTTATCTCATCAATATTCTTGCCCGAGAAGTTGGCGTTAACATGAAGCGATAGATCTGATTTTTGATGGCTTTTGTCCAGTTTCAGAGCTACCAGGTCGGCTTTGTTCAGCATCAGCTCAAAGTCGTAAGCCGGCTTGCCGGGATCGTTGTCGATTTTTCCGCTGAACAAACAATTCAGGTTGGGGTCGTCGATCGATACCTGACCTTCAAATTTTTGCTCTTGTATCAAGCCGTCCAGATTGATTTTCCGATAGCTGTAGTCTCTTATTGCAATGCTGTCAATTCGCCCTTTCACGGCGGCGTTGAACGCATTACGCCGACTGTTGTAGTTCCCGTCAACCTGACCGGCAAAGGTAAAGCGGCCAATCTGGGGCGACTGGGTAAACTTGCCAAGGTTGAAATTGTAGGTTCTCAGGTGTCCGGCAATGTTGACTTGCTGATGTTTGTTCTCGTCGGGCTTAAACGACAAGTCGGTGTCGATCCGCCCAAAATCGGACCGGATGGAGCCATAGGCGACAAAATCGCTTAAAAAGCCGGTAAAATTACCGTGGTAACGAATCAGCCCGGCATCGTTGAAAATAGCCGCCAGCCTGGGGCTTTGGGCAATCAGTTGGTTCGTTGAAAGGATGCCGGAGATGTCGCGGAAGTCGATGGCCGAGTTTTGCAGGTCAAGCTGTATGAAAGTCTGCGCAAGGTCGGGTAGCCCGTTTAAGTAGAAGTTGCAGTTGATGGCTGTGGAGCGGCCCGTGCTGAAATGCAGGTTCCGTCCCCGCAGCTCGGTAATTTTCCCGAAAACATGCCCCGAAAGCTTCAACTCCTGCTGGTAACTTTTTAGTTGGGGAATAAAATTGCCCAGGTCGGCCAGGTTGATGGTTGCGGCTTCCAGGTTTAGGTCTATCTGGCTGTTGGCGAAGTCGTCTCCCTTTTTCAGCGCTCGCTGATCGAAGGTGAAATCGGCTTTTGTTATCTGCGATTGATTGGTTTTAACCCGCAGATTTGTAAGCTTTATGAGTCGCTTTCGTGAAGTGAATTCTGCATTCAGGTTTTCCAGCTTTAGCAGTTTGTTATCGTCCAGGTTCAGATGATTGATCCGAAAATAAATTGAATCTTTGTCCAGCGCAAAGTCTGAAATCTCGAGATGAATATTCCGTAAATCAATCAGGTTTTTGTCGTGTTGCCGGAAGTACGAGTAACCGACCTGTGCCCGGTCGAACAGAAAATTCCGACAGGTAATTTCCCAGCTTCCGGAGTCTTTTTTGGCCGATGTTTTTCGCAGATGATCGAGCAAAAAGCTGTAGTTGGGCAGATGTTCTTCATTGGTTGAAAGGCGAAACTTGGTGCCCAGCAGGCTGACCGACGAAAGATCGATTGTTTTCTTCTTGAACTTCAGGGCATCGATATTGGCAACCAAGTCGTCGATATACAGCAGGGTGTCCTGTTGCTGGTCGCCGATGTAAACGCCTTTGAGGATAACTTTGCTAAAAAAAGAAATATTAACCCGTTTTACACTGACCTCGGTGTTGAGCGTTTTGCTAAGCTCGGTGGTAATGTGGCGAACAATAAAGGTTTGAACAGCACTGGTTTGAAAAGCCAGATATGCCGCCAGCAGAAGCACGAAAATGGCTCCTGTAAACCAAACTGCTATTTTGAGTGTTTTTTTAATAATTTTGTCCCCTTGTTTACACGCAAAATAAACTAAAATCGATGGATTTCTTAAATCCCCGGATGAAGTTTCCCATTTAAAAAGTAGCTAAAATTATGGATCAGGAAAAAGATATCATCATACTCGGCATTGAGTCATCGTGCGACGACACCTCGGCAGCAGTACTGAAAAACGGTTTCCTTTTGTCAAACGTCATTGCCAGTCAGAAGGTTCACGAGGCTTACGGGGGCGTGGTTCCCGAGCTGGCTTCGCGGGCGCACCAACAAAATATTGTGCCGGTGGTGGATCAGGCCATTAAGCAGGCCGGCATCGATCGCAAAAACATATCGGCGATTGCCTTTACCCGCGGACCGGGTTTGCTGGGCTCGCTGCTTGTTGGTACTTCCTTTGCCAAAGGTTATGCGCTGGCAGCCGGCATTCCGATGATCGAAATTAACCACCTGCAAGGACATGTTCTGGCACACTTTTTAAAAGAAGAAGGGGCCGAAAATCGTTCTCCGAAGTTTCCGCATTTGTGTTTGCTGGTGAGTGGCGGCAACTCGCAAATTATTTTGGTGAAAGACCACCTGACCATGGAGGTGATTGGCCAGACTATTGACGATGCGGCCGGCGAGGCCTTCGATAAATGTGCCAAAGTGATGGGGATGCCCTATCCCGGAGGCCCTTTGATCGATCGTTTGGCGAAGGAAGGAAATGCCGATGCTTATCAGTTTGCCAAGCCCCGGATTAAAGAACTCGACTATAGCTTTAGTGGTTTGAAAACAAGCTTCCTTTACTTTTTGCGCGATCAGTTAAAGGAAAACGAAAACTTTATTGAGCAGAATAAGGCCGATTTATGTGCCTCGCTTCAGAAAACAATCATCGACATCCTGATGGCAAAGCTGGTGAAGGCTTGCAAACAAACCGGCATCCGCGAAGTGACCGTCGCTGGTGGGGTTTCAGCCAATTCGGGCTTGCAAAATGCACTGCGTGCCGAAGCCGAAAAACGCCACTGGAACCTTTTTATTCCCAAGTTTGCCTTTACCATGGACAACGCGGCAATGATTGCCATGACCGGACACTACAAGTACCTGAAAGGGGAATTTATCGGTCAGGATGCGGTACCTTTTGCCCGGATGAATATTCAGGAGTAGCAGGTTTCAAGTTCCAAATTTCAAGTTCCAAATTTCAAATTCCAAATTCCAAATTCCAAGTTCCAAATTCCAGGTTTCAAGTTTCAAATCAGGAAATCAACTTTCGTCATTTAATGCTATCCGAAATTAAGAAAATACGTGTGATCCTGGTAACCGGCTTTTTGGGAGCCGGTAAAACAACCTTTATCAACGAGCTGATTAAAAAACACCAGCATCTGAAACTGGCGTTGGTTGAAAATGAGTTCGGTGAAAAATCCATCGACCAGGATTTGATTGTTGGCATGCGGGCTGACAATATTTTCGATTTGAGCAATGGCTGTATTTGCTGTACCATCTCGAACGAGTTTTCACTCACCTTACTCGATTTGGCCGATAAAGCCGGCGAGCTGGATTTCCTGTTGATTGAAACCACCGGCATTGCCGACCTGGCCAATGTGATTAAGCCATTTTTCGACGACGATGACCTGAAGGAACGCTTTCAGCTGGATGGAAGTATTTGCCTGGTTGATGCTCAAAATGCCACCCGGCAACTGACGGCAACCGAGCAACAGATGCAGCTTATCTTGAGCGACCTGCTTTTGGTCAATAAAGTCGACGAAATTGACGCGAAGAGCCTGTCGATACTGGAAAGGCAGCTTTTGGCTTTTAACGGATCAGCGCTGATCAGGCAGGCCAATTATGGTGTTTTAGCGGATTTCTCGCTCGAGAAATTCAGCGAGGCCGTGCAGGGGCAGATCGAGCAAAAACTGGCCCGACCGGTGATGTTTCGCATGGTGGAATCGAAGAAATACAGCACCTTTACCCATCAATTTGACGGTTTTATCAATTTAGACCGTTTTAAATATTGGTTTAACTATTATGCAGCCATCAATCAGCGGGAAATTTACCGGATTAAAGGCCTGTTGTGTGCGCAGAACTCTCCTTTCAAAACCATTGTGCAATCGGTCGGAGGAGCGGTGTCCTATGCCGAAGGATCTTTTCTGGAACCCGGCGAAGAGCCCGTCAATACACTGGTTTTTATCGGCAGCGATATTGATCACGAACGCGTGGTTCACGAGTTGATGCACTATTTGGACGGGAAGGAAGTGTGAAGGCGGAAGTAGAAAGTAAAAAGGCAAAAGGAAAAAGTGTAAAGTCAAAAGTGAAAAGTCAAAAGGTAGTTTCGCATCAACCCATCACCAGACTGTGTAGCCCTTTGTAAATTGTAATTTCCCTTTTTGGAATTTCCCTTTTTGGAATTTGGAATTTCTCTTTTTGGATTTTCCCTTTTTGGAATTTCATCCTTTGGGATTTGGACTTTCACCCTTTGGGATTTAGATTTTCCCTTTTTGGATTTTCTCTTTTTGGAATTTGGAATTTCACCCTTTGGGATTTGGATTTTCCCTTTTTGGAATTTCTCTTTTCACCCTTTGGAATTTTCCCCTTAGTACCAGCCCATCGTTTGCATAACAATTACCACGAGCACTGTTGTCAGTGCTGCCACACCAATGGCCAGGCTGCTCATGGCTGCTTCTGTTTCGCCCATCTCAATGGCTTTGGTGGTTCCCAATGCGTGCGACGAAGTACCAATACTCAGTCCTTTTGCAACCGGGTGTTTAATGCGCAGTAGTTTGAGTAAAACCGGAGCGATGGATCCCCCCAGTATGCCGGTAATGATGATCGAGATGATGGTGATTCCCTCGTTTGCCTCCAGCATGTTGCTGACACTAATACCGATGGGGGTCGTTACCGAGTGTGGGATAAGCGAGCGTTCGAGCAGTTCGTTCAAGCCCAGCAGGCGACTCAGTCCGACAACCGATAATACAGCTGAAGCGACGCCGGCAAGGATGCCTCCAACGATGGAATATTTGTGTTCAACCAAAAGCTTGCGCTGACGATACAGCGGTAAAGCCAAAACAACCGTTACAGGCCCCAGAAAAGCATGGATCACGCTTCCGCCTTTCATGTAGTGCTCAAAGGGGATCTCGGTCAACACAAGAATGCAGATGATGATGATCACGGACAACAACAGCGGATTCAGCCAGTTTTGCCGCGAACGATGTTTGATTAAAGTAATCAGGTAGAACAGCCCCACGGTCAGCAGGATGCCAAACAGATGGGTATTAGTGATGTTTTCCATTTTTCTTTTCGTTTAAACGAATAAACAATTGCGTGGCCAGTGCTGTGACAGCCATCACCAGGATGGTGGATAGAACCACCACCAACACCGTTTCAAAATAAAAGCCGTCGAGAGCATGGTACGAGATCATAACGCTCACCCCGGCGGGGATGAAGAAAAAACCCATATTTTGAAGCATGAAATCGGCGGTGTCGCGAATTTCGCGTTCTTTCAAAACCCCCGTTAGCAACAAAATCAGCAGCAGCAACATTCCGGTAATCGGGCCGGGCAGGGGGAGGTGCAGGTACCTGCTGATTAAATCACCCGCCAAATTGATGGCCAGGATGATGAAAAGCTGTTTGAAAATCTTCATGTCAAAATGTACAATGCTTAATCAGCGATGCTAAAGTTTTCGTAAGTGATTGGCCGCACATCAATCAGATACATGCCTGCTGTTTTGGCGGCCTCCATACCCAGAACACCGTCTTCCAATACCTGGCAGTTTTCGGCTTTTACACCAACCATCTCGGCACAGCGAAGGAAGGTCTCCGGCTCGGGTTTATGATGGCTGACATCGTCGGCCGTAACAATGGCATCGAAATAATGGGTCAGTCCCAGGGTTTTCAACTGCACTTCGGCACTTCGGCGGCTGGCTCCTGTACCTACGGCCAGTGGAATTTTACCGTGGAAGCTTTTCATGAAATCAACGACGGCCTGGTGCGGTTTTAGCAGCGAGGCATGTTTCCAGAAGGTTTCCTGCTTCATTTTCACCATTTCGTGCGGATCGACCCCGCGCAGTCCGTTTTCCTCGATAATGCGTTCGGCAAAGCGGATGGTCGGCATGCCGGTCAGCTCATCGATAATCTTCTCGTTAAATTTACAGTTGTAATGCGCGCACACCTGATGCCAGGTGGCAATGTGCACCGGAAGCGAGTCGGACAGGGTTCCGTCCAGATCAAAGATCAGCGCTTCGGCTTTCGGATGTTTTTCCAATACCATAATTCAAAATTGAGCCGCAAAGGTAACAAACAAAATCGAAGGCTTATTTCAATTCATTCGTAAGAACAGCGGAATGGCAGCAAACTTAAAATTGGCTTGAGATGCGTGAAAATAAGCTGTCGGTTGCTTTTCTTTCGGAAAATGGTTTGTGAAAAACTAAAATATTCCTAATTTTGCGCGACCTAAAAGATAGGTGTAATTTTTTAATGTTTAATAAATTAGATGTTTTATGAAAAACCAGTATGAAACCGTTTTCATTGCAACTCCCGTTTTATCTGACGTACAGATAAAGGAAGCGGTACAGAAATTCAAAGACATCATCACCGAAAACGGTGGCGAAATTGTCAATGAAGAGCACTGGGGATTACGCAAATTAGCTTATCCCATTCAGAAAAAAAGTACAGGTTTCTATCAGATGTTCGAGTTCAAAGCTGAACCCGAATTGATCGAAAAAATGGAAATCCAGTACCGTCGCGACGAGCGTATTATTCGTTTCCTGACTTTCAAACAGGACAAATACGCAGCAGAGTATGCAGAGAAAAGAAGAAACAAAACTAAAGCTGAAAAGGAGAATTAAGCTATGGCAAGTAATCAAGGTGAAATCCGTTATCTGACTCCCCCGTCAGTAGAAATCAAAAAGAAAAAATACTGCCGTTTCAAAAAGAACAAAATCAAGTATGTGGATTATAAAGATCCTGAGTTCTTGAAAAAGTTCTTGAACGAACAAGGTCGCATTCTTCCTCGCCGTATTACCGGTACTTCACTGAAGTATCAGCGTAAAGTGGCAAAAGCAGTAAAACGTGCCCGTCACTTAGCATTGCTGCCCTTCGTAACTGATATGTTGAAATAAGAAAAAGAAAGACACAATGGAAATCATTTTATTGCAAGATATTAACAACCTGGGGAGCAAAGACGATATCGTTAAAGTAAAAGACGGTTATGGCCGTAACTACTTGATTCCTCAGAAAATGGCTATCGTAGCCAACGAATCAACCAAGAAGATTTTGGCTGAAAACATCAAGCAACGTGCCCACAAAGAAGCGAAACTGAAAGAAGAAGCTTTGGCATTGGCTGCTCAGATGGAAGGCAAATCAGTAACTATTGGTGCAAAAACCAGCTCGTCTGGTAAAATTTTCGGTTCGGTTAACACCATTCAATTGGCTGAAGCAATCAACGCATTGGGCTTCAACATCGACCGCAAACAAATCCGTTTGGCTGAAGACAACATCAAAGAAGTTGGTCAGTTTACAGCAAAAATCAAATTGCACAAAGAAGTTATTGTTGATTTCAACTTCGAAGTTGTTTCAGAATAATTAAATTTTTTCAAACACACACAGAATCACGTTTTTTTCAAACAATAAAAGCCGGCAGCTTCACACACTGCCGGCTTTCTTGGTTTTTATCGAGGAAATCTTAATCAACTTCGTTTTCTTCGTGCAGTTCGCGCTTCAAAGCATGTTTTACCAGTTGGTTTAAGGTAATGCCTTTGGCGGCTGCCATTTGTGCGGCTCTTTTGTGTAGCTCGCTGCTCAGTCGTACGTTAAAACTTCCTTTATACGATTTCTCAAGCGGCTTTCCTTCGCGTTCACAATCTTCAATATGGCCATCCACCATTTCTTTAAAGGCGGCCTCCAATTCGTCAACGGTAGTCCCCTCAAAAGTTACCAGATCATTTATTCCCTCTACTTTGCCAAAGAAAACCCGGTCATCGGCGCTGTAATTCACCGTGCCCAAAAAACCTTTATATTCCAATACATTTTTCATAGTGCATTCGTATTTTTTAGTTCCTGCTCAATTAAATCGAACTGGTAGCGTTTTAAGATGTTTCCCGGATGTGGCTTGTGTAGTTTCATTTTGTGCCCGCTTTTCTCGTTGGCAAATACGACTCTCGATCCGGCTCCCTGGGCTTGCTTGTACCCAAAATAAGCCAGTAGCGTTACCAGCTCGTTATAAGTAAAATCTTTGGGTTTACTCTTAAACCGGCTAATCAGCTTCTCAATTTTGCTCATAATACAAATATATAAAAATGCAACTAAAAAACAGTTGCAAGAATTTGCTATAATAGTTTTCTATTCAATTCGTCCAGCTAACTATCTGCAAAGCTTCTCAGGTAGATTGTCGTCGTTTTTTCGTTGCTATGCCCCATGCCTTCACTAATGGCGCAATTTTCAACCAACCAGCACCTCTTTAACCTTCGTAGAGAACCGAAAGATCGGCAATCAACCTTATTCCCTCATTTTTGGAATAAACAACGGATGCCAGATCGTAAACGCTGTCAGGACCTGCGGACGCTGACAGGTTGTAATCAGCAAGCTTTTTAATCGCAACGTTCGCGGAGACGACGCGGAGAACTGATTGACGATCGAAGTCCGGAGGGGAGCATATTTATAGAAAAGAAACGCTCCCTACCAACATACGATGTGGGGAAAAGCGATGATGCTGCTGGCTTCGAATTTCCAATAACCAATATTCAAGATCGAATAAACATGTGGGTTTCGAGCAAATACTCATCTTGGTCAATCGTAAATGGTCAATCGTCCAATCGTAAATTGTCTCAGACTGCGATTGATCACTGAATCCTGATCCCTGTGTGTTCGGACTTATGACTAACTGTACTTACAGCCTGTTTTCTCTACTCAAGACTCTCTACTCAATACTCTCTACTCAAGACTTACGACTCACTACTCACGACTCAATACTTAACTCGTTAGTAGATGATGCCATGGAGGTACTTTTGTGAGTGTCCTTTGATAATCAAACAGAGCATGGTCTCAGGGTGTAAACAAATTTGTTTATATTTGTTACTGCGATGGATTCAATAGATAAAAATATTACAATTTTAAAGGGGATACATCCCGGTTTTATTCTTGACAGGGAATTAAAAAAAAGAAGATTGCCTAAAAGACGATTGGCGATGTTGATTGATGAATATCCTCAGCTTTTGGGAGATATTACGAAGGGGAAACGTCGCATCAATCCCTCATTGTCCATAAGACTTGGTGATGCTTTGGGTATTGATGAAAGTTTCTTTGCCGTATTACAAGCGTATTACGATATTGAGCAACAAAAGAAAAAACAAACCCAGCATGAACATCCTAATTTAAAACTTTTGCGACCTGTTTTGTTTTGGGATACAGCTATAAATTCGATTAATTGGGCGAAGAGTAAAACCAGTGTTATTAGGCGCGTATTCGAACGGGGGAATGAACAGGAAATTGGAGAAATAATTCGTTTCTATGGCGAACAGGAAGTGCAGGCTATTTTGGCCCAGCTCTCAAACCGTTCGTCAATACTGGAAAATAATATACAGAAATATCTCCGATAAGTAGATGACCAAACAATTAAAATACAATACGGTAACGCCTCAGCTACGAGAAATCTTGTCCTGGCTGATGGGGGAAAAAATCTTCGATCCTTTTCGGCTGGTTGGTGGAACCGCTTTAAGTTTGCAGTTAGGTCATCGTGAATCCGTCGATATTGACTTATTTACCGAGACTCCTTATGGCGAAATTGATTTTGATTTAATCGATAAGCATCTAAAAGTTAGTTTTGAATATATTGATTCATTTGACGGACCTGTTGCAATGGGTAAATCCTACTTTATAGGAAATTCGGCGGATGATTGTATTAAACTTGATTTGTTTTATACCGATCCTTTTATTCGGCCTGTTTTAAATGTTGACAATATACGGTTAGCTAGTCTCGACGATATAACGGCAATGAAAATCGACCTTGTAAGTCGCATAGCGCGGAAAAAGCACTTTTGGGATTTGCACGAATTATTAGAATATTATTCGATTCCACAAATGATTTTGTTGCATGAAGAACGCTATCCCTACTCCCATGAACCCACTGAGATACTCAAGAATTTTACCAATTTTGAAGCAGCCGATAATGATTTTGAGCCCATCTGCCTAAGGAGCAAACATTGAGAACTCATTAAGCTGGATTTTGTGGAAGCAATCGAGAAGCTAACTGGTGAATGATTGTTGGGGCTGTCTAAAAAGTCGATAAGAAGAAACTCAGACTTACAAATTGAAAGCTCTAGCTGATTTTACCCTCCCTGCCCACCGGCAGGCGGGCAAAGCTCTCCGTCAGCTGCCGGATGGCTTAAAGTCCCCTTCAGAGCCCGTCCCCAACTTTTCGGGAGGATTTAGGGGGCATGTAGTTTGAACGGACTTACAATTTGATAGCTTTGAAAAATCTCTTCATACTTTTTGGACAGCCTCTTTCATGATGCTGTAGCCCTGTTTTATGAATGGTTGCTGAGCCGTAGTGCTTTTGGTTATCTGGTCTCACTACTCAAGACTCACGACTCGCTACTCACGACTCGCTACTCAAGACTCACTACTAAACCTCTGCTTTTCCCGCGTTTCAGACCAGAAAACAGCGATCCGGAGAATAGGCGGAACGATCATCGCGCCGGAAAAACAAGTGGATATGAAATTGCCTGGTAATTTGCCACTCTTTCAGGGGGAGCAATGCTTCGCCTTGCCCACGCGTTGCACCGATTTCAAAAGGCTGGCTGCCATCCCGGGAGTAATAAATCCCCATCAGGCAATCGTTCGTTTGGGCTTGCCGGCTCAGCTGGTCGGTGCTCCAGCTAATCCGAACAACAGCCGGGTCGTCGGCCGACCGCTCCACCCGAAGCTCTTGCGGCAAGGGAACCGGGCCTGTTGAAAAATGCAACAAGTCGGGATCCGTCAGTGCTCCGTAACGACCAAAAGCCGGCATATTGGCCTGGACAAACAGGTTATAGCCGGTATATTTCACGGTTGCCGACAGATTCCAGATCGGCTTAACAACATTTTCGCGGTAAGCTTTATAAAAAAAGCTCAAGGCCCGGAAACGCATCCGGTGTTCCTGTTGCTTCGGGCTCCAGCTATCGCGCTTACGCTTTTCCGGCGCCGAGCGAACAATCACTTCATCGCCATAAGGAACAAAAACCAGCGTGTTCCCCAATTTACCACTTAACTGAAATCCTCCTGCTACCTTCGCCTTTGCCATAGAGATTCTTCTTGAAAGGTTCGTACTTCTTACTTTTTAACTCTAAGGTTTATACTAGTTTTCTGTATAAAAAGATACAGTAAGCATACAGAAACCATACAGAAACCTTACAGAAACCCCGAACTTTCCAAGAAGGATCTCCGAAGGAATCGTATAGGGGGAGTAGGCCTATATCACCAAGCGGATAAATAAAACAGAGAGCGGATAAAAATTCCGACGAAAGTTGCAGATTGGATCGGATGGTTCCTGAAGTCGGATGTGGTTCTCATACGGAAATAAAATATCGTAAATAAAGCCTTGTTAAACGATAATTTTGTAAATTTGGATTTTAACAAATGCCAAATACTAAAGTGCCTATCGCTATGCTAAGAGATATTGTATATCCGCTAACCCTAGAATATAGCTCTGATGGAAATCATCTTCCAATCGAGTTTTTTATGCTGACTATACCAAATTGCAAGCATATCGACTTGAAACTTGGCTATTTTAGTTCCAACGCAATTCGCACTTTGTCGTATGGTTTTGCACAATTCATCCACAAAGGCGGTACTCTTCGGATTATTACTAACCATTTTCTTTCTTATCAGGACAAAATGCTTTTGGATGAAGCAAATTCAGATTCTGCGGTTGAAGAGGCCGAGATGAAGCGATTAACCTCGTTATTTGTATCTCGGTGAATTACTATTGAATGAAGGAATATGTATTAACCAATATTAGCAGAATTATTGAACGGGAAAGCAAAACTTCGACTTATAAGTTTGCCTTGCTTCGTGCTGTCATTGATCTTATACAAGATAATTCTCCGTTTATTGTTGTAGAAGGGGATCGTGTCATTTTTCCTACAGGGCTGTTGGTTGAAAAATGGTTACTTTATTACTATCCAATTTTCGATTCATCTCTGAGTATTCCACAGATAGGAGGAGAAACTGAATTGGCATTTGGCAAACAGTTGCTGGAATTTACGGATAAGTATAAGTTGAGAGGTGGATTTTCTGCGTTTTATAATGATTTAAAGACTAGAGGAATACCAGTAGATTTAGAGGATGACTTTAAAGCGCTGGCAAGTAAAATCAAAGACACGGTCACGAAAATGCCCATGCGGTATATCGGTCGATCACTTAGCAAAGAGTATTATTCCATTTTTAGGGTTGAGAAACGAAGTGAAGCCAGTAAGCGGATTAATATAATAGATGCAGAATATCTGATAAATAGGCTGGGTAGCTTTTCCATCCCCCGAGAATACTATGATGCCTTTCGGGTTTTTGGTTCGTTTATCGCGGGTAAGGATTCTATCTTGTTTAAGTGGGCTGAGTTTTCGGTGCGGATGTCTTCGGATAACCTGTCGGTGAGTCAAGTATTGAATGATGTTTTGCGAAGTCCGGTCACAGAAAGGGAGGTGAACGAATCAAAAAAGATTTTCAATAACTATCTGCAGGAGCAGGGGAATGTATATTGCGTGTGGACAGGAAGGAAACTTAGGAAGTATGATCTTGACCACTTGATTCCATTTTCAGTGTGGAAAAATAACGACTTGTGGAATCTACTTCCAAGTGATTCAATTACAAATAGTCGGAAGAGAGACAAAATTCCGTCTGCTGCACTAATCGAATCGCAAAAAGAACTGATCATCCAGTATTGGGATATACTGAATCAGTTTCAACATGAACGTTTCAGAAAGGAGATCGGTGTCACATTGCTTGGTGACACTAATTTTGATTCTTGGGAAACAACTGCCATTACTCAGCTAAAAAGTACGTGTGATTATCTAATTTCTCAACGCGGATTCGACCAATGGGACGGACGAAATTAAATCAATATCATTATCTCACTGCTAAAGAGCGCGATCGTCTTTCGTTTCCTGCTCGACTGGCCATAGAGCGTGGCTGGCTCAAAGGAGAAATTCTCGATTTTGGGTGCGGCTTTGGATCTGATGTTCAATTGCTATCTGAATTGGGCATGAATGTGAAAGGATATGATGTCCACTATTTCCCGGAGTATCCTCAAAAGAAGTTCGATACAATACTTTGTTTCTATGTATTGAACGTGTTATTGCCAGAGGAGCAAGCAAAAGTCTTGGTCGAGATCTCTCGACTGTTGAGGCCTACTGGGAAAGCTTATTTCGCAGTACGTCGTGATCTTCAGTTTGAAGGATACCGTACTCACAAATTACATAAAAAGAAAACCTATCAGTGTAATGTCAAGCTTCCGTTCCGGTCTGTCTTCGTCAACGGGAATTGTGAAATTTACGAGTATCAGCATTTCAACCGTATTGAAAAAACGATTAATATCAGTTGCCCATTTTGTAATTCAACCCCGGAGCAAGCTTTTATTGCAGAAACGGCTACTGCATTTGCTATTTTTGATAAATTTCCGGTCAATCCCGGCCATGCTTTAATTATTCCTAAACGTCATTGTGCTGACTATTTTGAATTAAGCATAAAAGAACAACAGGCTTGTTGGTTTTTGCTTAATCATGTTAAGTGCATTATAGCGAGTGAATTTAATCCTAATGGTTTCAACGTGGGAGTAAATATTAATCAGGCCGGGGGGCAAACGATTCCTCATGTTCACATTCATTTAATTCCCCGATATGCTGGTGATATTGAAAATCCAACTGGAGGTGTTCGCGGAGTGATTCCAGAGAAGCGGGATTATACTATAGATTGAATAAAACCCTTTTTAAGAGAACAAAAGTATCATGTCCACTGAATCGAAGCTTACTCATAATGAGCAAAAATAAGGAAAGTAAATTCAATAACTAAATGTTCCTTTTTCAAATTATTTGCAATGATTCAAGTTCTTTATTTTGAGTTGAATAAAGAGCTCTTTTTTTGTGAATTATTCCTTTGCTTGTAGACGGAGGTGCTGCAAAGTGAGGGGTTCAGGGCTACCAACAGGGTTATTCTCATCACGAATTAAATCGTATTGATAAGAAAAAGAGGAAAGCAAATCAATCACTTTCCTCTACAGGGGTGCGAAAGCCATCATCAAATGACCAATCCCACCTTTTTATACTGGATTTGCCAGTTTCAATTGATGTCGGATGATAAAATTAATCGTTTTTATTGGGAAATCACTCCTTTATATCAGTTAGTTGCTGGCAGTTATCCCGAGCAATGGGCGGGAACACTGGTTTGTGGTTTAAAAAGGCACCAAACTGGCACCGGAAATTACTGTCGATGCCTACTGGATCTGCTACATTGGCGAGGACACAAAGTTAAGCCCCTATCTCTAGAGTATGAAAGAGAGAACATGAAAGAGAAAACACGAAAGAAGTGCGACAAAGAGTTTAAAATGATGGTTGTCAATCTCTGTCTAAGTGGCAGGAGATCTCTGGATGTAGGCAACGAACTTGGTTTAGATCGAAGCTTGGTTTAACGCCGGGTTCGGGATCCGTTTCCGGGCTTGTTTTATCACTGGCAAGTCGGCATAACTGGATGAAACCTTTCGGTTTGCAAAACCGGAGCCGGATGACGGGAGACTGTCAACGCTTGTCCCGATTAGTCGGGGGGAGGTGCTGTGAGGAGCTTAGGGCGAAACTCCCTTTGTCGGCTCGACCAAGAAAACGGCCGTATTGGCGGTTGGGCGTTAACTTCCGGTTTTAAAGCGGAGGGTTTCGAAAGGTAAGCGCAAATTCCAGTCCCGTCGGGACGGCTGGGCGTAGAGATACAGGAGCTCCGTAGGAGCGCAACTGCCCCCAACAGCCTCGTATGTGCCGCTCCTCCGGAGCTCGGATTTCTGCTTATGGCGATTTTGCTACAACGATTTCGCTACTCCGGAGCTGGAGGAGTGCTGGTTTTTTTCGCGAAGTCGCTGGGTTTGTTAACTTGCATTGTCAAACTGCTAAAAAAATAACGATGAAGATTCAAACGGCGATAGCTTCTTATGGTATGTCGGGCATGGTGTTTCACGGCCCTTCGCTGAAGGCAAATCCTGATTTCGAAGTCAGATCGATTTTGGAACGATCGAAGAACCGCTCGGCCGCACTTTTCTCCGAGGCCACCATTGTGCGTAACTATGCTGCTTTGCTGGATGATCCCCGGATTAAGCTGGTGGTGGTTAATACGCCCGATTATTTGCATTACGAGATGTGCAAACAAGCTTTGCTGGCCGGAAAGCATGTTGTTGTTGAGAAGCCATTCACCCAAACGGTGGAGCAGGCCAACGAGCTCATTGCCCTGGCCAACGAAAAAGGACTGGTGCTAACCGTTTACCAGAACCGGCGTTGGGACGGCGATTTCCTGACCGTGAAAAAAATCATAACCGAAGGCCTTTTAGGACGTTTGGTGGAGTTTGAGTCGCACTTCGATCGCTACCGCAATTTCATTCAAGCCGATACCTGGAAGGAAGAAGGCATTGATCGGGTAGGCGTGTTGTACAATTTAGGTTCGCATGCGGTTGATC
Organism: Mangrovibacterium marinum; assembly: GCF_003046625.1. Lineage (GTDB taxonomy): Bacteria > Bacteroidota > Bacteroidia > Bacteroidales > Prolixibacteraceae > Mangrovibacterium > Mangrovibacterium marinum. The sequence goes on from NZ_QAAD01000005.1 coordinate 32,283, forward strand.
AGGCGCTGAATTTATTTGGTATGCCCGGGGCGGTAACGGCTCATCTGGCCACTTTGCGTACCGGAGGACGTGTTCCGGATTATTACGATATTCGCTTGCAGTACGACGGCTTTGCTGCGCTGCTGAAAAGCTCGTACCTGGTGCGTGAGCCGGGCCCTCGTTACTCGCTGCATGGCACCCTGGGCTCGTATCAGAAGTGGGGCATCGATCCGCAGGAGGAAGCCCTGAAAGCCGGACAACTACCCGGTGGATCAGGCTGGGGCGAAGAGCCGGAAAGTGCCTGGGGAATGCTGCATACCGAAAAGGACGGGCAGCCAATACGCCAAAAGATGGAAACCATTCGGGGTAACTATGCGCTGTTCTACGAAAATGTGTACGGCGCAATTACAAATGGCGAAAGCTTGCTGGTGAAGCCCGAGGAAAGCCGCGACTGTTTGCGTGTTCTGGAGGCCTGTTTGCTGAGCGATCAGGAACAGCGTACTATTCGTCTGTAAGGGCCGAATCGTCGGCCTGAATATCCCGGAGCACGTAGCGTTCTTTTAGTTTTCCGGTAAACAACACGATGGTGTAGTTCAGCTCCAGCGGAACATCTTTCTCCAGCGCAATGGGGTAGCGCCCGGGAAAAACGGCATTCTGCATACTGTCTTTATCGCGCAGGATCCAGCTTTGTGAATTTAGCGGGTTGTTGGGATCGGCGTAAAGCATCACCCCGCCGGGACCGTTTCCGTTTTTGGCCATCGAGCCGCTAACAATCACATAATTACCGGCCTGCACGGCTGTGTTGGTGGCTTTGATGGTTCCCTCGGCCGACTTCAGCACAACATCGGCGGGAAGTTTCAGGCGGGCCGAAAAGCCGCCGTAGCCTTTTTCGTCGTTCGAGCCACCAAGTTTAAGCCCTTCGACCAGCGGAACCAGGCGAATCTTAAAGTGAATCAGGCGGTAGTTGCCCTTCTTCTGGTGGAAGGTATAGGTGGTTGTTTCTTCCAGGTAGGCTTCGGTGCCATCTTTGTAAAGCGGCGATTTCCAGAACGAGCCGGTTTTCAGTAAGCCATCGCCGTTGGGTGTACGCTGAAACTCGATGCTTTTCACATCGACCATAAAGTTTTTCAGGTCCCAGCCATCGCTAACCTGCTGATCGCCGATAAAAATCTGGTGCCAGGCCCAAAATATTCCCCGGTGATGCGGGTGGTCGTCCGGAATATTTTCGGTGACCGTTGTGCCATCGGGGAGCATAACCGGGTGAAGAAAGTTATTGCGTTTTTCGGTCGCGTTAAGGCTCATCGGCTCCTTTTGGTAAAAAGCAATGTTTTGTCCGGCATCGGTAATCCAAATGCCTCCCAGCTCCTTTTTAAGGCTGATTTGGGCCGAAAGTTGAGAAACGGAAAACAGTAAAATTGCCGTGATAAGTCGCGTTTTATTCATAGTGGGTTTGGTCGTTATTGGTTTTCAATTCATCAAATCATTCCGGCATTTGTTGCGAGGCAGTATGGACACGGCCTCGATCTATTCGATCCGGAATAGCTTGATGAAGCGTTCTAAGATAAAAAATGAATGCCATTTTGAAACAGGATTTCGTGATTTTATTTCGTTCAGTTCTTATTACTGCAAGCCTTTCTTGAAGTTGAAAACAGTTGACGGTTGTATGGCCTGCCCGGAGCGGTAGTTCAAAAACAGCTTTTTGATTAACCGCGGATTGGGCTCCTGGTGTTTCAGGTCGAACATAAAACGTATGAAGCCTGCACCGAGCAGCTGCTTTTTATACGGAAACAAGTTCACCGGCCGGTCGGGCAGCACCATGGTTATTCCTTCCTTGCTTTCTTTCAGGTATGTTTTGTTGAACTCGTCTTTGAAGGTATTTTCCTTGTTTTCAACTTTTACAGGCATACGCGAATAAAACAGCTCGGGGATGCTGTGCAGCAACACAATGCCCTGTTTGTTTTGAAGTTTCTGCAAGTTGTCCGAATCATTCTCGAGCGAATAGCAGAAATGGTTGATGTGCTGACTTTTCAGGAACTTCGAAGCGGCATCGTTATACACGTAAACCTGCTCGTTGCAGCTCACGGTGCTTGATGGCGACAGGAGCAGCTTTTGCGACAGATGGCTCACAAAAAAGTGCCTGATGCCTTTATCTTCGGCCTTTGCGATCAGCTTTTTCCACTCTTCCAAGTGCCCCTGGGCAATAAACTTGGGAAGTTCAATGGCTATTTTGGCGCGGTTTTTCTGAATGAATTTCTGATCCAGGTTCAGCGCCTCCAGTTGATGGCGCCCCAGCGACAGCAGGATGCACTCCACTTCCTCGGTTCGGATAAACGGGAACCAGCCGCTGTCGTCCACGCGGATAAAAAGACTCTCGCGGTCGGGCGTGCGGTCAGGGATTGCCAGTTGCTGCAAGTACTTATTCTTTTGCTGCAAGCTGAGCCTCACCTGTGGCGCTGCGACCTTGGGCAGCCGCGAAGGGAACGACTGCTCCCGGCGTCCGATTAAATACAGCTCGTCGCCGGCTGCGACCGCTTGCTTCCCATCGAAGGGAATGGTATAGCGGCCTTTTTCTTCCCACAGATCCTCCACCTTGAGGTTAAATGTTTGGTTGGTTTTAGCGTGGCGAATGCGCAGGCGGTCGTTGTTTTTCAACTCGCGACTACTGTAAAAGGTGATTTCGTTTTTACCAACACGCGTAATTGGCCCCAGCAAAATGCCCGTGTTGGAGTTGTCGGCAATGGCTCCCGATACATTTTGAGCCAGGAAGTAACCGGTTTTCTCGCGGCCAAAATCCATCTGGAGCATAGCTTCGGCATCGTTGGTTTTCTCCGGATGATCCAGCGCCAGCCGGTAAGCCGAGGCCACCTGGTACACGTAATCGGCCGATTTCATTCGCCCTTCAACCTTTAAGGAATGAATGCCGTACTCGCGCAGTTGGCCGAGGGTAGCCAGCTGCTGGTTGTCCTTCAGGTTAAACAGGTACTTCTTTTCCTGCCGGTCCTGGTAAACCATGCGGCAGGGCTGGCTGCACATTCCCCGGTTGGCCCCGCGGCCACCAATATAGCTGCTGAAGAAACACTGCCCCGAGAAGGAGTAACACAGTGCCCCGTGAATAAAAATCTCGAGCTCGCAGGCCGGCTTGTCAGCCACTGCTTCCACCTCGGGCAGTGTGAGCTCGCGCGCCAGCACCACGCGCTTTATGCCAAGCTGCGCTGCATAGTCGACCCCCACCGAATTGTGCGTACCCATCTGGGTGCTGGCATGGATGGTTAAGCGGGGAAAGTGCTGGCGTGCCAGTGCAAAAACGCCCCAGTCCTGCACAATAATTGCATCAACGCCAACGCGCTCCAGGTAGGCCATAAAATCGAGCAAACTCGGCAGTTCGGCATTTTTAACTACCGTGTTTAGGGTGATGTACACTTTGGCACCATGCTTACGAGCCTCTTGCAGGATGGCCGGCAGCTGCTCCTCGCTGAAATTGTTAGCCCGAACCCGGGCGTTAAAGCGCTTTAATCCGAGGTAAACGGCATCGGCACCACCACGAAGGGCTGCCCGGAACGAATCGACACTTCCGGCCGGAACCAGTAACTCAGTTTTGTTTTTATGCATGGTGTAAAGTTTGCGCAAAAATAGCAAAAACCGGCGGATAAATCGAAAAACCATAAGTATATGATCATAATAAAAATGCGCTTCGTATAGCCGGAAGCCCTGTTGGTCATCGAAAACCAGTCGTTCGTAAAAAAGTTATGGAAATAGAACCATTGCTCGACTAAAAATTATAAATTGAAAAATCTTTTTGCTAAGCCTGCTGCCAACTGCCGGCGATCGATGATGATCAGTTCTAATAGGCCAACAGCTATCAATGGTTTAAAAAAGAAAACTCCCACCGAAGCGGGAGTACAGGTTTTAACACCTTCGGCATATAGCCTTATTGTGATAAGATGTAAAATGAGCGCGACTTTCAACGGCATCTGCTGATTTTATTTCCTTTTTTGGGGAGCGAGCCCGATAAAAAATCGGGCGGCAATATTGAGGAGAGGCTGTTGAGGCATAGTCAGAACCGGTCGAATAGGTGACTTTTGCAATAAACTCATTCCCGAATAGTTGCATTATCGGGATCGGAGGCACGAAACAAGTGCAACTAAAGATCGGCGGAGGAAAAGTGAAAAGGAACAATTTATTTTGCTATCTTGACTTTGATTTCGCGATTTTGATTAGAGTAGAAAGAGAAAAAATGGCAGTAAGACGAAAACCTTTAACATCAGTTTTAATAAAACCCTCGGGGCCGGATTGCAACCTGGGATGCACCTATTGTTTTTATTTGGAAAAAGCCGAATTGTTTGGTAAGGAGCAAGCCCACCGAATGAGTGAGCAGACACTGGAGGAAACAATTCGCCAGGTGATGCAGCAGTCGGGCGAGCAGGTCACCATTAGCTGGCAGGGGGGAGAGCCCACTTTGATGGGACTGGATTTTTACCGCAAAGCGGTTGAGCTGGAGCAAAAATACGGACACAGCCAAACGGTGGGCAATGGCTTGCAAACCAATGGGCTTTTGTTGAACCGGGAATGGGCTAAATTTCTGAAAAAGTACGATTGGCTGGTTGGCCTCTCGCTCGATGGCCCGGAGTTTATTCATAATCATTTCAGGTTAGATCGGGCAGGCCAAGGATCGCACCGACGGGTGGAGGACAATGCCCGGATGTTGCTCGAAGAAGGGGTGGCGGTAAATGCCATGTGTTGTGTGACCAGTCATTCGGTGAAATACCCGGAGGAGTTATATGCTTATTACAAATCGTTGGGCCTGAATTTTATGCAGTTTATTCCGGTTGTGGAGACCGATAAAAATGATCCGACACGGGCAGCGGGTTTTTCGGTTTCGGCTGTCGATTACGGTCATTTCCTGAATAAGCTTTTCGACCTGTGGCTGGCGGATTTTGAAAATGGGCAGCCAACCACTTCAATCCGTCACTTCGAGTCGGTTTTTTACAGTTATGTGGGCCTTGAAGCACCGGAATGCACCATGATGAAGGAATGTGCGCCCTATGTGGTTGTTGAGCATAACGGCAATATTTACAGTTGCGACTTCTTTGTGGAGCCGAAGTGGAAACTGGGAAATCTTCAGCACGATAAGTTGATTAATATGCTGAATTCGAAAAAGCAAACGGCCTTTGGTCAGGCCAAGTCGGTTTTACCGCGCGAATGTCGCCAGTGCCGTTGGCTGACTAAATGTTTTGGCGGTTGTACGAAAGACCGGATTAAAGACCCGCAGGATCACCGGAAACCGCGCTTTTGTGCCTCTTATAAATTGTTTTTTGAGCATGCCGATGCCACCTTGAGCGAGCTTGCCCTGCAATGGCAGCAACAGCAACACGATCAGCAGCAGGCTCAGCAAACAAACGGAAACTATCATGCCTATAATGACCTTATCAAATAAAACGTTTAACTTAAAAATTTAAACTTATGATTCAGCAAAAAGAAATAAAGTTGCCTGCTTTCCGTCGGGGCTATCATTTAATTACGGATGTTGTTGAAACGGAGTTGGCTGGCTTGCCCGATTTGCCGGAGGCTGGTTTGTTGCATATTTTGGTAAAACACACCTCGGCTGGGATTACCCTGAATGAAAATGTGGATCCGGCTGTTCGTCGCGACTTTGAGTCGACGATGAATATCATTGTCCCGGAGAATAACCGGATATATACGCATACTTCGGAGGGGGGCGACGATATGCCTGCACATATCAAAGCAGCATTGATCGGCTGCGAAGTAACCATCCCGATTACCGGCGGGAAGATGAACCTGGGAAGCTGGCAAGGCATTTATATGTGCGAGTTTCGCGATCATGGTGGCCCCCGCCAACTGGTTTTAACGGTTTATTCCTGAAATAGAAGGGAAGTAGATTCCTGTTTTAGATAGTTGATAGCCTGGGTGAACAAGCGATTTTACGATTTATTTTCTCAGTTCACTCGGGCTAATTCCTGTTTTGCTTTTAAAGATGCGGCTGAAATAGTGAATGGACTGAAAGCCCAACTCAAAGCTGATTTCCTTCACACTCTTATCGGTTGACAGTAGCAGTTCCCTGGCGCGCATAATCTTCAACTCCAAATAATATTGGTGCGGCGCCACACCCGTGTAGCTTTTAAACATCTTCCGGAAGTAGGAGTAGCCAATGTTGTAGTGGTCGGCAAGTTCCTTCAAATCGATGTTGCCGTCAACAGCAGCCCGCATTTTAAATCGCACTTCCTCAATGATATGTGCAATTCGCTTTCCCGTAAATTCTTTTTGCATCTCGATGGAAAGCAGATACCCCAATAGTTTGACAATCATGCCCGAGGCAATTTGCTGGTAGCCGGGTTTTTCGTCGCGCACTAAATCAAAAATCTTCAAATAAGTGTCCAGCACCTCTTCGTGCATGCCAATTTGCATTAGCGGCAGTTTGCTCGAAAACAGGTTGTGACCTAAAAACTGATCGGCAATGGAACCGCTAAAGCCGATAAATTGCTCTTTCCATCCGGTATTTTTTAAGGGGCGGTACCGATGCCAGAAGTTGGGCCTGATTAACAGGATGCTCCCGGGCTTTATCTGCTGCTTTCCCGCTTCTGTTTCAATAATGCCTTTGCCCTCGGTAATGTAGTTTATCTGGTACTCATTCAATAAACGTCCTTGTTCCCAATTAAAGTGATATCCCGACGGATGTTGCGGCGACGGATAAACACTATTGGGCTGTACCCGTGATGATCCGGCTACATTCAGATAAATTCCCCAGGCTTTGTCGCGTTCCCCCGGTGTTAGGTATTTTAAAAAGTCAGCCATTCAAATATAGGGTCAAAAAGTGTAACTAAATTGCCATTTTGTGTATTGATGATTTCTGCATCTGCCGTTAATTTTGACATGCTGTAATGAAATAGAATCAAACCAAAAGTATAATAATCATTTTAAACCGGATTAAATCGAATAAACTATGCAAGCTATTTTAGGAATTATTTTTCACTCTTTGGGAGGGGCTTCCTCGGGAAGCTGGTATATGCCCTACAATTTGGTCAAAAAGTGGCGCTGGGAAGTGTACTGGATCATTGGCGGGCTTTTCTCATGGCTGATTATGCCTTTCATCGCCGTATTGTTAACCACTCCCGGCTGGCAAAACATTCTTGCGGAAGCCGATCCGGCTGTTGTTCGTACTACCTATATTTTGGGTGTTCTTTGGGGAGTGGGGGGCTTAACTTACGGGCTTGGCATTCGCTACCTGGGTATGTCGCTTGGTAACTCGGTACTGCTGGGTATTACCTCCCTGGTGGGCTCGCTGGGATTACCCGTTTTGCGGAATGTTGGCAACCTGGCTGAAGTACTGCCGGCCGGAGATTCATTTACCGATATGCTTGGAACGTCCAGTGGCCAGGTAATTCTCTTCGGTATCCTGGTGCTGATGATTGGTATCGTGTTTTGCGGTAAAGCCGGGTTGATGAAAGATAAAGATCTGCTGGGCCAAAAAGAAGGGGTAAATACTGAGTTTAAACTGACAGTCGGTTTAATTATTGCGGGAATATCCGGAATCTTAAGTGCCTTCTTTAGCTTCGGAATTGATGCCGGTAAACAAATGGGCGAAGCTGTTCGCGAAATAGCAGTGGCTAACAATTTGTCGTTCGTGAGCAATGGAACCTACCTGTTCGAGAACAATATCATCTTTCTGGTTATTCTTTGGGGGGGCTTAACAACCAACCTGATTTGGTCGGTTGCTCTGATTTTGAAAAATAAAACCGGTGGTGATCTGATCGACTCGTCAACTCCCTTGCTGAAAAACTACCTGTTTTGTGCCTTGGCCGGAACAACCTGGTTCCTGCAGTTTTTCTTCTACGGAATGGGCGAAACCAAAATCGGGAATGGTGCCAGTTCGTGGATCCTCCACATGTCGACCATCATCCTCACGGCCAACTTTTGGGGCTTCTACCGCAAAGAGTGGGCTGGCGTTTCCAGCAAAACACGGACTACCATTTTCCTGGGAATTGGTTTGATCTTGTTATCCATCATCATTATGGGGATTGCCAAAAGCGACTTCTTAAACTAAAAACACAGCTAAAATGAATCGCTTAGCATTCAAAATGTACCTGAACGAAGGACAGAAAGAGGCCTACAAAAAGCGCCACGATGAAATCTGGCCTGAGCTGAAAAAACTCCTGAAAGACGCCGGAGTGAGTGAATATTCCATCTTTCTGGACGAAGAAACCAACATCCTTTTTGCTTTTCAAAAGGTTAGCGGCGACGGAGGATCACAGGATTTGGGAAAAACCGAAATCGTGCAAAAGTGGTGGGCCTTCATGGCCGATGTGATGAAAACCAACCCCGACAATTCGCCGGTGAGCGTACCGTTGGAGGAACTGTTTTATATGGAATAAGGAGGACAAAATCCAAATTCCAAAATCCAAAATCCAGATTCCAAAATTCGGAAGACAAGTTCCAAAGAGAGGAATCTAAAAATCGAAAGTATAAAATCTAATATCTATAAAATGAACAAGAACGAATTGATCAAAAAAGCTTATGAATTAGCGAAAGAGCAGTATGCTGCACTGGGCGTGGATACCGACGCTGCCATGAAAAAAATGGGCGAATTAGCGATTTCGTTGCACTGCTGGCAAACCGACGACGTGTCGGGTACCGAGAATCCGGATGGGCAATTGTCGGGCGGTATTCAGGCTACCGGCAACTACCCGGGAAAGGCACGCAATATTGCCGAAATTACAGCCGACCTGGAGAAAGTAATGTCTCTGCTTCCGGGTAAGCAACGTGTGAATGTACATGCTTTGTACGGCGATTTTTCTGACGGGATGGTTGATCGCGACGCAATTAGCGTGAAGCAATTCCAGGGATGGATCGACTGGTGTAAGAAAATGGGAATCGGTATGGACTTCAACGGCTCATTCTTCTCTCACCCAAAAGCCGACAGTGGTTTTACACTTTCGTCAAAAGATGAAGAAGTGCGTAAATTTTGGGTTGAACACCTGAAGCGTTCCCGCGAAATCGCCAACGAAATCGGTAAACAATTGGGAACTCCCTGTGTGTTGAACACCTGGATTCCTGACGGATCAAAAGACACTCCGGTTGACCGTAACGGCATGCGTGCGCAGTTGACAAAATCGTTGGACGAAGGTTTTGCGACAGAATACCCGAAAGAAAACATGAAAGATGCTGTTGAAAGTAAAGTGTTCGGTATTGGTGCCGAGTCGATGACAGTTGGTTCTCACGATTACTATTTGGGCTACGCCATCAAGAATAACAAATTGATCTGTTTGGACAACGGTCACTTCCATCCAACAGAAGTTGTTGGCGATAAGATTTCATCATGCCTTCAGTTTGTTGACGAAGTGTTGTTGCACGTAACCCGCCCAATTCGCTGGGACTCGGACCACGTTGTAACACTGAACGAAGAAGTTCAGCTGATTGCTTCGGAAATCGTGCGTAACGACTTCATGAAACGTGTCAATGTAGGCCTCGACTTCTTCGACGCTTCAATTAACCGTATCGGTGCTTATGTCGTTGGAACTCGTGCTGCTCAAAAAGCATTCCTGATCGCGATGCTGGAGCCGACAAAAACATTGGTTGAGTTGGAAGAAGCGGGTCAAAACTTCGAACGTTTGGCAATGTTGGAAGAACTGAAAACAATGCCTTTCGCCGCTGTTTGGGATTACTACTGTCTGCAGGAAGGCGTTCCGACCGGAGCCGATTATATCGCTGAAATTCAGCAATACGAAAAAGACGTTCTAAGCAATCGATAACTACATTTCTGAAATTACCGGTTCTGCCATGAACCGGTAATTTTTGATTTGACCACTTTCAATACCAATTGAGGCTATTGCCAACAAACCAACCTATGAAGAAAGTTATTGCTGTATTCGATATCGGAAAAACGAATAAAAAAGTCCTGCTCTTCGACGAGAGCTTGAAATTGGTTTTTCAGCACGAACAAAAATTCCCGGTCATTGCCGACGAAGATGGATTTGAGTGTGACGACATTGACCGGATTACCGACTGGATTAAAACAGAATTGACAACCATCGCGAAAGTCGGAGAGTATGATTTGAAGGCTGTTAACTTTTCAACTTACGGTGCTTCGCTGATGTTCCTGGATGCGAAGGGACAACGATTGACACCGGTGTACAACTATTTGAAGGACGTTCCTTCAGCAATCTCCGAAAGCTTATTTGCAAACTACGGTGGCAAAGACGAGTTCTGCCGTCGTACAGCAAGCCCGGCGCTGGGCTTGTTGCTGAATTCCGGTATTCAAATCCTGTGGTTGAAACAGGAAAAACCGGAGGTGTTCGCGAAGACAGCATCAATCCTGCACTTTCCGCAATATTTGGCTTACACCTTAAATGGCAAAGTAGTTTCTGAGCCCACATCAATTGGCTGCCACACCTTCCTGTGGGACTACGATAATAGGACTTACCATCCGTGGATTGGGGATCACAAAATTGAATTACCACAGCCGGTAACCAACGACCTTGTTTTCGAAAGTGAAATTGGCGGAAAAAATGTGTTGGTGGGAACCGGTATCCACGATAGTTCTTCTTCACTCGTGCCTTATTTAAAAGGAAGTGAAGAACCGTTTATTTTGGTTTCAACCGGAACCTGGTGCATCACCATGAATCCTTTCAATAGCGAGCCTTTAACCGCTGACCAGTTGGAACAGGATTGCCTTTGTTTCCTGAGTCCGGATAAGCAGCAAGTAAAATCTTCGCGCTTGTTTATGGGGCACTTCCACGAAGTTTGGGCCGAAAAACTGGCGACACATTTCAAAACTGAAGGTTCCTATTTCAAACAGGTGAAATGTGGTGAAAGCTTGTTGGCAAAACAGGAAGAAACGTTTGGCTCGACTTCCGTTTTCTTCCCAGCCGGGAAAGAAAGCTTCGAAGATGGCTTGAAGTCGGTTGATCTGAGCATTTTCGACAACTACGAAGAGGCTTACACGAAACTGATGATCGACTTAACAAATCTGTGTATTACTGCAATTAACCTGGTTATCCCTCAAAACGATTCAACCAGCAAACTGTACATCTCCGGAGGTTTCGCCCGTAACCCGATCTACATTCACTTATTGAAAGAATATTTCACTCAAAAAGAAATTATTACATCCGAGATTGACAATGCCAGTGCATTGGGTGCCGCTTTGGTGGTGGCCGATGTGGTTGGATTCAAGCCGGAAATTAAATTGGCTTTAGATTAAAAAACACACGATAAAATCAACAAATTAAAAACAAATGGAAACTGCAAAACGCATTTATTTACCTCCTTTGAGCTTGGTTGGCCCGAATGCCTTGCAAGAACTGAAAGAGGATCTGAAAACGAGTTCATACAAACAAGTTTTATTTGTAACCGACCCGATGTTGGTGCAAATTGGCTTGGCCGCTAAAGTTGAAGAAATCCTGAAAGAAGCGGGTTTGAAATACTTGATTTTCGACCAGGTAAAACAAAACCCGACGGTCTCGAATGTGAACGAAGGCTTAAAGGTTTATCAAGATAACAAGTGCGACGCGATCGTAACGTTGGGCGGTGGTTCACCTCAGGACTGCGGTAAAGCAATTGCAATCCTGGCAACAAACGGTGGCGACATCGAATCGTATGAAGGTATTCACAAATCAGCTAAAAAATCGGCTCCGTTGATTGCAATTAACACAACGGCCGGAACAGCCAGCGAAATCACCATCAACTACGTAATCACTGACGAAAAACGGAAAGTGAAAATGGTGATGGTCGACAAAAACTGTTTGGTTGACATCGCTGTTAATGATCCGGTTTTGATGGTGAACATGCCGAAAGGCTTGACCGCTGCAACCGGTATGGATGCATTGACTCACGCTGTTGAAGCTTATGTAACTGCCGGTGCTTACGATTGGTCGGATACCCTGGCTTTGAAGGCAATCAAATTGATTGGCGAAAGCTTGCGCGACGCTGTTGCCGATGGCCAAAATCTGGAAGCCCGCAACAAAATGGCCTGGGGCCAATTCATCGCCGGACAAGCTTTTTCAAACTGTGGTTTAGGTTACGTACACTCCATGGCTCACCAGTTGGGCGCTGTTTACGATTTGCCTCACGGTGTTTGTAACGCAGTTCTTCTTCCTTACGTTGAAGAGTTTAATGCTCCGGTTTGCGGCGATAAATTCCGCGATGTTGCTGAAGCTTTAGGTGTTGACACAACAGGTATGTCGACCGAAGAAGCCAACAAGGCAGCGATCGGTGCCATCAAAAAATTATCTGCTGATGTTGGTATCCCAACAGGTTTGAAAGAATTGGGTGCTAAACCGGAAGATTTCGAAACAATGGCGAAAAAAGCATTGGCTGATGTTTGTACCGGCGGAAATCCCCGCCCGGTGAACTTGGAAGAAACGGTGAAAATTTACGAAGCAGCTTATTAATATTCCATAATAAATTTAGTTAGAAATGAGAAAATTAGACACCAAATTGATGCATCCGCGTGACCAGATCACGATGATCATTGATAAGATTTACCGCAGTGGTTTGACAACTACCTCAGGTGGTAACATTTCAATTATCGATGAAAACGGAGACATCTGGGTTACTCCTTCTGCAATCGACAAGGGAACTTTGCGTGCATCTGATATCGTATGCGTACGTAAAGATGGTACGATTGATGGTCGTCACAAACCGTCCTCTGAATTCCCTTTCCATAAAGCGATTTACGAATGCCGCCCTGAAATTAAAGCGGTTATTCACGCTCACCCGCCGGCACTGGTTTCACTCAGTATCGTGCGTCAAATTCCAAACACCAACATCATCCCACAGGCCAAATACATCTGTGGCGATATCGGTTATGCTGATTACGCGCTACCAGGTAGTGATGAGTTAGGTGAAGTGATCGCCAAAGAATTTGAAAAAGGATTCAACGGTGTCATCATGGAAAACCACGGAACTGTTGTTGGTGGCACCGACATGGTTGACGCTTATCAACGTTTTGAAACGCTGGAGTTCTGCTGCCGCACCATCATCTACGGTAGCCAGATTGGTACGCCCAACTATTTGTCGGACGAGCAAATTGAAGCGTTTGAATCTCAAATTCCTCGCTTGTTGCCCGAAATGGACGCCGTAGAGCATCCTTCTGACGAACGTGCCATTCGCGAAGACATCTGTAAAATTGTTCACCGAGCCTGCGATCAAGGATTGATGATCAGCTCCTACGGAACAGTTTCTGTGCGTTGGAGAGGCGACGACTTCCTGATCACTCCTCCGCAAGTTTCGCGTTGGGATATTCAACACGAGGATATCGTGCAGATTAAAGGTGGAAAACGCGAGCCGGGAAAAGTTCCAAGCCGTTCAACCTGGTTGCACCAGGAAATCTACAAGCGTAACCCGCACATCAACTCAATCATCTTGACACAAACACCTTATTTGATGGCGTACAGTGTCACCAATGAAAAGTTGGATGTTCGTACAATTCCGGAAAGCTGGATCTTCCTGCAAGATATTCCAAACATGCCGTTTGGTTCACACTTTGCCGGTGAGGAAGGAATTTTGAATACCATTTCAAAAGACACTCCTGCCGTATTGGTGAACAACGATTCAGTAATTGTTACCGGCGACAAGTTGCTGGGAACTTTCGATAAACTGGAAGTAGCCGAATTTAGCGCGAAATCACTGGTAATGGGCGCTTCATTGGGTAAACTTGTTCCAATTAACGACGAACAAGTTGAAGACCTTCGCAAGAAATTCTTAAGCTAGTAAGCTTAGTAAATACAGGGTTAGATTAATTATGAAGCAGGTCGGCGGTTTGTCGGCCTGCTTTTTTTTTATGCCTTAACTAATCGAGCCTCGTACTTTCGGATGTATTGGGTGAAAAATAAGGAACAAACAGCGATTGCAGCTCCGCCTACAAACGGAATCCGCCAGTCGATCGTCCACAATACCCCCCCAACAACCGGCAGAATGACCGCTGAAATATGGTTGATGGCAAAGCCAACACCCATGGAGGGCGCAATATCCTGCGGCTCGGCGTATTTGCGGAAAAAGCTGTTGATGGCAATCGAAAAGCTGAAGAAAAAGTTATTGACAATGTACAGTCCGGAAGCAACGTCTTTATTTTCAATGAGGGCATAGCAAAGGAAAATGATGATCAGGCCTCCGTATTCAATGCTTAGCATCGTCCGTTCTCCAAAGCGGTTGATTGCCCGTCCAACGTAAGGGCTCAGGAAATAGGTGATGATGTTGTTGATCACAAATAAGGTGGTGATATGGCCGACCGAGAAGTGGTATTTTTCAACCAGGATGAAGACGGCAAAAACAACAAAAATTTGTCGGCGAGCTCCGGCCAGAAAGTTCAGGGTGTAAAAAAGCCAGTATTTCTTTTTCAGAATTAACTTCTTTTGCTGAACAGGCAGGCTGTGGTCGACCGGGTTGCGGGTCAACGCATAAAAGCCTAAGACGATAACTACAGCACCGATGATGTAAAAGATAGCATGCAGTTGCAGATACTTCGATACAATCCAGATAAAAGCACCAACCGAGACATTGGTGAGCGCTCCGATGCTTTTGAGCTTGGCCAGTACCTGCGGCACCCGGTCGCCCTGGAAATATTGGAGTGAAAGTGACTGGTTGCAGGTTTCGAAGAAGTGAAAGCCGACCGACATGACCACGATTGTAAACAGCAGGCCGTGAAAGCTGGGAAACATGCCGGATAATGCCACTCCAATCCCTAAAACAATGACAGACAGTGCGGCAAAGCGGTGTTCCGCAAAAATAAGCAGCAGGTAAATCACAAAAAAGGTGAGAAAACCGGGAATTTCGCGAACCGACTGGAGGATGCCGATTTCGACCGAATTGACGCCGGCAACGTCCACTGCAAAGTTATTGAACAGCGTACGCCAGCCCTGAAATCCCATGGCCGATGCAACAGCCAGCAGGATCAGATATTTGTACATCGGGTTTTCCCGATAACTTTTGTATAAACCCATCTGTTTTTTTTTGACTTAAGGGATGCAAACTTAACACCCGATCGTTACGATTGGTGCCGGATTGTGCTGCAACGTGCAAAGCTTCACGTTGGGGAAATATTGGCCGTTACAGGAAAAACTGTGGTTCCTTTCGCTGTGCGCAATTCTGAAATAAACGTTCGCGAATCGACTGGATTATTGCCACATCGAACGTGCGTGCTTGCTCCGGACATTGCTTGAGGCAGGCGCAGCACCAGATACATTTCTCCGGGTCGGTTACGATGCTGCTTCCGACGCGGATGGCATCTGTTGGGCAGCTTGCGGCACAAAGCCCGCACAGCGTGCACGTTTCGGTATCTGTTGCAGGAGCAGCTGCGGGGTGTTCTTTCCGCTTTACAAAGGGTCGGTTTCCCGGAATTTGGGAGCTGTCGAAGGATATGCCGGAGTCCGGCCCTGCTAGTTTTTGGTGAATGCGGTCGGCAAAGTCAGCAACCTTTTGCATATCCCCGGCATCGGGGCGGTTGGCAGCAATGGGCTTGTGGACAGTGGAGTAGGAGTGTTCGCCAATAAAAGCAGCAGCGGCAACGACTTCAAAGTTTGCTTTTTCGGCCAGCTCGGTCAGCTCCAGCAGAGCGTCGTCAAACTCGCGATTGCCGTAAACAACCACAACAACGGCCTTCGAGCCTTTGCCATCGATATTCAGAAAACGCACCACCGCATCGAGCGGCAAACGACCTGCGTAAACAGGCATGCCAATAACGGACAGGGATTCGTTGCTGAAATTGTCGGGCTCGAAGAGGAAGTCCGACTTGGTCAGATTAACTTCATGAACGGTGTTTGAGCTCAGCTTTTCGGCGATTGTTTTGGCAATGCTGGCTGTTGTATGGGTTGGTGAAAAGTAAATACAGTTGGTTGTTTTCATAGCGGTAAAATTAAAAAATATCCGGCAGCCATTGGTATCACGCTAAAGCTGAATACGCCCGACTGCCGGAGTTAATCGAAAAATGACTAATCTTCCCCCTTTATTTTTCTTTTTCGAACGGCCAGCCGGCGATACCACCTTCCATCACTTTCACGTTGGTGTAGCCATGTGCCTT
Source organism: Mangrovibacterium marinum (assembly GCF_003046625.1). GTDB lineage: Bacteria > Bacteroidota > Bacteroidia > Bacteroidales > Prolixibacteraceae > Mangrovibacterium > Mangrovibacterium marinum. The sequence goes on from NZ_QAAD01000005.1 coordinate 48,289, forward strand.
GATCAACATGGCAGCTTCGTAGCCACGCAGCGATATCTTGCAATAGGTGACAATCGTTTTGTTTTTGTCGGCCGGAAGTTCGTTGATCCGTTTCCGAAGAACGCCCAGCGGGATTAGCGTTTCACCAACACCGAGGCGGGTTTGTTCGTATTCGTCGGCACCGCGAACATCCAGGATGTAGAGGTCTTCGCCGCTATCAAGCATTGTTTTCAGATCCAGCGAAGAGATGCCATCAAACAGACCGTGCATCTTGTTTTGAAGGATGTGTGCCGTCGCGATACTGTGGTCGATAGCCAGCGAAAAGGGAGGCGCGTACGGAAGATCGGCATTCACCATATCGTCAACGGTTAATTTCCCCTTGATGGCAGTTGCCCAGATGGCCAGTTGTTTGCTCACATCGCCCGGTCCCAGGCATTGTGCGCCCAGGATTCGCCCGGTTTTTTTCTCTGCAATTAGTTTGGTGAATAGCAATTTGCCCTCCATGAAGCCCGGTTTGTCGGGACTGGCATTGACTGCTTTCACGTAGTCAATGTCGGCATCAATCGCTTTGGCTTCCGATAAGCCGGTGATGCCAACGCCATAATCAAATATTTTACAAACTCCGGTCTGAATCGTTCCCGGGAAGGTAGCTACGTTCCCTTTGATGATGTTTTCGCCGGCGGCACGTCCTTCCAGGTTTGCCAGGTCGCCGTAGGGGGCCAAAACATTTTTGCCGGTAATCAGGTTGGGAATTTCGCAGCAATCGCCGGCAGCGTAAATGTCCGGATCGCTGGTTTGCATGTATTGGTTGACAAGGATGCCGCCAAGCTGGCCAATTTCGAGCCCGGCAGCTTTGGCTAAGTCAACCCGGGGACGTACGCCGATGGCCACAACCGCCAGCTCGCAAGGGATCTCGGTGCCGTTTTGCAACTTAACACCGGTTAGTTTGCCATCTTCGCCAATGAATTGGGCAACACCGTTTTTCGTTACCACATTGGCTTTCGACTTCAGGTAATTCTCAACCAGTTTCGCCATTTTCCAGTCGAGAAAAGTAAGAAGTTGCGGCAGCAATTCAATCATGGTTAATTCAATACCTGCCAGGTGAAGCGCTTCCAGGGTTTCGATGCCGATCAAGCCGCCACCGATCACAACTGCTTTCTGTATTTTCTTTTCGTCCCTGATTTTACGCAGGTAATCAGCATCCTGCATCGATTGCAGTGTGGTGATGCCGTCAAGCTCAATCCCTGGAATTGGCGGCATGTTCGCTGTGGCTCCGGTCGCAATAACCAGCTTGTCGTACTCCTGCGTGCCGGTTTCACCGGTCAGCAAATCTTTGTATTCAATCTGCTTTTTAGCCCGATCTATCTTCGTTACTTCGGTGTTGATCTTGCACACAATTCCCTTGGCATTCCAATAAAAATTGGGGTCGCGAACCACGCCCGTCGGTGTACAAAGCAGTTTGTTGCGATCGTCGAAAAAACCGCCCACATAATATGGAAAACCACAGGAGGCCATCGATAGGTCGGGACCTTTTTGAAACATGGTTATTTCGGCAAATTCGTCCATGCGTCGTGCGCGCGCAGCAGCTTTGGGCCCCGCAGCCGATCCTCCGATAACGATTATTTTTTTGCGTGTATTCATTTCAATTTCGGTTTAAGGTTTTAAAATTGATATGTTTGCCCGGTTTTGACAAACCGGTTTGAAAACGGGTTTTGAAAGGCAGCCAATGCCGGTAAGTCAGTGCAATGTGAAGGGAGTAGGGTTTCAACTTTTTCCCGCATGAAATAGTTGATGGTTTCTTTGGTTTGAAGGTTGTTTTGTTTCAGGTGGAAGCCGCCAATCACGGCTTTGATGTGGCTAAGCCCGGTAATCTTTTTGGCGTATTCGCAGATGTTGCAGATGCCGGAATGGCTGCAGCCGGTAACGATGATCAACGCCTCGTTTTCGACAAAAGCCAAAGCCGAATCGTCGGGGACAAAGTCGTCATTTCCGTTTTCATCAACAAAGGCGGTTGTCTGCGCTTCGAAGCTGTTTGTTCGTGGAATTTCACCCAGAAAAAAGATGTGTTCGGAAATTTGAACAGGAGCCGACGAAAGCTGAAGGTCAAATTGTTCTTCAATTTCCAGAGGGCTTAAACTCAGGCCTAAGTTTGTTTGATCGCGTTTCCGAAAACGTTTCATAAACGATTTGGGATGTGTCAACAGGGGCTTGTTTTGGATGTATCGCAATCCATCGCCGTGGTCCCAATGCCCATGGCTGAGAACGATTTGGTCAACTTGATCGATCAGGTTGATGCCCAGATGATTGGCGTTTTTCAGGAAAACATCGCTGTGCCCTGCATCCAGCAGGATGTTTTTTTCATCGTGCTCAATCAGGTACGACAAGCCATGTTCTGCGCAGCAATATCCACCGGCTATGTTTTCAGTTAGAATGGTTATTTTCATGCCATTGCATTTTCAAAAATCAGGTCGAATTTTTCTTTTACGAATCGGGGGACCCGCATGGGCTTTCGGGTCTTGCTGTCAACAAAAACAACGGTTGAGTCGGCCGAGCACACCAGTTGGTTTTGTTCATTTCGCACTTCAAACTGAAAGCTTAAGCGGGTTACGGGATTCTCCAAAACGAGCGTGTGAATTGTGAGTAGTTCGTCGTAACCGGCCGGGCGATGATACTGCAAATTCATGCTGATGACGGGCATCATAATTTGTTGAGCCTCCAGTTTGCTGTCTTCAATGCCCAATTCGCGCATCAGCTCGGTGCGGGCCTGGTGAAAATAGTTGACGTAGTTGCCATGGTACACGTAGCCCATTTGGTCGACTTCGCCGTAGCGTGGGCGCAGGCTTATTTTTCCTCTAATCATGCTTTTCGGTTCAATTTTGTTTGACATATCTGAATCCCCAGGCTTTGTCCGACACCGATTTCTGAATGGAATCGGCCAAGCCCCGGAATTTCTCAGCCAGAATTGGGTTGGTGCTTATTTTGAAGGTCTCGGGCGAACTCACGTCATTTTCGCAGATGAGCGGCAGCTGAGCCAACAGTGGTACATTAAGCTGGTTCGCCAGCTGCTGGCCTCCTCCGCTGCCGAACACAAAATAGCGCTCGTCGGGGTGTTGTGCCGGCGTAAAATAGGCCATGTTCTCAACCACGCCCAAAAGCGGTACGTGGAGGTGCTCATTTTCGAACATGTCGGCAGCTTTCTCGGCATCGGCCAGGGCCAGCTGTTGGGGCGTGGTTACAATTAGCGCTCCCGTAAGTGCCAGTTTCTGGATGGTTGTCAGCTGAATATCGCCGGTGCCCGGAGGAAAGTCAATGATCAGATAGTCTGTTTCGCCCCATTCGGTTGACGAGAGCAGCTGGGTTAAAACGCCCGAGGCTGCGGGCCCGCGCCAGATCAGCGATTTTTTCTTCGCAACGAAGAACCCGACCGACATGAGTTTAACCCCGTATTTTTCGACAGGGAAATATTTTTCACCTTCCGGATATTTAAAAACCTGTGGCTTTTCATCCTGAACATCAAAAAGAATCGGGCTCGACGGGCCGTATAGGTCGGCATCAAACAGGGCGGTTTTGTAGCCTTCGGATGCCAATGCAACGGCCAGGTTGGCTGCCACGGTTGATTTGCCAACGCCCCCTTTACCCGATGCCACAACGATGATGTTTTTTACGCCGGGCAGTTTTATTTTTTCGATTGCTGTTTGCTTATTCATTTCCAATTAATTGATTCCAAATCACTCTTATCTCATTACTTAGCGCTGACTCCGGGGCCCAGTCGACAATGCTTTTGCAGTTGATCATTGCTTCAACCCAAACTTCAGAGAACGGGATTTTGCTGATCACCGGAATTTGTTTTCCAGCCGCCCATTTTTCAATCTCTTCTGTCATTTCCATGTTGATGTCGCATTTGTTGATCACCAGGAATACTTCTAGTTTGTACTGGTTGACCAACTCGGTGATGCGTTTTAAATCGTGTATGCCCGAGACAGTTGGTTCTGTCACCAGCAGCACTTTGTTGATTCCACTCAACGTTGAAATGACCGGGCAGCCAATTCCCGGGGGGCCGTCAATCAGGATCAGATCCGATTGAATATCGTGCGCCTCCTTGCGTGCATGGTCGCGCACCAGGTTGACCAGCTTGCCCGAATTATCCTCGCCGGGAGCCAGGCGCGCATGTACCATTTTCCCATTCCGGATGTCACCGGCAAACCAGCGACTTTCGTTTTGATCAATCATGGTGATCGCGCCGGTGGGGCAAACGCGCGCACAGAGCTGACATCCATCGCAGGCGGTTCCAACAACCGTAAATTCCCCGTCAGAGATTTTAATAGCATCAAAACGGCAGTAGTCGATACACTTGCCGCAGCTTGTACATTTGTCGGCATCAATTTGCGCCTTTTGCCCGGAGGTGTAAACTTCTTCGAGATAGTTCTCCGGCTCTAAAATCAAGTGTAGGTTCGCGGCATCCACGTCGCAGTCGGCCACAACAACTTTGGAGGCCAAACTGGCTAGTGCAGCGCTAATGCCGGATTTTCCTGTTCCTCCTTTTCCACTTAAAACGGCTATTTCTGTCATGCCTGAACTTGTTTCATGATGTTTTGATATAATTTCCCGAATAAGTCGTGGTATTCGGGCAGCTCTTCGGTGATAAGCTCTCCTTTGGCATAAACCCGGGCGATGCGTTTATCAAAAGGAATGTGTTCCAACAGGGCAATTCCTTCGCGCTTGAGGTAGTCTTCAATTAGTTCTTTTCCCAGGCCGAAACGATTGATCACAACACCGAATTTCTTCTTCAACCGGCGCAGTGTTTCAACCGAAAGCTTTAAGTCATTCAACCCGAAAGGAGTGGGTTCAGTTACCAGAACAACGTAATCGGCCCGCTCCACAGTTGCAATAAAGGGGCACGAGGTTCCCGGGGGCGAGTCCAACAAGGTCAGTGCCTCAGCTTCGGCCATGTTGATGGTTTGCCCGATAATCGGGACAGGCGAGTAAATGCCGATTTCGGTCTGACTTTCCAGCAAATCAGCATTCGAGCCAATTGCGTATTGGGTAATGCTGCCGGTAACCTTTTCTTTTTCGGTAATGGCATCGTACTGGCAGGCATAAACGCAGGCGCCGCAGTCGTGGCACAAATCTTCGACAACCTGAATGGTTTTAATGGCCGGCAGCATGATGATGGCATTGTAGCTGCAATACTCCTGGCACTTGCCGCAAAAAGTACATTTCCGCGCGTCGATAACCGGGATATGCGTTGTTGTGAGGGTTTCTTCTTCAACCTTGCCCCGAATAAATTCGCATACATTGGGCTCCTCGGCGTCGCAGTCGATCAACTGGGTTTTCTGCCCGGTTTGACGGATGACATTGAAAAGGTTGGTTGAAACCAAGGTTTTACCGGTGCCACCTTTGCCGCTGGCAATCGCTATTTTCATTCGTAAATAATTTAATTCATTTTGACAACAAAATCGCCTTTTGCTACCTGAAGCTTTTCGGCAATAACCGGACATTTCACCATAAGTAAAAAGGCGATGTTGTGGCTTTTGTCATCGAGTAATCCTTCCAGGTTACCTTGGCCCTTCGAGATAATCAGATCGGCAGATTCGAAATGCGCCTTGAATTGGGGTGAGCACAAATCGGGCAGGGTGGAAGGAGCATCGTAACCATTTGAAATGACGTTGACAAGCTCATCCATCCCCACCGATTGTGCATCAGTTATGGTAACATCGTTAATTACAGCATCGCCCCGAACGGCATAAATCAGGTTCGGATGGTTGATCGTCTCAATGAACAATTTGTCAAAAACGACCTCGCCGTTGTTGTCGCCCAAATACAATACTTTGTTCGCTTTGGCGATTTCTGCTTTTAGCCGCGCAGCATGGTTTATCGCAAAATCCGATTGCACGACATGGGCAATTGTTTCCGGCAAATTGTATTCATCATGGACTGCATAATCAATAATATTGCCGGCAATAGCCAGCCTTAAGGCCATTTCAAAAGGATCTGTTGCTTCCGAAACCTTTTGTTTCAGGTCGGCATACATGGCCAGCACCTGCCGGTTGCTCTGCGCTTTTATTTCGCTGTAAGGATCGAGCTGGCCCGTAATCTGCTTGATGCGGGCATGAAGTTCCCGGGCAAATTGCGGAGTCGAGAACCTGTCTTTCTCCGAAGCATAAATCTCAATCAGCTCAGCGGTGAGCGTGTTGGCTTGTTGTTCCGTTAATTGCATTTGGCTGATGAGCCTGTCGCAGGCCCGGCAAAAGCAATAAAAGCAACGATAATCGAAAGCCATAGCTTAATGATCGCAAGCATTAGTGCCGGTGGCCAGTTTATTTTGAATTAAGTCGGAAACTAATTCTTTGGCCGGCTTGTTTGGGGCGCCTGCATGAACAACAATCCGGTTTGCATTGAACAGGTTCACGGCTTTTTGGCCGATACCACCTGAAATAATTTCAGTGACACCTCTTTCGGCCAGCCACTTGGGTAATAAGCCTGGTTCGTGTGGCGGCGCTTCAACAACGGTTTCGTTTGTCATGGTGTTCTCCTGAACTTCAATCAATGTGAAGTTTTTACAATGTCCGAAATGGGTACTTAAAACACCGTTTTCGGTTGGGATCGCTATTTTTCTCATTCTTCGTTATTTATCGGTTGAAAATCTTCCTCTTCTGCCTCCGAATCCACCGCCGTTCGACTGGCAGCGTTGGCGGCCGCGGCCTCTGTTCCTGAACATTGGGCTCATCTGCTGTTGATCACCATTGTTTTCTGAAGGCACATCGTTGTTTGCCGGACCGTTCATCCGGTTTCCTTGTTTGTTTCCGCATTTGCCCATGGAACGACCGGTCATCGGTCCTTCGCCTTGTGGGCCTTTTCTGTTAAATCCTGGCATAACGTTTTAATTTATTAGTTTTTAGAAAATTGTTGTACGATCTCCGCGATGGTACTATCCGGCTGTCCATGGATCACCATCTGGATTTTAAGACCATTTAGAATATCTTTTACTTTGCCCCCGAATTCTCCCGATATAATCCGGTTAACACCTTTGGACGCGATAAACTGCACGGATGCCGGTCCGGCGCCTTCTGCGCTTGCTTTAGCCGGGTTTTCGTGATACTCGGTTTGTTGTAACTCGGTATCGTAAATCGCAAAATAGGCGCAACGGCCAAAACGGTTGTCCAGTTTTGCTTTGCTATTGTTCGCGGTTGCAGTGATGGCTATTTTCATACGATGTTAATTTTTGTTCGTTTATATTTGCACTAATGTGCGATTTGTTAATGCAAATATATAGAACAAATGATCGTTAATAGCTGTTTTTTCAAAATATTTTTCGAAATTGTTGAAAATTGAATGTGGGGTGTCATTTGTGGAGTGTAATAAATCCACAAGAAGGTGTAGCAGACAAGCCATGAGCAGGGAAATAGTAAGGAGGTGGATGTAATGCCGATTTGTAGTTGAAATGACCCCCTAAATGCAGTTCTCGTTGCAGGGCTTTAGCGATCTGTCGGCATGGTGCCTGGAGGTTTCGGCCTGCGGTTTAATACCAACTGTTAATCGGTATAACCCGTGACAAGGTATCGGTGGTTGCTCTTCCGGCTGTTCAGGGAGCGTTGGTGTACAGGTAGCTGCGCGGGCCTGAAATACGGGCCGTGAGGCCCCGCAACAGAGCCTTCGGATGAATTTAATCGAAAATAGGAGGGCGTTTTAACGGATTCGCGACGATGATTCGCGTTGAATCAACTCGGTTGGCATCGTAATGGTCAGGTGTTTGCTTAGCCTGTTTTTACTTTCAATTTCCTGAATGAGTAGCTCCGCAGCTTTCAGTCCCATTTCAAAGGCCGGCTGTTTTAATGTTGAAATAGAAGGGGTAACCACTTCCGAGAACGGTTCGTCGCTAAAGCCAATTAGGCCGAAGTCCTGCGGGATTTTCATCCCGATTTTTTTCAGGTATACCATCATGGCAAGTGCCGAGGTGTCGTTTCCGCAAAAAGCAGCGTCGGGCGGCTGTGGAAGTGCCAAAAGTTGTTGAATGGCATCGCGCCCGTCGATGCGGGTCAGTCGGCTGTAAATAATCAGTTCTTCGTCAATGGGCATGTTGTTTTTCTCCAGGGCTGCGCGGTAGCCGGCCATGCGGTCGCGGTAGGTGTGCAGCACGGTCGGTCCGGCCAGATGGGCAATTCGCTTGTAGCCTTGTTGAATCAGATGTTCGGTTGCCTTAAATCCAACCATAAAATCATCCACGACAATTTTGTGCGCTTCCAGCTCCGGAACAACCCGGTCGAAAAAGACAATAGGGATTTCCTTTTTCGAGAAAAGCTGAAAGTGATCAAATTCGTCGGTTTGCATACTTAACGAAGCAATCAACCCGTCAACACGGTTCGAAAACAGGGAATGTACAATTTGCTTTTCTTTTTCCAGCAGATCGTTCGATTGCGAGATAATGACATTGTAGCCCGCTGCGAAGGCGACATCTTCAACACCACTGATAAAGCTCGAGAAGAAGTGCCGGTTAATCAGAGGCACAACGATCCCGATGGTGTTTGTTTTCTGATTGCGCAGGTTCGATGCAATCGTATTGGGCTGATAGCCCATTTCCAGCGCTTTGGCTTTTATCTTTTCTTTGGTCGCCTTGCTAATTCGGGGGTTATCGTTTAGTGCTCTGGAAACTGTTGATGCCGAGATGTTTAATTCTCGTGCTATGTCGTGTATTGTTATTGAAGACTTCTGATCCATATTGAATATTTCGCGGCAAAGATGCGAATAATTTTTTTACAGGGGCTAAATTACAACTTTTTGCGCAATCGATTGCATCTTTTTGATTTTAATTTTATATTTGCCCATGAAATCAGAACGTCGGAAGAGTTGGCTGACGGCTAACTGATACCTTTCAGTATAAAGTTTGGCTGCCGGTTTTTCGATATATTTTTGAAATATTGAATTTGAAACCAATTAAATAAAACACTATGGCTATTATTTTTGAAGAGCGTTATGCATACAATCCTCAGGATTTTAAAACTTATGATACGGATCGCATCCGGAAAGAATTTCTGGTTGAAAAATTGATGGAAGAGGGTAATATTCACATGGTATACTCTCATATCGAACGCTATATTACCGGGGGTGCAGTTCCCGGTGCCGAGCCTTTGACGCTGGAAACCGTTGATGCGTTGAAATCCGAATATTTCTGTAAACGCCGCGAAGTGGGTATTATTAATGTTGGCAATACCGGTTCGGTTACGGTTGACGGAAAAGAATATGTGTTAGCGTTTAAAGATGCTTTATATATTGGTCGTGGTGCCAAAGAGGTTGTTTTCAGCTCGAAAGATGCTTCAGCTCCGGCTCGTTTCTATTTCAACTCCGCTCCGGCACACAAGGAATATCCAACAAAACATGTGACAATGGGCGACGCCAATGTATTGCATTTAGGGGCGCTTGAAACATCAAACGAACGCAATATCAATCAGTTGTTGATCAATACTGTTGTTGAAACCTGTCAGTTGCAAATGGGGATGACCGAGTTGAAGCCGGGTAGCGTTTGGAATACCATGCCGGCACATACACACAGCCGCCGTAACGAAGTTTATTTCTACTTTAACGTACCGGAAGGGCAGGCTGTTTGCCACTTCATGGGCGAACCATCAGAAACACGTCACATCTGGATGCAGAACGAGCAAGCGGTGATTTCGCCAACCTGGTCGATTCACTCGGCTGCCGGAACAAGCAACTACATCTTTATTTGGGGTATGGCCGGCGAAAACCTGGATTACACCGATATGGATGTGATTAAGCCAACAGAATTGAGATAATCAAAAACATAAAATCAAACTATCTAATTAAGTTTAAATCATGAACGAATTATTTGATTTGTCGGGTAAAGTAGCATTGGTTACCGGTGGTACGCATGGTATCGGTATGGCAATTGCCAAAACATTGGGTCAGGCCGGTGCAAAAATTTGTGTGAACGACCTTTCGGAAGAGAAACTTGCTCAGGCAAAAGAAGAATATAAAGCAGCCGGAATTGATGCTTTCACGGTTAAATTTGATGTGACCAACGAAGAAGATGTCGACAGAGGGATTACAGCCATTGAAAACGCGGTTGGCTCAATCGACATTCTGGTGAATAATGCGGGTATCATTAAGCGTGTTCCTATTTTGGATATGCCGGTTGCCGATTATAAACAAGTAATTGATGTTGATTTGGTTGCTCCGTTGATTGTGGCCAAGCGTGTTGCTCCCAAAATGATTGAGAAACGTTTTGGTAAGATCATCAACATGTGTTCGATGATGAGCGTTTACGGACGTAATTCTGTTTCAGCTTATGCATCAGCAAAAGGTGGATTGAAACTGTTGACGGCAAACATGTGCTGCGAGTGGGCAAAATACAATTTGCAAATCAATGGTATCGGGCCTGGTTATATTGCTACATCGCAAACGGCGCCGATTCGTGAAGGTGGTCACCCGTTTAACGATTTGGTGATGATGCGTACACCGGCAGCCCGCTGGGGAGAACCCGAAGATATTGGTAACGCGGCTCTGTTCCTGGCGTCGAAAGCGGCCGATTTTGTGAACGGCCACGTGCTGTACGTTGATGGTGGTATTTTGGCCAACTTCGGCTATGTAAAAGGCGAAAACGATATCTAATTGGTGGGCATGAAAAGAAATCTGCTCATTGCATTAGCCGCCACAACACTGCTGTTCGGATCGTGTGCCAAAGAGAAGCAGTTGGTTGTTGAAAATCCAATCGATAGATCCCGTACCGACGAGCTATTGGTGTTGGACCGACAACAGATCGACAGTTCGTTTCCGGCACCCGAAGCCGGAATGCTTCCCTTGGTTTTAAACGGAAACGATACCCTGGCATCGCAGGTTGACGATTTGGATGGCGATGGTACTTGGGACGAGCTGGCCTTCCTGGTTAATTTTCAACCCAACGAAAAGTTGACTTTGCAGCTGGCTTATGTGCCGGCGGATGCTTATCCTCGGTTTGAGAAACGCACCAATATGCGTTTGGGAATTGAACAGGAGGATGGTACTTACAAAGAGGTTGACTATTACAGGGCACCATCGGCGAGCGAGCCCTTTAAAATTATTGCTCAGGGCGAAAGCGTGAGCTGGGAAAACGACAAGATGGGGTTCAGAACCTATTTTGATTGCCGTAATGTGAAAGACTTGTTTGGTAAACTGAAACCGGGCTTGATCATCGATAAAATTCATACGCCGGCCATGGGGAGCTATCACCAATTGGCCGATTGGGGAATGGATGTACTGCACTGCGGCAATTCGCTGGGATCGGGCGGTTTGGCCATGCTCGAAAATGATTCGCTGTATCGTTTAGGATCAACGGAGACTTACGAATATCAGAAAATCACGGAAGGCCCTGTACGTTCGGTTTGCGAGCTGAAATACGGGGGCTGGAAGGTGGCTGATCAGAACCTTGCGGCTGTTGAGCGTATTTCGGTTTTCCCGGGCAAATACTGGTTTCAGTCGGATGTGACGGTGTCCGGTTTCGAAGGCCAAAAGCAGTTGGTGACCGGTATTGTTACCAGCTATTTGACCACCGAGCCGGAGCATTTCAAAGCGAATGCCGACTACGATGCGATCGCCACCCTGGATCAGCAATCGGAAAATAAGGATGAGCTGGGAATGGCTGTTGTACTGAAAGCGGATGAAGTGACCACGGTTGCTCGTTCAACCGATGTGAACTATTTCGATCAGTATCCGACTGTTCCGGAAAAGGGCTTTAGCAATGTCATTTCGGAAACCTACTATGTAGCACAAAAAATTTCGAACGATAATCCGGCCAGGCACTATTTTGCTGCCGTGTGGGGGCTGGAGAATCCAGAGTGGAAAGAGATGGCCAATTTTAAAGCCTACCTTTCTTCTGAGGCTGAGAAATGGAGTAATCCCATTGTTGTTACGATTCAATAATTACTTTTTTCTTGAAAAGCAGGAAGGTTGCTCTTTACGGGCAGCCTTCTTTTCGTTTGGGGAACGCGGCATACCGCAGGGATTGGTTTGCAGCCCCCGGCAAGCGCGATATGTTTGGGCATTTTTTTGTAGCTTCACGCCACAAACTCTTATTTCACCCCGGTTATGGCTCTAAATTATATCTGGATATTCTTCTTTCTGATTGCTTTTGTTGTTGGTTTGGCCAAGCTCATTTTTATGGGCGATACCGAAGTTTTTACGGCAATGATGAACTCAACCATGGAGATGGCCAAAACAGGTTTCGAAATTTCGTTGGGACTAACCGGCGTGTTGGCGCTTTGGATGGGCATTATGAAAGTGGGCGAGGATGGTGGCGTAGTTCGCGTGTTTTCAAAACTCATTGGCCCGTTTTTCCGCAAGCTGTTTCCCGAACTGGACGAAAATCACCCGGCCAATGCGTCGATTATGATGAACATTGCCGCCAATATGCTCAATCTCGACAACGCGGCAACGCCCATGGGCCTGAAAGCCATGCAGGAGATGCAGGCCACAAATTTGAAGAAAGACACCGCAAGCAATGCCCAGATCATGTTCCTGGTGCTCAATACCTCGGGCCTGACCTTGCTGCCCATTAGCATTATGGTGTACCGTGCTCAACTGGGGGCGGTAAACCCCAGCGATATTTTTATCCCCATCATGCTGGCTACCTTCTTTTCAACCCTGGCCGGTTTGCTGGCCGTGGCCTACTATCAAAAAATAAACCTGCTGGATAAGGTTATTTTAGCCTATTTGGGCGGATTAACGGCCATTATTGCCGGATTGATCTGGTATTTTTCATCCATCCCGCAGGATCAGATTACCCTGATCTCGAGTGTTGCCAGTAACCTGATCCTTTTTACGGTCATCATCTCTTTCATTTTGCTGGGCCTTCGTGCCCGCATCAACGTGTACGAATCGTTTATCGATGGCGCCAAAGATGGTTTCAAAGTAGCCATCAAAATCATTCCTTATTTGGTGGCCATCCTGGTTGCAATCGGTGTGTTTCGTACTTCGGGAGCCATGACTTGGTTTATCGACGGCATTTCGTGGATGCTCACCGGGATGGGCGTAAATACCGATTTTGTTGAAGCCCTGCCAACGGCCTTGATGAAGCCCCTGAGTGGCAGCGGAGCCCGTGGAATGATGGTGGATGCCATGACAACTTACGGAGCCGACTCGTTTGTTGGGCGTGTAGCCAGCACTGTGCAGGGCGCAACCGATACAACCTTCTATATTATTGCCGTTTATTTCGGATCGGTAGGCATTAAGAAAACCCGCCATGCCTTGGTTTGCGGCTTGTTTGCCGATTTTGTGGGTATTGTAGCCGCTATTGCAATGGCTTATTTATTCTTTCACTAAACCGGTATCGGACTCGACCTGCTGCCTTTGGAGTTGTCCCCACTGCTTTCGCAGCAGTGTGACGGGCTATGGAGTGAGCTCCGTGGCTTGCAACAACGAGTGGTCGTGCAAGCCGCGAAGCTAATACAATTGTTTTTCAGACTGAGTCGTAAGCGAAACGCTGAAATCAGAAGGACAAATGCCGATAGTCAATTGAAGAGGCTTAAAGAGTGAAATGAATTGACGCCTCAATTCAATTGCTAATCGGTATAAACAGTTTAAAGGGAATCGACAGTTTGTTTCAGTTTAACCAGCTTGGTTAACAGTCCTTCCAGTAAATCCAGACGAAGCATATTGGCGCCGTCCGACTTGGCAACAGCCGGGTTCGGATGCGTTTCGATGAAAATACCATCGGCACCAACGGCAATGGCTGCACGGGCAATGGTTTCAATCAGTTCCGGTTTTCCACCGGTTACACCACTGCTCTGGTTGGGCTGTTGCAGCGAGTGAGTGATGTCCATGATCACCGGACAGCCGTTTGCCTTCATCACCGGAATACCGCGGTAGTCAACCACCAGATCCTGATAGCCGAAAGTGGTTCCCCGTTCAGTCAGCATCACCTGGTTGTTGCCACAGTCCTTCACTTTATTCACGGCAAACTGCATGGCTTCGGCCGATAGGAATTGTCCTTTTTTAATGTTGACGACTTTTCCGGTTTCCGCAGCAGCAATCAGTAAGTCGGTTTGGCGACACAGGAAGGCCGGAATTTGCAGTACATCAACATATTGTGCAGCGATGGCTGCCTCGGCTGCCGAGTGAATGTCGGTAACCGTAGGGATGTTGAATTTTTCGCCAACAGCTTGCAGAATGCTCAACGCTTTTTCGTCGCCAATGCCCTGAAACGAGTCAATGCGGCTGCGGTTGGCCTTACGGTACGAGCCTTTGAAGACGAATGGAATATGAAGCTTATTGGTTATCTCAAGTATTTTTTCGGCAATTTCGAATGCCATATCATTGCCTTCAATCACGCAGGGGCCTGCCATCAGCAGGAAATTTTCACCCGGAAAGTTCAATTTTGGAATCATGTTATCAATTAAATTTATGCGAATATACAACAATCGGGATAAGATTTAAAAGCTGAAGGAACCTTCCAAATCAGGGAGCCAGGCGTTGTACAGTCCATTGTTTTGCCTCGAGTTTGTAGCAAAAGCGATCGTGAAGCCGGTTGGGGCGTCCCTGCCAAAACTCCACAACCGCTGGTTTCACAAGGTAACCTCCCCAGTGTGGTGGCTTTTCAATTTCCAGGTTTTCAAAATGCTTATCGAACTGTGCAAAACGCTCATCCAGTTCTTCGCGCGAGCTAATTTCGCGGCTTTGCGGCGATGCCCAGGCCCCAAGCTGGCTGTCGCGCGGGCGCGACTTGAAGTATTCGGCAGAACGGCTGTCCGGAAGCTTTTCAACCCGGCCTTTCACCCGAACCTGGCGCTCCAGCCGGGGCCAGAAAAAATTCACGGCAACCTGATTATTTTGTTCCAGTTGCGCACCTTTATGGCTGTGGTAATTGGTGAAAAACACCAGACCAGCCTCGTCGGCCTGTTTCAGTAGCACAATTCGCGAATCGGGCTGCCCGTCGACCACCGTTGAGAGGGTCATGGCTGTGGGCTCTTCTTCGTGCTGAATGGCCTCGTCAAGCCAGCGCTGAAAAAGTTGAAGCGGATGACCGGTCAGCTTGCTTTCGTCCAGAAAATCGTGCCGGTAGTTTTTTCGAATATCTCGTAGCATTTCAATTTATTTAGTATTTCTGAATCTATGCCGATAAACAATGTTGAAAAGCGGATTGTTCCATCTTGCATAACCAATTCAGAAAATTTATGAAACTTTTATCCACGATTGCCTTTTTCCTGTTAGCGGCCGCGATGACCATGGCTGCGAACAAACAACTCAACATCGGAGAGCAGGCGACACACACCGAGGTGAAAATGCTTGGAATTACCGACGATTATGCCTCGCTGCAGGATTTGAAGCTCGACAACGGTTTGGTCGTCATTTTTTCGTGCAATACCTGTCCTTTTGTTGTGGCCTGGGAAGATCGGTACAACGAAATTTTTGATCTGGCGAAACAAAATAAGATCGGTGTGGTGCTCGTGAATTCCAATTATATGAAGCGCGAGGGCGACGACTCGTTGGAGGCCATGAAGAAGCACGCCCAGGAGAAAGGCTATAAGCTGCCTTACCTGATTGATCGGGAAAGTTTGCTTGCCAACGCGTGGGGCGGACAGACAACGCCGCATGTTTTCTTCTTCGATACCAACTTTAAACTGGTTTATAAAGGAGCGATCGATGATAATTACAAGTCGGCCTCCGATGTCAAAGAAAGCTATCTGAAAGATGCCATTCAGAGCGTAGCTGCCGGCGATGCAATTGCAGTGCCCGAAACAAAACCGCTGGGATGTAGCATTAAACGCAAGGTTCAGAACGATTAGCCGGAGTCCGGTATTCGGAACTCTCTTTTTCGAAAATCGTCACACACCGAGGCGACAGACTTTCAGTTCATAAAGCGGTGAGCGCCACTGCTGATCAGCTCAGATGAATGTTCAATCGTCGTCAGTAAAAACGAAAAATGCTTGACAGACTGCTTTTCGCGATGTAAAGTCGGGGGGAGCAGTTGCTCGTTTTAGGCGGTCAATAACTCCTGATTTGTGATTGGCAATAAACTAAAAATGGGCTTAATAGTAAGCAAACGAGCCTATTTCCGTACATTAGCGTTAATAATTTCTTGAAAAATAAATGCAGAAAGGTAGAGGTATGAATTAAAAAAAGATTAATTTGTACTGAAACAAGAATTGATGGTTCCCGAAATAATCGGTTATTGTTTTAACTTGATCATCAGTATGTGCGCTAACTAATTATTAACGAATGGCATCAGACAAGCACTCACCGAAAATTTTAATTGTCTCCGATACGATGGAAAATACAGACCATTTGCGGTCGGTATTGATCGGCAGGGGCTATCTGCCCGTTTGGATGAACACCAGCCAGGCATCGGTCTTAAAATCAACCCGGGAGAAGTTTGATTTGATCATTATGGATGTTGAAATTACGGATCAGAATGGTATTGAAATCAGTAAGAAGCTGCATAAAGCTGTTCAAACCCCGGGGGTTCCGCTTATTTTTCTAACACCCGCAAAATACGAAGATCGCTTGTTGCATCTGTTTCGCCCCGGTGAATTCGATTTTGTTCAAAAGCCATTTAAATACGAAGAGCTGATTATTCGTTTGGAGCTTCATCTGGCCTTAAAACGCGTACAGGAAGAGCTTAAAGCGTCGAAGGAAATAGCCGAAAAAGCAGCCAGTGCCAAGTCGTTGTTTTTGGCTAATATGTCGCACGAAATTCGCACACCACTGAACGGCATTGTCGGGATGGTTGATATTTTGCGGCAAACCAAGCTGGATAAGGAGCAACTGGAGTATCTGGACATCATTGAAATATCGAGCGATACCTTGCTCATGATTATCAACGATATTCTTGATTTCTCGAAGATTGAGGCCGGGCAGATCAAATTCGAACATATTGCCTTCAATATTCGCGACGAGATTGACAACGTGAAAAAACTGCTGGCCTATAAAATTAAACAAAGCGAATTTGATTTCTCGGTGTCCGTCAGCGACTCTGTGCCGGTTTTAATTATGGGTGATCCGCTACGCTTAAAACAAATCCTGATTAATTTATTGAATAATGCCTTCAAATTTACCGAGAAAGGATTCGTGCGGCTACAGGTCAGTCTGGAGGGAATTAGCAACAATAGTTACAAAGTACGCTTCGAGATTGAAGATTCGGGTATCGGCATTTCGGAGGAGAACCAAAAGAAGTTGTTTAAAACATTTACCCAGGCCGATAGCTCCACAACCCGTAAGTTTGGCGGAACGGGCTTGGGCTTAGCCATCTGTAAACGACTGACCCACCTGATGAAAGGCGAAATTGGCGTTGAAAGTGAGTTGGGAAAAGGTTCGCTGTTTTGGTTTACTGCTGTTTTCGATCCGGTTGTTTCGGGCAAACGACCCGACAGCCCCAAAGCCTTTGTGCTTCGCCCCGAAATTTGTTTAAATGTGCTGCTGGCCGAAGACAACGATATTAATGCCAAAGTAGCCATGCTTTGTGTAAAGCGTCTGGGGCATCGGGTGACCCTGGCTACCAACGGGCTGGAAGCTGTACAGTTATATAAAAAGGGCGGTTTCGACCTCATTTTGATGGATGTGCACATGCCTGGTCTGGACGGGGTGGAAGCCACACAGGAAATCAGACGAATTGAAAAGCAGAATGGTGTTGAAACGGGGATTCCCATCATTGCAATGACTGCCAATAAGTTTAGCGATGAAATTAAGCTGTTTCTCAAAAGCGGGATGAATGATCATCTGGGAAAACCCTTTAAACCTACCGACCTGGATACAGTCATCAAAAGAAATCTAAATTTTAAGGAAGTCTAAATTATCGCTTATAACGCATGGTACCTACTGAAATGGATTTACAAGGAAAGAAAATACTCATTGTTGAGGATAATGATACCAGTAGGTATTATTACCAAAAGGCTTTAAAGCAATGTAACGCTGTTAGTTACTGGGCGAAAAACGGAGCAGAGGCTGTCGATATCTTTAAAACAGTACCAGGCATTTCGCTGGTTTTAATGGATTTGAATATGCCCGAGATGGATGGTTTTGAGGCGACCCGCCTGATAAAAAACATGAACCCGCTGGTTCCGGTTATCGTGCAAAGTGCGTTTATCCTGTCCGGTGAAGAGTCGCGGAGTTACGAAGCCGGCTGTGATGATTTTATAGCCAAACCGGTGCGTCTGAGCACCTTGATGAACGCCATTCAGAAGCACCTAAAATAAGGTCAGGTACGCACAAAATTTGCTTGATGAATTGACCGGAGTCAGTTCCAAAAAGCCTTTCCGAGGACGGCCGTCCAACATCTGAAGCGGATTGGCTTCCCGCTTCTGTTCAACCACTTGCACCATAGTCCCCTGGGGGGCAAAATGAATCTTGAAATGGCCTTTGGCTTCGGGATGAATTTTGGCCTCGAGTTTTGTACTCAGATAGCCCATTGTATAGCGCGGATTGATCTCCAGACAGGGGTGAATCATTAGCTGGCCATTTTCATCGCGATAGCTGATCAGATCGATGCCCAGCGGACCGCTGTAGTTTTTGCTGTAAACCGAGTTTTCCAGCTCTCTATGCATTAGCGACGATAGTTTTCTCAGCGATTCCTGACCTCCGGGAATCCGGGCCCAGTCGCTGAAATTCAGGAAGTGTCCCGAATATTGCCCGTTCGAATTGGTTTCGAAAAAACTGGGAGTCAGGTAACGAACTTTTCCCGCGCTCTCAATCCGAAATTGCAGCGACAAATCCAATTGCTTATCGAGCCAGGGTTCGGCGGTTAGATAGCCCTGTTGCTCCAGATTACCTTTGATCCATTGTCGGTTCGACTCGTTGAGCTTGTTGCGTCGCAGGACGGCCAGCCCCCGGCCGCTCGAGCTTAGTGGTGTTTTCAGCACCAGTGGTGCTGAACTGTTCAGCAAGCGCGCTATTTCAGCTTCCGAGCGAACGATATGCGGCGCTATTTGTCGGTCGATGCAAGAGGGCAGCACTTCGGCTTGCAGTAGCTGGTGCAGAAAGCCAACAGCAGTCTTCCGCTCGAAAACAGTCCGGTAGCTGTCCTTCCACGGCCGGTTTCCGGCTTCCAAAAACTGAAACCGATGACTTTCGGCGGGGCTGTTGCCCCAGCATTCGAGCTTTAGCGTGTCATCCGCCAATCGTTCGGCTTTCAGTTGGTCGATGCTTGCAAAACGGGGAATTGTAAAGCCGGCCTCGTGCATGCGTTCTATCCACTGTTCGGGCGGAGTGGGAGCGACCACAAGGTCGTTTGCTTTGGCAAAGTGCAGCATTAACGGAGCCAGATCATCCTCGAACTGACGAAGTAAATTGGACGGTGTGAAGTAGGGCGAACCGTTGGCAATGGCAATTTCGCAGGTTGGGTTAAAATGAAATAGAGTTGGCCGGGCGTCTGTCACTGTTTCCTGTTTTTAGAGCTCAAATGTATGAAATCTCCGCGATTCTGTATTTCTGTTCAACTTTTCGCGGCAGAATGTCTAAAAGCCAGTGCTCTTCTCTATATTTGTTTAACCCACGAATCGTAACTGTTATGACTAAAAAGCCCCTCGCTTATCCGACGACAATGAATCGCCGATCGGGTCTGTTGAATTTCTTACTGCTGATCTTGCTGTTTGTCCTGCCTTTGGGGGGACATTCGCAAAGCAAAAAGGCGCTGAAATATTTCGACGAGGCCAAGAGTTTGTACCGGAATTCCGATTTCCAGCAGGTTCTTGAACGGCTGAAGTATGTCGTTAGGCAGGAGCCAAACTGGATTGAGCCCGTGCTGTTACAGGCCGATGCGTATGGTGAAACAGACTCGCTTGATGCCCGCGTGAATGCTTTGGAAAAGGCTTTGGATATCGATGACGAAAAGTATCCACGGGTGTTCTTTTTACTGGGGAATGCCCGCTATCAGCAAGGGGAGTATTGCTTGGCGAGCCGGGCTTATCAGCGGTTTTTGGACACGGGACGGGCCGCCCGGCTGGAGTCGGAAGTACACCGGAAAATTGCTGCTTGCGACTATGCTGCTCAGCTTGTGGCGCAGGAAGTGCCTTTTGCTGCTGTGAACCTGGGCGACTCGGTGAACACCCCGATGAATGAGTACTGGCCTTCGTTGACCATTGATGGTAAAAAGCTGGTATTTACCCGTTTGCTTCCTGTTGAGAATAGAACATCCCCTTTATCACCGCGCTTTCAGGAAGATTTTTACCAGTCGGACTGGCAGGAGGGAGCTTGGCGCAAGGCCCATCCGCTGGCCACTGTAAATACAGCCGACAACGAAGGCGCGCAAAGCATTTCGGCCGATGGCCGCTTGCTTTTTTTCACAGCCTGTCACCGACCCGACAGCTATGGTGGCTGCGATTTGTACTTTTCGCGCCTGCAAAACGGACAGTGGACAGCGCCTCAAAATGCCGGCTCCCCGGTGAACACCGGAGCCTGGGAGTCGCAACCTTCGATATCGGCCAACGGCGAATATTTGTATTTTGTGAGCACCCGCGAAGGTGGAAAGGGGGGAAGGGACATCTGGCGGTGCCGGCTGGAGGGTTTCAGAGCCGATGGCCGACCGATTTGGGATGAACCCGAAAACCTCGGTGATTCCATCAATACAGTCGGCAATGAAGTGTCGCCATTCATTCACTCCGACGGTAAAAGCCTCTATTTTGCCTCCGATACCTGGCCGGGGCTGGGCGATAAAGACCTTTTTGTGGCCAAAATGAAAACCGATGCCAGTTGGACAAGTCCCCAAAACCTGGGCTATCCCATCAACACGGTAAACGAAGAAAAAGGATTGGTGGTGGATGCCTCGGGAACTTATGCTTATTATTCGTCGAACCGCGAAAAGTCGAAGGGACTGGATATTTACCGCTTCAAACTGTACGAGGCCATTCAACCCGATGCAGTGTCCTATGTTGCGGGTGTTGTTTATGACAAATCATCCGGAATGCCTTTGTCTGCCCGGGTTGAGCTGATTGATCTGGGCAATAATAGCCTGATTACAAAAACTGAAGCTTCGCCGCCTAAGGGCGATTTTATGATTTGCCTGCCTTTGGGCGAAGAATATGCTTTTAACGTGACCATGCCTGGCTATCTGTTTTACTCGGCCAATTTTGCGTTGAAAGAAGTTCATAAACTGGAAAATCCGGTGGAGTTGGAAATCGGCCTGGAGCCCATTACTCCGGGAGGCAAAACAGTATTGCGGAACATTTTCTTCAAAACGGATTCTTATGCCTTGGAGAGTCAGTCGCAAGTGGAGTTGAAGAAGCTGCTGGAGTTTATGCGCCAAAACCCGAATGTCTCGGTTGAAATTGGCGGCCATACCGATGGCGTGGGCACGGCGGCCTATAACCAGTTACTGTCGGAAAACCGGGCGAAGGCAGTATACGATTATTTGATCGGGGCGGGGATCAGCGCGAGCCGGCTGGCCTACAAGGGCTATGGCTTTACGGTTCCGGTAGCGGATAACACAACCGACGAGGGGCGTGCGTTAAACCGACGAACCGAGTTTAAAGTATTGGAATATACACGTTAAGTAGCTTCGATCCGAACGCGACTTGGAATGATCGCCGACTATTATCCGGCGATCTTTTTGTGTTTTATTTCATCAGACATGGCCCGAACAAATCGGGCGGTAAAGAAATTGACATTCCGATCGAGCAGGCGATAGCCAAAGGATGATAATTCGTATAAGGCCGGATAATGTTTTAAAATTAGTTCGTTGAGCTGAAAACGAACCTGTTGTGCCTCGGCTTTATTGGTGCGGGGAATTTTATTTTTGGCAAGCACAGCATTCATCAGCTTCAATTCGTCAACCAGCCGGTACTCGGCATAATGGCGGTCTTTTTCGATCACGTCCTCGGTAAATCGAAGCGCTTCTTCAGCCATCAGGTCGATGTACTCGTCCAATTCGGGCGTACGCTTAAGCTGGTACAGCTGTTTGGTTAACTGATAAAATGCCTGTGTAAACTCTCTTTTAAAATCGACCCTGAAAGCATCGATCAATCGGAATTGCTCAAAAATATCGCGAATTATCTTTTTCATATCAGTTCTCTTAAAAATGAGCTATTTCAATTTAGTGTAAAAATGGTTTCGTGCGATGGTTTTCCGCCCTATTGTAAAACATACAAGTGTTCGGGATGTTTGCGGCTTAGTGCGTCCATCTGCCGAATTTTCCCAGTTGGTAATCTTCGTAGGCCTGTCTGATTTCTTGTTCGGTGTTCATCACAAAGGGGCCCTGCGAAACAACCGGCTCGTTTAGTGGTTGGGCGTGTCCGAGTAGCAGCACACTGTTTTCCAACGCTTCAATCCGAATGAGCTCCGAATCGTTTTTAAATTCAAGCAAACTTCGCTGCTGAACGATTTGTCCGTTCACCTTCAGTTTTCCGCGAATAAGGTAGCAAAAGATGTTTTCGTCAAGTGGAATTGTGTAATCCCACCGGGCTTTTTGTTTCAAATCGATTGTTTGCAGTTGCAAGCCAATTCCCGACTCAAAGGGGCCTTTTTGGCCCCTATATTCGCCCGAAATCAGCTTAACTGTTGTCAGTCTGTCATCGGAACTGATGGTGGGTATGTCGTCCTTTTGCAGGCCTCGGTAGTAAGGAGGGCACATCTTGGCTTTTGCCGGAAGGTTGACCCAGAGCTGCAGAATTTCGAGCGGGCCGCCGGTTTGCTTAAATTGATCAGACGATACTTCGGAATGAATAAGTCCTTTGCCTGCCGTCATCCACTGTACCCCACCGGCATCAATCACACTTTTATGGCCGCCGCTGTCGAAATGGGCGATGTCGCCGTCTAAAATGAAGGTTACGGTTTCCATGCCGCGGTGCGGATGTGGTCCAAAAGGCAAGCCTTGATTTTGGGGCGGGTAAAGTTGTGGCCCGTGGTGGTTTAGAAACAAAAACGGATCGAGGTAGCTGATCGACGGTGTTGGAATGACCCGGTAAGTAATCAGATTGCCAATGGGATCGTAAACCGGCTGATGAATTTGTTGAATTGTTCGCATTGTTCTCTGTTTTTCGAGGAATAGAACAGTTCAAGCGAAGGCTTGTTTACCGAAAATGCGATTCACCGGCTGGTTTTGGGTCAATCGACGCATCGCCATAAAACAGGCCGACACATTTCTGCGTCACTGAAGGCGCGAACGTTTGTTCATGGCTTACGAAGCAGTAGGCGCGAGGCCTCAACACGGCTTGGAGCGTTGGCTTTTTTGCATTCAGCGACTTTCAGGAAAAAAAAAGAGCTGCCCGGGTGGAGCAGCTCTTTTTTTTCTATTTCATTGTCCGAATGACAGGGTTCTGTTATCGAACATTGAATATTCGGCAACTATTGAAAATACCAGCGTGGGTCACCGGCCGATGCTTTTCCGTCGAATGATTCGTCGGCAATCGAGAAATCGCCGGTTGTCGGATCCGCAAACAAGTCGGTTGAAGCACCCGGATAGTCGTTCAGTCCGTTGATGGATGCACCGCCCAATACAAAATCGTTTGTGGCGTAACAGTTGGTCACTGTCGGGGTACCGTTCAAACGAATTCCTTTAGCTCCTTCGTCCTGTGTAGAGCCCAGGATACAGTTGCGCATGGTAAAGCCATCGGCCGGGCCGAAACTTGAACTAAAGTCGAAGAAATATCTTCCGCTGCCTAACACATAGTCGAATGTACAGTCGGCAATGAGCACGCTGTTGTTGTTCGATTTGTTATGCAGGAATAAGCGTCCGATATTATAAAAAGTTGAATTGGTCAGGCTGATGTTATTGATTACGTGGTTCGAAGCCGAGACGTTGATAAAATAGTACGAGTCGGGCACGTTATAGGCCACGCAGTTGTCAATATTCAGATTTTCGATATACTTGTCATCCGAGTCTTTCATCCGCAACAGGGTATTCTTGAAGTCGTGCAGCAGACAGTTCGAGAACTCCAGCGTTGTGGTGTTGGTGGCGCTGGCCTGGTTGATGAAGTAGGCGTTGGATGCACCGTTTGTCGATCCGTCGGGCTGATAAATCAATCCCGAGATATCCAGGTTGGTGAATTTCACATAGTCGTGATTGGCTCCCAGGTTCAGTTGGGGAACATTCAAAATGGCTTTCGAGTCGCCCGGCAAACCGAAGAAGTTAAACGAAATACCTTCGGGCAGTTGCACCGTTTCCTGGTTGCTCACGCGCGCTCCGGCAGGGAAGGTAACAGTAACAGACGATACTGCCAAGCCGTCCAATACTTCGAAATTAAGCGTGTCTCCGGCTTGTAGACGGATGTAGTAATCGGCTTCGGGTGTTTCCGGGAAGGTGGTGAAGCTGGCTGATCCACGTTGTTTTTCGCCATTCATCAGCAAGACTTCATAGCTGGTTTCGGGGCTCAGGCCGGTTAACAGCATTTCGCCTGCTTCGAGTTGTTCAGCGCTAATTGTTACATTGTCAATTTCAACGCCATCGGCATCATTTACCAGCAGGTTGGTTACCGTCGCTCCGGCTTCCCAGCGAACTGTAACCGACGAGCTCAGGATATCGCCACTGGATACCTCTTCCATAATTTGCTCGGCCCGGGTCTTGAAATAGATGGCATTCCAGCCCGACTCGGTTTTTCCGGCTTCGGCTGCGACTGATTTCACACGAAGCGAGTATTTGGTATTGCTTTCCAAGCCTTCGAGGGTAAACTTGTAGGCTGTAGTGTCGAATGTTGAAATAATATTCTCGAACAGCAAGCTGTCCTGACTGAGTTCAAACTGGTAGTAAGCAGCGTCGGGAATGGCCACGAAGCTGATCTCTGCTGTATGCACGGTAACGCCGGTGGCATCTAACTTGGCTGGACGAAACATCCGCTCGTAGTCGCTGTCGGTATCCCAATCGTTTTTGTCGGTACAGGCGCTCAACACGAGCAATCCAGCAACGAAGGCAAAAAGGATACGAAGATTTATTTTGCTATTGATATTCATTCTTAAAATCGTTTTGTGAGGGAGCTTCAAACGGTGTTGAAGCTCCGGGAATGATTTGATTAATTATATCCGTATGAATTGGTGATTGTTCCGTTCGACTGGTTTACCACTTCCTGATAAATGGGGAAGAGGTGACGGTTGGGAACAACCGCGTTCAGGCCGGAACTGAAGCGATCGATCATTTGCAGTTGCTTTTGGCGCGAGCTGCTGGTTTCGTCCAGTCCCCACATCCACTTAACAGGTTCTTCGTAACCGTCAATTAAGTCGGTGCCTTTGTCTTCGTAGAAGTTTACGGCCGACAGGTTGATGGTTTCGTCATCGTCGTTGTATTGAATGTAGATGGCTTGCGGAACCTGAATTGTTACGCCCGACTGGTTCACAAATTCACCGGTGGTGTACATGGCATTGAAGGCCTGGCGTTGCTCTTCAATTTTCGAGCTTAGCAGGTTCCAACGGATCAGGTCGTACTTGCGGATTCCCTCGCCACCAAACTCGAACATCCGCTCGTTGGCAACGGCCTCAAAGAAGGAGTCGTGATCGTTGTGGGCAGCCAGGTAATTATCCACTTTTACTGTTTGGTCGGCAGCACTGAATGCACGGCTACGGACTTCTTTTAAGGCGTTAACGGCCTCTTGGGTCGGGCCGCCATTCAGCTCGTTTTCCGCTTCGGCAAACATGAGCAAAATATCGGAATAGCGCATGATCACCCAGTTGATACCCGATCCGATTTTGGATGTTGCCGGCTTGTTGATCTCCTTAAACTGGTCGCTCATCCAGCGTTGGTCGTACTTGCCAATGGTCCACGAGAAGGGGTTGCTCACAAAGATCTCTTTATCTTCTTCGGCATCTGTTCCTTCCGACTCGGGAGTGGGGCGGTACTCGTAGCAGGCTACGTTGTAGTCGCGACGCGTATCGGCCGGATCAAATTGGTAGAAGTAGTATGGGGTTGTTGAGTAAACATTGGCATTGTTGCCGTAGCCGTATTTGGTATTCTGGCGGAAACGCACCCCGATTGAATAACCAACTTCACTACTGCGTGTAATCCCCATGGCCACTTCGAACAGGTTTTCGTAGGCATTGGTATTGGGTTGCAGCTGGCAAAGGTCCTTCCAGATTTGTCCGTAGTTGTTATACAGGCTGTGCGGCCCTTCGGTCATCACCTGGAAACAAGCATCGCGTGCAATTTGGTAATAGTCCAGGTAGTCGGCGCTGCGTTCGGTGGGGAAGCCTTCCTTGTTGCGGATTGAATAACCACCTCTCCACAGTGCAATACGGGCTTTCAGTCCGAGAGCAAAACCTTTGCTCACCCGTTCGGGGGTCGATCCCCAGTCCATCAGGTCGGCCGCTGTTGTCAGGTCAACAATCATCTGGTCCAGGATGGTATCGCGGTCGGCAACAGCCGGGTAAAAGTTCGAACCATCCGATTGGGTTGGATCCAGCTTAAAGGGAACATCGCCCCAGTGGCGCACCAGCTCGAAATAGTACAAAGCACGCAGGGTTAATGCTTCGCCATAATAGTTTTGCATATCACTTTGTGTGTCGGCACTACTGTAAGCGGCGCTTTTGGGGATCGCGGCAATAGCCTGGTTGGCCCGCTCAATACCTTTATAACAGGCTTTCCAGGTTCTGTCCAGGTGACCGGCCCAGCTGGGTTGTGCGTAGTAATTACTAATTCCGCGGTTTCCCTGCTGGTTGTATGAGTTTTGATCAGCACCCACCACTTCGACATCCGAGTTTGTCGAGTACATTAACGACAAACGTGAAGAGTACATTTCATCATAGGTCATAATGTTGTAAATCCCCATGATGGCCGAGTTGGTATAAGCCGGCGTTGAAAATACCACGTCGCTGGTATATTCCGAGTCTGAGGTTTGGTCCAGAAAATCGTCGCTGCATGCCACAAAGCCCAGAGTCAGAAGAATGAATAAGGCAGTTAATATGTTATTTTTAATCATTGCTCGAAAAATTAGAATGTTAAGTTTACACCAACCACATACTGACGGCTACGCGGATAGGCCGAGTAGTCGACTCCCGGAGTCAGTGGTGTACTTCTGCGGGTATCTACTTCGGGATCGAATCCGCTGTAGTTTGTCCAGAGAGCCAGGTTGTAGCCTGTAAAGTACATGCGCAGGCTTCCTTTGTTTTCACCTTGTTTCCAGTTGAACGGCATGGTATAACCAACTGTAACGTTGTTCAGGCGAAGGAACGAACCATCTTCAACAGCATAGGAGTGCAACATGGTTGTGGTGTGCAAAGGCATCCACATCGATTTGCCCTGGTTGATTTCCTGCAACAAGGCCGGGTTGGCATCCTGGCCGCTGTAAATGTTTAATCCGGTTTCCGGATCGATGGTTGTGAAGCGATGAGCCAGATCCATGCCGCTAATCAGGTTCTGATATTTACGCGACATCAGCTGGCTTGAATAGTCCAGTTTGTTGGCATTGTACACTTCATTGCCATACGACCAGTTCAGGAAGGCTGAAGCATCCCAGTTTTTGTATCTCGCAGTTAGGTTGAACCCGCCGGTGTGGATGGGTTGTGCTGAACCCAAAACTGTTTTATCGTTTTCATCGATAACACCGTTGCCATCCAGGTCTTTCAGTTTCAATGCCCCCGGGCCAAAATAGGCACCGGCAGAAGTAATGCTGCTGTTGTCGGCAATACGTGTTTCTCCATCGGCATAAAATTCATTCAGATCCCACGAGTTGGTGGCCTGGTTGAAGGTGAAGTCGTCGAACGAGTACATGCCTTCGGTTACATAGCCGTACATTTGACCAACTTCTTCACCTTCGCGGATGATGTAGTCAGATGTTGGCGCGGCAGAGCCGTTCCAGCCCGACGAGTATGTTTTGTAGTCCAGCTCTCCGTTGCGGAACTTGTCGACCCGGTTTCGGTTAAAGGTAATGTTGAAGGAGGCATTCAGGCTAAAGTCTTTCCGATCGACTAAAACCGCATCCAGGACAAACTCAACCCCGCGGTTCGATGTTTGTCCGATATTCATCATCTGTGTGCTGTAACCGGTACTTTCCGGAACCGGCTGATCAATCAGCAGATCGACAGTCCGGTTATAATACAGATCGATTGATCCGTTTAATTTTCCGTCGAACAAACCATAGTCGAAACCAAGGTTTGCGGTATGTGTGGTTTCCCATTTTAAATCTTCGTTTGCCAAAGCCGTGGCCGGGATCAGCTGCGAAGCTTCACTCTCGTTCGGGAAGTATGGTTTGTTATCATTCGAGGTGGTATAACTAGTCCGCCACAGGCCACTGTCAATTCGGTTGTTGCCCGAGCTACCGTAGCTGGCACGCACTTTTAGGTTATACAGCCAGTCTTTGGTGTTTCCCATAAAGCCTTCTTCGCTCAAACGCCAGGCAAAGGCCAACGAGGGGAAGTAGCCCCAGCGGTTGCCTTTGGCAAATTTACTGGAACCATCGGCACGCATTGTTGCAGTCAGCAAATACTTGTCGGCAATCGAATAATTAACCCGTGTAAAGAAAGAGTTCAGGTTGTTTTTCGCACCAATACTGGTAACGGTCGGAATGGCTGTTCCCAGATTAAACATGGCCAATACATCTTCGGCAGCCATTCCGGCAGGGAAGAAGCGAGATTCGTTGGTTACCGACTTGCCCCAGTCCGACGACATTTCCTGTCCCAGAAGAACCGTCAGATCCTGATCGGGGAGGATGTTGTTTTTGCTGTATGTCAGCGTGTTTGCAAAACGCCAGTTTTCACCATCGTAGTTGTACACCCGTCCCACCGGTTGTCCGGCATAGTTCTTGGCAGTGCTGGTTGCTTCGCCCCACACATAGTCGGTACGGTTTTGTGTGAACGCATAGCCCCATTCGGTACGGAATGTTAAAGGTTCTGCTATTTCCCAGTTCAGCGCTGCGTTGAAGTTCATCCGCAGACGGAATTGCTTTTTATACTCGTCCAAAACCGATTCAACCGGGTCGTACAGCAAACTGGACGATTCCGGACTGTTCAGGTCGTCGTTGGCAACATCGCCCTGCGAAAACTCGCGCAACCCCTTGGTCGGGGCATATTTTACCGCATTGCGCAGTTTGGTGTTGGCGCCTGATTTGTCGGACGATGTACCTGCACCATTAATAACATTGTGCGACATCCGGGTGTTAAAGTCGAAGCTGAGGTTGTCGGCAATATGGGTTTTTAGTTTAAAGTTGAGGTTGTTGCGCTCGAACCCGGAGGTTAACATGATTGCTTCCTCATCCGAACGGGTTAAACTCAGGTTGAAGGTGGTATTTTTCGATCCGCCACTGATTCCTAAGTTATAGTATTGCTGTGTTGCTGTGCGGCCAAATACTTTGTCCTGCCAGTCAACACCTTTTACCGATTTGTAGATGTCCAGGTCATCGTAAACACCGTAGTAACCTTCAAAAGTTGAAGATTGGTCGATTTCATATTGATATAAAACATACTCGTAGGGGCTCAGAACCGGTAGCGATTTAATCCGCTGGCGAACGCCAAAGTACGAGTTGAAGCTCACGTTAACACGGCCTTCCTTTCCGCTTTTGGTGGTGATTAAAATAACACCGTTGGCACCACGGGCACCGTAAATCGCCGTTGATGAAGCATCTTTCAGAACCGTGATATCCTGAATGTCGGTCGGCGGGATGTTGCTGATGGTGCTCACCGGGAAACCGTCGACAATGTACAACGGAGAGTTGTCCTGTGAGATGGAGCCGCCACCGCGAACCCGGATTTTGACTTCGGCATCGGGTGATCCTTCGGTTGTTACAACCTGTACCCCCGCCATACGGCCGGTGATTGCTTCGGAGGCTGAACTGACCGGAATGTTACGCAGGGCATCGGATCCAACCTGTGCGACAGATCCTGTCAGGTCCTTTTTCTTCATGGTTCCGTATCCCACGGCTACAATTTCTTCAACCATCTGTACGGATGCTTTCAGCGTAATTTTTATTCCTTCGGTTTGCTTTGCCAGGGACAGTTCATAGGGCTCGAAACCAATACTGCTAATCTGAAGTGTTTTGCTTTTGGCATCCGGTACATTCAGCGTGAAGTTCCCGTCAAAGTCGGTTGAGGCACCAATTGTCGTGCCTTTTACAATAACTGATGCTCCGGGTAAAGTCTCTCCCTGATTGTCGTAGACAACCCCGGTGACTTTGGTCGTCTGAGCAAACAGGCTCACCGACACCAAACACATCAGTAAAAAACTAAATAGCTTTTTATTCATAGGATAATTTTTAAGGAACAGCCCAAACCATTAGCTATTTTCTGATCTACCTTTCCAATGGTTTTGCTGGTTCGTTTTTAGTTGATTGTGTTGAATTAATAGTTGATTTCTCTTCTTTTTTGTTTGTGTCTAATTTTCGTTTTGGTTTAAATCATAAGCAAGGTGTTTTTATTGGTTACAGACTTGATTGATGTATAGCTCGAGCATGGTATAGCCCGATTTTGTTTTTTGCTGGCTATCTGCCGCATTATTGGGATCCAGTTTATGTTTCAGTTCCCAGGCATCGGGGATGCCGTCTTGGTCGCTGTCGGTTGGAGCCTGGCCTGTGTTAAGCTCGGGCCAGCCGCCAACATCCTGCTGGCTGTCGATTATTCCGGCTATATTTTCGATACTTCCGCTATAGCTTGTTGTGCCATTGGCTGTTTCGCGGACAATGCGTTTATCTACCTGGTCGCGCTGTAGCGAAGCACCGGCTCGAGCCAATACTTTGCGAAAGGCCTTGGGAGCTTTGTCAATTTTCAATTTACCCGAAACATCAAAAGGTTGGGCTGCTGCAATAGTCGTAAATGTGCCACCATCTTTCATGTCGATGCCCAGCGTGTTGTCTTTGCATATCGCTTTTTGCCCTTCAAGCTGGTTGCCGGCAACATAGAACGAGCCGTAACCATGATCCGATGCGTAGGGTTGCAAAAATTGGCCGGTACGTTTCGATGCGGCTCCCGGTTTGTAGTAATTATTAATTACATTGAACTGCCCGGCTTCGCCACCATAGCTGGCATGGTTGCGCCAGTTATAAATTACATTATTCACAAACTCCACCGATCCGCGGAAGGCTTGCATTTGCTCGGGCGAGTCGTACACCCCGGGATGGTCGAAGCGAGGATTGCGGCTGTTGTGATGTGCCAGCAGGTTGTGGTGGAACGAGGCATTTTTGCCACCCCAAATTGCACCATAACCATGATCTCCCTTTTTATGCACCGAGTGATTTAAGCTTTCGGAGAGAATGCACCACTGCATGGTAAAGTTGCTGTTGCCGTAAAAGGAGGCGCACTCGTCAGTGCTCCAGCTAATGCTGCAATGGTCGATGATGATGTTTTGATGAAACTGCCCTTCAAGAGCATCGGACTGCACATCGTTTTCGTCGCCCATCCGAAAACGGATATAGCGAATGATGATGTTGTCGGCGTCAATTTTCGTTGGATAGCCTTTGAGGGTGATGCCCTCTCCCGGAGCTGTTTGTCCGGCAATGGTCAGGCTGTCGCTTCGGATCAATAGTTTTTTGCGAAGCTCAATGGTGCCCGAAACCTTAAAAACCACCGTTCTGGGATATTTGCGGGTAGCGGCCCAGCGCAGCGATCCTTTTTTGCCATCATCGCTCAGGTTTGTAACGTATAATACCTTTCCGCCGCGCCCGCCGGAAGTATACATTCCGCCACCTTCGGCTCCGGGAAAAGCAGGGATGGTTTGTGCCTGCGCGGATAATGTCGTTAGGACAAAACATAGGATTGTCGCGAGAAGTGTTCGTGTTGATTCTTTCATATTTTTTTGTTTAGGGTTATGCGGAACTGTCATTGGGCTGATCAACAGCCGACACAAGTTTTGTCTAACTACAATCGGCTATCGGATCCGTAAAACGATTTACTG
Source organism: Mangrovibacterium marinum (assembly GCF_003046625.1). Classification (GTDB taxonomy): domain Bacteria; phylum Bacteroidota; class Bacteroidia; order Bacteroidales; family Prolixibacteraceae; genus Mangrovibacterium; species Mangrovibacterium marinum. The sequence continues at coordinate 79,982 of NZ_QAAD01000005.1, forward strand.
TAAACGTTAACGGAAAAAGAGCGAAAAAAAGCAATATCGATCCTTTTATGGTGTTAATTCCTTGATTACAGAGATGGAAGGTGGCAACATTGGCGGTCGACAGGGTGACCGGGTAATGGGTATGTTGCCCTTCGGTGGCTTGGCTTTTACCGGTGCCTGTCAGTCCGTTAACGAACACGGAATCACGCCAAAAAAATTTTTTGAAAATAGCTTTCAACCTCAACATCTGTCTCCTCATTTTCTCAAAACCGATTTTTCAACCGTGTTTAGACTTGTTTTTGCTTTCAAAGTCCAAAAATAAATGAAAAAACAGATCTGCAAGGCGGATCATTTAAATAATTCTTAATGATAAATTCATTTTAGGTTTCCGGAGATGGGGGAATGATTCCTGAAAAATGATGCGCTGAGTGTGCATTTTTCTGGTTGCTAGTTCATTATCGCGGTGCTTGGAAATCCTGATTGAAAAATGGGAGTTAGTTTAGATTCATTCTATATTTCAAGAGTGCAATGGTTAGGCTGCTGAGTTTGGCGTGCGGGCAGCAGGAAGAAAGGTCATAAAAAAACGCAGAAAGCAAGCTGCTTATCTGCGTTTATGAAGTGCGAATATGTTTGGCTTATTTGAACCAGCTATCAACCAGTTCGCGATGTTCGTGATACCATTGTTTGGCAGCTTCCGCCTCCTGGCCCGGATTGCTTTCAACGGCTAACATGAGTGATCCCAACAGATCGTCGGTCATCTTAAAGTTTTTGAAGAAAGTGGCCAGTTCCGGATTCTTTGCAGCCCAACCTTTGGTGGCAATGGTTGAGATGGTTTCGGCTTCACCCATTGTTTTTTTCGGATCGCTCAGGATTTTCAGGTCGTAGCGGGCAAACATCGTGTGTGGTTTCCAGCCGGTAACAACCACCCATTCTTGTTTGTCGTAAGCCTTTTTCAGGGAAGCCAGCATACCAGCTTCGCTCGAAGCAACCAGCTCATAATCCAGTTCATAGTTTTTAATCACATCTTCGGTGATATTCATGATTCCGGCGCCGGGATTGATACCGATAATTTTTCCTTCGAATTGGTCTTTTACGCTGTTCAACTCATCAATTGAATTGATTGTTACGTATTGGGGAACAACGAGTCCCAGAAGTCCTTCCGAGTAGATTGTACCGATATGCTCCACCTGGTCGCCAAATTTCTCGATATATGGTTTGTGGGTAATGGGTTCCCACACTTCCAGAAACAGGTCGGCATTGCCTTTTGCTACAGCTGCAAACACGGGAGCTACATCGGCGTTAACCAGCTTTACTTCGTAGCCTTTTTCTTCCAACACAGCTTTTGCCAGGTTGGTATTGGCAATACATTCAATCCAGTTCACCATGGCGATGGTTACCTGCTTTTTATCGTCGGTGCTTTTTTTGCCGCCCGAGCAGGCATGGAACAAAAGGGTGGCCGCAATAAGGGCAGCGAATAATGATTGTTTTTTCATGTTTATTTCTTTTTTGATGATTTTCCTAAATTTTGTGTAATCCGGTCGAGGATGATGGCTAACAGAACCACTGCCAAACCACTCTCGAATCCGAGTCCAATGCGAAGCTGGCTGATGCCTTGAAGGACAATTTCGCCCAGCCCTTTGGCTCCGATCATGCTGGCTATAACCACCATCGACAGTGCCATCATCATGGTTTGGTTAACACCTGCCAGGATGGTTGGCATGGCTAGCGGTAGCTGAACTTTCAGCAGCAGTTGGCGGGGAGTTGCTCCGAAGGCTTTTGTTGCTTCAACAATCTCTTCGGGAACCTGTTTGATTCCCAGCGAGGTTAAGCGAACTACCGGAGGCATCGCAAAAATGATGGTTGCAAATGCTCCGGGAACGGTTCCCAGTCCGAAGAATAAAACGGCCGGAATGAGGTAAACGAAAGCGGGCATGGTTTGCATGAAGTCCAACACCGGACGAATGATTTTTTGTGCCGTCTCGTTTTTTGCACTCCATATTCCTAAAGGAATACCAAATAGCAGTGCAATAAAAGCGGAAGCCAACACCAGGGCAAAGGTCTGCATGGTTTCGTCCCAAAAACCTGCAAAATAGATAAACAGCAGTCCCGCCACGGTTAATATGGCGTTCGATTTACCGGCTTTCCACCAGGCCAAGGCAGCAAACAGGCCGATGGTCAGGTAGAACGGTAGCCAAAGCCAAAAGGATTCAATGACGGAGATCAGCGACGACATGCCTGTGTTAATGGCGTCGAAAAAGCCGGTAAAATTGGCCGTCATCCAGTTAATAGCATCTTCAATATATTGGCCTATGATCATAACTCGATAGCTTTTTGGATTATTTCATGAATTTCTGTCTTTGCCATGCCGGTACTTTCGGCAATAATCGAGGTGGGCGAGACAACCCCGAGCAGGTGGTTTTCTTCGTTCACCACAGGGATCGGCAAGTTGGTCTTGCTCAGCAGCGGTAGCATATTCTCGATGGTTGTGTCGGCTGTGATGCTCATCACATCTTCCCGGATGATGCCGTCAATTGTTTTGGCGCCTTCATTTTTCAAGCCGAGCACGTCTTCCAGTTTCACATAGCCCAGGAACGTCCGGTTGTTACGAACTACCGGCAGATGCTCGGTTCCGCTTTCGCGCATGATGCGCAAAACTCCGGCAGGGCCGTCCTTCTTCAGGCGCGCTACTTTGGGCTTGGCAAACATGATTGATCCGGCAGTGACAATTTTACTGCGATCAACATTCTCGACGAAAGACTTGATGTAGTCGTTAGCCGGATTGGTGATGATCTCTTCCGATGTGCCGATTTGAACAATCTCGCCATCCTTCATAATGGCTATTCGGTCGCCCAGTTTAATGGCTTCATCCAAGTCGTGGGTAATAAAGACAATGGTCTTCTTCATTTTCTCCTGCAGGATCAGCAGCTCATCCTGCATCTGCGAGCGGATAAGTGGGTCCAGGGCCGAGAAAGCTTCGTCCATCAACAGAACCTCGGGTTTGTTGGCCAGGCCTCGTGCCAGGCCAACACGCTGCTGCATACCTCCCGAAAGTTCGCTCACCTTTTGTTGTTCGTAGCCTTTTAGTCCGACCAGTTCGATGGTCTCCATGGCTTGTGCTTCGCGTTCTGCCTTGGGCACAGCCTGCAGCTCTTGCCCAAAGGCAACATTACTGAGCACGGTGCGGTGGGGGAGCAGTCCAAAATGCTGAAAAACCATGGCTAGCTCTTTGCGGCGGATGTTAAGCAGCTCGCGCTCTTTCATGTTGGTAATCTCCTGGTTGTTGATAAAGATTTTTCCGGTTGTCGGATTAATCAGCCGGTTTAAACAACGCAGCAGGGTTGACTTTCCACTTCCGGAAAGGCCCATGATTACGAATATTTCGCCTTCGTTGATGCTCAGGTTTGCGTGTTGCACTGCAACGGTGCAGCCGGTGGCATCCAGGATTTCGGCCTTATTTTTGCCATTTTCGAGTAGCTTTAGAGCTTTACTTTTGGCTTTCCCGAAAACCAGCGACAGATTTTCAATTCTAATTTTTTCCATAGATTAGAAATAGTATCCAATATTAATGTTGAATCGTTTTTGCCAGTCGGCATCGGCATCGCCAACACCCATTCCTTCGCCGAAGTTGGCTGTTAGCCAAGGTTGGTTTTTGCCCATGGCATAATCGATGTAAGTATAGACCGGTCCTGCAGAAATCAGGATGCCCGGAATTAAATGATGCACATCGGCATAGTCGTCGTTGGTTTTATCCATATAGGTGTAGTCAACGTATGCCTGAATGTTTTTAACAGGTCCCAAATCAACGTCAAAGCTTTTGGCAATACCAACGGCATAAGCATTGGCTTTGGCCGCCACATCGTAAGGTGTTCCGTAGGCGCCCATTTGCACAATGTCCAGTAGGCGGCCATCGTCGGATTTGGCTTTGTAATTATAGTTGATGAATGATCCTTTGAAATTCCATCCTTTTCCCCAGTCGGCAACCAAATGCAAGGCAAAGGCAGTGCTGGTTTCCGATTCGTCCAAAACACTGTTGTAAATCCCGCCGACCTGTGCCGAGGCGCCAAATTCGAGTTTCTCCGTAAAGTGGTAAGCAGCTCTCAGGTTAAATTGATTCAGCTCGCGAATATGTGCATCAACCTGATCGTTGTCAATACCACCAAATCCCGGGGTAATGTCGTACGAGTAGCGTCCCGGTCCGGCATTGCCATAGGTTACCTCGCCGCCGGCCGTGGGGCCTTCGGGCTCTGCCTGGCGGAAGTAAGCAAAGCTCAAATCCAGCTTGTCGATTCCCTTGTAGTCAAACTTAATCCCCGTGTCGTAGTCGTCCTCGAGTCCAAAGTAGTATTGTCCCTGAAACCACCAGGAGTGCGAGGCATATTTGGTGATTCCGAATGGAACCTGTACAACTCCCAGTTTCATATACAGATCGTCGGTTAGTCCGTAGCCCAACCATCCGTGGTGGATAAAATGTGTGCCGAAAGTGGGGTAGAAACGATACTCGAAGCTAAAATCAATCCCTCCTTGAGAGCCGTCAACATTTAGCCTCCAGGTGTCCCAGGTAAACTCGGGTTGCGTTTTGCCGTCGACCCAGCTTTTGGCGAAAATATTAAAGCGCACAGCACCACCAACCTTAAAGTTGTTTTCCTGTTGTGCCTGCCCTTGGAATGTAATAAACAAAAATAGTGTAAATACCGCTGCTTGACGCAACGCCCTTTTCATTCTTCTTAAAACCATAGAAATAATTTGATGATTAATGTGTGTTGATATAACACATGAAAGATTCTGTGCGACAAAATTAGAGCATTTCAATTGGTTTGACAAATGTACAACCGGGATTTAAAAGAAAGGTAACATAGTTGTGTTTTTTTAAGTTTCAGATAAACAGCGCATTGCAGTGAGGTATGGTGTGTTCTGTCATACCTGGTAACAAATTGCTGACTATTTAGGTTCTGTGAGATAAAGTTTCAAAATGTATTTTAGCTGGATATTTCAATAGTTTGTGTAGAAACCAATTTTGTGTAATGCTGAAGGATGCGGCATCGGGCAGTTAGCGACTGAATGACTTGTTTTTATTTTGGGTGAGAGTCGGCCAATGCGCGGACAACAGGCCGCCGGATGATCAAGAGGATTTGATGATGTTTTGGATGACAAGCCGACAACTTGTGACGACCCGGGCAACCGGATAAACAGACACCCAAAATCCTCAACTTTCTTTCCGGTTGATTCTCCTGTAATTCGGGGGGGGCTCCGGGCTGCGATCTTATTCGTGTTTTATTTCCTCTTCGGCAGTCAGTAAGGGTGATGCGTTAACATCCTGAATGTTCAGCATGCGGGTTAGCAGGTCGAGCGATTCGTTAATGCGGGAGAGGTCGTCGACGGTTAGCTTCGACAGTTTAAGGGCCAGGCGCTGCTGCAACAGGTCGGGCGTTTTTTTCAGCAGTTCATCGCCCTGTGAGGTCAGGGTGATGTATGTAATCCGTTTATCGCCGGTTTTGGGCAGACGGGCCAGCAGACTTTTCGATTCCAGGCGCGAGATGATGCCGGTTACGGTGCTGGAATTAAGCTTTAAGTGATCACGGATGTCTTTTTGTGAAGCCTGGTAGTTGGGCGATTGCTTTAGGAATTCGAGACATAACACTTGCGGGATACTGACACCAAAATCACTTTGTACTTTCTTGGACTCGAGGTTTATGGAGCGTACAATTTGACGAATTTTGATGATAATCTCAGTATAGTTCATGGCATTGTTTTTTGCAAAAATAGTGATTTCACGTTTATTTATGCCGAAAAATAGCCATACAGCAATAATTGCCGCCCGAGGGAATCCTATTTTGTCAGGTCGGATTTTGCCGAACGATAGACTGTGGTCAATTTGACGACCATCAATAACGAACTAACAGACAGCTATACCGCGTGGATTACCCGTTCGAGACGGGCTTTAATCTCTTGTGCGATCGGTGCCAGTTCATCATTTTGAATGGCTAGCATCGAGGCAAGCGGATCAACAGCGGCCACTTCAACCTGTTGGTCGGTCACTTGCCGTACAATCACGTTGCAGGGCAGCATCAGGCCAATGTGGGGTTCTGCCTGCAAGGCTTTGTAGGCATTGGGCGGGTTGCAGGCGCCCAGAATCCGGTAGCGGTTAAAATCGACGCCCAGCTTTGCTTTGAGTTTCTCGTCGATGTTAATTTCGCTAAGCACACCAAAACCTTCTTTTTCTAACTCTTTGCTCACTTTGCTTACAGCTTCGGTAAATGTGTAACTGGTCATTTTTGCGATGTAGTACTTCATTGGAAACGCTTTTTCTGTTGGATAAATAGGACGATGAACTGTCGTGTTTTTCTGAATTGCTTAGCCGGCGAGAGCATCGGTTTTAGCCGCCATAATAAAATCATTGCGGTGCAGTCCTTTTATTTTATGAGTCCACCAGGTGACGGTTACTTCGCCCCATTCGGTGGTAATGCGCGGATGATGATTTTCGTAGTCGGCAGCTATTCCCACGCGATGCGAAAAGTTTAGCGCATCCATAAAGTTGCAGAAGGCGAACGAGCGTTGCAGTTTCTGAATCCCGTCTTCTTCAATCACACTCCAGCCCGGTATTTGTGTTCGCAGCGAGTTCATTTCATCGGCGGTTACCCGGGGAGCTCCCAGACGGCAGGCTTCACATTTTTGATCTTTCAATCCTTCCATGGCCCATTAATTTAGATCTTCGTTTCGCACCAGGTCTTCCAAATTGATATTCGGACATATAAAGGTGTCGATGTAGTCAATCAGGTTCAGAAATAAAGAGCGGATTCGTTTATCGACCTTCTTGTCAATACAGTGTCCTTCGTCATCGAAAGCTTCGTGTACATGGGCAACCGATACGGGGCCCGGCAGCACAATGCCCCCAACATGCGAGCAGACGCTTCTCAGGCTTTCGAGCGATTTCACCGCACCAATGTCTCCGGCAGCAACGCCAAGCAGGGCAATAGGTTTGCCGGCCAGGGCCGATGGAAATCCCAAATTTTCGATGATGAGTTTGGTCACACTGCTGAAGGAACCATGATACTCGGGGGTGGCAAAGATGATTCCTGTCGCTGTTTTCACAATGGCATTTAGCCGCACTGCATCAACCGAATGCTCGCCCAGACCGGGAAAGGGCAACTTAAAATCTTTCGGATCGATTAGCTGGTACGAGACGGTGTGATTTTTATTAATCTCATTAATCAGCACTTCTACAGCCATTGATGTGTAGTTGTTGGGCCTTACACTTCCCTTGATGATGACAATGTTTTTCATAGTATTTGGGTGAAAAATTGAACACTTTTTAGCGGGTTATTTGTTGAAAAATTCGCTTAAAACACCTTGCCCGACCAAAGCGAAAAAGTTCCCGGGGAATTTGAACCGGCTGGTCGTGGCTTCGCTGTTTTATACGGGTTAGTGTTGTTTACGTTTGTGTTGAGGAATAAAAAAGGAAACCCATATCGATTTCCCTGATTTTGCGCCGCAACGGTTTGTTGTCTAAAAATCGAGTTGAAATGCTTTTTCCAATTGTTCGTTACTGCAGATATTAACCTCCAGATCTTTTACAATGCCGTTGCCCACGCCGTACACCCAGCCGTGAACAATCAGATCTTGTTTGTTATTCCAGGCTGCTTGTACAATCGAGGTACGCGCCAGGGCCAGAACTTGTTCCTTAACGTTCAACTCAACAAATGCATCAAAGCGGGCTTGCTCATCTTCAATAGCATCGAGCTCCACCCGGTGAAAACGGTACACATCTTTAATGTGGCGAATCCAGTTGTCGATCAACCCATACGAGGTATTGCCCATAGCAGCCTGAATGCCGCCGCAACCGTAATGGCCGCAAACAATGATGTGTTGAATTTTCAAAACATTCACAGCATAGTCGAGCACACTCAGCATATTCATGTCCGAATGCACAACCATATTGGCAATGTTGCGGTGTACGAATACCTCGCCTGGTTCGGCACCAACAATCTGGTTGGCCGGAACCCGGCTATCGGCACAGCCAATCCATAAAAGCGGTGGCTTTTGGCCTTGAGCGAGCCTTTCAAAATAACCCGGATCTTCCTGCAACTTTTTAGTGACCCATTTTTTATTGTTCTCCAGAAATTGTTTGTATAAGCGATGTGGCATTGTATTTTTTTATAATTCGTTTGTTTCAACACTTTAAAAGTTGAATTGGTTTAAGCGTTTGGCAATTTTCTGATGTGCTTTAAAGATGAGAAAAACTCCGGATATTAGGTCTTTCGTTGAAAAACAGTTTTTCTATTTTTGCAGTCTGCTTTCGCACTGGATGCAGACACTCAATCAAATTCAATTTATTTTGACGTTTAACACCAAAGATATCGATCTGCCTGTTGTGGCGATCCTCGACGAGATTCGCGAGAAGCTGTACACCGAAAACACCTTGATTGTTAATGCTCCCCCGGGGGCGGGAAAGAGTACCCTGGTACCGCTCGATTTGTTGCAATTGAAGGCCTTGGACGGGCAGAAAATCATTATGCTGGAGCCCCGGCGGCTGGCAGCCCGCAGTATTGCCGAACGTATGGCCTCGCTGCTGGGTGAAGAAGTGGGGCAGACCGTGGGCTACCGCATTCGTTTTGAGAACCGCGTTGGGAAAAACACGCGTATTGAAGTGGTCACCGAAGGAATTCTGACGCGCATGCTCCACAGCGATAACTCGCTGGAAGGTGTTGGCGCCGTCATTTTCGATGAATTTCACGAGCGCAGCATTTTTGCAGATGTGGCACTGGCTCTTTGTCGGGAAGCACAGCAAATCCTGCGTCCCGATTTGCGCATTGTGGTGATGTCGGCTACGCTGAATTTGCCGCAGTTGTCGGAACTTCTGCAGGCATCGGTTGTACAAAGTCAGGGACGGCAGTTTCCGGTCGAGCTGATTTACACCGGTGAAAGCGACCTGCGCATGCTGCCCGAGCTGGCGGCTCAAACAATATTGAAAGCTGTCCGCAATCAGGAGGGCGATATTCTGACCTTCCTTCCGGGCGAAGCGGAAATCCGGAAATGTGAAACTTTACTCAAGGAGGCAAAGCTTCCTGTAGAGATTCATCCCCTGTACGGAATGCTTCCGAAAAACAAACAATTGGCGGCTATATTCCCCAGTTCACGGGGTGTTCGCAAAGTAATACTGGCGACGTCAATCGCTGAGACCAGCTTGACCATCGAAGGCGTGAAGGTGGTTGTCGACTGTGGTTATTCGCGCACCTCACGCTTCGATCCGCGTTCTGGATTGTCTCGTCTGGAGACGGTCAGTATCTCGAAAGATTCGGCCGATCAGCGTGCCGGACGAGCCGGCCGGCTCGGACCGGGCGTCTGTTATCGGATGTGGTCGAAAGCATCGCACGAGCAGCTGGCTGAGCACCGTACGCCCGAAATTATGGAGGCCGATTTGGCTGATCTGCTGCTCGACCTGGCACAGTGGGGAATTAGCGACCCTAATCAGCTCTCGTGGTTGAGCCCGCCGCCCCGAGGAGCCATCGCGCAAGCTTCGGAGCTTTTACACAGCCTCGATGCCCTCGAAAATGGTAAAATAACGGCCCTTGGAAAAGAGTTACATCGCCTGCCCTGTCATCCGCGTATAGCGCACATGCTGGTGATGGCTAAAAAGGAAGGTAACCTCGCTCTGGCCACCGATTTGGCTGCCCTGCTGGAAGAACGCGATCCGCTGGGGCGCGATGCCGGAATTGATATCAATCTTCGGATTGAAGCGCTGCGCAAACAACGGAGCGACAATCGTCTGTCGAAAAAGATGAAGCGGATTGACAAGGTTGCTGAATCGTACCGGCAAATCATCGGCTGTAAAGTTAGCAACGATCCGGTTGATCCTTACGAAACGGGCTTGCTGCTAGTCTATGCTTATCCAGAGCGCATTGCCTGTGCCCGGGTGGGAAATAACGCACAATTTCAGCTGGCCAACGGCAGCATCGCCATGGCCGGGCATAAAGATGATTTGGCCTACGAATCGTGGCTGGCTGTTGCGCACTTGAATGCCCGCGAGGGGATGGGGACAATTTTCCTGGCATCGCCCCTAAATCCTACCGATCTGGCCCCCTTGGTGAAGAACCGGGAAGTGATTAACTGGGACAGCAAAAGGGGAACAATCAATGCGGTTGCCGAGCTGCGCATAGGCAGCATTGTACTACAATCGAAACCCTTGCCCGATCCGGATCCGGAATTGCTGCAACAGGCTATTTCCGATGCTATCAAAAAGGACGGCGAACATCTGCTGAATTTCAACGACGAAGTTACCCAGTGGCAAAACCGGGTGCTAAGCCTGCGCAAATGGAATCCCGGGCAAGGCTGGCCCGATGTTTCAACACAGGAATTACTGCATACAAACGGGGAGTGGTTGGCGCCATACCTGCAAAATATACGCAAGGCCGACGATCTGAAGAAGATTGATCTGTTGAATGTCCTTCAATATAGTTTAAGCCCCGAATTGCAAAGCGCCTTAAACGAACTGGCTCCGGCACGCATTAAAGTGCCAAGCGGATCGGCCATTAAATTGCAGTATCAGCCCAACGGAGCACCGCCAGTGTTGGCCGTGCGCTTGCAGGAGGTGTTTGGCCTCGCCGATACCCCAAAATTGAACGGCGGAAAGCTCGGGGTGTTGATGCATCTGCTGTCGCCCGGATTCAAGCCCGTGCAGGTGACATCGGATCTTCGCAGCTTTTGGGACAATACGTATTTTGAAGTGAAGAAGGAACTGAAGCGCCGCTATCCCAAACATGCCTGGCCTGATGATCCCTGGACCGAACAGGCCGTGCGTGGTGTAAAAAGAAAAGAAAAATGATTCGAAAAGACGAGCTCATACAAATCGTAAGCCCCGGTAAAAAAGGGCAGCTGCTAAACGAATATGGTATGCCGGTAACACCGCCTTCCGGCTGGAGCTTTTTGCCGGCAGGCGATTCAGGAATAACCCGTAAAGTAACGGCACAGGGTAAATACTGGCGTGTGCAATATAAAAAGGGGCGCAAAACAATCTCGAAAGGCGTTTGGGCGCCCGCGGAGACCATTGTGCAGGCACAGCAAACTGTTGCAGCTGTCCGCAAAACCGACGGTTACCAGCGCAAACGGGCGGCCGACCTAAAGCGTCGCGAACAAAAGCAGGAACAGTACGAAGACGATTTTTTAAACGCCGTTATCCGGTACCTGAACTTTCATGATCGCTATGATGATTTGGCAGAACGCATGGCCATGGCAATTACCGAACATGCTGTGCCGGTTGGTAGCGGAACCGTTGCGCGCACGCAAATGATTCCGCTGGAAGAGCGGGCAGCCAAAGCTGTTATTGCCTGGATGCGCCATCAAACTACGGCGTACGAAAAAATGAGAATTGCTCGTGTAAAAGGCGAACGACGGGCTGTTCGCAGGGAATTGGCGCAGCAGTCGGTGCGGTTATTGCATGGCTACCGAACAGGTCAGCCGGTGCCTGACAATTGTCCTTTGCGATGCGCCATCGAACAAGCTAATAATCTGCAAAACCAGCAATCCAATGAATAATTTATGTCCTTGCGGCTCTCAGCGAGCAAAAAACGAATGCTGTATCTCAATCATTTCAGGCAAACGCGACGCCGAGACGGCTCTGGAGCTGATGCGTTCGCGCTACACCGCTTTTACGATGGCCGATGGTGCCTATCTGATGCGCAGTCATCACAGCCAAACCCGCCCGGTAAAAGAGCGCAAAAGCATCGAAGCCTGGGCAAAGTCGGTACAATGGATGGGCTTGGTAATTTCAGGCACACAAGGCGGCGAAGCCCCCGACAGCGCTGGTTATGTCGAGTTTCGGGCCTTGTACCTGGAAGCGGGAAAAATGCAGGAAATTCACGAAAATTCGCTCTTTAAGCGGGAACAAGGGAAGTGGGTGTACCACTCCGGAAATCACCGATGAGCGGGCTGTTTGTGGGCACACTGTCTTTTATTCAGTGCGCGTACATAAAATTTATTAATTTGTAACTTATTATGTGGCCTTAGGGCTTGCTAATGAGTGTTTTGTTTGATAAAAAGCTATTTGTCCTTCATCTGTGTTTGTATTATAATGGAACGCTGAGCGATTTTTTGCCGTAAATATGTTTAGGCTAAACAGAAACACTAAACGGCAAGAATATGAAAATCCTCAGAACCAATGAGTCCCTGAATAATTTCTTTTCCGAAATTGGCGGTTTGGTTCTGTTTGCCCGCAATGTAGGGCAGCAGTTTTTCCGGGCACCGTTCGAGTATCGCGAGTTGGTCAAGCAAGGTTATTTTATCGGTGTCAAAACGCTTCCTTTAGTGGCCATTACTGCCTTCATAATGGGTATGGTACTTACCTTGCAGTCGCGCCCGGTGCTGATGGATTTTGGCGCAGGGGCCCTTTTGCCGGGGATGGTTTCCGTCTCCTTTATTCGCGAGATCGGGCCGGTGATTACAGCGCTGCTTTGTGCCGGTAAGATTAGCTCGGGCATTGGTGCCGAGCTGGGGGCCATGAAAGTTACCGAGCAGTTGGATGCCATGGAAGTTTCCGGCACTAAACCCCTGAACTTTGTGGTAGCCACCCGGGTAATTGCAACCACTTGCCTGGTGCCCATCCTGGCGTTTATCGCCGATGCAATTGGTATGCTCGGTTCTTATTTGTCCATCAACATGTACGAGCCCATGTCTGTTGTGTTGTTCTTCTCGCAAGCCTTCGATTCGCTTCGGTTTTACGATATTATTCCGGCAACAATCAAAACCTTTTTCTTTGGTTTTTTCATTGGTCTTATTGGCTCATACAAGGGCTACACCACGGGGCAGGGAACCGAAGCGGTGGGCATGTCGGCCAATGCGGCCGTCGTTAGTTCGTCGCTGGCAATTTTTCTGATAGATTTGATTGCCGTGCAGCTTTCAAATCTGATTTATGGTATTTAATCCGATATGGCAATGGAACCGGTTATTGAAGTCAGACATTTGGTAAAAACATTTCGCACCACACGGGTGCTCGATGATATTAGCCTGAAGCTCGAAAAAGGAATGAATATGGCTATTTTGGGCAAGTCAGGAGTGGGTAAATCCGTGCTGGCCAAGTGTATTGTCCGCCTGATTGATCCGGATGAAGGTGAAATTCGGGTACTGGGCCAAAATATGCTTGAGCTGGACGCTATGGAGCTGGACGAGGTGCGCAAACGCATCGGTTATATCTTCCAGGGAGGGGCGCTCTATGATTCCATGACGGTTCAGGAGAATCTGGAGTTTCAGGTACGGCGCACCAAGGAGGAGATGAGCCAGGCCGATTTAGATGCGCTGGTTGAGGAATCGTTGCGCAATGTGGGCTTGCTCGAAGCCATTCATAAAATGCCTGCGGAGCTGTCGGGCGGCATGAAGAAGAGGGTTGCGGTAGCTCGAACCCTGATTTTTAAGCCCGAGATTATTGTTTACGATGAACCGACTACGGGGCTTGATCCGGTTACTGCCGGAGAAATTAGTGAGTTAATTTTGAATGTTCAGGAGAAATACAACACTTCGTCGCTGATCATTACGCACGATATGAAATGCGTAAAAATGACAGCTAACCATCTGAAAATTATTGCCAATGGTCGTTTCTATACCCAGGGGAGCTGGGCTGATCTGTACCAAAGTACCGATCCCGAGATCCGGGGCTATTTTCACTAATAAAAAACTCGCTCATGATGAACGCAAAACATAAAACAACCAAATTGGGATTACTGGTCAGCAGTGGATTGCTGATTTTTGTGATGGCCATTTACTACCTGGGGGTTAAGCAAAACCTGTTTACCGACAAAATTACGGTCACAAGCTACCTGCACGACGCTGCAGGATTGATTGAGGGCAACAAAATACGCTATGCGGGGGTCAATGTCGGAACGGTTTCGGGAGTGCGGATCGTAACTGATACCACGGTGTTGGTGACCATGTCGATTGATAAGAAAGTGCGGGAGTTTATTCGCAAGGATTCGAAGGTGGAGATTGGCCAGGAGGGGATCATGGGAAGCAAACTGTTGTTGATTCATCCGGGTACTCCGGAATCGGGGCAGATTGAGGAAAACGATGTGCTGGTTTCCATGCGGGCCCTCACGATTGATGATTTATTGCAGGATGCTAAAAAGGTGATTGAAAATACCCGCATTGTGTCGGAAAACCTGACCGAAATTACCGAGAAAATTAATACCGGGGATGGCGATCTGGCCATTTTGCTGAATCAGAATCCGGTTACCCCGCAAATTAAAGCCGTGAGCGAGCAGCTGATTGTGGTCGCGAAAAGTGCCGACGAGCTTATCCGCAAGGCTGCCAACGGTAATGGCGACCTGGGACGCTTGTTGAACGACAGCCTGATTACAACCAATGCCGTGGAGCTGCTCGATAACTTTGACTCGGTAGCCCGGGAAGCCGCCAATCTGTTCTTAATGCTTCAGTTGTTTGCCGATAAGCTAAATACCGGCAATGGTATTGTTCAGGCTTTGGCCACCGATAGCACTGTCATTCTTCAAATTGATTCAACCATCGTCAATCTGAATGATGGCATCGACGAGATTGAAAAAGCAGCACAGGCCATTCGCGAGAGCTGGATCCTGAATGTTTTCCCCGGCCGCAAAAAGAAAAAGCAATACCCTTGACAAACCAACTTAGGGGCACCGGGAAATAGCGGTCAATTTATTTGCTTTCGAAAACAACAAAATGATGTGATACCTGTTAAGTAGGATGAAATTCACCCTTTCGGGCGTGAAAAAATCGCAAAAAACCATTCAACCTATGGCGAAAACGTTAAGTACAAAAGAGAAGTCTGTACACATCAATATCGATTCAAATTATTACGGCTCTGTTGCCGAAATTGGCGGTGGACAGGAAACCGCCCGTCATCTTTTTCAGGCAGGGGGAGCTTCCCAAACGGTTGCCAAAACCATTTCAGCCTACGACAAGAGCTTTAGCGACCATTTTTATAACCAGGGGCAACCATCGCGTTATGTGGCCGAGGATCGGGTGAAAAAAATGGTGGATTATGAGTATCAGGAGTTGTTGAAGATACTGGACGATAAAATTGATCAGAAGTTTTTTGCTTTCGCCAATACGGTTGAAACACTGAACTATACCAAAACCAACCAGGGGAATGGCTGGCTCGGAATAGCCATTGAAGGAACCGATCGGTATAAGCCCAATAAACTATTTATTCATGTAAAACTGCACGAAAACGATACGCTGCTGCAGCAATATAGCTTGGGTACATTGGGCATCAATCTGATCCACGGTGCTTTGTTCGATTGGGAGGACCCGCGGAAAATCCTTCTCAAACTACTCGATAATCTGGGGGTTGAACGCGTTGAGGTTGATTATGTGTTTGTTGAAGGACCGGACTTGCAGTGGGTTGATAACCGTATTTTGAACCTGATGTTGGTGTCCAACAACATGACGCCGGCTATTATGTTTGATACTGATGGGAACGTTCAACAGCCGGGCGATATGTTGTATAAAAAGAATGTGTTGCTGATGCGCGGCTACTTTCGACCAGTGAATAAACTGGTGATTGAGTTTCTGGAGGAAAGCCTGCAGGTGTTTATGCGCGACGAAGATTACCGGCCGGACAATACCATTGCATTTTGTGAGATCTCGCTGAATAACCTGATGCACGACCGCAAGGTGGATGAGACTGACTTTCTGCAGCGGGTTGACTTGCTGAATATGGTTGGACAAAGTGTGATGGTTTCGAACTTTTCGCGCTATTTCGAGCTGGTGAATTATTTCGGGCAGTTTAAGATGATTAAGCTGCGGATTATCATGGGGATGCCAACATTCGACATGATCCTGGATGGCTCGCTGTACAGCGATTTGCGGGGAGGCTTGCTCGAATCGGTCGGTAAGCTGTTCCATGAAAATGTGAAACTCTATCTGTTCCCCTTTATCGATACCAAGAGTGGTGAGGTCGTTTATCCGGACGACGATCATTTTAGCGGTTCAAACAAGTTGCTGTGGCAATACCTGAATGAAACCAAGAAGATTTTAATCCTGAAAATTCAATCGGTCGACCTCATAAAGCAGACCTCGGAGCATCTGCGGGAACTGATTCGCAATGGCGATGAGCGGCTGGCCAACTTTTTGCCAGCCAGCGTATATGAGCAAATCAAAGAGCAGGAACTATTTGATTATAACGACAACAATAAGCAACAACAGGATATGATCTGATGGCCTGGCTAATCCTTTTGCGATTCTACTTGACTTCCAGGCTACTTTGGCTTCGGATGTCTTTCAGAATCCACTCCAGCATCACATCACGGCCCGCTTTGTAGGCTTGCCATTCGTGCGGAATCATCACATCCGGCAGCAAGGCTTCATTTTCTTGCTGTTGTAACCGGAAGTGGCGTTTAGAGTAGGTGATGCGCACGTTCGAATGATCTAAGGTAAACTCGCCCAGGTCCTGGTATCCCGCCGGATTGGAACCCGTAGGCATTCCGACGACTTTTGCATTAAGCAATTGCCGAAAAAGCGCGGCATTGCTCGCCGCAGCCGAGTAGGTGTATTGGTCGGTCAGCAGGTAAACACCATGATCCCAGTCGATAGGATCGGCCAGATTGAGCGCGTAGGCCAGGAAAAGCCCCACATATAAGTCGCCGCCGGTGTTCCCCCTCAGGTCAATGATTAGCTGCCGGAACTGATTCTGGTCAATTAGAGCGTAGAACTGTTCACCAACTTTTTGCATCGCCTCAAAATCGGGATATCCGCTGAAGTCGATGTACAGCGCTTTGGTGTCGCGAACTTGTGCCCAGGCAATTTTCTGGTCTACCCACTCAATCACAGGACCTAATTCAGGAATCCGGATTTTTAGTTCTTTAAAGTACGCTGCTGTAGTGTATTCCGACTGGTTAATTGCAGCTAATTCCCGGGTTGTTTTCGTCCCCGAATCGTCCGACACGGTAAAAGTAGCCTTCGTCGGGTTTTCAATGATGTGCAGATTATGCAGCAGCTCGCTGATGGGCAGATAATCGCCGATCCGGAATAACACGGAATAGGGGTTTTCAACAAACTGTACCAGCGGCGCCAGCTTTGCGGCTACTTCGTCAATCGGATGCCCATTGATGGCAACAAGCGTTTTGCCCAGTAAGTCCTCGTATTCGACGCTTGTTTTCACAATTCGCCATCCGTTGCTGATGTTTCGCAGGCCAAGAGGAAAGTAATGCAGCCTTTCGTTTTGCAGCGAAACAGCCGTGTGTCCGTCTCCAATCTTACGGGTTAAGCGCATCAGATCAAGCTTGATTTGCCAGTCCGTTGTATGAGCAACGGCTTGCTGTATCGTTGCCAATTCTGCACTAAAATCACTTTTACCGATCCGATTGTAAAGGTTAATATGATGCGTTTCCAACTGCCTTTGGTACTGCTCCAAGTCGGCTTGCCAGGCTTCGGTACGGTCTTGCCCGAGGCTGAAAAAAGGAATGCAGACTGATAAAAATAGCAACGATAAAAAACTGGAGGTAGATAGCATGATCAGCTTGTAGTTTATTGTGTTAGTTGGTTTTATTGTGCTTGTTTTAGCCAGGCCTGCACCATACGTATTTCACCAAAACTGAATGCATTATCCATTGCGCTTCGCACATCATTTAAGCTGCTGTCGGGATGTTCCGTCAGGTAGTTCTCAATTTTATTGATCTTCTCCGGATCCACCAATTGGCTTAGCTCAAGCTCGCCGGTTTCGATGTGGCGTGCCAGATGCCCCTCGATGGTGCTCACGGCCATATCTCGCTCCGTAGCGATCATGCCAATGCTTTTGCCTTCTTTGAAAAGCTGATAGCTAATTTCGTGTGAGGGCTGCTTGGGCTTGGTCGTTTCCGGTTCCAGTTGTGTTTGCACTTCAATTTTCAGTTGGCTGTCGCGGGCATAGTCGGCGATCAACTTAAGGATGGCCGACCCGTATTGCTTGACCGTTTTTTTTCCAATGCCTTTCACCTTTAGCAGGGCGGTACTGTTTCCCGGAAGATCGTCGGTGATACCTACCAGCGCCTTCTGGGTGAGAATCATGTAGGCTGGAATGTCTCTCTCGGCTGCCAGCTCGTTGCGCCATTGCTGCAACTTGCGGAACAAGGCCGGGTGCTGGCTGGGTACATTGCTTTCCCGTTTTGAAGGTTCTGCCTTTTGTTGCGGCGCTGTGAGCAAGGCCTTCGCACGTACGGGCAGAAACTTTTCCACCACCAGCCCGTTTTGGCAAAGATCCCAGCAGGCCAGCTTCACGTGTAGTATTTCATTCATCTTTTGTAACCGCGACTGCAAGTCCTTTTTCACCGCATGGTTGTCGGTCTCGAAACTGGCCGCCTGAAGTGCCTCTTGCCATTCGGCTTTCAGCTTATTGAAGTAGTACGAACTGGCTTTTTTAATGCGTTCCTGAAGTTCCTGGTTGTGCTCTACATCGTCGCCCTGAGCGGCCAGCTGGTGAACCTGGCGCATAAATTTCGCCGACAAGGGAATCATTTCCTCCGTGCACTGCCGGCTAATGCTGCCAAGCTGTTCGGGCATGGTTCCCAGCACGACGCCTGCATTTTCGTGCAGAATTTTTACCGCTTGCCTCAGCTGATATTCGAAGGTTTTCAGGTTGAAAAGCTCTTCGAGCAAAGCCAGTTGGTAGTTCTTTTGCGACTGCTCCAGATCTTTTTGCTCGGGTTGTTGATCAGCCATTCGCGAGTTAAAACCATTGACCTCGCGGTCGCAAATCACCGCATCGGTCGA
This sequence comes from Mangrovibacterium marinum, assembly GCF_003046625.1. Lineage (GTDB taxonomy): Bacteria > Bacteroidota > Bacteroidia > Bacteroidales > Prolixibacteraceae > Mangrovibacterium > Mangrovibacterium marinum. Next base: position 98,666 of record NZ_QAAD01000005.1, read on the forward strand.
CAGCGGACTGCTCAGCACCAGTCCCTCCATACTTTTGCAACGGCTCAGCGCCACATAGGTTTGTCCGTGTGCAAAAGCGGCCTGTGCATCAATGATGGCCCGCTCAAAGGTGAGTCCCTGACTTTTATGGATGGTGATGGACCAGGCCAGGCGCAAGGGATATTGCAGGAACGAGCCTTCAATTTTTTCTTCCAGCTCCTTGGTGCGCTCGTTCAGCTCATATTTCAGGTTATTCCACAGCATGCGTTCCACCGGAATGGGGTAATAATCGCCGGGGCAGCGCACTAAAATTGTATCCTCATCGAAAGACTCAATTGTGCCGATCTTTCCGTTAAAGAAGAGCTTCTCGGGAGAGCTGTCGTTCTTAACAAACATCACCTGAGCACCTATCTTCAGCTTCAGTTTCTCGGCGGTTGGAAAGGCATGTTCCGGAAATATTCCTTCAACAGTCGCCTTAAATGTATGCTCGGTGGTGCTTAGCTTCTCCATTTCGCGTTGGTTGATCTGGTCGGCCGAAGCGTTGTGTGTTGTCAGGTGGATATAGCCATCTTCCTTTTTGGGGTTGAAGTTGGGCTGATAGCGTTTGTTCAGAATGTCGAGCGACTGGCGGGTGAGTTTGTCCTCGCGAATTTCATTCAGAATTTGAATGAAGGTATCGTCCGATTGCCTAAAGATATGCTTTAGTTCGATGCTGATAACATTCGCTTGCTGAAAGGCTTGACTGCCGAAGAAGAACAGGCTGTTGTAGTATGGTCGCAGCAGGTTCCAGTCTTCATTTTTAACCACCGGTGCCAACTGCTGCAGGTCGCCAATCATGAGCAGCTGCACCCCGCCAAAAGGCTGAAAACGGTTCCGGTATTTCCGTAATACGCGGTCTATTCCGTCCAGCAAGTCGGCCCGAACCATACTAATTTCATCAATGATCAGCAGGTCGAGCGAGCGAATCATATCGATTTTCCGTTTCGTGAATTTGTGACTGTTCAGCTGCTTACTTTCGTTGGCACCCTCGCGCTCGGGCAAAATAGGACCGAAAGGTAACTGGAAAAACGAGTGAATGGTGACTCCGCCCGCGTTGATGGCCGCTACACCGGTAGGTGCTACCACAACAACGCGTTTGTAAGCAATTGTTTTCAGCCGCTTCAGAAAAGTTGTCTTTCCGGTTCCGGCTTTTCCCGTCAGGAAGATGTTGCGGTTGGTGAAATTCACGAAATTCCAGGCTAGTTCCAATTCTTTATTGCTGATCATGTTGTTGCTTTTTTGCGGAGGGCGGGTTTTGCTGATTTGGCCTCCAAAGACAAAATTACGAATATTCGCCCATACTGCCCAGCATCGTATCGGCGTTTGACCGGTGCGGCTAAACAAATTGCCAGCTGTTCGGTTTAGGCATCAGTGCGAAAACGTAATTTTCAACTATTTTTGCTTAAAATTTACAATAATGCTCATTATCGATTCTCCCTCGCAGGATGCTTATTTCAACATTGCATCCGAAGAATATTTACTGGACTGTTACCCGGACGAGGAAATTTTCCTGTTGTATGTCAATGCGCCATCGGTTATTGTTGGCCGTTTTCAGAACACCCTGGCCGAGATCAATCTCGATTATGTGACTAAAAACGGCATTAAGGTGGTTCGCCGGCTGTCGGGTGGCGGAGCTGTCTATCATGATTTGGGAAACCTGAACTTTTCGTTTCATACTCGCCTTGGAACGGACGATTTCTCTGATTTCTCGCGCTTCACCCGTCCGGTAGTCGATTTGCTGAACAGCCTAGATGTACCGGCCCGCCTGGAGGGACGCAACGATTTGCTGGTTGACGGGAAGAAGTTCAGCGGCAATGCCAAGTTGTCGCGAAAAGGCAAGATGGTGCAACATGGTACCATCCTGGTGAACTCGCAGATGGCTGTTTTGAGTGAAGTGCTGAAGGTGAATCCATTGAAATTTCGCGATAAAGCGGTTAAATCGAACCGGGCAAGGGTGACCAACCTGATTGAATACCTGCCCGAAGGAAGCAACCTGAAGCTGTTTAAAGCGCATTTGATCGACCAGATGCTGCAAACAGGTGGCGACCAGGTGCGTATTCACCTGCTGACCGATGCCGAAATTAAAGGTATTGAACAGCTGGCGGCCGAAAAATACAGCCAGTGGGACTGGAACTTTGGTGTGTCGCCGGCCTACGATTTTAACAAGGCTATTAAGCTGCCGGCCGGTTTTATTGAATTACACCTGGATGTACAACGAGGTACGATCCGAAAAGCCAAAATCTTCGGCGATTTCTTTGCCTCGAAACCGATTGAGGAGCTGGAAGAACGCCTGTACGGGGTGAAACACGAAACCGAAAGCATCCGCCAGCTGCTGGGGCAAATTCCGCTACGCGATTATTTTGGGCCTGTTGAGGCTGACGAGTTGGTGGACTTGTTCTGCTAATAGCAATTGCCTTTCAGCCTGCTTGTTAAGCGAAAAGTTGAAAGTACAAGGCTTGATGCCGGTTAGTCGCGACGGCCCTTTATGGTCGTATTTTAGTGTGCCAATTAGCCGGTGGCGAGGTTTAACGTCCCCGGGCTGCGATCAAAAGAAACCTACATGATTCAAAAGAATCACCAACAGGAATGCAAGCCAATGGTTCTCGGAGATCCTGTTGTCGTTGTTTTCAAAAGTTGTTGGGTTGTCGTTCCACTTCTAATCAAAACCAGTTATTGACATTGCGACTTAGCGCCTCTGGCTGGTAAGACTTTCACAGAAAAAAAGAAGGCGGGGGGCCTTCTTTTTAAGGGAAAATAATAATACTGCTATTCTATGATTTGTTAGACGTGGGAACAAATGTTTATGATGGCAAGTTCGGGAAAAAAAACAGTCGTAACAATCCGTTAAATCCCGGATATTTTATCCGGGATTTAACGAGTAACGGACTGTTCGCTTCAGTTTTTAATACGGATCAAACTAACAATCCTGCAAAAGAGGAAGAAGTCGTTCCTTCAGAGCATCACTTTTTTTAATTGTTAGATGGCGGACATACCGTTTTCTCAGCAATTACTTCCCAAGTGACAAGATCCACATAACCAGAACCGATGTAGTGGCTTCCTTTATCTCCCCGAACGTTCCACATCAGATCGTACTGACCATAGGCACCATCTTGGAACTCAATTTTGTCAACTTCTAAAATTTCAAAGGTTTCACCGGTTGCTTCACTTGTTAATTCGCCTGAGAAATTAAGAATGATCCATTTGTATTCTCCTTTTTGAACGTGCCAGCGATAGTGAGCCATCAGGTTTCCCTCCAGTATATCAATTTCTTCACCGTCACAGATTAGAGGCATGAAACATGCTGTTTCTGCTTTCCATTGGTAAGTTTTTGTCGATGCCGACTTTTCCTGAGCTTCATCCAGGTATTCATACGGTTCGTTGCAGGCTATTGCAAAAAACAATAAACCGGCAATGAGTAATAATGATTTTTTCATGATTAATGATTTTTGATATTATAAGCAGAAGTTCGCAAAAAGACCATTTTAGATCAATCCGGATTATTCCTGATTTCCGGCTCAGCATTTTCAGCCCCAGAGTGTTTTATCTCGCAAATGATAACCAAAAACAGCCTATCGATGTATATGGGGATAGACGGTGCTTGTAATTTCAGCGCCCGAAAATTGTTTGGTGAACCCAAAAAACTACGACTATGCCTGTCTTCATGGATCGACACGATGTTTCGGAGAAAGTGACGGCAACACAGCTTGCCGAACTACACCAACTGGACCTGGAAGTTCAGCATAAATACCACTGCAAAATATTAACCCACTGGTTTGATGACAAGTACAAGACCGCTTTTTGCCTGGTGGATGCACCCTGCGAGCAAGCGCTTGTGGATATGCATCTGGAGGCGCACGGCGACTTACCGGATCAAATTATTCCGGTCGACCCGGCAGAGGTGAAGGATTATCTGGGACGAATAAAGGCAGTTCCCGAGACCGACGATGAAACCGTGAACCAGATTCAACAATCAGCCTTTCGGGTGCTGATGGTGATCGGGGTTGACGATTGTACGGTAAAGCCCAACCCGGTGCGAATTGAAGACAGCATGGGGATGCTCAGGGATATTTTCCCGGGCTATTACGGTCGTTTGGTCAAAGTTTCACGCAGTTCTATTCTGGTCTCTTTTCCCAACGCGACGCAGTGTATTTTGTGTGCGCTGGAAATTCATAGCCAGCTGGCACAAATTAGTCAGGCTCTGCAATCCAACGCTGTCATACTAAAGACAGGAATAAGCGCGGGTTTGCCTTTGGCTGGTGGTGCCGGCTTGTTTGAAGCAGCCCGCAAAGAAGCCCGGGCTTTGTACTATATCTCGGAAGGCAATATTGCCGTGGCTCCTGAGGTGAAAAGCCTGTACGAGGAAGAAAACCCCGAGGTGTATCTCGAACACGATCTGTTTTTGACCCTCAGTCCTTCGGATCAGAAGTTCCTGGTGCCCCTGTTGGATTATTTGGATGACACCTGGCAAAATCCCTATCTGCGGGTCGAGGATCTGGAGAAAAGCCTGGGGTACAGTAAGTCGCAGCTTTATCGTAAAATTGTTAGTCTGCTGGGCGATACTCCCAATAATTTTATTAAGAATTACCGCCTGCGCAAAGCCTTGAAGCGCATTCAACGAAAGAGCGAAAGTATCAGCGATATTGCCGGAAACACCGGCTTTAAAAGCCCTTCGTATTTCTCAAAATGTTTTCAAAAGCGTTACGGGGTACTGCCATCGGTGTATATGCAGCAGGGGATGGCTTAGCTTCATTTTTTTAAGGAATGAAAATAAAACAGGGGAAGTGAGTTGAACTTCCCCTGTTTGGCATTGGTTGGCCAATGGCTTAAATATCGACTAGCTCAGATCCTGAGCGCGAATTTCCACACGGCGAATTTTACCGCTGATTGTTTTGGGAAGTTCTTCCACAAATTCAATGACACGCGGATATTTGTAAGGAGCCGTAACTTGTTTTACATGGTCCTGAATTTCCTTGGCCAGCTGTTCGCCGGCTTTGTGTTTGCGGTCGTGCGCCAATACGACAGTGGCTTTCACAATTTGTCCCCGGATCTCATCGGCGATGCCGGTGATGGCACATTCCACAATATCGGGGTGGGTCATCAGGGCACTTTCCACTTCGAACGGGCCAATGCGGTAGCCCGAGCTCTTGATCACATCGTCGGCCCGGCCGACGAACCAGAAATAGCCGTCCTCGTCTTTCCAGGCCAGGTCGCCGGTGTAGTAAATCCCCTCCGACATTGCTTCGTCGGTCAGCGTCTGGTTGCGGTAGTAGCCGTTAAACAGCCCTGCCGGATATTTTTCGCCGTAGCGAATAACAATCTGCCCCTGTTCGCCAGCTTTAGCCGGCACACCTTCGGCGGTCATCAGATCGATGTCGTAGTGCGGATTGGGCAAGCCCATTGATCCGGGTTTGGGTTGCACCCAGGGCGAAGTAAACACGGTAAGCGTCGTTTCACTTTGGCCGTAACCTTCGCGCAGCTGAATGCCGGTTAACTGGTAAAAACGCTCGTACACCTCCGGATTTAACGCTTCGCCGGCAATGGTACACCACTCGAGGGCCGACAAGTCGTAGCGGGTCATGTCTTCGCGAATCAGAAAACGGAAGATGGTTGGTGGCGCACAAAGCGAGGTGACGCGGTATTTCGATAAAACCTCCAGAATGTCGGCGGGGGCGAATTTCTCGTGATCGTAAACAAAAACGGTGGCTCCGACCAGCCATTGTCCGTAAAGTTTTCCCCAAACAGCTTTCAGCCATCCGGTATCGGCAATGGTCAGGTGGATGCTGTTTTCGTGCAGGTTTTGCCAGTATTTGGCTGTGACGATGTGAGCCAGCGGGTACACACTGTCGAGCATCACCATTTTCGGATCGCCCGTTGTTCCCGAGGTAAAGCTAACAATGATGGGGTCGTGGTTGGCTGTTGGTTCTGCCGGTCGCTCAAAAGGCTGTGCCTGGCTGATACCAGCGTGAAAATCGTCCCATCCTTCCGGAATTATCGGGCCGATGGAAATTTGCTTTTCAATGGTTGGCGAATCGGGCATAGCCTGATTCACATGATCGATGATGATTGGATCGCCGTCGCAAACAATGGCTTTAATGGAAGCGGCATTGGCGCGGTAAATAATGTCTTTGGAGGTGAGCAGGTGAGTGGCCGGTATAATGACTGCTCCGATTTTGTGCAGCGCAATAATGGTGAACCAGAACTCGGCACGACGTTTCAGGATGGCCATCACCATATCGCCTTTTCCAATGCCGAGTGATGCAAAATAACCAGCTGTGCGATCGGTAATTTCCTTTAAATCGCTAAAGGTATAGCTACGGCTTTCACCCTGGTCGTTTGTCCAGAGTAAGGCCCGCTTGTTGGGCTCTTTTGCGGCCCAGCCATCAACAACATCGTACGCAAAATTGAAATCCTGGGGGATGTTCAATTCGTAGTTGGCTTTAAAATCGTCAAAATTTTCAAAGTCGGTTTTCTTCAGATACTTCTCTATCATTCTCTTAATTCCTTTATGCTTTTTTCGGGGCGAATCGTCTTTGGGTAAAAGCGGTTGTCGGTCCTGTCGGTTCTTTCTGTATCGTGTTTGTATTCAATACAGAATAGATTGCAAAACTAGGATTAATTTTTTGGGCGTTAAAATTATTTGGGGTTGAAGCTGAATGGATCAATCAACAGATGGCAAAAAAGCAACAAAAGTTGCAGGAGTGGGGGGATTCCATCTCTTCGGGTGATGCGCGGGCCTGCGGTAGGCCAGGTTTCCAACCGCATCGGGAATGCATTGAATGGCGATTTCTATTTCTACCCTCCATTAAAGCGGATCTTTTGTCCTACCGGACGGGTTTTCATTTTTCAGCAATGGCTTTAGCCATTCAATACCGATTAGCTTCAAAAGTGTCGCATCGTATCACTTCGTTCCAATGCTCCTTTTTCAGTCTATCGGCATTATACCGTCCTATTTCAGAGCATAAATTAGCCTTCAAAACGGTATAATTTGGGTAGTACAAACGATAATACGAAGATTCTCCCGTCCCGTACGGGACGGAATTTCCCATTGTCGTTGTTCATCTACCCAAATAGCATCCCTCCGGGATTGCAGGAAGCTTTTCGTTTGATTTCGACCTTGATAAAACCAGGCCAACCGGTTCCCGACTTTTGGTCATTGATTGAACGCCATTCTTATGCGTTGGGCCATTCTAAAATGACAATCCGCCAACTTTAGAAAACAACGACAACCCGGTATTCGAACAGCCGCGACTTTCATCGTGGTTGACGATTTTTCAGAAATCGGCAGGTATGTCAACCAAAAACAGGCACAAAAGGTATAACAGAAAGGAGTATGCTCCGCTTTCAACCCGAATTGTATGAACGCCAAAGATGAAAGCAGCGCGTAAAAAAATTGAGATCGAGATCTGTGTACGATGTTATGCCGGCCTGAATGATTTTTTGCCCGCCCCATGGAGATCCCGTTGATTTTGCCTGAAATTGAAAACCCCGGTTGTGGTGTCCGAGGCCATGATGGTGTTGGGCATTCCCCGTGCCGAGATCGAGTTGATCCTGGTGAACAGCCATCGGGCTGACGAGGGGCATAAACTGAAGGAGGGGGATTTTGTTTCGGTTTACCCGACATTCGAAACCATTGACATTAGCCCGCTGACAGGTCGTCGGGATAAGCCTGAGCCGGAAATGCGCTTCATCGCAGATGCGCACCTGGGCAAACTCAGCAAGTATTTGCGCATGTTGGGCTTCGACACCTTATACCGCAACGATTTTGGTGACGACGAAATCATCCACATCGCCCTAAATGAGGAGCGGATTATCCTGACGCGCGACAGAATGCTGCTCAATTCGACGCGGGTAAGGCGGGGCTACTACTTGCGGGCTACCGACAAGCATGCTCTGCTAACTGAAGTTGTTGCCAGATTTGGCCTGAAAAGCCTGTTTAAACCCTTTTCGCGATGTATGACCTGTAACCAGCCGTTGGTGTTGAAGGCTTCTGCCGAGCTTACAGCGTTGGTTGATGCCCCGACGCTGGCCCGTTTCGACGAGTTTTACTATTGTGCAAACTGCCGGAAAGTATTTTGGAAAGGTTCCCATTTCAAACGCATGGAGGCGCTGATCCTCCAAATCGCATCGGGGCCACAGAACCGCCGCGGCTGGCGAGGCACTTCTGCTTGTGACTAATCCTGCTGCTCGTCCGTCTCCGGCAATTCAAGCACAAGCGGATTGGTCAAGGCCCGTTCTTCGAGCTCCTCGAAACGCTCGCTCCATTCGTTGGCCAGCAACACTTTCTGCACCTTGGGCAGCGCATACGCCAAGCGGTAAACAATGTGCTGATATTTGGGAACAAGAACCTGTTCGGCGTCGTCGAAAGCCAGTATTTTCACCTTCACCATGGGAATTCCCGTGGCACTGAGCAGCTCGTCGATTCGCGCGGGCGTGCCAATCAGGATGTCCAACCCTTCATAAATCATGTCTTTCTGATATTGCAGAATACCCTTGTCGAAGACCACAAAAGTGCGTAGGTCCGTATTCCTGGCGAGTGTCTTAAACTGTTCTTCCAGCTCAAAAGCCTTTTCTTTGGTCGGTACAACAACAATGGCCCGGGGCGCTTCCTCCATAGCCTGTTTCAGCTGTTGGATAAGGCTGATCACCAGTGCTGTTGACTTGCCGGTGCCTTCCGGGGCATGCACAATTACATCGGCCCCCGAGCGGATTGCGGGGATCGCCAGATCCTGAATTTCTTTGGGCGTTTGATCAAAACCGGCATCTTGAATGGCAGATACTAAACCTGGGATAAACTTTTTGAGCTTCATAATGGAACGGGTCTAAAACAGGAAAAAAGGAGTCTGTCCGTGTCTTGGACCAGGTGCAGGCTGCTTCTTTCGCAACAATAAATCGTGATGTGTAACAATCGGCGACAAAGTTATCATTTCCCGCAGGAAGCGAAAGAGATCGCCCTTTGTTTTTAAAAGCGATTGAAATTTAGCACTGGCCCGTGGGAAAACAAGCTCTCTGCGGCCATTAATGAATATTTGCGCGAGTGTCTCGACCTGTTCTATACGGGGCCCGAGCGTCAAAAACTCGAAGAAGTCGGCATTATCGTGAAGTCCTAAACAAGAAAACCAAGCTGGTGTGCCTAAACAAAGACTGTCTTTTTCAGGCAGCCTTTGTTGTTTACAGGCTACTCCTGCGCTTTCAATAGCTCGCGGTAATTCACCGTATGGCCGAAAATACCAATCACCGGGCTTTTTGCCGCTACTTCTCCACGACTGAGTTGTCCAATGGTGGTGCGGGTAACTTCCTGGTCGGGGAAGCTGGCTTTGTACACCAGCCCAACCGGGTAGTCATTCGGGTAGCCCTGCTCCAGGTAGTTGGTGGCAATTTCGTGCATGTTCGAGGCACCCATGTAATAAACGGCCGTGTCGGAATTGGGAATTTTGTAGCTGCTTTTGCCGTGCGCCGTGCCAAAGCTCACCGATGAGGCAATGCCCCGGTGGGTGAGCGGTATGTTGCCCAGCGAAGCTGCCGCAATGGCCGAACTGATGCCGGGTACAATTTCAACCGATATACCTTTTTCTTCGAGGTAGAAACGCTCTTCGCTGCCGCGACCGAAAATAAGCGGATCACCCCCCTTGAGGCGAACAACCATTTTCCTGGCGCTGGCAGCCTGGTAAAGCACTTCGTTAATTTCGTCCTGTTCCTTGCTGTGGTTGCCCCTGCGTTTGCCCACGTAGTGTTTTTCGCCCCGGTAGCGCGCCAGGAATTCGTGATCGAGCAGGTCGTCGTAAAAAATAATGTCGGCCTGAAAGAGCAATTGCTCGCCGCGTCGGCTCAGCAGGTTGGGGTTTCCGGGGCCAAAACCAACCAGAAAGACTTTTCCAGCCAACTGCTCTTTTTGTTGCAGCAGTTGCTCGCGCTCGCGCACAAAATGTTCGATCTCCTGAGCCATCAGCACCGTTTTCTTCACCTCCTTGCGTTTCGAGTTCATGGCCACCACAAAGTCGTCGGTTTCAACCAGGGCTGACGAATGAAAATCGGACACTTCGGCATCATCGGTGCGGTTGCACAAAATGCCCCGCGACTCGCAATCAGCCTGAATTTGGGCATTTACTTCGGGCGAATCGGTGCAGGCAAACACCAGGAACAGCCCTTCGATGTGTTGCGGCTGATAGGCTTCGTGCAGGCACTGAACAGCCGGAATCGCTTCAATTTCAGCCTGAATTTCGGGAGCTATCACGCGAATGTTGGAACTGTAGCGCACCAGGCTTTTCAATTTTTGAGCAGCTACCTGGCCGCCGCCAATCAGGCCGATTTGTTTGCCGGCCAGATTTAAAGAGATGGGTAAGAAAGACATGGTTGTAAGACATTAATGCTCGCTCTGAGAGCAGCGATAAATTCGTTATTTATAGTTTCGTTTTGGGCAGCAATGCGGAAATGACCGGGCCCGAGCCCGCGGAAATTAGAGGCGTCGCGGATCAGGAAGCCGTGCTTTTCCAGCAGCTGCTTTTTCAGTTCGGCTGCCGTTGTCTGCTGCAACTCGCTTAGAAAATAATTCGTCGGCGAGGGGCTTACCCGTAATCCCGGAATGCGGGCCAATTCTGTTTGCAGGCGTTTGGATTCGTCCAACCGTTGTCGAAGTGCAGCAGATGGCTTTTCGGGCAAATCCAGAATATACTCGCCGGCCTTCAAAGCCAGGGCATTCACCGCCCAGGGCATATGGCAGGCCTGAAGCCGTTGAATAATCGAAGGATGGGCCAGCAGGTACCCAATCCGAATACCCGGAATGGCAAACAGCTTGGTGAAGGATTTAATCACCACCAAATTTGGATACTGACTAACCAGGGGAGCCACACTCTCAGCGCCCTCGCAAAGGTCGATGTAAGCTTCGTCAACCACCAGCAAGCGTTGGGGATTTTGTTCCAGGAAAGCAATCAACTCTTGCGGATTGTGATAACGACCATCGGGATTATTCGGGTTGCCAATCCACACCAAATCAGCCGGCGTGCTGCTGTTGAGCACATTCAGATCGCCCACAAATACCAATTGATGTTGGTAGAGCGTGCAGGCATCTTCGTACTCGGCAAAAGCCGGTGTGCGAATAGCCGAGCATTGCTGCTGAAAGGCATGGGCCAGCAGGTAAAAGGCCTCCGTTGAGCCATTGGTAACCAGCACCTGTTCCGGGCTTATATGGAATGTAGTGGCCAGCTTTTTACGTAAAATCCGGCACTCAGGATCCGGGTAATTGCGAATAGTCGGCATCTGCGTTTGCAGGTAGTCCAGCAAGCCGTCAGTTTGCGGATTATCGAATACATTGGTGCTGAAATCAGCTTTCAGCAGGTGTTGTATTCCTTGTAGGTTGTTACCGTGTCCGTTTATCATGTTCGTAATACTTTCAATGTTTCATTCAGTTGTTGCACAAGCGCCTCCGGATCAGAAAAAACAAGCGGATAATGGAGTCGGGGACGGCTTATTATATGTGCCGCGATGCCCAATTCCTGTGCTGCCTGGCATTTCTCGAGCAGTCCGCCCGCTTCGCCCGATTCTTTGCATACGAGCTGGGTAATCAGGTATTCCTCCATCAAAGCCCGGTTGGTTTCCACACGCATGCGCCCCTTCATGGCAATTAGCTGGTGAGCCAGTAGTCCGGCGGCCTGACATTCGTCCAGACTTTTGCTGACCGGCAAAACTCGGGCAACAATCCGGTCGAGAAGCTCGGGGCAAAAGCGATGCACATTCTTCGAACCAATAGTGAGCAGAATGTTGCCGCTGGTTTGTTTCAGAGTTTCAATCAGCTCGTCGTAATCGGGATAATAGTGAGCGCCGGCTATTTGAACTTGCTCCCGTTCAAAACGCAGGTAAGGTCGTTTCATGCGCGCACAAACCGCCATGGCCTGGGTTGAAACAAGTTCTGCAAAAGGGTGACTGGCATCCACCACCACCGAAATGGCTGTATCGGTCAGTAGTTGCTCCATGTCGCTTTCGCTCAGTTGTTGCTCCATGATCTCAAAATTTTGCAGCGCCGCCAGTTGCGAGCCGTAGGCTGTGGTGGTACTAATCAGCACCCGATGGCCTTCGCTGCGAATGCGTTCTGCAAGCCTGTTGGCATCACTTGTTCCCCCGATAATCCAAATCATAAGCGATATCCCCGAATGGTCACCATTTTTCCGTTGATGACCTGCGTTTGCGAGTTCCCGATAATCACGGTGGTCAGCATGTCTACATCGGCATTTTTAAGTTCGCCCAGCGTGGTCAGAACCACCTGCTGGCCTTCGCGCATGGCTTGTTTCACGATGCCCACCGGTGTTTCCGGCTTTTGGTATTGCAGAAGAATGTCAACGGCTGTGTCCAGCTGCTTGATGCGTGTTTTGCTGCGCGGATTGTACAAAGCAACAGCAAAGTCGCCTTCTCCGGCCGCCCGGATCCGCTTTTGAATCAGTTCCCAGGGGGTTAGCAGGTCGCTAAGGCTGAGGGTGACGAAATCGTTCATCAGCGGTGCTCCGAGCAGAGATGCTGCCGAGGTAGCCGCACTGATTCCCGGAATAATGTCGACCGGTACTTCGGATTGGCGTTCGGCGACAATCTCAAGCATAATTCCGGCCATACCGTAAATCCCGGCGTCGCCACTGCTGATCAGGCTCACCACATTTCCGGCTTCAGCCAGTTCCAGCACTTCCACGCACCGATCCACCTCTTTTTTCATGCCCGACGAAGCAAATTGTTTCTCGGGAAAAAGCGTTTTAATCAACTCGATGTACGTTTTATAGCCTGCAATGATGTCGCTCTGTTCAAGCGCCAGCAGGGCTCGCGGACAAATGTAGTCCTTATCGCCGGGGCCGGTGCCCACTAGTATTATTTTTCCTTGCATTGGTATTGTTTTGTTTCAAATACAGATAATGTCATGCCTGTTTGCCGGGCTTTTTGAAGCAGAAATTCTCCTTCTTGTCCGCCTGCCAGGTAGGCCGCCGGGCTGCTCACCGAGCGAACACCGGTAATTTGTTTCACAAAGTCGGAGCCTTCAAACAAATGCTCGACTGTTTGCAGCGCCTCGGCCTCGTAAAATTTTGTGTCGCAGTTCAGTTTTTTTGCCACTTCCAGAATGGCCGGTTCCGAGCTTTTTAGCTCGATCGAGCAAATGGCTGCTACACTTCGTTTGTCCAGTTGCAACTGCTCCAATTGTTGTTCAATGAACGCCCAAAGCTCCTCGGGCGAACTGTCCTTTTTGCAGCCAATACCCAGATAGATATTCCGGGGAATCAATTGCACTGTGGGTAAATCAGCCGGAATCGTCGTTTTATTGGAGACGATGATCCTTGCTGCCGGTTCACCTTCAAAAGGCGGAAGTTCGACCGCTCCCAGCCAGTTGTCCGGATCGCAAAGCTCAACCGCTTGTCGGTTCACCAGGCAAGCGGTCACCACTTTGGCATCTTCCATCGAAGAAATGACCAGCCCGGCCTGTTGCGCCAACAAATCTACCGATGGCAATTGGTTAACATCCGAAGCGGTGGTGATCACCGGATGTGCGCCAATTAAGTTGGCAAGTTGGTTTGTCAATTCATTCGCTCCACCCAGGTGCCCGCTTAACAGGCTAATGGCGTGTTTGCCGGCATCGTCGAGCACAAGCACCGCCGGATCGCTTGTTTTGTCCTGAATCCAGGGGGCAATGCTGCGCACAACAATTCCGGTAGCCATAATGAAGATCAGGCTGTCGTAGTTCTGAAACAGTTGTTGGCAAAACTGGCTAAGCTTTCCTTCGATCGGACGAAACCCTTCGGCTTTCCATTTGTCCAGGGTAAAGCAATCGGCTTCCGGAAAATGCTGTTTGATTTCCCGGGCTAGTTGATTGCCCTGTAAGCTGATGGAGATGGTGGCGACAGACTGCTTCATGGCCGAACTTTAATTCGTGGGATGTTCGTTATTCCCTTTGCGGTACTCGTGCGTGAAATGCGAGGCATAGAGTAGTGAGTTCTCAAACTCATCGCCCAGGAAATCGCCCACCAAAATCATAGCCGTTTTGGTGATGTTTTCGTCCTTTACCTTTTGTGCAATATCGGCCAGCATCCCTTTTACAATCTTCTGGTCGGGCCAACTGGCACGCTGAATGACTGCCACAGGCGTATGTAGTGGATAGTGCTTCGTTAGTTTTTCCACCAATTTCGAAATCATGCCGACCGACAGAAAAATAGACATCGAAGCACGGTGGCTCGCCAGTAAATCAATTTTCTCGAGATCGGGCACTGGCGTGCGACCTTCCATGCGGGTGCAAATAACGGTTTGCGAAATGCCGGGAACCGTAAATTCGCGTTGCAGGGCTGCAGCCGAAGCCACAAACGAGCTGACGCCGGGAATTACCCGATGCGGAATGCCCAGCTTGTCGAGTTCTTCAATTTGCTCGCGAATACTTCCGTAGATTGACGGATCGCCCGTATGAACCCGTGCAACCGTTTGGCCATTCTCAGTGGCTTCGCGCATGGTCTCGATGATGCTTTTCAGGTCCATCGTGGCACTGTTGAAGACTTGGGCATCGGCTCTGCGATCTTCAATCACAGCCTCGGGCACCAGCGAACCGGCGTAAATAATCACATCGGCATGGCGCACCGCCTTTTGTCCTTTAATGGTGATGAGTTCCGGGTCGCCCGGCCCTGCACCGATAAAAATTACTTCTGACATTGTTCTTCGTTTGCGTTTTTAAGTAGAATGGCCGTTGAAAAATAGGGGACCTTTTCCTGTAAAATCGAGATGTCGGTATAGCATTTCTGGCTTGGTTTCCCGGCATCGGTCATTAGCGTGAATTGGTAGTCGTTTTGCTCCGATAAGTAGTTGTAAAGCTCCTGGTGATAGGCTGAAACTTTCATGCAAACCACCGCTTCAGTAGACTGCATGATTGTTTTTGAAGCCTCGTCAAAAGAGCAAATCACGGCTAATTTATCTTCGCCCTTCACCAATGGCTGCGAAAGCAAGCTGCTGATGGCTGAAAACGAGTAGATGCCCGGCACGGTTTCCACCTGAAATTCGGTTGGTAAATAATCCAGAATGTAGCTGTAAGTACTGTAGAGCATGGGATCGCCCAGCGTGAGAAAAGCTACATTTTGCCCTTGGCGCAGGTGCTCCTGAATTAGCTCCGCATTTTCGCGGCGTGCTGCCCGGCGTGTTTCCACATCCGGAGACATGGAAAAGCCCATGGCCAGGGTGCTGGCTTTGGGCGACAGGTGTGGCCTGACGATTTCCAGCGCCGTACTGGACTGGCCTTTCGAATTGGGTACGCAGATCAGGTCGGCATTCTGCAATACTTTCACTGCTTTCAAGGTCAACAAATCCGGATCGCCCGGCCCCAAGCCAATTCCGTAAAGAGTTCCGTTGGTTGTATTCATTTTGATTTTGTTTTTGTCGCTGTAAACAGGAAGATCGGATTTTGAGCTTTCAACATGGCCACAGCCGATTGTGTATCGACTTTACTAATAGCCACCTGGCTCAGCTCAAAAGACCATCCTTTACTTTTAAAATAGGAGTACGCCCGCAGCATGGTGTCAATCACAATGGCCGTTAGAACGACGATGCTGTCTGCCGGTGCGTTTGTATCAATTAAATCGAGAATCTGTTCCAGTTGACCACCGCTGCCACCAATAAAATATTTGTTGATGGTGTCCAGCTTTTCCATGCCAACCGGTGCTTCAGACTCAATAATTTCGATGTTGGAAACGCCGTGTTTTTCAGCATTCAGTTTGATCAACCCCACCGCTTCCGGCTTTCGTTCCAAAGCAATCACTTGCCCTTCGCTGAGGCGTAGCGCCGCTTCAATGGAAACAGAACCGGTGCCGGCACCGATGTCCATCAGGCGATCATTGGACTGCAGTTCCAGCTTGCTTAAAACCAGTGTCCTCACTTCTTCCTTGGTCATGGGCACGGAGCCCCGTATAAATGCTGAATCTTTCATGCGTGTTGGATCGGTTGTGTAGTTACTCCTTCAATAATGACGGCACACAGCGAGAAGGAGAATTCGAGTTGGAGCAGTTGCTCAGCGGTTGCCGTTATAATTTGCTCGTCGGGATAGGAGAGGCGGTTGCCAATATGCATGGTGGCTTGGCTGTGCCCGCTTTTTGCCAGCATCCCGGCAATTGTTTTCCAGTTATTCTGACGATCGGTTAGCAGGAATACCGATTCGTATTCGTTGAGCTTGCTCACAAACTGCGTTGTTGTTCCGTGCAGGGATGCTTTAAAGGCATTCTCGTAGCCCAGACCAAGCTTGGCATATAAATATTGAAAGGAACTGATGCCGGGGATGCAGCGAATAGTCCGGTCGGTAATGGCTTGCTGCAGAAACCGACGGAGCGAGTGGAAACCGGTGTCTCCCGAAACCAGCACAACTATTTTTTCTTCATCTCGATTGTCCAAATCCTGTTCGAGCTGTTCCAGTTTACCCGTGAAGAGCAAGTCGGTTTTGGCATAGCTTTGAAAGGTTTCCAGTTGGCGGCGTGCACCCACAAGCAGGTCTGCTGCTTTCACCTCCAGGTGAACAGCTGGGAGAATGTAGTCGGGGTGTCCCGGGCCAATTCCGCAAATACACAGTTCCTTCGTGTTACTCATTTTTCCACTGTTTTAATTGGTTCATCGCTTTCGAGGTGCAGCCCAGCAGACCTTGCTTTTGTGACAGTAAAATGACTTCGACCGAGAGCTCACCGAAGACACGTTGCTCGGTCCTTGCTTTGATCCGTTCCGAAAATACGGTCCAAAATTCCGGGTCATCGATAAAATCGAGCGCCTCTTCGGTGGTGTTGGCCCGCATGATCTTTGAAAAGGCTTCGGGGCTTTGGCTAAACTGAAAATAGTGCGCTGCCAAAATCTCGTTGCGGGCATCGGCTACCTTGCTGTGTGTTTGGAAAATACCGCCGGCCAACTTCACCAATTTGCCGAGGTGCCCAATCAATACCAGTTGCTTAAAATCGCGGGCAACGGCCTGTTCGAGCATAAAACCGATGTAATTGCTGGTAACCACAAGCTGCGCTTCGTTCACCGGTAGATTCGCGCTTGAAAAGGCGGTGCTGTAATTTCCCGGGCTGAAAATAGCCTTGTTCCAGCCCAATGCCTTCAGCTGATCCAGCTTCAGAACCAGCGAGTCTTTCAAAGCCTCTTCGGACATGGGCCGTACAATTCCGGTTGTACCCAGAACCGATAATCCACCAACAATCCCCAAACTTGGGTTGAAGGTTTTTCGGGCCAGTTCTTCCCCTTTTGGGATGCAAATTTCTACGGTAACTGCCACCTCGGGAGGCAGCACTTCGGCCACGGACTCCCGGATCATTTTTAAAGGCACAGGGTTAATGGCTGCTTCGCCGGGAGCAATGGCCAGTCCCGGTTTGGTTACCCGGCCGACTCCCTTTCCTCCAATAATTGTGACGCCTTGGTGAGTGCCCGGCCAAACCCGCGCTACGATCTCCGCCCCATGGGTGATGTCCGGGTCATCGCCGGCATCTTTGATCGTTGTTGCCATTGCTTCCTCCGGCGAAAACGAAGCTTTCTCGATTTCGAGCCAAACTTCGTCCTCGTTGGGCAATTTCACGCCAACCTCGTGCAGGCTTTGCTGATGCACCAGCATCCAGGCAGCAGCTTTGGCCACCGCTGCCGCGCAAGTTCCCGTGGTTAATCCGTTTCGCAATGTTCGTTGTTCTGGCATCTCCGGCTTCCGCTAATTTCGTTTAATCAGTTCGTACAAGAGGGCATTCAACATGGCAACACCCACAGTACTGCCGCCTTTCCGGCCACGAATCAAAAGGTAGGGAAGGCCTGATTCCTTCAGCATTTGCTTGGATTCGGCCGCGCCAACAAAGCCCACCGGAACACCGATCACCAGGTCGGGTTTGATGAGCCCTTCAGCATACAGCTCGCACAAACGAACCAGTGCGGTTGGTGCATTGCCGATTACAAATAGGCGAAAGCGTTCGTCCTGCGCCGCCTTGTTAATCCCGCATATAGAGCGGGTAATTCCCTGCGCTTTAGCTTCAGCAACAACTTCTTCGTCGTGCACAAAGCAGTGCAGTTCGCAGCCCAATTTTTTGAGGGATGGCTTGCTCACGCCGGCTACAACCATGCTGGTGTCGGCATAAATGCGACAGGATTGCTGCAAGGCGTTTTTAGCCATTTCCACCGCTTGTGGGTGCGCTTCGAACAGGTGCGCGTATTCAAAATCGGCCGTGGTGTGTATCACACGCTTCACGATGGAGGCGTACTGCTCCGGTATATTTAAGTGCGAAAGCTCGCGGGAAATAATTTCCATGCTGTCGCGTTCAATCCCCATGGGGCTTAAATTGACGTAGTTGCTTTTTTCCATAGCGTACATATTGCTTTTAGAAATTCGAAATTGGAGTAAAAGTGTACGTGGGCGTATGCCGCCAGACAGTTCTTGCGTTGCAGGCCACATTCCCATTCAACCGACCGGTTCGGTTTTCGCAGCTGGTAAGTTTGCCGGTAGTTCTTAGGGGACTCTTTTTGTACCAGTTGCGACCGGTGAAACTCATGGCAGGGGGTGATGGTGTTGGCGTAGCTGATTTGCGCATATCCAAAGCGTTGCAGCCGGGTGGTCATTTGCACCGAAACATTGAACACGCCACACATGGGCGTTTCCTCGTTTTCAAGCGAAATGATGCTGTCGGTCAGGTACATTAGTCCGCCACATTCCGCATAAATCGGCATGCCCGATTCTATTTTTTGCTTGATCTCTTGCATCAGCGCTGTGTTCTGCTGCAATTCTGCAGTGAAGACTTCCGGATAACCACCGCCCAGGTACAAACAGTTGGAGGCAGCGGGCAAACTCGGATCATTTAGCGGGCTGAAATAATGCAGCGTGGCTCCCAGCTTTTCCAGTAATTCCAGGTTGTCCTGGTAGTAAAAACTGAAGGCTTTATCGCGGGCCACACCAATCTGCAGATCCGACAAATCAAGTTCCGGAAGCTTAATTGTGGAGGGGGAAGGCTGCTCAATTTCGGTCGCTTTCAACAGCGCCTGAACATCGATGGTTTCTTCCATCGTTTGCCGGAGAAGCGCTACTTTCTTCGGAAGTGTATCCACCTCATCGGCCTGGATCAGTCCCAGGTGGCGGCTTTCGAGCCCAATTTCCTCTCGGGTGGGTAGATAGCCAATGCAGGCTATTCCGGTTTCTTCTTCAATCAAGCTTTGAAGGAACTCAAATTGCATTTTGGAGGACACGTGATTCAAGATCACGCCGCGCACATTCGACGGATTTTTAAGTTCGGCAAATCCTTTGATGATAGCAATGACGGATTGGTAAAGTCCTTTGCAATTGACGACAAGCACAACCGGCAGATTCAGCTTTTGCGCCATTTCCCAAGTCGAGCCGGAGCCTTCTTTGCCCAAACCATCGTACATGCCCATCACACCTTCAACTACAGCAATATCGCTGCCAGTCGAGTGCTTGTGAAAGAGGTGACGCAGGCTTTGGTCATTCAATAAAAAGCTATCCAAGTTGTAGGATGGCAGTCCGGTAACCCGCCGGTGAAAAGCCGGATCGATGTAGTCGGGACCGGTTTTGAAGGGCGCAACCTGCATCCCTTTCGATTGCAGCAAAGCCATCAACCCGATGGTGACGGTGGTTTTTCCGCATCCGCTGTTTGTGCCAGCTATTATAAATCCGTGCATAATTTTTTTGTTAGTCTGTTTACTAATTCGGCTTCGTTCCCGGGAAGCTCTTCTGCTGCCAAATGAGGTTGGTGCATTCGGGCCAGTTTCACCAGTAACGGTTGTTCCAGTCCTGCTTCGGCCAGCGTATCGGCATCGCCGAATACCTCTATGGGGCTGCCCACGCTGAGTACCGATCCTTCTTTAAGCAAAACAACCAGATCTGCCCAGGCATAAGCCTGATTCACGTCGTGGGTTGAAATGAGCAAGGTTTTTCCTTGTTTGTTTTGAGCTTCCAACAGCTCAAATGTCAAGCGGGCATTTTGTGGATCAAGGTTCGAGGCCGGTTCATCGCAAACAATCAGCTCCGGCTCCATGGATAACACGGAAGCCAGGCAAACCCGTTTCTTTTGTCCCGAGCTTAGCTGATGAGGCGAATGATTTTTCAATTCCTGCAAATCGAAATAATCCAAATATTTTTCAACCTGCTCGCGAATCCACTTTTTATCTGAATACAGATTGCTGAGCCCGAAAGCCACTTCCTCATAAACCGATGGAGCCACCAACTGGTTATCGCTTTCCTGAAAAACAATGCCCACTTTTTGCCGCAATTCCCGTAACGCTTTTCTGTTGTATCTGTATTGTTTTCCCCGATAGTGGAGCTCGCCCTTCGTGGGTTTATAAATTCCATTCAACAAAAGCAGCAGTGTTGACTTTCCGGCACCATTGGCTCCCATTAGCGCAATTTTCTTGCCCTCGGGAAGCGCCAGATCAACTTCAGCTATCGCTTGCTTTCCTGTTGGGTAGCGATAGCTCGCTGCTTTTAATTCAATTAAGTTACCAGCCATAATTGCAGCAAATTAAAAGGAAGGCGACAGACAACGAGGCCAGTCCCACCGGAAGATATAACTGAGGCAACGTGAATTGCCGCTCTTCCTGCAGAAAGCAATAATTTTCTCCGGCACAGCGCGCTTGCATGGCCGTTTCCAGCTGTTTGGCATTCTGCATGGATTTCTGAAATACAGCAGCCATTAAGCTGGCGAAGAGCGGAATTCGTTTCCCATTTCCGGAATAGCCCAACCGGCATCTTTGTGCTCGGTACATTTCGAAACTCGTCTGGCGAAGATTTTCTATAAACTTGAATGTGATGACAAATAGGTCGATGAACAAGGCCGGAATCCGGCACTTTCTCATTAGTTCTGCCAGTTCTGAAATTGTGTTTGTCAGTAAAATGAAATACAGAATACCGATGAGCGCTAAACTTCGACTAAGCAGCAGGCTTGCCAGTTGTAATCCACCCGTTGAAAAGCCGATTGGCAATTGCCCGATGGTGGTGAACGCTTTCTGAGCCGGAATTTCGACTGCAATCACGAAACATCCTAGCAGAATAAAAGCAACAGGAATGCGGTACAGGCGAGTTAGTTTCGACAAACCAATCCGGATAACTCCCAACAAACTAAGATTGACCAGCGCAAACATGGCCCAGTCGAAATAGACCGAGCTGGATACCAAAGCCAAAACCATGGCCGGAGCCCAATAAAGGGCCCGAACGGCAGGCGACAGCTGCTGCAAGCGATGATCGTGTTTATAGATTTCGGTAATCCACATTAAGCTTTCTTTTTGCTTTGCTTCCAAACGAAATAGCCAATGACACTCAGGCCGATGATAGCCTGAAGAGCAAATAACACAGGCTCGGCCCAAGGTTGGTCAAACTCAATTAAATGCTTGGCCCATGGCTGGTACCCGGGTGCTATTTGCTGGATCAGTTCAACAGACTGATCGTCGGTGCCGGTGAATCCGGGGAACAGATCGGTTGCTAAAAACTGGATTAGCAAAACCAGCAGACAGCCGCTAAGCAGGTATATGTGTGTTTTTCGTTTCATAAAGATTCGGATTGAGTTGTTGAATTTCTGCGTTACTTGTTCGCTGTATGTACTGAAATGCCAGTACGGTAAATACTGCTTCGATGGCCGCCAGGGGCAACTGCGTTACCGCAAAAATGGATAGAAACTTGATCAGGTTGCTTGTAAAACTTGCGGTAGAATCAGCAAATGCCACGGCCAGCTGAGCTGACGTGCAGCTGTAAATCACCAGGTTCGAAACAAATGAAGCGCTACCAACAGCGAGCCATTGCGGAGCTTTTAAACCTTTCAGCAAACGGAAAGCCCAGACTGCCGAAAAAGCGCCACATACTGCCATTGAGAAACCATTGGCTCCAAGCGTAGTCAGTCCACCGTGAGCGAGAAGGAGGGCTTGGAACAACAACACGATTAAGCCAACGACCGACATGCTGGATGCGCCAAACAACAAGGCGCCCAGTGCAATACCGGTTAAGTGTGAACTACTTCCGGCTACAGAGGGCAACTTCAGCGAGCTCAAAATAAAAACATAAGCGCCGACCGCCGCAAAAAGCAACTTGGCATTGGGGTGTTCGCCAATGGTTTTTTTCAAGCTGGAGAACCCGGCGATTAAGACAGCCAGGTAGACTGCCCACCAGCCAATACACCATGAGGCAGGCAGAAATCCTTCGGCAATATGCATGCTGTTGGCCACTCCCGGAAGCAAAAGAGCGAGCCCGAGATAGGCTAGTGTATTCTTGTTCATCAGGCAATCTCCTGTATTTTTCGGTACATAATTTCGGCCATCAAAGGTTCGCGGCCGATGGGCTTACCAAAGTGAAAATCCAATTGCGGGTGTTTCACTTTCAGCTGAGCCAAAATTTCAGGAATATCTTCTTTAATATGATTCCCGTTGAACAGGAAGTAGGGGATAACAACCACCCGGCTGACGCCGGATAGGGCGATTTCGGCAACAACTTCTTCCAGCGACGGCGAAGCCAGCTCCATGTGAGCGCCAAAAACATTTTGACCATCCAATTTTTGTTTCAGCAGCTCCACAATGTAGTTGAAGTCATCAACTGCCTGTGTTGATTTACTGCCGTGACCGAGAATAATAACCGCTTGCTTTTGCATTTTATAAACTATTTAGTGTTTGAAAATCCATCAAAAGCAATGCTTGGGAAACAGAAAAAAGCGCGCACTCACGCCTGGTTATAAAACGAAAGAAAATGAAATCCAACGAATGGGTGTCCATTTGCTTTTAGTCCCGAAAGCATTGTAATACGACCTGGCAGGTCTTCTGGCTCGTCCTTTTTCGGGGCCTTCCCATCCGGCAGATGCCGGACAGTGGCAAGAGTATTCCCGAAAAACATTTAATGGACTTACAGCTGCGGGTACAGCTCCGGAATTTTCAAATTTGAAGCACCGGATTCCCATATTAAGGCTCCACCTGTGACAGGAGGAATCCACCAAGTGGCGGCAAAACTACATAAAAATTCATTGATAAAATAGCTGAAGCCGTATTTTTTCAGAACACTGCTTCCATTTCGGCTGCAATGTCCAATTCGTTAGGGTGACTAATAAGCATTGCAACTTAGATTGTTGGACTGCTGGATATTTAGATTCTCTGGATGTTTAGATTATTGGATTATCGGACTAATGGATTGAAGGATTGACATTGCATCGACCATCGAATGACGATTGGGGACTGATCACTGATCACTGGATTAGCGGATTGAAGGACTGACCATCGAATGACAACAAATGACCTAATGACAATAATTGTCTCACACCTCGGGCGCCCGGCGTTTTCATGAATCCGGTCGTGTATTAGTTCAACGACCGATATTCAGCCGGCGACAATCCCACCTGCTTCTTGAACATGCGCGTAAAATGCTGCGGATGTTTGAAGCCCAGCTCGTAAGCTATTTCACTGATTGATTTGCTGGCGTCGAAGAGGCGTTCTTTGGCAAAATCAATCATTTTTTGCTGAATATGCTCCTGGGCTGACTTGCCGGTTTCCTTTTTTAATAAATCTCCCAGGTAGTTGGCCGAAAGAAATAGCTTTTCGGCACAGTAACGAACGGTTGGCGCTCCGTTTTCGAGGGCCATTTCACTGGCAAAATAATCGTCCACTATTTTTTCAAAGCGGGCCAACACATCTTTGTTGACATGACTGCGGGTAACAAACTGCCGCTCGTAAAAGCGTTTGCAATAATTGAGGAACAGTTCCAGGTACGATACAATTAAGGTTTTGCTATGGGTGTCGATGGCATGTTCCAGTTCGTATTGAATGTTTTCAAAGCATTGGTTGATGATTGCCCGTTCGCGGGCCGACAGGTGCAGCGCTTCGTTCACGTCGTACGAAAAGAAAGTGTAGTTTTTGATCTGTTTGCCTAAGGAGGTGCCGTGAATCAGGTCGGGGTGAAAAAGTAAGGCGGTACCGGAGCCTTTTTGTTTTTCACCATTACTTTCAACGCCATAAACCTGCCCCGGCGATATAAAAATCAAGCTGCCTTCCTCGTAGTCGTAATTGTTAATGCCATAAGTGATATTGCCGCATTTGATATCTTTCAGGAAGATGGTGTAAAGGCCCATTTGCGCCTTGAAATAGCAAAAGGGATCTACTTTCGAAAAATCGACAATACTCACTAAAGGGTGCAGGGTTTCCTGTCCAACCAAATTGTTGTATTCGTTTACGGAATTGATTTTCAAAATCTCGCTCATCGCCTTAATTTTTTGTACCCGACAAAGGTAAGCAACTATACGCAACTGTTTTAATCCGATTTTCAGTTTCCGTAATGTTGGTAGCTCTCTCCGTAATTTGGGTAGTTCTCCGGTTGCGGGCTGAAAATTCATTTCCGTAAAAAGGGTAAGTAATCCGGTAATCGGGGTAGTTCTGTTCTGATCCGATGGCGGATCTTTGTATCCGGAAAATTCAGATACAAATTAGAAGAACATGAAAACAATAGAAAACACGTCTTTCGGCGGCGAAAGACCTTTATTTGCAGAACAGGGTTTAGAAGTTAAAAACGTCAAATTTCTTCCGGGAGAGTCAGCTTTGAAGGAAGCCGGTAATATTCGAGCCGTAAACTGTGAGTTTTCTGGCAAATATCCGTTTTGGCACAACACCAATTCGGTCATTGAGGACAGCGTATTTTTGCCGGGCGGACGAGCTGCGATATGGTATTGTAAGGATATCCGCATGGTGAATACCCGGGGGGATGCGCCCAAAATGTTTCGCGAAATTGATGGGTTGACCCTCGACAACGTTCAGTTGACCGATGCTGCGGAATGCGCGTGGTGGTGTCGAAACATTGCGCTGTCCCATGTTGAAGTTCAAAACGGCGATTACATTTTCAAGAGCTGCCGGAATATCCGCATCTGCGACTTTAAATTGCAAGGAAACTATTCCTTTCAATACACCCAAAATGTGGTGATCCGCAATGCGCACATTCAATCCAAAGATGCCTTCTGGAATACCGAAAATGTGGCGGTTTACGATTCGGTTCTGGAAGGTGAGTATTTGGGATGGCATTCGAAAAACCTGCGCCTGGTGAATTGTGTGATCAGTGGCACGCAACCCTTGTGTTATGCCGAAAACCTGGTGATGGAGAATTGTACGATGAAAGAAGATGCTGATTTAGCGTTCGAATATACGACGGTACAAGCTGAAATCAATAGCCCGGTTGTCAGTATTAAAAATCCAGGAGGAGGCGAGATCATGGCGGAAAGTATTGGTGAGATCATCATTGATGAACACTGCAAAAATCCCGGTGATTGTAAGATAACTGTTAAAAATGAAGTGACTGTCTGATTGATGCAATACAACTTTGACGAAATTATAATTCGCAAGGAAAGCAATTCCTACAAGTGGGACAGCAATCCAGCTCCCGATATTCTGCCATTATGGGTGGCCGATATGGATTTTAAAACGGCGCCGGCTATTGTTGAAGCCCTTGCCCGGCGTGTACAGCATGCTGTGTTTGGTTACGCCAAAGTTCCCGATGCCTATTACAAAGCGGTGATCAGCTGGTTTAAGCGCAGGCACAATTTCACGGTCGAGCAGGATTGGATTCTGTACACAACCGGGGTGGTGCCCGCCATCTCAGCAATTATTTTGGCGATGACCACGCCCGGTGATAAAGTGCTGGTGCAGGAGCCGGTGTATAACTGCTTTTTCTCATCCATTCGCAACAACCAATGTCAGGCCGTTTCAAATGACCTGATTTACAAAGACGTAAAATATACCATCGATTTTGACGATTTGGAGCGAAAGGCAGCGGACCCGCAGGTGACGCTGATGCTTTTGTGCAACCCGCATAACCCGGCAGGCCGCGCCTGGACAAAGGACGAACTGCTGCGGATCGGTGAAATTTGTTTCCGCCACGACGTGTTGGTGGTTTCGGATGAAATTCATTGCGATTTGGTTTATCCCGGTCGTACCCATATTCCTTTTGCATCCTTGGGACAGCAGTTCCTGGAGAATTCAGTAACCTGTATCGCGCCAAGCAAATCCTTCAACCTGGCCGGATTGCAGGTTGCCAACATCTTTGCATTTGACCCGGAATACCGAAAGCGAATTGATAAAGCGATTAATATTAACGAGGTGTGTGATATTAATCCGTTTGCTGTTGAAGGACTGATTGCCGCTTACACAAACCCGGATTCAGAACGTTGGCTAGACGAGTTGAAAGTATACTTGCTGGAAAATTATCGTTTGGTGGAGGCTTTTTTAGCGCAGAACTTACCGCAGTTTCCGCTCTTGCCATTGGAAGCTACTTACCTGGTGTGGATCAATACGGCGGTACTGAACAAGTCGTCGGAAGAATTGATTCAATTTATGCTGGAAAGTGAGCATGTTTGGCTGAATGAAGGAATCGTTTACGGTCAGGCAGGTGAAGGTTTCATTCGTTTAAATATTGCTTGCCCCCGGGCAGTTTTACAAGAAGGGTTGGGGCGAATTAAAAAGGCATTTGATAAACTGATTGCAGCAAACTAAGCAGCTTTGTCCGACTGCTTACTGCTGTGATCAGATGCAGAGAATTATCCGTGTTTTTTGACTAACGGTAGGGAAAAATCGATTGAAAAAAAGTGATTACCTGTTGTCGCTTATCCAAAATAAGCAGGCAATGACATTCATGCAGCAACTGCGGTTAGCGGTATTGATGAGTGTGCCGGCTATTATTGCGCAGGTTTCATCCATTGTTATGCAATATATTGATGCATCGATGGTGGGAAGCCTTGGAGCGAATGCTTCAGCTTCCATTGGTTTGGTCATTTCGTCGACCTGGTTGTTTTGGGGCATTAGTACGACATTTGCAGCTGGCTTTTCGGTGCAGGTTGCCCATTTGATTGGTGCCGGCAATCCATCCGGCGCGCGATCGGTTTTGCGGCAGGCGTTATTGTCGAACGTGCTGTTTAGTACTGTGTTGATGGTCATTGGTATTGCTGTCAGCTCAAAGCTTCCTTACTGGTTGGGCGGAGAAGAGGCCATCGCCGGCGACGCTTCCATGTATTTCCTGATTTTTGTGTGCTCGCTGCCGGCGCTGCAACTAAATTCACTGGCCGGGGGAATGCTGCGAAGTAGCGGAAATATGCATATCCCGAGCATCCTGAATGTGCTGATGTGTTTTCTGGATGTCTGCTTCAACCTGTTACTCATCTTTCCCTCGCGCCAAGTGCTGCTTGGTGGTTTTACGATAAACATTCCCGGAGCAGATCTGGGCGTGGTGGGTGCTGCCCTGGGAACTGCTTTGGCTTACCTGTTAACGGCTGCGGCACTGTTGCTGTATCTGTTCACCCAGGATCCCAACTTGCGCCTGACAAGCGAAAAAGGCAGCTATTTGCCGGAGAAGGCGTTGTTGCGCAAGTCCTTCCGCATAAGTACGCCGATGATGCTGGAACATACGGTGATTATGGGTGCACAAATCCTTTCTACGATGATTGTTGCTCCATTGGGCGTTGCTGCTATTGCTGCAAACTCGTTTGCCATTACGGCTGAAAGCCTTTGTTATATGCCGGGATTCGGAATTGCCGAAGCTGCTACAACGCTGGTGGGGCACAGCTTTGGCGCGGCGCGAAAGGACCTGGTACGACGTTTTGCGTCAATTACCGTTTGGATGGGGATGCTCGTGATGACCGTGATGGGGGCAATTATGTATGTAACCGCCCCGGAGCTGATGGGTTTTATGACACCCGATCCGGAGATTCTCTCGCTGGGCGTGGTGGCTTTGCGCCTGGAGGCTTTCGCCGAACCGATGTTTGCAGCAGCCATTGTTGCTTATGGCGTATTTGTGGGCGCAGGCGATACGCTTGTTCCCAGTGTGATGAATTTCTCAAGTATCTGGCTGGTCCGCCTGACTTTAGCAGCCTTGCTGGCCCCCTTGATGGGACTGCAGGGCGTTTGGATGGCCATGTGCCTTGAGCTTTGTTTCAGGGGAATAATTTTTTTGATCCGTTTGTATAAAGGAAATTGGTTAAAGTGCGGTCTGCATACGAATTAATGCCAGCCGATCCTGCCCGGGCTTTTGGCATCAAAATGGCTCATCAAGTTTGCTTTGGCCAACTGGCTTTAGCTTTGCTCATTGCGCCCAATCGGATTCCGTAATTGTGGTAGGTCTCTCTGTAATTTGGGTCTTCTATTCTTCCTGTTTACGGAGATCTTTGCAACATGAATTTCTGAAGATCAGCAATAACTAAAATTTGCAGCGTCAGTGCAGTCTCTCGCATCGGTAAACACCGGATGGTGCACGTTGTGCCGATAGGCCGCCAGGCAAGGCAAAACGTTTTCGGGGCGATTCCGTAATTTGCAGGGAATGTTGTGTTGTTGTGAATCAGTAAAATGAAGGAACCGCTATTGAGCAATACGACCCCGGTTGAATGGAGGTGGAAAACAACGAAAAACCGATTTATACATGATGCGACTAATTCAAATTTTATTCGTAATCGTAATTCTGATAACTGTAACCGGTATGTCAATATTAAATCAAACTAAATTTGGGCAATCACCCAAGGGCGAACGGCTGGAACGAATTAAAAAGTCACCCAATTATGTTGACGGCGAGTTCCGAAACGTGCACGAAACACCGATGCTCACAACCGAGGATAGCGGAATTAAGATGATGATGGATTTCTTGTTCCGCAACAAAGCCCGCTTATCGCCTGTCGACTCCATCCCGGTGGTCAAAACGGATCTTAAGTCCTTGAATCCGCAGGAGGATGTTTTGATTTGGTTTGGCCATTCGTCGTACTTTATTCGTTTAGCCGGCAAAACATTTTTAATCGACCCGGTGCTGAGTGCTTATGCGTCGCCTTTTTCGTTCGTGAATAAGGCTTTTAAAGGCACAAGTTCTTACACTGCCGATGATTTTCCGTCCATTGATTATTTAATCATTACGCACGACCACTGGGATCACCTGGATTACAAAACAGTAATGGACTTAAAGCAAAAAACCGGGCAGGTTGTGTGTGCTTTGGGGGTTGGGCAACATTTTGAGTATTGGGGATTCGATCCATCAATCATCACCGAATTGGACTGGTACGAGGCAGCTAAGCTGGATGACGGATGGCGATTAACCGCAACACCTGCCCGGCACTTTTCCGGCCGCGGATTGAAACGGAATCAGAGCCTGTGGGCCTCGTTTGTGTTGAAGACGCCTTCTTTCAATATTTATATCGGCGGCGATAGCGGCTACGATGACTTTTTTGCCACAATCGGAACCCAATACGGCCCCTTCGACCTGGCTATTCTGGAACAAGGGCAATACGACCAAAACTGGAACCTGATCCATCTGTTGCCCGAAAAGCTATTTGACGCGGCCACGCAACTTCAGGCAAGGTGTATTTTACCGGTTCACAATTCGAAGTTTGCTTTAGCCAATCATCCCTGGGATGAACCACTAAATAAGGTAATCGAGAACCATACCGATTCAGGTATTTCTGTGCTGACTCCTATGATTGGAGCGCCTGTTTTGCTGAATGATTCAACACAACAATTTGAAAAATGGTGGAACGATGAAACAAGAGGGTAAAAATATTTTTCAACGCCTGCAATCAGGCGAAGCCGTAAGTTTTACTGAGCAGAAATACCAGGAGATCGGCGA
Organism: Mangrovibacterium marinum; assembly: GCF_003046625.1. Taxonomy (GTDB): domain Bacteria; phylum Bacteroidota; class Bacteroidia; order Bacteroidales; family Prolixibacteraceae; genus Mangrovibacterium; species Mangrovibacterium marinum. The sequence goes on from NZ_QAAD01000005.1 coordinate 128,247, forward strand.
AGCTGCGGCACAAACAACCAAGCTGCTGCTTGAGCTGAATGCAACGGCCGATGTTGACAAAGTTCGTTTAAAATGGGGCGAAATTACCGGCCAGCCACTCGATTCAACTTCAACAATTCAAATACCGGTTCATGTGAACATCGGCCGGTTCACGCGAATTGGCAAAAATGTTTACATCAACCATCTCTGCTCAATGCTCGATATGGGCACAATAACCATTGGCGACAATGTGCTGATTGGCCCCAAGGTGAATATTATTACCGAAGAACATCCGGTAAATCCGGCCGAACGAAAAGCGTTACTGGTGAGGCCTGTTGTCATTGGCAATGGTGCCTGGATCGGGGCAGGGGCAACTATTTTGCCTGGTGTTACCGTGGGCGAAAATGCGGTGGTAGCTGCCGGAGCAGTGGTGAACAAAGATGTACCTGCCAATACGGTTGTCGGTGGAATCCCGGCAAAAGTCCTGAAGTATCTGCCTTAAACTAAAATAGTCAACATTGAAAAACTAAAACAGAATAGTTATGAATGATCATTTATCACGCAAAAAACAATCCAGGAGGGAATTTATTCAAAAGACCGCTTTGGCTGGCGCCGGTGCTTCAGTATTAATGAGCAATCCGGCTTCGTTGTTTGCCAACAATTCAAATTCAACAAATATGGAACAGAATATTAAATCGAAAGGCTATGCCGCCTTTGATGTATCAGGAAAGCTTCGGCCCTGGGCGTTCGAACGTCGTGCAGTGGGAGACAATGACATCCTGATTGATGTGAAATACGCCAGTATCTGTCACTCGGATATTCACCAAATGAAGGGGCACTGGGGACCGCAGCAATACCCGCAGGTGCCCGGGCACGAAATTGTTGGTATTGTAGCAGCGGTTGGTAAAAATGTTACCAAATTTAAGGTGGGCGACCGCGCCGGTGTTGGCTGCATGGTGGATAGCTGTATGGAGTGCAACAGCTGCAAGCATGGCGAGGAGCAATTTTGCGACAAGGGTGAAACGGTGTTTACTTATGGTTTTCCCGAAAAATCGTCGCCAACAGGAATCAGCCAGGGCGGATATAGTTCCAGCCTTGTTGTGCGGGATCATTTTGCGGTCCACATTCCCGAAAACATCAGCCTGCAGGAGGCTGCCCCCTTGCTCTGTGCCGGTATTACAACCTATTCACCCTTGATGAAAGCCAACTTCAAAATTGGCGATAAAGTTGGTGTTGCCGGTATTGGCGGACTGGGGCACATGGCTGTTAAACTGGCAGTCTCAAAAGGAGCCGAAGTGTACGCGTTTACCACGACTGCCGATAAAGTGGATGATATTAAATCCTTTGGCGCAAAAGAAGTTATTGTTGTCAACAACGATCTGAGCAGTTTACAGGCTTACGCCAAAACGCTGGACTATATGATCAGCACAATTCCTTACGAGTTTAATGCTGCGCCCTACATCATCTGTGTGAAACCAGGAGGAACATTCACCTTTGTGGGCATGCCTGTTCGGTCCGAAATTACCATTAACAACCTCATGCTGGCGTTTGCCCGGGTTAATTTTAATGCTTCCCTGATCGGCGGTATTCCCGAAACGCAGGAAGTCGTTCATTACTGTGCCGATAATCAGGTGCATCCCCAAATTGAAATAATCAGTGCCGATCAGATCAACGAAGCCTGGGAGAAAGTGATTAACAAAGAGGCCCGTTACCGCTATGTGATTGATGCTGCAACATTTTAACCGGCGCCATATTTTAGGTTGGTATTGAAAAATAACAAGGAAATAATCAAACAGCCTTCTGCTAACCCGGGAGGCTGTTTTTAAGGAATCAGCGATGCCCCATTTTCAAATTAAATTGCTCGAAGGAAAAACCGAAGAGCAAAAGCAAAAATTAGCAGAAGAAGTTGTAAAAGCAGCACAGAGCGTCATCGGTTATGGCGATGAATCTTATTCGGTGACCATTGAAGATTTTACCTTCGGGGAATGGAAAAACAAGGTTTATCCGACGGAGATTATCGGCCGAAAGGATATTCTTTATAAAGAGCCGGGATATACCATCTGATACAGCCCCGGTATAGCCTGCTGATTCCGGCAATCTCCAACAGAAATGAAATTTGAAAATTTTTCGATTATGCTGTAATGATCGCTATCACAGATTTTTGGGCTATCGTTCCATCGAAATGAAAGCCACTTGATGATCTGGCGGCCTGGTACCATAGCATTCATCGACTCTCGCCGAAAGACATTTTCCAGGGAGCCTTCGCCATCGTCAGACTTCAAAGCAGACAGTTCCGGGGAAATGAATCCGAATTTATTACTTTTGCAGGTAATTTTGACTCTCATTAGGTCTCGGCACGCCGCGCGGAACTTCAATTTGGCGTAGCCTGTTAGGCTATTGAGTAGGCCGAAGTCTGAATTGATGGTTGCCGATGATCCAAACTTCTGGATCGGATAAAGGCAAATAACCGGCGATTATTTTTTACGATTAAAGGTGAAATACCGACAACAAGCGTTCCTGTTCAAGTCCTTTGCGATATGCGCTCAGGAGTTGGGCAAGCTGTTCAATCTCGGGATAAAGATGAAGGTCGATTGAATCGAGAAGATGTGCTTGCTGGTCGTAAAGTGCTTCAATTCCATATTCGCAGATAAGCTTTTCAATATCCGGGGGGATAAAAAAGCGGCAACGGTGGGCGGGGAGCAGGTCCCGAAATTCACGAATGTAGATGCTGAGACCGGCAGGATCGAAATCGCCAAAATGCAGGTAGTTGTTCGGGATGGTTTGAAGCCACCGGTTGGAGCTGTGGCTCAGGTAGCGCATAACGACTACGATTTCCTTCTGGGGAAAAAGCTTGATTAACCGGTCAAATTTCAAAAAGCATTCCGGGTTTTCGATTCCGACAATCAATGCCTCCGGGGATACTTGTAACAAGTCCGGTCGCCACACAAAGAGTTCTATTCCTTCGGGCGCGGGGGATACCGGTTGATTTCCGATTTTCAGCCCCGAGTTAAAGGCTTTGATAAAAAAGCCTTGTAAGCTTTGGCTTCGAAATGTTTTTGTTGACTTTGATGCTGCAAGTGAGCCCTCGCCATCCATGCTGGCCGATTCGAAACTGGCTAGATAGTTTTCCAACGATAAAATGCCGTGTTGTACTTCCAGATACACCCGGAGGCTTTGAGGATCGGAGCAGGCATAAGTCACCCGGCGACCGGCAACGGGAAGTTTTTGGATGATTCCGTCGTCGGTAAATGGCTTTAAAAAGCTTTTGGCTTTTATCTCGCTGGCCTTCAGTATTTCGCCTTTCGACAAACGCAGCAGGCATCGGGCGAACGATAAGGGGATTGGCTTAGAGTTCATGACTAATCAGCTTTGTGATTCCTGTTTTGTTTGATTGGCGGTTCTTTCGGAACATATAAATATGCCTGTAATCCTGTTCGTTATGCGAGTTTGGCGATCCGTTGATCAAGCGGATATTACGCTCGCCGGCGAAGCTAATTAAGCCCGTGACATTGCTGTCGTGCAAAATACCAACTTCATCAATTAAGCAATGCAGCATTGCGTCGGTTTGTGCTTTTGAACCGTTCGTTTTAAAGATGTGGAGCAGGTTGATGTATATCATCGATTTGACCAGTACGTCGGTGCCGTTTGAGCCAACGTTTGCCAGGCGGCTCACCCAATTTGTGTCGTTTTCATTTTCCCGAATCCTAAATTCAAGGTCGAAGGCATCTTCCAGCCTGATTGCCTTCGATTTGGCTTGTCCGATCTGTTGAAGCAGGTTTTCCAGCAATTTCACGGCTTCGGTATCATTCGATCCGGCTTGATCCTGGTTGAATAAATTGATTTCTCCGTAATTCAGGTGGTTCTCGGCCTGGAAATTTCTGATTTTGCGAAGCATTTGAATCAGCTTGTTGGAGCTTTCCTGAATCCGCATCTCAATACTTTTTACAACGCCCACAAAATTGGATTTGCGGAAGTCTGCATTGATCCGGTGAATGACTTTTTGCACATCTTCTTCTTTCCTGAGCAGCTCGTTGGTCTCGTTGACAATATTGGCCAACACCATCGCATATTTGCGTGTTACCTCGGTCTTATAGTCGACAATTTTTTGTTCGCGAACAAATTCTTTCAGGTTTCCGGCAAAAGCTCTGAATTGCTTGTTCCCCGATAGATTTGTTTCAAATCCCAGACAGTTGTTTGGATTGAAATAGCCTGCAAATTCGGTGATTTTTGCCGTGAGGGTATGCTGTTTCTTCTCGTAATCCAGCGCCAAATTTGTCAGCTTACGGATGTTTTCGTCGCATTTCCAGTGGTCTGCGCGATCATGATGCTCCACGAAGTTCCGAAGCTCTTCAAAAGTCTGACTTTGGCTGAATAATTTGAAGGCCTCCAGTTCGCGCGTTAACCCGGCCAGACGCATTTTCAGTTCGTCGCGTTGCTTGCTAAAATCGGCCAGTATCGCCTGTTCCTTCTCCATCCGGTTTGCAAACAAATTCGCAGCATGCTCCAAATTCGCTTCCAATTCTTTTCTGGCTTGCTGAAATTCAGCCAGGCGGTCGATGTAGTCTTTGCAGTCTTTTTGGTAGTTGAAAACCAATTGTAGATTTTTCTCAATTTTATCGAGCTTCGCTTTCCATGTTTTTGCCTTTTCCTCCAGCGATTTAATTTCGGTGGTGTCGATGCCTTTTTCCTCCAGCAGTTTATTGCGCTTCGCTTCCAGCTCGTTTATTTGCTTTTGAAATTCTTGTTTGATCCGTGCTTCGGTAATGTTAATTTGCTCAACTAGTTCCATGAGTTTAGCCTTCAGCTTTTTCTCCTCGGCATTGGTGTTCGCTTGCAAATTGCTGACGATTTTGTGATGCTGCTCATCCCGATTTGACAGAAGTTCGCTGATCTCCTTTTTGTCAACTTCCAGTTGATGCTTTCGGGCTTCTTCCTGCTTTTGTGCTTCCTGTTTTTGCAGCGCTGCTTTTTCTTTCAGCAGATTGATATCCAATCCAATCTTCTCAATGCCGGTCTCGCTTTTTTCAACTTCCAGAGTACATTCTTTTTCTTCCTGCTTTAGGTCCAAAATCTGTTTGTTGTATTTCTTCTGAAGTTTGTCTTTTTGATCTTGCAGATCGATGAGCTGTTTTTCAATCGCTTTGTTCTGTTCGGCGAGTTGCTGTTGCAGGGGAGCCAGCTTGTTTTCCAAGTCCGTTTTCGACAGGCGGATCGGATCCAGATTTTCCAAATTCAGGTTTAAGCCGTAGCAGTTATTACCGTCGCTCAGGGTGGGGTTTAAGTTGTTGTGCAGCAGGATTTCTTTTGAAACGATTTTCCCGATTGATTGTCCCCAAGCCGGATGATTCGAGTCCAGAAATTCGACTAAGGAACCGGATAGCGCCTGCAATTCGGTGTTTATTTGTTCGATTTGAAGCTCCAGCGCTTTCTTTTGTCGCTTGAAGTCTTCACGCTGTTGACTGCCTTTGGTTTCAAGGAGTTCAACTTTGTTCTCGCCCTCTTTTTGCGTGCTTATGAGGGTGGACTCCGCTAGTTTTTTGCGTGCTTTGGACTTCACTTTCAACTTTTCGAACTCCTGTCGTTTCTGCTGCAAAGCTTTGAGCTCTTCCTCTAAAAACTGCTTTTGGGAAATATTTTCTATTTTGAACTGCACCTCCGCTATTCGTTTTTCCAGCTCTGTTTTCTGGAGGTTCAACTTTTCTTTTTCCTGGTTGTACTCCTTGGTCAACTGTTCCTTGTGCTGATAAAAGTTCCGGTTTAGGGCAGCGATTTTATCTTGAATTTGCTGGCTCTCAGTTGCCTTTGAGTTTTTAAAATCGATAATCTGTAACTGGCATTGATTTTCGAGGCGCTGCTTTTCGTTTTGAAACTGACTTTCCACATCTTTCAGATTGGCAGTCAGCAGTTCAAGTTGAGCATTGGCCTGCGCCAAGCCGGCTACATAATCCGCCTTTTTATCGTTTTCAGCTAAAACAAGTTCGATGTTTTGCGCTGCGTACTCCTTTGCCAGCCGGTTGGCTTTCTTAATGTCGGCAATAACGACCGACAGCTTGTTTTGCACCCGACTTTGGCCGGTTCGGTGGTCTGCGTCAATTTTGGTTATCTTATCCTGTTGATTTTTCAACTGTTCCGCAACCACGGCAAAGCTGTCCTTCGACAGGCGTTCTTGTTCCCGGGCCTGGTTGTAGGCGGCACCAATTTCCCAGGCTATCTTTTTCTGTTCCTGCTCCATGGACAGAAGCTGATCATAAAATTCAACGATATTATGAGCCCTCTTTTCGTGTTTCAAAAACTCATTCACATCCTGGTAGCCACTTCTTGCCGTCTCAATATGGTGTTTTTCGGTATCCAAATTCAGCTCGAATTGCTCGTCGCTCAGCGAATTGATGATGGTTGTTTTGATGAATCCGCCATCGAGCGAGGAGTTCAGGAAGATGTTTGAAATTGTTCTTGGTATGTTTTGGTAGGCCGGGTTGTGCAGCAGCTGAAAGCGACTCATCCCTTTATTGGCGCCGTAAATAATGTCGCGGTACTCCGAATAGTTGAAGATTGGCCGCTGTACTTTGTAGCCCAAACCATTTGCTTTGGCGATGATCTCGGTTTCGGCCAAAGCCTGGTGGTTTTGAATGAAAAGCTCGCGACTGTAAGGGCCATCGATAAATCGGAGACAAAGCCTGTTTAGCTTTTTATACAGCCATACACAAAAGTTTCGTTCAGCCTGACGAACTTCATAAATAATATACGAATCGGTGTTGGGGAAGTAGTAATCGGCAAAAGGGAGCTTTTCTTTGGAGATCCCTAGTTTCCGGGTATCCGCATTGTAGAAAAACAAGATGGCCCGCAGCAGGGTGCTTTTACCGGTTCCCTGCGTGCCGATAAAGTGAATATTGCCATCCAGTTGTATTTCGTGGAAATCTACTTTCGCGCTGTTTATTAAGACGATTCGGTTGAGCTGATTCATGCTGAATATAGACCTTTAATTCGTTGATTTTCTGTTTCTGGTATTCTTTTTCGCTATCTTCTTAATGCGATTTTTGTCTCGTTTGCGGACAAAACAAACGCTGTTTAGTTCCCGGAATTTTGGGCTGGGTTGGCGTTGGCTTCATTTTCGTCCTGAATATTGACCGCTGTCACCATTTTTTCCAGGTAATCCCACGAGTCCAGGATTTTCCATGTTTGTTCAAGTTCATTTTCCAGGTCGATAAAGCCTTCTTTTTGCATTTCCTTCAGCAAGTCGGTCAGCATCTCCTGGTAATTCTTTCCGGCGACCGTCTTTTTTCGAAGGTTTTGCAACTGTTCCTTCATCGGAAGGTTAATTTCCACCTGGTTCAGGATATCCAGTGGCTTAAAGCGGGCGCCCCGGCACAAGTCTTTCCGAAAGGTGGTAAAGAAGGCCAGGATGTCCAGCCAACGAAGGGCTTTTTCAATTTTACTTTCCACATTGGGATTGCTCTCATTGAACCGGGAAAAATAATAGTAATTATTACCTTCCTCGAGTTGAAATCCGATTTCCCGGAATTTGGGTTCCAAATCGTCAAAATGCTCTTCGAGATAAGTGTACAAATAGCGCTGTTGGTTGTCGACAGCGTTGGAGCAAATGAAGTTTCCTTTGCTCAGTATTTCAAAAATTTCGGAAGTTCGGTTATTCATTTCGTGATTGGTATTAATCGTTGCGCCGTGGCTGTGCGAAACCCGCAGTTGTTACACTTGCCGGATAAATCAAGGCGTATTCCAAATTTTCGTAGGTTCCGGTTTGGTCTGAAAAAGTAAACTCGGACTCGAATAAGGAGGCCAGGCGGCAATACAGTTGAATGCGCTGTTGGGGCGATACTTCGTTGTTGAAGCGGTGCTGCATGGTAAATGAAAACAGGTCCTGACTTTTCCCCAGAAAAATCTGTTTTAAGCTGTTCAGGTTGAACGATTCTTCGATCTGTTCCCGGCTCTCAAAAGCTTCATCGGAGATTGCCCCTGCTTTGTTCTGAGCCAGCAACTTCCGGTTGTTCATTTTATCGCGAACTTTGAAAATCAGCTTTTGCCGTTCTTCATCGCTGCCCAACGATTCGATCGCAAGACGGGTTCGAAAACTTTCAGCCTGGCTGATTGGAATGTCGGCATTTTGGGCCGCCAACTGGTAAAAATTCGTTCGCTCTTTCAGGTAGTGCTTGTCGCGCAATGATTTCAGCAGAAGAACTTTGTCGACAATTTGAACCCTTTTCTCAATGTGGTTGAGATATTCAATAATCTGCTGTTGAACTTCAATCAAGTTGTGCACACTATCATTTAAGGTTAAGCGCAACCGGTGTATGATTAGCTGTAATTCAGCGTCGGTTGCTGTTTTGAAGAAAAGATCGTCCTGAATCATTCGCTCAACAGCCTTGATGACGCCTTCCAGCGCATCACGCTGAGTTCTGATATCGGTTAACTTCTCCTTTTTAATGTCGAAGTTGATTTCCGTTTTATAGGTTTCATCGGTATTGTTGCGGAGCGTTTTTACATTCTGCAGCGTCACCTGATCAATCCGCCGCAAATGTTTTTTGATTTTGGTCAGGTACTGCTCACGTTTTATCGCTTGATTTTCTTTCAGATAGTACGATTGGTTCGCTTTAATTTGATTCAGGTTTTCCTGAATATAAAGCACGTGAACGGTTTCGTCGACCTCCAGAAACTCCTCGAAGAACTCCTGTAGCCGCGATTCCAGACCAACCTGCGACTGGCCTCTGACCAAGAGGTTGTAGGCTGCCAATCGTTCCAGCTTTTCGGTGTCGTGATCGACCAGCGGTAGTATCATTTCCTCCTGAATCGGAAACATCCGCTTATCAAATAAGGCTGCAAACAACTTTTTGTGTTTGTTTAGCTCACCGATCAGTTCCTCAATTTTCTCGAATTTTGCCATCCCAATTTGCTTTCGAAACCAATTCCGAAGCAATCGGCTTTGGTTAGCGATTATAATTAATCGAAGCCCGAAAATAGTGATTTCTTGATTTAATCACAGAAACATTGCTTATTGATTGCAACACAAAGGTGGAAAACCAAATTAAAACAAAGCCAGTTGCATTATTTGTTGCCAGGCGGATCTATTGTGGCAATGCGCTTGGAGCATGAGCCGATCGCGTTGGATGACGGGTGGCTACTTCCCGATACAGAAAATCGTCTCAAAATATACACAGCTGAATGTCAGTCATATAGGCAGCGTCCTATGTTTTGTGAGGGACAAATAGGGGACAGGAAAGTTGGCAATAAAAGTGGAAAGATATTGTAAGGAATGTCAACTTACTAATTTGAATGCTTCTGTTCATGGAGAAAAAATATTTACACTCTGAACTTGCACACTGCATTTTCAGAGTGTAAACTTAAAATATTCATTCCAATAATCGGACTTAAAAAACGGAAATACGGACTAATTTCCTTATTTCATTAATTCCGTTCAACTATTTTTTTGATCCACCTGTTGATTTCGGAGGATTATTTCCTCTTCCTTTGCCAGACGGATTCCCCGTTGTGCTGGGTGCATCTTTAAGACCACTTGATTTTGCCATAATTTGATATTTTAAAGTTTTACGATAAGCAAATGGCTATTGGCTTTTGAGGAATATTTATTCTTCCTTCAAACAAATTTACGATAGAAAAAGGAGGATGTTCCGTCTGCAAGTTTTGAAATTGAAAACCAATTTGCTTGTTGCCTTTATTTTGTGTTTTCAGCCAAATTGAGAATGGGATAGAAACGCAAATTTTAGTGATTTCCCGCTTGTTGCTGGAGCACGCAACAAATGTTGATGGCTTGTTGCGCGTGCCTGCAACAAAATCTCATGAAGATTGCGCGTTGAATGTCAGTGTTTTAAATGTTATTCTTTTAAAATGGTCAAAGTATTCTGTTTGGGTTCATTATCTATGGATACATATGAGCCTGCAACAAATGTTGATGGCTCGTTGCAGGCTTGTTGGTGGCTTATAATAATTTCAGGATGTACTGCACGAAGTGTCTGTCTAAGGGTAAATTTTTAATAATTCATTGTCCAATTCTAAAATTTCATTTTCACACTTCAATTTTTGATTTAGCGCCAATTTCTATTTGTATTGATTTAAAGCGTTTTGATAAACATTCTTTATTTGACAGACCAGTTTGTCCGGACTGACAACTTTTATATTATCTCCCCATGATAAAATTTCCAACATGAAATCGTAGGTGAGAAATAGCCGCAAGCGGATTTTGACTTCCCTTTCGTTGTCTTCCAATACTTCCTGCGATTCGTGCAAAGGCATCGTTTTAATGTATTTGCCTTGATGAAGAGGGAAGGAGAGAACGACTTCTTCCGGTTCGCCTTCATCTGGTGTAATTATTCCGAAGCAATTCTGAAAATAGGCGTCAATAGAGAAGGAGCTTGGCTTCTTAAATTCATTTGTCTTAATTACCAGATTGGAAAGGCGATCCAGCCCCAAGGTTTTGACTTTACAGTCCTCTGTATCTTTTACTACCAAGTACCAACGATTCTTAAATTCTTTGAGTGCATATGCTTCAACAGTTCTTATGGTGGAAAAGTTATCCCAAAATTTCTGATAACTGAACTGAATTTGAACTTCTTCTTTTATGGCTTCTATTATTGGTGCCAATTATTCAGAGCCTTGTGGATGTCGTTTCTCGAAATGCACAATTTGGAAAGTTGCTGTTCCAAGTTTTAGCGCATGAAAGGTATCCAAGGCCTCCAAACGCCGTTTTGTAATGTCCGACTCAGAATCCTCATTAATAAAGTAAACATCACGGCTTGTATCGTAGTCGATGTCCAGCTCGAAGATGGAATTGATGTCTTTTATAATCCGGGAGAACTGACGTTTTGAAACATTAAAGTTCTCATCCTGCCATTCGGACTATTGGCTCAGATAAGCATCAATTTTTTTGAATGAGGCCGGTGATTTACGGAGTCTGTTCAGAATGTGAAAATAGCGAAGGACGGTTTTGCGGTCGGACATGTGTTCTTAGGTTGCTTATATGTAGTTTCCAATTAAAAATCATCGATAAATTGAGAGTCAAATCTAATAAGATCCTCAGTCATAACGTGTCCGAGAGTATTTTTTGTTTAATGTTCCTGATTTTTTCTTTTATATAGCCATAGATAAAACAAAATACATGACTTGCCTGCCAAAATAATCAGGGGTATTATCTACCTACTCATTATTATTTCTGAGCTATATTACAGCTTTCACATTGGGTTAAATAATTTTTTTTGACCTGCGCATATAGGCTGCATTCGTACGGTGAATCTTTGTTCTGTAATCAAACACACCGTGATATGCAGAATAAAGAAATTCAACTCTTTCAACAAGTAGGAATCGCTAAAGCCGGAAACTACAACTATTCAGAAATCGCGAATTCATTCAACAGTACTGGATATACTTCACTGGCTGGCAATACTTACTTCAACTCGATCTGGTTTGTTGAAGGACTTGCTGTCCTGGCCGATATTGGTATTGGTCATACCTGGACCTTTCTGAACGGGCTCAAGATTGTCAATATCCAGGATAAAAAGCTCGTCTTTGACTCTTCCTACCATTGCCGTTATTACAGCAAACACGCTGTCATTTCTACGGTTGTTGAAAAAGTCACAAGTCTTATTTTAGAATCTGCAGCCAAAGGTGGCTTATGTCTGAATCCACTTCATGTAGAGCAAAAAGTGCGTTCGATTATTGTTAATGGCTTTGCCAAAGATCAACGGTATATGCTCAACTATAACACACAAAAATTCTTAAAAGCCTAACAGCATGAATAATAATCTACCAGCAATAAACAATACTAATTCTGACCTCTGCGGTAACTACGGACTTGAGCTACAAGCTTCCTACTTGGCTCCGTCTGGATTTAATTATCAAGCAGGAGTTCGGGAGCTAGACGGACTTATAATTGTTGAAGCAGTAGCCGAAGGTGTTGGCTGCACCTACCTCTGTGGAATCCGCGTTTTGAATAAAGCCGATAACACCTTAGTGGCAGAAATTAATGTCCCAAGGAATGTGCATTATTCTCGTCAAAAATGTGTTGATCTTGTTTCGAAGGAATTGGTTGATTTGTTGGTGAATGCGGCTACAAAAGGTCAGTATTGGATAGACCGCGAAGCTGCTTTGAGAAAAATCAACACGCTGTTGGACAATTGCTATTTCGAACAAAGTCGAAAATCTATTTTGATTTGGGCTGAATCACTAGGAATAATATAAAAGACTAATATATGATGAAGATTGCGACAAAAATTAGTCCTGTTGCAGGATTTGAATATCGATTAATCCTAAATGAGGAGCGGCAGGTGATTGCTATTAATTACTATTTCAAGGGAAATCTCTTGAAGAAGGTTTCCTTAAAAAATAAAATGGCGTCAGTTGACTTCCACCTGGACGACATTGTCTATAGTTTTCTGAAAGATACAGTAGGTCGAGTCTGACTATTAGTATCTCAAATACAACTAACATTTAAATAATCGTATCTGGAATGACAACCATAAAAACTGAAATCGTAGGGCAAGATTACTTAATTAGAAAGGATACAGTGTTCTTTTTTGATATGGACGGAACATTGGTTGATACAGACTATTCGAACAATGTGGCTTATTTGGATGCAATTCAGAAGGTATTAGGTCTAAGCAATATAATCAAGTTGGAGCCACATTTAAGGTTAACAAGAACAGTGATAGCAAAACTGATGCCATATTTGAATCAGTTTGAACTGCAACAGATTATTACCATGAAAGAGGTTTTCTACAAAAACTACTTGTCGCATACGACACTTATTCCAGTGGTTGTTGATCTTCTCAAAAAGTATTATCAAACCCACAGAGTAGTTTTGGTAACTAAAAGTTGTGAGGATCGAACCAATTTGACTCTCAAATACCATGGTTTAGAGAGTTACTTTGAAGAAGTGATTTTTCAAGGGCTCAGCAATCCTACAAAAAATAAGTATGCGTATGCGATAAATAAATTAAAAATTACCCCCGAGAAAATTATCGCTTTTGAAAATGAGCGCTCTGAGATAAACAATGCGATTGTAGCAGGAATACTTTCTACGAATATTTTATCACCTGATGATATTAACCAAAACACTTATGAAGCAGTTTACAATTAAGCCTAATAGTTATCTGATACAGTCTACTGATGGATTTCATCATACTAATTTTTACGGCTGTAAACATCCTGAGAATCCGAATTTCCTATATAAAATAAAAAATGATCCTCACCATAATTGGTCTGAGATTCAGGTCGCATTAGCGAAGCAGCAACTAGAAGCAATTTTAATGCTTGATTTACCTGTAATGCTAAATATTTTGATGCTGAGTTCAATGACTGTGTGTGTCGTTCCTCGAGCAAAAGCAGAAAATGTTTATCGCCCAGACCAACTTTTGTTTCGATCTGCAGTGCAGAATGTTACAAAGAATCTGGGTGGCTTTGAGGATGGAACGAATTATATAGTTAGAAACAGAAATACAAAAACGACTCATCTACGTCTGCCTATTAATGGAATTATAAATGATGGCTCGCTGCCTTATCCTGGAATTACCTGCGATACTTGTTCTATTTCAAATGGTGTATTTGGGAAAGATATCCTCCTTATTGACGATATTTACACCAAAACGGTAAATATCGATGAAGATGCTATTCAAGCACTGCTTAATGCAGGTGCGAATTCAGTTACATTCTATGCAGTTGCTTATACGGTCAGCAAATATTAATTAATCAAATACGATAGTAGATATGGTTTTTTCAGAAAATGCTCTAAATATTTTGACCTTAAAATCCTTTAAAGGAATTGGCCGCGCCTGGATTAATAAAAACATAAAGGGGAATGAAAAGACACGCGTACTAGTTGAATTATTGAATAAGGGCTCTAAAGAAAGTGACGAAATTACGGTAAGTCGTTTTGAGTTTAAAAAGGAACAAATTAAAACAATGATTCTTAAGCTTGATGGCTTTGCTGATGGACTAATTGCACTTGGAGACACCGGGTTCCCTCCATACCGAGGAAAAGTAACGTTGAGCGAACAACCAGTTCTATTGTTCTATCGAGGGGATTTATCTCTTTTAAGCATTGACAACAAAAATGTGGCAGTTATTGGCTTGTTAAATCCGGAAGGTAATATCAAAGAATTAGAGCGGGAGGTAGTCTCCAGATTGGTAACAGAAGGTGCTACCATTGTGAGTGGCTTAGCATTAGGATGCGATACAATAGCACATGAGCAAGCGCTTAGGTCGAATGGAAAGACAATTGCAATTCTTCCTGGCCCTTTAAACAGCATCATGCCTGCCTCAAATAAAGATTTAGCTAATGATATAGTAAAGTGCCAGGGCCTACTGATATCAGAATATTCCACTGAAGCAAAATCGAAGATGGAACTCGGAGGAAGATATCAAGAACGGGATAGGCTGCAAGCTCTTTATAGCGATAGTATAATCTTGACGGCGAGCTATGCGAAAAATAATTTGGGTAATGATAGCGGCTCAAGGCTTGCCATGGAATACGCGAAGAAATATGCGATACCTAGCGCTGTGATTTACGACAAGATCGCTGACGAGAATAATCCTCAATTTGACTTAAATAGAAAGTTGATACAAGAACAAAAAGATATTAGTGTTATTGATCCAAATAACATTGCCCCAAGTGTCAGTGAGATAATTAAGACGAAACCATTGGGTGGGCAGGGGAGATACGTTCAAACGAACCTATTTTGAAAAATCAAAGAACGGGTAATTGAATCTTTGGTTACAAAAGCAATTAAATGCATTTTAACAAACTTGCTAGTTAATAGTTAATTTGCTACTGCATACAAACTGGAGTTGCGTTGAATAAATATGTTGCAAGTGAGTTTTTATAGTTTGGTAGAAATCGAATAAGCATTCGAACCTAGTCATTATAAATTTCTGATGTATTCCAGTGGAATCTTTTCGTAAACAAGGACTTCTGCCTGAAATGCCTCTTTTTCGGATTCACCTAGCATTGAATAATCCTTATTGAAAAGATGAAAGGGCAAATTTTTAAGTAACTCTTTATCATACCTAATAATTGCGTCTGAACGAGATGCATTTTTGTCACAGAATTTTGTGCCAATCAAATCTATTACAGAAGTGTCAATTTCTAGTACAACAGGATCTTTCATTCTCCTTTTTGCTATGACAGTTGATTTCATTGGATGTTCCCTGCAAAATGACAGTCGCACATAATTAGTAGCGTTTTTCATTTTGTCTAATTGCCATGAAAACTGATCTCCACCAGGATAAGCTATTTGCAAGCCTTTGTTATTGCAGTAAGCCCTTGAGAACAGGCCTCCATGATTCTTTATACTTTCAAGATTTTGACTGTCAGTAAAATGATACAATGAATTGATACCGTTTTTCTGTAAAAAAGAGCTCATTAAATCAGATTCAGATTTATAAACAACTCCACTTGTTCGCAAGTGATTTTCATATTCTTCCTGGCTTCGTAGTAGTCTATTAAGTTCATCTTGTTGTTCACTAACCTGAGTGTGTTGGATGATGAAGTTCCGAATAGAAATCTCAATTTCCTTTAAAACAGCGAGGTATTTCGTTAGTTTAGACTGATTTTGGTAGATAGCCAAGTTTTCTACAGCCGAGAACAAATATTTGAAGAACATGATCAACTCACTTAGCTTGTTACTGTATATAGAATCAATCATATCCAATTCAGGACTAAGACTAAGCGTTATGTGCTTCCTTGCATAAGGACCATTCATATCCATGGAAAATAATGCATGTGTTGAATTGCCCACACCTGTTATTTTGTATTTCACATATTTTTTTATGTCTTCATTGTAAAATAGTTCATCGTACTGATCAATTAAATGACTTAGTGATTTACAATCATTCTGCGAAATAGCATTGTCTAAAAGTATTCTAATTTCTGTTAGAATATTAAGAACAAACTCGACGTTTCTAATGACAGATTCTTCTTTCACCATCCTGATTTAAGTATATACAAGCTTAATGCTTCTATTAGGCAATTCAAGAACAAAGCGTTCTACTTCATCGAAATGGTTAAAATGAATATGAAAGAGATAATCTGGATCGTATCCTCTATAGGAATATACATCATCTGCCTTATTAACTAAGCGAGCTTTCTTAGGAGATAAGGTTGGTTCAATGCTAACGATTACATCTTGCCGATCGTCCATGAATACAATATTGATATTTCGCTCTACATCAACCGGTTTAACAGGTAAACGTCCTTCGAATCGTTCGTGATGTACAGAATAAAAGATAGTTGGCTCATTGACTTTATTGTCAATTGCTTCCCCATGATTCTTTTGAAAATAATCTCTTAAGAAGTCCCACATGCCAGCCCATGAAATGTTGCTCATGATTCCAGCAATACCTGTGTTAATTTCATCTTCCCTGTAATGTTCAGGGAAAAGTCTCGCGGCAGCGCTTGTGAATGCTGAAGCAGTTTGGTAATGTACCATGTTTGCTGTAATAACATTGCCAATTTGTGATACATCGTGAACAGTTGCTAAGCGATCTGACGTCTCAATGATATATCTACATGCTTGATTAATTACCTCTGTTTCAACATCACCAAGATTAAGAGATCCGTTTCTATTGATCAGATTTTGAAAACCATTGTGTAATATGAGAAATGCTTTATTTTCAATCATCTTTTTAATTTAAATAATTTTTTATGTGATCTGACGTGTATTCAGCTATTCGAAGAACAGCTATAACAATTGCTGTTGCATCAACAAGGTCCAGGACTTGCCTTGAACTATGTGCACCAATGTTTCCGCTTGATTGCAGTAATCGAAAATACGAAAGCATCCAACTTTTCTCTTTTCGAATCTTGTCCTGTATCATTTGGATACGTTCGTTTAAATTAAGCTCACTTGCATCTTCTTCTGGAAACCAAATGTTCAATAGATTTTCACTGCAAGTTTCTGCCAAGTTCCTGCCAGCAACAGCTATGCTTTTTACAGATGGATTAGGTGAATCGAGGAGATTACTAACCTCGTCTAGATTGTGGCGTAATTGCTCGTGAAATCCTCCAATTTTTTCCTTGAGTTCTTGCTTGCTTGCCTTAAGCAGTTCTACTGATGTGGAGCTTGGCTGCTTTTGTTCATGCCCAAAAAAGGTATCAATTAATTGGTTGAGTTTCGCAGCAGCCTGTAAATTGTATGCAAATACGCGTACCGTTTCCAAACTAGAACTGTTTTGCGCCCACTTAATCACAACGCTGATTAAAGACATCGCTGATTCTTCTATGCTCAGCCCTTGTGCACCTGTGCCGAGCAAAGGGATTGAGATCGATTTTACTCCCAAATAATCAATTACCTCATTCAGTTTCTCAAGGCTTTTAATAGACTTATATAAATCAGTTGAGCGCCCCTCTCTATTCCCAAGTTGACTAATTTCCAGAACCCATAGGCGTTTGTACGACGATGTAGTTGGACTGCCAAAATCAAACAATCGATCACCTAATCGTGTTGCATTTTCGGGCAAGTTGGAGAAGTGAATTCCAAATCGTTCATTGATTCGACCTAATATAGTATTCGGCGTAGGATAAAAATTACCTTGGAATGCCGAGGTGAGTAAGACATCTGAAAATACAGAGGTAATATCTCCACCATAAAACTCTAAGTTTAGGGGTCTGTAGCTACTTCTGGGAATTTCTGTAATGTTAAAAATATGACTTGTTTCCAATTGGATTAGCTTTAAACCTACGAAAGGTTGATTATACTCTCTTTACACTCAATTTGTATTTACTGAAGATGTGTTTTAACTAGTTTTAAATCAACTGTTAATGTTCGTTCCTATCCTCCAAAACTGTCATAATAAAGCCTGAATTCTTCATCAGGGATGTCACCCGTTGCCACAAAACTCGTTTCATTACCTACAACAACAGGAGTTACCACAGCTCCTGATTCTGGTATTATTGCGGCATAGGTTTGTTCTCCCTGGAATTCCATTTTGAAATCAATCACTCGATATTTTCTTCCATATTTGTTTTTCTCCAACACTTTACGAACTCGCTCTAAATTCGCCATTGAAACCTGCGTTTCGAAATCCCAAATTTCAACATCATCAGAAACTCCATACGGCTCAATATAGATATCAACAAATGGCTCATTTGTATTTTGTGTTTCGATACTTATATCTAAAACTTTAAAGCCAAAAATGTTTTTAGATCTATTTATAGTCTGGTGAAATTCATGAAGATTGGCGCCATAGATAGCAATGTTCTCAATATTACCTTCTTGATGTAGCGAAAAAAACATATACTTCACAACACATCGCCGAGTTGTTGGATTCAACAGTGAGATGGAAGAACTACCTCCATCGTCTAAATCATTGAACGATAATTTGAAATTAGGATAAGCATTCCCTGCTGTTAATTGATCGTATAAGTCTTTAACAATAGCAATACTTCTTTTATTAAGTCTAGGGGTATTAAAGTTATTTAAAAACATGGAAATACTATATTAATGTAAGTAAAAAAAAGTTTTATTCATGGTCAGCCTTATTATGCTGCGTTATATCGAATTCTAAGATATAAGTATTTATTTAATGTCATTATAATTTCTTTAGTTATTTATTGGTAGTATTGGTCAATGCACTAAAATTCGGTTGGTTTATTTTAAATCTAATTTGGGGAGTAATAAATAAACATCTCATTTTATCCGTAGCTTATTTTTTCTATAGTCTTACACCTCTTACTTTCCGATCATACAACTCATTAAACCAAAGTTGCTTAAACATGGTATTCGCTCTGTCTTCGGAAAGTTTGTTGTAAAACTCTAGTTTAGTATTGATGAAGTTCAGTAATTCGCTGTCAATTTCTTCATTGAATTTTTCCTGAATGTTATCTTTCGAATTATGCTGATTAAAGAAACTCATCAATTCTTCATTTGAGTAGATGTTTTCTTTCATCCGCTCGAAGTCCACTCGGTCTTCATCGGTCAGGTCGAGGCCGAAAGTCTCGTTTAATACCTTAATGATATTGGTGAGTAAGTCCAGCTCATCTTCGGGGGATTTGCCTCCGCCACCTGGTTTCATTCCTTCCATACTTCCGTCGCCGGACGTCAATTCGAGGTCCGTGGTGTATTTATGCTGGATTTTATAACTGTGCAGTTCCACTTCTCCCAATACATCCAAGGGTAAACTGGATTTGATATAGGGGAGTTTCTTCAATAATGCGGTTAGAAAAACGTAGTACTTTTCTAGCTCAACATCAGTGAAGGTGATGATGCCTCTTAAAAATCGATATAGCTTGACAAAAGACTTGGCATCTGCTTTGAACCCGTTTTGCTGGTCTTCGTCCAACTGCTCTTCATACCTCCGGCAAACCTCGTTTAAAATGGGTTGAAGTTTCTCATAATTGTCACCCTTTCGAAAAAAGATATTGGCGAAGGCATCTATCTCATTTTGATACAATAGATTATATCCTTCGATTTTATTCTGAACATCATAAAGTGCATTGGGGTCAGTTTGGTGCTCTTCGTCCATGTAGTTTTTCCCGTAGAACTGCTGGAAATCTTCCTGCACCATTTCTGGATCGTTCACAAAGTCTAGGACCATCGTAGAGTCTTTACCCCGTGTAGTCCTGTTTAAACGGCTTAGGGTTTGAACGGTACTTGTACCGCCCAATTGTTTATCAACAAACATAGTGTGTAATAGTGGCTCATCGAAACCTGTTTGGTATTTGTTGGCCACAATCAGAATACGGTATTTCGGTAGTTTAAGCGCTTCCGGGATACTTATTTTCCCCTGAAGGTTATTCATGTTTACTTCGGTATAATCCATGCCGGTTTCATCGTCACGAACTGTGCCAGAGAAAGCTACCAGAGTACCATAGGGCAATTTCATTTCACGCATGATGTCGTCGAATTTGCGCTTAAACCGAACGGCGTGGAGGCGGGAACGTGTGACCAACATTGCCCTGGCTTTTCCCTGAATTTCGTTTTGTGTTTGAGAAACAAAATGCTCAATCATAATCCGGGCTTTCTTTTCGATAGCATGGTATTGCAAATCGACATAGGAACCCAGTAAACGGACTGTTTTTTTCTTCTCGTATTCCTTGTCCGGTATTTCGCTGCGCTTTACGATTTTGTAGTAACGCTTAAACGAAGTATAGTTTTTTAGTACATCAAGAATAAAGCCTTCCTTAATGGCTTGTTCCATCGAGTAGATGTCGAATGGTTCTTTAGTTCCATCCTCCTTTACTGTCCCAAATAACTCAATGGTTTTTGGTTTTGGCGTGGCTGTGAAAGCAAAAAAGGAGATGTTTTTTTGGACTCCTTTACTTCTGATTTCTTCTTCTATAATATCCGACAGTGATTTTTCCTCGCTTTCTATTTTTTCAGCCACTTCGAGCGACAGCGCTTTTCGCATATGTCCGGCAGCATCGCCTGATTGCGAGCTGTGTGCCTCATCGATAATTACGGCATAATTTCGATTCGGTAGTTTGGCTATGGTTTCGGAAATTACCGGGAATTTCTGAAGCGTGGTTACAATAATACGTTTACCATCGATAATCGCCTGTTTGAGGTCCTGACTCGTTTTACGTTCATCAATGTATGCCACAACGCCAGGGGTATCGTCCAACTGACGAATATTTTCCTGAATTTGCTTATCCAGTACCCGACGGTCGGTTACAACAATTGTTGAGTCGAATAGCGCTTTATCGTCATTGTAGTTTTGATAAAAGCCAGACAAACGATAAGCCAGCCATGTAATACTGTTTGATTTCCCTGAACCTGCAGAATGTTGCCCCAGATAGCGGCCTCCGATACCCTCCAAACGAACAGCATCCAGCATGCGGTTAACAATGCGCCTCTGGTGGAAACGCGGAAACAGCAATTTAGTAGAGGATTTTTCTTTTAGCGATTTTGTTTTCTCGTCGTAGTATGTTTCTTTATCCGTTTGCAGACTGATAAAGTTCTGAATCAAATCCAACAGGGAATCTTTTCGCAATACATCTTCCCATAGATAGGCGGTGGCAAAACCATTTTCGTTTTTGTTATCCAAGCCCTGGTTAAAGGGAAGGAAGAAAGTCGATTCACCTTTTAACTGAGTTGTCATGAATACCTTTTCGGTGCCCACTGCAAAATGTACCAAGCAACGCTGAAACTCCAGGAATGCTTCTCCCTTGGGATTACGGTCTTTCATGTATTGCTTGATGGCATTGTGATGGTTTTGACCCGTTAAAGCATTCTTTAGTTCCATGGTAACTACCGGAATACCATTGATGAAAAGAACAATATCAATTTCGTTAGTATTTCTGTTCGAGTATTGCAATTGACGAACAATAGCCAGTCGATTCTTTTTGTACCACTCCTCGTGTTCGGGCGTTTTATTGTTGGCGGGTTGAAAATAGACTAAATCCAGCGCCTGCCCACGGTCTTTGATCTTGTGGTGCAGCACATGCAAGGTTTTGTGCATGCTTAAATTACGAGCAACATTACTGACAATCTGGTTGTCTACATTCGCTCCGTATTGTTCTGCGAGTGCTTTGTATTTTTCTGGTTGAGTATCTTTAATGAAGGCTATAATTTCGCTTGGAATTACACACAATTCCTTGTTATACACGGCAGGGGGTAGGGTATGATATTCCTTCACCTCGTTTACCAAGTAGTTTTCAATATGTGCTTCAAAATGTATTTCTTTAATTCCTGTTGCCATAATTACTCCAATCTACAATGCGAATCTATGATCGCCTGGTTGTTGTTAATACTTCCAAACCATCCAAAAAAAACAGTTCATTACAATTTAGTTACGCCAATCCCCATCATTGATAAGTAATGTCCCTGAGGGCTGTTTTCTACGTCAAAAACCCGAGCCAGACAGTACTTGTCGTTTCCATTAATTTTATTTACAAACTGCCATTCTCTTCTGCTTATTGGTAACGCAATTTTATCTGCATCAGCCAGCAAAGTCCTTGTTGACTTTACTTCAATAAAAACTTTCCTCCCGTCTTCTGTTTCTGCTACAATATCATAACCATTGCGTTCATCATTTATATAGTATTGATTTCCTTCATGGTCGGTTATCTCAAAATGAGTTGGAACTTCAGATTTATTAGGCCACACAATGTTTTTATATTGCCCGGATTTCATTAACTGGCCGTAAATATAAGCCTCTCCTTTGTAGCCATTTTCATAGTTTCGTTTTTCCTCCATCTCATTGGCAGGAAGATAGTCGGAAGTGCCGCTCCAACCTTTAACTCTTTCTTCCAACTTCAATAACTCTCTAATGCGGTCTGCATTTAGGTCAGGGAATTCAGAAAGAATTTCATTTGTGCCATTGTCTGTTATTTTTGATTCTAACTCACGAACCTTTTCTTCCAGTTTTTTATTCTCTTCAACTATCGATTCAACATTTCCTTGATGCTCGATAAATTTGTCCATCACTTCAGCAGGGATAGATCTGGCGCGCTGCATTCGTTGGCGTTCTTCCAAGGACCAAAGAACGTTCATCTCGATAGTTTCCTTCTTCTTATAGATCAATTTAAAACACTCTTTTGCAGTGAATCTATTTTTTGGAAACCATTCAATCATCAGTTTCTCTATCGCCTCTATGAAGCCCTTATTTTCCCAATTTGACGGCGTTTTGTAAAGTTCATCAATTCTTTTGTCAATTACGTCAGCAATATCAGCCACAGTTTTTTGGTGAACTGGTTTTATGGCATCGCACAAACTTGATTCAGCAAGAATGTTCCGATAGTCATTTTTTGGATCAACTAGTGTCAGAATATCTTTCAATTCTTCGGGGATTCTTTCGTCAAAAAATAAATCTTTTTGATTCGCAAATGTTCCATTTTGGTTTGGAACGATGCGTCTTTCAGTTGATATCTTAGAATTATATAGAAACTCAAAAACGTCATTGAGAAAAATGATGGTATCACCCTTGTCAAAGCTTTTACCGGACATACAGAGAAAATTCGTTAAACCTGTAATGTTCTCCTTTCCCTCGATATGACTAGTGACGTTAAAAATAACTTTATTTGTCGCTTTTACCCAGATCCCTTCGTTTAAGCAGTCTACGTATTTGACAGAAAAATCCGCACTCCGCTGGTAATAGTATGTCCTGATTATATCCAGTAGACTCCTTTGAGTTTTATACAAAACACTTGCTTCATCCACGGGCAAAAAATGAAGGAGGAAAATCGCAAAACTTAGTCTGTCGCATTTATTAGGAAATTCAAGAGTCTCATCAAATCGTTTGTTTATAATCTCAATTAAAGAATCGATGTTGATCTCAGACGGAAGGGTGATCGCATCAATGCCTTTGTGCAACAGATTCTTTTTTAACTGAATATTGAAGCCTTCAGCTTCTTCCGATTTAAATGCCTCCGGAATATTATTATCTCTCTTCAATGCAGATTTTTTGCAGAAAGCACCGTTTTGGTTCGGGATGATAGCATATTCATCAAGCTCACCTTCTTTTATCTCTTTAATAACAAAGGCAATAAAGTTGTTTATCCACGCAACTTTGTTTTCAATAGAGGCAGGTAACGAATCCAGATTTTTAAGATCTGATACGGCTTTCATCAACTGAGTTATCAGCCATTTGTGCGCCGATCGCCAAGCTTGTTCCAGGATTTCATTGTTTGATGTTTCGTTGAAGGATATTTCAGCAAAAAGGTCCTCTGTGAATTTATAAATCAGCTTCTGTTTTTGAATAAATTCGTCTGAAAATAGCGATGTATCCGCAGGAATTGTGTTGATTAAAGGTTTTAATCGTTTAATTTTCTCTCCGATAGAAACTTCTTTTTCGCCAATGATTTTCTTCGCTTGATCATCGATTATTGCGGCAATCCTATTGGCGTCAATTTTAACCGGCAGACTGATTGAGTTGATATTTGTGTCTAATAATATTGGCTTAATGTCTTCCCCTAATTCTTTCAGTACTTCAACTGAATAGTCAGATAAATCTACTCCTTCCGCAAAAGCTTCGTTATTTAATGAAACAAAGTTGCCATTTCGATTCGGGATTAACTCATATTCTTTTAACAAGCTTTCATCCTTTTCTTTGATAAACAAAAGGAGTTTGTTCAACCACTCGTATTTACCACACGAAAGAGATAGACTGTTCGTATTTTCTTTGTTTGAAACGAATTCACATAAGTCATCGACCTTAAACAAGCCACATTCTTTCCATGCAAACGTAGCCCAGTTATCGGCATCTTCTTTTTGCGGAAGAATTTCAGGAATGAGATCAGCCGCTAGTTCGTAAATAGCATTTTGATCGTCAAGGCTGGAATCTTTGGGGATCATGATGTACGGTTTGTCATTCGTGAATAGTTTCTGAAGGCCATTGTTCGTTTCAACGATTGCATATCGTTTTAAAACTTCACGATATGGGGCAATCATGTTTTCTTCGAACCACTTTTTATTAAAATTTCGTTCAACTTTCGGCGTATTCTTCAGTCCTTTTGCCAATAGATAAAGCTTTTTGTAATTGTTAGAACTAAAGAATCTAACCATTCTTTCAAATAGCTCAACGCTCTGAGATAGCAACAACCGGTTTATGCCTCCTTCCGATATTACTCCTTTGTCAGCCATAATTTCATCACCGATCAAGATCAGGCTTTCTCTCTCTGAATCAGGCTCAAAATCGGGACTGTTCAGATAAAATGGCATGACATGATTTTCGGACCCGACCAAAGGAAGAACACAAAAATGTGATGGTGAATCGCTGTTTTCAACCAGATTGCCCTCGTTGTCTACTTCGATAGCCATGGTTAATCGTGCATATCGTTCTGTTTTGAAACGCGCAGTCAGATACTCGTCATACTTTTTAAAGGAAGTATGAATAAATGTACGAACATATTCGTTTTCGCCTCTAATAATGAAGGTCGTTGAATACAGGCCATCTTCCAATTGGACGAACGGCTGTCGTTCGATTTTGGTAAGCGCTCCATTATTATCTAATTCAACTGATTTAAGTTCTTTGCAAAAAAGCATCGTTTGAGCGATGTTTTCCTCAAAGTTTACCAATCCTAAGTCCAAAGCATTTTCATTTTTTTGTGTCTGAAGGTGGTAAGTATAGCAGGTCCAATCATTTCCCTCGGCAGTGTAAACCATGCTTTTCTTCATCTTATTCACGCCATCGAGCAACTCTTGCTCATCAAGTCCATCGCGATACATGGTTGCTGAGAATCCATTGGTTCTTGTTTTCTCATCGTCAACAAAAACATCACCTTCGATAGATACAACCTTCGATAACGTGTGTGTAGTTAGGAATCCGGTACCAAAGCGCCCGGTACTTTCACTGTTATTTGTTTTGCCGTCACTATACTTGTACAACAATCCCAATAACGCTTTCCCTGTAAACGGGGAGCCGTTGTGTTTAAACTTTACCTCATTGTCGCGAACAACAATCTTTACATCGACGCTGTCTCTGGTAGGATCACCGACGATGCTATCTTTTGCATTTTGAATTAACTCCCAAACCCAACGCTTGCTGTCGTTATCAGTTGGTTCATTCAGTTGGCGTAATCTGTTGCGTACATTGCTGATGTACATTTTATTGAGGAGGTCTTCGAAGGCACCTTGAACTGATGGCGGTTGTTGGATAATTGTTTTGGTCATGAAAGTAATTTTAAATATTTGGGGTGATTTGGTTAAATGAAAATACTTTGATAGGGTATAATCTAGTTCGTTAAGTTGTCATTCATATGCTAATTGTTTTCCGGGTCAATATCCATTTGATTTCCTTCCATTAATTCAGCAGGGAAGGTTTTCTTTGAATTAACTTTCAATGCTTTTAACTTTTCAGCCTGGCGAATGAGATTATCATTACCAGTTGCCAATTGTTTGGTAGCATCCTCATAGGCCGATTGAGCCTTACCAATACTATCTCCAACCTTTTTAAAGTTCTCGGCGAAACCAACAAACTTGTTGTATAATTTCTCACCACGTTCTACAATTGCCTGAGCATTTTTGCTCTGGTGGTCTCTGTCCCAAAGGTTGGAAATGAGTTTCAGCGCTGCAATCAGGTTTGTCGGACTGATTAGGATGATTCGCTTTTCGTAGGCGAAGCTCCATAAGTTCGGTTCTTCCTTCACGGCTACCATGTAAGCCGGTTCGTTGGGTATGAACATCATTACAAAGTCCAGGGACTTATCGAAATTCTCGTAGCCGCGCTTGCTCAAACCAACGATATGTTTCTTTACATCATGCACATGTTGCTTGATGTACTTGCTTTGTGTGTCGGCATCGTCAGCAGCTAAATAGTTGGTATAGGCTATTAACGATACTTTTGAGTCGATAATTACTTTACGCTGGTCGGGGTACTGAATAATGGCATCCGGGCGCATTTTCTTTCCATCTTCACCTATCAGGTAGTTGCCGTTATCGTCTTTGAGGTAATTTTCGAGGAAATATTCGCGGTCTTTGGTTAAGCCCGATTGTTCGAGAATGCTTTCCAAAATCATTTCTCCCCAGCCTCCCTGTGCTTTAGGGTCGGCTTTTAACGCTCGTGTGAGGTCGCTGGCTTCCTTACTCAATTTCTCATTCAAACCGACCAGCTCTTTCACTTTTTCACCCAGCGAGAACCGTTCTTTGGCTTCCTTATCGTACACCTCGTCCACTTTCTTTTTAAAGGAATCGAGGTTTTCACCCAGTGGTTTTAACAGGGCTTCTAAGTTGGATTTGTTCGTATTGGTAAACTTCTCAGTTTTCTCTTCCAGAATTTTATTGGCGATGATTTCAAAATCGCTGTTGAATTTTTTGCCGATTTCTTCAATCTCCTTTTTCTGGTTATCCAATTTTTCTTCCAAGGCTGAGTTGTTGGCAGAAAGGGTAGCTACTTTCTTATTGGCCTCGTTAAATTCAGTTGTTTTCTGCTCCAGTTGTTCTTCTGTTTTCGACAGCTTCAGGTTCAGCTTTTCAAGTTCTTTCGTGAGACCATCTTTTTCGATAGTTGCCTGTGCTAATCTGGTGTCAGCATCTGTTTTCTGCTGTTTGGTTGTCTCCAATGTTTCAGTGGCTCGCGTAAAGTCCTGCTTTGCCTTTGTTTCGTTTTTGACTGCCGTAGCCAATTCCGTTTCTAAAGTAGCTAATTGGCCTGTAAACACTCTTAGCTGTTCTTCCTTCTTTTCGATGCTTTTATTAGCCTTGTTTAGTTCACCATCGAGCCGAGTGCTTTTATCGGTTTCGGCCAATAATTTTGATGATGCCTCGTTAAAATCGGTCTGTAATTTTTCAAATACCGATTTTTGAATAGAAGAAGTACCAAATTTTTGTTTGGCTATTAACCAGCCAATTAGCCCGCCAATGATTAATCCTATTCCGATAAAAGCGATTTCCATGTTTATTGTCGTGTTAGATGATTGTTTTCACATATTTCGCCAGCTTTTTGCCCTTGCTGAGTTCGGTTGCATACGATTTGTTGATGCCTGATGCTTCGATGATTTCGGCTGCTGTAAATCCTGCTGCATCAATCTGGCTGGCATATTTAATCTCGAATAAATGTATCATGGTTACCTGCTCTTTGCCGGGGGCGTTGTGATACATATCTGCTAATATTTCTCCGAATTGTTTTGCTGTCATCGTCTTAGTTTGTTGTTATTGTTTCCCAATCCCGCACATCAATTTTACCGGTTACGGCTTCTGAAATCAGGGATTGACGATAGAGTTTGAGTTTTTCGACGGATTGTTCAAGTTTGTACATAAGCAAATTATAGCCCATTTCTTTTTCCTTTATAAAGGAATTAATACTTAGCTGTTCTTCTTGGGGAGGCAGCAGGAATAAGCAAGTACGTACATCTTCTTTATTAATCTTAGGTTGGGCTGCAGATATAGCTTTTATTTTGAATTGTGAACTTAGGTAATCAGAAATCATTGCATTGTACGCGTATTCGTTATTGAGTTGCTCTTTGAATTTTAATAAAAACATATTTGGAGCTAAAGATGCTTTTCCGACATTGCGTGGCATCAACCATGCTAAACCTGAATACGCACCAACATTTGCCAATAGAACTTCTCCTCCAAATAATTCGGATTTTGACAAATAATTATGTGATTCTTCACTAATATAAACACCTTTATTAGTTAGGTCTTCTCTTAAATCAGTTAGGCGAATTAATCTTGAATATCCTTCCTCAAGATAGGTTACGTTTTTAGCTAAATCACCAAAAGAACCATTTGCGGTGTAGTCGGTTAGAATGTCAATTACATATCTAAAATTCACCACCTCCCAATGAGCCGGAATCTTTCCTAGCCACTCAACTCCACTGTCTTTCATGGAAGCATTGGGATTTAATCCTTTGGTTACGGCCTCGTTAATAATGGCCTGGCGTTGCCTTTTGAGCTTTTCAATCAGTTGCTCTTTTTTCTCAATAAGCGCATCGATTTGAGCGGTTTTGTGGTCGAGAAAGGTGGCGATGGCGGTTTGTTCTGAAAGAGAAGGAACCGGAACCTTCAGATTATTTACAAATTCTGAATTTGCCCGAGGCATTTTGGCTCCGTATGTAGATGAATTAACTACCTCAATAAAGTTTGGCGACAATAATAATTTATGGAAAAAATGATTGCTATTACTTTCATTACACTTGAATACAAGAAATTCAGTTGAACAAATGCCTTCTGTTTGAGCAAGAAATACTTTTGCTAAGTATGGTCTTAATTTTCCAAAAAGGATATCTCCTTCTGTGAAATAATTGGCTAATCCCTCTGCTTCAGAATCCGTGGCGATATACCTACCTGTACCTGATTCTATATTTTCCATTCCAATATATGTCAGTTTAGAATCTTGACTCGAGACCTTCTCGTTCTTTAAACTAACCTCATATTTGAGTTTATTTAATCCCCAGTGTTCAGGAATCTCCTTTAACCAATCAATTCCACTGTCCTTATATTTCTCGTATCGTTTCATTACGCCAGTAAGTCTTTTAAAAGGTCAACAATTCCTTTTTCTTCTGTTGCATTATTGCCGTAGTTAATTTCGTCTTCAGAAACTTGATTATTTAAAAGGACGGCTGTTGTATTTCCATATTCAAGCTTTCTAATCTCATCAGCAATTTTTTCGGAGCTTTCCAAACCTTTATACTGGTAGAAATACTTGGTGAAGTTTATCTCGTAACCAATGCGGGTTTTGTCGATGTCAATCCACGCATCGGGTACATGGGGCAGTACTTCGGCTTTAAAGTAGTCGTCAATATCAGCCGTTAAAGGCACGTTTTCCTTGTCGCGTTTTTTGCTGTCGGGTTTCGGGTTATCATTTCTATCGGTTTGCACGCGGCCTCTTTTGTCGCGCAGTGGTTGTTCGATGGTTAGCTGGTAGTAACCAAAGTGGTCGTTGTCGAATATTTTGCAGTATTCGCCTTCCTCGAACCGCTCATACAGTTCGGTAATTTGTGCGATATACTGGTCTTCGATTTGGTTTCGCTTGTTGCCCAAACTCTTTTTCATTGGATTGGCAAAAATATGCTCCACTTTTTTACTGCCGTTGGTGCCTTTTTCGATGTTGGCCGCTGCATTAATCAACTGCACTTTTCCTTTGCGTCTGGCCTCTTTTTTATTGGTAATAAACCAAATGTAGGTATTAATGCCCGTGTTGTAGAAAAGGTCTTTTGGCAGTGCGACAATGCATTCGAGCCAGTCGTTTTCGATAATCCACTTGCGAATTTCGCTTTCACCGCTTCCGGCATCGCCTGTAAACAGGGGCGAGCCATTGGTAACTACCCCGATGCGGCTGCCTTCTCGTTCCATTTTCGAAATCATGTGTTGCAGGAACAAGAGCTGGCCGTCGCTGGTGCGTGGTAGTCCGGCATAGAAACGCCCCGCAGGGTTTAAGGCTTCGTTGCGGATAAATTTCTCGTCCTTCTTCCAGGTTACACCATAAGGAGGATTCGCCATCATGTAGTGGAAGTGCTTGCCTACGAAATGGTCTTCGGTGAAGGAGTTCCCGTGTTTGATGTTGTTGGCATCTTCACCGGTAATCAAAGCCTCCGATTTGGCAATGGCAAAGGATTGCTCGTTAATTTCCTGCCCGTAGGTTTTAATCACCGGTTTATGGTCGCTGTTACCAAACAGGGCGTCTTCGATGTATTTTTTACCCAGGTTTACCATACCACCGGTACCACAAGCTGGGTCGTAAATGGTACGAATGATTCCGGGCTGGCTGAGTTCGGCAATTTCTGGTGCAAAAATGATGGCGTTCATCAAGGCAATTACATCGCGTGGGGTAAAGTGTTCCCCGGCAGTTTCGTTGCTTTGTTCGTTCGATATACGGATGAGTTCTTCAAACACATAACCCATGCCATGATTGTCAATCTTGTCGGTATTTAGGTTTACCCGACAGATGGCATCAATCATTTCATAGAGCAGCTTGTTTTTAATCAAGCGAGCAACGATTTTATCGAATTGGAAATTGTCGAGGATATCGCGTACATCAGGGTTAAAACCATTCAGGTAGTTATTGAAGTTAATCTCGATGTTGCGCGGGTCGTCTTTCAACGAATTGAGTGTGTGCTTCGAGGTATTGTAAAATTTTAAACCTCCGGCAGCTTTACGCAAAATGGGGTCGAGTTTATCCTCAGCTACTTTATCGTGAAAGTTGTTATACGCATCGCGAACCTTTTGGTTCATGGGTTCCAGGATGCAATCGAGGCGGCGAATTACCACAAAGGGGAGGAGTACGTCGCCGATTTCATTTTTCTTGAAAGCATTCCACAGAACATCGTTGGTGATTTGCCAGATGAAGCCTACTTCGACTTTATTATTGTTATTTATTTCGTTGCTCATATTGTGTTTTTATTTTCTCTTTTTATTGACACTACAAAGATAGTTTTTATGTGTGCAGTGGAGGTGCATAGGTTAATTTAAAAGTCGGTTCTTAATCGACTTATCTTTATTACAGTCTCCAAAAATCATTGCATGTTCACTATCACCTTGATTCTGAATGTATTTAACTGCATTCGTACAATGGTGCTTTATTTGTTCAATTCCATTTGACGCAGAAGTATAGTGAGTGTCTCCACTATTGTTAATATTATCAAAAACACGGTATATGTGAATATCATTGACTCCACGTACTTTTTCACAATTGTCTCCTCTAAATATGCAGAATCCCTTGTCTGTCCATCCGTTGATATAATTAGAAATTATTCTTCGTTTATGGGTTGTATCAGCAAATACCATTTCAATATTAATTGTGTAGGGTCGAAGACGGGTAACTTCAGCTTTTAAAATCCCAAACTTCTTTATCCACCAAGCTCTGCTGTTTTTGTTGCCCTTTGGGGCAATAACTGTTATATGATAATCTACTTTAATATTATCTGGTAGAAATGCATCAATTAGTCGAGTGACATTTGTAAGCCCACAGTTGATTCCATTGTCTTCATTTTCGAAAAAATAGTCGTCGGACACTATTAGTGAATTTGAAACAGGTAAATCAATTGAAATTAACGATTTCCAGCCTCCTGGTATATGTTGATTTTGCTCTAACTCTTTAAAGAAACCACCCGTGAAAAACGTATCATTCAAATTTTTAGATGAGAAAACGGCTATGCCGAAATCTTTAGCTATTTTATCAGCATCATCTGGTTCAAAGTCAAAAATAAAAGCATCCCGAGGGTGATTTAGAATGTCTGGAATGTTCTCCTTTAATGCACGAAATTGCCCATCTAAGGCTTTGGGGACGACAGCCCCTGCATTCGCATTTTGGAACAAGAAAATAGGACTTTCAGGATTCATGAGCTCGTCATTTAGCTCATCGTCCGACATATTTAGGAGGACTTGTGTTTGATTGGTAAATATTTTCTTCCAGTTCGGATAATCGTCAAACAAACAAATGTCTTCGAATATTTCTCTTTCACAATAAACATTAAACATATCTATTTCTTTTGACGATTTATTTTTAGAATTTCCATCGTTGAATTAGACGCGACATCGTAAAACCCCTCTGCAAAATTTCTGTCGAACTTACCTTCTTTTGTGTATTTCATCTCGTAAGGACCTTCCGATACATGGAAATAGTAAACTTTAAATGGATTTGGATTTAGCTCTTGATTACTAAACAAATCCCTTTTTAGTCCTATAACTTGGGTGCGTCTGATTATATTATCTGAATGTGTTTCGATGATGAATTTTATACCGTACTCGTCATTAATCTCAAAAAAGAAATCTGCCAATTCGCATTGTAAGGCAGGATGCAGATTTAACTCAGGTTCTTCAACTATCAGGTTAATGCCTTTGGTTTCTGCTCTGTACAGACGGAGCATGGTTGCTATTTTGAAAAATAGCTGCATTAATTGAAGTGAGCCCATTCCCATATCTGCCAAATGTGTTTCAACCTCCCCATTTTTTATGAAGCACTCGTAAGCTTCGCCTGAAATGAAATTAATGTCGAATGTATCGCCGATTTCAAAGCGTTTCATCCATTTCTCTACAAAGAGATATTCAGGTTGACCTTTCTGTATTTTTAATTGGTAAAATTGGTGTATTGCCTGTCCTAAAGCATTCTGTTTATCGCGTAAGTAGAACAGCGCTGACTGTTTGGATGGATTTGCCCCTAAGTAGAATACTTTTTTGGTATTCAATAGATTGACGAATCTTGAAATTGACCTTTTAATGTTTTGTCTCTCTGCATCAATGCCATTAATCTGCTCAAATTGCTCGTTTTCTTCATCTGATAAAGCGGTAGAATCACCTCTTTTCCCGATATAATAAACACGTAGGTCGTGATTACGGGAAAGAAAATCACTTACCATTTCTTCCAGGGGACTTTCTTCGGTTGATGCGATTGAAAAGTCCTTTATTGGGTATTCCAAACTATATTCAGTGTTAGATTTTTCTTCAACTTGCTCTGAAACCTGACTTTCAAGTTCTTTAAGTTTTTGTGTTTGTGAATTTATCTGATTGATAATGGTTAATCCTTCTCTTGACGTTTTGCTTACGCTATTCAATTCTTTTTTCAGATAATTGATTCTTTCAACCAATTCACTTGTTAAGACTTTAATATGAAAGAATTTTTCATTTTTCATTTTTAGCTTATCAAGCTTTTTAAGTTGTTTTATTTGTTGTTCAATTTTCTCAATTACCTGACTTTTTTCAACTTTGAGTCGATATTGTTTTTCAATCTCATGTTGAATTTCCTTCAGATTGTTCTTTTGGGCGTCGATACTTAACCTTAAATCATTTATTTCGTCTTCAGTATATGATGCATCTTCAACCTTGCCATTTTCCATGTTATGCAGAGCCATCGAACGCAGTTCAATAACATTCGTTAAAAGACTTCTTTTGGATTCAAGATCTTTTATCTTATTAGTTGCCAGCTCATGTTCGTTTAATTTTTGCTTTTGATATTCAATGTTTTGGAGCAATTCCTCTTGTAGGTTGTCAATCACAAATGAATCATTGGTTATTTGTGATTGTTTTGCGATGCGAACAAATTCTGAAACATGGTCGATTAAAAACTCTGTTGCGTTTTGTGCATCTGCTACTTTTAGGGTATGGACATTGGCAAAAGTATAGTCAATACCTTCTTCTGGCCATAACGAGATTTCAATAATGAAATCTTCAATTTCAAAGTGGAAATCAATTAATGGTGATTCAGATTCTTGACATAGTGCTCTTTCGTAGGTTACAATATTTGCATCGTTCAATGCTTCACCGGCGAACGAAAATGTGTCTTTTTGTTGGTTTCTAAGGTAATCGAATACCAGCAATAGTGCTTTAACTAAAGTTGATTTTCCAGAATTGTTTTTACCAACCATGAGGGTTATTTCACCTAACTCCAACGGTTCAAGTTTGACGAACCGCCTAAAGTTTTTGAATCCTATATTTTTCATCTTGCAAGGTTAATAATGACTTGTGCAGTGTTTATACACAGGTCGAGTATTTTTGATTTAGTGCTTTTATTCTGTTTGCCATGGCTGTTCTAAGAGCCTCTGGCTCCAATACTTCAATTTTCTCACCGAAAGAAAAAATAGTAGATTCCAATTCGTAATTCAATTGAAGATGTAATACAATTCGAGTTTCTTCCTCATCCTTTTTTATTTTCTGTGAACCATGAATGGGCTTTGAAGTGATGTAAGGCAACAGGTCATCATCTGCCTTTAAAACTATCTTTTGTGGTTCTTGTGTATCATCTACCGATACTCCAATAACGTCGTCGAAGTAGTCTGAGAAGTCGATTTTTGTATTCGTGATATATTTTGTTTTGCTTTCGCTGATTTCTTGAATGCGGTCGAGCGCTATGTTAGTGATGTTTCCGTATTCGTTATTCAACCCAAATAAAAACCAACGGTTGTTGTACTGTTTTAAATGGTAGGGATGAACTTCAAATAATAACTCCTTGTCTGTTTTAAATGGCTTGTAGGTTATTAGCAATACCTTTTTGCCTGCAATGGCGTTGTAGATATCGCCAATATACTCACGCCCTGTTAAAAACGGATTTTCTTCGAAGCTCAGAATGTTATCATCTGTTTTCAGATTGAAGGTTTGCTCTAGGCGGGCTGTTATTTCCTCTACCCAATCAAATTGAGGCATTCCTTTAAAACGGGAAAGTGTTAATAAGGATTCCTTTAATTGTTGGGCTTCCTGCTCGTTTAAAGGTTGACTATTGATTGAAAAATTTAGATCGGTATAGCGGTAGAACGCTTTTCGACCATCTTTAAAGGATTCGACTGGAGCATCAAAACCTTTTGAATCCTGCATGAATTTTATGTCCTCGTATATCTGACGACGTTTCACCCCTGATGAATTAGGATCAATATCTAACAAAGCTTCATTACATGCTTCAATTAAATCTTCCATGTAGTATTTTCGACCCGGATTGCGAAAGCATCTATCTAAAGCTTGGTATCGTATAGTCGCGTTTTTGTTGGTTGACACGTTTTCTTTTATTTATTGCTCAGATTTTGCTCTACAAATTGCAGGGCTTTCATTGCTGTTTCTTCATTTTTAATCAGTTCATATACCTGACCAGCCAACCATAAAGTCAGTAATTCGCTTTCAGTAACCTGAAAAAGTTCAGCCAGTTTAATGACTTGTTCTCGTTTCGCACGCCGTTCGCCCCGCTCAATTTTACTGTACATGGGCGTGTCAATTTCCAATTCAGCAGCCAGTTGGCGTTGGAGTAGAGCTTTCTTTTCGCGTAGTTCTTTAATCCGCTTCTCCAAAAACATGATGGTTGTATTTATGGACTTGTCAGATTTTGGCTAATTTACTAAAGTAAAGCTAAACATAGAAAAGAAATAATTCGGAGTTATCAACAGAAAGAGTGGGGGATTTGCAGGATATATGCGATTTCTGGGGTCATCAATCAAACATACCAATGTCAGTGAGAAATAAGCATCTATAACATCTGATAACAAGCTATAAAACAGAAAAACCGGGTTGATTTCCCGGTTTTTCAACAAATAAGCTACGTAAACTTAATGTCTGCGGCTTTCGCCAGTAATTGTAATAAACGTGCACATTTCTCTGAGTCGATCAACAATGTGCAACCCATAAAACTTACTCAAAGATTCCAGATTGTAGTTTGACGTAAAGAAAGTTATTCCTCCAGATTCATATCTGATTGGCAAAAGTTCTGCGAAAGGTCTGATATCTTTACCATAAACTTTTATTTCATCTGCTTCCTTGCCCAAATCATCAATAAAAAGAGGTTTCTTTCTCAAGTCTTGAATCGGATTCCCATCTCTGCTAACTAACTCAACATAGTCAGTAGCACTGAGTATTCTGACATTTTTAGAATACTCTTCTTGATTGAAAATCATCAAAAAAGCCTTCATGAGTAATGTTTTACCGGCACCGATACTGCCCATGAAAAAGAGTCCCTTATTGAGATCGTATAAGCATGTTTCGTTACAGGTTGCATATAAGTACAGTTGCTTGATCAAATCTTCGTTTTTGGGCGATAATTCAAACCTTCGAGAAATGCCTCTTGAAAAAAGTAATTGATTGCCATTTCTGACGAGTCTAGAGCAAAATTGATCGTAGCTCACTTTGATAAAAGGTCTACGTCCTGCTATGTTTGTTCTGTCGAATAAAGGGTTTTTATGGTTTTGTTCCATAATATTAGAAATCTGAATCATGGCTTAAGAATTTAGACGGTTTATTTGATTGTTTTTTTTGCGCAAAATCTGGGCATCGTTGAATCCATTTTTTGCCTGCGGCTTTCCAGTCGACCATAGGATTATGGCCAATTTTCCACCCCTGCGAAGTGTAGTGATTAAAGAATTTTTCAGCTTCATCCTTTGAACTTTTTGATTCATTAAAGAAAGAAATAACTTCATCAGGGGCGGGCGGGATTGAATCATACTCTCCTTTGTTGACCTTGTTTTGTTTGTTATTCTTGTTATTAGTGTTGGTCTTATGCATGCCTGTCGATTGTTTGTTGTTGGTCTGTTGATTGCTGTTTTGATAATATTCGTAATTATTAATTGTAATAATGGAGGTTAGCTTGCTGTTTTGTTGTGTAATCTTTCCTTCTTTTTCAAGCTCGTTAAAGAAGCGTTTTACTTTATCTCTCGACCAATCCCATCTGCCTGCCAGTTTTAGCATTGACCACCCCAATTGACCACGTTTGACATCAATTTTACTTCCTCTTACCCGGATAAAACCATCGGAATAATTTGCCAAAACGAGTAAATCGACCCATGCTTGCCCCCTTGTAAATGTTTCTGTAAGCCACAGTGGGGATTGTGCTAGTGAACGGTAAAGACAAATCCACCCTGATTCAATATTTATGCTTTTCCTTGCTGACATTTTGGATTTTTTAAGTTCATATTCATATTATAGGTAGCAGCGGCGCGACTAATATCTTCTTTCGAGAATCCTCTATTAGCTAAAAGCCAATCTTCCAGTTCTCGCCTGTCGAAATAGAGTTTCCCGGCTTGTTTGTAATGCGGGATCTCACCCTCCGATGTTTTTTTGTAAATGGTACGTTCCGCGAGATTCGTGAATTTTGCTGCCTCTTGGATCGTGAATACACGTTTTTGATTGGATAACATTGATTCAATGCTATCCAATTTTTCTGATAGTGAATTAAAATCTATCATTTTATTGATTTTAAAAATTAATAAAATGATCATGCATGACCTCAAATTTGTTAACGATACAAACATAAGGTAAGGAAACGGTGTACAGTAGGGAATGTGGGGATGTGAAATATTCCCTGCTTGAGAATCAATTCGTTATAGGTTATTTTGTTTGATTAGAGCTATGGTGTTCTCAATCATTTTTTTGTATTTGATATCGTATTTCTTTAATCTGTCGTAGATTATACTTATTCCGTCTTGAAATGTATCACTCCTTTCTGCTTCATCATTTGCCTCTTCTAGTGTATAAAAGGGAGAGTGTATTTGGATATCAAGTTCTCTAAGCTGTTCACTTATTATAATACTTCTTTTTCGCTTTGAATCAAGAGGTATAATCTCCATGAGAATGCCAATTGTTTCTGATAAAAAATCTAGACAAAATCGGTTCTGCAAGTTTGCTATTTCAGCTTCCAAATCGCGAATAAGCATAGGTCTTTTTTGTGCATAAGGACTTTTGATAAAACCTTGATATGTCTTTGTTAAGTTTCTCCAAGATTGTCTTTCCTCTTGATTAGTATATACCTTTGTGTAGAGTAAATAAATCGCAATAATATCGAGTGTTTCTTCATCTAATCCAGTTTTTCTTAATAGGTCAAGGTTGTTTCCCAGTAATTCAATTGGTTTTCCCAGTGACTTAACGATCTGAAACATACGAATTGAACGCTCTTCAAAGCTTTTGCCTGAGAATGATTTCTCATAGTCTTTAGCATCTAGGTCTTCAATTCTTTTTAGTCTGTAGTATTTGTTCTGTTTTAATGAATGTTCAACTTCTTTTGGGCCATTAGTTGTGCTCATATTTCAATATCTGGTAATAAATTAACTGCTTCTCTCTTTTTCTGGTCAACAATCTTAGCATAAACCATCGTAGTTTTTATTTCGCTATGTCCAAGTAGTTCGGATACCGTAAAAATATCTACTCCGGCATTTAGCAAAAGAATAGCATGCGTGTGTCTGGCACAATGAAAGGTTATTTTTTTGGGGATACCGGCACTAACGACCCAATTTAAGAGGGTAGCATTATGCCAGCCAGAGTACTTAAGCCCCGTGAAAACCCGTTCATGAGGTTTTCCTCGTTCTCCCAAATATTCCAAAGCACTTTCTTTGATCGGTAAATATTCCTGGCGCTTCACCTTCTTTTGCTTAAATACAATCTTGTGCCCCTTATCATCTTTTTGCACCTCCGACCAAGTTAATTTTTCAATATCACTCCATCGGATTCCGGTTAAGCAGGAAAATAAAAAGGCACGCTTTAAAACTGGTATTGAGCACTCTGTGTTTTTTAAGGCTTGTAGCTCATCAATTGTTAAGTGCTGTTTTTCTACATCGTCCGGCTTTACAGACGGTATATATTCAGCATAATTCTCATGGATGAGCTTCAAACGATGCGCTTCTTTAATCGAAGTTTTAAATTTCAGGAAGTAAGAAGATTGGCTGTTTTGCGATAGGGATTTGTCTGATTTAGTTCGCGCTTTATTGACCAGGTAATGTTTAAAACCCTCACAAAACTCAGTATCAATATCCTTAAACGTGATGTTATCGCCTTTGTATTTGATTATGTGTTGCAGCGTACTATTCCAATTCCCTGCATTTCCATTCGTGTCGGCTTTTTTTCGGGCATCCACCAACTTTTGAAAAAAAGCAATGAAAGAAGCATCCAGATTGATCGTTTTCGGAAGATGGAATTTGTTTTCACGTAATCCGAGTAGGCGTTGTGCCTTGATATCTTCAGCCAAAGCCAATGTCCGCTTATTCTCTGATTTGTTTTTGGGATCAAGGTAGAGTTGTAAATATTCCTTCGTCCTTTTACCATCTATAACAATGTCAAGAAATAAGCTTTTTTTTCCACTAGCCAATTCCTTTTCCCTAATTGTAATTTTAGCCATATGTAGCAATTTACAGTTACTAATGATTTTTGTCCCTCGCTGTCCCTCGATCGATTTGGGGGACAGTACAGGGACAAATATAGGGTAAAAATAAGGAAAAGGGACAGTAAAACGAACAATTTTTAAATCCTTGAAAAATCGCTAAAAGGCCCTATTTGTAAGGGTTGTGTAATAATAATGTAAAAGAAAAATCGGATGATCATTTTCCGATACAGAAATTCTTAAAGATATGTCCCAGCACTTCGTCGTTAGATATTTCACCGGTGATTTCACCCAGGTAGTGCAGGCATTCGCGGATATCCTGAGCCAGGAAGTCGCCGCTGATGCCGTCGTGCAAGCCATCGATTACTCGATTGACGGCTTCCAGGGCTTGTGTCAGCGCTTCATAGTGGCGGATGTTCGACACAATTACGTCGGCACCTTCGGCCTGTTGCAGGTTGGCGCTTTCTTTGAGTAAATCAACCAGGCTATCCAGGTTTTGCTGCTGTTTGGCTGAGATGAAAACGATGTTTTCCTGGTCGCCAAGATTGATAGAGCCGAGCATTTCAGCAATTTTCTCACGACCGGCTACATCGGCTTTATTCCCAACAATAATCAGCTCCTGATCTGTGATGCGCTTACGAATTTTTTCAATTCGCTCGCTAATCAGGGCAATTGGATTGGTCAGATCGGTAACCAGCAGCACAATTTCGGCTTGCTCTAATTTGTTGTAGCTGCGTTCGATGCCCAGGTTTTCAATTTGGTCGGTTGTTTCGCGAATGCCGGCCGTGTCGAAGAAGCGGAAAGCAGTTCCGTCGAGGTTAATTACATCTTCGATTACATCGCGCGTAGTGCCGTGAATATCCGACACAATTGCTTTTTCTTCCTGTAACAAAGCGTTGAGCAAAGTAGATTTACCGACATTGGTTTCGCCTACAATGGCAACCGGAACGCCGTTTTTTAGTACATTCCCCAGTTTAAAGGACTTTGCTAATTTACTGAGCAATTGTTGGATATCGCTTGTTAATTGAATTAATTGTTTTCGATCGGCAAATTCCACATCTTCCTCGCTAAAATCGAGTTCCAGTTCAACCATGGCAATAAAATGTAATAGCTGCCCGCGCAGTTTGCTGATTTCTTTTGAGAAACCACCGCGCATTTGTTTCAACGCCATTTTGTGGTTGGCGGCATTGCTCGAGGCAATTAAGTCGGCTACGGCTTCAGCCTGAGAAAGATCCATCTTTCCATTCAGAAAAGCCCGTTGTGTGAACTCGCCGGGCTTTGCCATCCGCGCTCCATGTTTGATCAAAAGCTGCAAAATACGTTGTTGAATGTAGACCGAGCCGTGACAACCAATTTCGACAATATCTTCGCCGGTGAAAGAGTGGGGGGCGCGAAATAGCGAAATCACCACTTCATCAATAATTTCGACACCTTCGCTGATGGTGCCGTAGTGAAGTGTGTTGGCTTTCTGATCAACCAGCTTTTTCGATTTGTTGACCGATTGGAACACCTCGTCTGCAATTTTCACCGCATCGTCACCTGAAAGTCGAATAGTTGCAATAGCCCCCATTCCGGGAGAAGTTGCGATAGCACATATTGTAGCCTGGTCGAGCATAATTCATTTTTTTTGCAAAAGTATGGAAATCTTTAAAGAATCGCGAATGTAGAATTTCACAGGATTCGATGCGATTAGAAATTGCTGAATCATTAAAACTTTTCAGTCAAAGATTCTAATCGTTTTGCTTGATCCGACGGGCATTTCAGAAAAAAAAGGTTGAAGTTGACACTGCAAATAATCAAAGCACTATATTTGTTGCGCAAATGAATATTGGGATGCAGGAGTGATGAAAAATGACTTATTCAAAGCAAATTTCGTTCATTCGGCAAGAAAGAAAACCAATAAAAATAAATTTTACACACATGAAATTACTTGAAGGTAAAACAGCTATTGTAACCGGTGCGTCACGTGGTATCGGTAAAGCTATCGCTCTGAAATTTGCGGAAGAAGGCTGCAATATTGCATTCACCGACTTGTTTGAAAATGAAGCAATGAAAGAAACTGAAGCTGAATTGGCCGCTTTGGGTGTTCAGGCAAAAGGATATGCTTCAAATGCTGCTGATTTTGCAGCCACTGACGAAGTTGTTAACAAGATTGTTGAAGACTTTGGTCGTGTAGATGCCTTGGTAAACAATGCCGGTATTACAAAAGATACTTTGTTGATGCGTATGACCGAAGAACAATGGGATGCAGTCATCAACGTAAACCTGAAATCGGTTTTCAACTTTACAAAAGCCGTACAAAAAACGATGTTGAAACAGCGCAGTGGTTCAATTGTGAACCTGAGTTCAGTTGTTGGTGTTAGCGGTAATGCTGGTCAATCAAACTACTCGGCTTCAAAAGCAGGTATTTTGGGTTTCACAAAATCTGTTGCTAAAGAGTTGGGCTCGCGTGGTATTCGCAGCAACGCAATTGCTCCGGGATTCATTATTACTGAAATGACCGGCGCTATTCCGGAAGATGCCCGTAAAGCCTGGGAAGCCAACATCCCGATGAAACGCGGTGGTACTCCCGAAGAAGTTGCCAAAGTAGCGTTGTTCCTGGCTTCTGACTTGTCCTCGTACGTGAGTGGACAAACCATCAACGTTTGTGGTGCGATGAACACTTAATGTAAGATATACGATATAATGAAAAGCCGGATTGATGTTCAATCCGGCTTTTTTCTTACTTTTACTTTCAAACCATCAAACAACAATTTATGTCTTCGGTGCTATTTGCAGGACTAAGCACAATTGATATTCAATATTTTGTTCCCGGCTTTCCCTCGTCGAATCAAAAAGTGAAATGTAAACCTCCCGATCTTTTAGTTGGAGGACCTGCATTGAACGCTGCTGTTGCGTATGCTTTTCTCGCCGGAGAGGCCAACCTGTTAAGTGCTGTCGGTCATAGCCCTTTCAATCCATTAATTCAGCAAGACCTTCAGGAGCACGCTGTTCATTTGATCGATTTTATTGTAGCAAAAAGTACAAATCCGGTGTTGGCAACAGTTATTACCAGCGCAAATGGAGACCGATCAATCTTATCTCATCATCCGGAGGATCATTCGTTCTTCCTGGATGTACAAGCTCTCTTCGACCAGCTGCAACCGGAGCTTGTGCTGGTGGATGGTTTTTACCCTCAGATGACATTGCGTGTGTGCGAAGAGGCGACTGCCAGAAATATTCCCGTTGTTTTTGACGGTGGAAGTTGGAAGCCTCATTTGGAATCGTTGCTTCCTTTTTTTGACCTGATTATTTGCTCTGCTGATTTTCGTCCTCCGGGCTGTAATTCGTCCGGCGATGTTATCCGTTTCTTTCACCAGCATCAAAAGTCTGAAGTTGCCATCAGCCGGGGAGCAGATTCAATTTTGTGCGCCGGTCAAGGCCACATCTGCGAAATTGCTGTTGAAAAACTGAAGATAAAAGACAGCTTGGGAGCCGGCGATTTTTTGCATGGCGCATTTTGCTATTACTGGCTTAAAAACCGAAATTTTGAGTCGGCGCTTCGGCTTGCAAGTTCTTTTGCGAGCCAAACCTGCCGGTACGAGGGAACCAGAAAATGTTTTGCCGAATTGAAAAAAGAGCAATTCATTTAAAAAAAAGTCATAATTTGTATAAAAATACGCTTTACCTGTATGAATAATAGAAGCATTGCTTTTCAATTAAGCTTATATATTGTTGTGATTGTAACAATTACGGTTG
Source organism: Mangrovibacterium marinum (assembly GCF_003046625.1). Lineage (GTDB taxonomy): Bacteria > Bacteroidota > Bacteroidia > Bacteroidales > Prolixibacteraceae > Mangrovibacterium > Mangrovibacterium marinum. The sequence continues at coordinate 170,853 of NZ_QAAD01000005.1, forward strand.
GTGTAATTGTATATCTGAATTACAACTACAGTAAACGTATTTTAATTGAGAAAATCGAGGAAAATGCGATCAATAAGTCGGTAGAAGTTCAGAACAAAATATCGTTTTATGTGGTTTCAACGCAGGAAATCACACGAAATGCCAGTCACCAAATCCTGTTTTATTCGCAGCAGAAAAGCCTCGAAGATTTTCTGGGAAATGTTTTGAGAGATAATCCGATTCTTTCCGGATTCCGGGTTGAATTTGCGCAGGCAGGCCAACAGCGGTATTTGAGTTTATTCAACAAGGCCGGCACTGTCGAGATCTTTCATTCGCCCGAATATTGTAATTTTCCCAATTATAATTCGATTAAAGGATTTGTATCGAAACAAACCGACGGGCTGTGGTCGACCCCGTTTTACTGTCCGTTGGACACTACTTTGCTGGTTGCAAGCTATACCTGCCCAATTCACCAGGAAGACGGCACGGTGGTAGGCTATCTGTCTACGCAAATCAATCTCAATTTCTTAAATCAAATCAACTCGAATTTAAAAATTGATGAAGGAGCGATGTCTTTCATCTTAGGTGAGGACGGTACATTCCTGGCCCATCCGGATTCTTCGATGATTATGAATAAGAACATCTACGAGTTGTCCGAAAAAATTCTTTCTCCTTCGCAAAGGCTCGATTATGAGGCGTTGATGCGTGCGCATCAACAAGGATCCGGCTTTGCCCGTCCCGAGGCCCTGAACTATGAGAAAGCGTGGTTTCATTTTGCTCCTGTCCCGAAAACCTACTGGACAGTGCTGATTGTTATTCCTGCGCGGCAGCTGTTTTCTGAACTCGACGGTTTATTCCGAAATGTTGTCATTATTTCGTTAGTCTGCCTGATTGTAATCATTGGGATCATCTTTTTATTATTCCGGCGGATGTTGTCGCCTTTAGCAGCCATTGCCAAATCTATTAAGCGGGTAAGTTCCGGCGAATTACTGGTTACGACTCAGAAGAACGAAATTGATCTGCTGTCGTCCAGCTTGCACGATTTACAACAGAATTACAGCAAGCATCTGAACGAACAAACGCAGAGTAAAAAGGACAAGCGCAAGATTGAAAAAGATTTAAAATCAGCCAAAGAGATACAAACAGCTATCATCCCGACTGAGTTTATAAAAGATCCCCGGCGTCCCGAAATTGATTTGTACGCGATACTCGATCCGGCTGAGTCGATCGGGGGTGATTTGTACGATTATTTTTATGTCGACTCCAATCATTTGCTATTCACGATGGGCGATGTTTCCGGGAAAGGCATTCCTGCCGCCCTTTTTATGGCTGTTGCACATACGCTGATTAAAGGAAAATCGAAGGGGCTGAAAGCAAGTCAGATCGTAGAAAAAGTAAATGATGAATTAAGCCTTCAAAACTCGAATCAGCATTTCTTGACCTTATTTCTGGGGATACTGGATGTTGAAACGGGCGAGTTGAGTTACTGTAATGCTGCGCACAATTATCCGTATGTTATCACCAGAGGTGGCAAGGTTCATGCGCTGGACAAAACGCACGGATTACCAATTGGTGTTTATTCATCCAAATCGTATGGCGGCGATACCGGAATATTGAAAGCCGGAGATCGTCTGGTACTCTATACGGATGGTGTAACCGATTGTCGGAACGAGCAGGATGAATTGTTTGGCATTGAGAATCTCCGAAATTGTATTGCTGATATGCCAGACTTACCGGCAAAAGCGTCAACTCAATACATTCTGGATTGTTTAAGAGCATTTAAAGGCAATGCTGCCCAGTCCGATGATATTAGTCTGATGATTATCGATTATAAAAGAAGCTAGTGTTAGCCTGTGTTTTGCGGTCAATTGTTTTCGGAATTGAAAAACAGAAATACTATCACTATGAATGATTTGAAAACACCTCTATTTGTGATTGTTAGTGTAATTGTCGGTATCTTGCTTGCTGTCTTTATCCTGAAAAAATTGAAGGCAATGGCGCGGAATGATGCTTACGAACGTGTGTGGCAGAAACTTTTAGGTCGGTTGGGGATACCACTTGGTCTGTTAATAATTTTAAGTATTGCATCGGTCGGATTTCCCCAAGGACTGCTGGAGTATAGCTTTGTCGATCTTCACATCCTGCAGTCGATATCATTTAATATTGTTATTTGTTGGATCTTGATTGTTTTGATTAAAAGCTTTCGCATGATGACCATGGCCAAATACGATATTAGCGCTGTCAATAACCTGAAAGCCCGTAAGATACAAACGCAGCTGGTTGTTATAGAACGGATTCTGATTATTGTGGTGCTGCTGTTTGCCTTTGCAGTATCGCTCTTGAGCTTTCCCCGGATTCGACAGGTTGGTATGAGTTTACTGGCTAGTGCGGGTATTGCCGGTATCATTATTGGTTTTGCAGCTCAACGTAGTATTGCCCTGTTTTTGGCGGGCATTCAGATTGCATTTACGCAGCCAATCCGGCTCGACGATGTGGTGATTGTGGAAGGAGAGTGGGGCTGGATTGAAGAGATAACCCTGACCTATGTGGTTGTGCGAATTTGGGATAAACGACGGTTGATTGTGCCAATTACTTATTTTATTGACAAGCCCTTCCAAAACTGGACAAGAACTACTGCCGAAATTTTGGGCACCGTTTTTATCTATGTCGATTATGGCTTTCCTGTGGATGCCATGCGCGAGGAGCTAACGCGTATTTTGGAGCGGACTCCGGAGTGGGACGGTCAGGTGAATGTGTTGCAGGTAACCGACTCAAAGGAAATGACCATGGAGATTCGCGCTTTGATGAGTGCTGCAAATTCTCCCGCGGCCTGGGATCTTCGCGTTAAGGTAAGGGAAGAGTTGATTCGTTTTGTGCAGGAAAAATATCCGCAACACCTTCCGCGTACCCGGGTTGTTTTACCGGATAGTACGTCTCCTGGCAAGAGATAATAGCCGGAAATAGCCAATTGTAATCTGCGATAGCGTTCTTTATGGGCTATTGGTGTTTCCGTAAAACAAAAAAGCCGGCATAAACCGGCTCTTTTATTTTACTAAAGGGAAACTTATACATTTTCTTTGGTACCCAGAATCTTAACCGTGATCTTTTCATTCTTCTTGTCGAAGCCGATTGAGATGGTGTCACCTTCGGTAATCGAGGCTTTAATAATGACTTCCGCCATTTCGTCCTCCAGGTATTTTTGTATTGCCCGCTTCAATGGTCTCGCTCCGTATTGGGAATCATAGCCTTTTTCGGCGATAAATTCTTTAGCCGGTTTCGATATTTTTAGCTTGTAGTTCAGCGAGGCCACTCGTTCATATAGTCCTTTCAGTTCGATGTCGATAATCTTGAAGATATCTTCCTTGGATAGCGTATTGAACATGATTACGTCATCGATCCGGTTCAGAAACTCAGGAGCAAAAGCTCGTTTCAATGCTTTTTCAATCACATACCGGGCATGATCGGTTTCTTCAGCAGCTGTTTTAGGAGTCGAGAATCCGATGCCGGTACCGAACTCTTTCAGTTGCCGTGAGCCAATGTTCGAGGTCATGATGATGATGGTATTCTTGAAATCGATATTTCGGCCCAGGCTATCGGTCAGGCGCCCTTCGTCCAACACTTGCAGCATTAGGTGAAATACATCGGGATGCGCTTTTTCAATTTCATCGAGCAGGATGACTGAATAAGGTTTGCGTCGCACTTTCTCGGTCAGCTGGCCACCTTCCTCGTAGCCAATGTATCCCGGAGGCGCTCCAACCAGGCGCGAAACGGCGAATTTTTCCATATATTCACTCATGTCGATGCGAATCAGCGAGTCGACACTATCGAACAAGTATTTCGCGATAACTTTGGCTAACTGTGTTTTCCCAACACCGGTTGGTCCCAGGAAAATGAATGTCCCGATTGGCTTATTGGGGTCTTTCAGTCCTGCGCGGTTGCGCTGAATGGCTTTCACAATCTTTTTAATCGCTTCATCCTGGCCAACAACCGATCCTTTCAGTTTCTCGCCCATGTTCATCAGGCGTTTGCCTTCGGCCTGAGCAATACGCTGTACCGGAACCCCGGACATCATGGCGACAACCTCGGCAACTTTCTCTTCCGAAACTTCTTCGCGATGACTCAGTAGCTCTTTTTCCCAAGACTCTTTTTCCTGATCGAGCAATTGGATCAGATTTTTTTCCTTGTCGCGGAATGATGCCGCGAGTTCAAAGTTTTGGCTTTTTACCGCTTTGATTTTCTCCTCGCGCGTGGTTTCTATTTTTTGCTCCAGCTTTACAATTCGATCCGGAACATTGATATTTGAAATATGCACCCGCGATCCGGATTCGTCCAATGCATCAATTGCTTTATCGGGCAAAAAGCGGTCGGTAATATAGCGCGAAGTCAGTTTTACGCAGGCTTCAATAGCCTCGGAGGTGTATACCACGTTGTGGTGATCTTCGTAGCGCTCTTTAATGTTATTTAAAATCTGGATTGTCTCGTCAACGGAAGTAGGTTCAACCATCACCTTCTGGAACCGACGCTCCAGGGCACCATCTTTTTCAATTTGCTGGCGATATTCGTCCAGGGTTGTTGCACCAATACATTGTACTTCGCCCCGAGCCAATGCGGGTTTCAGCATATTGGCTGCATCAAGCGATCCGGTAGCACCTCCTGCACCAACAATGGTGTGAATTTCGTCAATAAACAAAATTACATTGCTAACCTTCGAAAGCTCATTCAAAATCGCTTTCATACGTTCCTCGAATTGCCCGCGGTATTTGGTTCCTGCAACGATTGACGCAATATCCAGGCTTACAACGCGTTTGTCAAACAAAACCCGCGACACTTTTTTCTGTACAATACGAAGGGCAAGTCCTTCGGCAATAGCGGATTTACCGACACCGGGTTCACCTATCAGAATCGGGTTGTTTTTTTTACGTCGGGACAGGATCTGTGCCAATCGCTCAATCTCTTTGTCGCGACCAACAATGGGATCCAGGTTATTTTCTTCGGCAGCCTTGGTGATGTCAATCCCAAAGTTGTCCAAAACAGGTGTTTCGGACTTGGCATTGCCCGGTTTTTTATGCATCCCCGGGTTCGAGGAGGAGGATTTTGAAAACGGATCGTCGGTTTCTTCATCTTCCTCATCTCCGAAATCCGATTTTGCCTGCGGTTCTTTGTAGTCTTCCAGTCTCGATTTGAGAATATAATAGTTGATATGATATTCGCTCAAAATCATGGAGATCTGACTATCCTTATCTTTTAAAATTGCAAGCAGTAAATGTCCGGTGTTGATTGTCTGGCTGTTTAAAGCCCGGGCTTCCAGGTAAACCAGCTTTAAAGCCTTTTCTGCCGATTTTAAGAGCTGCACCGAAGCCTGAGGATCAATTTCTTTGTCTGTTCGTAGTTCGCTTTCAACAGCTATTTTGATCTCTGATAAATTAACGCCTAATGTTGTTAAAATGTCAATAGCAACTCCTTCGCCATCTCTTAAAATTCCCAGAAAAATATGCTCCAGCCCAATCTGTTCGTTTCCTAAGCGAATCGCCTCTTCGCGACTGTAGGAAAGTACATCCTTTATACGTGGAGAAAATTGAGAATCCATATCTATTAAGTTAAAGTAATTAACGGTTTTTTCTGTAACAATGCTAAATCTGAAAGGTTGTTTCAGATGATTTGTAAAAATAGCATTTCTCAGTTTAAAAATAGGCAAAAGGTAGGTTCTGGAAGTGTTCGACTTATTGATTTTTTAAACATCTGCCTGTTGAAATTTAATTTCGATTCGCCGGGGAAAAAGCCTTCCGGGACTGCCGTTTTAAGAGTATTTTTTTATTTTTGTAAGTCGTTTTTTTAGAAGTAAAAAAATCTTTGAAAGGAGTATTAAATGACTGAAGGCGAAAGAATTATTAAGATTAATATTGAAGAGCAGATGAAAACTGCTTACATCGACTATTCCATGTCGGTGATTGTTTCTCGTGCTCTTCCAGATGTTCGCGATGGTCTAAAACCGGTGCATCGCCGTGTTTTATTCGGAATGAGTGAGTTAGGAGTTTTCTCGAACCGATCATATAAGAAGTCTGCAAGAATTGTAGGGGAGGTGCTTGGTAAGTATCACCCCCATGGAGACTCTTCGGTTTACATGACTATGGTGCGTATGGCGCAGGATTGGTCCTTGCGCTATCCCTTGGTTGACGGCCAGGGTAACTACGGTTCGGTTGATGGCGACAGCCCTGCTGCCATGCGTTATACGGAAGCCCGTATGGCCAAAATCGCAGAGGAAACATTGAGTGATATCGATAAAAATACGGTTGATTTTCAGCCTAACTTTGACGAATCGCTGAGTGAGCCAACGGTGTTGCCTACGCGGATTCCCAACCTGTTGGTTAACGGAGCATCCGGTATTGCGGTGGGGATGGCAACCAATATGCCACCGCACAACCTGTCGGATACGATTGATGCAATTACGGCATACATCGATAATAAAGAGATTGAAATTGCCGAGCTAATTCCGATTATCAAGGCACCCGATTTTCCGACAGGAGGTATTATTTATGGTTATAAAGGCGTAGAAGAAGCCTTTGAAACCGGCCGTGGCCGTATTGTGCTGCGTGGTAAGGCTCATATCGAGACGCATGGAAACGGTCGCGAGCGAATAGTGGTGACCGAAATCCCATACTTGGTAAATAAAGCCGAGCTGATCATAAAAATCGCCGAGCTTGTTAATGATAAAAAAATTGAAGGTATCTCGAACGTGAATGACGAATCGGATCGCGAAGGGATGCGTATCGTTGTTGATGTTAAAAAAGACGAGATCTCGAATGTTGTTCTGAATAAGCTTTATAAATATACACAGCTTCAGACTTCGTTCAGCGTAAACAATATTGCTCTGGTAAATGGTCGTCCTAAGTTGCTGAATCTGAAAGATCTTATTCGCTACTTTGTTGATCACCGTCACGAGGTTGTTGTGCGTCGTACACAGTACGAATTGGAACAGGCCGAAAAAAGAGCACACATCCTGGAAGGTTTAATTATTGCTTCGGACAATATTGATGAAGTAATTGCCATCATTCGCGGATCGAAAACGCCGGATGAAGCTCGTGAAAGCTTAATTGCCCGCTTCAGCCTGTCCGAAATTCAGGCTCGAGCAATTGTAGAGATGCGTTTGCGTCAGCTAACTGGTCTTGAGCAAGATAAGCTGCATCAGGAATACGAAGATATCATGAAATTTATTGAGCATTGCCGAGAAATTTTGGCCAATGAAGATCTTCGTATGCAGATCATTAAAGATGAATTAGTTGCCGTTAAAGCACAATACGGCGACGAGCGGAAAACAGAGATTATTCCGAACGCTGAAGAATTTAACCCGGAGGATTTTTATGCCGACGAAGAGATGGTGATCACCATTTCGCATTTGGGCTATATTAAGCGAACTCCACTTTCTGAATTCAAAACCCAGGGACGGGGAGGTGTTGGCTCCAAAGGAAGTACAACCCGCGATGAAGACTTTTTGGAACATTTATTCATCGCCACCATGCACAACACCCTGCTGCTCTTCACCGAAAAAGGGAAGTGCTTCTGGCTGAAGGTTTACGAAATCCCCGAGGGAACCAAAACAAGCAAAGGACGTGCAATTCAGAACTTATTGAACATTGAGCAAGACGATCAGGTGTTGGCTTACATCAATGTAAAACGTCTGGACGATGCCGAGTACATTAATAATAACTATATCATTCTTTGTACGAAGAAAGGTACGATTAAAAAGACTTCGCTCGAAGCCTACTCGCGGCCGCGCCAAAACGGAATTAATGCCATTACAGTTCGCGATGGAGATCAGTTGCTGGAAGCGCGCTTGACCAATGGTAATCACGAATTGATGATTGCGGTGAAATCGGGCAAAGCGATTCGTTTCCATGAACAAACCGTTCGGGCCATTGGGCGTACAGCCTCCGGCGTTCGGGGTATAAGCCTTGGTAGTGAGCAAGATGAGGTTATTGGCATGATCTCTGTAGAAAATCAATCAGAAGACGTACTTGTTGTTTCCGAGAAAGGTTACGGAAAGCGTTCCAGCATCGAAGACTACCGGATTACAAACCGTGGTGGAAAAGGTGTTAAAACAATCAGCGTAACCGAAAAAACAGGAAACCTGATTGCAATCAAAAGTGTTAACGACACCAACGACCTGATGATTATCACACAGAATGGTATTACTATTCGTGTGCCGATTGCTGAAATTCGTGTGATGGGACGTGCTACGCAAGGAGTGCGCCTGATCAACCTTCGCAATGAAGATGCAATTGCATCTGTTGCCCGCGTGGAATTCGAAGAAGATGAGAATAACAACGACGATGTTGAAGGTGCCGAAGTCACTGGAACAGAAGAATAAAGAATTTCGCTTGCATTTGGATGCAAGCTTATAAAAATTAAATTTGTAGCAAAAAAGTATCTTAAATTAACTATGATGATGAAGAAGACAATCTTAATGTTGGCCGTCTTATTCACCGCAGTCGCGGGTTCTTATGCTCAGAAGGGTAAAGTCTCGAGCGCATCAACCTTAAAAGACAGTGGCAAATTAGACAAGGCTCTTGAAGCGATCAAAGAAGCGATTGATCCAAATAATCCAAAAGCAGAGAAATCAATTCCCTGGCCAAGAACATGGGAAGTTCGTGGTGAAATCTACCATGCAATCTACAAGTCGAAGGACGAAAATATCAAGAAATTGGCTGACGATCCATTGAAAACAGCTTTGGATTCGTACAAAAAAGCCATTGAACTGGATGAAAAAGGGAAGGGTAGCAATGGTGTGAAAATCAACCTGACTCTGTTGATCAACGACTTCACTGACCAAGCGGTTAAAGCATTCAGCGACGACAACTACAATCTGGCGTTGGAATCATTTGAAAACATCCTGGATATCGAAAATCTGCCATTGATGAAAGATGATGCAGCAGCTGTTGATACCGTAATTATTTTCAATGCTGGTCTGGCAGCTTATAATGCCGAAAATTATGACAAAGCGATTAAGTACTACAAAGAGGCTGCTGAATATGATTATAACGGCGCACGTACTTACGAACTGATTTCAGCCTGTTATACAAACCAGCAGGATACGGTTAATGCATTGACGACTTTGCAGGAAGGTTTCGAAAAATATCCGGAAGCCAGTTCTATTCTGGTTCAGATGATTAACATCTATATGACTGCCAATAAAACCGACGATGCCATGAAATACCTGGATTTGGCCATTGAGCAGGATCCGGAAAATGCATCTTTCTATTTTGCTCAGGGGGCGTTGAATGATAAATTGGGCAACACAGAAAAAGCCGTAAAATCGTACGAAAAAGCACTGGAATTGAAACCCGATTATTTTGATGCTTACTATAACCTTGGCGCAATTTATTACAACAAAGGTGTTAAGCAGTTGGATGTAGCAAATGCTGTACCGACAAACAAACCAGACCAGTACGAATTGGAAAAAAACAAAGCTGACGAAGAATTTAAGAAAGCAATTCCTTATATGGAAAAAGCATCTGAAGTAAATGCGGAAGACACTTACGCATTGGAGTCGTTAAAGCAATTGTACTATCGTTTGAAAATGATGGACAAATTCGACGAGGTTAATAAAAAACTTGAAGATCTTAAATAGCGATCGATAAAAAGGGAGACTTCGTTCTCCCTTTTTTTAATTGATAAAAATAACATAATATCAACTATAAGACAAGCTGATTTTCTAAAATGCCTTGCTTCTCCTGGTCACTTACTGATTGAAATTGAGCTTTTTTGAGACTTCGAAGAATTGATTGGTGTAAATTGGATCTGACCCAAAATTCGACAGCGTATAGCATTGAGTGACAATTCATTATGCCTCATCCTGTTTTTGACATTAAATGCTGGTGAATTTTTTTCGATATTTCCGCACAGCTGATCAGTGACAGATAATTAGGCCAAGCATTTTGTGTTAATTATGGTTTGTAGAATATCGTGCTAAAAACTTGATCTTTCATGATGCATTGTCGGATGCTGGATCTTTAGCTCACGACAAAAATCCACTAATTCATTCGAAGCATATAAAACTCTTCGAGTCCCAAATTAATGATATCCTGAATATCATTCATCATCACTGATTTTGATTTGTGCCGAAATACTCCGTCATCATCATTTTTCTTGGCGATAATGCTTTTCAGCAGATACATCGCCTTAATCATTTTGCGTAACTTTTCTTGTTCCATAGCAGTAAAACTTTCAATCAAATTTACAACTATGTGTTAGATCGTAAGATCTCCTTATGATTATGCCATTCTTATGAAATTGTGAACACTTGGTCGACATCAGATTTCAACATCCCGTTTGATGTATCCGGTGTAATCCTTCAGAAGCGGCTTATAATCGTCATGAAACAAGTGAGAAGAGACCATGAAATCGGCGCTTGACCGAGTTATGGCCGTGGGAATATTATATACGGTTGCAATACGCAGCAGTGCTTTAACATCTACGTCGTGAGGCTGAGCCTGCATCGGGTCCCAGAAGAAAACCAGCAGGTCAACTTTACCCTCACAAATTGCAGCACCCAATTGCTGGTCGCCACCCAATGGTCCTGATTTTAAGCGCTCTATGGCTGGAGGCACCTCATCGTTAATCTTACACATTTGATCGATTGTTTCTTTGATCAGCCGCCCCGTGGTGCCCGTGCAAACCAGATGGTGCGAAACTAATTCTTTCCAGTTATAGCTCACCCACTCTACCATATCCTTTTTCCGGTTATCGTGTGCAACCAATGCGATCGTTTTCTTTGCTTTCATGGTAATATTTTGAAAATGAGATTAAAAGAGGCACAACAAAAAATGTAGTGCCTCTCCAATTGAATTCTATCTTGAATCCTTCTAACTGAATTCTTTTTTAAGGCTATCGATCCATTTTTCGACCCGGCCTTTTGTTAAGCGGGCCTGGTTTTCCTGATCGATACACAGACCACAGAATTGTCCGTTACCTTTGTCTGCTCTGGAAGCCTCGTAACTATAGCCTTCGGTGGACGTAAAGCCAACAATTTGACCACCTCGGGATTCAATGATCTCGGAAAAAACACCGACTCCATCGTTGAAGTTCTCGGGGTATCCTTTCTGATCACCCAGGCCGTAGATGGCAAATTTCTTCCCGGTGAGATCCATATCCTCAATTGCCGGAACAAATTCGTCCCAGTAGTTTGGAAGTTCGCCATCCCACCAGGTTGCCACCCCGATAATGTAATTATCATATTTTAGAAAGTCGCCTTCGCTAATCTCCTCTGCATTAATTACATCTAGCTTGTCTTTTCCAAAAGCCTCAATAATTTTTTCGCTTACTTTGGCTGTTTTGTTGGTGTGAAAAGCGTAAAATATTCCTGTTTTACTCATGATCGTCTTTTTAGTATTCAATTAATTCTTTTGCTGCTGCAACGATTTTTTCGGTATTGGGAAGGATTGCCTTCTCCAAAATACGGTTAAAACCAACCGGTGTGTATGGCGAACCAATCCGTTTTACCGGAGCATCCAGATATTCAAAAGCTTCTTCCATGATGGTGGAAGCTACCTCAGAACCAAAACCAGCGAATACTTTATCTTCATGAACAACCAGGACTTTGCTGGTCTTCATAACCGACTCCAAAATTGTGTCTTTATCCAGTGGAACGATTGAGCGTAGATCGATTACTTCAACATCAATTCCGTCATTTTCGAGCTCTTTTGCTGCATCTAGGCTGTGAATTAATGTATTACCATAGGTGATTAAAGTCAGGTCTTTCCCGGGGCGGCGAATTCGGGCTTTCCCAAAGGGAACCTCAAAATCGTCGGGAACAGCCGAGGCTGCCTGTGGTGCGTTGTAAAGTGCTTTGGGCTCCATAAATACGGTCATGCCTCTTGAGCGCATGGCTGTACGAAGCAAACCTGCGGCATCGTCTGCAAAACAAGGATAAACAATACGTACACCTGGTATGGTGGCCAATGCTCCTTCGATGTTTTGCGAGTGGTACAGACCACCGCCGATATAGCCACCCGACGCCAAACGAATAGTCATATTCGGTACAAACTGGCCATTAGAACGCCAGTAGTCGTGGCTTGAGTCTACATATTGCTCCATGGCCGGCCAGAAGTAATCAGCAAATTCAGCACCTTCAATCACCAGCCGAATTTTTTCGTTAAATCGGCTCATTCCGTTTGCCGTACCAACGATAAAATCTTCTGCAATCGGAGCACTGAAAACGCGTTGATCTCCAAATTCCTGCTGCATGCCTTTGGTCACGTTGAATGCGCCTCCTTTTTCTTTATTGGCCACATCCTGCCCCCAGATAAAGGTGTCGGGATTCGCCCGGAACTCTTCTTTCAGGGTTTTATTGATAGCATCAACCAATTTCAGCGGCTCGCCATCGTGCTGATGTGTTCCGGCCGGATACTTCGCAGCTTCGTAAGCTTCAGGCATCACATAATCGTAGATTGTCGCCGGATCCGGATCGGGCGCTTTCATACATTGCTTATGCGCGGCTTTGACAATAGCCTTGGCTTCCTCTTCAACCGCCTGAATTTCATCCTGACTAAATCGCCCGTAGCGAATCAGCATTCGAATGAACTTGGCAAGCGGATCGTAGACGCGCGTGTAGTTGCGCTCATTTTCACTGCGATACAGCTCATGGCGGTCGGAGTTGGAGTGTGACTCGATGCGCACACAGTTCGCCTGAACGATAACCGGTTCGCCCTTTTCCAGAACATGCTTTTTAGCTTCAGTCATCGCGTTCATCGAGTCGAAAATGTCTTTCCCGTTACAGTGAATAATACGCAGGTTTTTAAATCCGCTGAAATTATTGGCTGCCTTGCGGTTTGCTGTTTGCATCTGTTTGGGTACCGAAATACCGTAGCCATTATCCTGCAAAACAAAAATGACGGGCAACTTTTCGCGCGAAGCACCATTGATGGCTTCGTAGACATAGCCCTCGGAAGTTGACGATTCGCCATGCGAGGTAATTGAAACCCCCTTGTGATTATAGAATTTCATGGCTCGGGCCACTCCTACGGCATGCAGGTCGTGGTTTCCGGTACAGCTGGACACGTTGTGAATGTTCCACTCGGGCTTGGCAAAGTGGTTTGACATGTGACGTCCGCCGCCGGCAACATCAGTTGCTTTGGAAATACCGTTCAATATAATTTCTTCGGCCGTCAATCCAGCTGAGAAACAAGTCATCATGTCGCGATAATAAGGGAAAAGATGATCGGTGGCCCGGTCAAAAATCTGACCAATTGCGAACTGAATGCCATCATGCCCCGCATAGGGAGCATGATAGGACCAGCCGATGGCCTGCTTCAGGTAGTTGGGAGCCCGTTCGTCGAGCTTGCGCCCAACAACCAGGGTCGTCAACCAGCCCTTCAGGATTTCCTTATCGACATTTTTTATCGTATAAACTTTAGGATAGATACTGCTCATGATTGGATTAAATTTTACGGTTTTGGTCGAATTGTTCAAGGAGTTCAGCCACACGTTTCAGGAATGCGCCACCCAGTGCACCATCGATAATCCGGTGGTCATACGACATGGAGAGGAACATTTTATGACGAATAGCAATTACATCGCCTGCAGCTGTTTCAAGAACCGCCGGTTTTTTGGTAATGTTACCCGTTGCGAGTATTGCCACTTCAGGCTGGTTGATAATTGGGGTTCCGATATCGTTTTTGAAGGTGCCAAAGTTGCTGATACTGAATGTTCCGCCTGAAATCTCATCGGGGGTTAATTTGTTGGCACGGGCACGGTTGGCCAGGTCGTTCATGCTTGATGTTAAGCCAACCAGATTCTTTTGATCAGCATCTTTAATAACAGGTACAATAAGGTTCCCGTCGGGTTTGGCTACGGCAACCCCAATGTTTACTTTTCCGCGAAGGATGATTTTGTCGCCATCAACAGAGGCATTCAACATCGGAAATTCGCGTAACGCAGTTGCAGCGGCTTCAATAAATACAGGCATAAAAGTCAGTTTCTGACCAAATTTTTCCTGAAATTCATTTTTTACTTTATTCCGCCACAGCACCAGGTTGGTTACGTCAATTTCGACAATGGATGTAACATGCGGCGCTGTTTGTACGGACTGCACCATACGTTCGGAAATGATTTTGCGGATGCGATCCATCTCAATCACTTTGTCGTCGGCACCAACGCTGATATTCATTTTCGGCGCTGCCGTTTTTTGTGGGGCGGCAGCGGCTATCGGTGTTGCTGCTTTTGCTGCTGCGGGAACGTCTTGTTTGGCGCCCTTGCCGGTCAGGTAGTCCAGTACGTCTTGTTTTTGAACGCGTCCACCGGCACCACTTCCGGCGATGGTCTCCAGCTCATCCAATGAGATATTTTCTTCTTTCGCAATCGAGCGAACGAGTGGCGAATAGAAACGTGTTGCTTCTTTAAAATCAGCCGGGGAACTCTCTTCGGCTACTGTATTTTCTTTTGTTTCAGCGGGGCTGGTGGTCGTTTCCTCTTCCGATGAGTCGCCGTCATCTTCTCCTTCGATTTCAATAATGGCTACAACATCGCCAACCGGCACAATCGAGTCGACGTCAAAAAGTATCTTTTTTATTACCCCATCAACAGGTGAAGGAATCTCGGAATCAACTTTTTCGGTTGCGATTTCAAATAGCATATCATCTTCTTCGACCGTATCACCTTCTTTAACAAACCATTTGGTGATTGTTGCTTCCTGAACACTTTCGCCCATCTTGGGCATCTGAATTTTAAATTCTGACATTTTCCAATCTATTTATTTAACACTTTATTATCTGGAATTTTCACCACTTAAAACACACAGGTTTTAGAAAAGTTCAAGCAGCACGATACTTTCGAAACCTTCCTAACTGCCGAGGTTTTTCGTTGTGTTTAAAATGAGAAAACTGAAGAATTAATTGCCCCGAAGTTAGGGCTGATTTTTAGTTTTGAATCTCTATTTTTTCAAATATTCCAACGATTTCCGACGGATTACTTGTCGCTCTCAATTCGGCTTCCAGCGGGGATGTATCTTTCTGGACGATAAGCATACATTTATCCAGGATGCTGCGAAATTCAATTTCGGCTTCATCTTTTTTGATGATGCCTTTTTTGAGGCACTTGCAAAAGTACTTCGATAATTTTTGGACAGAATAATATAAATCAGGTTTGAGAATCTCAACAGAGGTTTGAAAATTTGGGGCCCCCATGTTAATCTCGCGGGAATACATTTGATTAAACTGGGCTAATTTGATGCGGGTATCGATGCTCAGGTATTCATTGGGAGGACATTCTTCGATGATCGGAAAGCTTAAAGAATCAGCGTGAAATACGTATTTTTCCTGAGCTTCCGTTCCCCACGCGATACTAATCAGAAAACAAACAATCCATAAAGTCCTCATAATCCTCAGAATTTCTTTTAAAATTAGAAAGATTGAGGAAATATGAGAAAACCTTTACGTTAAAATTATTTAAAATTAGCGCGAAGCTGTTAGCTCCAGTTTGTGGATGGGGTAATAATTGAACAAATCGTGCTCGGGCCATTCTTTTACCCGCGAACAAATTTTGTGCATCAGTTGGTTGATATCGCTCGACAGTAAGGATCCTTTCCAGCTGCTTGTATTGGAGATGAATACCCAGGTTAGTCCGTCGTTTGTGCGTTTAATCATGGCTGATGTTCCGGCCATGCTGCCTGTTCTGATCCAGCTGCCGTTGTTCAGGGTTGTTTTCCACCCCAGAGGTCCACGCGCATAAGTGTTGTCGGTCATTTCGGCAATCGACGAAGCTTTGAGAATGTCGGGCACTCCTGCTTCTGCATCGATAAAGGTTGTCAGGCGGGCTAACTCAATGGCCGAACAGATCCACCCCCCGGCAGCCCCCAGCAGTTCAATCGGATTGCCTCCGTCGGATTTAGCCACCATTCGTCCGGATCCATTGTATTCGGGAACCAAATTGCTCCCCGCTGCTTCGAAATAGGAAACTTCATTGGGGCGTTTATTCGCCGCATAGCTGTTGCCGATATGCATATCCGAAATCCCATTCGGAATTAAAATATTGTCCTGAATGTAGTCTTCATAAGATTGTCCACTGGCCGTAGCAACAACTTGCTCCAAAAACATGTAGCCCATATTGGAGTATGAGCTCTGCGTTCCCGGCGGAAACGAGAGTCGTCGCGAGGCAATAAACTTATAGTACGACCGGATGTTTGCCGGAGCCTGATCGCCAACCTTGCGGGCCACCGTTAACGAGTTAAATGCGGGGTCGCCGTAGCGTTGTGACCACCCGCCCGAATGAGCCAGCAATTGGCGCACGGTGATCCGGTAAAGTTTTTTGTCGCGGACTTTATTGAAAATCGAGTCTTTCAGGATGGCATCGGGGCCAAACACCCGATCGTCCAGCTGCAGCTTGTTCGCTTCGACCAACTTCATAATAGCAACAGCAGTGATGAGTTTGGAAACACTGGCAACTCGAAACAAGTATCCCGGTTGCACAACATCGCCAAGTTGATTTGCCAGGCCAAAACCCTGCGCATAGACTAATTTTTCGTCTTTTACCACAGCCAGGGAAACTCCTTGAAGTTCCCATTGCCGTCTGAACCGGTTTATTTGTTTTTCGATATAAGCAGAACCCGGGAAATCGGACAAATCGTTCGTAATTCGATTATTCAGCCCCTGTAGTTCAAGCTGATAATAAGGAGGTATTTGCTTATGGGCATGATAGCTTTTAGAACTGTAACTAAAAACCAGTACTGCGATGATAAACAGATACTTAATATATCTCACTCTACTTTTGTTAATCGTAATTACATTTGTAAACTGCCAATAATTTCACGAACTGAACTAAAGTTGTGACGTTCCAGATAGTCATTAATTCCATCTACAATTTGCAGCGGAATAGTAGGGTCAATAAAGATCGCTGTTCCGACCTCGACTGCTGTAGCACCGGCAAGCAGGAACTCAATAGCATCGGTTGCATTCATGATACCTCCCATACCAACTACGGGCACTTTTACGGCCTGAGCTACCTGCCAAACCATCCGCAAAGCAATGGGTTTGATAGCTGGCCCCGAAAGACCTCCGGTGATCGTCGAGAGAACCGGTCGCCGTGTTTCGGCATTTACTGCCATTCCCAGAAACGTATTCACCAGCGATACACTGTCGGCTCCTTCGTCTTCCACGGCTTTGGCAATCTCGGCAATGTTTGTAACATTGGGCGAGAGTTTTACAATCATCGGTTTTGAATAGACTGCCCGCACAGCCTTAACCACAGCTTGGGCTGAAGCACAGCTAACACCAAAGGCCATACCACCTTCTTTTACGTTCGGACAGCTAATATTCAGCTCAATGGCTGGTATTTTATCTAATTCATTAATTTTTTCAGCCAGGGCGATATAGTCTTCAATCGTGGAGCCGTTGACGTTTACAATGAAATTAGAATCTACATCCTTAATGGTCGGGTAAATATTTTGAATAAAATTGTCGACCCCTTTATTTTGCAGTCCTACGGCATTGAGCATCCCAGAGGGGGTTTCTGCCATTCGGGGATAGTCATTTCCTTCGCGTGGTTTTAAGGTTGTACCTTTCATAACCACTCCGCCGAGCTTGCTCAAATCTACAAAATCGGCAATTTCCTGCCCAAATCCGCATGTTCCGGATGCTGTCAGCACCGGATTCTTAAAAAGAAGGTCTTTTATGTTTACGCTTAAATCTGCCATGTTAAATCTTTAATGTTGAATACTGGACCATCGGTGCACACACATTTATGACCGGATGTTGTTTTTTCTACACAGCACAGGCAAACTCCAAATCCGCAGGCCATTGTATTTTCGAGCGAAACTTCGCAGAATATGCCGGCAGCAGCTGCATCTTTAGCAACAGCTTTCATCATGGGATTGGGCCCGCAAGTGTAAATTTTGTCGAATCCACTCAATTCATTTTTGTATATCGAGTGATTGGTCACAAATCCCTTCTCGCCCAGACTACCATCCTCGGTGGTGAAATGAAATTTACCGAGTGATTGATAGGCACTTACGTCTACATGATCTTGCTTACTGCGAGCGCCTAACAAGACATGTACTTGCTCGGGGGGCAAACCGCATAATTTAGAGATATATAGCATCGGTGCTACACCACTGCCACCACCAATCAATAACACTTTATCGGTACTTTCGGGCATTGTAAAACCATTGCCCAGCGGGTATATCACACTAATTTTATCACCAGCCTGGTAGGTCGTCAATACTTTCGACCCTCTGCCCAATATTTTAACAAGCAATGAGAACTGCTTTTTTTCAGCATCCACATCCAATATTGAGAAAGGACGTCGAAGAAATATTTCAGTAGCCTTTTTGATTTCAACATTGACAAATTGCCCCGGGACAATCGGTGGTAATTCATTTTCGGCCTGAAGCACCAAGCGAAAATTATCGTGATTTAACTGTTTATTCTCTACGAGCAAGAGCTCCTGGACTGTTTTTTTCATTCCAATGTTCAATTTGCCCGCAAATATAGGAGAAAAATTACTTTGACGGTAGATATTGTTTAAAAGTTTGATCGTTGTAAAAAACCACAATCCGCTCGATAGACTTACCGCTTGATGCCAGTATAGTGCTCAGAACATCGGAGGTTTCGCTGCTTGTGCTGATCTTCTGCTCCGGTTCGTGGCGCTCGGTTGGCGGTGTATTAGCTGAGACATTAGGCGGTTGCTCCTCCATTGCTGGCGTATCGAATAAGTCAACTACTTCTTTTTTGGGCTCCCCGATCAGCATTTCCCCCTGTCCGGTAATTAGCCATTTGGCATTGACATCCGGGTAGGTTTCCAGGAGTTTGCTTATAAATAAGAATCCAGGCTTATTACGCCCCTGAAGAACGTGGGTAACATTCGAGCGCTGTACGCCTATTGAGTCTGCCAGTTCTGATGAACTAAGACCTTTTGAATCCATAAACTGCCGAATCCGATTATTCATAAATGTCAATTTTTAGTGTTTACAAATATAAAACAAGCCAATCGGATTTGCAAACACAAATGTAAACTAGCGGCGATTTACATTTTTACATTGTAACTTACCATTTTGCGATAGATATTGTTTTACCGCCGAATCAATTAGGTAATGCACTTCATATAAAAGTCGCAACTAACTGATGAATAGAGATAAACTATAAGATATGGACTTAAATGGACGTTATTTTGGCAAATATCACTGATCACATCGTTAAATAACTAGATATAAACATCGTAAAATGCTGGCAATAAATAAAATAACGCGCCAATAAAGGTTGATTCTTCGACAATTATTTCCGATATATAAATGTTAACCCCCCTACCCTTGCAGATTTAAAAACAGATACTCAAATGTGAAATAACGCCCAATTTTTACGTGCACAAATGTAAATCCTAGAGAGATTGGCACAAGATTCAACCTGTTTATAAATGTAAATTAGTGGTTTTTATACAAAAGTCAATCCGAAACGATCCGCCGAACCTCATTATAGGCAGAAGTCATCGAGCAGAATTGTGAAACCTGACCTATTGAATGAAACCGATGAGTTAGTCGCACCAGTTCTTGTTTGCTTCGTCGGAAAACAGGGCGATTTTGGTGGTCGGCTGGCCGGAGATGATTAAATAGGAGAATCTAATTGCGTTAAATCGGCGGTTTAATGATTATAAAAGGCAGTATATCCGGAAGATAGCCTACTTTATGCATGGCTGGTTTTTCAACACAAAGAGGCTAATCCGGAGAAGATTGGCTCAATTAAAGGTATTTATACCGGAAGATTTGTAAATTTGATCAATTACCTAAAACAAATACGTGTATGCGCGGAATTCCAGCTTCAGGCATAGTCATTTTTTTTGTGTTGATTTTGCTCGTCGAGTTGTTGGCCTATCTGGGGCTTATCCAACTCGTCTCAGCAAAGCGGTCAAAACGAATTGTGACAGTCATCTTCTGGGCTGTCACAATTGCTTTCGTTTCAACTTGGGCAGCGGCCTTTATGAATCCTGATAAAATTAGGCAAAGTACGAATTACGATTTTTTCTATTTTGTGATCTCACTGTCGGTTATGAACCTTTTCCCAAAGGCACTGATTGGTCTGGCAACCATTCTGGCTTTTCCGCTGCGGTTCCTTCGCTCCAAAGTTTATTCGCATACTGTTTTGCTCTCGGGTACGCTCATTAGTTTCGGGATGCTGCTAAGTATTGCTCACGGCATTACGCAGGGAAAGAATACATTACAAGTTAATCAGGAGGAAATTTGGCTAAACGAACTCCCGCCCGAGTTGGATCAGCTTAAACTCGTTCAGGTGTCTGACATTCATTTGGGAAGTTTCGCTAATGCCCGGTTTATGGAGCATACTGCTGCGGCCGTGAATGCACTTGAGCCCGATTTACTGCTGTTTACGGGCGATATGGTCAATAACTATTACCAGGAAATGCTGGGTTTTGAAGATGCCTTAGCGAAAATGACCGCTAAATATGGAAAGTTTGCAATATGGGGAAACCACGACTACGGCGATTATTCGGACTGGGCCAGCGAGACCGACAAAATAGCGAATCACCAGGCTGTTGCAGATAAGATCAGGGAGGCAGGCTTTGAACTGCTTCAGAATGAATCGGCGCAAGTCGTAATTGGGGATACCTCAATTTATTTGATCGGAGTTGAGAACTGGGGGCATCGTCCATTTCCGCAATATGCCGATCTTGGGCAGTCGATGCAAGATGTTCCGGATGACGCTTTTCGGATTTTGCTTTCACACGATCCGGCACATTGGGCGGATGAAATACGCTATAAAACAAGCATTCCGTTAACACTTTCCGGACATACCCATGGCGCACAATTTGGCTACAAAGTGGCTGGTATCACCTTCAGCCCGATGTACTTTATTCAGCCATTATGGGCGGGACTTTACCAGGCTGGCAACCAATATTTGTATGTAAACCAAGGCCTTGGATGTGTTGGTTTCCCGGGGAGGATTGACATGAACCCGGAGATTACGGTTTTAAGCTTGCGATCAAATTCCGCTAAACTGAACCGATAGCATCAACTCAAAACGAGTCTCTTTAAAGTCGGGCAAATACATGGATCGCAGCCCCACGGATACTGGTGCCGGCAGGCGTAAGAAATGACCGTCACCCATTATCTCCAGGCCAACCGAGGTCAAATACTTCTTATAGATACTGTGAAGCGAGCCATCGTCGTTATAGTTTTTCCGTTGCAGGGACGAAAAATCATAAAACAACGATGCCCGGAGTCTTTTCAGGTAAACAAATTGGCCCAGGCTAAAATCGGGATAAGCTAAAGGAAAACGATAGTCGGCCGAAAAAGTGTAAAGCTCGCTATGCTTGATTTGCTGTATTCCCCTGGGAAAACGAACGACATTTGAGAATAGATCTGATGATTGGCCGGAATTTTTTTGCTGATAGCCATTATAGATGCGAAGGGCCTGATTTCTGCGGAATCCAGGGAAATAGAGGTAGCTTTGGAATGCTTTCAAATTAGCGATTTCGACGCCCCCCGAGGGGTTTTGTTTAAAGACCAGCTCGACTGCCTGCCCCCAACGTGGTTGTAAGTCGAGCTCGGCTTGCCTGATCGTATTTTGCAAATAAAGATGATAGCTTATGCCATGGTAATAGCCGCTGAAAAATTCGTCGGGGGTGCTCGAATCATGGCTAACTTTTCTTCGGGAATATTCAATTTTGGGCTGGATGAATTGGGTATACTTCCCGCTGTTAAAGGTTAACGGTAAGCGAGCTTCGAATTCGTAAGCCATTTCATTCCACGAAAAATCCTGATAAGTCGTATCTCCGTTTTGCTGAATTGTCCCGTAGCTGGATTTGCGTTTCCCGTAGTTCACTTCAGCCCGGAGTATCGGCCACAAACCGGAATATTCCAGGTTAGCACGGTATTTTCCGATTCTTTCCGACCAATCGTAGTCGTATCCCAAGTTGGCTGTAGCTGTACCAAGCTTGTTTTGTGAGACAAAGGAAACACCGGGCCTGATTTCGTAATCAGTGGTGTTGATGTAAGCCGGAGCCCAACTATGAAAATTGAACAGATGAGCTAGTTTACTGTAGCGTTTTACCTGATAATTGGAGTCAGGCAAGGCCTTAAAATCCAGGATGAGGTTCTCCCGGCTTGCCAGCAAATCAGCCAAGTGATTGGACACCAGATTACTACCTGCCGATGGCTGATTGAAAAAGTGATTGGCCGGCAGCTTGACCAGTTGATAGCCATCAGCAGTGTAATTGGAGAAGAAAAGAGTGTCATCAGCAAGAATTCCGTAATCAGCACCAAATGCGACATTGGTGAGTTGGCGGACCGACCGGCTGCTCAGGTCCAGCTGATAGATGTTATCAATGCCGGACTCCGCCGAGGTATACACCAAGGTTTTACCGAAATACGAAAGATTTCGGATGTCGGCATACGAAGGTTCTGTCAAACGGGAGATGTTGCCTGTTTTCAGATTAATCCGGGCAATGTATTTCCCCTGATCAGACAGGCCAATACAAAACAAATGGTTGCCATCGTGGCTCCAGCAAGGGCTAAAGATGAAATCGTTGTCGCCGATCGTGTAGCTTTCTGTCAGGTTTCCATCGTTCAGGTTGAAAATGCCGAGGTTGTAATTGTTTGTTTCATTAACCCTGACAGCTGCAAAGAGGTTGCTATCCGGCGAAATTTGTGGTGCAAATAGGTTGTCGTCGTAGGTAAATTTGTGCATTTTCAAGCTTTCAATATCGCGTAAAATAATTACCGACCGATCCGCGTGATCCCAGCGTAAATGGGCTCTTCGCTCCGACCAGATGATTTTTGAACCTGCCAGCGACATCGATTCGTCCAGTATCGTTCCCGGGGTAAAAAGGACCTGTTCTCTCCCATTTTCAATTTTCACGATACGCCCGATATCATGTCGACTTTGTTTATAAGCAACCAGCGAACCGTCGGCAGCAAGCTGCGGGTAGAGGTATTGGGTGTATGACGGCGAACTGGTCGTTAAGGCTACCGAGCGGGAAAGTTTGGCACTGTCAATCTGTTCTATCCACCTTTGGCGATAATTTGCAAATAGACTGGCATACAGTTCTTCTTTGGTGTGTCCGGTCTGCTTCTTCAGGGCAGTGTTCACCGGGGTAATCGACAAGGGCTTACTGGCGATCTGTTCCAGAACATTCGACCAGGTTCGTTCTCCGTATTTTGCGCGTATTCCCCCGGTCATCCACCAGCCAAATTTGTAGCGGTTAGGAACAAAATCTTTATAGGATCCCAGGCTTGCTTTGTCGTAACTGAACAAGCCTTTTTCAACGGCTTGAGCTTTATTTTCCATCAGAAAATAAGGATTACGACCACGGCCGGATTGCGACAAGGCGGTCTCCGTAACAACGGCATCACCCTCCAAAAACCAGAAAGGCAAATATGCCCCAACCGCAGCAGTGGCGGCCTGTTCGCCGAGTATGATCTTGAAAATTGCAGGAAGTTCCTGAGCTATTTTATCCATCTGAACAACGTGTCGAAATTCGTGAATGGCCAACTGCTGCAACCAGTCCTGTGCATAGATTTTCTGATGCGGTGTCGGATATAACTCCATTCGTCGGGGAGCCCAGGCCACCATTCCATTGGAGTTGACAGTACGGGTGTGCATGATCACCGATATTTTGCGGGGGGCTGTGCCCAACGATTGATATCCGTACCGGTACACCTTTTCCAATATTGCTGCAACTTGCTGTGCTTTGGGTTCATAATCGTTCGGAAAGATCAGTTGAAAGTTTTCCGTATTGATTTGCAACCAACGGATATTAGCCGGATCGGTTCCGGTTGAGAAATATTGTGCGCGAACCGGAGGTACGAGTAACTGTATCATCAGGAAAAACAGACTGAATTTCAATCTTCCCATAAAAGCTTCGGATTTATTTGAGGCCTGAATATAATTAAAATAATGGCTCTGTCCCTAATGTTTACTATTTCTTGCTCTCTCCAATTTTTTGATCGTTCCGCCCGAAATCAGGAAGAATAATGGCGGTCGTCGCTGAAAATTTGAATGCTTAAGCTTATATTTGACTATCTAAAACATATTTCTCATTGAAATTTTATTTTGAACACCCAAACGCTTTCTTCATTTTACTACCGGCAGTTGTAGCTGTTGCCGCACTTGTTTGGTATACCTACTGGTCGCAATCGCAACAAAGCTTCTACAGTAAATTTCAAATCGGGCTGTTGGCGGCACTGCGCCTTGTTGCTCTGATTTGCGTGATTGCGCTATTGCTGGCGCCGGCCATTCAGCTCTACCAAACAATCCACGAGGATCCTTTAATCATAATCGCAACCGATAATTCAGAGTCTCTGAAAAACTATGCCAACACCTGCGAAGAGACCATGAATAAAGCAAAGTCTGCCTTGGAGGATTGCCGGATCGATCACTGGACATTCGGACAAGTGGCACAAAAAAGTGAGCTTCGTCAGTTCGACGAGCTACGCTCCGACTACAGCGCACTCTTCCGGTCGGTTCAGGAGAACTACCAGCCTTCGTCGGTTTCGGCCATGATTCTTATTGGTGATGGCCTCTTTAACTCCGGGACCGATCCGGTATACAGCAGCCAGCAGCTGAGCTATCCGGTTTATACCGTTGGCGTAGGTGATACGACCCGGCAGACAGATGCAGCTATTATGAAGGTGAGCCATAATCAAAGTACATTTATCGGTAACTACTTTCCGCTTCAAGTTGATTTGTCCTTTAGTAACTTAGCCAGCAAGACGGCGAAATTGCAGGTTTGGGAAGGAAGCGAACTGCTTGATCAGCGCAACATTAGCATTGAGCACAATCGTTTCTTTCGGCAGGAATCATTCAGATTGAAAGCTGATAAAACAGGCATTGTGAACTATCGAGTCGATATACACCCGTTTGATCAGGAACAGAATACGGCAAATAACCATTTCGATTTTTCGATCCGAGTAATCGACCAAAAGCAAAAAATATTGATCTTAAGTAAGGGGGTCAATCCGGATAATGCAGCCCTGATTCGGGTTCTGGAGCCGCAAATGAACTACGAATACAAATTAGTTACCCAGCCCGGCGACCCCATAAATCCGCAGGATTTTGACTTAATTATTATGAACCAATTACCGGGTGGAAAAGCTGCGAATACCCCGTCACTCGAGGAAATCTCCAAGTCGGGACGGCCGGTTTTATGGCTTGTTGGTCCTCAAACAGACTATTCAATTTTGAACAATTTGGGTGCTGGTTTCCACTTCGGCGAGCTGAAAAGCTTCGGGTATTCGTCGGCAGTTGTCGATGCCGATTTCGACTTTTTCCGCATCGAGGATTTCTGGTCGGAACGGATTGGAAGCTGGCCGCCCTTGCAGGTGCCGTTTACTGATGTTGAGCTGAGCGGCAACTGGCAGATTTTGGCTCGCCAGCGAATTGAGCAGATCGATTTTCCGCGTGCGCTGATTGCTCTTGGGCGCGTTGAAGGAACAAAGACGGCACTCATTGCCGGGGAAGGAATCTGGAAGTGGCGCCTGTACGATTTTGTGCAGGGCGGAGTGGATGCAGTGTTCGATCCATTATTTCTAAAAATTATAAACTATCTGATACTGAAACCCAATGAGGATAATTTCAACGTTTATTATCAGCCGAATTATTCGGAGGACGAAGAAATAACAATAACGGCCGAACTACTCGATGAGAATTATGAAGTGATTAATAGCCCGGATATTGCACTCCGGATATCGGATCGTAACGGAACCGATTATGACTACACCTTTGACAAAACCGAGCAGGCTTATCAGTTGAATATCGGGCAATTGGCAGTGGGCACTTATGCCCTGCATGCTACTGTTGAATATGGCGGGAAGCAGTTGGTTGAAGAGGGATCGTTCCGCGTTGACAAGCTGCAGCTCGAGCAAACCAATTTGCAAGCCGACTATAACACACTGTTTCAGATTTCGCAGACAACAGGTGCTTGTTTCGCTGAAGCTGCCCGGTTCGATGAGATTATTGAAAAATTGCAAGCCGATGAGCATCTCAAGAGGCAAAAATTCAGGCAGCAGGTTTTTAGGGAACTCATTCAACTTAAATGGTTTGCCTTGTTCATTGCTTTTTTGCTTGCTCTGGAATGGTTTTTGAGAAAATATTGGGGTTCCTACTAAACAATGATCGAAGTTTTTCTAACTTTCACATTCGATAAAAAATTGAAGTTTATGAAGCTTTTTAAACACAACAAGCTGATATTTTGGCTATTTGCACTGTTGCTCAGCTTTAGTTCATGTACTTCTTCCTATAAATCGTTGGTGATTGAAACAGCTCAGCCATCAACGCATCTGTTACCGGAAGATATTCACAGTTTAACCTTGGTAAATCGTAGCATTACGGCTGATTTCCAGGATTTTGACAAAGACAGCTTACAGCAGTTTTTCTTTAGTCGTGGTTTTCGATATGATAGTGTAGTGTTGGACAGTTTGGCGGCCGATACGACCCTAAAGGCGCTGGGAGAGCTGCTTTTTGAGTCGGGACGTTATGATGTGGTTATACCGGAACAACGCTTTCTGGAACGCCATAAGGAGTTTTATCTTGTCCCCGAAAAGCTCGACTGGACAGAGGTTTCGGCCCTTTGCGAAGAGTTTGACACCGATGCTTTGCTGGTAATCGAGCGCTATTTCAACAAGATTATGACGGACTATAAAACCTTTAATGATTCCAATGGTGATGCGGCTTATGCCTCGGCCAGTATCGATTCTAAATACGATGTCGTGGTTAAGATCTATGACCCGGTTCGACAGGAAATTATCCGGCAATTGGTGGTTGACGACACGATTTCGTGGAGGGACGGCGGCTACTCAACCGAAAAGATTTTTGATCAGCTTCCGTTGATCAAGGAGTGCTTAATTCAAACCGGAGTTCAGGCCGCTCTGGAGCTCGATGACAAACTTTCGCCCAATTGGGTGAAGGAAAACCGGATTTTCTTTGTGATTAACGACACCGATGCTTCGCAAATAGCGCTGTTAGCCCACGATAATAAATGGCAGGAAGCTTACGATTACTGGCTTCAGTATGCCGAATCGGCCAAAACATCTGTAAAAAGCAAGGCTGAATTTAATTTGGCATTAGCTTCCGAGATGCTCGGAGATATTGATCTGGCTATTGAGTGGGCCAATAAATCGTACTTTACCCGATATATGCAGCAAACCCAAAATTATCTGCTAACGCTAAAGAAACGTCAGGAGATTTTAGCCCGGTTCAATCAGTAATGATCGACCAAGAAATATTACGATTTCACAGCCGGATAATTGACATCCGGCTTTTTTAATGCCCGCAACATCAGCAATAAGCCGCCCAGCACAAAGGGAACGCTTAGCCACTGCCCCATATTCAGAGCCATACCAGCTTCGAATGCTTCCTGATCTTCTTTTATGAACTCAATCATGAAGCGGGAGAAGAAGACCATGACAAAGAACAAGCCAACGATGAATCCTTCTTTTTTTCGCAAATTGGTTTTGAAGAAAAGGTATAGCACAACAGCAAACGTAATCAGGTACGAGAGTGCCTCGTAAATCTGTGTTGGGTGTTTGGCGAGCTCTTCGCCGTTGCGTTCAAAAATAAACCCCCAAGGCAGATTCGTAGCAACCCCGTAAATCTCGGAGTTCATCAGGTTCCCGGTACGAATCATGGCAGCTACCAAAGCTGTTGGCACCACTACCCGATCTAAAACCCATAATACCGGACGCTTTGAAACTTTGCGACTCCAGATTATTAAGGCTATAAAAATACCCAGGGCTCCACCATGGCTGGCCAAACCACCATGCCAAACTTTCAGTATTTCGGCCGGGTGCTGCGAATAATAATCCCAGCCATAGAATAACACATGCCCCAAACGAGCGCCAATTACCGTGGCAACAAGCATGTAGATGAACAGGCTTTCCAACCACTTTATATCAGCACCTTCAAATTTGAACATCTTTTCTACAATATTGTAGCCGATCAGAAAACCGGTGGCAAATAAAAGGCCATACCATCTGACCGACAGCGAACCGATGTGAAAAATCTCAGGATTGACATTCCAATGGATAAAAGCTAAAAAAGACTGCATATACTGGGGAATTTGGGTTTTTTATTTTTGGCGGTTAAGCCATTAAGCCATTAAGCTAAAAAAGAATAAGTAGCCTAAGCTACTTATTCTAATCCTTTGCCGTGGCAACTTTTATATTTCTTTCCGCTTCCGCAAGGACAGGGATCATTTCGCCCAACTTTCTTTTCAACGCGAACCGGCTGAACTTTAGGAGCTTCCTTTTTCTCCGGTCTTTGCTCGCGCGATTCCGGAAGTTCCGACTTTTGGGTCGAATACTTACTCATGTCCGTTCTGCGGGCTGCTTCAGCTTCGCGCACCTGGCTGGGATCAGCAATGGGGATATGTCCTTTCATCAAGGTTGATACAATATCCTTATTTACTTTTTCCACCATTTGCTTGAACAGATTGAATGACTCGAATTTGTAAATCAGCAACGGATCCTTTTGCTCGTAAGCCGCGTTTTGTACCGATTGCTTTAAGTCGTCCATTTCGCGAAGTTGCTCTTTCCACGATTCATCAATTGTGGCCAGAACAATTTGCTTTTGATACGACTTCACCAGTTCCTTACCCTGATTATTATAGGCTTTTTCCAGGTTTGTAACGATCTGGAAGATGCGTTTACCATCAGAAATAGGAACTACAATATTTTGATACAAGTGAGATTTGGTCTCATATACATCTTTGATGACCGGATAGGCTTGTTTCGAAATGGTTTCCACCTTGCGGGTGTACGAATCAATCATGGTCTGGTAGATCTTCTCTACGATATCTTCCGGCTTCATTTGCTTGAAGTCGTCTTCACGGACTGGCGACTCGATCGACATCAGGCGCATCAACTCCAGGTTGAAATCCTCGAAATCGCCTCCGTAGTATTCGTTCACAACAGCTTCAACCGAATCGTACATCATGTTCAGCAAATCTACTTCCAGCCGTTCGCCGTATAAGGCGTGGCGACGTTTTTTGTAGATCACCTCACGTTGCGAGTTCATCACATCATCGTATTCGAGCAAGCGTTTCCGGATACCGAAGTTGTTTTCTTCGACTTTCTTCTGTGCGCGTTCGATCGATTTTGTGATCATGGAGTGTTGAATCACTTCACCTTCTTCCAAACCTAAACGGTCCATGATTCCGGTAATCCGATCCGAGTTAAACAGGCGCATCAGGTCGTCTTCCAACGATACGAAGAATTGCGAAGAGCCCGGATCACCCTGGCGTCCGGCACGACCACGCAGCTGGCGGTCGACCCGTCGCGAGTCGTGACGCTCGGTACCAATGATTGCTAAACCGCCTGCTTGCTTCACATCGGCGGTCAACTTAATGTCGGTACCACGACCGGCCATGTTGGTCGCAATAGTAACCATTCCTTTGTTACCGGCATCGGCTACAATTTCAGCCTCACGGGCGTGCAATTTCGCATTCAGCACATTGTGTTTAATGCCACGCAACTTCAGCATACGGCTCAGTAATTCCGAAATCTCAACCGATGTTGTACCAACAAGCACCGGCCGACCGGCTTCGTTTAGTTCAACAATTTCCTGAATTACCGCATTATATTTTTCGCGTTTGGTCTTGTAAACCTTATCGTTCCAGTCGTTGCGCACAATTGGCCGGTTTGTTGGGATCACGACAACGTCGAGTTTATAGATATCCCAGAATTCTCCTGCTTCCGTTTCGGCAGTACCGGTCATACCGGACAATTTGTGATACATCCGGAAGTAGTTTTGCAGGGTCACCGTTGCAAAAGTTTGCGTTGCTGCTTCCACTTTCACGCGTTCTTTAGCTTCGATAGCCTGGTGTAAGCCATCGGAATAGCGACGGCCTTCCATAATACGACCGGTTTGCTCATCAACAATTTTTACCTTATTGTCGATTACTACATATTCCACGTCTTTCTCGAACATGGCATAAGCTTTCAGCAACTGGTTGATGGTGTGCACACGTTCCGACTTTACTGCGTAGCTTTGGAGCAGTTCGTCTTTCTTTTCAATTTTTTCCTGACTGCCCAGCTCTGTGTTGTTTTCAATTTCTGCAACCGAAGAACCGACATCCGGCAAGATGAAGAACTCCGGATCGTCGACATCCGACGAGATCAGGTCGATTCCTTTGTCGGTCAATTCAACCGAATTCATTTTCTCATCAATCACAAAGAAAAGCGGATCGGTTACAATATGCATATTCTTGCTGTTGTCCTGCATATAGTAATTCTCGGTCTTCTGCATGATCGATTTGATGCCCTCTTCGCTTAAGAATTTAATCAGGGCTTTGGTTTTGGGCATCCCTTTATGGGCGCGCAAAAGCTGCATGGCACCTTCTTCTTTTTCTTCTTTGCTTGCATCGGCCTTCGTCAACAGGCGTTTGGCATCGGTCAGGCACTGCATGGTATAGTTTCGTTGTGCTGAAACCAATCGTTCAACACGCGGCATCAGCTCTTCGAACTTCTGATTGTCGCCTTTAGGGACCGGTCCGGAGATGATTAATGGCGTACGGGCGTCGTCAATCAATACGGAGTCAACCTCATCGACGATGGCGTAGTGATGTTTACGCTGCACCAGGTCGCGCGGATTAATGGCCATATTATCACGTAGATAATCGAAGCCAAATTCGTTATTTGTTCCGTAGGTGATGTCGGCATTATAAGCTTTACGACGGGCGTCGGAGTTGGGTTGGTGCTTATCGATACAGTCCACACTCAAGCCGTGGAACTCGAAAATAGGTCCCATCCACTCTGAGTCACGTTTGGCCAGATAGTCGTTTACAGTAACCACATGCACGCCCCGTCCTGCCAAAGCATTCAGGAACACCGGCAAAGTTGCCACCAAGGTTTTACCTTCACCGGTTGCCATTTCCGAAATTTTACCGCTGTGCAATACAATACCACCAATCAACTGGACGTCGTAGTGGATCATCTGCCAGGTAATTTCGCTACCACCGGCCAGCCACGAGTTATACCAGATGGCTTGTTCGCCGTCGATCTCCACATTGTCTTTTGAGGCCGCTAAATCGCGATCGAAATCCGAGGCATTAACAACAACTTTTTCGTTTTCCGTAAATCGTTTGGCCGTTTCTTTGACAATGGAGAAGGCAATCGGCAGAATCTCGTTGAGAACCTCTTCAATTTTCTCATCAATTAGCTCTTCCAGTTTGTCCACACGCTGATAAAGCTGCTCACTTTCCTGAATCCCAACTTCTTCAGCCTTGGCCTTTAGCTCAGCAATTTCCTGTTCTTCGGGCTTAATTCTGTCTTTTATGATTTGTTTAAGCTTTTCAGCTTCCGCTCTAAGCTCGTCATTGGAGAGTTGCGTAATTCGGGCGTATTCCTTTTTGATGTTTTCAAGAATCGGCGCGATTTCCTTGATATCCCGATCCGATTTGTTCCCCAGAAATTTTCCGAGGAGTTTACTAACAAAAGCCATTTTATTATATTTTTTCTGATAAATCTACTTGACTGCCCACAAAAGTAATTATATTGAGTTACTATACTACTTGCAGGTTCTTTTTTTTCTATAATAATTATGCCATTGTTGTCTGTTTGCTAAATGAAGACAGAATAGCATATTGAACGTTTTTTCATGACATAAAATCCGACTGGTTGGCTTACATCCTGGCAGAAGAATCGCTATTTTCGCCAAGTAAACTGAATGCTCCTTAAAATGATGAATAATTTTAAAACCACCTGCTTTGTCTGCGAAGAGCCTGTAGATCCGGATTGTAGAGTCAACTTAACCCTTAACTTGCCGGTGTGCAAGAACTGCGAAGGAACGGAACGCGAAAAGGAAAAAGTACAGGAGTTATTGGAAGGAATGGCCGATGGCTTTGTTTGTGGCTGTATTTGAAAAAGCCACTTTCCGGGGGAGAAAGTGGCTTGTCGTGTACTGTTTAATAATTAAAAGGGACTAGTTCAGCAGATGCCTGTAGCTGGGGTTAACCAAGTCGGGTAAAAAGGCCGCGATCAAACCCAAAGCACGCTCATCATCAACACGATTCGGGGTCAGAATCCGTTGTTTGGCCAGCTCTTCTGAATTTAAAACCGCTGCTGTTAGCTGTTGGGGAAACATTCGTTCTGATTTTTTCACCATTCGGGCGCCGAAACCATCCGGACTACATTCGTAAACCACCTCGAAGTGGTCGCCACGAACCACATAGGTTTTACAGTTTTTATTCTTTTTAAAAGAGATTAGAATCGAGCTTTCCTGGTTGTCGTAAGTTAATGTCCAGGCGGCATCAACCCCGGTAAAAAGCTCGGCGTACTCCATTTGTTTGATTGTATAGTCTTCAAAGGAACGGTTGCCGCCTGCGGCACTTAGTGATAAACTTAGGGTCATTAGCAGAACGACTGAAGCGAATTGGAATAATCTGGTTTTCATGACTGTTGTATTAAATGTTTAACTTCTGAAATTGTTGTTGCTGCGTAAAATGCTTGTTCTTGTTTCTTACATTTTAATAGACGACGACAAATCCAAATGATTACAGTATGAACCCGATACATCGACCAATGGCCGCTAATTGACGGTAAACTGACGCAACCAGTCTGTAAGCGACCGGGCTGTACTGCCTGTGATATCAGTTGTTACGTTTTCGGGATAGTTTCTCCGGAAGGATAGTTGATGTTTTTATTGATTGCTGTGTCTGCGCGGGAGATTAAAAGGCTTAAGGAGTGGCACGAGTTTTAGTCTCTATTCAATTGCTAATCAGTAAATCGGGCTGTTTACGAAGACAATTGCTCCTGCTCTTTCCGATTGTGCAAATACTGCTCCAGTCGATTTAGTCCTTCCTGAATATGTTCGAGTGAATTAGCGTAGGAAAAACGCAGGTAGCCCTCCCCGCCCGGACCAAAATCAATTCCCGGTGTTAAGCCCAGGTGGGCCTTTTCAAGAATATCGAAGGCCAGTTGATAGGAGTCATCAGCCAGGTGCCGGGCATCGACAAATACATAAAAGGCACCTGTTGGCTCAACAGGAATGGTAAAGCCAAGTTGCCGTAAGCGAGCAATCAAATATCTTCGGCGCTCATCATAAACACGCACCATCTGTTCTACAGCACTGCCACCTTTTGTTAGCGCAGCTATTGCACCTTTTTGTGCGGTTGAACTGGCGCAGATAAAAAGGTTCTGCTGCAGTTTTTGCAGGTTGCGAATATATTTTTTCGGCGCAATCAAATAGCCCAATCGCAGACCGGTCATTGCATATCGTTTCGAAAAGCCGTTCAACACAAATGCCTGATCGGTAAATTCGAGGATGCTACGGGCCTTTTCGCCATAAACCAGACCATGATAGATTTCATCGGAAACGATTGGAACGTCGAGGGAAGCCATCATCTCCAGCGATTCTTTGCTCAGCAAGTTTCCTGTCGGATTCATCGGGCTGTTGATCAGGATTGCTTTGGTGCGGGCGGTGATTTTATCGCGGATGTCTTCTCCGTGAAACTGAAATCCATCAGCCGATGATACCGGAACGCGCACCGCTTTGGCACCGATGTAGTGTATGAAATTGACATAACAGGCATAAGCCGGATCGGAAATAATAACCTCGTCGCCTTGCTCGCATAAAACCGACAAAGCCATTAGAATGGCCGGCGAAGAGCCCGATGTCACAATGATTTGATCCATGGCAACGCGTACAGCGTACTCCTTCAGGTAATGATCTGCAATGGCCTGCCGAAGCTCGGGATCTCCCAGGCTGTGGGTGTAGTGCGTTTTGCCTTCATCCAGTGCTGTGGCAACAGCTTGCTTCACACAGCCGGGGATGTCAAAATCAGGTTCGCCCACTTCCAGGTGAATTACATCGATCCCCTGTTTTTCCATTTCCTGTGCTTTTTCGAGCACTTCCATTACAATAAAGGGCTTAATCTCTTTGGCGCGTGAAGCTGTCATGCTAATACTTCCGGTTTTTTCACGAAAATACGGAATTTATCAGTCAGGCACATATATAAGGCATTAAGAAATCAGAATTCCCGGGATTGCTGATAGAATTGCACACCGCCACCGATTCGAAGCTTATCGGATACTTTATACTCGAGTTGAAAGTTAATTCCTTGAATCGTCATCTTTTCAGGCGATGTTTCAAAGGGATGAAGACTGAAAACCGAGTTGGCCGAAAAGTTACTTCCCATCAGGCTTATTTTATCCGATATTCGGTAAGCAGCCGCTGAATTTAGCCGGTAAGCAGCTGGAAAAGGGTTGCGCCAAAGATCGTTTTCCAGCGCAGCATACGCTTGAGGGTGGTGAACAACGACTGCCGAAGGAACTTCGACTTTTAAGTTCAGCGGTTCTTCGGAAAGAGAGCTATAACTTGACATCAATTGCCCCTGATCCCAGAACGGCAATGCCAAACCGGGGAGCCACAGTTGCTCATCGGCTCTAACTTGTGCTCTGTCTTGTTCAACTCCGGAGGCTGATAATGAATTAGTTTGAGCGCTTGCCTTGCCTGCAAAAACAATGAACATTAACCCCAAAATAATTGGCTTCAACAGAACAGGCCTTTTGAACAAAGCAGTTAATGTTTTGAATAAGTTGTTTATACACATAACTGTCGATCACAAAAACTTGATTCCCAACGTTAGCGAAAAAAGCTTTAGCTTTTCATCTCCTCCGGATGAATAAATATCTTCCAGACTACTCTCCATGCGGGCATCGAGCGACAGGAACAAATAATCGATACCTGCACCGTACTGAATGCCCACGTAATGATCTTTTAGGGCTTCGTGAGACAGATCTGTTGTTTCGGAATCATCGGTGTCAGTTATAAACGAGAACACCGGGCCGGCATTCACTCTCAGATTGAATGACGATTTACGGACCAGTTGATAGCCTAGTAAAAGCGGCACATCAATCGTATTTAAGTCGAAAGATTCCTCTGAAAAACCTTCAACATTTTTCAGAACACCTCCCTTGGATGAGAAATAACCTTCGGGTTGAATGTAAATTCGCCCCAGATTTACGCGAACGAAGGCTCCTGCCAAATATTTATTCACCGAACCATCGTTAAATTGCTCTAAGCTTGTGGTGATTTTCGACGAGGTATAGCCTGCTTTCAACCCGAGGTTTACCGGCGAAATGGCCATTGATGTCTGAGCAATAATCAACAACAAGCATATTCCGAATATTTTCTTCATAAATACAGCTTTGGTTGGTACTTCACTATTTATGCTAATCGTTTAATGCGACGCCCAATTAGCGCTTTTCATTTATAAACGGTTCGATTGCCGGAAAAGTACCTGCCTATTTGTTCCAGATCAGATCGCAGGCATCGGCCGGCATCCAATGTTTATCTTTGCCCTCCCACTTCACATTGCAGCCAATGGGGTTTGTGACCGGAACCGACACCGGTTTTCCATCAACAAGTTCCTGTAAAGCCCGATCCAGATCGTTCACAGTCGCCTTTGCGATATCTTTTGGGTTATCTACTGCCCGGCCGGTGTAGACTAGTTTTCGTGCTTCGTCGAAGACATAAAAATGTGGCGTGCGCAAAGCTCCGTAGGCCAGAGCCACCTCTTGCGACTCGTCGTAAAGATAAACCCAGGGGAATTTATGCTGTTCCATTCGCTTTACCATCTGCTCAAAACTGTCTTCCGCATAGGTATTTTTACTGTTCGAGTTAATGGCCACAAAGCGAACTCCCAGCGGTTGATATTTCAACGCTGTTGCTCTGGTCAGTTCGTCACTGCCCGTAACATAGGGGCAATGATTACAGGTAAAGAAGAGAACCAGATAACGCGCATCGCTAAAATCATCGAGCGTGTACTGTCGGCCATCTGTCGCTGGCAGCTTAAAATTTTTTGCAGCTTGTCCAATAGTCAACGTAAAACTCATAACGTACTTTTTTTATTAACAAACAACAAAGCGCCGGATTGGGTTCTTACATATCGCCCGAAAGTTTCGATTTTCGGCTGTATGCCCCTGCCTTATTGAGCAAGAGAAATCGGTTAACATTTCGCTAAGATAGGAGTGAAAACGAAGAAAAGACGCATTTTTAGCGGCAAACTATTGGAAAATAGAAAAAAAATCTAGTAGTTTGAAAACATGAATTTTATCAAATCAATTACATTTTAATCTTTTGTTATCTAAGTTAATAGCTTAAAAAATGAAATCTGCTAAGAACTCGAAAAAAGACTTCAAAAAAACTGACATCGAGAATAACGAATCGAGAGGTTTATCCGCGAAAGGTGTCAAAAAAGATCGAAGTGGTAAAAAACGCTTGTCTATTTATGACGAATTTGATGACGACGATCTGGATTTGCGGAACTACAAGCGAGAGGAAGACGAAGATGATTATGAAGATGATGAAGATTAATCGACCTTCCGCGTCTTTTTAGATTTAATAAAAGGGATGATTCACCACATTTTGAGGCTTATGATTTAAATAAGCCTCAAAATTGGATGTCAGGATATGCAATAATCTTTTGCGGGCTGATTGTGTTGCCCAGGCAATATGAGGTGTTATTATGCAATTGCGTGTTGTCGGCAAGGGATTGTTGGCCTCGGGTGGTTCGTGTGTTAAAACATCCAGGCCCGCTCCGGCAAGGCGGCCGGTGTTCAGTACTTCGGCCAGAGCTTGTTCATCAACCAATGCTCCGCGCGCTGTGTTGATCAGAACTGCTCCTTTTTTCATCCGCAGAAGCTTTTCTAGATTCATAAAACCATGATTTTCGGCTGTTAGCGGGCAATTGAGCGACACATAATCAGCCTGTGTCAGCAAATCATCCAGTTCTACTTGTTGCCAGTCGTGGTTTAAGTGGCTCTTATCCGATCGGTTTTGGAAAATCACCCGCATGCCGAATGCCTGAGCTATTTGGGCAACTTTTTGCCCGATTTGTCCAAAACCAACAATACCAATCACCTTGCCGGCAAGTTCTTGTTGGGGGCTTAATGTGTAGGAAAAGTCCGGACTGTTGGTCCACCCCCCATCGGCCACATCTGCGGCATGACGATGAAGCTGGTTGGCAAAATGAAGGATAAAGGAGAAAACCAGCTGAGCGACCGAGTTGGTACTGTAGGCGGGAATGTTTGTCACGGTTATCCCAGCTCTGTTGGCAGCTTGCAGATCGACCACGTTATAGCCCGTTGCCATCACGCCAATATATTTTAGAGTCGGGCTGTGCCGAATTACGGAATCGTCAATGATTACCTTATTTGTAAAAATTGCTGAAGCACCCTTGATACGGCTCAGCAGTTCTTCCGGCTTTGTGCGGTCGAAAATAACCAGCTCGCCGAAGCATTCCAGTGGTTTCCAGGATAAATCGCCCGGATTTAAAGTATAGCCATCCAGTACAACAAGTTTCATAAGGCCTATTTTTAAGGGGTTACGGTGTAAACACTCCCCAGGCTGTCCAGTTCGCCAACGGTGAGGTGAGGCAGTTGGCCTTTTTGCATTTTTTGCAGCACCAAACGACCGGTCTTTTGGGCATCTTTCTCGGTTTGGAACCGGTGCTTTCCCGAAATAGCCGGAATATATTGCTGATCGATGTAGGGGCTATCGTTAATTAAAATCTGATACCCCCAGCCATCGTCAACAGCTTTCGTTTCAACACGAGCTATTGTTTGTGGCTTGCACGAAAACAACAATACTCCTGAGAAACCCAGGAGTATTGCCATTAAACGTATTTTATTATCGATTTTAACCCGATGAGTCTTAATCATTTTCTTCATATTCAGCGTTCGGATCAAAGCGGAACATATCGTCAAAGTTCGAAGTAGTACCTTGTTGACCTGTTAATACATAGCCTACGCCATCGATTGTGAATGCAACGGCATTGTAGCGAGAAGATCCTTCAAAACTAGTCTTTTCAGTCCAAAGGTCAGTCGTAGGGTCGTATTCCCACACATCACTACCCGATGAACCACGGCCACCAGTTGCAATATAACCTTTACCGTCGGCGGTGAATGCTACCGCATTGGTTCGGATGATATCATAATCGTCGTCGTAAGAATCGTCGCTGTTATCCGAAATTTTTCTCAATTCTTCCCACCGATCCTGTACTGCATCATACCGATAGAAATCGTTTGGATAAGAACCATTCGAGATACCAGTACATACATAAGCGTAATCGCCAATTACAAATGCTACTGCATTAGCGCGTTTAGAACCACCAAAGTCCGCTTTTTTAGACCATGATCCGATTGCAGGATCATAAGCGTACATATCTTTATAAGCTGTACCATCAGCATCAGATCCGCCTAAAACGTAGCCAACACCGTTGATGGAGAAGGCAGTCATTCCCTCGCGACCATCAACATTGGGGCTGTTTACATTGTCAGACTGAAGCTCAGCGATTTCTGTCCATTGATTAGTAGTCGGGTTGTATTCCCAGAAATCTTTCAAACGCTCACCGCTTGTTCCGTCGAAGCCGCTACCAACATACAATTTACCATCTGCTGCAAAGCTTACAGCGTTTGTACGGGCATTACCGGGAAAATCAGCGATTTGATCCCAGGTATTACGGTCGGCATCATAAGTCCAGAAATCCGACAAGCGCTCGTCTTGCGTGTAGTTGTATCCCAGGCCAATGTATCCTAAATCATTCAATGTAGTTCCGGTTGCACTCGTTCTGGGAGAACCACTAAAATCCCCTAATTTAACCCAGTTACCTACTAAATCATCATCATCATTGCCACTACATGAAACCATTGTTGGAGCTATGATTGCCAGCATCAACCCGAGTTTTGCAACTCGCGCAGACCAGTTATTTACAAAGAAATTTTTTCGAATCATCTGTAAAAAAAAATTATATCAGTTAGGCCGCAAACATAAACGCTTAGTGAGAGCGAAAAAAAAATGATAGACGAAGGCGACTTTTTCCTATATATAACCGTTTTTTATCCACACAAACCCTGTTTTTATCTATATCAACGCCAATAACGTTAAAATAATTAGCATTCCTTAACAATAATTAGTCGAAATTCAGCAGATTCGGCATTTACGTCGATAAAAACCGTCTATTCATAGATATTCAATATCTTTTCATCTATATTCCTTTTGTTACTTATCACAAAATTTTTGCTTTGCAAGCTGAGTTTACCGAAAAACATATTCCTTTGCATAAACTTCATACGAGCTCGTTAATATGAATAAATTCTTGATTTTCGCGGTTATCATAGCCTTTATGGCTTCCTGTAAAAATGATGCCGGCAGTTTCACAATTGGAGATGACCTGGTTCACAGTGAGACCACGGTTGTTATGTCCGATAGTTTCCGAATTGCACTATCAACCGTTGTGTTAGACTCTGTTGCAACCTCCAATCCATCGACAGCCCTTGTCGGAAAACATTCCGATCCGTTGCTGGGAACCACAGAAATGAACTATTACGTTAATTTCGATCTGAGTAGTAATATCAGCCAAATAGTAACCGGCGGATCAACAACCGGTGTAAAAAAGCTCGACGTGCTTGACTCGTTAACCATCAAGTTGCCATATTCGGGCTTCAGTGTTGGTGATACCACGCAATTGGTAACATTCAACATTTACCGGCTGACCGATGAGTTGGAAATTCCGAAAGCTTTAAGTGCACAATATAATACCTACAGTTATCCGCACGAAGAAAATCCGATTGGATCGTTGACCTTTTTGCCGGAACCGTCAAAAGACAGCATTGAAATACGTTTGGACGATGCCCTTGCTGAAGAAATTATGCAGATGGTATATGATGGCGCAACTGAAATAAAAAGCAGCGACGACTTCAGAACCTATTTAAAAGGTTTTGTGATTGCTCCTGACCCGTCGGCCGACGTTATTCTGGGTTTCGACGCCAGTAGCGATGGCATACAGATGAAATTATACACCTACCAGGTTAATGCCACGATTACCGAAAAAGAAACCAACTTTAGTGTAAGCTCCGAGAATACCGATTTTAACGCTGCGCAAGCAGACCGCGAAGGAACTAACTTTGCTATGCTGAACAATCAGCGCGAGGCAATTTCGTCCACGCAAACTGGCAACGTCACCAGTATCCAGGGATCAACCGGCTTATACACCAAGGTTAATTTTCCGTCGTTAAACTCGATTTACGATTACGGCGAAAGTGTGCTCATTCGCGCTGAGTTAATTTTAGTTCCTTCGTTGGATAACGACTACCGGGATTTGCCATCAACTTTAAACTTTTACGAAACCGGACGACGCAATAACCTGGGCAGTGCCTTGGCTACAAGCACAACAACGGGCGCAACCATGGCCGTATCGGCAACACTGGTATCGAACTATGTTACCGGAGAGTATTATTATTATGCCAACATCAGCGACTATCTGAAAGCTGAGTTGGAAGGTAACTATTTCGATACAACAAACGGACTGCTGATTGGTCTTCCATCGACGGAGCAAACCTACGAAGCAAGTAACTTATTTATTGCTGATGGCCGTGCCAACGGACTTGAAACAAAACTGAACCTCTATTTTTTAAGATATGACAACTAAGCAACACAATCGTTTTCGATCTAAATATCTTTCAACTATCGCTTTATTGTTTTTCGGTAGCAGCCTGTCGGTACTTGCCCAAAACAATACGCGTTCCCCCTACTCGATGTACGGCTTAGGAGAACTTCGCTCACAGGTTAATGCGGTTAACACCGCGATGGGTGGAGCCGGTATGGCGATGAGCTCTCAGAGCTTTGTAAACGTGCTGAACCCGGCCGCGAACCATGGGATCGACAGTCTGAATGTGATTTTTGACACTGGTGTTGAAGGAAAATATTCACAGTTTAAATCGCAAGGTGAAACTCAAAATCTGAATACGGGTAACTTCAGCTATTTTTCGCTTGGTTTTCGTATCAATTCAAAAATATCGGCAGGTATTGGCTTAAACCCGTTTAGCTCGACCGGTTACGAGATTAACAGTACAGCCAGTATTGATGGCGTTGTTGACTCGAAATATCCGCTGAATATTATTGGTACCGGCGACATCAGCCGTGCCTGGGGAGTGCTGACTTACGATTTGCTTCCCAATTTGCATTTGGGAGCGCGTACATCGTTTCTGTTTGGCTCGGTGAAGCAAACGCAATATCACAATTTATCCGGCTTGGGGAATACCTCAATCTACAACGAAACCACCAATTACTTTCACAACTTTTATTTCGAGTTTGGTGCTCAGTACGAGTTCAAACTACAGGATTACAACATCTCGCTTGGTGCGATCTATAATCCCGGGCAAAAGTTGGTTACCAAACAGGAAAACCAGACTTACAACTCGAGCGGTACCATCATGGATGATGATACACAGTACAACGGAGATTTTAAAATTCCGGAAGAATTTGGTTTTGGTATTGCTGTAAATAGCGACAAATTTTTGTACCTGGTAGATGCCGGACTTCAGAAATGGTCAGACTATGATTACAAAGTAAAAAGTGTTGAGTTGAAGAACACGCCCTATCTGCGTCTTGGGTTACAGTTTACGCCCAGCCGAAATTTTATGGACAGTTACTTCCAAAAGGTGAACTACCGTATTGGCTGGAGATACGCTAAATCGTACCTCGAAATGAAGGGAAATCAACTGGAAGAGTATGTTGTTACTTTCGGGCTTGGTTTGCCCATCAGAAACCAAAGCTCGCGCATCGACTGTGCTTTTGAGCTGGGTAGCTATGGCACAACTGCCAGCCGCTTGATCCAGGAAAACTACATTCGTTTGCGCGTAGGCTTCTCGCTGAAGGATTTATGGTTCCAGCAACGTAAGTTCAATTAAGAACTTACAAGGTAAACCGGTTAATTACAGAGCTTTGAAAATCGCTCTTGTAATTATCCCCTACCGGAATCCAGCGATCGTGAATAATAATGCGGTTTTTGGTTACCGATTTGATTTTATTGGTATTAATAATAAACGACTTATGAACTCTCAGAAAATGGCTTGACGGTAAACTGTCGGCCATTTTTTTCAGGGAATTGAGCGTAATGATCGGCTTGTCCTCGTTCTGTATATAAATCTTCACATAGTCCTTCAATCCTTCGATATACAACACTTGGTTGAGCTGAATTTTCACCGATTTATAGTCGGACTTAACCATGATGAAATCCTGCTCTGACTCATTGTTTTCCAGTGGCTCTTCTTTCTTCACTTTATTGGTTGCCGAATAGAGCTGGTAGGCTTTATTGGCCGCCCTCAGAAAGCGCTTAAACGGAATTGGCTTGAGCAGGTAATCCACGGCATTCAGGTCGAAGGCTTCGAGCGCATATTCGGAATAAGCCGTTGTGAAAATAAACATCGGCTTGGTATCGAGACTGCTGATAAACTCAACCCCATTGACATTGGGCAAATGAATGTCCAGGAAGATTAAATCAATCTTTGTTTTTTGAAGAATTTCAAGTGCTTCGAAAACTGAACTACACTTTCGTTCCAGTGTCAAAAATGGAATGTTTGTGATGTATTCTTCAATTATTTGTTGTGCCAACGGCTCATCGTCAATGATTATGCATTTCATGATTTGCTCTTTCAAGTGTTAATTTAAGTTCAACCGTATATATCGAATCTCTTTCAATAACTGCAAGGCTATGTCGTCCGGGGTAAAGCAGATCGAGTCTCTTTTTAACATTGTCGAGCCCGATTCCGGCATCTTCAAACTTCGAGATCTTAGTCTGCCGGCGCATGACCAGCGGATTGGAGACCAGGAAATGTAATTCGTTTGCTTTAATATCCAAGTGGACCCGGATGGTGTTTTTCCGCGTGTAATCAATCCCGTGCTTAAAAGCATTTTCGACCAGCACGGTAAATATGAGTGGTTCAATCAGGATTCCTTTGG
Organism: Mangrovibacterium marinum; assembly: GCF_003046625.1. Lineage (GTDB taxonomy): Bacteria > Bacteroidota > Bacteroidia > Bacteroidales > Prolixibacteraceae > Mangrovibacterium > Mangrovibacterium marinum. The sequence goes on from NZ_QAAD01000005.1 coordinate 213,560, forward strand.
GGTTTCCGTTCACCTGGTAATCGATGCGCACAATCTGGGATAGGCGCATTTGCTGTAATTCGATAAAGTTGCGAATATGCTCGACTTCCTTTTTCAGATAGACCCGCGGTGCACTCGCTTCGTAAATCACATAGCGCATTAAACCCGACAACAACAGGATCACGTCGGGGGTTTTGTCCGACTTTTGTCGGGCCAGGGCATAAATCGAGTTCAAGGTATTGAAAAAGAAATGCGGGTTGATTTGTGCTTTCAGATAGGATAGCTCGGCAACCAGCTTTTTATTTTCAATTTCTTTCAGTTGATTTTCTTGCTTAAACCACTCGCTTGTTCCCCGGATTCCGGTGCTTACTGCCAACGATACGATGCAGAGCAACACAATCCCTGTACTTAAAGTCATTGGGCTGGGCAGCGGAATAAACAGGTAGCCCAGAGCTTCTGTTTTGGTGTCGAAAACGACGGGATGATGCTCATAAAACGGAAGTTCGGAAAAATAAATCAACCCAAAAACAACAGCCAGAGTGCCCACCAGGGAGGCAGCATAGCTCCTTACTTTTCGTTTGGATAGAAGTCTGGGGATCAATACAAAATAATTCAGGTAAAAGCTCCCGACAAGCAGAACCAGTAGTTTGCTGTATTGAATATTATTCATAACACCGCTTAAGTCGATGGAAACATAATGCAATACAATGGCAATAATACACCAAAGCACGACGTATAAGAGGCTTTGGCCTAGGCTGTATTGTTTTATTTTCGCCATACGGGAATCCTGTCAATTTCGGTTAAACGGAGCGGTTTCCGTACAAAAATGGCATAAAATAATCAGATATCAAACCAGATTCTGCAGCGCCGGACAAACTGTTAAAAAGGCAGAGCAGGACGCCTGAGGTTAGCCTGCTCTGTCTCAATCCGAATTATCATTTATTTAAACCTGTAGTAAAAGTTCTTCGGGAGCTTTTCCGTCGGTTAATAGTAACTGCGGATTTTCGAGCAGCTCTTTGATCTTCACCAGAAATCCAACCGAGTCTTTGCCGTCAATTATCCGGTGGTCATAAGATAAGGCAACGTACATCATTGGCCGGATAACAACCTGACCATCTACCGCCACCGGGCGATCAACGATATTGTGCATGCCTAGGATGGCCGATTGCGGAGGATTAATAATTGGTGTTGAAAGCAGGGATCCGAAAACACCACCATTGGTAATTGTGAATGTACCGCCGGTTAGCTCTTCGATCGAGATCTTCTTATTGCGGGCTTTTTCGGCCAGTTCCTTTATTTCGAGCTCTATAGCCGGAATACTTTTACTCTCGGCATTGCGTACAATGGGAACCATCAATCCCTTGGGCGTTGATACGGCAATGCCCACATCAACAAATTGCGGTTCAATAATTTGATCACCGTCAATCATTGAGTTAACCGCCGGATGGAACTGTGCAGCAACAGCTACTGCTTTGGTAAAGAAAGACATGAATCCGAGCTTAAATCCATGTTTCTCGACAAATTTTGGTTGATACTTCTTCCTTAGCTCCATAATCGGGCTCATGTCCACCTCGTTGAAGGTGGTCAGCATGGCTGTTTCATTTTTTACAGCCACCAGGCGCTGGCTCAACTTCCGCCGGAGCATAGTCATGTTCTCGCGCTTGAGATCTCTCGAAAAGTTAGCTTTGGTTCCACCCACAACCGCTTGCTTTTCTGCAGCCGGCTGATGAATTACCGCTTCAACTTCCTTTTTACCAATTCGCTGTAAACCCGAAATAATATCATCAACCGAGAGATGATGTTCTTCCATCATTTCTTTGGCTACAGCCGTTGTCTTGATTTTGGGCTGATCTTTTGCTTCTGCTTTTTCCGCTTTTGGCGCCGATGGAGCTTCCTTTTTCTCTTCAACAGCTGCTGAAGGCGCCTTTTTGGGGGGAGCTCCGGCAGCGTCGGTATCAATGGTGCAGGCCAGCGCCCCCACTTCTACGGTATCGCCTTCCTGTACGTTGAAGCTAATTTTTCCCGACTCCTCGGCTACAAGTGTTAAGGTTGCCTTGTCGGATTCTATTTCGGCAACTTCTTCATTCTTTTCGACGATACTTCCATCTTCTACGAGCCATTTACCTAGCTCAACCTCGGTGATCGATTCACCAGGGGTAGGTATCTTAATCTCTATTATCATGGGATCTGATCTTTTTTTAGGCAAGAACTTCCTCGCCAAATATTTTATTCATAATCTTTTCGAGACGCAGGTTGTGTTGTTTCATCAAACCTCCGGCCGGCGTACCGCTTTCCGGACGTGCTGCCAATTCAAACTGAATATGTCTCAGTTTACGTTGCAGAAACGGCCAGGCACCCATGTTTTCAGGTTCGTCCTGAGCCCAGATTACACGCGTTGCTTTTTTATACTTGTCCAGCACAGCATCAATCTGGTCGGTTGGCAGCGGGTACAACTGTTCAATACGCACAATGGCCGTGGTATTGTCGCCAACATCGTTACGTTTTTTCACTAAATCGTAATACAAACGACCGGCGGTAAATACAACCTGACGAACCTGTGCCGGTTTCACCATGACATCGTCAATGATTTCGCGGAAACCACCTTCTGCCAGATCGTTCAATGTACAGCTGACCATTGGATGACGCAACAAGCTTTTGGGTGTAAATACAATCAGCGGCATACGAGTTTGCCAGTGGATATGGCGGCGTAACAGGTGAAACAAATTATCGGGAGTTGTTGGTACAATGACCTGCATATTGTTGTTGGCCGCCAGTGTCAGGAAACGCTCCAGCCGTGCACTGGAGTGTTCGGGACCTTGTCCTTCGTAGCCGTGTGGCAGGAATAAAGCCAGGTTATTCATCAAGCCCCATTTTTCTTCGGCCGAAGTAATGTATTGGTCGATGATTACCTGGGCCACGTTGGTAAAGTCACCAAACTGAGCTTCCCAAACTGTAAGAGCATTGGGCTGCGCCATGGCATAACCATATTCAAAGCCCATAACACCATACTCCGATAAGTGAGAGTTATAGACATGGAAGGGAGCCTGTGTTTCTGCAATGTTTTTTAGCGGGAAATACTTTTCATCCATATCTTCCACCACAAAAGCGGCGTGCCGGTGAGCAAATGTTCCGCGTTCGCAGTCCTGCCCGCTAAGACGAACCCGATGCCCCTCGGCCAGCAGGCTGGCATAAGCCAAGAGCTCCGCCATCGCCCAGTCCAGTTTATTATCCGACAGCATCATCTTACGATCCGAGATAATCCGGTTTACTTTATTAAAGAAGACTTTGTCCGTTGGTAAGGTTGTTAACTTCTCGCCTAGCTGATGCAAGGTATCCAGATCAACTTTGGTATCAATCCGCTGGCTAAAATCAATTTTTCCGGGTTTACGATATTTCTCATATTCATGAACCAGAAATTTTTTGATTTTCAGCTTCTCAATCTTTTCCGACTCATGATACATGTCGTCCAGATAATTATCGAAAGCAACAACTTCTTCATTGACTTGTTCTTTCGTCATTATTCCTAACGCAACAAGCTTTTCGGCATAGATATCGCGCGGATTTTTGTGTTTTGCAATGGCCTTATACAACAAGGGTTGCGTAAAACGAGGCTCGTCGCCTTCGTTGTGGCCGTATTTGCGGTAGCACAAAATGTCGATAAACACATCGGAATTGAATTTTTGGCGGTATTCCATAGCCAACTTGATGGTGTAAATCAAGGCTTCCACATCGTCGCCATTGACGTGAAAAACCGGAGAACGCGTAACCTTGGCTACGTCGGTACTATAGGTACTCGAGCGGGCATCCAGGTAGTTGGTGGTGAACCCAACCTGGTTATTAATCACCAGATGAATTGAGCCACCGGTTTTGTAGCCCTTTAGTTGCGACATTTGCGTCACCTCGTACACAATACCCTGAGCAGCAATGGCTGCATCACCATGGATGACGATTGGTGCTACCTTGGAATAATCGCGGTTGTAGAGTTCATCGATGCGCGAGCGGGACATTCCCTGGACCAGGGCGGCTACCGTTTCCAGGTGCGAAGGATTCGGTACAAGGCTCAGTTTTACATCTTTCCCGGCGTCTGTCTGGATTATATTTTCGAAACCGAGGTGGTACTTCACATCCCCCATCATAATATCTTCTTCGTATTCAGTTCCGTAGAACTCTTTGAAGATATTCTGATACGGTTTTTTCATGATATTGCTCAGTACATTCAAACGCCCGCGGTGAGCCATGCCGACGACAAACTCACTGATCCCCAGATCGGCACCATGTTCAATAACCGCATCCAGCGCCGGAATAAGGCTTTCGGCACCTTCAAGGGAGAAACGTTTTTGTCCGACAAATTTTTTATGGATGTAACTTTCGAAGCCTACGGCAACTTTAAGATGATAAAAGATATGTTTCCTCTTTTCATCGGTAAACGGTTGCGAGTTTTTGGAGCTTTCCATCTTGTGTTGCATCCAGTCAACAATCTCCGGATGGCGGATGTACATATATTCAACGCCGATAGAATTACAATAAGTCGCTTCAAGATGTGCAACAATGTCCTTCAGTTTAGCTGGCCCTATTCCAATGCTATTTCCCGCTTGGAATACTTTTTCAAGGTCACTTTTCTCCAGGCCAAAATTTTCAATGTCCAGGGTCGGTTTGTACTTCCGGCGGGCACGTACTGGGTTGGTCTTCGTGAATAAGTGGCCACGCTGGCGGTAGCCGTGGATCAGATTAAGAATGGCAAACTCCTTATCAATATCACTTCCTGAGAATTCCGACTTGCTTTGATAGTTTTTTCGTGCTAATTCAAAGCCTTTAAAAAAATGCCTCCAACTTTCGTCGATACTTTCCGGATCTCTCAGATAATCCTGGTAAAGTTCATCTACGGCGGCAATTTCCTGATTTCCTACTTGAGAATAGTTATCCATTTTGTAGTGTTAGCTAATTCCGACCTTATGTTATAAAAAGTTCTCAAAGATTAACAAATGGTAGTTTTGAAAGTTTAACAAATGTGTTGATTTCTGCCACGAATTTGATTTTTTCATTCTTTGCAGCAATTCATCCCTGATCGTGCAAAATAACACGAAATAGTGCTCTTGTTTTCTGACATTAATCTGTAAAAACGCGAGGGAATAATAATTTTAGCACTTTTGTGTCGTTATTTATTCGCTGTTGAAAAAATATTTCCAATGAAACGATTTCTGCGCATTCTCCTGGCTATGGTTCTATTTCTGGTATTTCTGTACGTTGTGGGGCCTCGGCCACCTAAACCAGCCATGACGACCGATTTGCCCTCAGTTGAATATGGGCTAAATGAAATTGAACAGGCAATTGCCGACCACGAAAGCGCCTTGCCAGTAAAGCCCGATAACGAATCCGCGATCGTATGGACTAACGACAGCGCAAACGAACAAACCGACTGGTGTCTGCTTTACCTGCATGGTTTTTCAGCTTCGCGCATGGAAGGCTTTCCCACACACATGAATTTTGCAGCTTATTTCGGCATGAATGCGTATCTCCCCCGTTTGGCTTCGCATGGGCTGGAGGTGCCCGAACCGTTGTTGGATATGGTACCCGACAGCCTCTATGAATCGGCAAAGGAAGCTCTGCAGATAGCCCACATTCTGGGTAAAAAAGTAGTTATCATGAGCACTTCAACGGGCGGAACACTGTCGCTGAAACTGGCTGCTGATTTTCCCGAGTTGGTGGACGGACTGATTCTGCTATCGCCCAATGTGGCTATTAATAACCCGGCTGCTTTTCTGCTCTCCGGACCATGGGGATTGCAGATTGCACGGCAGGTTTACCACGGCAAATATCGCTACACCAACGACAATGCGGATGATGAAGAGTGCAAATACTGGAATTGTTTTTACCGGCTCGAGGCTATTGTTTATTTGCAACAGTTGGTTGATGCAACGATGAAGGATAAAGTATTTAAGCAAGTTCAGGCACCTGTCTTCCTGGGGTACTATTATCAGGATGAAGAGCAGCAGGATCCGGTGGTTCGTGTTGATGCTGCCTTACGGATGTTCGACGAACTGGGAACAGCTGCGGAATTGAAACAAAAGCAAGCCTTTGATGCCGGGGCACATGTAATTGGTTGCGGAATGTATTCGAAGGCTCAAAAAGAAGTTGAAGCGGCAGCAATCCGGTTTGGAGAGCAGATTCTGCACATCGAACCGAAAGACAACTGATGCTGGGCCAGAACATCGTGCTCGTTGTCAGCCGAAACAATCGGTATAAAACAGAAACGGCAAGACCCAAAGAGCTTTGCCGTTTTCTGAAAAAGGGGGAAGTTTCCCTTATATTTTTGTAGCAAACAGATCAAATTCCGTTGCATCGTTTATCTTCACTGAGTAGAAGTTACCAACCTGAATGTCATTACATTTATCGATCAGCACCTCACAATCTACTTCAGGTGAATCATACTCCGTGCGTGCAACAAAATAATCCTCTTCTTCGCGATCAACCAACACGCGCAACTCTTTACCAATTTGCTGCTGGCTAAAACGAGCCGAAATGGCTTGCTGCATTTCCATCAGTTCATCGGCGCGGGCTTCTTTTACCTCCTGCGGAATGTCGTCTTTGTACATTTTGAAGGCATAAGTATCGTCCTCGCTCGAATAAGCAAAAACGCCCATTCGTTCAAACGGATATTCCTGAACGAAAGCTTTCAGCTCCTGGAAATCCTCATCGGTTTCGCCGGGGTGACCAACCAAAAAGGTGGTTCGCAAGGCGATTCCAGGCACCTCTTCGCGAATTTTATCAATCAACTGAATCGTTTCTTCTTTATTGATTTTGCGACGCATCATTCCCAACATTTTATCGGTAATGTGCTGCAAAGGAATGTCCAGGTATTTAGCCACGTTTTTGCGCTCGCGCATCACGCGCAGCACGTCCATCGGGAATTTCGACGGATATGTATAATGCAGGCGTATCCACTCCAGCCCTTCAACATCCGCCAGCCGGTCAATCAGTTCAGCCAGCTTGCTCTCGCCGTAGCGGTCGATTCCGTAATACGACAAATCCTGTGCAATAACTAAAAGTTCTTTTACGCCATTGTCAGCCAGCTCTTTGGCTTCCTGGACCAAACTTTCCATGTCGCGCGACTTATGGTTGCCGGTAAACTGCGGAATAGCACAGAATGAGCAATGACGGTTACAACCTTCGCTAATCTTCAGGTAAGCAAAATGTGCCGGTGTGGTTTTTACCCGATGATACATTTTTTGCTCGTAGAAGTTCGCGTTCAGATCTTTAATGATTTCCTTGAAGTCGAACTTACCGTAAAACTTATCTACTTCCGGAATTTCCTTGGTTAAATCGTCCTTGTACCTTGCCGACAAGCAGCCCATTACCAATAGTTTATCCAACTTCCCGGCTTTGCGGGCGTCTGCAAAATTCAGGATGGTATTGACCGATTCTTCCTTCGCATCGGCAATGAAACCGCAGGTGTTCAAAATAACGATATTGGCATCATCCTCCTCCGAATCATGCACTACCTTAAAGCCATTCAGATCCAACTGATTCAGCAACATTTCCGAATCAACCAGGTTTTTCGAACAGCCCAGTGTCATGATGTTTACTTTTCCTCTCTTCATATTTTAATGTCAAATTTTTATCGTCCTCTACAACAATCAAAATCAGCTCTGGTTTTCAAAGCTGATCATCACCATGCGCATACCCGGCATCTGCTCCGGACTCACACGCACATTTAAACGGGGTGTTGGGGCGATTTTATCGGATGGTTGATTTTGGGGGCAATTATGAGAAAAGCGAATCGACAAATTCAACGCGGTTGAAGATCTGCAAATCCTCCATCTTTTCTCCGATGCCAATATATTTTACCGGAATCTTAAATTGATCACTGATACCAATCACAACACCACCTTTCGCTGTTCCGTCGAGTTTGGTCAGGGCCAGGGCGGTAACTTCGGTAGCCAGGGTAAATTGCTTGGCTTGTTCAAAGGCATTTTGGCCGGTAGAGCCGTCGAGCACCAGCAGAACTTCGTCAGGAGCGCCGGGAACAACCTTTTGCATCACTTTTTTGATCTTCGAAAGCTCGTTCATCAGGTTGATTTTATTGTGCAAACGGCCGGCCGTATCAATAATCACCACATCGGCTCCCTGGGCTTTGGCCGACTTCAGTGTATCGAAAGCAACCGATGCCGGATCGGAGCCCATATCCTGACGTACAATAGGCACATCAACACGTTTCGCCCACACCTCCAGCTGATCGATGGCAGCTGCACGGAAGGTGTCGGCAGCACCCAAAATAACCTTCTTGCCGGCTTTTTTGAAGTTGTATGCCAGCTTGCCAATGGTGGTTGTTTTGCCCACACCATTTACACCGACAACCATTATCACATAAGGCTCGTTGCTTTGTGGCAGCTCAAAGTCGGAAACGTCCACTGTATTATTTTCTTCCAGCAAAGCCGCAATTTCTTCTTTCAAAATGCGGTTCAACTCCGAAACTCCCAGATATTTATCGCGATCAACACGCTCCTCAATCCGGCGAATAATTTTCAGGGTTGTGTCAACACCAACATCCGAAGTAATCAGCACTTCTTCCAGGTTATCCAAAACCTCGTCGTCAACCTTTGATTTACCAACAACGGCACGACTTAGCTTCTGAAATACACTTTCTTTGGTTTTCGCCAAACCCTGATCGAGGCTTTCTTTTTTTGCCTTAGAAAATAATCCGAAAAGACCCATATTTTACGTTTGTTTTGAAGGCGCCAATTTACAAAATTATGCCGAATAACAGGAAGGAAATTAACGCTTAAGCTAAGTTTTTGATTTTAAAATCAATCAGCCATTGCCGAGGCGGCGAATTTCGTTTTTCATTTCCGCTAAAATATCCGAAAGCCGGCTTATCTCGAGGTGATTAGCCCGAGGTAAATTGAAGCTCAACACCCCGTCGGCCTTCCAGATCTCGAGCACAGTATTCATTTCAACCTGGTAGGCTTCATAGTCGGGATTATCCGACTTCAGCAACAACCGACCCTCTTCCTGATGATAAATTCGCTTGTAGACCAGTCCTTCGTCGCGGGTTATCAGCACATAAGTTTGGCCATCTTTCATGTCGGCAATCGACTCAACAAACTCGCAAAATACATAAGAACCGTCCTGCACAGGCAGCATACTATCCCCTTTTAGTTGAAATACCCGGTAGGTTTTTCCGCGCGAAAGTTCCGGAACAGGCATGTTGAAGGCCGGTAGCTGCTCCATGTATTCGGGGTCGGCGTAGCCATTCAGATAGCCTGCTGAAGCCCTGGCCGGAACAAGCGAGATCATTTCCTCGTTTGCTGAATCCACAACGACCGAAAGAATCCTCAAGCTCGTATCCTGCGTGCCCTTCGCACTGTTTCTTACGCTTAAATCAGTACTGATCAACTGATCGAGACTCAATTCGAAAGTTGCTGCCATTTGCTGCAACATCGCAATTTTCGGACTGGCTCTTCCCTCTTCATAAGCGCCAATATGCGACCGTTTCAGGCCCAACTTGCTTGCCAGATCCTGCTGCGTAAGACCATGCTCGCGACGCAAAAATTTAAGGTTGACCGGGAGATAATTCATAGCGCTAATATTTTTAGTTCACCTCTTCTTTTTTTGCTAAACATATTAGCCATGCTAAAATATTTAGTATTTTCGAGGCGGATTTTTCAAATTCAATACGGTAAAAATAGCGCAAAATGAATAAATCGGTTCTTGACAAGCTAAAAATATTAGCAGATGCTGCTAAATATGACGTATCCTGTGCATCGAGCGGCAACAAACGAACGAATGCCGGAGGGATTGGCAGTGCTTCGGCAGCAGGAATCTGCCACAGCTTTACCGACGACGGTCGGTGTGTTAGCCTACTCAAAATTCTGATGACCAACCACTGCATTTACGACTGCGCCTACTGCATCAACCGACGAACAAACGATCGCCCCCGAGCCACCATGACCGTACAGGAAGTTATTGATCTGACAATCGGATTTTACCGGCGAAATTATATTGAGGGGCTTTTTCTAAGCTCCGGAATCATCAAGAATGCAGACTACACGATGGAGCGGTTAATGCTTGTGGCGCAGAAGTTGCGAACGGAAGAGCACTACAGTGGCTACATTCACCTGAAAGCAATTCCGGGTTCCGATCCGGAGTTGATCAGGCAAGCCGGGCTCTTCGCCGACCGGCTGAGTGTGAATATTGAAATCCCAACTGAACGGCAGTTGCAACGACTGGCTCCTGAAAAAGATTTCAATTCGGTACTGCACCCCATGAATCAAATTCGGAATGAGATTCAACTTTATAAAGAGGAACGAAAGAAATACCGCCATACCGAGCGTTTCAGCCCCGCCGGGCAAAGCACTCAGCTAATTGTAGGTGCCACACCCGAGAGCGACCGGCAAATTCTTTCGCTGGCATCGGGCTTATACAATCAGCAGTCCTTAAAGCGGGTGTATTATTCGGGCTACTTGCCGGTTAATGAATACGACAAGCGACTCCCCGCCTTAAAGACACCTCCGCTGGTTCGTGAGAACCGCTTGTATCAAAGCGATTGGCTGATGCGTTTTTATCACTTTCGGGCCGACGAAATCCTCTCGCCGGAGCAACCGTTTCTGGATTTGGAAATCGATCCGAAATTGGCTTATGCTATTCGAAATCTGCACTTGTTCCCAATCGACATCAACCGGGCCGACTACGAAATGATATTGCGTGTGCCGGGCATTGGCGTGCAGTCGGCCCGAATGATTGTCGATGCACGACGTTTCCGCCGACTGAACAGCCTTCACCTGAAAAAAATTGGCGTTGTTATGAAGCGTGCGCAATATTTTATTACATGCAACGAACTGCCTGCACGCCATCGCGACTGGGACCCGACTATTCTGCGCACTCATCTTATCCACGAGAGCAAAACGAAACACCGCAAGGCCGACAACAGCCAGCTAAGCTTGTTTCATTGGCCGGAGCCGGTAGAAACGGCATCGCAACTATCATTTCATTATAAGCATTAAACAATGGCAATTATTTTATACGACGGGACGTTTGCTGGTTTTTTGACCGTAGTTTTTGAATGTTATGCACAAAAGCTTGAGCCAACAACAATTTGCAAAGAAGATGCTTTTCAGGGGAGTTTATTTTCGGAGCGGTTACTGATTGACACCGATATGATAAAGTCGAAACGGGTTTGGGATGGGCTCCAGAAAAAGCTTCATCCCCGAAACCGGGAGCTGCCCATGCTGGCTTTTCTTTCGGAGGACGAAGGCATTGAAATGCGCCTCTTCCGGTTCCTGAAGCGAGTTTTTGGGGCGCAGAAGCGCATCGATACGGACTATGCAGATGCCGATGTGCTGGCGCTTAAAAAAATTGAGCGGCTTGTGCAGAAGGAGGCTATGCGAGTATTGCAGTTTGTGCGGTTTCAGCAAACGCGCGATGATGTTTACTTTGCGCCAATCGAGCCGCAATTTGATGTGCTGCCTTATGCCATTAAGCACTTTCGGGAACGTTTTGCCGATCAAAAATGGCTGATTTACGACTTAAAGCGGGATTACGGCTTCTTCTACAATCTGGAAAATGTATCAGAAATTACACTGAGTGAAAAAAGCTTTTCGACTTATGATGGCAAACTTTCCGAAAGTCTGATCCAAGAGGAGGAAGCCAGCTATCAGGCGCTGTGGAAGAACTACTTTACACACATCAATATTGAGGAACGGAAAAATTCGAAGCTGCAACGCCAGCAGATGCCCCGGCGGTATTGGAAATTCCTTCCCGAGAAACACTAGTGTTCGATCCATCACGGCATCGCGAGCGTCATTGTCTTCCGATGGCTATCTACTCCATTAATCGATCGGGGAATAAAAAAAGCTCCCACTAAGTGAGAGCTTTCCTTTTAAAGCAAAGTATATATTACTTCTTAAAATAGTCTTTAACCATTTCGTTAGGAACGATACCTTCTTGAAATGTGTATGCGCCGGATTTAGATGACTTTGTCATCTTGATTACTTTTGCATAACCTTTACCAGCTCCTTTTTGCAATGATGCAACTGCTTTCTTAGCCATATCTTAATTATTTAATTTCGCGGTGAACAGTTACTTTTTTCAAGAATGGGTTGTATTTTTTCAACTCCAAACGTTCTGCTGTATTCTTACGGTTCTTAGTTGTAATATAGCGAGAAGCACCCGGAACTCCGGATTCTTTTTGCTCAGTACATTCCAAGATAACCTGAACTCTATTTCCTTTTTTTGCCATTTTCTAAGGTGTTAAATAGTTTTGATCAAACCTTTTTCCTGAGCATTTTTCAATGCTGCACTCAATCCATTTTTGTTAATGGTACGCAATCCGGCAGCCGATACAGTCAACGTAACCCAACGATCCTCTTCGGGAAGGTAGAATTTTTTATTGAACAAGTTCGGGTTAAACCGACGTTTGGTCTTTCTATTCGAGTGAGAAACATTGTTTCCCACCATTGCTTTTTTTCCGGTTATTTGACAAATTCTTGACATTGTCTTTATTTTTTACAGAATCACACACGTTTTTCAAACAGTTCGCAAAATAAGCGCTTTTTCCTGAAATAATCAAACTGTTACCTTATTTTTTTTCAGCTTTTTTGCAACTATTTCCGAAAGCTGGCTTATCAGTGCCTCAATTTGTTGGTAAAAATGCGAAAAATTAGGATGAATAGCATCCGGGGCAACAAATTTTTTGGAAATCCCGTCTTCCGGATTATTGAATTTCCGGGAGATTGTCAGCACTGAAAAATCAATGTTTAACCAATCCTGCAGCGAGCTATGTTCATCCTGGCGATTGAGGGACTTGAAGACAGCTTTTTTGTGCATTGAAAAGCGCCTCAGTTCGACTGCTTTTAAATATGTTTTAGGCTATTTTACGTCTACCACGAATACGCTATTTTAGTGAAAGACAGTCTTCCCTAGCCGTTTGCTTTTATGGAAGGTTAAAACAACACATTTTCGGGGATGCAAAAAGAAGAGCAAGAATATAAAGTTAAAAAATTCGGCACCTTTGGAGGGGTTTTCACCCCAACACTGCTCACCATACTTGGGGTCATCATGTATTTACGGCTCGGGTGGGTGGTTGGCAACGCCGGATTGCTGGGGGCCTGGATCATCATCATTCTTTCGTTCACCATCACCTTAACTACAGCTCTGTCGATGTCATCAATCACCACCAATATCCGGATCGGAGCAGGTGGTGCTTATGCAATCATTTCGCAATCACTCGGGCTCGAGGTTGGCGGCAGCCTGGGAATACCGCTGTACATTTCGCAGGGACTGGCAATTACCATGTATATTTTTGGTTTTCGCGAAGGTTGGCTCTCTATTTACCCTGACCACCCGGCATTTGCGGTCGATCTTATTGTTTTCGCTGTGATTTATGGCATATCGTACAAAAGCGCCGATCTGGCCATCCGTACGCAATATCTGATTATGGCTGTTATCGTTGCCTCGCTGGTGGTTGTTGTGATCGCTGCTTATGATGGCTCGATGCACTATTCCGCTGCAGAAACATTGCGTTGGGGAACATTCAGAGGATCGAGTGAAAATCAATTTTCGGGCTCCGATTTTTGGATTGTATTTGCTGTGTTTTTCCCGGCGGCAACCGGTATTATGGCCGGAGCCAATATGTCGGGAGAATTGAAAAATCCCCGCAAAAGCATTCCTATTGGCACCCTGTGGGCCATTGCAATCAGCTTTGTGATCTATATCGGTTTAGCCTATTGGATTGGCCGATCGGCCAGCGAACAGGAACTACTGAGCAACTACAACATCATCATCGAAAAATCGTTTTTTCCACCACTGGTAATTGCGGGTATCCTGGGAGCAACATTTTCATCGGCTTTGGCCTCCATGGTGGGGGCTTCCCGCATACTTTATGCTATGGGCAGTCATGCTGTTCTGCCCGGGAGTGACTGGTTGAAAAAGCAAAACAGCGCCGGCCAACCGCAAAATTCCATGTTTGTAACGGGCATCATCGTTTTTATAACAATGCTGCTCCGCAATTTGAATGCTGTGGCTCCCCTGGTTACCATGTTCTTTTTGATTACCTATGCGATGATTAACCTGGTGGTGATTGTAGAACAAAAACTTGGCCTGATCAGTTTCAGGCCTTTGTTCATTGTTTCGCACTGGATTCCATGGTCGGGCTTGCTAAGCTCGGTACTCGCCATGTTTATCATCAATCCATCTATAAGTCTGGTATCCATAGCGCTTGTTATTCTTTTTTACGGCATATTGTCGCAGCGAAAATTAATTACTCCCTTCGAAGATGTGCGAAGCGGCCTCTTCATATCCTTTGCCGAGTGGGCCGCCAAACACACTGCAATGCTTTCTTTTCGGCAGGAACGTGCCTGGAAACCCAACCTGCTCGTCCCGGTCAGCGACCCTACCGCGGTGAAAGGAATTTTCTCCTTTCTGGTTAACATTAGCTTTCCTAAAGGATCGATTAAATTACTGGGAATAAGCGAGGGCGAAAATGACGATTTATTCCGGTCTAAAATCAACGAGTTATCCAAAGCTTTTTATCGTAAAGGTGTTTTTTCCAGCTGGGCTGTTATTCAAACCTCGAAATTTGCCGAGGGGGTAAACTTGGCTAATCAAGCCTACCAGGGATCCTTTTTCAAGCCCAATATTGTCTTTCTGAATATTTTGGACAAAGACTTCTTTGAGCAGGATTACCGCCAGGTTATCCGCGAGTCGTCAAGATTACAACTGGGCATTTTAATTTATTACCCGAACAATAAAACAGGTGTGGGCCAACGACAGCTGATCAATGTTTGGATTCGTAACCGAGCGCCGCACTGGAAAATCACCTGGGATATTGGGAATCTGGACCTGTCGATCTTAATTGCTTACAAGCTAAAAATGAACTGGAATGCCCGAATACGGCTAATCATGGTTGTTGAAAATGAAGAACAGGAAAAGCAGGCTTTTCAGTTTATGTCCGAATTGATTGACCTGGCGCGCTTGCCCAAAACAGAGATAACGGTACACATCGGAAGCTTTATCGATTTTGCAAAAGATGCTCCCGAGGCCGACCTCAATATTTTTGGTCTTACACCCGAGCCGAGTTTCGACTTTATGGAAGATATGGTAGAAGATACCAGTACAACTTGTCTGTTTATCCGCGACTCGGGAGCAGAAAACATTCTGGCCTGATGTTTCTCTTCGCATTTCCCTGTTCTTCAATATTCTGTCAGTCCATCTTGTTAAAAAATCATTCAGCGGCTAAAACGAGTGGTCGTCTCCTGCCCTTTCGTTTAACCAAACGCTTAATGTATAAAACATAACCGGTTATTGGTAACGATGCCCCAAACAGACAACTCACAAAAACCAGTATTTTCGACCAGATTCCGAAGTATTTCCCCAGGTGAAGATCGTAAATCCAGCCCCATATTTTAGCCGTTTTTGCCGACTCGCTGTATCGAACAACTTTTGTCAGCTGGCCATCATCGTTGTTAAATTGGTACTGATCGCTGGCCCGGCTCGTAGGATGACTTTCCAGCCTAACGCTGGCTTTGCCCTCCTGTACGCGAATTGAGCGAAAATCAGGATTTGCTTGCTTCAGCTCGTTTAGGGCTGTTTGCCAATGCATACTGCTTATTTCCGGCTCAGCGAGCTTGCTTCCTGCACGGGCTGCCCGGTGCCCACTCCTATTATTTACCTCGACACCAAGGGCTTTGAAAACCGTATTTCGATACCAGTTAAACGACCACATCATGCCCGTTAGCGAGGCGAGAAGCAAAAAAATGAACGAGTAAAGCCCCAGGACATTGTGCAAATCCCAGAAGAGCTTGAAACGACCCTTTCGAAATTGAATTGAAAAATTCCGCCGCTGCAGTTTCAGCGGCAGGCGCAACAGCAAGCCGCTAAGCAGGATAAAAGCAAACACCATTGTGGAAATTCCAATGATCATTTTGCCCCAACTGTCCGATCCGCCCATCAGCCAGCGGTGCAGGGACATGATGGTGAAGAACGCGCTTTCGCGTGGCTTATAGTAGCCCGTGATCTCTCCCGAATAGGGATTCACAAAAGCCGATGTTCGAAATCCGCTTTCCAGGTTCATCACATAGTTTTTACGACTATCTGCAAAAACCTGCACTCCGGTTACCCGATTTTCTTCCAGCTGTTGCTCAACAATCGGAATTAGTTGATCCAGCGGCAGAGTTGCAGCCTGCTGTTCCTTGTTAAAATATCTTGTGGGGTAACGAAGCTCCAGTATTTCGTCCTGAAAAACCAGGGCTGCCCCGGTCAGGCAGATTAAGCTAATAATCAGCCCAACCGGGATCGACAGCCATAGATGTATTGTTTTAAGCAATTTTGCCATCTGTTTAATCCTTTATCAAAAGTTGAACAACCGCCTAGAAACGATAGCTAATGACCGCCGAGAAATTGCGCGGATCAATTTGGTTGATATATCCACCGCGGTAGTACGAAGTGTAACCGAGGGCATCGAAGATATTATTGAAATACACACGCGTTGTGATATTGCCGATAGCGTAGGCCAGCTGTGCATTGACGGTTGTGTACGAGGGCATGTCGAAAGGTTTGCTG
Organism: Mangrovibacterium marinum; assembly: GCF_003046625.1. GTDB lineage: Bacteria > Bacteroidota > Bacteroidia > Bacteroidales > Prolixibacteraceae > Mangrovibacterium > Mangrovibacterium marinum. The sequence goes on from NZ_QAAD01000005.1 coordinate 230,093, forward strand.
CCGGTCATCGAGCCGTGCCCGTCAGGCTTTAAACTCCAGTCGTTTACCGGTCGTTTTCCGACATAATAGATGCCTGCACCTACCGAAAGCCCCTTTGCAAGACCCTTCTGAACCAGATAGTTGGCCCACGCATTGGCCGTGTGTTTGGGTGCATTCATTGGTGCTGAACCGTCTTGGTAACTAGGGCTGTTCTTATATTGTGCATCCAGGTAGGCATAGCCCAGCATCACTTGTAAATTTTCCCGAATCCGGCCGCTCAGTTCTGTTTCAACACCCCGACGAGTCAGATCGCCTGCTTTGTCGTAATATCCGGTACGCTGGCTGGTTCCTTCAACATAAGTGGCGTACGAGAGATTCTCGGTAATAATATCGAAATAGGTTAAGTTGAAGCGCAAGCGGTTATTCAGCCAGTCGGACTTAATACCGGTTTCCCACTGGCGGGTGGTTGACGGGCCAATGTTTTCGCCATTCTCCATTTTATTGGCCGCCGACCGTAAGCTGGTTGTTGTCGTGTACGACGCAAATAAGTTCACATTTTTAATCGGGCTGATCATTGTTCCGATCATCGGGTTCCAGGCATCTCCGGTTGTAGGCCCCGCATCGGTTGCCGAGCTGCTTTGAATAGCGCTGTAGCGAAGGCCCATAATCAGCTTCAGGTAGTTGTTCAGTGTCATTACCTCCTGGGCCATCAAACCGTATCCCGACGAGTTGGAGGCTACCGCATCGTTCGCCGTCATGCTAACATCAACAAAGTCGTTGTTGATCGTTGGAGCCAACACATCAATTGTATCAACCACAAACGACTGGTAGCTGGTGGTCGACAAATCGGTCTTTTTATAGTCGAACCCAAGTTGAAACGTATGTTTGATGGAGCCGGTAAACAAGTCGCGGCCAATAAAATCCACTTGGAAGGTTGAATTTTGGTCGTCACGTAAGGAGCGCCCCAAGGTTCGGCGTCTCAAATTAGCTTCCCCATTGACGCGTGTGTTCACATTCGTGCTGATATTGTCGACTTTATAGGACGAATTGAACAAGGCCGCACGCAAGCTAATTTGGTTGGTCAGCTGACGGGTAATTCGCACAGCGGATGTCCGTGTTTGGTTACTTACATGGTCGTTGCGCAAGCCCAGAAATTTATCGTGTGGCATATCGTACAGTGCCTCAATCGTATCGCCATCCAGGTTGACACTGCTGGTGACGGGAGTTCTGTTATCATCCATGTAATCCATTTCGAGCGTGATTGCCGTGCGATCATCAGGGCGCCACTCGAACGAGGGATTGATGTACACACGATCAGAGTTCACAACGGGGCGATAATTATCCTTCCGGGCAAAAGTTCCGTTTAAACGTAAAGCACTGGTTTGTTCCTTATCCAAAATAGTTTGCACATCAAACGACGGGCGAAACTCACCCCAGCTGCCGGCACGCACCGAAACTTCTCCGCTATTCTCAAATTTCGGCGTTTTAGTCACTATATTGATCACACCTCCGGCACTTCCCAGGTCGTTCCCCACACCTTGTGTGATGGCTGCCGATCCTTTAATCACCTGAATGCTTTCAACACCCTGCATTTCCGATAAAGCCGAGCCTGTGCGGAAGTCCGAGTCGATACGCACACCATTTTTCAGAACCGGCACTCCCCGGTATCCGCGCATGGACATACTTTCGCGCACGCCACCATACGAACCAAACATCGTTACCCCAGGCACATTTCGCACCGCATCGGTAATTGTCAGCACGCCTTGCTCCTCGATAAGCTTGTTGGAAATTACCGAAATACTCTGGATTTGCTCGCTGGGGCGCAAGGGCATCCGGGTAATGGCATCCAGTTTTGCGGGCTGCCGGTAGCGCTCGCCAAAGACTTCCACATCCAGCAGTTCTTCCTCGTCGGGATTTAGCTGTACGGTTAAAACAGCATCTTTCGAGTCTTTCAGGTTAATTGTTCGGATCATGGTTTGATAGCCGATAAAACTAACTTTTAGCTCGTGAATGCCGACGGGTAAGTTTTTCAGGATAAATTTCCCCATATCATTGGTTGTTGTTCCCTTGTTAGTTCCCGGAACAATAACCGTAGCCCCAACCAGCGACTCGCCGTTTTCGTCCAGAACCCGACCTTTTACAATAGTCAGTTCGACCTGCCCGGCAATCGACCACAGGCCCGTAAATGAGATTAGAAGGGTAAAAAGTATTTTTTTGAAGTTCATCATAAAGATTTTTGAATTGATTGAATTGTCCGACAAAAATCATCAGAACTTCAAGGCTCATCAATCGCCAATACTTGGTATTTACACCTAACGCAGGAAATTCCCAACCCGAAAAACAAAGGCGCATATCACCAAATATTGGTATTCTTGCTTTATTTTCCGAAGATCATACCAGGAGGAAACGCCCCGTGCTTATTAAAGTTTTGTGGACAAATGATCAGTAATATATGTTTTAGAAATAGTCTGCATACCATTAAAAATTACCATTTTTTTTGAACCTTTGAATGGTACATTCAGTATTTAACTGTTAGACACAAACACACTAACTTTTTAAAAATGACAGACTATGGAAGAACAAATTAATCAAATGCCACGCATAGGCGATATGGCACCCGATTTTAAGGCAAACACCACTTACGGCCCCATCCAGTTTTCGGAGTACAACAAAGGCAGCTGGGTGATTCTCTTTTCTCATCCGGCCGATTTTACGCCCGTTTGCACGACCGAGATGAGTGGTTTTGCTGTCAGAAGTGACGAATTTAAGGCATTAAATACCAAACTCATGGGCCTGAGTATCGACAGTATTCATGCTCATGTTGCCTGGGTTAATAATGTTAAAAAGAATTCAGGAATACTTTTCAATTTTCCGATTATTGCCGATATCGACATGAAGGTGTCCAAGCTCTACGGAATGCTGCAACCCAATGAAAGTGAAACGGCCGCTGTTCGGGCTGTATTTATTATCGATCCAACCGGGAAAGTACGCCTGGTAATGTATTACCCCTTGAACGTAGGGCGCAATATGGACGAAATTGTTCGCGCACTGAAAGCGCTGCAAACGTCGGACAAACACAATGTAGCTCTCCCGTTGAACTGGGTGCCGGGCGAAAAAGTTATTGTGCCGCCACCCAAAACGGTCGATGCGATGATTGAGCGTGAAAAGTCGGACTACGAAATGATGGATTTTTACCTGGCCAAAAAAGATTTGTAACAACTATTTCTTAACGATTCTAAAGGGGATAACTTTCTGTTGTCTCCTTTTCTTATATTGATCAAAACAAACTATCTTCGGTTTTGTAATATTGATCTATGAGAACAAATCAGCAACGCTACTATCCGACGTTTTTGGGGGCCGCCCACTTGGTCATATTATATATTTTTATACAAACAGTGGTCGATTTTCCGCTGGCCATCTGGGATTATTACCACGGAACCGATTTTCTGTATAATCCGGCCAAGAAGCTTGCATTAGGACTTGGTTCAATTATTTTCATCCTTTATTTCGGCTACCGAAAAGCAAAAACTTCGGTTCGCAATTTATTTCCGATGAAGTGGTTTAACCCGCTTATCATCGTCCCAATCATTCTTTTTCTGCTGAGCGCTCATGTTTTTCTGAATGAAATCAACCTGTGGGTTGAAAAAGTCCTCCCTGCCCCGCCATGGTTCTGGGAACTGTTTGACAAGATTTTCAATAACGATTTTGGGATATGGGGAGCCGTATTGAAGGTGGTTGTCATTGCACCAATCATCGAAGAACTTATCTTTCGGGGCATCATCATGCATGGCCTCATGCGCAACTACCCGCAGCTGATTGCGATCTTTTTTTCGGGTCTTCTTTTTGCTTTATTTCACCTTAACCCCTGGCAGTTTCCGGCAACTTTTCTGCTGGGATGTTTGCTGGGCTGGATCATGATTATTACGCGAAATATCTTCGCCTGCATTCTGGGGCATGCCATCAACAACCTGCTGGTTTTGCTTAGCATTGAATATTACCGCGAACTGTCGGAGTTTTCGTTTTTTCTGCTCGAGCGCGATCAACAACTGCATATCAGTTACCTGCTGGCTGGTTTTAGTCTGGTGCTGATCGGAATTTTTGCCGTATTCGCGCACAACGAAAAGCTAAGAAATTAATGGACTATCTACTTATTATTACGGGTGCGATACTGATATTGGCGGGAATTGCCGGATCGGTTCTCCCGGTGCTTCCCGGGCCGCCATTAAGCTACCTGGGCTTGCTGTTGCTTCACCTCACATCGAGCTACCAGTTTAGCCTGAAATTCCTGTTAACCTGGGGCATTATATCGATTTTAATTGTGGTGTTGGATCAAATTATTCCGGTGTGGGGTACGAAGAAATTCGGAGGCAGCAAGCCGGGTGTCTGGGGTAGCGTGATCGGTTTGTTGGCCGGGCTGATTTTTCTGGGGCCTTTGGGCATTATTGTAGGTCCATTTGTCGGTGCCTTCATTGGCGAACTTGCCGGAGGTAAGCGCAGCCGGCAAGCATTGCGGGCTGGTGTTGGCGCGTTAATGGGATTTTTGGCCGGAACAATTCTGAAACTCATCGCCTCGGGGATAATGTGCTGGTATTTCGTGGAAAAAATTTTTTGATTCAGGCTAACATGTTTTGCCGCTACCTTCGTGCTTATATTCAAACTGAAGGGTAACATGATTGATGAAAAAAACGTCGCGTAAAATCTCATTCATTTGTCGGTCAATGTCGCGGGTTTGCGATAGTTGAAGGTCTGCATCCAGCTCAATATGTGCTTCAAAGTGAATGGAATGGTCCGTCAGCCTCCAGATATGAATATGATAAACCTGTTTCACCCCACGCACTGCTTCCAGGCTATTTTTCACTTCGTCCGGATCGATGGATGACGGAGCAAACTGCATCAATATTTCGGTTGACTCTTTCAGCAAATTAAAAGTATGAACCAATAAATAGATGCTGATCAGCAAGGTCACCAGCGGGTCGATCCAAGTCCAGCCCCAAGCCCAAATAAACACAGCCCCCACGATTACGGCCAGCGAAGTCAAAGCATCGCCCAGCAGGTGCAGGTAAGCCGCTTTTACATTCAAGTTATGGTGGTGATCGTCGTGCAGCAGGAAAACCGAAAAGCCATTGGCCAGGAACCCCAAAATACCAAGCCCCAGCATCCACTTAAAATCGACCACCTGCGGGTTGGCAAATCGATCTATGGCTTCAATCATCAGGTAGAAGGAAATAGCAATTAAAACCAGTGCATTGATAAAAGCAGCCAGTATTTCAGCTCGTTTATATCCGAATGAGTGTTTGGCTGTCTTTTCCCGTTGTCCGAGCCGGTCGGCAATATAGGCCAGCAATACAGCCACACCATCACTCAAATTATGGATGGCATCCGAAATTAAGGCCAAACTACCGCTGATAATCCCACCAATAACCTGGGCTATCGTAATAACAATATTCAACAAGAAGGTCAGGCCTAACCGATTATGCCTGTGCTGATGATGATGTGCGTGATCGTGTTCCATGATCGGGAAACTAATTTATCAATTTTGAACCGGAAAGTAGCTAAAACCTTTCAGCCTTCCGGCTTACCGAAAACAATTCAATTCAAATTTCAGAATTTATTTAAACCCGATATAAATAACAGACAAGCAGAATGCATGTTTAGCGCGGTCATTCCCAAATAAAGTTTCGAGACTTCGGCTGAGCGATTATATTTGCACAATAAGATTAATTCGATGAAGATTAGCTTTATTTTAGTTGAACCGGCTGTTCCCGAAAATGTAGGTGCTGCCGCCCGGGCCATGAAAACCATGGGATTTTCGGATATGCGACTTGTAAATCCATGCGATCATCTGAGCGATCCGGCGCGATGGCTGGCCCACGCCTCAAACGACATTCTGGAGGGTGCCAGCTTGTTCGGAACCTTTGAAGAGGCTGTGAACGATCTCGATTTCATCGTTGCCTCGTCCGCCAAGCAACGTCTGGTGAAAGAAGATTATTACTCAACCCGCGATTTGGTGCCGCTACTCAAAGCCAAAGGACAGGCCATTGAGCACATCGGGATCGTATTTGGGCGCGAAGACAGCGGTTTGCGTAACGAGGAGTTGCGCCGTTGCGACATGGTAACTACTGTCCCCCTTCAAACCAGCTACCCCAGCTTAAACCTGGCTCAGGCCGTCATGCTATATGCTTACGAGCTAAGCCTGTTGCACCAATCCGAGCCACAAACAACGCCTCGTGAAGTCAATGCAAATGGCTTTCGCGCCTTGAAAAGCAAAACGAGTAAAATATTACTGGCACTTAATTTCAAGGAAGAATCGGCTATTTATCCGCGCATATTGGAACGCTTAAACTTACTGGGTGAAGGAGATATTCACCTGCTGCATTCGATCTGCAATAAATATTTTGAAAAAAAGGCCGAAGACTGATGCAACATTTCTGAGTCAGCTGTCGTCTTTCAAACAGATTAAGCTGTTAAGCCTTGGAAACACAGTACAAAAACATTCATCAAAGCATTATCGACCAATGCAAAGCGGGAAACCGCGAGGCACAGTTCGAGTTGTACAAATTGTACTATAAATCGATGTACAATACCAGCCTGCGGATTGTGGGTAATTGCGGCGATGCTGAAGATGTGATGCAGGAATCGTTCTTAAGTGTTTTCAATAAATTGGACAGCTACGAAGGAAAAGTTAGTTTTGGCGCCTGGTTCAAAAAAATTGTCGTTAACCGTTCATTGGATTATCTGAAAAAGCGAAAGGTCGTTTTCGAAGAAATTGACGAGCGAGTCATGGATGAAGAAGCCAATCCGCAAATGGAAATCCGGCAGATTGACCTGAACAAGCTGAAACAGGCAATAATGAAGCTACCCGAGGGCTATCGTGTTGTTTTGAGCCTTTACCTGCTCGAGGGCTACGACCACGATGAAATAGCGGAGATTCTGCATGTCTCAAACGTCTCGTCGCGCACGCAGCTATCGAGAGCCAAACGGAAGCTTCGCGATCTGCTGGTCAAAGACGAGCTGTTTTCCTTCAACTAAAACAGATGAATGACAAACATGAAGGCGATGAAAGATTTTGACGATTTACTGGAAAAAACCATTCGCGAGAATAAGGCATTCTTTGATGAGGACGCCCCCGAAGGACATTTTGAACGATTTGCACAACGTTTGAACGCCCCAAGGATAGACCCGATTCGTAGACGGCGAAAAATTTTCCTGCAAGTAGCAGCTACGGTGGCTTTTGTACTGCTGCTGGGCAATCAGCTTCGGATGTACCTGCAACAGCCACAACCAGAAGCGGCCATTACACTGGGCAGTGTGGCGCCCGAATATGCAGAAGCTGAATTTTACTATACCTCAGCCATTGACCAGGGCATGCGGCATTGGGAAAAACTGAGCGAAGACGGCATCATCTCGACTGATGAACAGCGCATGATGCAGGAAGAAATAGCCGATTTTGAGGAAACCTACGCACGCCTGCAGGATGAGCTGGCGGCAAACCCCGAAGACGAGCGGGTGATTAATGCCATGCTGGAGCTATATCAAACCAGGTTGGCCATTATCAACCTGATTATTGAAAAACTGGAAGAAGTAAAAAAACAAAAAACTTATAACCATGATGAAAGTGAAATTTAAAATTCTACTGGCGCTGCTGGCCTTGCTGCCCTTTGGCCTACAAGCAGCGGAATACAGTAAAACAGTACACCAGGGCTACGCCAAGGCAATAATCACAGCTTTGAATGTGAGCAACAAATTTGGCACAATCGAGATTAACGACTTCGGCGGCGATTCGGTCACTGTTGACGTAATCATCACCGTTGAGACCAGCAACGAAGGGCGGGCTGAGCAACTCATGGATTTAATCGACATTAATATTTACCGTAGCGGCGGAACGTTGAACGCGAAAACGGAGATTAATCAAGATTTTAAATCGAAGCAAAATTTCTCGATCGACTACAAAATCAACATTCCTAAAGACCGGGCATTGACGGTCACCAACAAGTTTGGGAACGTGGCCGTCCAGGCACTTGAAGCTCCGGGAGCTTTCGAAATCGCCTACGGAAACTTAACAGCCGGCACGCTGAATGCGCCGGCCGAAGGGGTGCAGCTGGAGTTAAAATACGGAAAAGCTGACATCGAAGCGGTGAATGCAATGGTCGGAGAAATTAAGTACTCGAAAATATTCTTCGGGCAAGCCGGCAATATGCACATTGAGTCGGCCTACTCAGGCATTAATATCGATGAACTGGAGTCGCTGAAGCTGGAGTCGAAATACGACGGCGTGAAATTGGGACGCGTTGGGCAGATTATAGCCGATTCCAAATACACCAACTACAAACTCGATGAGCTGAATGGCTCACTGGCCATCGAAACGGCCTACGGGTCGGTAAGTATCGACAAGGTATCCCCTGGATTCACATCAATCGATATCAGTAATACCTACGGAGGAGTATCGCTCGGCATGGAAGACCTTTCGTATACAATTGATGCCGAATGTGATTATTGCGACATCAAGTATCCTGACGATCAGTTCGAGGGCAACCGCAACAAAGAAAACACCAGTTTGAAGGTGCAAGGGAACATTGGCGCCTCCGACGGATCGCAAAAGGTCGTCATCCGAAGCCGTTACGGAGGCATCAAATTAAATAATTAGCAATTTATTTTTACAACATAAAAACCGCAGGAATCCACTTGCGGTTTTTTTATACTTTAGTCATCGCCCGCTATGACTAAAAAGCTACACATAGTAAGTTTCAACACCCCCTACCCGGCCGATTACGGCGGTGTTATTGACATTTATTACAAACTAAAGGCACTGCATTGCCAAAACGTTCAAATTCATCTGCACTGCTTCGAATACGACCGACCGCAGGCTGGAGAGTTGACGCAATTTTGCGAGCAGGTTTTTTATTATCCCCGCCAGACAGGAATACCGACACATTTTAGCCCGGTGCCTTATATTGTGAAAGGACGGCAGCACCCCCAACTTCTGAAAAACCTACTGGCGATGCCCGCTCCTGTTTTGTTTGAAGGGCTGCATTGCTGTTCGCTGCTCGATCACCCCTTGCTGCGAGCCTTTCCCAAGTTAGTGCGGGCGCATAACATTGAACACAAATACTATTATAATTTGTATCATTCGTCGACCGACTGGCAACAGCGTTTGTACTATCTGCTCGAGAGTTTTAAGTTGAAAAGATTTGAAAAGCTGCTACGGTGGGCCGATCACATCCTGGCTATTTCGGCAAGCGAAGCCGACTATTTTGCGAAACATTACGGCAAAACCAGCTTCATCCCCGCTTTTCATTCCTTCAACACCATTAGCTGCCAGAGCGGCACAGGCGATTATTTGCTATTTCATGGCAATTTGAGTGTTTCCGAGAACCAGCAGGCCGTCAGCTATCTGATTGATCAGGTGTTTAGTCAACTTACCGAGCGCTTTGTCATTGCAGGCAAAAACCCACCGGCTTGGTTGCAAAAGAAAGTCCGCGATATTCCCCATATCACAATCATTGCCAATCCGGCGGCCGAAGAAATGAATCAACTGATTACCGACGCGCATATCTGTTTGCTTCCTACTTTTCAGGCATCGGGCATGAAACTGAAACTGTTACATTCACTTTTCGGGGGACGGCATTGTCTGGTAAATTCAACGATGGTAGAAGGCAGCGGTTTGGAAAATCTTTGCCATATTGCAGACTCGCCCGAGCAAATGATCATACAAATCCGCCAACTGATGGACAAGCCTTTCGACGAAGAAGAAATCATCCGGCGGAAAATGAAACTGGAAACATTTTATGCCAATGAGATTAATGCGCAAAAAATTATGGAGCTTTTGTAGCTTTCTACTTTTCACGTTCTCCGCCTTGCATTGCGGAGCACAGGCCGTTCAAATACAAATAAACTTCCCCGAGCATCGCGACAGCCAGCTTCTTGTTGCGGGCTATTATTTCGGCGGGCTGTATGTTAAAGATACGCTTCAGCTCGATGCACAAGGCATGGCCCTGCTGAGTAAGGACAGCTTGATGGATCAGGGGATCTACGAGCTTTACCTGAACGAACAGCAACACTTCGATTTTTTGCTGGGGGCCGATCAGCAGTTCGGCATCAAGCTTGTGCCCGAAAAAAATCAAATTCGAGTGGAGGGAGCGAACGAAACAAAACAATTTCAAGCATACATCAACTACCTGGCGGGTCAAAAGGCGCGTTATGCCGAGCTTTCGGCAAAACTGAAGGATGCACCAGATTCTCCGGCGCAAATTAAGCACGAACTTCAGCAGCTCGATCAGGAGGTGCGCCAATACCAGTATACCATCGGATTGAAGAACAAAGACAATCTGTTTGGGAAAATGGTATTGGCTACTCAGCGGCCAACAATCAACCCGGAGCAAATACCTGAAAAATACCGGGCCAACGATTCGCTAAAATGGGTGTACGAGTACAATTTCCGCAAGCAGCACTATTGGGATAATTTCGATTTGGGAGAGCGCGCTTTGTGGCGGACTCCTTTTGTAAAAAGCCAATTGCAGGATTATTTCAACAAGGTGCTGCTACAAAGCCCCGACAGCGTGTTGCCCGAAGCTATTCGGATAATTGAAAAATTCCGCGACAATGCAGAGATATTTCAAAACCTGACCTCCTTTTTAGTCAACAATACCATACAGTCGAAAATAATGGGTATGGAGAATGTGTTTGTCGCCCTGGCTAAACGCTACTACCTGAGCGGACAGGGCCACTGGGCCGATGACAAAACAATGGAAAACATCCGGCAGGAAGTTGCGCTGCGCCAAAACAACCTACTGGGACAGCCGGCTCCTGAGTTGCTGCTCGAAGATGCAGAAGGCAAATTTCACAGTCTGTACGACCAAACAGCCCGCTACACCATTCTTGCTTTTTGGGAACCCGGATGCAGCCATTGTAAAAAGGAAATTCCCAAACTCTACGATGAGCTTTTTCTGCAAGCCCGTCCATCAGAACTAACAGTATACGCTGTATACACCATGACAGACAAACAGGAGTGGTCCGATTTTTTGGAACAACATGAGCTGAACGGCTGGCACAACCTGTGGGATCCGAAACAAATCTCCAATATGAAACGGCTGTATGGTATCCGCACAACTCCTTCCTTCTTTTTACTCGACCAGGACAAAAAAATCATTGCCAAGCAGCTTGATGTTGCCGGTCTTCGCCATTTTCTGATGATGAAAGGTGTGATCCCGGAGAAGCGAAACATCTGATGGCCGATGACGAATAAACAAGTAGAGATAGCAACGGTTCGGTGAAATGCATCGATAAAAGAAATCAAATTCAGAGCAACTGCGTGCGGAAATGCATCCCCATAAACGACCGAATATTTCGATCCTGAACGGATAGCAAGTTTTGTGTACGCGATGTTAACGCCTCCGTGAAACTATTTTTAGATCAAGGATCGTCTTTGTATCTTCGCGAGCTCCGATTGACGATAAACAATGCACCAATAGGACTGTTTGAGAATTTAAGAAAATAAGCCATGAATACAGATAAATTTAAAAACCTGCGCTACCGTTTGATGGAGTCAGAAAGCTGGCCCTTGAAATATATGTTTAAGTTCATCACGCCCAACCAAGACGGCAAGGTGGAACAGGTGAAAGCCCTGCTGCCCGAGCACGGCGAGTTGTCGTTTAAACACACCGCCAGCCTGAAATATGTCGCTATAACCTGTGTGGCCATTATGAACAGCGCTGACGAAATTATCGACATTACCGAACAGGCAGACCGTATCGAGGGTGTGTTGATCCTATAATTCTGGTTTGTATCTGACATCACCCATGATAGATGGTTGGATTTTCAGATTTCAGACTATTAGCTATCTGTAATAACCTAACTTAGAAACTCTTGCCATAGCAGGCTCACGATGCACTGAAAACCAATTGAAGGTAAAAATTCAACGAACTTTCAATCGGGGAGCCTGCTACCTGAGTATTTCAGCGTGCGCATTGAGCGATAAAATGGTTTCAATATACTTCTCGTCCCTTAAAAAACCTTGCCCCCTGGTTTTATCGATGTTCACAAAACGCAGGGCGTACTGCAACCGTCCTTGTGCGGCCGTAACCAGCGGCGTGAACCAGTATAAGATTTTTCGTCAAATCAACAATAAGAAAACTCAGGTTTCAGCCTATTGTTGAACAGCTTAACACGCTTTGTTCGAAGCGAAAAAATCACTAACTCTGTCTAAAATCTCTTAAACTGATTTGCTATGAATACTGGAAACGCCCAATACTATATGGATCGCGAAGATCGATTCGGGGCACATAATTATCATCCGCTGCCGGTGGTACTGGAGCGCGGCGAAGGAGTATTTGTTTGGGATGTTGAAGGAAACAAGTATTACGATTTTTTGGCAGCCTACTCGGCCGTGAACCAGGGGCATTGCCACCCTAAAATTGTGGCCGCACTGGTTGAGCAGTCCCGAAAACTGGCGCTCACCTCGCGCGCTTATTACAACAATGTTTTGGGTGAATGGGAAGAATATGCAACCCGCTTGTTTGGCTACGACAAAATGCTGCCCATGAACTCGGGGGCCGAGGCCGACGAAACAGCTCTTAAACTAACCCGAAAGTGGGCATACAAAGTGAAGGGCATTGCTCCGAATCAGGCTAAAATTGTAGTCTGCAACGGCAATTTTCATGGCCGCACCATTACCATTATCTCGATGTCCTCCGATCCGGATGCCTACAACGACTATGGTCCCTATACGCCGGGATTCATCAACATTCCCTATAACGATATTCCCGCTTTGGAGAAAGCGCTGAGCGACCCCACTGTGGCTGGCTTTTTAGTTGAACCGATTCAAGCCGAGGCGGGTGTTTACCTGCCCGAAGACGGCTATCTGAAAAAAGCCGCCGAGCTGTGCAAAAAACACCAGGTGTTGTTTCTGGCCGACGAGGTACAAACCGGACTGGCACGTACGGGCAAAATGCTGGCCTGTGACCACGAAGGTGTCCGTCCCGATATTCTCATCCTCGGGAAAGCCATGTCGGGGGGTATGTATCCGGTTTCCTGTGTGCTGGCCGACGACCCCATCATGCTGACCATCAAGCCTGGCGAACACGGATCAACCTACGGCGGCAACCCGGTTGCGGCTAAAGTCGCCATTACAGCGCTGGAGGTTATTCAGGAAGAAAAACTGGCCGATAATGCAAGCCGGATGGGTGAACTGTTCCGCCGCGAAATGAAAGCAGTAAAGTCGGATCTGATTGAAGTTGTTCGCGGAAAGGGTTTACTGAACGCCATCGCCATTAAACCCCGCAACGGAAAAACAGCCTGGGATGTTTGTCTGGCGATGAAAAAGAATGGCATTTTGGCAAAACCAACACACGAGCATATCATTCGTTTCACCCCACCTTTAATTATTACCGAAGCGCAAATGCGCGATGCCATTGCCCGCATTAGCCAAACGTTTGCAGAACTGTAAACTCAATATTCAGCCGATATAAATGAACAAAGGAGCCCTCGAGCTCCTTTGTTCATTTATGTGTATGTGCATCAATTATCTCAAATCAATCACATCGACCCCTGGGTGTTTAGCCACGTTGAATGTGAAAACATCGTCGGTAATCCCTGCATTGGTCTTCATATCTTTGACGTCGATAATATAGGTATTACCATCGGCGCCAGCCATCTCTGCTTTGCTAATCAGCATCTGCTGTTTGTCGATCATTATGCGGATTTTCGTGTATTCAATGTCATCATTCTCCGGAAACAGATCGATGACATAACAACTTTTTCCGCCAATAACTTTCTCTTCAACAAACTTGTAGCTGAAACCATTTTCGTAGATGGTGAAAATCTTCGATGGGTTCATCATGTCGCCCGACTCTGAATCCACCGGAGAAATGGTTACCTCGTTGGCATCTTTCATATAGCTTGAAACTTCTTTACCGTTGCAATAAATCTCAAGGCCCAACTCAGTCAATTTTAAAAGATACATATCGCCTTTCATGCTAATTGTACCTTTATTCTCTTCGTGAATCTCCATTTCTTTATTATCCAGAATGTAGTCGAAGGTTGCCTGGATAGATGTGTACGATTGTGTTTTTTGGGTAACCTCTTCCAAGATCGATTTTGCTTTTTGGTCAACCTGAGCTGACACTGAGAGAACAAGCAGGACAAGCCCAACTAAGGACATTAATTTTTTCATTTCGCTTAAATATTTTTTTTACATGTTACTCAATAATTGTTCCAAACTATATTCATCCTGCACCATCACCTGGCGGGCTTTACTGCCTTCGCTGGGGCCAACAATTCCGGCTGCTTCCAGCTGGTCCATAATCCGGCCTGCCCGGTTGTAGCCGATCGAGAATTTGCGTTGAATCATCGATGTGGAGCCCATTTGGTTCATCACCACAATCTTGGCCGCATCGCTAAACAGTTCATCCCGGTTAGTCAGGTCCGTATCCAATGCACTGCCGTCGCCTTCGCCAACATATTCGGGAAGCATAAAGGCTGTGGGATAACCCTGTTGTTCCGAGATGTGATCGCAAATGCGTTCAACCTCGGGAGTGTCCACAAAAGCACATTGCAAGCGGGTCATCGCACTACCCACCGCAATCAGCATATCCCCTTTACCGATCAGCTGGTTAGCACCGGGGGTATCCAAAATTGTCCGCGAGTCAATCATCGAAGCCACTTTAAAGGCAATACGGGCTGGGAAGTTTGCTTTAATTACACCGGTAATAATGTTGGTTGACGGGCGCTGAGTGGCAATAATCATGTGGATACCAACAGCACGTGCCAACTGGGCAATACGGGCAATAGGTAGTTCTATTTCCTTGCCGGCAGTCATGATCAGGTCGGCAAACTCGTCGATAATCACCACAATGTAGGGCAAGAAACGATGCCCTTTCTCCGGGTTCAGACGTCGATCGGCAAATTTGGCATTGTACTCCTTGATGTTGCGGGCATGCGCCTTCTTCAGTAAGTCGTAGCGGCTATCCATTTCTATATTCAACGAGTTCAGGACATTCTTCACCTTTTGAATATCCGTGATAATGGGCTCTTCGTCATCCGGCAGCTTGGCCAGGAAATGGCGCTCGATGGTTGAGTATAAGCTGAGCTCGACCTTCTTCGGGTCAATCATCACCAGCTTCAACTGCGAAGGATGCTTTTTGTACAGCAGCGATGTGATGATGGCGTTCAATCCCACTGACTTACCTTGTCCGGTAGCACCGGCAACCAAAATATGCGGCATCTTCGCCAGGTCGATCAGGAAGGTTTCGTTCGAAATGGTTTTCCCCAGCACCACCGGCAGCTCAGCCGTACTTTCCTGAAATTTTTTCGAGGAAATGATCGAGCGCATCGAAACCACTTCAGGCTTCTGATTTGGAACCTCAATACCAATTGTACCACGTCCCGGGATTGGTGCAATAATACGAATTCCCAGTGCGGCCAGACTTAGTGCAATATCATCTTCCAGATTTTTAATCTTGGAAATACGAACGCCCGGTGCAGGAACAATCTCATAAAGCGTAATGGTTGGCCCAATGGTCGCGCGGATTTTGGTAATCTCAATTTTATAATGACGAAGCGTTTCAACAATCTTATTCTTATTCGAGATTAATTCTTCGTTGGTCACTTCGTTGCTTCCCGCCGGATGATCGTCCAGCAAGTCCACTGTCGGGAAATGATAATGCGATAAATCCAGCGTCGGATCGTAAGGCTCATCGCCCACCGACGCCTTATAATCTTCGTCGGTTTCTTCCTCAATCTTTTCAACGGTCATTTCCAAGCCATCCTGATCCTCCTTCTCTTGCTCCTGGAGGTCATCCGCAGTTTCCAGTTCACCATGCATTTGTCGTTCCACATGGTCTTCCACGTCCGACACATCAATACGGTCGTCAATTTTCGGTTGTTCTTCGTTGAATATTTCGCCGGTGTCCGGGTCGAAATTGGTTTCAACCGTATCGTGCTCGGTAATTACCTTCGAAATGCTTTGTTCCTGATCGATCAACGCTCCTATTTTCACATCTTCGTCGCGCATTTCCGGTTCAGCCACGGTAGCGACTTCCTTACGTGCAAAAATCGTTTTCAGCCAGGGAATAAACTTGTCGGTTCCGAACAAAACAATCAGGAACAAACTGCACAATAGCAAAAAGAACGTTCCGATAAATCCGACCAGTGAGCTAAACCAGTTTGCCATAAAGAAACCGAACTTACCTCCCAAGTAGATAGAACTGGTTGCTCCGAATCCGGAAAGCATCAAGCCCAGGAAAACTGAGATCCAGAAAATCAGGATGATACTGAATAACAGGGCGCGGCGGTACTTAACCAATGGCCGTTTAAAAACCTCGAACGAGGAAATAATCAACAGGTAGACAAACAAAAAAGAAGAAAGTCCAAAACCACGGTTAATGATCACTTCGCTGAGGTAAGCACCGGTTTTCCCGGCTTTGTTCTGCACTCTGATATCGGCACTTTTAATCAGCTGGCGCCACGAAATATCCAACTTGCTTTGGTCGGCAGCGCCGTAAATTAAAAATGAAATGAAAGCGATCATCAAATAAAGCCCAAAAACAAAAAGCAGAAATCCCAGTGTGTACCGAAACTTTTCACTCGTCAAAAGGCTTTTGATTTTCGAAATCATACCTGGTCCGGTATTCTTATTTTTGATTTTTTTCTTTTTTGCCATGTTATTTTGTAAAATTCGATTGCAAAGGTAACGAATTTTGAACCGATATTCTTGCCCGGCCCCACAACTAAAAATGTTTTGACAGTCTATTTTATTAACAGCCCATTCTTGAAAATCCGCACTTCCACAGGCTTCCTACAGAACAGTATCCCGAGTCATATTGTGTCGGTTTTAGTGGTATTCATGAGCGTTATTCTTTTCTGAAAGTCTTACTACGCAGAGGCCTAAAATTACAATGCTAATAACTGGTTTTGAATAGCTGAGGAACGGCAACTCGACAACTTTTGAAAACAACGACAACAGTATAATTGAAAAAAATCCTAACCTTTCATTCCGGTTGGTGATTCCCCGGAATCATCTGTGTTTTTTTTGAACGTTGATTGAAACAACGCTTCTTATGTCGGCACAGGTTGAAGAAAAGCCCGGGGCGCAAGCAATTTACAACATGGATGAGTTTTGATGTTCAATAACAGCCATCCAGGGAGCAAAATCCATACAAAACGCAGTATTTGTGACCTCCGATATGCTTAAGTTTGTTCGTAAGCAAAAAGTTAGTTTCGGTATTCACATCATGTAAACTGGAGTAAAATATGAATAAACTTGCCGTGATCGCATTGGGAGGGAATGCGCTTTTGCGCAATCATGAAACGGGCACCATTGAAGAGCAGGAAGCCAACACCACCGAGACGCTGGAAAATATTGTTTTCTTGCTGCGGGAGGGCTATAATTTGGTGATCACCCATGGCAATGGCCCCCAGGTCGGCAATATCCTGATGCGCAACGACGCGGGAGAACAACTGTATCACATTGCACCAATGCCCTTGGACATCTGCGTGGCCGACTCGCAAGGTGGCATAGGCTACATGATTGAGCGAATGCTGCGCAACCTGCTGACACGTCATCAGATTAAGCGCCATATCATTTCCATGATCAGCATGGTCACGGTATCGCCTCTTGATCCGGCCTTTAAAAATCCGTCGAAGCGAATCGGGAAAACCTATAACAGCCGCGAAGCTCAGTTGCTTGAAAGCTCCAAAGGCTGGCAATTTAAACCGGACAGTAAAAATAAAGGTGGCTGGCGGCGCGTGGTATCCTCGCCCGACCCGATTAATCTGCTCAACAAGGATGTGATTGGCCAACTGGCGCGAGCCGGAAACATTGTAATTACTGCCGGTGGCGGCGGTATTCCAGTATATTTTGATGAGAACAAGCAGTTGCGAACAATTGACGCCGTGATTGATAAGGATATGAGCTCCTCGCTGTTAGCGGCAGAAATTGGTGCCGACGAGTTCTACATTCTCACCGATGTTCCGTTTATCTACCAAAACTTTGGCTTGCCCTCGCAGCAAAAACTCGAGTTTTTAAACTATGCCGATGCGCGAAACTACCTCGAAAAGGGTACTTTTGGAGAGGGAAGCATGGCTCCGAAAATCAGAGCCAGCCTGAACTTTTTGGAGCGTGGCGGTTCCAAAAGCATTATCACCGAAGCCAAAAAGCTGGCCGATAAAAGCTTCGGATCGAAAATAACCATGGAGTACGAATCCTAAACAACAGTACAGATGACCATTAATCTGAAGAACAAAAATTTTCTGAAATTGCTGGACTTTGAGCCGCAGGAAATCGAATACTTATTGCAACTGGCAAGCAAACTAAAAGCCCAAAAGAAAAAGGGAATCGAACAACAAGCATTACGGGGGAAAAACATTGCGCTGATTTTCGAAAAAACCTCGACCCGCACGCGTTGTGCGTTTGAAGTTGCAGCCTACGACCAGGGCGCGCGGGTAACTTACCTTGGCCCAACAGGCAGCCAAATTGGGCACAAAGAGTCGATGAAAGATACCGCTCGGGTATTGGGACGCATGTACGATGGCATTGAGTATCGCGGTTACGAACAAGCCATTGTTGAAGAGCTGGCCAACTATGCCGGCGTTCCGGTTTGGAATGGCCTGACCAATGAGTTTCACCCCACGCAGGTTTTGGCCGATTTGCTAACCATGCAGGAGCATTGTGCAAAGCCATTCAGCGAGATGAAACTTTGCTACCTGGGCGATGCCCGCTATAATATGGGCAACTCGCTGATGGTTGGGGCAGCCAAAATGGGAATCGACTTCCGCATTGCCGCACCGGCCAATTACCAACCCGATCCGCAATTGGTGGCAAACTGTCGCAAAATTGCCCGGCATAGCGGAGCCAAAATCACCATAACCGATGATGTGACCGACGCTGTTGCCGGCTGCGACTTTTTATATACCGATGTGTGGGTGTCGATGGGCGAACCGGCTGAAGTTTGGGACGAACGCATCAAGCTGATGAAACCCTACCAGGTGGATAAACAGATGTTGAAACTAACCGGCAATCCGAACGTCAAGTTTCTGCATTGCTTACCGGCTTTTCATAACCGCGAAACAAAAGTTGGCGAAGAGATCTTTAAAAAATACGGCTTATCGGCACTGGAAGTAACGGATGATGTGTTTGAAAGTGAGGCATCGATTGTTTTCGACGAGGCCGAAAACCGGATGCACACCATTAAAGCCGTCTTGGTAGCAACCATGGCCGAACGTTAAAACCCGGAGCGACCTTCGTTTTCAATCTCTGCCGGATTGCAGCAGCTTCGGCCTGCTAAAAATTGGAACAAGCATGTCCAATAGTCGAGTTAATAAACAAAATTAGACTTGAATTCGGCAATCAATCGGTGTTTTGGAAACCACGGGCGGAAAAATCATCTATATTTGTGCGCGAAAATTTTTTAAATATTTCATTATGAAAGCATTTGTATTCCCCGGTCAGGGAGCTCAATTCCCGGGAATGGGAAAAGACCTTTACGAGAACTCTCCTTTGGCCAAAGAATTATTTGATAAAGCCAACGAAATTTTGGGTTTCAACATTACTGAAATCATGTTCGAAGGAACCGTTGACGATTTGAAACAAACCAAAGTTACCCAACCTGCCATCTTCCTGCACTCTGTTATTTTGGCAAAAACGCAAAAAGATTTTAAACCCGAAATGGTTGCCGGTCACTCGTTGGGCGAATTTTCGGCATTGGTTGCCAATGGCGCGCTAACTTTCGAAGATGGGTTGAAACTGGTTTCGCAACGTGCACAAGCCATGCAAAAAGCCTGCGAATTGCAAGCTTCAACCATGGCTGCTATTGTTGGGTTGGACGACGCTACTGTTGAAGAAGCCTGTGCATCGATCGACGAGGTTGTTGTTCCGGCCAACTACAACTGTCCGGGGCAGCTGGTTATTTCCGGTTCAATTGAAGGGATCGACAAAGCCTGTGAAATTTTGACGGAGAAAGGGGCCAAACGTGCGTTGAAATTGGTTGTTGGTGGTGCTTTCCACTCACCGCTGATGGAACCGGCTCGCGAAGAGTTGGCTGCTGCTATTGAAGCCACAACAGTTAGTGCTCCGATCTGCCCGGTTTACCAAAACGTAAACGCTCAGCCTGTTTCGGATCCTGCAGTGATCAAAGAAAACCTGATCGCTCAGTTGACTGCTCCGGTAAAATGGACGCAGACTGTTGAAAATATGCTGAAAGACGGCGCTACTTCATTCACTGAAATTGGCCCGGGTAAAGTGTTACAAGGATTGATCAAAAAAGTTGACCGCAAAGCCGAAACGGCTGGTATCGACAGCTATGTAGCTGAATAAGCTTCAACTTTTGACAAAATACCGAAAAGGAATTGCAGTTTGTTGCAGTTCCTTTTTACTTGAAAGAAGTAAGTTTCTGTCATGCCGAATTTATTTCGAAATCGACAAACCATGACTGAACAGATGCTGAAACAAGTTCAGCATGACAACAGCCCGGGATTAACCTAGCCCAACAACTCGGGCGACACCTGGCTTAGTTGAATTTCGGTGATCTCAAAGTCCGCCAGGTCCAATTCCATAAACGGATCTTCGTTCAACAGCGTGATCAACTTTTCGCGGCTTTCAACCTGAGCCAGAATCAGGCCTCCTGTACGCGGGATTTTCTTGCCGGTTAGCAAAAAATTACCCGCTTCGACATAACGTTTCACAAAAGCGATGTGCGGTTCGAAATACGGCTCCACCTGGGCCAACTCCACTTTATATTCGATCGTAATCAGAAATAACATAGGCCAATTATTTTTCGCCCTAAAATACGAAAAGCAATGAAGCGACAGTCCTACTGCTTTGATAACAAAACAGCTATTGCTCCGGCACGCTTTCTATCCTGTTATCGTCCAGTTGAAAACAGCTTTCAAAACGGTTTAAATTAACTTTAAATCGAAAAATAGTCCCTTGACGACAGGACGAATGCCAGCTTTTTAGGTTATTTTTGGGGAGAATTTTTCAGAAAAAAGTAAATCTTTCCAAAAAATTAAAAAGATGACCATTAGTGCATTACAACAAGCCAGGGCTCAATACCAGCCTAAACTTCCAAAATCATTAAAAGGTGCGGTAAAAATCGTAGACGGTGCCGCAACCGAATCTGTAGCCGACCAGGCCGAAATTAAAGAATTATTCCCCAATACTTATGGTATGCCGTTGTTGACTTTCGAAGCAACTGACGCTGCTGCCAATGTAGGTCCCGTTAATGTTGGCGTGATCCTTTCAGGAGGCCAGGCTCCTGGTGGTCACAACGTAATTTCCGGTATCTTCGACGGTATCAAAAAACTGAACGCCGACAGTAAACTGTATGGTTTCTTAGGTGGACCAGGCGGATTGGTAGATCACAAATACATGGAAATCACTGCTGAATACCTGGAAGGTTACCGCAACACAGGTGGTTTCGACATCATCGGTTCGGGACGTACCAAACTGGAAGAAGAAGCGCAATTCGACAAAGGTTTGGAAATTTTGAAAGAACTGAACATCAAAGCCTTGGTAATCATTGGTGGTGACGACAGTAACACCAACGCTTGTGTATTGGCCGAATACTATGCCGCTAAAAACGCAGGTGTACAAGTGGTAGGTTGCCCGAAAACAATTGATGGTGACTTGAAAAACGAAATGATTGAAACTTCATTCGGTTTCGATACAGCTGTTAAAGTTTACTCGGAGTTGATCGGAAACATCCAACGCGATGCGAACTCGGCTAAAAAATACTGGCACTTCATTAAACTGATGGGACGTTCTGCGTCGCACATTGGCTTGGAAGCTGCATTGCAAACACAACCCAACATCACCTTGGTATCGGAAGAAGTTGCTGCGAAAAAGCAAACTTTGGGCGAAATTGTTGATTATATGGCCAACATCATCGCGAAGCGTGCTGCAAACGGCAACAACTTCGGTGTGGCATTAATCCCTGAAGGTTTGGTTGAATTCGTTCCGGAAATGAAAGCCTTGATCGCTGAATTGAACGACTTGTTGGCCGAAGGTTCTGAATCGGAAGCTAAATTCAAATCATACACGGACAAAGCTGAAGGTCGTGCATTTGTATCAAGCATTCTTTCTGCTGAATCGGCCAAAGTTTACAACTCACTGCCTTCATTGATCGCTGACCAGTTGACACTGGATCGTGACCCGCACGGTAACGTACAAGTATCATTGATCGAAACAGAAAAACTGTTGGGTGAAATGGTGAAAACCCGTTTGGCTGAACTGAAAGCTGAAGGTAAATATGTTGGTAAATTCGGTACGCAGTTCCACTTCTTCGGTTACGAAGGTCGTTGTGCTGCTCCGTCGAACTTCGATGCTGACTATTGCTACTCGTTGGGTTACACGGCATCTGTATTGATCGGATCAGGTAAAACAGGTTATATGTCAAGTGTTCGTAACACAACAGCTCCTGCCGACGAATGGATCGCTGGTGGTGTTCCTGTAACGATGATGATGAACATGGAAAAACGTCACGGACACATGAAACCGGTTATTCAAAAGGCATTGGTTGAATTGGACGGCGCTCCATTCAAATACCTGGCCGAAAACCGCGAAAAATGGGCAATCGAAACAAGCTACCTGTACCCTGGACCAATCCAGTACTGGGGACCAAGCGAAGTTTGCGACCGTACAACCGTAACGCTGCAATTGGAACAAAAGAAATAATTCCGACTTCCAAATATCTAAAAAGAGCCTCCTTTGTAAGGAGGCTCTTTTATTTTTGAATTACCAGAAAGCAAACCGAATAATTACGCTTTTCGAAGCTTTGCCGCACGGCTGTGGCAAAGCGTTGTTACTTTGTTACTCTTCAGAACCATGCCATTGGAGCGCGGCACGACTCTGAGATACTTCAAAAGCTCGCCAGCGGTGCGAGGGACGGTTTTGTTCCCTTTCGAAAGCTCGCCTCCGGGGCGCGGGGCGCGAATGTTCTGTTTCGAAAGCTTGCCGTTGATGCGTGGCAAGCCCCTGAAACGTTTCGAAGCGATGCCGCTGATGCACGGCAAGGCTCTGAACAATTTCGAAAGCCTCCCGCTGATGCGCGGCACGACTCAGAACTTGCCTACTTGAAAAAACCGCCCCGCCGCATACTTTCCAGAAAACTGTCCAGGTCATTGAGAATCTCCTGACGGCGCTTCAAATTTTCAGAAGTGGCAGGGACGCCATTTGATGCTTTCTGCGTGTAAACAAAGGCTTCAACCCATTGCCCGGGCCCGGTTTGAATCCTTAGCAGCTCGCGTTGGTAAAGCGGCACATCCTCCCAGCAGTCAATCAGCTCCAGCTCGCGCCAACTGACGCGAAAAAGCTGCCCCTCCACCCGACTTCCCAATTGGGGTTTTACAAACAGATAGCCATTGCCGGGGTGCTGATACAGGCCATACCCCTCCAAACTGCCCGGTTTGTAGGCGGGTAAGCGTTTTAGTAAACGTTGAATGTATTCGGGCTCCGAAAGGGTGCCGTACGAAAAAAGCCAGGGATCTGCCATTATGATTTATTTTGACCGATTCAATATACTGAAAAAGCCCCGCATCGCGAGGCTTCATCAATCGTATTTGGATCGAAATCTATTCCGTTACGCCTTTCCAGCTATCCGTGCGGAAGGGAACAGCCGGTAAACCTTCCTTGTTGTACAAATTCAGATCGTCGGGGTTATTGCCCCAGCCAAAGCGAACCGCAACGGGCTTTTCAACATCTGCGGAAGAAACAACCACGGTCGTGTCATCCACCAATTCGGCCTTCGCCCAGTGGAACTGCTGATCCTCGCCCGCAATGGCGAAGGCATTCACATAACCATATTTGTCGTTCACCAGCAAACCGCTGCCGGTTTCTTTAAAGTGAATGTACACTTGATCGCCTTTTACCTCCATCGAGTCAAACATCGGGCCCGAGTTGACAACATCTTTACCGTAAGCAATCTTCAGCGCATTCAGTTCTAAGCGTTTTCCCACATCTTGTTTATTGCGTGGGTGAATATCGCCGGCCTCGCCGATGTCGATCGCCAAAGCCTGACCGGTATTTGGTAGCTCCAGCGCCATCGTTTGTGCTTCGCGAAGTTCGGCCCAGGCACTTTCCGATGGCTGTTGGTCGGCTGCCATAAAATTAGCCAGCTGCACCCAGCAGAACGGAAAATCGCCCAAGCCCCATTGGGCCCGCCAGTCGCTAATCAGATCTTTAAACAATTTGCGGTATTGATAAGCACGGTCAGCATTCGCTTCGCCCTGGTACCAAATTGCGCCCGCAATTCCGTAAGGAATAATTGGCTTCAACATACCATTGTAAAGCAAGCAGGGCAAATCGTTCGGCCCCAAAGTCACCGCAACATCGTTCACCTCGGTAATGCTGAATTTCCACAAACCGGCCAGGTTGATTTTCTCTTCGCCGGTCAGCAGGTAACATTGATCATCACCGCCGTAAATACCGCCACCGCCGCCAGTATCCTCCACACGAACGGCAATCACATTCTTGCCGGCCTTCAAAACACCCGCCGGAATAGCGTACAAACGATCTTCGTTGTACATATTGGTCTCGCCCACCAGCCTTCCGTTGATGTAGGTTTTATCGCGGTCATCAATTTTTGCCAAGGCTACTTTTGCCGGCAACCCGGCTTGTTCGGCTGTTAACTCAACGGTCTTCCGATACCAGCCAATACCGTCGATATTGGGGTAGCCTTCTTCTTCCCAAACCTTTGGCGTTTGAATGGAATGCCAGGCGGAATCGTCCAAATCAACAGCTGCGTAAACCGCTTTGCCATTAACCAGTCCAGCATCTTCTTTCGGTACAGTCCCGCCCAATACGGTTTCAATCTGTTTGGTGCGCTCCGCCACAAAAGCATCCATATCGAAAGTTTTCAGCTGGTTGAGCTGCTCGGCGAATTCCGGTTCCCGGGCAATCATTTCGGGGCTCATCCAGGTTTCGGCAACGGTTCCGCCCCACGACGTATGGATCATGCCAACGGGCACATTCAGGTCGTGAAACAAATTGCGGGCGAAGAAATAACCAACGGCAGAGAAATGCGGCACATTTTCGGGTGTGCAAAGCTCCCATTCACCGCCCGCCAAATCGCGCTGAGGCGTGGTGGCCACCTTTTTAGGAACGGTGAACATGCGAATCTGCGGATAGTTTGCTTCCGCAACTTCCTTGTCGGCATTTTGCACATTTTGCACAATCCACTCCATATTCGACTGACCGCTGCACACCCAAACCTCGCCAATCAGGATATTCTCGAGCCGGATGGCGTTTTTCCCCTCCACAAGCAAGGTGTATGGCCCTCCGTAATCCATCGAAGGCAGTTTTACATGCCAGCGACCATCGCCACCGGCTTTGGTTTTTAATACTTTCCCGGCAAACAGAACGGTAATTTTTTCATTTTTATCAGCCCATCCCCAAACCGGGTTTTCAATCCCCTGCTGGAGGACCATGTTTGAACTGAAAATTCGTGCCAGTTTTACTTCAGCCTTCAACGAGTTGATAGACAAAAGCAATACCAGCAGGCTAAGCAGTTGTTTCATAAGTTTGTTTGTTTTGATGATGTGTAAACAGAGGAAGCTTCCGACTCCCATCCGTTCAGAAATTATTGGATCTGCAATTTAATGAAATCAAGCTGGTATGTCCCGTTCTGTACTGGTATTTTTTAGCAGATTTTTTTGAAAAGGAATTAGTCACGCGTTCATCGGCACGCGAAAATGACTATTTTTAGGCATTATTAATTAAACTCCCCCGCCGAGAAATCCTTCTTCTCACCTTACCAGAGGCGGGGGTTTTTAGTTTTAAAAAAAACCGACCTCAAACGAAGCCGGTTTTCCAGAGTATAAAAAAGTGTGTTCCTTATTCAACCTCCCGTTGTCCCAAATAAGTCAGCTGCTTTTGGAACTCCTCTACCGTTGGAATATCATTGAAGTGCCATTTGTCAATTACAGTGCCTTTCTTCAACAAAATGAGCCCCGGATTCGCTC
Source organism: Mangrovibacterium marinum (assembly GCF_003046625.1). Classification (GTDB taxonomy): domain Bacteria; phylum Bacteroidota; class Bacteroidia; order Bacteroidales; family Prolixibacteraceae; genus Mangrovibacterium; species Mangrovibacterium marinum. The sequence continues at coordinate 256,019 of NZ_QAAD01000005.1, forward strand.
GCACAATGGTTTTTAGGGTAATTTCATCGGCATTGAAAAACTCAAAAGGCAACTCCTTCTCTTCTGCAATCATTTGCGCATCGTCCAGTAAGGAAGCCGTCAGTCCAATAAAGTGCATGCCATTATCCTGGGCATAACTGCTCAAAGCCTTTATTCGTTCCAGCGGCGACCAGTTTGCCTCGTCTAAATCTGTAGAGATCAACATAAATGTGTACGCATCATCATAAAGGAAAAAGTCTTTAATGTCTTCTCCATCGATCGTTTCAATGCTGAAATTATGAATTGGTGGCTCATAGCCTTTTTTCACCAATTCGTTTTCCATCGATACAAACTTCCAGGTCAGGCTATCCTGCCAGGGGTAGTTGTCTTCGGTAAACTCTTGCTGTTTCCCGGTTTCCCGGTTTTCGTACACAAAAATGTTGGCATATTCGTCGGGCTCCGCATCAGCCGGCATTTCCATGCCCGCCGGAATGTTTGTTCCAATTTTATACGGCCGAAAATCGATGATCGGCAAATGATTGTATGAATAATCGATCAGATAGCCAAAAACCAATACTGTTGCACCGGCCATGATCGTCGCAATGAGCGGAAATTTTGCCGGTCGAAATTTCTTTCCCCAGCCAACGAGTATAACAGCACAGGCCGAAAAGACAATATTTTTATAGAAGGTTTCCCAATTAGTCAGGGTCAGCGCATCACCAAAACAGCCGCAATCGGTTACCGGATTGTTTAGGGCTACAATTAAGGTAATGATGGTGAAAAAGCCCATAAACAACAGCGCAAACCAGCTGAATACTTTATTAAACACATTGGTAACCAGCGCAATTCCGGTGACAAATTCGGCCAGCGACAACAGAATCCCCAGCGGCAATGCCAGAGCCACCAGCGCATCCATATTCCAGGCATGAAAATAATCGGTAAACTTGTAGGCCGAGCCCAGTGGATCAATCCCCTTTACAAAACCGGAAAAGATAAAAACCAGTCCCAGCAAAATGCGACACAGATGCCAGATGTACTTCATAAGCTCCTTGTTTTAGTTGTTTGCGCTGCTTTAGTCCCGCTATTCGGGAAACTCCAGCTTGATCATTGCAAATACTGCATAGTTGATCATATCCAGGTAATTCGCATCAATCCCTTCCGATATGATTGTTTTCCCGGCATTGTCCTCGATTTGTTTGGTCCGTTTAATTTTCATCAAAATTAAATCGGTAATCGAGCTAATTCGCATAAAACGCCAGGCTTCATCATAATCGTGATTCTTATTCAACATCAAATCCAGGGCTTTGTTGAAATAAAACCGGTAAAGTTCGAGTGTTTCGTCGGCACTCAGGTCATCGTTTTCAGCAATTCCCTTTTCCAGTTGAATCAAGGCCATGATACAATAATTAATGATGCCGATATACTCCGAGCGGCTATCCTCGTCCACCTTCATGGTGCCTTTCATTTCGATACTGCGAATGCGCTGCGCTTTGATAAAGATTTGATCGGTGAGCGAACTGGGCCGCAAAATGCGCCAGGCAGTACCGTAATCCTGCATTTTTTTCGTAAAGATATCCTCGCAAATCGCAATCACATGCTGATATTCCTGAATTGTTTTCTCCATCTTGAAATTAATACAACAAAGTTTTTTTGATAATCTATTTACGGAAGTTTTACCGGCCTGCAATCCAAATCAGACTCATAACCAGCAACAAACTCCGTTCGGGCATCGCTTTTCAAGGCCGATGCAGCCATAAAAATAGGAATTAAATGCGTATTTTGACGGCATATTTTTACATTTGTATAAGACAAAGTATAACTTCTCAAAGCGTTAGGATTTATGTTGATAACAGGTTCTGCCAGTAAATTTTTCAAACGAAAAAGTTCCATTTCACTGAATGGCAAACTCTTGGATTTAACCAGCCCCGTGGTGATGGGGATTTTAAATGTAAGCCCCGATTCGTTTTTCGATGGCGGCAAATACACCAATGTTGATGCGGCTGTTGCCCGGGCAGAACAAATGATTGCTGAAGGTGCCGGCATCATCGACCTGGGAGCGGTATCCACCCGTCCGGGAGCGGAAAACGTTTCAACAAAAGAGGAATTGACCCGCTTGTTGCCGGTAATTACGGAAGTGCGAAAACGCTTTCCCGATATTCCTTTATCGATCGACACCTTCCGCTCGTGGGTTGCTCTGCGCGTGATCGACGAGGTTGGTGAATGTATTGTGAACGACATCTCGGGCGGCACGTTCGACGAGCACATGTACGACACGATTGCCAAGCTGGGTGTCCCCTACATCCTGATGCATATTCACGGCACGCAAGCCAATATGCACGAAACGCCGCAATACGAGGATGTGATTAAAGATATCTCGAAGTTTTTCTCCGATAAAGTGCGAAAGCTTTCCAAGGCTGGGGTCAAAGATGTTATTCTGGACCCGGGGTTTGGATTTGGCAAAAGCCTGGAAAATAATTACGATCTGCTCAATCGGCTGGATGCTTTTAAAGTATTCCAACTTCCGGTTCTGGTGGGTGTAAGCCGAAAATCGATGCTGTATAAAGCGTTGGAGATTGATCCGGAAAACAGCCTGCCGGCAACAACTGTTGCCAATACCATGGCCCTGCTGGGCGGAGCCGACATTTTGAGGGTACACGACGTGCAGGAAGCCGTTCATGCGGTAAAAATCTTCAATAAACTAAAAGAGTCTGCCAAATAGATGAACTTGTTTATCACCATCCGATTTTTAGATATCCTCGACATTTTGTTGGTCGCCTTTTTATTGTATCAGCTATACATGCTGATTAAAGGAACGGTGGCCTTCAATATCTTTATCGGATTGTTTGTGGTTTACCTGTTTTGGATGCTCATCAGAGCCCTGAATATGGAACTGCTGGACACCTTGATGGCGCAGTTCCTGGGCGTTGGGGTGCTGGCACTGATCGTCGTCTTTCAACCCGAAATCAGGCGTTTTTTGTTGCTCATCGGAAGTAACAGCCAGGTCAATAAATTACTGCGCGTTGATAAGCTTTTTTCGTCAGATAAATACAGAACCGCCTCGGAAGAGCAAATCAGGATGATGGTGAAAGCCTGCGAAAGTATGGCCCGAACAAAGACCGGAGCACTGATCGTTATTGCTCAGCATTCTGAACTACGGGAATACGTTCGTACGGGTGAAAAAATTAATGCCCGGATTTCGGATGCGCTGCTGGAAACGATCTTTTTTAAAAATACGCCCCTGCACGACGGCGCTGTTATTGTTATTGGCAACCGAATTATTGCAGCACGCTGTATTCTGCCGGTGACCAACAAGCAGGATATTGATCCGAATTTAGGTTTACGCCACCGTGCAGCAGTTGGTATTACTGAAGAAACGGATGCCGTCGCCATTATTGTGTCCGAAGAAAAAGGCAAAATATCAATCGCCCGTGCCGGCCATGTGCAGGTAAATATCTCGCAGGCCGAGCTGACTAAAATTCTGGAGCAAGTACTACATCCATCGGATTAAGATAATAATGCGTATGAAAGAAATTATTGTTTTACATGGCAACAATATAACCGTCACCCTGTTCCAGCTGGTTGTATCGGTATCCATCCTGATATCAGGTATCATTCTGACCATCGCATTAAACCGCCTTGTACTGCGTTTTGGCAGCAAAAATATGTTCGATGCCAAATTTATCCGCTTTGTACGCCAGGGAATCCGCGTGACATCGACGCTGCTGGTGCTTGCCTTGATCCTGGATGTTTTGCACATCAATTATCACCAGGTTCTGGATCAGGCTATTTTTTCGAACAAGGACTATAAGGTAACCGTCAAAAGCCTGATCGGAGCGATTATTGTGATTTATATCACCCGGATGATGACTTACGCACTTGATTTTTGGATGAACCGACGCATTATCCGCAAGCGGATGGACCGCGGCCGGGGAAAGTCCTTCGGGCAGATTATGAAATACCTGGTGTGGCTGCTCGGACTTTCAATCATTGCCAGTTCGCTGGGCTTGAATATGACCTTTGTGATTGCCAGTATTTCGGCACTTTTGATCGGTGTTGGATTCGGGCTGCAACATATCTTCAACGACTTTTTTTCGGGAATTATCATCCTTTTCGACGGTTCAATCAAGGTTGACGATATTGTGGAGGTTGAAGGAACAATTGGTCGCGTACTGACCATTGGCTTACGTTTTTCGAAAGTGCTGACACGCGATAATGTGGTTATTATTGTCCCGAATTCCCGCTTTACAACCGAAAAAGTGATCAACTGGACGCATAATATGGAAGCTACACGTTTTCATGTTAATGTTGGCGTAGCCTATGGTTCCAATGTGCAGTTGGTGAAACAAATTCTGCTTGCTGCGGCCAGCCAACATCAGGAAATTGTTCAGAATCCGAAGCCCTTTGTTCGCTTTAACGACTTCGGGGAGTCGTCACTCGACTTCCAGTTGTATTTTTGGACCGTAAGCGATTTCCTGGTTGAAAATATCAAGAGCGACCTTCGTTTTGTGATAGACGATGAGTTTCGCAAGCAAGGTGTTGAAATTCCCTTTCCCCAACGCGACCTTCATTTGCGCTCCAAAAGTTTTGAATAGCCCGATTGCCGGGCGTTCCATTTCGTGTTTATAATTGAAAAAGCTATTTTATATGTCTCAGAAAAACAGAATAACTGATTTATTTCAGATAAAATACCCGATTGTCCAAGGTGGTATGGTGTGGTGCAGTGGTTGGAAACTGGCCTCGGCAGTGAGTAATCACGGTGGTCTGGGGCTGCTGGGCACCGGATCGATGCATCCCGAAACCCTGTTGGAACACATCAAAAAAACCAAAGCTGCAACCGACAAACCTTACGGAGTGAATGTTCCGCTCTTCTACCCCGAATTGGGGAAAGTAATGGAAATCATTGAGCAGGAGAAAGTGCCAATCGTTGTTACCTCGGCCGGAAGCCCCAAGGCATGGACACAATGGCTGCATCAACGTGGTATAATGGTGGTTCATGTGGTTGCCAGTGCCTTCTTTGCCAAAAAATGTGAAGATGCCGGAGTTGACGCCATCGTTGCCGAAGGGTTCGAAGCCGGCGGGCACAACGGTCGCGACGAAACAACAACATTGACCTTAATCCCTTCGGTGCGTAAAGCCACCTCCATGCCCCTGATGGCTGCCGGGGGTATTGCTACGGGACAGGCCATGATGGCTGCCATGGCTTTAGGTGCCGATGGTGTGCAAATTGGTTCACGCTTCGCTATCTCTCAGGAGTCATCAGCACACGAAGCTTTTAAAAAGCTGGTTGTCGGCATGAAAGAAGGTGATACAAAACTCTCACTCAAACAGCTGGCTCCGGTTCGCCTGATTAAAAATGAATTCTTTAATCGCGTGGCTGAGATGGAAGCCCGGGGCGCTTCGGAAGAAGAACTTAAAAACCTACTGGGCCGCGGTCGCGCAAAAAAAGGAATGTTCGAGGGAGATCTGGATGAAGGCGAATTGGAAATTGGCCAGATCGCTTCAATCATCGACGATATTCCCAGCGTAGCAGAGATCATGAAAAAATTGATCGACGAGTACAGCCAAACCCGCCAATTGATTGTTGAAGGTTCTAAATTTTCGTTTTAAATTTTATGATTGAATTTTCACGACACCGCCTGGAGAACGGTTTGGATATCATTCTCTATCCGGATTATTCAACGCCCATGGTAGCCATGGATATTTGCTACCACGTTGGAGCAAAGCATGAAAACCCGCACCGCACGGGTTTTGCGCATTTATTTGAACACCTGATGTTCGGAGGTACCAAAAACATTCCCGATTACGATATTCCGTTGCAGTTGGCTGGTGGCGAAAACAATGCCTACACTACCAACGATTTAACAAACTATTACCTGACCGTGCCCAAGGACAACCTGGAAACGGCCTTTTGGTTGGAATCGGATCGTATGCTGGAGCTGGACTTCTCGGAAAAGAGCCTGAATGTACAAAAGAATGTGGTCATTGAAGAGTTTAAACAGCGCAACCTGAACCAGCCTTATGGCGATGTATGGGCTTTGCTGCGCGAACTGGCCTACACCAAACATCCCTACCGATGGACAACCATTGGAAAGGAAATCAGTCATATCGCTGATGCAAGTCTGCAAGAAGTAAAAGACTTTTTCTACCGCTTTTATGCGCCCAACAATGCAGCGCTCGTGTTAAGCGGCAACATCGACAAAGACCGATGCCTGCAACTGGCCGACAAATGGTTTGGCAGTATTCCCAAACGCGACGTTCGCCAAACGGATCTCCCCGTCGAGCCGGAGCAAACCGAGTTTCGCGAACTTACGGTAACCCGTAAAGTGCCCGATACTGCACTCTACCTGGCCTTCCGGATGAGCGACCGTCGTAGTCGCGAGTACTACGTCTGCGACCTGATCTCCGATGTTCTTTCATCGGGTAATTCATCGCGGCTGTATCGGAAATTAGTTCAGGAGGAACAACTTTTCACCGAACTGGATGCCTACATCTCGGGCGACCATGATCCGGGGCTGTTTGTGGTTTCCGGCAAATTGAACAAAGGCGTGAGCATAGATGTGGCCCAAAAAGCCGTATGGATCGAACTGAACAAAACAAAGCAAGATCCGGTAGACAGCCGGGAGCTTGAAAAGGTGAAGAATAAGCTGGAGGCGAACCATGTTTATGCTCAGATGGGCTATCTGAATATGGCTCAGGAGCTGGCAACCTACGAAAATATCGACCGGGCTGAAATGATGAATGACCAGCTGGACTGGTATCGTTCGATAACAGCTGAGGAGATCCGCGAAACAGCGCAAAAAATCTTCCGCAAGGAAAACTGTTCACAACTAAATTACATGGCCCAATGAGTATCAACAGAACCATAGCCCCCGCCCTGCATCCGATTGGCAAACCCGATTTAGTTCGCCCAGAAAAGCATGTATTGAAAAACGGCATACCGGTTTATGCCCTGAAAGCCGGCAAACAGGAAGTCTGTAAAATTGATTTCGTTTTTAATGCGGGCGTGTGGTATCAGCCCAAGCAGCTGTTGGCCTCGCTGACAAACGCCATGTTGCAGGAAGGAACTGCTAAATACACGGCTGCCGAAATTGCTGAGCTATTCGACTTTCACGGCGCTTACTTGCAGTGTACGGCCGACTACCACTACGCAACCATTTCGGTAATAACACTCGATAAGCATATCGGCAAACTATTGCCGGTTGTAGAAGATATGCTGAAAGCCTCCGTGTTTCCGGAGAAAGAATTCAACAACCTGCTGAATCGTCGTAAACAACGTTTTATGCTCGAGATGGAAAAGGTAAAGATTCTTTGTCAGAAGAAATTCTCCCAGGTATTGTTTGGCGAAGGCCATCCGTATGCACTGGGCTTAAAGGCCGAGGATTTTGAAAATGTTTGCTTAGACGACTTCGTCGATTTTTACAATACACATTATCACGCGCAGAACTGCGAGCTTCATTTGGCCGGCCAATTTACGGATAAGGTGATTCAACAGCTGGATCATCATTTTGGAGGTGATGATTGGAACGGAACTCCTGTGGAGACTCCGCAATTCCACGCTCAGCCGCAAACGAATAAACGGGAGCGCGTGCATAAAGAAGGCGCCATTCAGTCGGCTATTCGCCTGGGGAAGCTGCTGGTAGACAAACAACACCCCGATTACTTTGGCTTGCAGATACTGGTGACCATATTGGGTGGTTACTTTAGCTCGCGCCTGATGCTGAACATCCGTGAGGACAAAGGCTACACTTACGGTATTGGTGCAAACTTCATCAACCTGAACCGGGAGGGATATTTGCTCATTGCCACCGAAGTTGACAAATCGTACGAAGAAGCGACTTTGAAAGAAATAACCTTCGAAATTGAGCGTCTGCAAAACGAGCCGGTTCCGCAAGACGAGCTGGAACGTGTCCGTCAGTACCTGACCGGCGAGTTTCTGCGCGACTTTGACGGAGCTTTTGCATTAGGACAAGCCTTCCGCAACCTGCACGATTTTGGGCTGGATTATTCGTTTTACGACAACTATCATCAAGCGATTTTGAGCATCACAGCTGAGCAATTGCAGCAATTGGCTAAACAATACCTGCAGACCGACAGTCTGTATACCGTCGTTGCCGGACAATAAAACTCCGGCAATCGTTCAAAGAGTCATCCCGAATTCATTTCGGGATCTGTCGTTTAATCGATCAAGATCCTGAAACAAGTTCAGGATGACTTTCTTCTTATAAGGTGTCACTGATTAAGAAACCACACACAGCATCTTCTCCATTTCTTCGGCTATAATCTTCACGCCGGTTTCAATTTCTGCCGGCTCGGCATTGGTGAAGTTCAGGCGGATATGATTGCTGCCCTGCCCTTTGGTGTAGAACGAGTTCCCGGGAACAAAGATCACACCGCGCTCCATGGTTTTGTGAATTAACTCGTCAGCACGCAGGCCATCGGGCAAAGTAAGCCAGATAAACATGCCTCCTGTCGGTGGGGTTATTTGCACTTCGTTGGGCAGGTAACGCTCCAACACCTCGGTCATACAGGCCGCCTGACTGGCATATTTAGTGCGAATACGCTGCAAATGTTCATCCAAATCGTTATGCGTCAGATAGTGGTGCAGCACATATTGTGTAAGATTGTTGGGGTGAAGATCAGATGCCTGCTTAGCCTTATCGAAGTGCGGAACCAATGCCGGGGGCAGCACCACCCAGCCATTGCGCATTCCGGGAGCTACCATCTTCGAAAACGAACCCGTCCAGGCCACGTGGTTGGGTGCAAAATTACGCACCGGAGCCGGAAACTCGTCACCGAAGCAAATCTCGTTATAAGGATCATCCTCAAGCAACAGCTGATTATATTTACGCAGCAGCATGGCCAAATCCTTCCGCTTTTCCAACGAATAGCTGATGCCTGAGGGATTTTGCGCATTGGTTACAGCATACATCAATTTGATGTCGTCGTTGCGAAACAGGTTTTCCACCTGCGACAAATCCACGCCATCTTTCAGCAGGTCTACTTCCCTAAAATCGGGAAGGTAAGCCGACATCGACTGAATAGCGCCCAGGTAGCTTGGTTTCTCGAGGATAACACGATCGCCGGGATTGATCAGCAGTTTCGAAAGGATATCGATGGCCTGCTGCGAGCCATTGGTGATGACCACCATCTCGGGAGTGATTTCCATCTCATACTTGGCACTGTAGCGCGCAGCAATCCATTCGCGCAGCGGGTAATAGCCCAGCGACCCCGCATATTGCAGGATGGTGTGCCCCGAGTCGGCCATCACCGCGCGGGTACTTTCGGCCAATGCCTCGACCGGGAAAAGTGAAGCGTTCGGCAATCCGCCGGCAAACGATATCATTTTCTGCTGCCCGATGGCATTTAGGATACTCCGGACAAACGATGCCGGGATGTTCCGGTACTGTGCGGAAAACTTTTCTTCAGGAAACTGATCTTCCATAGTTTGTTATTTAAGGTTTTTGTTTGTTTTTCGAAATTCAAGCTTGTTAAAAACGGCTTCAGCTGAACCGGTTGATAAAATAAAAAAAGCCCTTCCCGCTGATTGACCACAACGGAAAGGGCTTTGCCTGATGCCATACAGTCCCGCTCCTATGTGGTCAGTTCCACAAGGACACACGCGACGGCCGTGACCAGGATATATCCAAAAATTTCAGGCATATTATTCTTCAACATGAATTATTAATCTTCAGCAATAAGCACTAAAAAAGCCACCCTCCGAAGAGAATGGCTTTGATCCAAAATTTAATATCTATTCACCCATACTCTTCCCTAGCCCATCGCGGAGACCACGAGCGCGACGACAAGAATCGTATGAATGGTGTTGTTCTGCATTGTTTTCACAAAGGAAAGAGATTTTGGCTCCCGGCCATGCCTTTTCTGTTTTTTTTCAGTTCACGGGCGGAAAAATTAAAATGAAACAGCCAATGTTAAGCGTTGTATGCTTAATTCAACGGAGATCCAATTTGAGGAAGAAATGCTTCGCCCAATTCCTCCTGAGGCACCAAAATTTCGGCTGGCCCGCAGGCATAAGCCCCCAAGGCATAGTGCCCAAAGGTAAAGTAAACCGTATCGGGCGAAAAGCAGACTGCGGAAACCAGTTCCATGGTCGGATCGGTATCGAAGCATTGCTCGGGATTCCCGAAATTCGCTTGCAACAGCTGATTGATTTTTGAACTTTGCCGCAAATCTAAAATATCGTTTGCCGACAACAATTCTTCACTGGCTACATCGTAGTTTAATGCTACAAAATCGGTTGTTCCGTGTGCCCCGCCCATGTACCGATACAGCTCCAGCTGCAAGCTCACATAGTGATCGTCGGCCCGATACACCCGGTTGTTAACAACCAGCTCGTAGTTCCAGGCTGGCCGTTGTTGATCGGTGAAATCAGTAAATAAAGCATCGGCATCCTCTTTCATAGCCTCTTGCTGTGCTGCGAGATAAGCGCTTATTTCGCGGTTCAGCCGGGTCAGACTCCGGTTAACCCGCTCGTTGGCTGAGGAGAACACCGGATATTGCATCTCGGCAGTCCAGTTGGTTGCCCGGTCTGTGGTGCTTTGCGCGTCCACTACAACCGGCGTTTCGCCCGACCTGCACGCGGCCAGTAGCAGCATCAACAAGCAACCACTGCTGTACACAAGCCGTTTCAAAAATTTCGTTCGTTTCATTTTTCTGTTTTGGGGAGTCACATAACAATTACCAAGCCAGAAACACAGCCTGCCGGCCTTCTTCGGAGTTCGCATTTTTCCCCCATCGCGGAACGAAATTTGTAAGATGAAGCCGAAGAAATCGCGCAACACGATTGTGTTGATGACGTACAGGATAACAATTCAACGAAGAAACAAATGAGAACAAATCGATTCATCTTATGGCTTTGTGCCGCAGCCATAGCGGCAAGTTCGTGCGCTCCATTCTATAAATGCGGAGAAGCCAAGCCCGAAAACAACTATTTTCTGACCAAGCGGGCCATGCTGTTGCTCGACGAACGCGACAGCTTGTGTTATGCGCTGGATGCGCGGGTAACGGAGATCGGTCAACTGAACCAAAACATCGACGAGCTGAACGATGATGTTGCCCGGCTGCAAACTTCACTCCGCGACGTTGAGCGCAGGTATAAAGATTTGATGGGCGAAAAGCTGTCGGAATCGGAGCAGTTTAGCCTGGCGCTGCAACAGAAAACGCAGGAGCTGAACGAAAAGGAACGCCTGCTGGCCGAACGCGAACAAGCGCTGAACGATCTTCGGCAGGTGATTGCCCGCCAGGATTCGATTACCCGCCGGCTGAATGATGTGATTCGTGATGCACTGCTGGGCTTTCAGTCCGACGAGCTGTCGGTTGACGTGAAGAACGGCAAGGTGTACGTTTCCATGTCCGACAAGCTGCTGTTTAAATCGGGAAGTGCCGCTGTGGAGGCCAAGGGCAAAGAAGCGCTGAAAGTGCTGGCCGGCGTACTCGAAGAGAACCGCGATATCGATATTTTGGTTGAAGGACATACCGACAGCATCCCGATTCACACCGCTAAATACGCCGACAACTGGGACCTGAGCGTTGCCCGCGCAACCTCCATTGTGCGAATCCTGACTGGCGAGTATCGTATTGAACCAAACCGCCTGACGGCTTCGGGCAAGGGAGAATATTCGCCCAAAGCCAGCAACGAAAGCCCCGAAGGCCGGGCGCAAAACCGCCGCACCGAGATCATCCTCTCGCCCAAGTTGGAAGAAATTATGCAACTGCTGAAAATGGATGATTAAACAAGCTGATTTTTTGTTAATGGAAGCCTCCGGAATTGTTCGGGGCTTTTTCCTGAAAGTCCCTTTAGGTGATGTGGTTTCTAAACCGCATCCGGGATGTATTGAATAGGGGTTCAGCTTCAACCGGTAGCCAGGCTTCTTTTGTAGCAAACCAGCGCTGATGAGAGTTGCCCCAAAACTGGCTGTTTTTCACTCCTACTTTTGCGCAATTCGGATATTTTGTCCTACCGGACGGGTTTTCATCTTTGGCTTGCCCCAAAGACGAAACAGAAAACGCAAGGCTTATTTTTATCTTCAGGTGTCAGCTCCCGAAAGCTAAGTTCAGCCGGGTGATCTCCTTCTGTCGGCGGAGCTTCCCGGATTCACTAAGCTTCCGGTTCACCTCTCACCATCGATAAAAAGTAGGCCGATCCCGCTCCGAGCGAGCTTCCGTCTTCTCTTAAATGCCTTTTGCTGTCTTCCGCCACTTTCATTCCTGTTGGTGATTCCCCGGAATCATGAAGGTTTTTTCTGAATGTCCCTTTTTTCGACGCTTAAGCGAGTGTTCCGTCAATTCTACTTTGTATAAAAGAGGATGTTTTGTCCTACCAGATGCGGTTTCATTTTTTGACAATGGCTTTAGCCATTCAATTTGGGTAGCACCAAAGACAAATCGAAGATTTTCCCGTCCCATACGGGACGGAATTTTACCCGCGGAAATGCCAAAGCTACCCAAATTGCATCCCTCCGGGATCGCACGAAGCTTACGATTCGCCTCTCACCAAATGAAACTGAGTCCGGTTTCGACTTCCCCCGCTCTGCTTGCAGAGAGGGGACAGATTTGACGCGATCCGCAGGATTGGTTCAAATCAGGGGAGAGTTACACAAGGACGTTCGCATTCACTGAACGTTCCTCCACGGCCACTTCATAGCCTATTCTTTTCATTCCAACATTTAACTCAATTCGGATCTTTTGTCCTACCGGACGGGTTTTCATTTTTGTAGTGACACAAAAACGAAACAAAAAAGTCATGGCTGATTTTTATCTGCAACCGCCATCTGCCGAAAAGCTAAGTTCATCCGGGTGATCTCCGACTCACGTCGGAGCTTCCCGGATTCTCTAAGCTTTTCGTTTGATTTCGGCATTGATAAAAGTAGGCCAACCGGGTTCCAACTTTTCGGCATTGATCAAACCTCATTCTTATGCGTGGATGCGTTTTTTGCAATCTACCTGTAGCTTCGGGGTTCCCCTCTCTGCGGGCAGAGCGTGGACAGAATTGAATTAATCCGCCAGAATTGGTTCAATTCAGGGGAGAGTTACAGAGGGCTACTGGTATATGCTTTGAAAGTTCCTTTCACGGCGTTTCAGAGGTTGCTTCTTCTAGTTCTACTTTTGATTAAAGAGGAACCTTGTCCTACCGGACGGGTTTTACGCTTTCAGCAATGGCTTTAGCCATTCAATACCGATTAGCTTCAAAAATGTCGCATCGGATCACTTCGTTCCAATGCTCCTTTTTCAGTCTATCGGCATTATCCCATCCTATTTCAGAGCATAAATTAGCCTGTAAAACGGTATAATTTGGGTAGCATAAACGATATCACAGCAGCTTGTACCGTCCCGTACGGGACGGAATTTCCCATTGTCTTCGATAAGCTACCCAAATTGCATCCCTCCGGGATCGCACGAAGCTTTCCGTTTGATTCCGCTCTCGATAAAAATAGGCCAACCGGTTTTTCGACTTTTCCTTATTGATAAGAAGGCCTATTTGCTTGTTGATGCTGTTTTGGACGACAACCCGATAACTTGTGACAACCACGACAACGGGAAAACACGACACCCCGACAACCCGACAACTGTTGAAAACAACGACAACAGCCTGGTCGAAAACTACTAACCTTTCATTCCTGTTGGTGATTTTCCAAAATTGTTCGGGGGCTTTTTTGTTGACAAGCTTTGCGATCAACGCGCTAAGGCTTGCTGAAAAGCTTCCTTGAGTGTCCGGTTTTCAATTTCCAGCTCAAAGATTCGCTGTTTCAGCTTTCCAATTTCATCGGTTGCGCTGTTCAATTCGTTTTCATCGTTGTAGTAAGGTGCGTCGTAGGGCAACTGTTGCGCCAACTCGCGAAAGAAGTTGTACTCGAACAGCTCCGACAAGTCAGCCAGACGCTGCACCTGCATTGTGGGACGCAAAAACAAGGTCCGCGCCGAGGTGTAATCAATGCCGAGCCCCTTGGCAACATCGGCAGCCCTTATTTTCCGCTTTCGCGCCTCGCGCTGAACCATGGCCTTAACCGGTAATTCTTTCATAGCACTATGTTTTGTGGTTTCGAAATGAATAACAAGGATAAGTTACAGCTATTTTCGTTAAAAATTACAACTATTCGACTCTTCATTATGCGACAAGGCATAAAAAATAACCGAATTTGCTAAATATTTTAGCTAATTCGACTCTTTCATACTCGCATTCAAATAAATAATCCTCAATTATCGTTTTCTATATATCAATAACCGGTAATTATTGCTCATTAATAACTTATCTATCGTCTTATTTAACGTATTTTTATTCATCCGTGCAGTAATATACATTGAAACAAGTATCCCTAATACCACGAATGCGATTCAATCAATAAGACAACATAAATCTCAATTGAGCTATTGCGGTTATGCATAGCAATTTGTAATTTACTTATGGGTTTCAATCATGAATTCGGCGCATTCAGAATGTAAGCCTGAGCCTCTGCTAATTTCTGATATTGTTCGCTCTTAATTATAAATCTAAAAACTAATTTTTATGAAAAAGAACATTCTAACCTTAATCTTTTCTGTGTTCGTTTTCGTGGCTTCAGCTCAAACCGAAAAAGGGACTTTCCTGTTATCCGGTAGTACCGGTCTAAATTTCTTAGCCATGAACTACAAAGTTCAGTACGATGGCGAAACCTATGATGACTACGACTTGAGTTCATTCAGCGTGATGCCTTCATTTGGTTATTTTATTCAGGATAACATCGCAATCGGACTATCCAGCACCATGTCATTCGAGACGATGAAATATGAAGATGGAGATAAGGAAATCATGAACTCAGTGATGATGATTCCCAGTGCATTCATATTTTTTCCGGTAGAAGGAGACATAAAACCGTTTGCACAAGCAGGTGTCGGCTATTCTTCCATGACCAATAAATGGGAGCCAAAAACCGGTAGTAATTACGAAGATTCATACGGCGGATTAACGATAAATTTCGGCGGTGGTCTAGCCTATTTTGTCAAAGAAAACATATCATTCAACCTTGGGTTATCCTATACCAAAGCAACATTTAAAAACAAGGATGATGATAGTGAGAAAATTAAGCAAGGTAACTTTGGCGCGAATATCGGGATCGCCATCTACCTGAAATAAAAATCTAGATTGCGTTGATTAAGACCAATTGACTATCGGATTGACGGTAGGCAATTGGTCTTAATCAATTATAAATTGACTATTTTCTTGCATTAAATCCCCTACTCATGCTTCCAGCTTTCGGATACCATTGAGATCCGCAAAACCTCCTGCGTGTCGTTGGTAATTTTGAAGCGATCGTCGATGCGGTGTCCAACGACCCAGACAACTTTTTTCCCGCTGTAAAGAATCCAAAGGGCTTCTTTTTCGGGGATCGAAAGCTTCTGATCGATAAAGAAGTCGCTCAGTTTTTTCAGGTTCTGCATCCCCAGCGGCCTGAAATACTCGCCTTGCTCCCACTTTTTCAAAAGCAGCGGAAACTGTAGCTTGCTCAGGTCGAAGTCGGCCACCAACGGGTTGGTTGAAAAGCGAAAGGCGGAACTTTTAGCCATCTGCTCAAAAGTCATTTGCAGGGGGTCGGCAATTGCCCGGCAGTTGCTGTCGATGTAAAAGCGTTGCGCGTCGTCTGGTTTTAAGGTCGTTAAAAGCAAGGCATCTCGATCCTTTACCAGCCGGTGTGTTTTGCTGAAAAAGCTTTTCCCGGCTCCGGCCTCCAACGCCGCAATAATTTCGGGGATCTGTTCGGCCTTGAAACCAAAAGGATGAAATAACTCGAACATCAGACTTTGTTGGGGATGCAAAGCTTTCAGTTTTTCAATATTAAAACGCGTAAGCCCGGGCTCTTCCTCCTTTATGCCGGCTGCAATTTCGCCCAGCTTTTGCTGATACAGCACAGCAGTATCTTTCAGGATAGCCGCTGTTTTGGCCGCATTTTTCCGGAACGAAGGATTCAGGGTCTCGAACAACGGAATTAGCTGGTGGCGGATGATGTTGCGTTGGTACACCAGCTCGTCGTTGCTGGAATCGTGCTTATAGGGCAGTTCGTTTTGAGCTGCGAAGGCCAGTATTTCTTCGCGCGAGGCAAACAGCAACGGACGTACAACCGCTCCGTTTTTAGCCTGTATGCCACTCAGCCCGCGAATACCCGTTCCGCGGCTCAGATTGATCAGCATGGTTTCAATCAGATCGTCGCGATGATGGGCTGTTGCCAGATAATCGTACTGCAACTGCAGGCGAAGCTCTTCAAACCAGGCATAGCGCAAGTCGCGGGCAGCCATTTCAATTGAAATTCCTTCGAGCTGCGCATACTCGCGCGTGTCGAATTGCTGAACAAACAACTCAATGCCCTGCTCAGCGCAATAATCCCGGATGAAAACCTCCTCGCCGTCCGATTCTGCTCCACGCAGCTTAAAATTACAGTGGGCCACACAAAACGTGTTGGGTAACTGCTGAAACAACTTCAGCAGCACCATCGAGTCGGCACCACCACTTACGGCTACCACCAGCTTGTCGGTATCGGCAAACAGTTTTTCATCCCGGATGTATGTTGTAAACTTGTCGAGCATCTAGCAATGGCCTACCGCTTTTTCAGCAATTTTCACAATCACTTCAACGGCTTTCACCATCGAGTTAACCGGAACATACTCGTAAGGGCCGTGGAAGTTGTGCCCACCGGCAAAAATATTGGGACAAGGGAGTCCCATAAACGAGAGGCGACTACCATCAGTACCTCCGCGAATAGGGCGGATGATCGGTGTCACACCCACGTCAATCATGGCTGCTTCGGCCAAATCAACAATGTGTTTCACCGGCTCCACTTTTTCGCGCATGTTGTAATATTGATCTTCCATCTCCAGGGCCACGGTGCCTTCGCCGTACTCATCGTTCAGGAAGATACAAGCCTGCGTCAGCATTTCCTGGCGGCGGTTAAACAAGTTGCGGTCGTGATCACGAATGATGTACATCATTTTTGTTTGCTCCACCTTACCGTCGAACGAAATCAGGTGAAAGAAGCCTTCGTAATTGGTGGTATATTCGGGGCGTTGTTCTGCCGGCAGCATGCTGTCGAGCTTTTGCCCCACGTGGATGGCATTAATCATTTTATCCTTGGCAGCTCCGGGGTGCACGCTGCGTCCCTGAATGGTAATGGAAGCCATGGCCGCGTTGAAGTTTTCATATTCCAACTCGCCCCGTTCGCCACCGTCGAGGGTGTAGGCAAAGTCGGCACCAAATTTAGCCACATCAAAATGGTCGGCACCTTTACCGATTTCCTCGTCCGGCGTAAAGCAGATGCGAATTTTTCCGTGTTTAATTTCGGGATGCTGAACCAGGTATTCCATCGCTGTTACAATTTCAGCAACACCGGCTTTATCGTCGGCACCAAGCAGCGTATTTCCATCGGTGGTGATGATTTCCTCGCCAAGGTAGGTCAGCAGGTCGGGAAACTGATCGGGCGAAAGCGCAATTTTGGAGTTCAATTGGATGGTACCTCCTTCATATTGGCGAATGATGGGGTTTACATTTTCGCCCGAGAAATCGGGGCTCGTGTCCACATGTGCCACAAAGCCAATTACGGGTGCTTTTTCGTTGGTTGTTGCCGGCAGGGTGGCCATTACATAGCCATATTCATCCTTTATAACCTCGCTCAAGCCAATCTGCTTGAGTTCCTCCACCAGCTTGTCGGCAAAAGCCAGCTGGCGCGCTGTGCTGGGAAAAGTTTTACTTGCCGGATCGGATGTGGTGTATTCTTTGGCGTATCCGATGAAACGCTTAACAATTGTCTCCTTCATATTAAATATCGTCTGAATTAAATTTAAACCCGACACGTTTGCCGGTTTTCATTTTCGAGTGAAAAATTTCTTCCTTCATCTGTTCAACCGACGCAATTTTTACCTGGTCGTAAGGTGGCACCAACAAGTCGAACTCGATGGCATAACGAATGGATGTGTCCAGAATCTGCTTGATGTTTTTCTTCGACATCACATCGTTTTTGAAATCTTTGACCAGCTCGCCCGACTGACGCTTTCCTTCAACAAAGAAATGGCTCTCCTTGTTGATGAAAATACGGGCAATCAGGTAGCCCAAATCCTGCATCCGGTTGTATTTGAACGAGTCGGACAAGAAATTATAAATATTGATAATTCCGCAATACGAATTTAGCGGATCTTCCTTTACGTACTCGGTTTTCCATACCGGATGTTCGCGGTTAAACACAAACACATTGGAGTGCATACTAAACAGTAGCATGTCGGCTGCCAGGCGAAACTCGGCCTCAAAAGGCCCCTTTTCGTGAAAAGTCGGCAACAGTTCATCACTAATCTTGCCACGCAAGGTTTGCGAATACTCATCGACCAGCTCACGCAAGGCATCCTTCAATAAATTAAAAGACTCAAGTGTATTTTTGTAAACCTGTTGCTTAATATTGGACTTGATAACAATTGTTTCCAACTGATCGGCCTTCTTTTTGGGAGCATCCATACGCTGTTTTTCTGTTAAAAATAAGAAAAGCAGCCATAATTGACTGCTTTTATCGGGTATGAAAAATCATGTTAGTAAGCAATAGCGAACAAAACACGTTGCTGAGATGGTTTTCCGGTGTAAATACATGCTCCTTCTTCCTTCTCGCCGTCAAACGGAATACAACGGATTGTTGCTTTGGTTTCTTCTTTGATCTTTTGTTCGGTTTCGGGAGTGCCATCCCAATGAGCCAGCACAAAGCCGCCTTTATTTTTAAGTACGTCTTTGAACTCGTCGTAAGTATCAACCTTGGTTGTCATCTCCGTACGGAAGTCCTTCGCTTTATTGTAAATCGAAGTTTGAATTTCTTCCAGCAATTCAGCCACATACTGATCGATATTTTCCAGCTGCGCAACTTGCTTGGTCAGGGTGTCACGGCGGGCAACTTCAACCGTTCCGTTTTCCAGGTCGCGCGGACCAACAGCCAAACGAACGGGAACACCCTTCAATTCGTACTCGGCGAATTTCCAGCCCGGTTTTTTGTTATCCGAGTTATCGTATTTCACACTGATACCGCGCGCTTTCAACTTTGCAATCAGCTCGTCAACTTTGGCATTAATTGCATTGAGTTGATCATCATTCCGGTAGATTGGCACAATAACCACCTGATAAGGGGCCAATTTGGGAGGGAGGACTAAGCCGTTATCGTCGGAGTGAGCCATAATCAAGGCCCCCATCAAACGGGTTGAAACACCCCAGGAGGTAGCCCAAACGTAATCTTCTTTTCCTTCTTTGGTTGCAAAACGAACGTCGAATGCTTTGGCAAAGTTTTGTCCCAAAAAGTGCGAAGTTCCCGACTGCAGCGCCTTTCCGTCCTGCATCAAGGCTTCGATGGTGTAAGTTTCCAGTGCTCCGGCAAAACGTTCGTTGGCCGATTTGGCTCCTTTAACGACCGGTAAAGCCATGAAATTTTCAGCAAAATCGGCGTATACATTCACCATCTGCTCCGTTTCCTTCAATGCTTCATCTTTGGTAGCATGGGCGGTATGCCCTTCCTGCCACAGGAATTCGGCCGTACGCAAAAACAAACGGGTACGCATCTCCCAGCGTACAACATTGGCCCACTGGTTACACAAAATCGGAAGATCGCGGTACGACTGGATCCAGTTTTTATAAGTGTTCCAGATAATGGTCTCCGAAGTGGGACGAACGATCAGCTCTTCCTCCAGTTTTGCATCCGGGTCAACAACCACTCCTTTTCCGTCCGGGCTGTTTTTCAACCGGTAATGTGTAACTACGGCACACTCTTTGGCGAAGCCTTCAACATGATCGGCTTCTTTACTAAAAAACGATTTGGGAATAAACAAGGGAAAATAAGCGTTAACATGTCCTGTTTCTTTGAACATACGGTCCAATTCGGCCTGCATTTTTTCCCATATTGCATATCCGTAAGGTTTAATCACCATGCAGCCCCGAACAGCTGATGATTCGGCCAAATCAGCCTTCACAACCAGCTCGTTGTACCACTGCGAGTAATTCTCTGCCCTAAGGGTTAATTCTTTCGCCATTTCTTTTGATTTGGTATGGTATTTGCTTTATTTGTAATGTAATTATAGAGGCTACAAAGTAAATAAATTTATTTTTAAAAGTTACAGGAGGGATAGTTATGAAAGCAAAAGTTACAATCATCTCGGCACTAGCACTGCTACTGAGTGCATGTACAACCGGGACCTATGTAACCGATCGGTACGATGACATCTACTTTACTCCCGGAGATGTTCCTCCACCGGTTATGACAGATCCGGTTCCTGTTGATCAAAGTCTGCAGCCAACAAATGCCGCACCACTTGTCATGCAGGAACAAACGGTTGACCAAAGTGGAAATCGCACGTATGAGAATCACGTTTTTACCACCGATGATCCGAACGCCGATATCCACCGCTACGATATGTCATCCATGGAATTGGTGGATAGCGATACCACGACCTTGGAAAATGAGGATACCGCTAATTATATTATCAATAATTATTATGAAGGTGATGATCTGGATTTTGCCTATCGGATCAACCGCTTTCATCGTTATGGCTATTATTCGCCTTACAGCTGGTACTACGACCCGTTCTATTACGATCCATTCTACTATGATCCGTTTTACTTCGATTGGTATTACCCGCGCTGGAGCTTTGGCATAAGCTTCGGATGGGGTTACCCATACTACAGCTATTGGGGAAGCCCATACCATTGGGGCAGTTCGTGGTATTACGGCGGAAGCTACTGGGGATATCCGTATTATGGAAGCCACTGGACCTCATATCCTCACTACCACGATGGTAACGTTAGATATGGTCGAAGGACGACTTTTGGTGGCTCGTCGGGTAATATTGCAACAGGAACCAGGCAAGCCGCTGCTCGAAGATCATCTGGCACAATGAACAGTGCTGCGACAACCCGCCGGTCCGTATCGAGCTCTACAGCACGTACGAGCACAGCGACAACCCGAAGTGCTACAATTATGGATAAGCGTCGCAATGCAAATGTTAACGGCGTAAGCTCCAGTGGCCGACGAAGCGTGTCAACGATCAATACAACCACACGCTCAAGCCAGGGAGCAAGTCAAACTCCGGCAGTTCGTTCAGGCAGCCAAACCCGGGCAACAACGACTAACAGAAGCACCACGAGCGGCACGCGTTATACGGCACCGACTCAAACACGCAGCTATACGCCAAGTTATACCAAACCCAGAACAGTAACCCGTTCGAGCTACAACAATAACACCTACCGAAGTTCAGGGTCCAACTCGTCGTACTCGAAACCGGCTACACGAACACAACAAAACTCGAGCTACCGAAGCACCTATAAATCGGGGACTACTTACCAACGGGGATCGAGCAGCAGCAAGTCGTACAGTACGCCAAGCCGCAGTTCATCATCGTACAGCAGTCCGAGCCGCAGCTCATCGTCGTATAGCACGCCAAGCCGTAGTTCGTCAAGCTACCGTTCGTCGGGCACAAGCAGTCCGAGCCGATCATCGGGTAGCTCAACACGAAGCAGCTCCGGTAGTAGCAGAAGTGGTGGACGCCGCTAACTGGGTGTCCCCAACAACAGAAAGCTTACAATAATTAGCTAAAATGAGATAGTTATGAAAAAAATTATTAGTGCCTTTATTATTCTCCTTGCAAGCTCGCCCCTGTTTGCTCAAAATATGGTCGATGCCATTCGGCTTTCGGACACCCGCATTCAGGGGACAGCAAGGGCTACAGCGATGGGAAACGCCTTTGGAGCGCTTGGCGGCGACTTCACTTCTGCCAGCATAAACCCGGCAGGTCTGGGAGTGTACCGAAGTAGCGAGTTTGTTATTACAACACAACTGGGAAATACCGATGTTGAAGCCAATTACCTGGGAACAACTGCATCCGATTCAAAATTCAATCTTAGTGTTCCCAACATTGGCTATGTTGTTAACTTCCCCTCATCTCCTAACAGTACCAGCTCGCTGGTTAGCTTCAGTTTGGGTTTAGGCTATAACCGCATGAATAATTTCAATATGCACAAGATCATCAGCGGAGCCGGAGCAACTTCATCAATGCTGGATCAATTTACCTACAATCTCAACCATCCCGTTGAAATAATGTACTATGATGCATACGAAGGTTTAGCAATTGAGACGGGATTAGTGTACGACTACACTGATGAGCCTTCTGTATATTACCATGATATGCAAGAAACTCAAAGCGGTATCGAAGGCTCTAAGAATTTTGCGCACGATCAGCGCCGAACGTTTTCACAAAAAGGGAGTCAGGATGAATATACCATCTCCTTTGCAGCCAACTTCAACCATAAGGTTTATTTGGGCGCAACGGTCGGCATTCAGGATGTATACTATAAAGAGACCAGTCGTTTTATTGAGGATATTCGTGGAAATGAGAGTTATCAGGGCAGCGACTTTCCTTACAAGTTGAACAGTTACGAACTCGAATCCTATTTAAAGACCACCGGAACCGGAATTAACTTTAAAGTTGGAGCAATCTTCAAACCGATTGATGAGCTTCGTCTGGGAGTAGCGTTCCACACGCCAACTTTCTACGATCTGCACGATAGTTTTGACACTTATATGTACTCGAACATTTCGGAGGATGGCCAAAATGTTAGCCGAGAAGCTGGCTCTCCCTATTATGACTACGATTACCGAATTGATAGTCCGATGAAAGGTGTTCTGAGCGCTGCCTACATCATTGGTAAGGCCGGACTGATCAGTGTAGACTATGAGTATGTCGATTATTCGTCCATGAAGCTTCGCGATGCAAGCGATGGATGGGATTATAGCTACGAGAATAATGATATTGAAGAGGCATTTAAAGCAGTCGGCAATCTTCGGATTGGAGCCGAATACCGCGTCAATAATTTCTTCAGCTTGCGGGGAGGCTATGAGTATCTTCCCAGTCCGTACGAAAAATTTGCATTCGACACAAACCAACCCAATGGTAACGAGGACACCCAAACTTATGCTCTGGGTTTTGGCATTAAAAGTGGTGGCGTATTCTTTGATTTAGCCTATAAACACATTGCCAATACAAACCACCTGGAGCTCTACCAGTTTCCGAGCCGTTTGGATTTGGGAAGTTCACCAGCTGCAAAAATGGATTACCAAAAGGACTATGTGAGCTTTACCCTCGGGTTCAGATTCTAAAAGAACATCATATTTTCAATGATAAAAAGCACCTTTCGGGGTGCTTTTTCTTTTTCGTTCGTATAGCGAAACTGATGTTTCGACCTTCAATTTATAGTCGTTCGTAAAATAACAGCCGGTTCTGTTTTTTTTGAAAAACTTTCGCCGTAACTTGATTTCGGAAACAGGAACCGAATAACCGATGACTAATCTATTTCGACATATCGACTATCACTCCTCCTTGGAGATATTTAACCAAGCTGATCGCACAGGGCGACGCTTGAAGCTTGGAGACATCAAAACTTCCCAATGGCTTCAGAAAGAAAATATCAAACTCGACGATATTAAATCAATTTCACAAAAGCTCCCCGACCTGCGAATCTTCATTATTGGTGAAGGAGATACCGAAGGATTCTATATTTATTCTCAAAAAAAGGAAACTTGTCTTAAATTTGAAGCGCCTATTTTAAGTGTTGAATAGCCTTCAAAAGAAAAGAATGCCAATATATGATCCCATCGGACTAGCAGTCCACAATTTTCACTTCAAAAAAGAAGATAAACCTGTTGTAATTTATGCGGATGATTTTGATCCGGATAAGGTTCTTCCCTCCTACTTTTTCCGCAGCTTCGAGCAGATGCCAGCACTGGAGCAGTTAGCCCTGAAAAAGGCCCGGGGACGAGTTCTGGACATTGGTGCTTGCGCCGGATGTCACAGTCTGTATTTACAGGATCAGGGATATGATGTGACGGCACTCGAGCAGTCTGCTCTTTGTTGCGAAGTGATGAAGGACCGCGGACTCCGGCAAGTTATTCATTCCGATTTATTCGGGTACCATGAGTCGAATTTCGACAGCCTGCTGTTACTGATGAATGGCACCGGCATTGCCGGAAATCTGGCTAATTTTCAAACATTTCTTAAGCAACTGAAAAGCTTACTGGCTCCGGAAGGGCAAATTCTGATCGATTCGTCTGATTTAATTTACCTTTACCTGGACGATGACGGTTCGGCCTGTGTTGATATTAATGCCACAGCCTATTATGGCGAAATGAACTACCAGGTTGAATACAACCAACAAAAAGGAGAAGCTTTCCCCTGGCTCTATCTCGATCCGGAATCGTTGGCCAAAGAGCTTGAAAAGGCAGAGCTCAGAATCGAATCTATCGACGAGGGCGATCACTACGACTACCTCGCAACGATCAAACATATATAAACTATGAACGAACACCAATATCGCTCCCTGCGAACGGAAGAAATTGAGCAACTTACAAAACAAAATTGCCAGGCTGAAGATTGGAGTCGGATTTTTGTTTCCGACGAATTTGATCCGACGCGTTTTATGAGCGTTCAATTTAGCGGGACAATCTACCTCGGGAGCCAAACGGGCGAAATTGAGCTTTACGGAGGGGTAAAAAAGCAATGCGGCATATACCATGCCCATCTTCACAATTGTGAGATTGGCGACAATGTGTTCATCAACCACATCAAAAACTACATCGCCAATTACAGCATTCACGATCATGTGATTATCGACAATACCGACATCTGTGCAGTTGAAGGACCAAGCACCTTTGGCAACGGCACAACGGTTGACGTGATGGATGAAACCGGCGGACGGTCGGTGGTGATCTACGACGAGTTATCGGCTCACCTGGCCTACATTATGGCTTTTTACAAACACCGGCACGATGCCGTTTGTAAAATCGAAACAATGATCGGCCAGTACTGCCATGAGGTTGAAAGCAACAAAGGCGTATTGGGTGAACATACCCAAATATTTAACTGCAAGGAGCTTCGAAATGTAAAAACCGGAGCGTACACCCGGATTAATGGTGCCAGCAGCCTGCAAAACGGAACCATCAACTCTACAAAGTCTGCGCCCGTACTGATTGGCCAGGATGTTATCCTGAAAAATTTTATCGTTTCATCGGGCACCGAGATTAGCGACGGAGCTATCGTATCCAATTGTTTTGTCGGCCAAGGTTGTTCGATTGGCGCACAATATTCGGCACAAAACTCGTTATTCTTCGCCAATTGCCAGGGGTTTCACGGTGAGGCTTGCGCAGTTTTTGCCGGCCCTTACACCGTTACGCATCACAAATCAACCTTGCTGATTGCCGGGATGTTTTCGTTTTGCAATGCCGGAAGTGGGTCGAACCAAAGTAACCACATGTATAAATTGGGGCCCATTCACCATGGTGTTGTTGAACGTGGCTCGAAAACCACCAGCGACTCCTACCTGCTGTGGCCAGCCAAAATCGGTGCATTCACGCTGGTTATGGGACGGCACTACAAAAACTCGGATACTTCGGATATGCCCTTCTCCTACCTCATCGAAAAGAACGACGAGAGCTGGCTGGTTCCGGGGGTTAACCTGCGCAGCGTGGGAACCATCCGCGATGTGTTGAAATGGCCAAAGCGCGACAAACGAACTGATGAACACCAGTTGGATTGTATCAATTTCAACTTACTGAGTCCGTTTACCATTCAAAAGATGGCACAGGCCATCGCTATTCTGCACCAGATACGCCGGATATCGGGTGAAACAACCGGCGAGTATTCGTACAACAACACCCGGATCAAACGCGATGCGCTGCACAAAGGCCTGAAACTATACGACATGGCCATTATGAAATTCATTGGCAACTCTATAATCACCCGGTTGAACAAAGCCCAGCTCGAAGGAGGTGCCGGGCTGCAAGACTGCCTGAAGGCCGATAGTGAAATAGGCTTGGGCGATTGGATTGACCTCTCGGGACTGCTTGCTCCCAAAAATGAAGTGATCAAATTGCTGAACGGAATCGAAAACGGTACGATCACCGATTTGAAAACCATCGATCAGTTTTTCAGAACCCTTCACCAAAATTATTACGATTACGAATGGAACTGGACCGTTCGGTTTATGGAATCGTACCTTCAAAAGCCGCTTGCCGATTTTAGCCGCGACGAACTTATTGATATTATTCGTAAATGGCGTGAAAGTGTCGTTGAACTGGATGAATTGCTTTATGAAGACGCTAAAAAAGAGTTCCGGCTGGACTCGATGACCGGCTTTGGCATCGACGGAGATCAGGAAATTAAGCAAAAAGATTTTGAACAAGTTCGGGGACGTTTCGAAGAAAACAGCTTTGTGAAGGAAGTTCTTCACCATATTGACCGGAAAACCAAACTTGGCGAACGTGTAATCAACCAACTACAACAAATAACCATCACAAATTAAAAAAAGAAAAATGAGACTCATTATTCAGGAAAATTACGGAGAGTTATCCGCATGGGCTGCCAACTACATAGCCCGAAAAATTCAGTTAGCTGCGCCGACCAAGGAAAAACCTTTTGTTCTTGGCCTCCCAACCGGCTCATCTCCGCTGGGTGTTTATAAAGAGCTGATCAAATTGCATCAAAGCGGAAATGTTAGCTTTAAGCATGTCGTCACCTTCAATATGGACGAATATGTCGGTATTCCGAAAGATCACCCGCAAAGCTACCATACGTTTATGTGGGACAATTTCTTCAGCCATGTCGATATTGCGGAAGAAAATGTAAATATTCTGAATGGCAACCCCGCGGATCTGAAAGAAGAATGCGCCCGCTACGAGCAGAAAATGAAGGAAGTTGGTGGTATCGACCTGTTCCTGGGAGGTATTGGTCCCGACGGACACATTGCCTTTAACGAACCGGGATCGTCGCTTGCCTCGCGCACACGAGACAAGGAACTGAATTACGACACCATTGTTGCCAACTCGCGTTTCTTCGAAAACGATGTCAACAAAGTGCCAAAATTAGCGCTGACTGTTGGTGTTGCAACCGTAATGGATGCCAAAGAAGTGTTGATTATTGTAAATGGACTGAATAAAGCCCGTGCATTGAAACACGCCGTGGAAGAAGGTGTAAACCATATATGGACCATCAGTGCGTTACAATTGCACCCCAAAGGAATGATCGTATGCGACGAACATGCCACTTACGAGTTGAAAGTGGGTACTTACAAGCACTTCAAATCGATTGAAGCGAACAACCTGGATGCCCAAAAGGTGTTGGAAAGTGACTTGATTTGGTAGGTCCGTCCCGACCTCAGTAAAAAGCAAGAGCCACAGCCTAATCAGTTGTGGCTCTTGTTCATTTCGGGCTAAAGGTTGAAAAGTATCCGTCTCCACGATAACGTATAGGCTTTCGGGATTATTCTTTCGATTTTCACATCCTTGATGTTTCACAAAAAAAAGGATGTACTATGATTT
>NZ_QAAD01000006.1 GCF_003046625.1 Mangrovibacterium marinum
GTGGTCTGCTCAATAAAATAACTTAAACAGCCCGTCAATTCCATTTGAAAATTGACGGGCTGTTTTTTGGGCTGCGTCATCGCCGAGACGCTTACGAAACATCACTCTGTTTTTTTTCTTTATAGCATTTTCGAATGTGAACACTCGATAAAAATAGGCCAACCGACTCCCGACTTTTTCTCATTGATTAGAAGGCCTTCTTGCTGGTTGATGGCGTTTTAGAACGACAACCCGACAACTTTTGAAAACAACGACAACAGCAGCGTCCCCAAATAGTGAACTTTCATTCCTGTTGGTCATTTCCGGGAATCATGAATGTTTTTTTTGCAGCTCATCAATTTGCAACTACCTTTAAAATGCGGATTTTAAGTTCCAGTACGTTGCTCCATTTAGCCACTGGCCGGGAAGCTTAAAATGAAAGCCGATCCTTTATTTTCTTCACTTTCAACCTTTATTGTTCCCTTGTTTTTGGCCACCAGCTCATGAACCAGTTTAAGACCAAAGCCTGTTCCGGATTCGTTCTCGGTACCGAAGCGCTGTACCTTGGACGAAAGATCGAAAATTTTGGCTTGCTCTGCCGGACTCATCCCAACGCCGAAATCGACAATACGGATCTCTACCCGATGGTTTTGCTCAGAGCCGCTAATCGCTATTTTTCCACCTCGGTACGAATATTTGATGGCGTTATTGATCAGGTTCCGTAAAATCGTTTTCAGCATATCCGGATCGGCCCATGCTGTCAAAGCCGGTTCAATCGAAATTTCGGGCACCAATTCCTTCTTTTTCAGCCCAACCGAAGCCATTTCTATTTGCTCGCGAACCAGCGTCCCGATATTTACAAGCTCAGGTTTACAGCTTGTTTTGCCCATCTGATGGCGAGCCCACTCCAAAATATCATTGAGCAGACGATTGTGTTGCCGGGCCGCTAACGACACATCTTTTATGTGACTTTTCCGTTCTTCTTCGGTGAAATCATCAAAATCAGTATGAATAAGCTCCAGATACTGTGCTATTGGCCCGGAGCCATTTTTGAGGTCGTGAGCCAAAATCGAAAAAAAGCGGTCTTTCGAACTGTTGGCTTCTTTGAGCGCCGCTTCCGAATCCATTAATCTGCGGAGCGCCCGCTGTTTGTCAACTGAATTACGCGCATAAAAATAGGCTAAAACCAGTCCTAAAATGAATACCAGAACAGCAGCTGCAATAAAACCGCCCAAGGGAACTAGTTTTGACACCGCAAGCTGCCCGGCAGGAAGCAACGAAATGAGTTTCCAGGAATAGTCACTGGTCGATTTTCGATACCGGTTAAGCGCTCCGATATTTCGAAAAGGCCACACAGTCATCACCGTAAAAATTCCCGCATCACTTGTAATCTGTCCGTTGCTTAAGTTCATCAGCTGCTCCGACTCCTTGGGAAATATCCGGTCGATCGTCATCGCCTTTTTATCGGGAAACATAAAACCCCACTCCAGAGCGGTATCTCTGGCATTCATGAAATAGCCCTGTGCATTCACCAAATAACTCACGCCCTCCCCCGACAGCGACTTCGCATCCAGCTTCTGCAGCAAAGTAGTCGCATCGTAGTTCAGTATAACAATCCCTAGTTTCGCTCCATGATCGTTGTACACCGGCAGTCCAATGCGGATCATTGGCCGAAAAGGCAGCTCGATTTGGCCATGTTCGATATTCAAATCCAACGGCGAAATATAAAATTCTCCGGGATTCAGTTTTATGGTTTCCTGAAAATAATAACGATGGCTTTTGTCCTGCAATTCATCCTTTCGACAAATATACGGACTGCCCTGACGCCATTCAATTCGAAAAACTTCCTTTCCGCTACGCTCCAGGTACCGAAGTTGGTAATAGTCTTGCTTTTTTTCCAACAGATCGATAAACAACTGACTCAGGGACTGATTAAAAGAAGGATCTTCAATTTTTCCATTGAAAAAATCATGAAATAGTTTGCTGTCCGAAATTGTCAACAAATCGAGAACAGCTTCATCAATCAGATGCTCAGTGAGGTCACGCTCACTCATCAGTTTCTTTTCCTGAGCAACCCTGAGCAAAAGCTGCTGCTGAACCACAAGCGAATGGACCAACAGGTAAAATCCAAAAGCTGCGAAAAGCAGAAACAGAAAAAAAACCACGACATAGCGTTTCAAAAAGAATAGTCGACATTCTCCGGATATTTTTTCCTTCATTTTAGCGCTTTTGGTATGGCTAACAAAGATAAAAAACCTTCATTGATACAGAAAAAGGCCCGTTGTGAAAACGAAGCCTTTTCAGTAATAAACCTAACTAAACTATCAAACCTGAATCAATATCGTAACAATTAAGTATTTCGGGCTTGTGAAGACTCCGAAATCATGTTCGGCGCATCAGCGACCGTTTCTTTCGAAACCTACATTCTGACATTTAAACACCAAATATCCCGAATATGTTTTCAATTAGAAATGATTTCTCTCATTTAAATTTCATATATCCACAAAAACAACCAAACAGAATGCCATTTAGTGTTGTTTAATATTTCGAGAGACTATCTAAACAAAGAAATAAACAGTTCTTGTTATTATGAACACAAAAAGTATGATTCATATTAAATTCAGCTCGGGAATCTATACGTTATCGGTTAAACAGAAACTTGCCATTCCGATCAACCACGCCTGGCAATTCTTCTCATCTCCCAAAAATTTAGCGCTAATCACTCCGCCCGAACTCGGCTTTGTAATCACTTCGGGAATGCCGGATGACATGTACGCCGGGCAGATCATCAGCTATCAGGTATCACCCTTAGCAGGTTTTCGAACAAACTGGGTAAGCGAGATCACACAGGTGCATCACGAGAAATATTTTGTTGACGAACAACGAATTGGGCCCTATAAAATGTGGCATCACGAACATCACTTCAAGTCGGTTTCGGATGGAATTATCATGGAGGACAAGGTCTCGTACCAATTACCACTAGGCCTGATCGGCCGTTTCGCCCATTTTTTGTTTGTAGAAAAGCAGCTGCGAAACATTTTTCGTTTCAGGGCTGAAAAGTTGCATACACTTTTCGGTTGTCCAAACGAGTCCTAAAAACGGTAGAATATCTCATTTTTCGAAAAACATAATTGTAATTAACCAAGTTTTGTTATAACTTGTTGCCCATACTAACATTTAAACAAAATAGCTATGTCATTCGCTACCGGTCATCTTGCTGAACTGTTATCCCGTTTTCGGGAACATAAAGTACAACTAAAATGGCAGAAACACGGCAGGAATGAAGCACAAGAGAAAATTTTCCTTAGTTCGCAACTTAAGAGCAGCTATCAGGAAGGAAACGAGGAAGACCAGAATCGAATTATTGAACAAATTCGCGCCGATGAGAAACACCAAGCGCGACTCGAACGACGAATGTTGATCCTTTCAATCGTTCTATTTATTCTCGCTTTCGGTTGGTTTGCCCGAAACCTTATTTAAGCACCACTGTTTTGACATTCACAAATTCGCGAATCCCGACCAATGATAATTCGCGGCCATAACCGCTTTGCTTAATTCCGCCGAAGGGTAAGCGGGGATCCGATTTCACAAAATCGTTGATAAACACACAGCCTGCATCAAGCCCCTTTTCAGCCAGTTTGAGGCCTTTTTCATGGTCACTGGTAAAAACGGCTGCACCCAAGCCAAAAACGGTATCATTAGCCAGGGCGATGGCTTCTTCTTCGGTTTTCACCCGAAACAGGGCAGCCACAGGCCCAAACAACTCTTCATCGTAGGCAGGCATACCAGCTTTAACATCGGCCAGCACGGTTGCGGGATAAAAGGCTGCCTCGCCTTCGGGAATATAGCCGCCGCAAAGCAGTCGGGCTCCCTGCTGCACACTTTTCTGCACCTGTTGGTGCAATTCGTCGCGCAAATCGAGACGTGCCATCGGAGCTAAAAGAGTCTCTTCATCCAATGGGTCGCCAAAACGGGCTGCTTTCATTTCATTTAAAAACTGCTCCAGAAATGCCTCATACACTCTATCGAGCACAATAAACCGCTTGGCACCGATGCAGCTTTGTCCGGCATTTAAAAGGCGTGCTGAAGCGCATAAGCGAGCAGCTTCAGGAATCTGTGCATCATCCAGAATAATGTAGGGATCGCTCCCCCCCAGCTCAAGCACCGTTTTTTTCAAAACGGCTCCGGCAGTAGCTGCAACAGCTTTACCAGCCGGAGTGCTTCCGGTTAGGGTGACTGCCTTCACACGTGGATCCTCGATGATGGGTTTAAGCTCGGCACCCGCCACAAGAATGGTCCGAAAAACGTTCGCCGGAAAGCCGGCTTCTTCAACCATTTGCTCAATGGCCAAAGCACAACCGGGTACATTGCTGGCGTGTTTCAGCAAACCAGTATTGCCCGCCATTAGTGCCGGAGCAAGAAATCGAAATACTTGCCAAAAAGGAAAATTCCAGGGCATAACAGCCAGTACCGTGCCAAGCGGTTGATAGCTGACAAAAGCTTTGCGCGCTTCAATATCCACTGGCTCGTTCGCTAAAAACTGTTCCGCGTTTTCGGCGTAGTACCGGCAAACCCAGGCACATTTTTCGACCTCTGCTATTGCTTCGCGTTTTAGTTTCCCCATCTCGGAGCTGATCAGAACTGAAAGCCATTCTTTCTTACTCAGCAGCAATTCTCCTAAACGCAACATTAGACCGGAGCGTTGCTCAAAGCCACTATTTCTCCAGCTTTGAAAAGCTGAATCAACCTTTCCGATAATTTGAGCAAGGTCGTTCTGATTATGTCTCGGGTAGGTTCCGCATACTTTTCCGGTATAAGGATTTATTGCTTTCATAGAATTCTGATTTTATTGCTCTATCAAAGTTAATACGAAATGGCGAGTAAACAACCGGTACGAGACCCAATAAGGCTGGTTAGCTTTCGATAACCAGCGCATTTACGACGGATTAGAGCGGACGTGAAACCGCCATTACGAAACTTGCAAATCTCAGCAAATGGTGGGTCTGCCAGCCAGATCCCTCACAGTCGCATTATTCTACAATTCTGATTTCCGTAGTTAAATCAAGGGCAGCCTTATACACTGCACTTACGCCACAATATTTTTCTTCAGATAACTGAACCGCTTTTTCCAGCTTATCTAAGGGTAAACCGGCTCCCTTAAACTGATAAACAACCTTCATTTGCGTATACTTTTTGGGATGTTCGTCAGCTACATCACCTTCAACAATCACGTGAAACTCTTCCGGCTCAACTTTCATTTTTTTCAATATCATAATTACATCCATTCCGGTGCAACCGGCCAGCGCTGCGAGCATCAATTTTTTGGGGCGTGGTCCCAAATCATCGCCACCGGATTCCGGATTGGCATCCAACACCAACTTATGCCCGTCCATATCGGCTTCGAAAGTCATTTTTTGTTTCCAGGATAAATCGACTACGTGTTTCATAACAAACTAGTTTTTATAGAATTTTGCACTATTTTTGTTTAAAAATAATCTATTTAATAGATTAAAGCATCTAATTAATTGTAGATCCAACGTTAAAAACAAAACGGTAAATGAAAAGTTCTTTAAAACGGCCGAGCGAGGAAGAATGTGATTTGTCAGGCTTTCAGTTATTTAAAAAACTGAAGGAACAAGAATACATTCATTTAAATTATGATAAAACTTGTTCTCTTTACAAAAAGGGTAGCATTATTTACAGAGAGGGCAGCCGATTGACTGGTTTTTATTGTGTTACCAAAGGGATTTTGAAGATTTACAAAACCGGGATTGATGGTAAAGAACAAATTATTCGTTTTGCCAAAAAAGGGGATATCATTGCTTACCGCTCGTTACTGAGCCAGGAATTGGCCTGCACGACCGCTAAAGTGATTGAGGAAGCTGTATTGTGCCATGTTCCGTACCAAACGCTGCTGTTTTTAATTCAGAACAACTGGGAATTTTCGCACCACATGCTGCAAATTGTCTGCAAAGAGCTGCGAGAGGCGAACGACTACATTACCGATATCGCTCAAAAAACAGTGCGCGAACGCTTGGCTGAAGTTCTGATCCTGCTGAAAGACAGCTTTGACCTGGATCCGACCAATACGCTCCAGATTTCGTTAACCCGCGAAGAGTTAGCCAATATTGTTGGTACGGCTACTGAAAGTGTAATTCGCTTATTATCGGAATTTAAGCAGGACAAAATGATTGAAATACAAGGACGTAGAATAAAAATGCTCGATATTCAGGCCTTATCGAGAGTGGCCAATTTATAATGCAAGGCCCGCCTCAGTAGCGGGCTTTTTAGGCTATCGCGCTATCCAGTCCTCGGGGTCAAGCTTTTGGTTTTCCTTCCAAATCTGAAATTTCACCACGGTGGCATTTCCATCAGCTTTATCGGTGTAAATAGTACCAATATCCTGCAGCAGAGCAACTTTTTGCCCGGCTTTAACAATCACCTCCTTCAGGTTCGAATAAACACTTAAATAGCTTCCATGGCGGATAATTACCGCCATATTGCCACCTGATATGGCAAACACGCGGCTGACTTCGCCCGCAAAAACGGCGCGGGCCTTAGCTCCGGCATCGGTTGTAATATCAATTCCATTGCTGCGTACCTGAATTTGCGTTAAAATAGGGTGGGGATGAATGCCAAAATGCTCGGTAATAATTCCTTTGTGCACAGGCCAAGGAATGCGTCCCTTGTTTTTCTCGAAGTCGGTTGACACCAGTTTTTGCTCGGGTGTTAATTGGAAGCCTTCTGTTGAAGCAGTTCTTTTGGCCTCTTCTTCAAGCATCTGTTCAATCCTCCGGTTCAGCTCATCCTGTATTTTCTGTTGTTCCCTAATTTGCCTCTTTAGTTCCTTTTGTTCTTGTTGAAGAGATAAGATCAAGCCATTCTGCTCTGCACGTTGTTGTTCAAGTGCTTTAAACTCGGCCATTTTACCGTTTAGCAAATCGGTTTTGAGCGACTTCCGGCTTTCAAGCTTTACCAAATTGTCGTTCAATTCACGGGTCACCAGATGAATCAGTTCGCCCTGCGACTTCCGGTAGCGGGCATATTGCCGCAAATAAATCCAACGCTTGTACGCTTGATTCATATTATCGGCCGAAAACAGAAAAATGAGCATATCGTAGCTATTTCTGTTTTTCTGTGCGAAGCGAATCATGGCTGCATATTCCTTTTTCAAACCGGCCAGGTCGGTCTGCAGCATACTGATGATCTGGCTGTTATTAGCGATACTCCAGTCGACTAGTTCAATTTCACGGTTGATGTGATCGATCATCCGATTACGGTAGTCGATATCGGAATTGAGCAGTTTCAGTTTTGCAAGCGAGCTCTTTTCTGTTTTTCGGCTTTCCTCCAGAAGACTGTTTGCATAACGAATTTGCTTTTCAGCATCGGTTTTTTGCGCGCGTAAGTCCGACAGCGACTGGCCGTTGGATGCCAATAGCAAAAAAAACAGACTAATACACAACAAAAGCCGCTTCATCATTTAATATCAGTGAGTTTTCTTGTACTTATCGGGAATTTTAAAGCTGATATCCGGATTCGAATCAAGGGAGAATTTACTCAGTCTGATTTTCATTTTCAAATTATTCTCCGGACTCAAAAAGTGAAGATCGATATTTCCGGGATACAACTGTTTACCAACTATTTCGAACTCATCGAAATTAACGGTTAGCTTACGTCCTTCGGTAACATCGTCCATCACGATTTTGCGCACTTTATAGGTTTTCGGATCGATATAGAGATACTGCACAATGAAGCTCTCTTCGTCGAGCTTTTTCAAATAACGATCTATTTTTTCGTCTTTACCTTTCCGGTTAATCTTGGCCAGTTTTCTGTTTTTAAGCGACTGAAGCACATACAAGCCACTATCGGCATAGGACACAAACTCCTTAAAATCCTTATCCTTTTCGTCCTGCCGATACGAAAACACATCGTTGGTTAAAATAGACTGTACCACCTGAAAATCGACCGCCGCTCCCAGCAGATCCTCAATGTAAGAATAGTCACCCTCGAAGTAGTTTTTTTGCAAGTAGTTCACCATTTTAACGCTGTCGGGAGTAAGCAGTATACGCGCCACAGGCAAGTTCAATTTACTGATTGAAACTTGAATAAACTGACCGTTCCCGGAACTTAACGATGCGCGGAATGAGGTCTTGCTGTCGGAGCTTTCGTAGACGCAGGCAATGCGTTTAATGTCGAGGCCCTCATATTCGAAGGCATTTTCTTCAACATTTTTAATCAGCCTGTTAGCACTAATGGGGCGCAGTTTGTCGTAAGTTGTTATGGTTTTACTGGCTTTACAGGATGCAAACAACAGCGCGATAAAAATGACAAAGAGCGTTTGAATATTGATAACTGATTTTTTCACTATTCTTCTTTACTTTCAATGTAGCGTGATTCTTTTATTTTCTGCTCCAAAACGGACGATCCGTCTCCGAGGCTTTGCGCTTTTTGCCATTCTTCCAACGCTTTGGATTGTTCGCCCAACATGAAAAGAATATCACCGTAATGTTCGATTAAAGTGGCGTTTTCAGCCCCACCGTTTTCCAAAGCTGTTTCGATATAATACTTTGCCAAACTATAATCTTTTCGTTTAAAGAGCACCCAGGCATGCGTATCGAGGTAAGTGGGGTTGGTGGGGTTAGACTGCACCACCTTGCTGCTCAACTTTTCAGCTTTCTCCAAATCCCTTCCTTCAACCGAAAGATAGTAGGCATAGTTATTCATAGCCATGAAATTTTGGGGATCGAGTTTTAAAACCTCGTCATAAGCCTCCAGCGCCATATCGATGTGCTTGAGCTTATAATTTGCTTCGGCTTTGTAAATAGCCAGCTGAATCATCAGGTTTTTATTGCTTTGCGCATAAGTTTCGCCCTGTTCTATAATTTCAAGGGCTTCGGAATATTTATCGAGTTGAAGGGCAGCCACCGCATTCAAAGCATATAAAGCCGCTTGGTTTGGAAAGAGTTCCACAGCCTCTGAACTGTCTTGATACAGCGCCTTCCAATCTTGCAAATCGTTGCTTATCAACAAGTATTGCCACCATATTTCGAAGCTGCTTTTATCGGTATCGAGGTATTTTTTCAGGTAGTCACGTGCTTCAACCAATTTATTCTGCCGCACCAAATGATCGGCATAAATGGCAAACATCCGATTGTCGTCGGGATATTTATCGTGCAAAATATCCAGTAATTCGTCAATCTGCTCATCCGTCCAATCCGACTGGTCGGCCGATGCTGTTTGCATCATGTAATACTGAATTTTGGTGTCGGCATCCAGCTCGTCGTTCGCAAAAGCCAGCTTAATTTCGTTAAAAGCTTTAGTAAAATCACCTTCCTCGGTGTAAAAACCGGCCAGCGAAAAATGGACGAAACCGTTTTCGGGGGCTATTTCGAGGATTTTGTTGTAGTATTTCAGTGCGTTCTCCTTGTCGCCCTGTTGTTGATACAGCTCAGCCATCAGCCCGTAATACTGTGGTTCGTCGGGGTTCGATTCAATCAATCGGTTAATTTCGGCAAATGCTTTATCTGGCTGGTTCATTTTCAGATACAGATTTTGCTTTGCCACCGAAATCTGATCGCTTAAACCGGACTTCGCTTCCAGCTGGTTGTATGCCGCAATAGCTTCATCGTAGTTTTCGGCCATACCAAGCAACACTGCTTTGCTGTATAAAAACTCAAGATTGTCGGGTTCTAATTCGGTAAGCTCACCATAAATCTGAGCGGCCTCGCTAAACTGCCGACGCTGCTGATAAACCTGCGCCAACGAAATTTTATACCACTTGTTTTCGGGGTTAATAGCCGACGCTTTTTCGAGCAACAACGCAGCACTGGTCAAATCCTTATTAGCATAGTGCAGTGTTCCCATTTCGTACATGGCAACAGCCGATTGCGGATCGATCTCGAGACAACGTGAGAAAACTGAAACGGCATTGGTCAGGTTACCTAACTTTTTCTGCTTCAGACCTTCGATAAATAGATATTCAAATTCGTTTTTCTGATCTTCGGTCAGTGCTGTTTCCTGGCTTTTTGTAAGTTCCGGACCAGCAACTTCGAGCTGCTGTTTGGTGGTTGCACAGGACGCGAGCGTTAATCCAAGCAATGCAAAATATCCTAACTTTTTAATATTCATTTTATCCCATTTAGGCCAACGACCTGGTTGTTAAATTCTGTGCGACGCTACGCCGAGTCAGACGGCTTACTGATATCCGGTATGCCCGAAACCACCGGCTCCCCGTTCTGTTTCTTCTAAAATCTGAACTTCGTCCCAACCAATTGTTTCGTGTTTGGCAATTACCATCTGGCAAATCCGTTCGCCATGCTGAATGATAAAGTCTTCCTGCGAAAGATTGATCAAAATCACACCTATTTCGCCCCGGTAATCGGCATCGATTGTTCCCGGTGAATTTAAAACCGTTATACCCTTTTTCAGAGCCAAACCACTGCGGGGACGAACCTGAGCTTCGTAGCCCTCGGGCAGTTCAATAAACAGACCTGTGGGCACCAACGCTCTCTGGAGCGGTTTCAACACAATCGGTTCGCTCAAATTAGCCCGCAGATCCATGCCTGCTGATAAGGAAGTACTGTAAGTTGGTAAGGGATTTTCTGATTTATTGATAATTTTCACCTGCATATCGATGTCATTTATTGATCGTTGAGCTGCTTTATAATTTTACAATCTCCAAATATAGCTATTTAAAACGGAGCGCCTGCTTTCGTTCAAATCAATTAACACTATTTATCAATCTTCAACAAAAAGAACTTGCTCCATGATCTTGTCGGAAATGAACAGGCCTTCGGTATTGAGGCAGTAAGCTCCATTATGGAGTTTAAGATGGCCCGATTTTAAAAAGGGTTCTATTTCGATCATAAAATGATCATAAAATCGGCCGCTAAAATTTTGCTTTAAGTAAGAATCCGATATTCCCCATTGCGTACGCAACGAAGTAATTACGTAGTCGTTGTACTGGTCTTGCTGGCTCAATATTTCGTTTTCCCAATAGGGTGTATTATGCTCGAATGCCTGCAAATATTTTCGTAGCGACGAAACATTCCAGCGGCGGGTTTTCAGGTCGAAGGAATGTGCCGATGGTCCGAATCCGAGGTAACATTTACGTTCCCAATAAGCGCGGTTGTGTCGTGAATAAAGTCCTGGTTGTGCGAAATTAGATATCTCGTAGTGCTCAAATCCCGCCTTCTCCAGCTCTTGCTTTAACAGTTTAAACTGATTGAAACTGAGCTCATCAGGCAATTCCTTTATTTTGCCGTTTTTCAGGTAGTCGTAAAAAACCGTTCCCTCGTGATAGGTGAGGTGATAAGCCGAGATGTGCTGAACCTTCAGTGCAATAGCCTGCTGCACATTATCGCGCCAAGCCTCGAGCGATTGGTTGGGCAGCCCGTAAATTAAATCGATACTGATATTTGAAAAGCCCGTTTCCTGAGCCAGTTGAACGGCCGAAATGGCTTGTTGGGCACTATGTCGCCGATTCATGCTTTTCAGATCCTGATTGTTGAAGGATTGTGTACCGATGCTTAGCCGGTTAACGGAGCTTGCTTTCAGTGCTTCCAAAAATTCCCGGCTAAGGTCGTCGGGATTGCATTCCACGGTTACTTCAGCATCATCGGAAACCCGATAACATTGATACAACTGTGTTAAAATCCGGTCTATTTCAGCCACTTTCAACACCGATGGCGTACCTCCGCCAAAATAGATGCTCTCGATTGCTTCCTGATTCAGCTCCGATTTTCGGGCTTTGATCTCCAACATCAAAGCAGCCAGAAAATCAGGGCGCGATGCAAAATCCGTCGACTTATAGAAGTCGCAATAGTGACATTTCGTTTTACAAAACGGAATATGAATGTAAATTCCAGCCATCTTAAAAAATCTTCAACACTTTAACATTCAACACAAACCGAGACTTTCCATCCGGGAAAGAGAACAGCAACTCCATGTTTTATCAGCGCTGGCTGAAACATCAAATTCCGGGACCAGCTATTTTTATATTTTAATCAAATCCTCGTGCCCCTTCATGTCGGCAATAATTTTAGCAATGCTGGTTTCCGAGTAAAAAACCATCAGCTCGTTCCGTACAGCACTAAATTGTTTGTGAACCGCACAAGGCTTGCCGTGGTCGTGATGAGAAGAGCAAGTTTCGTGACTGATCAGGCAGTTATTGAAAAAGTCGTCTCCATCAATGGTTCGCACAATTTCGAACAAGGTAATTTCCTGGGCGGGTTTTCCCAAGCCAAAACCACCGTTGGGACCTTTTGTTGATGTGAGGATTTTCTGTTTCACCAGGTTTTGAAGAATTTTTCCCAAAAAGGGTGTCGGGATTTCCAAATCACCGGCAATTTTTTTGATACCGATTTTCTCTCCCTCTTCGCCAAACTTACCGAGGTAGATTAAAGCACGAACGGCGTATTTACACGTATTTGAAAGCATAATATCACTAGTTTAAAAGTCTCAGATCTTATCTATAATTCACGAATTTTTCTTGTTTTTATGCAAGTCTTTCCATTGCTGGCTAAACGAGCGATCGGCAAACTGAGGTGTTTTTTTCTGCTCGCCCAGTGCATTTTTTCCAAGGCCGGCCAAGGCATTTTTCACCTTACCACCAACGGCATCCAGCCGACTCCGTTTTCGAAAAGCAAACTCGTAAGCTTTCATCCCCTGATTCCAAACAAACGAACCGTTCCCTTGTTCTACGGCATCCCGCCGATTGAACAACAGCAAGTTATGAAGCGGTATTTTTACCGGGCACACTT
Source organism: Mangrovibacterium marinum (assembly GCF_003046625.1). Classification (GTDB taxonomy): domain Bacteria; phylum Bacteroidota; class Bacteroidia; order Bacteroidales; family Prolixibacteraceae; genus Mangrovibacterium; species Mangrovibacterium marinum. Next base: position 12,741 of record NZ_QAAD01000006.1, read on the forward strand.
CGGTACATTTGCCGCATACCGAACAAGCCGAACTAAGGTGATTATAATCGGCGAAACCTTTATAAAAAGGCGTAATCACCGAGCCGATAGGCCCACTGTAAGTTGCCGCATAGGTATAACCTCCTATGTTTTTATAAATGGGGCAAGCATTTAAACAAGCACCGCAACGGATGCATTTCAGCGCTAAATACTGTTCCTTCTGTTTGTACAGCTCTGTCCGTTTATTGTCTAACAAAATGACATACATTTTTTCGGGACCATCGGTTTCACCAGCTTGCCGCGGGCCCGAAACAATGGAATTGTACACCGTAATCTGCTGACCGGTTCCGTGTGCTGCCAGCAAAGGCCACATCAGTGCCAGATCGTTCATTTTAGGTACTAATTTTTCGATTCCGGCGATCACAATATGTACTTTCGGAAACGAAAAAGTCATCATCGCATTCCCCTCATTTTCGGTTAATGCGATTCCGCCCACATCGGCCACCAAAAAGTTTGCTCCGGTAACACCAACATCGGCGTTTACAAAGCTTTGGCGCAATTTTTCGCGTACAAAAGCAGTCAGAAATTCGGGGCTGCTTTTTTCGGGTGTATCAAATTTTTCGTGAAACAACTCAGCAATATCCTGCTTCGATTTGTGCATACAAGGTGTCACAATATGGTAGGGTTTTTCGCCTGCCAACTGCACAATATATTCGCCCAAATCGGTTTCCAGCGAATGCACGCCCGCCGCCTCGACATGCTCGTTAAAATCGACTTCCTCGGTTGTCATCGATTTACTTTTCACAAGCAGTTCAGCCTTGTTATCCTTTAAAATTTGAACAATCGCCTGAATGGCTTCGGCACTATCTTCAGCCCAAATAACATCGGCACCGCGGGCAGTGATATTCTTTTCAAATTCGATCAGATATTTGTCCAGGTTTTCAACAACAGTGCGCTTTATAAACGAACCTCGTTCCTTGGCTGTATCCAGGTCGGAATAGCGCTGACGGCCGCGTTCAACCGCCGCATCGTAGCGCGAAATATTGAATTTGATCGTTGCCCGATGCTTTTTATCGAAAGCAATTTGATCCGCATCGTGCAGGAATTTCTTTTTAACTTCTGCCATCGCAGTTTTCGTATTATCGTTGTTTATTTAATCTTGCTCTATCGCTCTTTCTCCCAATTGAACTGTCTCTTTCCATTTATGAGTGGCTACCGAACTCAATTTAGAAAATTCTGAGATACAAAGCTTTTTGTTCCGTGGAATGGTCTTTGCCGCCGGACAAAAATAATATATAAAAATATTTAATTGTCTTTAATTACCGAAGAAACTTTCTGAATTCCCTATTTTCTAATACAAATACACAGCCCAGAAAACCCCCGAACAAAGCCAGATTGATTGCGTAGCGTGCCAATTGTGAACTCGCCGGCACGAAACAACTGGTCGCATAGATGGCCAATGCCAGCGCGAAATACAGGCCAATTCGTTTAATTGGATAATTAACCGGAAAATGCTTCTGTCCGATTACATAGGAGAGCACCGTCATCACTACAAAGCAAATCAGTACGGCCCAGGCTGAAGCCATATAGCCGTAAACGGGAATAAACAAGATGTTGATGACTAAACTGATGGCAGCTCCAACCAGCGCAAAATAGGCTCCAAAACGGGTTTTATCGGTCAGCTTATACCACAACGACAGGGTGTAATAAATCCCTAAAAACAGGTTAGCCATCAGTACGATCGGAACAACTTTCAAGCCGGATAGATATCCTTCTCCCAAAATGCCCAGCTGCCGGAACAAATCGAGGAATAAACCAATACCCAGAAAGATGATCAACCCGAAGATGACAAAATACTTCAAAATAAGGGCATAGCCTCGTTTGTTGTTTTCCGATTTCACCTGCGAGAAAAAGAATGGCTCGAAAGCATAACGAAAGGCCTGAATAAACATATTCATCAACACGGCGAGCTTGTAGTTAGCTGCATAAATTCCGACTTGTTCCATGGGGCCAAGCTCGTCGGGCACCAATTTGGGAATCAGAATTTTGTCGATATTCTGATTCACCATACCTGCCACACCAACCACCAAAATGGGGAAGGAGTACCAGATCATTTCCTTCAGCAAACGCCTACTGAACCGAAGTTTTATTCTCAGTTCCGGTACCAGCATCAACAAGGTAATACCACTGGCAATCAGGTTGGAAATGAATACGTAGCCAACGCCAATTTCATCGCTGTAAATATGGCGAATGAAACTCTCGGGATTGGACTTCAAAATAGCCGGACAAATACTGATAAAGAAGATATTAAAGAATATATTAGCCAGAATATTCACCAGCTTTAAGAAGGCAAATTTAATGGGGCGCGATTCAATGCGCAACTTGGCAAACGGAATGGCTGTGAAGGCATCGAAGGCCATAATCAGGGCAATCCAGCGAATGTATTCGGGATGTTGCCCGTATTCCATCCAGTTGGCAATATTCTCGGAAAAAGTTGACACCAGCAGTAAAAAACCCGCCGATGTTACAAACAAGGAGATCATCGAGCTGGAATACACCAATTCCTTATCGTCCGAGCGAGAAGCAAACCGAAAGTAGCCGGTTTCCATGCCGTAGGTGAGCAACACCAGCAAAAAAGCCATGTACGAATACAAGTTTCCGACTACACCGTACTCGGCCGGCGGGAAAACATTGGCGTAATACGGGACAAGCCACCAATTGAGAAACCGCCCAACAATACTGCTAACTCCGTAAATGGCGGTATCGCCAACTAATTTTTTAAACGAGCTCAAAGGGTTGAAATTTTTGGTAAAGATAGCTATTCGCCAACACCCGCTCCAGTAAAGCGAAAAATCTTTCAGATCGAAAACGAAAAGATCCGAAATCCTTCATCCCGCACTAAAATACTTATTTGGTAGTCTTTCCTGGGTTCGATAGATCGTTCGATTTTCAGTTCCCAGACTAGCACACACTTGTAATAAATTGATCTATTGCACTCTGGCTATCACTCACCAAGTGCACAAAGCGCTAAAATACGCATGATTAAAAAAAATTCAACGAACTATTCGTCTTAAATTATCAATAAATTACAAGCATTTCCGATTCATTTTACCGAGAGCTACTGCCATTTTGCCAACTATTCCCTCGCATAAATTTTTGTGCTAAATTGATAACATTTTCAAACAATCACGGGTCGCTGTTCTGTTTAGCATGCTTTTATGTATTTTTACGCTGCCTGATAAAAATGATTAGAATGAAATTGAAAGCTTTTGCCCTCGTAAGTGTTTGTTTATTGGTTATTACCGCAATTTCATGCAGCAACACCAGCAGCCGTTCGCGCAAACCTGTTGCCCGCATCGATATCCGTTTTCCAAAAGGAAAGCCGGTGTATGGCGACAGTATCCGGGTACAAATTAAGGTAGATCCGAAAAATGGCGAACTGCAAAATGCAGAGCTTTACCTCGACAACGAGCTCCTCACAAAATCGACCAGCGAAAATTTCAACTATCAGGTCAAGTCCATTTCAAGCTTAGGAAAACATCAGTTTAAAGTGATTGCGACCAAAACAGATGGGGTAGAAGGTGTTAGTTATAAGAATTTTGAAGTTTTTTCGCGCGTAAAACCGCAATTACTGCGCTACGAGATCGTCCACACTTACCCGCACAACACCGATCATTTCACCCAAGGGCTGGAAGTGCATAACAACAAATTTTATGAGAGTACAGGTCAAAATGGTCAATCAGGCATTTACCGCTTCGATCTTCAGTCCGGAAAAATCCTTCAGGAATTTAAGATGGAAGAAAAATATTTCGGCGAAGGAATCACCATTGTCGGCGATAAGATCTACCAGCTAACCTACAAAGCGCAGAAAGGCTTTGTGTATGATTTAAACAGTTTTGCCCGGGTTGACAGCTTTTTATACGACACGGCTGAAGGTTGGGGATTAACACATGATGGCGAGTATCTGATTAAAACCGACGGCTCTGAATTTCTGGACTTTATTAATCCGAAAACCTTCCAGGTAGAGCGACGAGTAGCGGTTTACGATAACAACGGTTTGGTTCGGAACCTAAATGAACTGGAGTACTACAATGGCTATGTTTATTCCAACATCTGGCAAACCAACTACGCTGTAAAAATCGATCCCCGAACCGGCGAAATTGCCGCTAAGATCGATTTTTCGGGGCTCATGTCGGTGATGTATAATCCAGAAAAACCAATTGATGTGCTGAACGGAATAGCCTTTAACAAGTCAAACGGAAAAATGTATGTTACCGGCAAACTGTGGCCCAGTTTATTTGAAGTAAAATTGGTCGAAACGAACTAATTGCTAGAAGAGCGTGGCATTCCCGTCGGCTCTAAAAACGCCCAAATGCTTGTAGGCCAAATCGGTAACCTCTCTTCCGCGAGGTGTGCGCTTGATAAAACCTTCCTTAATTAAGAACGGTTCGTAAACCTCTTCGATCGTTCCACTATCTTCGCCAACCGCGGTTGCAATTGTACTGATTCCAACGGGGCCTCCTTTGAATTTATCAATAATTGTCCGCAGGATTTTGTTATCCATCTCATCCAGGCCGTGTGTATCAATATTAAGCGCTTCGAGCGAAAACCTGGTAATTTCCATATCAATACGTCCATTTCCCTTCACCTGCGCAAAATCACGTACACGGCGCAATAAAGCATTCACAATCCGGGGAGTTCCACGGCTGCGCGACGCAATTTCGATGGCTGCCCGCTCGTCGATGTCGACTTGCAAAATTGCTGCCGAGCGTTTAACAATACCGGTTAATATTTTCAGATCGTAATATTCGAAATGTGATTTTATCCCAAAACGAGCGCGAAGAGGACTTGTTAACAAACCGGAACGGGTCGTCGCACCAACCAAGGTGAAGGGATTTAATTCGAGCTGAATTGAACGTGCTGAGGGCCCCTTATCGATCATGATATCGATTTTATAGTCCTCCATAGCGGAATACAAATATTCTTCGACTATGGGGCTTAAACGGTGTATTTCGTCGATGAAGAGCACATCGCGCTCGTCCAGGTTGGTTAAAAGTCCGGCCAAATCGCCTGGTTTATCCAAAACCGGACCGGAAGTCAGCTTCAAGCTAACCCCAAGTTCATTGGCAATAATATTCGAGAGAGTCGTTTTTCCGAGCCCGGGAGGGCCGAAAAGCAAAACATGATCCAGCGCTTCACCCCGCATTTTAGCTGCTTGAACAAAAACACGTAAGTTATCAACAATTTGTTGTTGCCCTTTAAAATCGTCAAACGATAAGGGGCGTAAACGCTTGTCAATATCGTTATCCTTGTCGGAAAAAGATTCCTGGTGTAGATCGATTGGCTCCGTCATAAAATTTATTCCTGGCTTTAGGGAACAAATATAATTTTATTTCGGGAGGCGGCGTAAATCCAATTAAAAACTATTGATCTGTAAATCAGTCAATACAAAATTCAATTTACTAACGTCGAATGGTTTAGCAATGAATTCGTTCATACCATGCGCCAAACATTTTTCGCGATCGTTATCCATTGTATTAGCCGTAACTGCAATAATAGGTGTTGGATCGACAATGTTATTTTCTTTTTCGTATTCTCTTATTTTCAAACTGGCCTCCAAACCATCCATCACGGGCATCATTATATCCATCAGGATAACATCGAATTTCTTCTCTTTAAAGACATTAAGCGCTTCCAGGCCATTGTTGGCAATTTCAATATCGTGGTTGAATTTTTTCAAACTGAAAGTTACAATCCTCTGATTCAACACATTATCCTCCACAAGTAATATGGACAGTTTTTCTTTCATTTTTCTACGTTGTAAATCCATCTCAAATTTAATCCGATTTTCAGCAAAAAGGAAACCCATTATCAACAGATATTTATTCTATCATTCTTTTTATTTCTTCTTTAATACTTCAATGCTAATGATAATAGCCTGTTCATAGCTTGTATAAATTCTCGAAAATTTTCTTGCAGGGAACGAAAATTAAATCTGTTTTCGGGTTTATTAACAAGGAATGAACAGATATTTGGTTTGGAACACAAGCTTTTTTATTCGATGTTAACAATTGTTGAAAACCGTTAGCTGCTCATTTTATTTTGTTGCAAACAGCGGTAAATTGTGTTTAATTTCTGGTGGTTTTTTCGCCAAAATTTGATTTTGTTTTTCCGATCTCAATATTGCTTAGTAATAAAATTAGAGTTTCAAAATTGTTTGGGTGGAAAATTCCGGATTTGTTTCAACAGTTGTTCCGGAGAAATTAACAACTTTGGGTTTTCACTTTATTCTGTGAATTAGTAATTTGTAAAAAATGGCTAACAACTATTCTTGCATTGTTGATAAACTCGGTTTATACTGTCGCAAATATTGGATTTTGCAGTTTTTGAAAGGCAGCTTGTTGTTAATTACCGTGCTTTTAGGATTAATAGCAGCTGGTTTAGGCATTGAATATCTGTTTTATACGTCTGTTCCTTTTAAAATTGCTTTTGTTAGTAGCTTGTTTTTCATTTTTGGCCTGTTGGCCTATCGTTATGTGCTCACACCAATCTCGTATTTGTTGAAATTGCGAAAATTTGATCGGGTAGCGCAGGCTAAACTTGTAAGTGAGCATTTTCCGGAATTGAAAGATCACTTGATAAATGTGGTTGAGCTGGGCGTGTTGCCCGCCAACAATGCACTTGTTGAAAGCAGTATTCTGCAGAAAATATCGGAATTGCCACCTTTTAGTTTCCGTTTATATTTCAATTTCAGGTTAATAGCGAATGCGGTGATCGGTTTTATAATCGTTATGATAACCACCTTGACGATTAGTATAACAGTTCCCGGTTACTTGTTGCAGGCCGGCTATCGGCTGATTCACTTCACGCAGGAGTTCGTAAAACCAGCTCCTTTTCGGTTTGTGTTGAATAATTCAAACCTCCGGGTGTTAAAAGGTGGCTTGCTTGTGCTTTCGGTCGAGTGTGTAGGAGAAGATTTGCCATCCGGTGTTTATGTTAATATAGGTGGACAAAATTTCGTGATGGAGCAAGAGGGTAATCATTATACGTATCAGTTGAATAACCTGCAAGCATCGTTTTCATTCTTTTTCACTGATTTACAATATGTTTCAGATCGATATGCCATCCAGGTAATTCCCAATCCACTTATTTTGTCGTATATGGTTACTGTTACGCCGCCTGGCTACACGGGTTTGCCTGCGCAACGTTACCAGGCAGTTACCAATTTTTCAGCCCCGTACGGCAGTCAACTTGCGTGGGAATTTGATTGTTCCGATGTTGACCGCTTAATTTTGGCGAACGGCGAACAACGACTCGACAGTGTGAGCAGCGATAGCGGCATATTCCAATTGACAAGCACCTTAACGAAGTCGGGCAGCTACCGGGTTTTACTCCAGAATGCTGAAGTTAAATCTAAACAAGTAATTTCGTTCGAAGTGGAATTGATGCCGGATGATTTTCCGACGATCGATGTTGTGCAGTTGCAGGACTCGACCAACTTGATGCGTTTCTTCTTCAAAGGAGCGATAGCCGACGACTACGGTTTCCACCAGTTGCAGTTTAATTTGCGAAACATGGAAACCGATTCAGTTTTTAATTTGAGTATTTTGCCGAACCTGTCGCAACAGGAATTTTACTATGCAGTTAATTTCAAGCCGCTCAGGAATTTAGGTGATCATTTTTCCTACTATTTTACCATCAGCGATAACGATTATTTTCATCATTTCAAAAAGGCTACTTCGGAAGTATTTAATTTCGAGTTTCCCGATTATCAGGATGTTTACAATAGCTCTGAAGAGTTGTTCGGAGAGGTTGAAGAGCTCGCCGGCGAAACCCAGCAGATGGTTCAGGAGCTCAAGCAGGAGATGGCGGATTTTCAGTATCGAAGCATTTCCGAGAATTTGAGCTCTTGGGATCAGCAACAGTTCGTTCAACAAATTTCCGCAAAGAGGGAACAACTACAGCGCACTATTAATCAGCTAATTAATAAGAATAATCAGTTGAATAGTCTGAATAACTCCTATAGTAACCAGCGTGATGAACTGCTTGAGAAACAACAGCAAATCGATGATCTGCTGAAAGAGATTATGACCGATGAGTTGCAAAAATTATTCGACGAGTTTAATAAGCTTGCTCAAGAGTTTGATCAGGATCGGCTGAATCAGTTAATGAAGCGAATGGAGTTTCCTGTAGAAGATTTTTCGAAGCAGCTTGATCGGAACCTGGAATTATTGAAGCGGTATAAGATAGAGCAAAGTTTGGAGTCGATTATTTCTGAAATTCATGAAGTTGCCGAGGATGAAGCTCAACAAGCCATTGATATTGATCGGGGAGACCTGGATGGGGTGAGGGAACAGGAAAACGCCAACCGGGAACGTGTTCGTGAGCTATCGGATCAGTTGGATCGTTTGCGCGAGTCGAACGAAGAACTATCTAAACCAATGAATATCTATCCGATGGATAATGAATTCGAGGGTATCGATAAGAATTACAAAGATATTGATGAGCATCTTGGAGGTAATCGCAGGAAAATGGCAAAGGAAGAAATTGGACGAAACCAGCAACAGTTAATGAATTTGGCATTTTCGCTACAGCAGATGTTAGCGGATAGTCAGCTCACCCAAAACGGAGAAGACATCGATAATTTGAAACAAATCCTTAAGAATCTGGTGTTTTTATCGTTACAGCAGGAAGAAATCTTAAATTTGTCAGCTCGTTTGTCGGTCGGAGATCCTTCGCTGAACGAAGTGCAGAACCAACAGGAATTTCTCGTGTTGCAAACCCAACAGGTTGAAGATTCGTTATTTGCACTGGCCTCGCGAACTCCGGCAGTAAGTGCGAGGGTTAGTAACGAACTATCTAAAATAGATGTTTCGTTAAAAAACACCCTGAGTCATTTTAAAGATGCCGATTTCCGAATGGTTTTGAGGGATCAGCAAAATGCGATCACAGCATTTAACGAATTGGCGCTTTTATTAAATGAAGCGTTGGAAAATCTGGAGAAGATGATGGCCAATTCGATGCCAGGCGATCAGAGTTGTGATAAACCTGGCGGTGGTGGAAAAGCAGGCATGGGTAAATTGAAAGACGCGCAGCAATCGCTGAAAGATCAATTGCAAAAAATGATCGACGGCTTAAAAAACGGTGAACAGGGACAACTCGGTGAGCAAGTCGGAAAATCGTTGATGCAGCAGGAAATGCTGAAACAGATGATTGGCGAGATGATGATGGATGAAGGCGTTGGAAGTTCTGCAAAAGAGCAACTTAGAGCGATCGAACAATTAATTGAACAAAATAGACTTGATTTGCTGGGCAAAAAAATAGATGACTCGCTGATCCGGCGGCAGAATTTGATTCTTGATCACTTGTTGAAAGCCGAAAAGGCGGAACAGGAGCGGGATTTAGATGAACAGCGCGAATCGAAAACTGCCGATCAGATTTTTTACAGTAACCCTGATTCGGTATTCGAGTATAAAGGTAAGGAGAATAATAGAGAGGAAGATCTGAGATATAATACAATCCGGATGCGCAAATTTTACGAGAATAAGTTTAGAAATTATATTAATCAACTAAATCCATAAATTTGAGGAAATCTTTACGCATACCTTCTGATTTTAGATATCTGAATGAGGTTCAGAATTTCGTTTCCGAAATCGTTTCGACGAGTGAGTTTGGTGACGCTAAAGGCAATTTTGTAAAGTTAGGCGTATGCGAATCGGTTTCTAATGCTATCGGCCATGGTAATAAATTTGATCATCGCAAGTTTGTGACGGTTTTTGCCGAATTTACCGACGATGCACTTTTGTTTGAAGTTCAGGACGAAGGTGCGGGATTTGATTATACGAATATTCCCGATCCCACGGCAGCTGACAATCTGCATAAAGAGGGTGGGAGAGGGCTTTTTATTATTCAGCGCGTAGTAGACGAAGTTAAATTCAAAAATAACGGTTCAATCATTCAATTAAAATTCAAATTCAAAAGTGCCCATACTGTTTTATCATGAGGATGTGAAGCCTCTAAAATTGGAAAAAAGGAAATTAAAAAGCTGGATAAAGACAGTTATTACTTCCGAAAATCAAAAACCAGGAGCTATTAATTACATTTTTTGCAGTGATGAATATCTGTTAAAGGTCAATCAGGAGTACCTCGATCATGACTATTTTACGGATATTATTACATTCGACTATGTTGAAAATGGCATTATTTCCGGCGATATTTTTATTAGTGTAGATCGCGTTGCAGAAAATGCTACTCAATTTGGTGTGTCGTTCGACGAAGAATTGAGGCGTATTTTGGTGCATGGAGTGCTGCATTTACTCGGATATCCCGACAAAAAAGCTGATGAAAAGAAGCTCATGACCGCTAAAGAGGACTTTTATCTCTCAATTTTCTAACCTTTTCTTTTTGAAGCTTTTCTATTATTTTTGTGGACTAAAATTTTATGTAGATGTTACCATTATATGATGTCATTGTCGTAGGAGGGGGGCATGCCGGCTGCGAAGCTGCTGCTGCGGCTGCCAATTTGGGGTCGAAAACCTTGCTCATCACAATGGATATGGGAAAATATGCCCAGATGTCCTGCAATCCGGCGATTGGCGGAATTGCCAAAGGACAAATTGTTCGCGAGATTGATGCCTTGGGTGGCTACACCGGTATTATTACCGATCGGACTTCTATTCAGTTTCGGATGCTCAATCGGTCGAAAGGGCCAGCGATGTGGAGCCCCCGTTCGCAAAGCGATCGGATGCGCTTTTCTGAGCAATGGAGAAATGAATTGGAGCAAATCGATAATCTCGACTTGTGGCAGGATGCTGTCATTCACTTGTTGTTGGAAGATGGCATTGTTAAGGGGGTTAAAACAAAAATAGGCGTCGAGTTTCGGGCAAAATCGGTGGTTCTGACCAATGGAACTTTCCTGAACGGCTTGATGCATATTGGTCGATCGCAGATGGAAGGTGGTAGGATAGGGGAGTCCGCTTCGTATTTTATCAGCGATCAGCTGGCGGATGCAGGTTTTGTAACCGGCCGCTTAAAGACCGGCACACCTGTTCGGATCGATGGACGAACGATCGATTTTTCAAAGCTTACCGAGCAAAAGGGGGACGAAGGACACTATAAATTCTCCTATCTTCCTGAAGAAAAATCGAGCTTGCAACAACGATCCTGCTGGATTACTTATACGAACGAAGCGGTACACAAGGAGCTTGAAGTGGGCTTCGACGACTCGCCAATGTATAACGGAACCATCGTTGGCGCGGGGCCTCGTTATTGCCCCAGCATCGAATCGAAGATTGTGACGTTTGCCGAAAAATTGCAGCACCAATTGTTTTTAGAGCCCGAAGGAGAGACTACAATTGAGTACTATTTGAATGGTTTTTCGTCTTCTTTGCCGTGGGATGTGCAGCTTAAAGCGATGCGATTAATACCAGGTTTAGAACAGGCAAAAGTGTTTCGACCCGGCTATGCAATTGAGTACGACTACTTCGATCCGACCCAGTTGTACCATACATTGGAGACTAAATTGGTATCGAACTTGTTCTTTGCCGGACAGATCAATGGAACTACCGGCTATGAAGAGGCTGCCGCGCAAGGCTTAATGGCCGGGATAAATGCCCATCAAAAAGTGCATGAAAAGGGCGAATTTGTATTGAATCGTGATGAAGCTTACATTGGTGTTTTGATCGACGATTTGGTAACAAAAGGGGTAGATGAACCTTACCGGATGTTCACTTCTCGTGCCGAATATCGCATTCTTTTGCGGCAGGATGACGCTGATTCCAGACTCACACCGAAAGGTTTTGAACTGGGCTTAGCCTCACAAAAACGCATGGATTTATTGGCAGAAAAGCAAAAACTAAGAGATGAAATTGTGGAGTTCGTTTCGGGATTTTCGATCAAGCCGCAGTTTATAAATGAACTGTTGGAGCAAAAAAATACCTCTCCGCTGAAGCAGGGAGTGAAGTTGAAAGATGTAATCGCAAGACCTCAAATTTCGATTTTTGACGTGGTTGAACCGGTTACTCCTTTTCAAAAATTCTTGCAGCGGATACCCGAAAACAGGTACGATGAAATACTCGAATCGGCAGAAATTTTGATCAAATATTCCGGCTATATCGAACGCGAAAAACAGATGGCTGATAAGTTTCGACGGCTTGAAAATATCAACATCGAGAATAAATTTGACTACGAAAGTATTCATACAATATCGACGGAAGCCCGGCAAAAATTGGCCAAAATTCAACCGCAAACCATTGGGCAGGCTAGCCGTATTTCGGGCGTTAGTCCCGCGGATATCAACGTACTTTTAATCATGTTGGGAAGGTAGTGTTCCACGTGGAACATTCATAAAACAGCTTTAAAATGGATTTAAAACAATACATTCGGGAGATACCCGATTACCCTGAAAAAGGGGTTAATTTCAAAGATATTACAACGCTTTTGAAAGACGGTGACGCTTTTAAAGCAGTGGTCGATCAGGTATGCTCGCATTTCGAGGGGAGGGGAATAACCAAGGTGGTTTCGCTTGAGTCGCGCGGTTTTATTGTTGGCGGTGCATTGGCTTATCACCTCGAGGCAGGCTTTGTGCCGGCTCGAAAAAAGGGAAAGCTGCCCGCCGAAACAATTGAGCAAACTTACGAATTGGAGTATGGAACTGATACCATAGAGGTGCATCTGGATGCCCTTTGCGAGGACGATGTTGTGTTGATTCATGACGATTTACTGGCGACAGGCGGAACGGCTTTGGCAGCCCTCAAGTTGGTTCAAAAGATGAAAGTCAAGCAGGTTTTCTTCTCATTCATCTGCGATTTGAAATTCATTGAAAATGGCAATAAAGCGCTCCTGGACGAATACGAAACACACAGTGTTGTGACATATTGATGGTTGAAAAAAATGCCAAAGGAAGCGTTGAAAAATGGTAAAAACAGAACGGATATTCTTTGAGGGGATATCCGTTTTTTAGCTTTGTAAACTTACAGCATTCTAAAATATTTTGTCAGTGGATAGTCGATTGGATTACCTGAAAAAGCTCGTTTCTGTATTGCCGGATCAACCGGGAATCTATCAGTATTTCGATAATACGGGGAAGATTATTTATGTGGGGAAAGCGAAAAATCTGAAGAAGCGTGTCGCTTCCTATTTTGCCAAAAATCACGATAACCGGAAGACCGTTTTATTGGTTCGGAATATTTACGACATCAAACACATGGTGGTGGAGACGGAGCAGGATGCGCTGCTACTTGAAAATAATTTGATTAAAAAATATCAGCCACGCTATAATATACGGCTTAAAGATGATAAAACTTATCCGTGGATTGTGATCAAAAATGAGGCATTCCCGCGGGTGTTTCAAACGCGGAATGTGATTCGCGACGGCTCGCAGTATTTTGGTCCCTACACTTCGGTTATTGCGGTGCGAACTCTGCTCGATTTATTTCGGCGATTCTATCGACTTCGAACCTGTAACTTGAACCTGCAAAAGGAAAATATTCAGGCTGGAAAATATAAGGTATGTCTGGAGTACCATATCGGGAACTGCCTTGGTCCGTGCGAGGGTTTCCAGGAAGAGTCGGACTATTCCCGGTATATCGATGAAATCCGGGATATTTTGAAAGGCAATATCGCTGGCGTGATCAAATATCTTCGGGAAATGATGAAAACTTTTGCCGAAAATTATAAGTTTGAGGAAGCCAACCAGGTGAAGATTAAACTTGATGCACTGGAGAAATTTCAGAATAAATCGACGGTGGTCAGTTCAACGATTACGGATGTGGATGTGTTCGGAATTGAGGTTGTGGAGAAGTCGGCTTTCGTCAATTATTTGAAGGTGATTAACGGAGCGATCGTCCAAACTTATACCGCAGAAATTAAAAAGGCGCTCGACGAATCGCCCGAAGAATTGTTGGCTTATGCGATCGTAGATATCCGACAAAAAATTTTCAGCAACTCCAGAGAATTGCTTGTTCGGTTTAAGCCCGATATCGAACTGAATGGGGTGGAGTTTAAGGTTCCTATCCGCGGCGATAAAAAGAAGCTGCTGGATTTGTCGATTCGCAACGCCAAGTACTTTCGGATGGAAAAGGAAAAACAGTACGCACAGTCGAAGCCGGCGCAAAGTGCCAATCGTATTATGGAAACCATGAAAAAGGATTTACGATTGCACGACTTGCCTATTCAGATTGAATGTTTCGACAACTCGAACCTGCAGGGCACAAACCCGGTTGCTGCTTGTGTGGTTTTCAAAAACGGGAAACCTGCCAAAAAGGAGTACCGGCATTTTAATGTAAAAACGGTTGAAGGGCCCAACGACTTTGCCTCGATGGAGGAAATTATTTATCGGAGATACAAACGACTGGTCGACGAAAAAAAGCCACTCCCGAACTTGATTATTATTGATGGTGGTAAAGGACAGTTGGGAGCAGCGCTCAATGCTTTGGAGCAGCTGAAGCTTCGGGGGCGAATTCCGATTATTGGTATAGCCAAGAAATTGGAGGAAATATTTTTCCCCGGAGATTCGGTGCCGCTGTATCTCGATAAAAATTCCGAAACCTTAAAAGTGATTCAACACGCCCGCGACGAAGCCCACCGTTTTGGAATTACTTTTCATCGGCAGAAGCGGTCGAAGAGTTTTATTCATTCAGAGCTGCAAGATATCCCCGGAGTGGGGGAGAAGACTATTCAGCATCTTTTGCGGAAATTTAAAAGCCTCGAGAATCTTAAAAAACAGGCCTATGATACAGTTGCTGCTGAAATAGGCGATTCTAGAGCCGCTAAAATCTTCGATTATTTTAAGTTAAAGTATTGATATATAGAAAATAGAGCAATAAAAAACCCGCAAAAAGCGGGTTGTGTTTCTTTATTAATCCAGATTAGTTTCGGTACTTTTGGTCACTTTCCAGTAGTCCGAGGTACGAATAGTATCTACTTTCTGCAATTTCGTTTTCAACGACTGCTTTTTTAACTTCGCAGCCCGGTTCGTGGGTGTGGGTGCAATTATTGTATTGACATTTTTCGAGCCGTTTAAAAATTTCCGGGAAATAGTGACCGATTTCATATTTGTCCATATCCAGCATCCCGAAACCTTTAATTCCGGGAGTGTCGATAATATACCCGCCAAAATGTAATTCGAACATTTCGGAGAAAGTTGTGGTATGCTGGCCCGAGAGATGGTATTCTGAAATCTCTTTTGTTTTCAGATTCAGGCTCGGTTCAATTTTATTGATGATCGTTGATTTTCCAACTCCTGAGTGTCCGGAGAAAACGTTCACTTTTCCGGTCATCCATTGCTTCAGGTTGTCGAGACCAATGTTTTTCCTGGTCGATGTTTTCAGGCAACGGTAACCAATGGCGCTGTACAGCTCAATCAGTGCATCCATTTGATTGGTTTGCTCTTTGTTGTACCGATCTATTTTGTTGAAAATCAAAGTGCAAGGTATTCTGTAGGCTTCAGCAGAGGCTAAAAAACGATCGATAAAGGTGGTGGTGGTTACCGGATAGTTGATGGTGACAACCAAAAAGGCCTGGTCGATGTTTGCCGCGATAATGTGCGATTGCTTCGACAGGTTGGGGGATTTGCGGACAATGTAATTTTTACGATCGCAAATTTCAGTAATCAATCCAACAGCTTTGGCGTTTTCATTGCCTTGTTGTTCGTCGAGCCGGAACAGAACCTGATCTCCGACTGCGACCGGGTTGGTACTTTTAATATCTTTGATGCGAAAATTCCCTTTGATTTTGCAATCAACGTGTTGTCCGGATTCAGCCTTAACGGTGTACCAACTTCCGGTCGATTTTATGACGATGCCTTTGTTCACTGGGTTTCCTGAGTTAATTGTTTCTGTTACTTTTGAAAAGTTTAATCAAATTTACGAATTTTTGTGAAACGTATTTTATCCTATAACGTGAATGGCCTGAGAGCGGCATTAAAGAAAGATTTCTTAACATGGCTGACAGAAGCCGATCCGGATATTTTATGCCTGCAAGAGACCAAAGCACAGGCGGGGCAGATGAGTGAAGAGGAGTTTAGAGCTTTGGGATATCATTTTTATAGCTTCTCGGCTCAAAAGCCGGGTTACAGCAGCGTGGCTATTTTAAGTAAGGAGCCGGCGCTTCAGGTCGTAAACGGAATGGATAACCCCAAGTATGATGTGGAAGGTCGGGTGATTCGTGCCGATTTTAGCGATTTTAGCGTTATTAGTGCCTATTTCCCCTCCGGAACTACCGGTGGTCCCAGACAAGAGTATAAAATGGATTTCTTGGCCGATTTTACAGCCTATTTAAATGAGCTTCGCAAAAGCTTACCGAATTTGGTTATCTCCGGCGATTACAATATCTGTCGGTTGTGGATTGATATCCATAATCCGGAGAAACAGCAGAACACTTCCGGTTTTTTGCCCGAAGAGAGGGAGTGGTTTCAGCAGTTCGTCGACCTGGGCTATGTGGATAGCTTTCGGGAGGTGATACCAGAGCCCGATCATTATTCGTGGTGGAGCTATCGGGCCGGATCCAGGGCGAGAAATAAGGGATGGCGTATCGATTATAACATGTTAACCGAGCCGCTTAAAGAGAAGATTGTTGATGCCGGTATTATGCCCGAAGCGGTGCATTCCGATCACTGTCCGGTGTGGGTAAAGCTCGATATTTAGGAGGGGAATGAAGAAAGGATGGCTGATTCTTGCACTTTTGTTTGCAAGTAAACTGCTTAGTGCGCAAAAAACGGAAGGCTTCAGTACGAAACGCTACGATCCCGATTACATTGCTTCATACTACAGCGATTTGATCGTAAGGGTGTATAATGCCGATAAAGGAAATCACCTGATCCTAAATGACCAGGAGAACTCACTGGGAATAAAATATCGTTCAAACGACAGCTTTAAGCTCGGATTGGGGGTAAACTACAAATGGTTCGGCCTTAAGATCGGGACTGACCGTTTTTTTTCCGATAATGATACCCAAAAATACGGGAACACATCCAGCTTTGGGCTTCAGAGTTATATTATTGCACGCCCTTTTATTTTAGACGTGATGGCCTTGCGTACCAAAGGTTATTATGCGACACTTCACGGCGAGCAGGCCAGGCAGTTTCAGACGGTGGATGGTGTTTATGACCGGATGGGCAATTTGAAGACTACCAATCTGGGGGTTAATTTCATTTATGTTCTCAATTCGAAACGATTTTCGTATAAAGCAGCCTTCAATCAAACCGATTTGCAATTGAAAAGCGCCGGGTCTTTCTTATGGGGAGTCGGGGTATCGTCGCTGAAGATTGAAAATGGAAAAGGCATCATTCCAACAGAAATCAGCACTGCTTATTTTGTCGATTGGGCCGAGTTGGTCCTCTTTCATTCTTATTCATCTTACGGAAGTTTTGGCTATGCTTACTCGTTGGTTCCTTTTCCCAAGGCCATTCTTACTGCTTCAACATCGGTACAAATAGGCGTGCGTTTTAACAAGATGAAGTATGTTGACCAAGGGATTGTACGGCAACAGAAAGCCGGAATCGGTGGCGAAATTCGGCTTTCCGGAGGCTATCATTTTCCATGGTTTTATGTGGGAGCCTCCTTTGTGCAAACGCAATTTAATTCCGATGTTCGGTTTAGGGGGATGCAAATTGCCAACGGAACCAGTTTTCTGGAGTTTACCCTAAGTAAAAGGATCAAACTGTAGCAGCCTGATCCTTTTGTTATCGGTATGTGAAGCTCGTTATTCCCAGTCCAGAATAATTTTTCCGCAGTTGCCTTCTTCCATGATGTCGAAGGCTTTTTGGAAATCATCAGCTTTCAGGCGGTGGGTGATCACCGGAGAAATGTCGAGTCCGGAGGTCAGCATCATTTCCATCTGATACCAGGTTTCGTACATTTCGCGGCCATAAATTCCCTTGAGGGTGAGGCCTTTAAAAATCAATTTGCTCCAGTTAATTTGGGTTGTCTTGGGTAACAGACCCAGTAGCGATATTTTACCGCCGTTGTACATGTTTTCGACCATATCGTTGAAAGCAATCGGCGATCCGCTACACTCCAGGCCTATGTCGAAGCCGGCAACCATACCCAGACTGCGCATAGCATCCTGCACGTTCTCTTTCAAGGGATCAACGACAAGCGTTGCACCCATCTGGCGGGCCAGTTTGCGACGGTAGGGCGATAGGTCGGTACCTACAATATTGCGGGCTCCGGCAAAGCGACATACCGCCGTAGCCATCGCTCCAATGGGGCCGCCAATACCGGTAATAAGTACATCTTCGCCCAGCAGCGGGAAGGAGAGTGCCGTGTGCGTTGCATTTCCCAGCGGATCCATGATCGAGAGCAACTCATCGGGAATGCGGCTGTCGATTTTCAGAACGTTTTTGGCCGGAACCGAAATATATTCGGCAAAACCACCATCGCGTTGTACGCCAATGCCGATGGTGTTGTCGCAAATATGCTGACGTCCCCGGCGGCAATTGCGGCAAAAGCCACAGGCAATGTGTCCTTCAACGGTTACCCGTTCGCCGACATGAACACGGTCCACTTCCGAACCGATTTCAACCACTTCACCCATATACTCGTGGCCAATGGTAACCGGTGTTTTAATGGTATTTTGGGCCCATTCATCCCATTTGTAAATGTGCAGGTCGGTGCCGCATACAGCAGCTTTCTTCACTTTTATCAGAACATCGTTGGGGCCAACAGCCGGCATCGGAACATCTTCTATCCAAAGTCCGCGTTCCGGTTTGCTTTTAACAATTGCTTTCATTGAAAAATACTTTTGTTTTAAATGCAAGTTAGGCGAATATAGAAGTTTAAATGAAGGACTAAAGTCATGTTTTGAACCTTATTTTTGATAGCTTTTGGGGTCGAGCGCTGCCGGCGACCATTGCTTGAAGAAGCCCAACACTTTGTCCTGATCATAGCCTCCGTCGGCCTCGAGGTAGGCCGAATTTTGGGTGTGAATGCGATGGCCTTTTGCATCGAGCACAACGAATACCGGAAAGCCAAAACGCTGCGGGAAGGCCAGTTTTTCCAGTAGTGCTTCATTCTTGTTTTCTTTGCTGTAGTTCACCGCTACCACCACGTAGTTGTCGTTCAGATATTGGTTTAGTGCATCATTTTCGTGTACAAACTGGTGAAAGCGGCGGCACCATACGCACCAATTTCCGCCAATTTGCAGGAATACGTGTTTGCCTTCGGCCGAGGCTTGGCTGACGGCTGCGTCAATTTGTGCCTGAGCATCGGCTTCAGGATTGTAAATGGGCTTTAGCTGAGCCTGGCCTACCAGGGCAAAGGCTACAAAAAGCAGTACAAACAGTTTTTTCATGGCTATTTATTGAATTAAAGAATGATCATGTTATTCGATGGTTATTCCACTTTACTCATGGTGAGTTTTCCGTGTTGGATGCCTTTAATGCCAATCAGCTGATCGGCCAGTGCTGTGAGCTGAAACGAAGGGCCTTTCACGGCAACAATCTCGAGGCAGTTTTCGGTACTGATGTGGAAAAGCTGCGAGGAGAGGATCAGTTCGGTATGCGTTGCCTGGATATCCTGAATGCGGTTACGGATTTCCTTTTTGCTGAGGTTGTAAACCAGGGTGATGGCACCGGCTACGATGTTGTCGCATTTCCACTTTTTTTCGACCAGGTTTTTTTCCACCAGAAAGCGGATGGCTTGCGAACGGTTGGCAAAGTTGTTTTCCTGCACATACTCGTCCAACGCCTTCAGCAGCTCTTCATCGAGCGAAACACCAAAACGGGAAACAGGCATAATTGGTTGTTTAAAGCGCTTGTTGGCGCCGGTTAATGCGCAAAAGTAGCGTTTTGTGAGTCATTGGGCAAGGGGGCATAAAAAACCCCTGCAAAGCTTTTGCAAGGGTTTGTATGATCGGGTGGGTGAACGCTTATTTTAATTCCCAGCTGGCGCCGTCTTTGGTGTCTTTAACGACAAATCCCAGGGCGGTGAGCTCGTTGCGTATTTTATCGGCTGTTGCCCAGTCTTTGTTGGCTTTGGCATCCTGGCGCAGTTGCAGCAGCAGGTCGATGGCTGCGTTGAATGCTTCGTTGCTGCCTTCGGCTTGTTCGGGCTTTTTCAATCCAAATAAGTCGAAAACAAAGGTGTTGTAGAGGCTTTTCAATGCGTCCAGATCTTCGGCCGAAATGCTTTCCTTGCCATCCGCGATGGAGTTAATAATCTTCACCGCATCAAACAGATGGGCGATGGCAATGGGGCTGTTCAGGTCGTCGTTCATGGCGGCGTAGCATTTTTCTTTCAGCTCGCCAATGTTGACCGATGACTTGTCGGCGGGACTTAGTCCGTTCATGGTTTCGCTGGCTTTAAGCAGGCGTTCCATACCTTTTTCGGCAGCTTGCAGGGCTTCGTTCGAGAAGTCGAGCGTACTGCGGTAGTGCGCCGTAAGCATGAAAAAGCGGATGGTCATCGGATCGTAGGCTTTTTCCAGAAGAGCGTGTTCACCGCTGAAAAACTCGTCGAGGGAGATGGCATTCCCGAGCGATTTGCCCATTTTCTGACCGTTTAGCGTAATCATGTTGTTGTGCATCCAGTAGCGCACGGCATCGTGGCCGTTTGCTGCTTTGGCCTGCGCAATTTCCGCTTCGTGGTGGGGGAAGCAAAGATCCATGCCGCCGCCGTGAATATCGAAGGTTTCGCCCAGGTATTTGCAGCTCATGGCAGTACACTCGAGGTGCCAGCCCGGGAAACCGTCGCTCCAGCGCGAAGGCCAGCGCATAATATGTTCGGGGGCTGCTTTCTTCCAGATGGCAAAATCGAGCGGCGAATGTTTTTCATCCTGTCCGTCCAGTTCGCGGGTGTTGGACTGCATGTCTTCAATTTTACGGCCCGAGAGCTCGCCGTAAGGATAATCTTTGGCGTATTTTTCAACATCGAAATACACCGAGCCCTGGCTTTCGTAAGCATAACCGGCTGCCAAAATCTTTTCGACCACGGTAATTTGCTCAATGATGTGCCCTGTTGCGCGGGGTTCGATGCTTGGCGAAAGCACATTCAGCTTCTCCATGTTTTTATGATAATCGTTGGTGTACAGCTGAACAACTTCCATGGGTTCCAGCTCATCCAGACGGGCTTTTTGAGCGATTTTGTCTTCACCTTCGTCGGCATCGTTGGCCAGGTGCCCCACATCGGTGATGTTGCGGACATAGCGTACCTTATAGCCCAGGTGTTTGAGGTAGCGGAACAGTAAATCGTAGGTTACCGCAGGGCGGGCATGGCCCAGGTGAGCCTTTCCGTAAACGGTAGGGCCGCACACGTAAAGACCAACTTTGCCCTCGTGCAGAGGAACAAAAATTTCTTTCTTGCGGCTTAGCGTATTGTAGATCTGTAGTTGATTATCCATCGATTGAGAAATTTTTGCAAAGGTAGAAATTTCTCGAAAACTTGCTGCGGCTCATCCGCGATGCCTTCAATTTGAAGCTCTTTTTCAGCTTGCTGGCTCAGGTGCTTGCCTGAATGCAGCTGGAAGTCGATTATTTTGTTGGAAGGAACCTTATGTGCATTTGTTTTAAAGTGATGGTTAGGCTCGCTTATTGGACGGGAGCAGCATACAAAAGGCCGGAGAACATCCGGCCTTCTGACTGATCTGTATTTTTCAGTTTAAAACTTCATACTCAGCCCAACGGCGGTGTCGAAGCCGGTGCCGCCGCCAATTTCGAGGTTTACGCCCCAGCGGTCGCTCCAGTAGTACCGGCCGCCAATTTGCAATCCCAGGTTCAGGTCGACGCCATCGCCGCTGAGCACACCCAGGTTAGCGCCCAGGTAGAAGTCCCAGTTCGAGGGGATTTCCATCAGGCGGTTCCAGTGGTAATCCACGCGGCCAATAGCGGCAAATTTGCTGTCGTCGTCGTCCAGGATCAGTTTCAGCACCGGGCCGGCGGTCCAGTCGTTGTGAAAGGCAAAGTCGGCGCCAATGTAAAGGGGCAGGCCGTGGTTGCTTTCGCCCAGCCCAAAGTTGAGTTGTTTTTCGCCTTGTGCGAGGGGTGCCGATTGTGCAAACACGGCGGCGCTGATCAGCAGCAAGGCCATGGTGAGGAATCTCTTTTTCATGTTTTTCTGTTTTTGTATTTGTTTCTAAAAGGCTCAACAAATAAATGCTGTGTTTGATCGTACAGTGGAGCAGGTTTGAATGGTTACAAAAGTAAAAATTTAAACTTTTCGGCGGCATCACGCTTTGCGATTGATGCGGGTTTCGATTAAAACGGGCCGGTCGCCCCGCGGTTTTCGCGGCCGATGGAGGGCGCCACAGCTATGTTGCCCGGGCCCCCCGGATCGGTTTGTTGGGCTGCTATCCGGCAATGGCGGGCTGTTCTTCTTCCTGATCGAGCTGGATGTATTGGATGATATAGCTCGACAGCTGGTCGTGGCGGCAGTTTTTGTTTCGTTGTCGTTCGCAGAAGTCGAACAGGCTTTCGCAGCCGGCATCGCAAAACAGCTTTTTCAGGCGCGCATCCTCTTTAATATCGGTGTGGTGGAAAGCACTCAGATGATCAATCTTCAGGTATTGCATATCCACCTTGGTGAGGCCGCACAGTTGTTCCAGTTTTTCGCCCTCGGGGGTGCCGTCGCTGGGCAGAAACAGGAAGGTTTTAACCAGTAGTTTCCCGTCAATCAGATCGGCAACCAGGTAGCCCAGTTTACAGTCGAGTGCCCGATATTCGATGAGGTGATAGCGTTTATAACGGATGACCGTTGCGCGCAGAATGGAGTTCCGCAGGTCGAAGTACAGCTCTTTGATGGTCATCAGATCGAGCCGCTCGGCCAGCCGCTGAAAGGTGTGCGACTGCACATAAACCGGTGTTTGCAGCTGATCGTGAAAGGGGGTGTGGTCGAACAAGGCGCGGTTCATGCTTAACCATTTCAGTTGACGTTCGGGCGCGGTTAGTCCGATTGCGAAGGCCGGCCGAATATGCCCGTTGACCTTGAAATAGTGAACCGGTACTTTGTGGGTGGACACGATGAGCTGAAGTCCCTGCATGCCTTTTTTGGAGCTCTCGCTTGGAAATTCGGGGTGCACGGTAACCACGTAATTGGTGTAAGAGCTGAAGTAGGCCGAGGCATAGTGGCATATATTGGCCAACATTAACATGGCCTTTTCGTCCGCTGCGAGCAGGTTTAAACGGGTTGTGAGCAGCTCGTGCATTCGTTCGCCGTTTTCGTAGGGGTGTGTTTGGGTGGCTTCTTGCAGGATGCGCAGGTTGTAGCCCATGGTGTAAAAATCGCTCAGCGTTGTTTTCCCGTCGCTATCGTTCAGCGAAATGGTCATCTTTTTAAGGGTGTAGCTCACCATCTGGATGATTTCGTTGTATTGTTCGCGGTTGATATCGGGGCAGTTGGCCTCGGTAAACCGGAACGATGGCGTGCGCATGTTATAAAGTGCACGTTTGAGCGATTGGGGCATCAGGCCCACGAACTCTTCGCACTGGTAGGCCGCCAGAATGTTGTACATATTGCGGTAAAATACATTCATCCGGGTGCGCTGTTCTTGTTGCGAGCTGCAGTAGGCTTGTTTCTTTTTCTTTTTATTGCGGGCCATGGTTGTTTTTTTTAGGTTCAACTTCATCGGGGGCTTCAGCAGCTTCCCCCGGGCGGATGTACAGGGTGAAAACCGCCGCCAAAGCAGCGGTATAGACCGTTTGAACAACAGAATAGGCAATGTTGAAGGCCGAACAAGCTTCCGTGAGCTCTGGTGGAACCCCCGTAAGTTCTGGTGGAGCTTCCGTAAGCTCTGATGGAACCTCCGTGAAGTCTGGTGGAAGCCCCGTGAACTCTGGTCGAGCCTCCGTAAGTTCTGGTGGAGCTTCCGTGAACTCTGATGGAACCCCCGTGAATTCTGGTGGAGCTTCCGTAAGTTCCGGTGGAGCTTCCGTGAGCTCTGGTGGAGCCTCCGTAAGTTCTGGTGGAGCTTCCGTGAACTCTGATGGAACCCCCGTGAGTTCTGGTGGAGCTTCCGTAAGTTCCGGTGGAGCTTCCGTGAGCTCTGGTGGAGCTTCCGTAACTTGTTCGGATCCGTTTTTTAGCGCAGGGGTTTCATCAGCGACACCAGGCGTTTATACATCACGCCGTTTACGCCTTCCACCGACCTATAGTATTGCTTCACGTCTTTACAGAGGGGCACCAGGCCGGTCTGTTCGTCGTACATCAGCTGGTTGCGGGTGTCGCGTGCCGACGAAAGGGCGGCATCGCTCTGGCTGACGGCCTGGTTTTGGTCGTCGAGCTGCGACTCGAGGCTTTCGAGTGCTTCAACCGTTAAATCGGGATCGGTGGGGGCGTAGTTGGTTACTTTTTTCAGCAGCATCAGGTACTCGCCAAAGTTTTCTTTTAGGTGTTCGAAGCCCATTTCCGAGACAGTTGAGTAGCCCTTCAGCTTGTCGTAAACCGATTTAAAATCGGCCAGGGTGCGGGCGCTTACGCCAAACAGCGGCAGGGCCGTATTAACTTGGGTGATGCGTTTGTTCATGTCGTCGTAGGCTGCCTGGCGGTCGTTCACGGCAAAGGTGTAGTCGGCCTGGGTTTGGGTTACCGTGCGCAGGGCTGCCCGGGCCGGATCGACATGGGCTTGCAGGGTTTCAACACTCATTTGGGCTACAGGCGGGTTGTAGTTGGCGGTGGGCGATTGGATTTCGTCTAACATTTGTTCGTAAATCGATAGGTTTTTTTCGAAGCCTGTTTCAGAAGTATTCATAAGTTATAATTTTAATTAAATAGTTTGCCACACAAGTTACACACTTGACATTTCGAAGTCAATTGTTTAATTGATATGTCGTTCATGTTCTTCAACCTAAAATGGCTGCAAGCCCCGTGAAAAAACTGCTTCACGGGTTTTAACTTCTTGTAATTTATTCCGATTCTAAATAAGTTTCGGCTCTTTTTTAAGAGCTTGGGCCCCGGCATCCGGCGGGTATAATTTGACAATTCAGCCTTTACAGCTTACATTTGCCCGCGATGGTTGCAAATCAGCAGGTTTGGGCTTCGGTTCAGCCTGCCGCGAAAAGGAATGATTTTGGGGCTTGACAAGCGCCCCGGCACGCGGTTTTTTCGCCGTGGCTGTTCGGTGGTTCGGCCGCGGGCAGATGCCGGGCAGTCGGCGAGCCGGTTTTTTGAACCGGGGCCCCAACAGCGGGCAACGAAAGATGGCCCGGCGCTAAACCAAAATCAATCCAAATCGTTCAACCAACAGGTTTTAATTTGAAAAACAGCACAAAAAATCCGGATTATGCTTTTCGAACCCAAATCGTACCGCAACTGCTTTTCCCGCGAGCGCTTTCAGCCCTTCACGGTGCAATACCTCGACTACAACCTTTGGATTGGCGTCGATCCACAATCGTACAGCCCCCAAATGGAGGCCGAAGCCCTGAAGGTGCTCAGCCAAAAGGTAGACGAACTGAAGGCCTACGTGGCTGAAGAACCGTTTTTTAAGAAAAGTTTGAAACCTTATCCGGTGGCCGACAACGCTCCGGCCTCCATCGTTGAAGCAGCCCGCGCTGCCGAGTTGGCCGGCACCGGACCACAGGCTGCCAAAAGTGGTTTGATCAGCCAACTGGTGGGCGAAAGCTTGCTGGCCAGCTTCGCTCCAGATGAAATGATTGTTGAAAATGACGGAGATTTGTATTTAAAGCTTCGAGATTCGCTGATTGTAAGTATTTTTGCTGACGATTTGGAAGATTCGGGACTGATGGGCCTCGAAATCCTTCCCCAACAAACACCCCTGGGGCTGGGAACCGGTACGGGAACCAAGGGTCAGCCCATTAATCACAGCAAAGCAACGGCTGTGATGATGCTCGCCCCGAAAGGTGCGCAGGCATCGGCTCTGGCAGTGGGTATCGGCAACCGGGTGAAACGCGCCAACGATTTGGACAAGGTGCTCAAACACCTTAAGCTGATGCCCGAAGTAATTGCCGCCGTGTTTATTGTGGACGACCAAATTGCCGTGCACGGCGAAAACGAATTGAAATTGATTTTGTAAGATGACACAAAAAAAAGACATACGTGAAGAACTGAAACGCCGCGTGCTGGTGCTCGACGGGGCCATGGGAACCATGATCCAAAAGTGCGGGCTGACCGAAGCGGATTTCCGAAACGAAGAATTTGCCGAACTGACCAACGAGCTGTTTGGCAACAACGACCTGCTGTCGATTACCCGCCCCGATGTGATTAAAAGTATCCATGCAGCCTTCCTCGAGGCCGGCTCCGACATCATTGAAACCAACACCTTCAATGCCACCAGCATCTCGCAGGCCGACTATCACACCGAAAAGTGGGTGTACGACATCAACTATAAATCGGCCGTTCTGGCCCGCGAAATTGCCGACGAGTTTAGCGCAAAAAATCCCGATAAGCCGCGCTATGTAGCCGGTGCCCTGGGGCCCACCAATAAAACCTTGTCGCTGTCGCCCGACGTGAACGACCCGGGCTACCGCGCCACCAGCTTCGACTTGGTGAAAGAAGCCTACCGCGAACAGCTGAAAGGCTTGCTCGACGGGGGTGTGGATCTGTTGTTGGTGGAAACCATCTTCGACACGCTGAACGCCAAGGCGGCGCTGTTTGCCATCGAGGAGGAACTGGAAGAACGTGATCTGTATCTTCCGGTGATGGTCTCGGGCACCATTACCGATGCCAGCGGCCGCACCCTCTCGGGACAAACGGTGGAGGCCTTCCTGAACTCGGTGCGCCACATCGACCTGCTGAGTATCGGACTGAACTGCTCGCTGGGCGCGAAGGATATGCGCCCTTATTTGGAAGAAATGGCGAAAAAAGCGCCCTTCTACATTAGCGCCTACCCCAATGCGGGCTTGCCCAACCAGTTTGGCGAGTACGACGAAACTCCCGAGGAAATGGCTGTTCAGGTGAAGGACTTCCTGGATAACCACTTTGTGAACATCATCGGTGGATGTTGCGGAACCACGCCCGACCATATCCGCAAATTTGCCGGCATTGCCGCGGCAGCCGAGCCGCATATCAAACAAAAAAATGACGAATTAACCCGCTTCAGCGGACTGGAACCGGTGACCATCACGCCCGAAACCAATTTTGTGAATATTGGCGAGCGTTGTAATGTGTCGGGTTCGCGCAAGTTTGCCCGCCTGATTCGGGAAGAAAAATATGAAGAGGCGCTGGCCGTTGCCCGCGACCAGGTGCAGGATGGTGCCCAGGTAATCGACGTGAACCTCGACGATGCCATGCTGGATGCCAAAAAGGAAATGGTGACTTTCCTGAACCTGCTGATGTCGGAACCCGACATTGCCAAGCTTCCGGTGATGGTCGACAGCTCCAAATGGGAGGTGATCGAGGCCGGCTTGAAATGTTTGCAGGGGAAAGCCATTGTGAACTCGATTAGTTTGAAAGAAGGCGAGGAGCAGTTCCTCGAGCATGCCCATCAAATTAAGCTGTACGGTGCTGCCGTGGTGGTGATGGCCTTCGACGAAAAAGGCCAGGCCGACAACTTCGAGCGACGGGTGGAGATTTGCACCCGCGCCTACAAGTTGCTCACCGAAAAGCTGAATTTCCCGGCCGAGGACATCATCTTCGACCCCAACATCCTGACCATTGGTACGGGGATGGAAGAGCACAACAACTATGCGGTTGATTTTATTGAAGCCGTGCGTTGGATTAAGCAAAACCTGCCGCATGCCAAAACGAGCGGTGGGGTGAGCAACGTGTCGTTCTCCTTCCGCGGGAACAACCTGGTGCGCGAGGCCATTCACTCGGTATTCCTGTTTCATGCCATCAAAGCGGGGCTCGACATGGGGATTGTGAACCCGGGGATGTTGCAGATTTATGATGAAATTCCGAAAGATCTACTCGAATATATTGAGGACTTGGTGATGAACCGCCGCCCCGATGCGACGGAACGCTTGCTGGACTTTGCCCAAAACCTGAAAGCCGACGAAGGCAAGGTGGTGAAGAAGGACGAGTGGCGCGAGCTGCCCCTGGTAAAACGTCTGGAGCATGCTTTGGTGAAAGGTATTCCGGATTACGTGGAGCAGGATTTGGATGAAGCCATTCCGCTGTACAGCCCAACGCTGAACATTATTGAAGGCCCGCTGATGGACGGCATGAACGTGGTGGGCGACTTGTTCGGCTCAGGGAAGATGTTCCTGCCGCAGGTGATTAAATCGGCCCGGGTGATGAAGAAAGCGGTAGCGCACCTGTTACCCTTTATCGAAGCGGATAAGGCGAAATTCAAAAACCAGCAAAGCAGCCAGAAAAAGGTGCTGATGGCTACCGTGAAAGGCGATGTGCACGATATTGGTAAAAATATTGTGGGCGTGGTGCTGGGCTGTAACAACTACGAGGTGATCGACCTCGGGGTGATGGTGCCAACCGAAAAGATTCTGGAAACAGCCCGTAAAGAGAACGTAGATATTATCGGGTTGAGTGGCTTGATTACGCCATCGCTGGAAATCATGGTGAATGTGGCCGCCGAAATGGAGCGCCAGAACTTCCATTTGCCGCTGATGATCGGTGGTGCAACAACTTCGAAGATCCATACCGCCGTGAAAATTGCCCCGCAATATTCGGAGCCGGTGGTGTACGTGAAGGATGCCAGCCGTACGGTGGGCGTTGTGGCGAATTTGCTGTCGAAGAACGAAGATTTCGCGCAGTCGTTGAAAGATGAATATGCGCAGATCCGCGAGTTCCACGGACAGAAAAAGCAAAAGGAATACCTGACGCTGGAGGAAGCCCGTGCCAATAAATTTATGCCCGATTGGAGCGCTGATGTGATCTATAAGCCGAAGCAAACCGGGGTGCACGAGTTGATTGACTTCCCGCTGGAAGAGCTGCGTAAATACATCGACTGGAACTTCTTCTTCTTTGTGTGGGAGCTGAAAGGCCGCTTCCCCGAGATTTTGGATGATGAAGTTCAGGGCGAACAGGCGCGTAAAGTGTACGAGGATGCGCAGCTGATGCTCGACGAGATTATTGAGAAAAAGATGTTGCAGGCCAATGGCGTATATGGTATTTGGCCGGCTCAGGCCGACGGCGACGACATTGTATTGTACAAGGATGAAGCGTGCAGCGACGAGCTGGGGCGTTTCTACCACCTGCGTCAACAGGAGAAGAAGCGCGAAGGTGTGCCCAACTTCTGCTTGTCGGACTTTGTAGCACCGAAAGAGCTTGGCAAAACCGACTACTGCGGTGGATTTGCCGTGACTGCCGGTATTGGCATCGAGCAATGGCTGGAGCAGTACAAAGCCGATCACGACGATTATAAAGCGATTATGCTCGAAGCACTGGCCGACCGTTTGGCCGAAGCTTTTGCCGAGTTGTTGCATGCCAAAGTGCGCAGGGAATACTGGGCCTATGCCCCCGATGAAGACCTCACTTGGGACGATATTCTGAAAGTCCGTTACCAGGGCATTCGTCCGGCACTGGGCTATCCGGCTTGCCCGGAACATCAGGAAAAGCGCAATTTGTTTAACTTGCTGGGCGCTGAAAAAATCGGTATTGAATTGACGGAACACTATGCCATGTATCCCACGGCTGCGGTTTGTGGGCAGTTCTTTGCACATCCTGAGTCGCGCTACTTCAGCCTCGAGAAAATCAGCAAAGATCAGGTGCAAGACTATGCCAAGCGTAAAGGCGTATCGGTTGATTTAGTGGAGCAGTTCCTGCCGGTAAACATTAACTATAAAGGAGTATAAGACTAAATTATTGAGGGTTTATTGAGGGCTTCACTTTGAATGGTTATTGAGGGCTTCACTTGGAATGAAACCCTCAATAATACACGTGAAACCCTCAATAACCTTAAAAATTAAAAGATAATGAATAGTTCGACAAAGAAAGCGATTATAGCATTTTTACTAGGTTTGGCAGTTATGTTTGTGCTGGATATGATTTTTCATTTCAACAACTCGATTGAAACCGAAATGCAACGTCAGAGTAAAAAAGCACAGAAACAGATCGAGAACATCTTTAAATAAACCGAAATCAGACAAATTCGACCCGGAAAATGAAAGTTATAGATATCATCAATCAAAGCGATAAAACGGTATTCTCATTCGAATTGCTTCCACCGCTGAAGGGGAATGATGCCAGCAATATTTACCGCACCATCGAAAGCTTAATCGATTACAATCCCAGTTATATCAACATCACAACACACCGCGATGAAATGATTTACAAGGAAATGCCGGATGGATCGATTCACAAGCAGGTGGTTCGCAAGCGCCCCGGAACAGTGGCTATTGCGGCGGCTATTCAGCACAAATACGGGATTCCGGTGGTTCCGCATATCTTGTGCGGTGGCTTTACCAAAAGCGAAACCGAGCACGTACTGATTGATCTGAACTTTATGGGTATTGAAAATGTGCTGGCCTTGCGCGGCGACGGCGTGAAAGGGGATACGGTATTCCGCCCCGACCCGAACGGACATGCCAATGCCGACGAGTTGGTGAAACAGATTGTGGATTTGCGTAATGGCAAATACCTCGACTCGGACCTGAAAAATACCACACCGCTGGATTTTTGTATCGGTGTGGCTGGTTATCCGGAAAAGCACTTCGAAGCGCCGAATTTCGACACGGATTTGGGCTATCTGAAGCAAAAGGTGGATGCCGGAGCCGAGTATATCGTCACCCAGATGTTCTTCGATAATCAGGTTTATTTCGACTTTGTTGAGAAGTGTCGTGCTGAAGGAATTACGATTCCGATTATCCCGGGAATCAAGCCGATCAGCAACCTGCGGCATCTGACTATTCTGCCCAAGATCTTCAGCATCGACTTGCCGCAGGATCTGGTGAACGAGTTAAAAAAATGTAAGAACAACGACGATGCGAAGTTGGTGGGAACCGAATGGGCTATTCAGCAATCGAAAGAATTGGTGGCCAACAAGGTGCCTAGTTTGCACTTGTACACCATGGGTATGTCGGACAACGCCCGCAAAATTGTTGAAGCCGTATTTTAAGCGAAAACTGTCTTATACCGATATTCAAATCCGATCTCAGTTGTTGAGTTCGGATTTGTAATTTTTACCCGCTTTGAGTTCTTAAAATTGCTTAACTTTTCATCCTAAAATTGATTGAATGCGTGACTTACCCAATATAAAGCCCGGAAATGTAGATGTCTTTTTGAATCGGGAAGACATCATCCTCGATACAATTGCCCAGATTATGAAGGATTTTGGCTTGTTCGGCGTGGAGATTGAATATTCCGGATCGATTGATGATGCCTACGAAAAATTGCACCGCCAACTGGTCGATCAAATTGATCGGCTGATGCACTCCAATAGCGATTTGTTGATGTCTATCCTCTATCAGGTCGATATCAGCCAGCGCGACATTGATCAGACGGCGAACGAATTTCCCCGTTACAATCAAATTGAAGTGATCGCTCATCAAATTATTTTTCGCGACCTGAAAAAGGTGCTGTTCCGCCGCTATTTCAGCAGTAGATAGCGCTGCGGGCTGCATTGGCTCGTTCGCTATGTTTTTAAAATCAAAGACCTTATAAAATGTTTTTCGCGGGTTTTCGTTAGCTTTAAAAGCAGAAATTCGAACGACCGTGAAAAAACTCCTCTTAGCACTTTGTTTCGTCATCCTGATCCCTGCATTCTCGTGGGCGAATCACGAAGGCTGTACCCGCTCCACCGAAGGAACCGAGTTTTGGTTTGGCTTTATGGAAGGGAGGAATGATAATGTTGTGGATCATCGCCTGACCATTACGGTTACCTCTGCTTACACCACTTACTTTTCGATATACAATCAGGGAGGAACCAATTTATTGGGTACTTACTCCGTTAGCGCTAATTCGGAACAGCTGGTGGAAATTCCTTGGGAGACCAACGAGGTGATGACGTCGGAAAGCGTTGGGAACAAAGGGATTTATTTGGTTGCCAACGATCCGGTGAATGTGTATGCGATGAATTGGGATTATAAATCGTCGGATGCGGCGGTGATTTACCCGGTGGAATCGATTGGCAAGGAGTATTTTACACTGTGCTATGAACCGCATTACAACTCTTACGGAACGGGCTTAAACGGCCGAAACAGTGAGTTTTTAATTGTTGCTACGGAAGATCAGACGCAAGTAACGATTACGCCATCCAAAATTACCGATGGCTTAAAGCCGGCTAATGTGCCCTTTGTCATCACGCTGAATAAAGGACAAACCTACCAGGTGCAGTCCGCAAACGAGCCCGACCTGGACGGGCAGGGGGACTTAACTGGCAGTCACGTTGTGGCCGATAAGAATATCGCCGTTTACTCCGGTAATTTCGGGACCACTGTGCCGCGCACCAGTGACAATCTGGCTGATCCGGAATTGATTTCGGGTTACGATCACTTATTTGAACAAATGCCTCCGCTTTACTCCTGGGGAACCGAGTATTACGCCGTTCCGTTGATGGGACGGGAACTGGATTTCTACCGGATCATTGCCAGCGAGGATGGTACGACAGTTGATGCCGGCCCCTTTTGGGCCCCTTTTGTGTTAAACCGGGGGGAATTTAAGGAAATCTATCTGGAGTCCGGTCAAGCCAGCCGTATTGCGGCAGATAAGCCTATTTTGGTTGCGCAGTACAGTGCATCTCAAAACTATCTGGGCGAAGGAGGCACCGAGTATGGAGATCCGTCGATGATCGTCCTCAGCTCGACAGCACAGTCCAAGAACAATGTGACTTTTGTAGCCTACGACTCGGAGAATATCACAAGCTATCATATCAATATTGTGAGTTTAACCGATCAGGCTTCCAATTTGAGGTTGGATGGCAACCCCGTCAGTACAAAGCCTTTTGCCGGGACTGCATACTCGTATGCTCAAATATTGTTGTCGGCCAGTGGATCGCATACGCTGTTAAATACCGATCCGGATGAGGGTTTCCTGGCTTATGTGTATGGGCAGGGCGATAAAGAATCCTACGGTTATCCGGTTGGTTTCAACCTGAATGTGGTCCTCGATCTGGGCGAAAATATCAATTTCGACGGTGATACGCTGTTGTTGTGCCCCGGTGATGAGCTGACTCTGGATGCAGGACCTTATTTTGAGACCTACCTGTGGTCGACCGGCGAAACGAGCTCGTCGATTCGCGTGTCTGGAGAAGGCATGTATAAAGTGACGACGACCATCAGCGACTGCCCGGCACTGCACGATTCGGTTTATGTGTTTTATGCCAAGCCGCAGTTGGAGATCACTCCTGCTGATTTGTCTTATTGTTTTCCCAAAGAGCTTAGCCTGGTGGCAAATTCGTCCGAAGCGACAAGCTTTCTCTGGGAAAGCAAGGAAGGGAAGGAACTGGGCACCACGTCGACGCTTACGGTGGACTCTACGGCACAATATATCGTGACGGTGTGGAACGAGTATGGCTGTTCGACCACGGATACAGCTGATGTCATCATCTTCGGGCGGCCTCCGGTAACGATTGCCGCCGATAGCCTGGTGTGCGGCGAGCTGCAAACCGCCGTTACAGCCGATCTGGGCAATTATCCCGACTCGTTGTGGACCACTGCTCCGGGAACCTTTGAATGGGCATCAGATGATGCGGGAGTTAGTTTTGCCGACCCTACTGATTCGTCGGTAACCATGCTGGCTCCCGGCTGGGGAACTTATCAGCTTTATTACAAACTGACCACCAAAAACGGCTGCATCAGTGGCGATACCATTGAAGTGACTTTTTCGCCCGGTACGGAGTTTACCGTTGAGCCGGATCAATTTTACAGATGCGCTCCGGATTCGGTGGAGCTGAAGGCCATTATTTCCTCGGGATCGGCTGATGTTGCCTCTTATTTGTGGCAAACTTCGTCCGGAGATACTTTGGCGCATACGGAAACATTTTGGGCCGATTCAACGGCACAATACATACTCTCCATCGAGAATAGTTATGCTTGTACGGTGACCGATACGGCCGAAGTGATCATCTTCGGAAATCCGCCGGTAACGATTCACTCCGAACCCGCAGCCTGCGACGAGTTGAGCACAACTGTTCATGTTGATTTTGCCAGCTATCCGCCCGACTTGTGGGATTATCCGGGGAGCTTTCAGTGGTTCGCACCTTCGCCCTATTTGACTGTTAGCGACTCGACTGATGCCTCGGCTACGGTTAAAGCGACCGCTCCCGGAGTTTATGAGCTTTATTACAAACTGACCACGAAAGACAATTGTGTGAGTGGCGATACCATCGAGCTAAGCTTTATTGCCGGGCCCGAGTTCAGCATTGTTTCAGATACTTATTCGAAATGTGCGCCGGATTCCGTGCTGTTAACGGCAGATGTTAGGTCTGATCTCAGCGAACTTGTTTCCTATCTGTGGCAGACGGCTCAGGGCGATAGCATTGCCTTTGGTGCAGTACCTGAGATATGGGTCGATTCAACAGCTTCGTATGTGTTGACGATCGAAAATACCGATGGCTGTCGGGCAAGCGATACAGCTGAAGTGGTCATCTTTGGCAACCCACCGGTAAGCATTCAGGCCGATCCGGCAGTCTGCGGCGAGCTGACGACAAACGTTCATGTTGATTTTGCCGGATATTCGCCCGCGTTGTGGGACTATCCGGGAAGCTTTCAGTGGTTGGCAGCTTCGCCGGATTTGACCGTTAGCGAATCGACTGATGCCTCGGCGACCGTTAAAGCGACCGTTCCGGGGATTTATGATCTTTATTACAAGCTGACGACTAAGGACGATTGTGTGAGTGGCGATACCATTCAGCTTGAGTTTTATCCGCAGCCGCAAGCCGCCTTCGGGTTTAATTTTCAGCCTACATGCAGGGCTTATGTGGAAAC
The DNA here is from genome assembly GCF_003046625.1 of Mangrovibacterium marinum. Taxonomy (GTDB): domain Bacteria; phylum Bacteroidota; class Bacteroidia; order Bacteroidales; family Prolixibacteraceae; genus Mangrovibacterium; species Mangrovibacterium marinum. The sequence continues at coordinate 47,428 of NZ_QAAD01000006.1, forward strand.
GCTGCGCTTTACCGGGACAACAAACGATCTGGAGTCGCTGAACTGGACGTTCCGGAATGCAGCCATTACCGATACCATTGCTGAAGGAGAATATCTGGTGCGGGTGTTTGATTTCGCAGGGGTGAAGCCCGCCATTGAGTTAATCGTAGATGAAGGTTATTGTAAGGATACGGCCTATCAGGAGGAGCCTGATTTCAGTGCAGAGCGGGCGCTGAATATTGATTTTAAAGCAGAACCACCAGCTGGTTGCGATAGCCTGGAAACGATGTTGATTGTTACAAACATCAAGGAAGAAAGCCGGATTAGCTGGTTTACGGATCTGGGGAGTTTTAGTGGCGATTCGTTAGCGCTGACCTATACGGTGCCCGGAGCTTACGATGTAACCATGCTGGCCGAGTCGGATTTGACTGGTTGTTTGGAGATGCTAACCAAAGAAGGGCTTGTTCAGGTCGTTGATCCGCCTGTTGCAGCATTCTCGGTCGATTATCCGGTTGTTTCGCCGCAGAATCCGTTGGTCACTTTCTACAATAATTCGACTGATGCCGATGCGTACAACTGGATTTTCGGCGATGGAGACAGCTCAATGGACTATGCCCCGCAGCACGAATACCCTGCGGTGGGCAGTTATATTGCGTGGTTGATTGCCCGCTCAGATTTGGGGTGCAGCGATTCAACTACAACCCAAATACAGGTAGTTGTCGATCGGATTTATGCGCCCAATGCTTTTCGCCCCGGCAGCGATATTGTTGAAAATACCGTGTTTATGCCCGCCGGATTAGGCGATAACGGTATGCCTTTTCTACTGCGTATTTACGACCGTTGGGGACAGTTGGTATTCGAGTCCACCACATCAGCCAGTCCGTGGGATGGTACCGATAAAAGCGGGAAAGAAGCGCCAATGGGCAACTATGTATGGATGGCTACTTTTGTTGATTTAACGGGCAAGAAGCACGAGCAAACAGGACAAATTTTACTGATTCGCTAAGGGGTGCCGTAACGCTCGCGGTAGGGCTCGAAGAAGGGCAGCAGCCGGTTGGCTTGTTTGCGTTTATTCAGCACAAAAGCCAGCGATATTTCGCTGGTACCACCGGTATGGCCTGCCAATTTCGAAATCGTCCAGTCGTAGCTGTAGGTAAGCTGAAATTTGTAGTTCACAAAACCCACCACCAAGATCATGGCATCGTAGCGCAGGCCAAAGTTCTGACGAAACCACGCTCCGCCGGTAAGGCCGCTTTTGGTGGCAAACAGGCCGTAGTTAATTTGGTCAGAGATGCCCTGTTTCTGAAAGATGATTTGCGGCGAGATGTCGAACTTTTTGCGCAAATGGCCATGCCTGAAAACCGGAAGCCGCGCGCCCGCGTGGATGGTGTATTTTCGCGGCAGCTTGCTGTCGGTGGGGTTATCCTCCGAAAAGGATAAATCGGGCTCGGTGAGGTGGTGAACGGCAAGGCCTCCGAAGACTTTTTTACTGTACAGCAGCAGTCCCATGCCGTAGTCGAGGTAGGAGCGTTTGGTTTCCTCGAAGCTTTCGGCCGAGGTGCCCGGAATGCCGCCGTTGTAGTCCAGGTTGTCGGCAAAGATCAGCTCGCCTGTTTTGAGCGAATTTTCGGCATAACCGAGCTGCACACCCGCATGAGCAAATAGATCGCGGTCGAGCTGCACCCGCACCGAATAGGCCAGGTTCAGCTGAAAATTATTCAGGATCTTATTGGCTTGCGCATCATTCAAAATGTAGATTCCCAGTCCGCCCTGGAGAAGGTCTACCGGCAGATCGATGGCTGCGGTATAGCTGGTATAGGCATCCTTAAACTGATGCCACTGATCGCGGTATTGCAGCGACAGCCGGGGAGCGCCGATTGTTCCGGCAAAAGCGGGGTTCATATAAAGGGGATTGGCGTAGTATTGCGAAAACGAAACGTCCTGACCGTAGCCCGGAGTTCGTGCCGACAAACTGAACAGAACCAGCAGTCCGGTGCAGATATGAAGTACTTTTCGAGTTCTGCTGCGCATAGCCTAAAAATAATTAAAATCCATTCAGTCAGGGAGTCATTTCTGAATAAATCAGTATGTTTTACGGCCTTCTTGTTTTTCAATAAAACTTATTTTGGGGCTAAAAATTGTGATGGGCCAGGAATGCTGAAACAACAAAGCCCGGTTTTGTCGACCGGGCTTTCTGCTAAAAGAGAGTGTGTATTTTTTTAGAATAGTTTTTTGAAGCCGATCAGCTCTTTGACTTCTTTCAGGGTTGCCTGAGCCGACTCGCGGGCCTTTTCGGCACCCATGCGGGCAACTTTGGCCATATAAGCTTCGTCGGCCAGAATTTCGTTTACCCGCTCGCGAATTGGTGCCGTGAACGTAACAATATCTTCGGCCAGCTGCTTTTTCAAATCGCCGTAACGAATGCTGCAGTCGTTGTAAGCATCGTTGAATTGTTGCACAATGGCCGGATCGGTCATGATGTCCATCAGGGTGAACAGGTTCTGAATGGGTTCCGGCTTTGGTGAGTTTGGCTCTGTCGGACCGGCATCGGTCACGGCACGCATCACCTTTTTGCGGATCGATTTGGGATCTTCAACCAGGGCGATGGCATTGCCTTCCGATTTTCCCATTTTACCGCTGCCGTCCAGCCCGGGGATCTTAATCATGTCGCCACCATCGAAGGTGAAGGGGCGCGGAATGGGGAACACTTCGCTTTTGTACATCCGGTTAAAGCGGCCGGCAAATTTGCGGGCCATTTCCAGGTTTTGTTCCTGATCCTTGCCAACGGGCACATATTGGGCTTTGTGGATAATGATGTCCGAGGCCATCAACACCGGATAGGTTAACAAGCCGGCGTTCACATTTTCCGGGTTTTTGCGGGCTTTATCTTTGAACGATGTTGTGCGTTCCAACTCGCCCAGGTAAGCGTTCATATTCAAAAAAGTGTACAGCTCGGTAATCTCGGGCACATCACTTTGAATAAAAATGGTGGCTTTTTCCGGATCAATTCCGCATGCCAGGTATTCGGCCAAAACCTGTTTCACACCTGTTTGCAGGTTTTCCGGCGTGGGGTGTGTGGTTAGTGAATGTATGTCGGCAATAAAGAAATAGCAATTGTATTCTTCCTGCATTTTTAAAAAGCTGCGTACGGCGCCGAAATAGTTTCCCAGGTGCAGGTTCCCGGTCGGCCTGATGCCGCTAACTACAATTGGTTTACTCATTTTAGTGGAAGTAAGAAGATTAAAAAATCCCGCTGATGAGCCTTCGTTGGGAAGAATCTTCAACGGCTTAGCGAAACCGAATATCGGTTCTTTTTAATTCGATCAGCAAAATTAACCCGAATCCTTGAAACTCAAAAATTTATTTTCGGGGTGGATGAAGAGATCACAGGGTTTACCCGTTTGAGGAGGCAAAAAAGGCGAAATGACAAAGGATACTTATCAAAGAGGTCATCGGGAACGTGGAATAGTCAATAATTTCCGAAAGCGGAATTTCCGAAAGCCCCGGTTGACGCGTCCCCCGAGCAACTTGACGCGTTCCCTGAGGAATTTGACCGTCCCCTGAGCAATCTGCCTGGCTTCATGAGCAGGTTTGACCGTCCCCTGAGCAATTTCTCATCGTTCACGAGCAGTTTCACCCTTCCCCTGGCCGTTTCCCGGCATCTGCTTACGAACTGAGGGTGGGGGCAATTCAGCGCAGGTTTTGTTTTCAATTTTTGTGACCGACATTTTTCGTCCCAAAACAAATCAAATCAGAGCGTCCGGTATTTTTGATTAACTTTGGCGCGGACAATTTTAACAAGAGAATGGAATCGACAAGACAACAAAAGATAAGCCGGCTGCTGCAACGCGAGTTAGCCGAAATATTTCAACGCGAAGCACGTACCCTGTTCATGGGTAAAATGATTAGTGTTACCGTGGTGCGGGTAACCCCCGATTTGGGGCTGGCGCGTGCCTACCTGAGCATTTTCCCCTCGGATAATGTCAAGGAAGTGCTGAAAGAAATCCGCATTAAAAATCCGAAAATCCGGGGTATGCTCGGCCGTAAGGTGGGCAAGCAAATTCGGGTTATCCCCGAGTTGGAATTTTATGTTGATGATAGCCTGGATTATATCGATAACATCGACAACCTCCTGAAATCATAAATTAGTCACCGTTTACAGTTTCGGCTGGCCCTTGTGTCAGCCGAAGCCTGAGATGCGAAACTTGAAACCAAACCATGCAATACGACCCCATAAAACGCACGCTGGGAAAGCTTTTTAATCAAACCCCGGCCCTCCGGAAAGTATTTTATCGTTTGCTCGACCTGTTGTTGTTGCGATCCTGGCACGTACGCCAGGAACTGAAACGACTCGAGCTGCCGGCCAAAAGTGCCATTTTGGATGCCGGTTCAGGCTTTGGTCAGTACACCTACCGGATGAGTCGTCTGTTTCCGAAATCGCAGATTTTGGCGGTGGATGTAAAGGAAGAACAAATTGCCGATTGTAATCAATTTTTCACGCAGATTCAACAATCGGATCGGGTTCGTTTTGCAGAGGCCGATTTGACCAAGTTTGAACAGCGCGAAGCTTTCAACCTGATTCTTTCGATTGATGTGATGGAACATATTGAGGAAGATGTGCAGGTTTTCAAAAATTTTCATCAATCGCTGAAACCGGGTGGGGTCGTGCTGATTTCAACCCCGTCGGACCAAGGTGGCTCGGATGCTCATGAGCACGATCACGATCACGAAGAAGGTGGTGTTCACGGTTTTGTGGACGAACATGTGCGCGATGGGTACAACATTCAGGAGATTGAAGACAAGCTGAAATCGGCTGGTTTCGCCAAGGTTGAAGCTCGTTATTCGTACGGAACACCCGGAAAAATTAGCTGGCGTCTGTCGATGAAGTACCCGATTCAACTGCTGGGGGTGAGCAAGCTGTTCTTCATTCTGATCCCTTTTTATTACATCCTAGCCTTTCCCATAGCAGCAATCCTGAACTATTGCGATGTGAAAGGAAGCCATACCACCGGTACCGGACTGATCGTTAAAGCTTTTAAATAATTGAAGCTGGCCATCCACATAGCGCGTCGCTACCTGATTTCGAAAAAATCGGTGCATGTCATTAACCTGATTTCCGCTTTGTCGGTGGTTGGTGTGGCTGTTGGCACCATGGCGCTTATTGTGGTGCTTTCGGCCTTTAACGGGATCGATGGCTTTATTCAGGGAATGCTTTCCAGTTTCGATCCCGACTTGAAACTTACCGCTGTCGAGGGGAAGAGTTTCTCGCTCGATCGGCCTGAGATTCGCGAACTGATGCAAGTGGAAGGCGTGGCCGAATTTATGCAGGTGGTGGAAGATAACGCTTTGCTGCAATACGAAGATCGCCAGAAATACGGTGTCGTAAAAGGCGTAGAAGCCAATTATGCCGGATTTTCAGGCCTCGATTCGATGCTGGTGGACGGGCAGTTTGTGTTGAACCACAACAACCGGATGTTTACCGTTATCGGGCAGGGCGTGGCGGTTGATTTAGGCGTTGGATTGAATTTCATCAGTCCCATTTACGTGTACTATCCCAAGCGGCAGCAGGCCGGTCGGGTGGTGTTGCAGAATGCATTCAATCGGGACTATCTGTTCCCAAGCGGCGTGTTCTCGGTACAACAGGAAATTGATGCCCAGTACATTTTGGTGCCCATTGATTTTGCCCGCGAAATATTCGAGCTCGATGGCCGTGTAACATCGATGGAATTAAAACTAAAGCCCGGGGTTGAAGTTGAAGATATTCAGGCCAAAGTTAAGGCTTTGCTTGGCGACGCTTACAAGGTGCAGAACCGCTACGAGCAGCACGAGTTTCTGTACCGTGTGATGAAGTCGGAAAAATGGACCAGCTTTCTGATTCTGAGTTTCATTCTGATAATCGCCTCGTTCAACCTGTTGGGATCACTTACCATGATTATCCTCGATAAAAAGGACGATATTTTCATTTTGGAGAGTATGGGGGCCAGCAAGCACTTCATTCGGCAGATATTTCTGATGGAAGGCTGGCTAATCTCCATTACCGGCGCTCTGGTTGGTTTAGTTGGTGGCGTGGGGCTGGTATGGGCGCAAAGCCGGTTCGAGCTCTTAAAACTTCCCGGAAGCGGTGCATTTGCCATCTCGGCATACCCGGTGCAGCTGCAATTGCTCGATGTATTGGCAACGCTCGCCATTGTATTGGCTATCGGCTTTCTGGCGGCCTGGTACCCTGTGCGGTCGATCAAAAAGTGATCGAAGAGCTCAAAGCTTTCTTTTACGCGGATTTTGGCGATTTCCAAATAGAGCAAGGATTTCGATTCTTCTTTTTTTTGTTTGGTAATAGAGAGTGAAATGTTTGTGGATAACTGCCCTTCTTACGTTTTTGTTCTGTTTTGTGGCTTGGAAAAGGGATGGATTATGGGAGATTAATTCAATAACGTGATCTAACTGGTGTGCGAAATTTTTGATCTCCATTTTTGTCCAGTTGTTCTCAATGTAGGCGAGATGCAGTTGTAGCTCGGATAGGGCGTGGTCGGTCCAAAAGATCTTATAACCACTTTTCATAGTTTTTCCGGACTTGTGTATGTGAATTTAGTTTTCCCTGATCGGCATCACGAATTCCGGTTTCAATGGACTCCTGTTCTTCCTCCGAAATTTTATTCCACCAATCATTTCGTTCATCATCGCGTAAGGCCATTATCTTGTCAATAATTGCTGCATCCTCCAGTGTTGACAACCATTGAATTAGTTCGATTTTCTTATTTTGAATGTCAATTGCCATATTCAAAGTTAGCAATTTGAATTCAACCCACAATAGCGGGATAGTCCTTTCATATTTTAAGGAAGTTTACGTCGTGTGCTGGGATACAACCTTTTGATAAGATCGCATCCCAAGGCACGACTGGATCATTGTTCTATTTTTACTTCAACAGGAAATTGAAATCATCACCCGGATTCAGCTCGTAGGCTTCCATACCTTGCATAAAGATGCGAGCCGAGCGGTTGCCGATTAACTCGAGAGTGTCGTTTTCCAGTTTCATAAGGGTTCCTTCGCGCAAGCCAACCACGTAAGTGAGCGGGTTGATGGCAATAAACTCGGCAATACGTTGTTCGCGGGTTTCGCCGGCATGGCCGTCGGGGTTGGCATCCATATAGTGCGGATTGATTTGGAAAGGCACCAGGCCGGTGGTGTTAAAGCTTGTAGGGTCGATGATGGGCATGTCGTTGGTGGTACGCAGGGTGGGGCAGGCCACGTTCGAGCCGGCGCTCCAGCCAATGTAAGGGGTTCCGCTTTGCACGTTTCGCCGGATGGCCATCATCAGGTTTTGGTCGTGGAGCATGCGCACCAGTTGCCAGGTATTTCCGCCGCCAACAACAATGGCCTCGGCTTCTTCAATGGCCCTGACCGGGTTGTCGAAATGGTGAATCCCCACCACACTGTGACCGACACGCTGAAAGGCTTCGTTCACCTTTTGCTCGTACTCGTCGAAGCTGAAAGTGACCGCTGCATAAGGGATAAAAAGCGCTTTGACGGGTTTATCGCCTAAGAAGCTTTTGATATGTGGTGTCGGAAATCCCAGGTATTCTTCGCCTGGCATGGTGGAATTACTGCTCAATAAAAGTTTCATTTTTCTTTGTTTTCAGTTTGCAGCTAAAATAGTTCTTTTCGCCCGAAGTGGGCGATAAATCCGGCAGCTTTTGGCTTCAGAAGGTGATTAAACCAATGCCCAGGGTGAAGGGATAGAGCCTCGGGCCATGCTGGTCGGTAAACAGCGGCTGAAGGTCGTAGGTGGCAAACAGGTTGATGCGGCGGTAGCCCACCCGAATGGTTCCGGAAAAGCGAAAATCGCGCAGGTAATAGTCGCCGGGATCTTTAATTTTCTGTTTTTTGCCGTCGGCCTCGTATTTCACTTTGGTGTGTGTGTTCAGCCGAAGGCTGCCAATAACGCCAGTTGAGAAATACAGGCGGTTGTCGAAATGTTTGACCGGAATCTGAAATTCGATGAGCATGGGGACGCTCAGGTACACCGACGAAAACTTCGACTTTAGCTTTTCTTCCTTTGTCAGCAGAACCGGTTCTACCCGGTTGAGGCCTTTTTCGATGCTGTAGTCGTTGTCGAAGCGGTACGACTGGAAGTCGGCACCCAGGCCCGTAACCAGCCCGATGAAGTTCCGGTTGCGTTGCAGTCGCTGGGAGATCTGAATCAGGTTTATGCTCAGGCAATTTGATTTCCACAGCGTAGGCTCCATAAAGTTGTTGGAATGTTCGGGGTACATCGAATAGTCGGTTTGCGCAAAGCCATTGACGCCGAGGAATACCCCAGCCCAGTTTCCTTTAAAGCGGTTTTCCCAAAAGTTGAAGCCCGAGTCATGAAGCGCTTCAATCTGCAGGACTTTGTCGATGGAATCGGTTTGTGTTTGCGGCAATTGGCTCAGTTTGGCGTCCTGAGCGTGCAGCGCTTGCAATCCAGCTATGGCGATCCAGACAAGCAGCAGGAAGCAGCTTTTTAGGACTGGCAGGCCTTGTGGAAATCGGTTTTTCGGGTAAATGCTGACTTTCATGATGAAGCTTATCATTCTTCGTTCAAGTTAAGCGCTTTCTGGCTGAAAAACAAAACGCAACCGGTATTCCGTTCAATGAGCAACAAAAAACACAGATGATTCAGGGCAATTATCAACCGGAATGAAAGTTTAGGATTTTTTCGACGATGCTGTTGTCGTTGTTTTCAACAGTTGTCAGGTTGTCGTTGCACCTCTAGTCAAATCCAGTTATTGGCATGGCGCCTTAGTGTCTTTGCTTGGTAGACTTTCAGAAAAAAGACCTGCTTTCGCAGATCTTTTCAGATTTATTTTTTGTCCTTCTTCTAGAAGTTCGCCAGCGCAATGCCGATGGTAAAGGGGTAAAGTTCGGGGCCTCGGCCGTCCTTGAATAAGGGGGAAAAACTGTAGGTGGCGTAGAACGACAGATCCCGTAATCCGATGCGGGCAATGGCCGAGTATTTAAACGGATTGAGGTTGAAGCTGCCGTGGTCTTTTTCTTTCGAATGGTCGTTTTTCACCTTGGTGTGCGAGCCCAGGTTCAGTGCACCAACCATCCCGGCACTGACAAATAGGGTGTTGGTGTGGTCGTTTACCGGAAACTGGAACTCCAGCATCAGGGGAACGGTTAGGTACGAAGCGGTTAATTTCGATTTTTTGTAGTTGTTTTCGACGATATCAATGGGTTGAATCAGTGGATTTCCTCCAATCTTATCAAGGGTGATGGAGTTTTCGAATTTGTAATTGTTCCATTGCAGCCCGAAGCCCGAAACCAGCCCCACACGATCAGGTTTAAGGCAAATGTTGGCTTCCAGAAAGTTGATGTTTACCTCGAGTGAGGCTGCCTGCCGCAGTTCCATAAACTCGTTGGTCGGGTCGGGATACATGCCGTAGTCGGTATTGGCCAGTCCGTTTATTCCAAGCTCGAAGCCGGCCCAGTGGCCGTTAAATTTTTTGCGTTTTTGCCAGTCTTTTTCCACGTCTACGTCTTTAGTTACAATAATGTGGGAGCCTTTTTGTCCCTCAATAATCTGATAGTTTCGGCGTCCAACGCGGATGTTTGTTGTGTCGCTCAGCATATTGTCTTCAATGCTGATTTTATCGTTGAGCAAGCTAACTTTTGTCTTTGTCGGTTCCTCGTTCACCCGAACGATGGTTTTGGTGATTTGTTTAACCTGTATGGTATCCTGGGCATAAAGCCGGATGGTGCACAGGGCGATGAGTGTCAGGAATAATATTTTCTTCATGGGTCGAAATTTTTAGGGTTTCTGTGTTCTTCCTCCCTATGACGGGCAGCCTTCAGAATTTGTTACAGGGCTAGCGATTTTTTTTGAACGGGATGGAGAACGCGATCAGTCGGCTGTCGAACTTAATTTGCTTCAGTTTGCCGTTTTCCGTTCTTTCTACATTGAAACGTTCATTTGTGAGGTTCTCCACAGCATTTAGTCCGGCGTTGGCTAAGTTGTTGAAGGTGAAACTTTCGCCTTTGGGGGCATTAATGATTTTGTGAGCCAGGTATTCGTCAACGCTAACTGCCGGCTTTTGGAGCGCAAGCTTATTATTTGCTGCACGGATATGTAGTTCTCCGCTCTGCACGGCCAGCGGCTCAATTTGGGCTTTTAAAGGTTGAATTTGTTCCGGAATGGCTAATCGGGTTGGCTGCACTTCCCGTACCCTGGTTTCGGCAACCGGAGTCGGCAGCTGCTTTGCTGATTCAACTTTGGCTAGCTCTTTTTCGGTACTTTCAGTCACTTTTATGCTTGCATCAGCGACTGGCTTTGGGCGCACAATTGAAGCTTTCTTATCGGCTGTTTTCGCCGAGAATGGTGCTTGTTGCTCTTCTGTTTTAAAGGCAATCGGATTGTCGGGCACTACCGGCTGTTTTCGCGGGATTAGGGCCCATACCGAAAAGAAAATCAGCAACAGGGCCGCAATACGCGATGCCCACAGGGAGAATGTTTTGCGCGGGTGGTGCAATAATTTCTTTTTGTTCGGATACTCGATGGTGGATTGGGGCTTAAGTTTGGCCTGCTTTAGCAAGTGCAGCGTTTGTAGCTTGGCCGAGTCATCGGCTATTTGGTTTAAGAACTGCTCGTTGTTCTCCTCGTTTAGGTCGCCCTCAAGATAAGCTACAGCCTGCATTTCGAAATCCTCGCTGATGTTCGTCGAATGTTTGTACAGTGTTTCTTTAAAGTTAAAGGTGCAGGTTTGTGGTTTCAGGTGTATGTTTTTGGCGACATTTAACTCGTTGGCCAGCTCCGGATTTTCTGCCAAAAAATCCAGCAAATCATCCACTAAATTATCCGGCAGGTTGCCATCAAGGTAGTCGATAAAATAGCTTTCGTAATTTGACCGGTTAATTTTCATACGCATTTAAACTAAAACATCCATTTTACCAATGTAATTTTTCAGAAACACGCGTGCCCGGTAGATGTACACTTTCACCTGCGACTCGTTGAGTTTGGTTATCGCGGCTATTTCTTTGTACGAATAGCCTTCATAGTCGCGTAAAAGCAATACCGAGCGCTGGTCGTTGGGCAGCAGCTCAATGGCTTTGTTCAGCACTTCCTGAAGGTCGCTGTAGTGCTCAAAGCAAGCTTCGTCAGATCGAATTTCATCGACAATGCTCAGGCGACTGTCTTTGCGCACCCAATCGATCAGGCGGTGGTAAGCCGTTGAGAAGAGATAGGCTTTCACTTTTTCGGCGGACACAGACTTGCGGTGCAGCCAGAGCTTCTCAAAGCTGTCCTGAACAATATCGCGTGCTTTTTCCTGGTCGCGAATATTCTTCAGGACAAATCGAAAAACAGCATCGGCATGCTGGTTTACGGCTTGGTTGTACTCTTCAACGGTCATGGGGTTTCTGTTCAATTACTCCCTATGACGGTTGACCGTTTATTTTGTTACAGCCAAAAGCTGAGAAAGCGTTTGATTTTCGCCGGAAAGTTCAATGGCTTTGCGTAATGTTTTATCAATTTGCTGAATGATGGGGTAGAAGCCTTCATCGCCAATGGCGTTTCGGGCAATGTAGGCCATCAGTTGCGTTTCAATAATCTTACCCGATACGCTTAAGCCCGATTCACTGCGTTTTACACCTTTTGTTGCGGCATAGCTGATGAACTGATCCATCACGTTTTCACCTTTCAGGTGATTGACAATTTCCTGCGGTGTTTTCAGTTGTTCCAGCTCAGCGCGGTGGGAGTCGGTATAGTCGAAAGCAAAATGGTAAACCAGTGCCTTTTGGGTGATTTTCGAATAGTAGTCCGAGTAGCCTGTTGTGTCTAGTGGCACAAAATAATCGGGCATGATACCGCCGCCCCCGTAAACGATACGGCCCCCTTTGGTTTCGTACCTCAGTGTGTCCGAGAATTGAATGCTGTCGGCTTCTTCCAGCTCTCCGTGTACCGCGCGGTTCATCAGGTCGTGATAGTACTCTTCGGTTCCTTCGTCGTAGGGTTTTTGGATGCAACGACCGCTGGGTGTATAGTAGCGGGCTACTGTCAGGCGCAGAGCCGATCCGTCGGTAAAGGGAATTTGTTCCTGTACCAGGCCTTTGCCAAACGAGCGGCGCCCCACAATAATGCCCTTGTCGTTATCCTGCAGGGCACCGGTGAAAATTTCGCTGGCCGAAGCCGAGTATTCGTCAATCAGCACAAAGATGCGCTTGTCGGCCCAGCTGGCTTTGCCCGTTGCGGTGTATGTTTTCCGGGCCTGGGAGTGGCCTTCGGTATATACTATCAAATCACCTTCATCCAGAAATTCGTTGACCATTTTTACCACGGCCATCAGGTAGCCGCCCGGGTTGCCGCGCAGATCGATAATGACCTGTTGGGCGCCCAGGGCATCAACATTGGTCATGGCTTTCATGAATTCGGTATAGGTTTTTTCGGCAAAGCGGCTCACCTTTACGTAGCCGGTACTGTCGTTAATCATATAATCCACATCGACACTGATAATGGGAATGTCGCCGCGGGTAATTTCGTAGGCAATCAGGTCGTTAATTCCTTTGCGCTTAATATCGACATTTACGCGGGTGCCTTTTTCGCCCCGCAGCAAATTCATCACCGTTTCGTTTTTGACACCGTTGCCGGCAATCAGCGAATCGTTTACTGCAACAATCCGGTCGCCGGGCTGGATGCCCAGTTTTTGCGACGGACCTCCGGAAATCACATCAACTACCTGGACGGTATCGTTGTAAATGGTGAATTGTACGCCAATGCCGCCAAAGTTGCCTTGCATCTCCTCATTCACTTCCTGCATATCGCGTGCAGGAATGTAGGTGGAATGCGGATCCAGCTTTTTCAGGATCGTCGGAATGGCTTCTTCAACCAGCTCGCCGGTGGCAACCGAGTCAACATAGGCATTCGAAATTAAATCGATAATCATGCTTAGTTTGTTGCTCTTGGGAGCAGTCAGGCTGGGCAGGCCAAGTCTGGGGGCTTGACTGTTTAAGTGATTGCCCAGATATATTCCCCCGATGATTGCCAGGGCGATCAATAAAGGGAGGTAGATGTTTATTTTTTTCTTCATGTTTTCTGTTGTTGTTAGTCTTCAGTTTCTACCTGAACGACTTCAATTTGGGCACGTTTCAGCAGGTTAATACCATCTTCGAGTCGGTAGTTGGCGGTAAATACAACCCGTTTAATTCCGGCCTGAATAATCAATTTGGCACATTCCAGGCAGGGCGACGAAGTGACGTACATGGTCGCTCCATCGCTGCTGTTGCCCGATTTGGCTACTTTCGAAATGGCGTTTGCTTCAGCATGTAGAACGTATGGCTTGGTTTGATTGTTTTCATCCTCACAGTTGTTCTCGAAACCCGACGGGGTGCCGTTGTATCCGTCGGAGATAATCATTTTGTCCTTAACCAGAATGGCGCCTACCTGACGGCGTTTACAATAAGAGTTCTGAGCCCATATTTGAGCCATTTGCAGGTATCGTTTGTCTAAAAGGTATTGTTTGTTGTGCATTTGTTTTTTGTTGAAAGTCTTCAAAAGTAATAAATGCGATTGCTTTTTGGCATAAACAGTAACGAAAAAACGCTCATTCGGAGAAAGAATGAGCGTTTCTGGATATCGTATAAGCGGATGAAAGTCAGACGTGCATAAAGCGTTCAACCAGGTTCAGCAGATCTTTTGAACGAATCGGCTTGGCCAGGTACTCGTCGCAGCCGGCATCGAGCGCTTTGCTTCTGTCCTCGGCCATGGCAAAAGCTGTTTGAGCAATAACCGGAACGTTTGGGTTGATGTCTTTAATCAGTCTGGTTGCATCGTAGCCATTCATCTCGGGCATTTGCAGGTCCATTAAAACCAGGTCAATATCGTCGTGTTGCCGGAACATTTCTACAGCTTCGCGACCATTTTTAGCCCATATAATTTTCGCTTTGATTTTACTTAGTACAGCATTCAGGTATAGAAAGTTGGATTCCACGTCTTCAGCTATCAATATTTTCAGCGCGTCAACAACAATCATGGTTTATGTTTTTAGTGCTAAACAAAGATATTGCTTCTGTGTATTAAAAGCTATACCTGCGGGAGTATATTTTACAAAAAAGGCATCCAAAAATTGGATGCCTTTGTACCCGGGGCGGGAATCGAACCCGCACGATATTGCTATCACTGGATTTTGAATCCAGCGCGTCTACCAATTCCGCCACCCGGGCGTTGGTGCATGGATCGTTTTTCTTTCGAATTACTGACCCGTGGCTGAATTAGCGATGCAAAAATAGTGGAAATTTTATTCGCTCAAAGCATTATCTGAAAAAAGTTTTTGCTTTTCTGTCCGGTATAATTTGTGGTTTGCTTTGTTTGCATTGAAATCCAGTAGAATAGTGGTTTTTCTATCCGACTGGATTTCTTTTAAAAAAACGCAATTTTTTTGACCACTAAGCTTCAAGTGTTTTCTTTTCCCGGGTCAGATAGCCGTAAAGCAGCAGCGCAAGAGCCGAAATTAGGCCAATGCCTACGAACACAAACCAGATGTAGTGGGCATGTGCGGTAGCAAGCTTGTAAGCTTCGGGCGTGTCAAATAGCCGCGGATCGGGGCAATACTTGTCCAGCAGGTAACCTCCCAGACCAAAGGCCAGCAAATACGATATGAAAGAGTGCAGGTGCGAGAAGCCAAGATACAGGCCTTCTTCACCTTTGGGCGATTGAAGTGAAAAATACTCCAGGTAACGCGGTGTGATGAAGCATTCAGCCAGCGCCTGAAAAGCGATACCAACAACCATCATAAAAGCTACCGGGTGCAGCCCCAGGATGCTCTCATGCCCAATTAGTGTTCCGAAAGACATGATGAGCGCTGAAAACGGAATAATCAGCATACCGATGGTCATCGACCGTAGTGCTGTAAATCGTTTCATCAGGCTTGTTACAAAGTTCACCAGCACAAACACCACCAGCGGGTTCACGTTGGCATACCAGCCTGGCGAAGCATCCTGTCCGATCATCCGGATCACATATTTGGGCATGGTGGCATACATCTGGCTCTGGATCATCCAGAAGCCGCTAATAATCAGGATCAGGATGATCAGTCTGACGTTGCCGACAACTTTTAGAAGTCCGACTCCCAGTTCGCGGAACGACTTGCCTTCGCCTTCGGTTTTCACCGATTTGTAGAGGAAGAAGACCGAGATGAGAGCCACTGCGGTCATGGCTGCCGAAAAGAAGTTCAGGTAAACCAGCCCCTGGTCTCCCAGGCTCTTGCGCAGCGGGTCGACCACTGTTTTACCGATGAATGCTCCAATGTTGACCATCATGTAGAAGATGGCATAGCCGCGTGCGCGCGTTTCGGAGCTTGTCTCGCGGGCTACAGTACCCGATATCACCGATTTGATGAACGATCCTCCGATAACAATGAGCACCATCACCGGCACGATTGTCCAGCGTAGCGGGCTTGTGTTTAGTCCGTTAAAGGTGGTTTCCATGTCGTAGCTGACCAGCCCGGCACTTTCGAGCAGGGTTGGTAAAATGCCCAAGCCGGCGTAGCCCGCTGTAAGTAGGCTGAAGGCGATGATGATGGCCTTGCGGAAACCGATTTTATCGGCGTAGGCACCCACAAAAGTTGGCAGCAGGTAAAGCGTGGCCGAAAAAACACCACTAATCCATCCTGCTTCAACATCGGAGAATCCCCACACATTGGACAGGTAGATGGTGATGACGATAAAAACGGCATAGTAGGCCAGTCGTTCAAGGAGTTCAACAGAGTTGGCAACCCAAAAGGGGCGGCTGAACCTGGTCGGTAAAGTTGTTTCTTGCATAAATTGTAATTTCAAAATGCTGCAAATATAGAATCTTTACTTATGCTGAAAAATATACGAACATTGGCGTGGTTTTAAGGCTTTTCGCCCATCTTTGATACGGAACCCCCGATTGGAGCGCCAATGAACACACAAACCGACCTTGAATTGATGTCACGGATAGCCGGAAATGATGAAAATGCCTTCAGCATACTTTTTCATCGTTACTATTCGGCTTTGTGCTTGTTTGCGACTCATTTTTTGCAGGATGATGAACAAAGTCGCGAGTTGGTGCAGGAGCTCTTTGTTCAGCTTTGGGAAAAACGCCGGCAAATTCGCGTTCATCGTTCTGTAAAAAGTTACTTGTTTCGAATGGTTAAAAACCAGCTGATTAACTTGGCAAACCACCGTAAGGTTGAACAGCGATACGCGGAAATGATTCTATCGGAGAACATTGATGTTTCACCCAGTCAGTATTTTATGGAGGTAGATCTGCACCTGAAAATTGAAGCAAGCATTAACGCATTGCCTGCCAGGCGGAGGGAAATTTTCAGACTTAGCCGGGAGCGGGGGCTTAGCTATCGCGAAATTGCCGGGCAGCTTCACATTTCGGTCAAAACCGTGGAAACACAGATGGGCTTGGCGCTCCGGCAACTCCGTTCCGATTTGAAAGAATACCGTCATCTGCTGATCGGAATCAGCATCTTCAAAAAATAATTCCCGCTACTTTTCAGGGTGTTTCCACCTGTTGCTTGTCATAGCTACAAATGGGAACACCAAAAGACAATACAAACGAGAAATGGGCAGCATTGGCCAAACAGTTGTTTGATGAGCCGGCTCCCGATAAAGCTCAGCCGGGCGAGGATGCCTGGGACGAGCAGGAATTGCAGCAAATTTGCGAAACAGCCCGGCAGGTCGATCTTCATCTGCACCAAAGGCGCTTTGCAGCCACCCGCGATTATCCGGCAGTGGAGGCTATCATTCGCAAGCAGAACAGGCCGGTCTTATGGCGACTAAATCGATTTTGGATGCGGATTGCCGCTCTTGTTGCGCTTGTTCTGTTGCTTGGATCGGTGCTGCTTTGGACTGCGCAAAGCAATTGGCAGACGGTAGCCCCTGAATCGGCCGTTACGGACAACTACGGGCGAACCCGAATTGAATTGGCTGATGGCTCCGTGGTTACCTTAAACCGGGGCAGTCGGTTGGATTATCCCGATCAGTTTAAGGGTGATATTCGCGAAGTGAGCCTGAACGGCGAAGCGTTTTTCGAAGTTCGCCCCAATGCCGCGAAAGCTTTTGTGATTCATGCGGGGCCTGCCAATATCCGGGTGGTGGGAACCAGTTTCAATGTGAATGCCCGACCGACTTCGGGCGAAGTAGCCGTGGTGGTTGAAAGCGGCAAAGTGGAGGTCAGTGCTGCCAATCGGACAGACAAGGCTGGCGCGCTTATGCTGAGTCCGGGGCAGCGGGGGCTGTTGGTTGGATCAGCCTCGGTTTTCGAAAAATCGACGAATATCGATCCCAATTACCTGGCCTGGAAAACCCATTCTTTTCAATTTGAAAAGACCAGCCTTGAAGAGGTGATAAAACAGTTAAACAAGGTGTACAATGTGCATATTGTGACGGCTGATCCCGCGATGGATCAGCTGTTGCTGACGGCACACTTTGATGACCGGCCCATCCGGTTTATTTTGGAGGTAATTGCCATGACCCATAAGCTGACCATTCAGCAGACGGATGCAGAGGCGTACCTGCTGAGCAAAAAGTAGAACCCTAAAAACAAAAAGGCTATGAAAACGAATAGATGGAGTGAGAAAATGGCTGCTATGCTGGCGACTGTCCTGTTGATGCTCGCTTCGTTTACAGCGGCAGCCCAGGTTGACCAGAGCGCGAAGTCAATTCTGGATCAAAATATCAGTATTGTGGCCGACGAAGAACCCCTGTCGGATGTGATTCAGCGCATTTGCGACTATTTCAATCTCGATTATTCGTACAATGCCAAGCTGATTGAGGATAAAAAGGTAAGCCTTAATATTTCGAATGTACCCATCCGGCAGGTGTTGCAACGGCTGATGAAAGACTATTATCTGATTTTTGAAATCGAAGATAACATCTTGGTTGTTCGCGACTATGTGCCCTTGCGCGAGACGCTCAATTATGAGCGAATGGAGAAGTTTTCGCCCGGGAAAAATCGCTTCGAGTTTCTGAATAAGCGATCCAAAAGCATCACTATCGATTTTAAATCGGCCAGTAACCTGATTATTATTCCGGTTATCATCAACGACTCGGATACCTTGAATTTTATTCTCGACACGGGCGTGCGGTTTCCGATTATTACTGAGTTACCTTTTGTCGATAAGATCAATCTGAACTATATGCGGCCGGTGGAGATATCGGGTTTGGGCGAAGGCGAAAGCTTAACGGCGTATCGCTCGGGCAACAATACCATGAAAATCGGTACCGGACTGATTTCCTACAACCAGCAGGTGCAGATGATTATTGACGAGCATTTTCAGATTTCGCAGATCCTGGGCTTGCCGGTGCACGGATTGATTGGTTTCGACCTGTTTAAAGATTTTGTGGTGGAGATTGATTACGACAATCAAAAATTAACCTTGATCAAGCCGGAGTATTACCGCGACCGGGTGATCAACCGCGACATTGTAATGCCCATTCACTTTGAGTATAACAAGCCCTATGTGCGCACCACCATTGTGACGGACCAGAACGAGTACGTGCCGGTGAAGTTGCTGGTGGATACCGGAGCCAGCGATGCGATCTGGCTGTCGACAAGTTCGGATGAGCGGATTGACGTGCCCGAAAAGCATATCGAAACGTTCCTGGGACGCGGTTTAAATGGTGATTTGTATGGCACCAAAGGGCGTATTGGCGGAATATGGGTTGGCCCGCTCATTCTGTCGGAGCCCATAGTTTCCTTCCCGGAGGCCGCGATGGTGGAGCAGCTCATTCGCGACGACCGGAACGGAACCCTGGGAGCTGAGATCTTACGCCGCTTTTATGTGACGATCGATTATCCGAACAGCCAGATTAAACTGCGCCCCACCGGAAAAGTGAAAGACGACTTCAACTACAACATGAGCGGGCTCGAAATCTCGAATCCATTTCCCGGAATGCCGGTTTTCACCATCGACCAGGTGCGCCAGGGCTCGCCCGGCGACCGTGCCGGCTTGCAGGAAAATGACCAGATTTTATCATTAAACCGTTCAAATCACAAAAGTTTATCCTTAAATGATATAAATTTGATCCTCATGAGTAAGGAAGACCGGAAAATTGACATGACGGTGCTTCGCGACGGGCAGGAAATTGAAACGACCTTTTATTTGGAGAAAGTCTTTTAATGATAAAATACCAGCTACTTCTCAGCTTTTTGATGCTTTGTTGCGGGGCCTTTTCGGTTAGCGGCCAGGATCAGAAAGCTGTTTTTTTAAGTCGAAAAATTAGTCTCACGGTCTCCGATCAGCCGTTGGGGCAGGTTTTGGAGCAGATTTCGGAGCTGGCGGAGGTTAATTTTTCCTACGATCCCAGCCTGCTCAATACCGAGCAGCCGGTAACTGTTGGTTACAGCCGACAATCGCTCGAGTCGGTATTGCGCGATTTGCTTGCGCCCGAGTTTGAGGTGCAGGAGCTCGATAATCAGATCGTCATTCGCTTGCGGGAGGTAAAGACGGAGCTGGCCCGGCAGGACTATCAAATTGTGCAGGGCAAAGTGTTGGATGGCGAATTTGGCGAGCCGCTTGCCTACGCCAGTATTTCGGTCGTTCAGCAGCCCTTCGGAACCATTACGAACGACGATGGCCTCTTCGAGCTGAAGATACCCCCGAAATATCGTGGTCAGCAACTGGTGGTGTCGTGCATGGGGTACCGAAAGTTGCTGCTCATGCCCGATAGCCTGCCCGCACAGCCACAGTCCATTATGCTCGATCCGGTGAATATCCGTTTGAAAGAAATCAAGGTGCGAGCCATCAACCCGACGTGGGTGATGGAGCAAATGGAGGATCGCATGGCAGAGAACTATCCTTCGGAAAACCGGCTGATGACTGCTTTCTACCGTGAAACGCTGACACAGGACAAGGTCTATATTAACATTTCCGAAGCGGTGATTCAACTGCTGAAAGCATCGTATAGTCAGCCATTTCACGACGATAAAATCCGCTTTGTAAAAGGGCGAAAGAGTCCCGATGTGGAGGCTTTTAAATGGGTTGATTTTAAAATGCAGGGCGGACCCTATTACACCAGCCGGCTGGATGTGGTGAAAACAAGGGATAGTTTTATGGATCGGGAGTACCGGTATGCGTACCGCTACGAAGCAGGGGCTATGATCGACTATTTGGGGCGCCCCACTTACGTGATTTATTTCAGTCCGATTGCGAAAACTGATTTCCTGACTTACCAGGGCCGGCTGTTGATCGATCAGGAGACTTTTGCACTGGTTTACGCCGAGTTTAGCTTGTCGCGCCATGGTATTCGCATTGCTCGCAATCAGCTTATCCGTAAGAAACCGAAAGGGTTCAATGTACGGGTGTTGAAACTCGATTATCAGGTGAGTTACCGTCAGAATAAAGGCCGTTGGTATCTGAATACCGCGCGTTCGTCGGCCGGTTTTCGGGTGCGTAGCCGGCACGATAGGGTGAACTCGGTTTTTCACAGCGTTTCCGATTTGCTGATTAACGAGCACAGTCCGACGCGTTTACGACGATTTCCGAAAGAGGAACAAATTGGTGCAGCCGATATATTTACCGAGATTATCGGCGATTACGATCCGGCATTCTGGGAGAATTACAACATCATTCAACCGACCGATGACTTGCGCAAGGCGTTGAAATCGTTCGGCAATGAGGCTGCCGACAATAAAACCGATCGTTGATAAGCCGTTTTACATCCGGATCGAAGCGAAATGCCTCCGGATCACACCGAAATGTCTGCGGATTGCACCGAAACGCCTGCGGATTGCACCGAAATATTGTCGGATCAGTCCGAAATGCCAGCGGATTATATGGAAACGCCTGCGGATTGGAGCGAAACACCTGCGGATTGAATCGAAATGCCTGCGGATCGGACCGAAATGCTTGCGGATTGCACCGAAATATGTGCGTAAAACGAAGCCGAAGAATCGGTTTATCTTACAGAAGTTGGTCGAGCAGCTCTTTTGCGCTGATGTCTTCCTGTTTCAACTGGGCTTCAAGCAGCGAGAAAACCGGCTCCAGTTCCTCGTAAGCATGGTTTTTGCCTTGCAAAAGTTCCTTTAGTTTGAAGGACAGTTTTTCGGAGATCGGGCCTTCCCAGTCCGACTGAACGATCTTTCCTTTAGCAATCTGTAACGCAACGTTTAGCTTTCCTTTTGCTGTGTCGATGGTGTTGCGGTAGGTGTATTTGGGCGAGTAGCCGTAAATCCATTCCCACTGGCTGTATTTCTCATCACGCAGAACCTGTATGGCTTGTTTATCGGCATCCGTAAGTTCCATAACCCGGTAATCCGCGAAGTTTTTCGCGATGGTTTCGAACATGAAGTTGCTGAATTCGCGAACCGTCATCGGGGCGCGAAGATGATCGGCAATGTTGGTGACCTCGCTCCGGTTCGATTGCACAGCTTTATGCTCAAAGCGCGATAAATCAACCTTCAGGGCATTTTTCAACTTCTTCAGCTGGCTGTTGAATAGGAGGGTACCATGGTGTAAAACCCGCTTGCGGTAAACGTGTTGCGCATTGCCCGAAATTTTTTTGCCATCCACAATCAGGTCGTCGCGTTTGCTGCTCGAAACCTCCAGACCGAGTTTCTCCAGGGCTTCTTTTACCGGTTGCAGGAAGATCCGGTAATTGATCTCTTCAATTTTTTCAACCTTGCGCATAAAGGTGAAGTTGAGGTTTCCCGGATCGTGAAAAACAGTACCGCCGCCCGACAAGCGCCGGGCAACCTTAATCCGGTTTTCCTTCACGTAGCGATGATTGATTTCGGCCAGGGCGTTCTGATGTTTTCCCACAACAATAGAGCTTTCGCTGCTCCAAAGCATGAAAATATCGTCTTCAAAATTTTTCAGTAAATATTCTTCCGTAGCCAGGTTGAAATACGGATCGGGATGATTCAGGTGGTAACAAAGTACAGTCATTTGATGAAGCTTAATCGGTTTTCCCAAACAGCGGAAAACGAATTTTGTTGCAAATATAGCGCCTGTGGGATAAAATTATCCCGGCTAAAATTGCAGGATAATGCCAACGGTTGGCAAAATGGTTCCCGAGTCGTCCTTCACCCGTTTCAGCAGGTAGCGGGTGCCGTTGTCGGTGGTTCGGTAATTGCCGGCTTCATCGGTTTGGCGCAGCAAAATATCCTGGTTTTCATTTTTGAAATTGTAAAAATTTTGAAAATCCAGGTAGAATTTGGCCGTCATCGTTTTCCAATAATAGGCTTTGTCGATACGCAGGTCGAGCTGATGAAATGCCTTAAATCGTTTGGTGTTCCAGCGGTCTGTATCCAGAAATGGGCCGTTATTGGCATCCCAGGCCGCAACCAGCGACGATCGGTCCATATCCCAGGGCGTATAGGGCAAGCCTCCAACCAGGCGCCAGCGCGCACCGATTTGCCAGCTGCGTTTCATCTTTTTTGTTGAAGTTAGCACCAGTACGTGGCGGCTGTCCCAGCTCGAGGGAATCATCGTTCCGTTTTTATCCGCGAACTCGCTGCGCACAAACGTGTACGACAGGTTGAAATTAAATTTTCCGGCTTCGGAATATCGGGCTTGCAGTTCGGCACCGTGGGCTTTACCTTCCGACTCGGAACTAACTTCTTCGTTCCCAACCACGCCAAAGTCGGCGCCCAGGTTGGCCAGCGAAATGGAGTCGTTCACCGAAAAAGGGTAGTCCGCATAGTTTTTGAGGAAGCCTTCGAGGCTGAGAAACAAATTGGCCTGGGGCTGGTACGAGATGCCGGCAATGAAATGATCGGCGCGGATGTATTTCAGCCCGTTTTGTTTGTTGATGTATTGATTGTTTTGGCGGTACCCCAGGGCTGTGTAGGGCGGCAACTGGTAATAACGGCCGGTATTGAAGTTGACAGCCCATGCCGGAGTTAGTTTCCACGAGGCTGAAAAACGAGGCGAAAACTGCTCGAAAGCATTGCGCATCCGGGACGAATAATTGTTGGCATCTACCCGAAGGCCAAGGCTTAAACTCAGCCGGTCGTTTACAAAGCTTTGGCTTGCCTGTGCAAACAGTCCCCACTTCACAAAGTTGAGTTCGGTCGTGTAGTCGACCCGTAGTGGCCCGTCGTTGTAATAGCGGGTTTGTTGGGTTGAATTGGTATAGCGCACAAAGTCGGCATTGGCGCCAAAGTTAAGCTTGGTTCCGCCCGTGCGGATGAGGTTTTCGTAGCGGAGCTTGTTTTCGGCTTCCTGCGAGCGGTAGTCGATGGTTTTATTGGCCTCGGAGCTGTCGTTGTTGTCGCGATATTTTTCGGCTTCGTTATTCAGATGGTTGCGGCTTACTACAAAGGTTTGATAACCATGCTCATTGTAACGTTTGTAAACGGCCCCAATGGTGTACGACCACTGTGTGTTTTCGGGCAATTGGGTGAGGATGTACTGCTGTTGCTCATCCGGATTTTCAATATCGGTATTTAGCTTTGAAAAGTCATAAGCTCCCAGCCCGATAATGGATAGTTCGTTTTGAGCATCGATACGGGTTTTAAGTTTAAACTGCAAATCGTTAAAGGTTGGCAGAAAGGGCATGTCCAGCAAGCCAAAAAGAAATTGCAGGTACGAGCGCCGCACCGATGCAACGTAGCTTGTTTTGTTGCCTGCCGGGCCGCTAACCGTTGCGCTGATCTCGGCGGCGCCAACAGCGGCTTGCCCCCGAAATTGATCGCTGTTGCCGTCGACCAGCGAAAACTCGAAAATGCCGCTCAGCGCATTGGCCCGGTTCGCCGGAAAGGCCCCGGAATAGTATTGTACCTCGCGAAGCAAATCGGCATTGATGATGCCCACAGGGCCGCCCGAGGCGCCTTGGGTGGCAAAGTGATTGATGTTGGGCACTTCAACGCCATCCAGAAAAAAACGGCTCTCGGAAGGGCCGCCCCCGCGGATAATAATGTCGTTGCGGAATGAAGGGGTAGACTGCACCCCTGCAAAAGATTGAATGACCTTGGAAATGTCGCGGTTGGCTCCCGGGCTGCTCTCAATTTCGGATAGGCCAATTGTTTTCAGCGACAAGGGACTTTCTTCGCGCGTTCGGTAGGGCGAGGCAGCGACGCGGATTTCTTCGAGCTGTTGGTTTGTGCGTTCAAGACCGATCTCCAGTTGGGCCGTTTGGGCATTGCTGATCTCAATTTCGCTCGACAGCGTGTTTTGGTAGCCGAGCAGCGAAACTTCAACCCGAACAAAGCCTGGTTTCAGCCCGCTAAAGCTAAAGGTTCCGTTTTCGTCGGTTATGGTGCCATTGGTGGTCCCCGAAATGATCACATTGGCAAAAGCGATGTTGTTGTTTGTGTTGAGGTCGAATACGCGACCCCGTAGCTTTCCTTGCTGCGCGTGCGCCGGCAGAAAGCCCAACAGGAAAAGCAGGGAAAGGATGATCTGGCGATTTTTATGGCGGTTCATGTTGCTTCTGTTCTGGTTTGCTGTTTCTACGATTTGTCCGATCAAATCCGCTGTGTTTTCAATTCGTGCTTATCTTTGGGTGTTCGCCCGAAGATGGCAATTTGTTTATTGCAACTTTAGGAATTATTAAACAATGATTTGAAGCCGCTTGTTCGGGATCAGGCTTTTAAAAAACGAAAAAGAACGTATGCGCGTAGTAATTCAACGAGTTTCGTCGGCATCGGTAACCATTGCCGGTGATGTGAAATCGGCTATTGAAAAAGGTTTATTGGTTTTGCTGGGCATTGAAGATGCCGATACCGATGAAGATATTGACTGGTTGGTCAAGAAGATTTGCCAACTTCGGATTTTTGATGACGATAACGGGGTGATGAACAAGTCGGTTGAAGAGATCGATGGTGACATGATTGTCGTGAGCCAGTTTACCTTGCATGCCAGCACCAAAAAGGGAAATCGTCCGTCGTATATCCGGGCGGCCAAGCCCGATTTTGCCATTCCGATGTACGAAAAGTTTTTACAGGCTATGCACGAACGCCTGCACAAGCAAATAGGCTCGGGCGAGTTTGGTGCCGATATGCAGGTGCAGCTGGTGAACGACGGGCCGGTAACCATCCTAATAGACTCTCAAAATAAAGATTTTTAGGCCTGTTAAACATGGATTCCTTAACTTCGTATAACTAAAACAATTGGGTTGATGGACAAAATTGAAGCGAACAAGGCTCCGGTAAGCATTCCGGAAGCACAGCAAATGGTCGATTATTGGATTCGCACGGTTGGCGTGCGGTATTTCAGCGAGCTAACCAATATGGCCATTTTAACCGAGGAGGTGGGCGAGTTAGCGCGCCTGATGGCCCGGACCTATGGCGATCAGTCGTTCAAGAAAGCAGATCTGGGGAAAGATCTGGGAGAGGAGATGGCCGATGTACTTTGGGTGTTGATTTGTTTAGCCAATCAAACCGGAATCGACCTGAATGAAGCTTTTTTGAAAAGTATCGAGAAGAAAACGAAGCGGGATAAAGACCGCCATCAGAATAATTCAAAACTAAAATAAGCAACGATGACAATTCAGGCTGAACTCGCTGCGATCAACGAAAAAGCAGCATCAAACAATAACCACGAAATGCAACAATTGGCATTTTCGTGTATCGATCTCACGACCCTCAATCCAACCGATACGGTGAGCCGTGTGAAAGCATTTGCCGCGCGGGTGAACGATTTTTACAACGATTACCCCACCTTGGTGAATGTGGCCGCAATTTGTGTGTACCCCAATATGGTGCGCAGTGTGAAAGAGGTGCTGGCCGTTGAGCCTGTCAAAATTGCCGCAGTTGCCGGAGGCTTTCCTTCGAGCATGACCTTTATCGAAATGAAGGTGCAGGAAGCGAAAAGAGCGGTGGAGCTCGGTGCCGATGAAATTGACATTGTTCTCCCTCTGTGGGCCTTTCTGGATGGAAATAAGTTGATTTGTAAGGAAGAGATTGTGACCATCAAAGAAGCTATTGGCGAAGCCCACCTGAAGGTTATTCTGGAGACCGGAGCCCTGGCCGAGCCTGAAAAGATTCACCATGCCTCGATGTTGGCGATGGAGGCCGGTGCTGATTTCATCAAAACATCAACCGGAAAAATGAGTCCTGCCGCAACGCCCGAAGCAGCCATCGTGATGTGCCGCGCAATTAAGGATTTTTGGATGAAAACCGGCAAACAAATCGGTTTTAAACCCGCCGGCGGCATCGCTACAACAGAGGACGCCATTCTTTACCTGACGATTGTGAAGGAAATTTTGGGTGAAGAGTGGATGAACCCGCAGTTGTTCCGCATCGGGGCAAGCCGCTTGGCCAACAACCTGCTCAGCGATTTGCTGGGTGAAGAAATCACCTATTTTTAATGCGGGCGGGCGCGCCTGTTTGGCCCCTTGGGGGATGTAACACACGAGCTATGCTAGCGGTGCAGTTTCAGCACCCGATCAACCGAGCCGTGCTGTAAGAGCAGTTGGCGTGCTTTGGCTTCGTCAATGCCGAGTTCGGCCATAATCATGCGGGTGCCTCGTTCAATTAGTTTTTGGTTGGTGAGTTGCATATTGACCATGCGGTTTCCTTTTACGCGTCCCAGCTTTATCATCAGCGTGGTTGTAATCATATTCAGAATCAGCTTTTGCGATGTTCCCGATTTCATGCGGGTGCTTCCCGATACAAACTCGGGCCCCACAATGGCCTCAATGGGCAGATCGGCGCTTTGGGCTAAGGGGCTTTCCGGGTTGTTGGTAATGCAGCCCGTTAGAATGCCATTTTCACTCGCTTTGGTAATGGCTCCAACCACGTAGGGGGTTCGTCCGGAGGCTGCAATCCCGATCACCGTATCCAGCTGGTTGACCTTGCAGGCTTGCAAATCCCGCCAACCCAACTCCGGGTTGTCCTCGGCCGATTCAACAGCTTTTCGTATTGCCTGATCGCCACCGGCAATTAGCCCGATAACTAAGTTGTCGTTCACGCCGTAGGTTGGCGGAATTTCCGAAGCATCCAAAATCCCGAGTCGACCGCTGGTGCCGGCACCAATATAAAACAAGCGGCCACCTTTTTTTACCCGCTCAACGATTTGTTCCACCAGCCTTTCAATTTGAGGAATTGCCCGTTGAACGGCCGGTAAAACTTTTTTGTCTTCTTCATGAATGTTTTCCAACAGCTGCCTGACTGTCATTTCTTCCAGCCTGTCGTACAGCGATTCGGACTCGGTGACGCTTTGCTTGCTCATGTTTTTCGGTAAAGAATGAATTTTGAGTTAAAAATAAGTCATCTGCACGTGTCGGCAAGTTTTTTAGGTTTGTATAAACCGCAGTTTATTCCAATTTTTAAAGATTGAAACGTAATTTGATGGGAACCTTAGCAATTGCACTGATTATTCTAACATTTTTTGCGGTATTGATGGGCGTGTCGTGGCTGAGCTCGCGCAATGCCGATGGAGAAACATTTTTTACCGGAAACCGCCGTTCGCCCTGGTATTTGGTGGCCTTCGGCATGATCGGCTCCACCATCTCGGGGGTGACCTTTATCTCGGTGCCCGGCGAAGTGGGTAACACCGCCTGGACTTATCTTCAGTTTTTGCTGGGTAATTTTATCGGATACTGGCTGATTGCCCTGGTGTTGATTCCGCTTTATTATCGCTTGCAGCTGGTTTCAATTTACAGTTATCTCGATCAGCGGTTTGGATTTCGCTCATACAAGACCGGGGCTTTTTTCTTTCTGGTTTCGCAAACCATTGGCGCATCGTTCCGCCTTTATCTGGCGGCAGGCGTTTTGCAACTGGCTTTTTTTAACGACCTGCATATTCCCTTTTGGCTGACGGTGTTGCTCACGCTGTTTCTGATTTGGCTGTATACCCATCGGGCGGGGATTAAAACCGTTGTTTGGACCGATTCGCTGCAAACGCTCTTCATCCTGGGGGCTGTTGGCCTCACCATCTGGGTCATCCTGAAACAGCTGAACCTGAATGCGGAAGAAATGGTTGCTGTTGTCGATCATCATCCGTTTAGCCGCATCTTTGACTGGGACTGGCGCTCGAAAACCAATTTCTTCAAACAGTTTTTTGCTGGCTTGGGCATTGTCATCGTTATGAATGGGCTGGATCAGAATATGATGCAGAAAAACCTGACGTGCCGAAGCCGGCGCGATGCCCAAAAAAATATCTTCTGGTTTAGCTTCGCCTTCCTTATTGCCAATATTTTCTTTTTGTCGCTCGGGGTTCTTCTGTACTATTATGCCGCTCAAAAGGGCATCGATTTACCGGCACGAACGGATGATCTTTTTCCCTTGCTGGCCATCAAATACTTTGGACCACTGGCGGGCGCTTTGTTTTTGCTCGGGATCTTATCAGCTGCCTATTCAAGTGCCGACTCGGCCTTAACAGCGCTGACGACCTCTTTTTGCATCGACTTTTTAAATCTCGATCCGGCAGCCGCAAAAAGCAAGCGAACGCGGATGTTGGTGCATGTTGGCTTTTCGCTGCTGATGTTTTTGGTGATTGTGATCTTTCGGGTGATCAACAATGAGAGTGTTGTGTCGGCGGTATTCCGGGTAGCCGGCTATACCTACGGGCCTTTGCTGGGCTTGTTTGCGTTTGGTATTCTGAGTCAACGAAAAGTGATCGATCGCTATGTGCCGGTTATTGGTTTGTTGTCGCCTGCGTTAACTTACCTCATCAATGTTAATTCCGAGCGCTGGCTGGGCGGTTATAAATTTGGATTCGAGCTGTTGTTGCTCAACGGTTTGATTATGGTTGGCGGCCTGTTTTTGTTCTCAAAGCGTTCGGGAACAACGGCTGAAGCGTAAATATGCCCTTGTGAGAACATTGGAATTACACCAATTTTCAGGTTAAGTTACACGCTGAAGCTCATCTTTGGTCATCGGGAATGCTTCATTTTCGGGAGCTGTGGTGCCTTATTTCTTTCGGGTGGTCACATAGTTGACCAATTCAATCAGGGAGGCTCTGGCGTCGGTTTCGGGGAATTCCAGAATGCGCTGAATGGCCCGGTCGCGATATACATTCATCTGTTCGGTCGCATAATCCAAGCCTCCACGGTCAACAACCAGTTTCACCAGTTCCTGCACTTTGGCGGTGTTTTTGTGCTTTTTCTTCACCTCGTTCAAGATGCGGCGACGCTCTTTTTCGTCCGAATTGCTGAGCACATACAGCAGGGGCATGGTGATTTTCTTTTCTTTGATATCGTTGCCGGTTGGCTTGCCCAGGGCACCTTTAGCCTGGTAGTCGAAAATGTCATCTTTAATTTGAAATGCGATTCCAACATCGATTCCAATCCGGAACATGCGCTCAATCACCTCGTTGTCGTCGGTAACCGATGCTGCACCAATGGCCAGACTGGTTGCAATGAGCGATGCTGTTTTCTTTTCGATGATCTCAAAATAGCTGTCGTAATCGAGATCCAGCTTCCGGCTTTTGCGCATTTGCAGAATTTCGCCTTCACTCATATCTTTTACCGAACGGCTGATCAACTTCAGAAAACGGTAATTATCGTTGTCGATGTTCAGCAATAAACCCTTGGCCAAAATGAAATCGCCAACCAAAACGGCGAGCTTGTTTTTCCACAAGGCATTGATCGAAAAGCTGCCCCGACGTTCGTACGATTCATCAACCACATCGTCGTGCACCAGGGTGGCGGTATGTAAAAGCTCGATGGACGAAGCCGCCATGTGTGTCGTCTCGTTGAATCCGCCATTCATCTTGGCTGCCAGAAAAACAAACATCGGACGCATCTGCTTGCCTTTTTTTCGCAAAATGTATTGGATGATGAGCGACAAGAGTGGAATATCACTTTTGATCGTCGATTTAAAATAATCCTCAAATTCGTCCAGTTCGTGTGTTATTGGTTTTCTGATGATATCCAATGATCCCATGTGCCTCGTTTTTCCTTCGGTCAAAAATAGCAAATTAAACGGTTTTTAGTTTGCTATGCTTTTGTTGGAGGCAATTTTATACGTATTGATCAAAAAAACTTCATTTCGACATGCCGACAGCTCATTTTCTTAAATATTCCTAAAATTCGATCTAAAAATCGTGTGGATTGCGAACGAACTCTTTTAGAAGAAATAGTATATTTATATATTTGCATTCGTCTAACGGTGATTGTTAGACATTGGATTGAAAATATATAGACATGAAAATTCAGGAATTGGATGCAGACCGTTTGGATATGGCTGCAAATATGTTGAAAGCAATGGCGCATCCGATGCGCATCGCCATTTTGAAGCATCTGGAAGCCGGCAAAAAATTGACGGTTACCGAAATTCACGAATTGCTGGGGATTGAGCAATCAACAACCTCGCATCATTTAGGAATTTTGAAGGATAAAGGCGTGCTTTGCTCTCGTCGCGAAGGGAAAAATACGTTTTACTACCTGAAGCATGACATTTTGAGTCAGGTGATTAACTGCCTGCAGCGCTGTACATGTGGTGAGTAAATCAAAAACTACAACGAATACGAAAGCTGTCGATTTAGACGGCTTTTTTTATTTATTGACGCGAAGTTTCTAATTTCGGTCTTTATTCATTCAGAAGCGATCGGTTTTCGGAAACTTCAATCTATTATTGATGTTCCTGTTTGCTGACTTCGATCAACTTTAAAAAAAATCAACGATGTCTGATAATTCATCTCCCGATAAACGTTTATTTCTGCTCGATGCTTACGCGCTTATTTATCGCTCGTATTTTGCCTTCATCCGTAGTCCGCGATTCAATTCCAAAGGACTGAATACCTCGGCCATGCTGGGTTTCACCAACACGCTGGAAATGTTGCTGAGCAAGGAAAAACCAACGCACGTGGCTGTGGTATTCGATGTGCACGCGCCGACCTTCCGCCACGAGATGTATGAGCCCTACAAAGCAACCCGTGACGAGATGCCTGAAGATCTTCGGAAATCCATCCCCTGGGTTCGTAAGATCATTGAAGCCTATAATATTCCGATTATTGAGAAGGCTGGTTTTGAGGCCGACGATGTGATTGGCACACTCGCCAAAAAGGCAGGCGAGAACGGCTACACTACTTACATGATGACGCCCGATAAGGATTATGCGCAGTTGGTGACTCAGAATACCTTTATGTACAAACCGGGTCGTGGTGGCAACGATGTTGAAATCTGGGGTGTTGACGAGGTGAAGCAAAACTTTGAAGTGGAACGTCCCGAGCAGGTCATCGACATTCTGGGGCTGATGGGAGATACGGCCGACAACATTCCGGGCTGTCCGGGCATTGGCCCGAAAACAGCTATGAAACTGATCGGTAAATATGGCTCAATCGATAACATGTATGCCAATATTAACGATCTGAAAGGCAAGCAAAAGGAAAAGTTGCAGGAAAATGAGGAGCAGGTTCGCCTTTCGCGTCAGTTGGTGGTCATTATTCAGGATGTGCCTGTTGCCTTTGATGAGGAAAGTCTGACCATGGCTGATCCGGATTGGGCAAAGTTGAAGGAAATTTTTACGGAGTTGGAATTCCGCTCAATGGTGCAAAAAATAGAGAGCCTGAAGCCAGCCCAACCCGCCTTTGCACAGGGAACTTTATTTGGTGCTCCCGAAGCGCCGGCCGCAGCGAATGCTGTTGTTGAGACGAACTTTGCGACCATTAGTGATACGCCGCACGATTACTATCTGGTTGAAAATGCCATGCAGCGTGCCAGCCTGAAAGCCGAACTTTCGGTGCAGGATGAATTTTGCTTCGACACGGAGACAACCGGCTTGGACACCAGAAACGCCGAACTGGTGTGTTTGTCGTTTGCTTTCCGCAAAGGCGAAGCGTTTTGTGTGACTTTGCCGGAAGATCGGGCAGAGGCAACGAAGGTGCTCGAAGAGTTCCGCTTGATTTTTGAAGATGAAAATATTCGCAAAATCGGGCAGAACCTCAAGTATGATATTTCCATGCTGAAGCAATATGGGATGGATGTAAAAGGGCCGTTGTACGATACCATGATTGCTCATTACCTCATTCAACCCGAGTTGAAGCATAACCTGGATTATTTGTGCGAAACTTACCTGAACTACCGGAAGGTTGAAACACAGGAGTTGATTGGCAAGAAAGGGAAAAACCAGAAAACCATGCGCGATGTGCCGGTGGATCAGCTGCGCGACTATGCCTGCGAGGATGCCGACCTCACCCTTCAACTGAAACAGACGATTGATGGTAAGCTGGATGAAACAGGTGTTCGTTCGGTTTTCGAGGAAATTGAAATGCCGCTGATTGCTGTGCTCGCCGATATGGAAATGGCCGGCGTAACGCTGAACACCAAAGCGCTGGATGACTACGCCGGGGTGTTGCGTAAACAGATTGTCGATCTGGAAGCGGAGGTGAAAGAGCTGGCCGGCGAGGATTTCAACCTGTCATCGCCCAAGCAGTTGGGGCCGATTTTGTTCGAAAAGTTGAAAATTGATACGAATGCCAAAAGGACGAAAACCAAGCAATATTCGACTTCGGAGGAAGTGCTGATCAAGTTAGTGGACAAGCACCCAATCGTGTCCAAAATCCTCGATTTTCGGGGGTTGAAAAAGTTGTTGTCAACCTATGTTGAGGCTCTGCCCCAACTGGTTGATGCCAAGACCGGAAAGATCCATACGACCTTCAACCAAACGATTGCTGCTACCGGCCGTTTGAGCTCGACAAACCCGAACCTTCAGAATATCCCGATCCGCGATGAGAACGGCCGCGAAATCCGCCGGGCGTTTACTGCTTCGGATGACGAGCATCTGTTCCTGTCGGCCGACTACTCGCAAATCGAGTTGCGTATCATGGCAGCCTTGAGTAAGGACGAGCATCTGCTGGAGGCTTTCCGCAACGGACAGGATATTCACGCCGCCACGGCCGCCAAAATTTATAAAGTGCCTTTGGAAGAGGTGACGTCGGACATGCGGCGAAAAGCAAAAACAGCCAACTTCGGGATCATTTACGGAATTTCTGCTTTCGGTTTGTCGGAGCGACTGAACATTTCCCGCTCGGAAGCCAAAGGATTGATCGACGGCTATTTCGAGAACTTTTCGCGGGTGAAGGAATACATGGATGAGTGTATTCAACTGGCACGCGAAAAAGGTTATGTGGAGACCATTAAAGGGCGTCGCCGTTACCTGAACGATATCAACTCGGCCAATGCGGTGGTGCGTGGCGTGGCTGAGCGAAACGCCATCAACGCGCCTATCCAGGGATCGGCTGCCGACATCATTAAGCTCGCCATGATCAACATCTGGAACGAGTTGAAAAAGCAAAAGCTGGAGGCCAAAATGTTGCTGCAGGTGCACGATGAATTGAACTTCGATGTTCCGAAAAGTGAGTTGGAACAAGTGAAGCAAATCGTAAAGGAGCAAATGGAAAAGGCCGTTGATGTTGGTTTGCCACTCGAAGTTGAAATGAATGCCGCACAAAACTGGCTGGAAGCACATTGATGGAGAACACAATTGAGGGTTTGACTTTGGAGTCAACCCCTCAATTTTTTTCACCCAAGAAAAAAGCAGAACCCAAATCTGGATCCTGCTTTTCAGAATAAAACAACAAACCGGTGATCTACTTCACCCCCGACTTCTTCAAAATATACTCCAGCGGGCAAAATTTAGTGAATGCCGATTGCAACAGGTTTAACCCCACAAAACCTGTAAAAAACAACCAGTTGATATTCACATAAACCGCCAGTAAAATGCTGACCAGCACAAATGTGCCTGCCACAGCGCGAATAATTCTTTCAATCATATTTTTCTTTTTTGATGTATAAATTTCTTCAATCGATTTCCCGGGTTTTGAATGACCAGGAGTCGTGAGACATGAGTAATTCGTTTCTTTCTCACGACTCGTTACTCACATCTCACAACGTAAATTTTGTTTATACTGATTTTTCGACCCCAACGATGTAGGCATTCATCGGGCTCATGCCTTGGATCGTATTGTTGAAATCATCCACACGTTTCAGCAATTCTTCTGCTTTGTCGGCAGCCAGGAAGCTAAACGAAACCATGTAGTTGTATGGATTTTTGGTCGATCCAAACCAGTTCGAGTAATCAGATGTGCCATCAGCGTTTTTCATAAAGCCTTCAACATCCATCTCGCTGTAAGCATTGATGTGGATGGACTTGAAGATCTGCTTGAGCTCATCCTGGTAAGCCTTCACACATTGGATAATGACAAACTTCATCATAATTCTTCGGTTTTTTCAGGTTGAATGATGTCTTCCGTTTCCGGGTATTTTTTCTTTTCAGTCATGTAGTAGATCAAGGGCACAATGACCAGCGTCAGGAAGGTTGAAGCGATACTACCGCCCATCAGCGAGATGGCCAATCCCTGGAAGATCGGGTCGAAAAGGATGACCACGGCACCGATGACCACTGTTCCCGCAGTCAGCAGGATTGGCGTTGTACGCACAGCCCCGGCTTCAATTACAGCGTCCTTCAATGGCGTGCCATCGGCCAGCCGGAGGTTGATAAAGTCGATCAGCAAGATGGCATTTCGGACCATGATCCCCGCCAGCGCGATCAACCCGATCATGGATGTGGCGGTGAAGAAGGCACCCATCAGCCAGTGCCCGATGAGGATACCAACCAGCGACAGCGGGATGGAAATCATCATCACAAACGGCACTTTGAAGTTCTGGAACCAACCGATGATCAGCATGTAGATGACCAGCAGCACAACAGCGAAAGCGGTACCGAGGTCGCGGAATACTTCGTAGGTGATCTGCCACTCGCCGTCCCATTTCACACTGTAGTTATCTTGCGTGAAAGGTTGTTCGGTGTACTCTTCGCTCAGTGAATAACCTTCCGGCAGTTGGATGCCCTTCAGTTTTTCCGACATGTCGAGAATGGCATACACCGGGCTTTCCAGGTTTCCGGCAACATCGGCCGTAACGTAAACCACACGACGTTGATTTTTCCGGTAGATGCTTTTGTCCTGAATGCCTTTGTCAACTTCAACAACATCGCCCAGAGCCACCATTTGACCGGTTTTGCTTAGGATGTTGATGTTCTTCAGTTCATTCAGTCCCGAGCGGTCTTTCTCGCCCAGGCGAAGTTTAATGCCCGTTTGTTCGTATTCTTTTTCCTGGTACAGTTGCGATACTTCCTGTCCGCCCAGAGCCATGGCCAAACTTTGAGTGACCTGTTGTGTGGTCAGTCCCAGCAAGGCGGCTTTTTCCTTCAGTACATTGAATTTGTATTCAATCTGGTCGTCTTCCGGGTACCAGTCAATGTCTACCACGTCAGCTGTTTCCGAGAAGATCTTTTTCACATCGTGGGCGATCTTCGTCTGCGTATCCAAGTCCGGTCCGTAAACTTCGGCCACCAGTGTTGACAAGACCGGCGGGCCCGGAGGAACTTCCACAACTTTCACATTGGCCTTGTATTTTTTCCCGATTGCCTGTAATCCGGGGCGAAGGGCTTTGGCAATGTCGTGCGACTGTTCCTTGCGATCGCCTTTGTCGGTCAGGTTCACCTGGATGTCGGCAAGATTGGCTCCCTGGCGCAGGTCGTAATGACGTACCAAACCATTGAAGTTCATCGGCGAAGCCGTTCCAACGTAAGTCTGGTAATTCAGCACGTTGTCCTGCAAGGCGATGTAAGCAGCCAGCTCTTTGGTAACAGCGGCTGTGCGTTCTAGTGTCGTACCTTCGGGCATATCAACCACCACCTGGAATTCGTTTTTATTATCGAACGGCAACATTTTCACAGCCACCATTTTGAAATAAATCAAAGTCATGGAAGCCAGCAACAAAACGGTTACGCCAATAATGAATCCCCAGCGCTTGAACGGCGATTCCAGCATCGGGCTGATGGTCTTCTTGTACAGTTTGTAGATCATCGAATCTTCCATGCGGAACTCCTTCTCTTCACCTTTGTCGTGTTTCAACAGGCGGTAAGCCAGGTACGGTGTGATGGTCAAAGCCACCAGCAGGGAGAAGATCATGGCGATAGAGGCACCGATTGGCATTGGGCTCATGTAGGGGCCCATCAAACCACTTACGAAGACCATTGGCAGCACGGCTGCAATTACGGTGAAGGTGGCCAGAATGGTTGGGTTCCCCACCTCGTCGATGGAGCGCAGGGCTGCCTGGATGAAGGGCAGCTTCTTCATTTTGAAGTGCCTGTGCATGTTCTCGGCAATGATGATGGAGTCGTCGACCACGATACCGGTCACGAAAACCAACGCGAACAGGGTAATCCGGTTCAGGGTGTAATCGAGGAAATAGTAGCTGAACATGGTCAGGGCGAAGGTGATAGGAACCGAGAGGAACACCACCAGGCCACCGCGCCATCCCATGGCCAGCATTACCACAAAGGTCACCGAAATGATGGCACCGGCTAAGTGCATCAACAGTTCGGATACTTTGTGCGAAGCTGTTTCCCCGTAGTTGCGGGTCACGGTTACGTTGACGTCTTCAGGTATGAGGTCTTTTTTCAGGATATCTAATTTTTGCAGAATCTCGTCGGATACACGCATGGCATCGGCGCCGCGGCGTTTCGCGATGGAGATGGTCACGGCAGGGTACTCACCCGGATAGTCCGATTTATTTTCGTCGATATGCGCGTAACCAAACTCGACGTATTGCACCGGCTCTTGCGGTCCATCGATGATATCGGCCACTTGTTTCAGGTAAACCGGGTGATCGTTGTAAACACCGACAACCAGGTTCTCCACGTCGTCCGACGATTTCAGGAACTCGCCGGCTTCAACCAGGTATTCCGTATCGTTTTTGCTGAATGAACCGGCCTGGAATTGACCGTTAGCCAGCTGAATTTGCTGGGCAATCATCAAGGCATCAACATGAGCAGCGGCCATTTTTTCGTTGTTCAATACCACGCGAATTTCGCGGGAACGGCCACCGATCACTTTGGTCTCCGAGACGTCGGTTACCTGCTCAATCTCGTTGTTCAGTTCCTGCGCCATGCGCTTCAGTTGATAGTCGTCGTAGTTTTCGCTCCACAAGGTCAACCCCAGTACGGGAACGTCATCGATGGAACGCGTTTTTACGAGTGGTAGTGAAGTTCCGGCGGGCATTTGGTCCATGTGCTTCATGATCTCGTTGTACATTTTCACCAGCGAGCGTTCAATATCTTCGCCTACATAGAATTGTACAATCAACATGGCCTGGCCCGGCATCGAGGTTGAATACACGTATTCAACACCCGGAATATTGGCAACAACTTTCTCCAGCGGCTGCATCACACGCGACTCAATTTCCTTGGGGCTTGCACCCGGATAGCGGAAAAAGATGTCGGCAATTGGTACGTCAATCTGAGGTTCTTCCTCCCTCGGAGTAAGGTACGAGCTGTACATCCCGATGATCAGAAAAGCGACCATCAAGAGGGGCGTCAGCTTCGAGTTTATAAATAGTTTGGCGATTCCGCCTGCAAATCCTGTCTTCATACTGTTCTGCTTATTTGTTTACAACCAGTGCTCCGTCGAACAATTTTCCTTCGCTCGACAAAATGTATTTCTCACCATCGCTTAATCCCGAAAGGATTTCAATAGAATCGCCGTAGCTTTTACCCGTGCGGACCCAGCGCAGCAGCGATGTTCCGGCCTGGCTCACGGTGTATAAGCCAACCAGCTGACCGCGGGTTACCAAACTGCTTTGGGGGATTAAAATCATTGGTTGGGTGCCTTCTTCGTAGTTCACCGTTGCAAACATGCCACTGTATAGTTGTTTGGCGTCGGCGCCGGATGTGTTTAGCAGAACTTTGGCTTCGAACTGGCTGCCGGTGTTGGTCGACGACGGGTTGATTTCAGAAACGGTACCACCAATTTCCAATCCAGGAACAGAGGTGAATTGCACGTTGACGGGTGAATTCAGTTCCAGGCGAGAAATGTCGCTTTCCGGAATGCGGGCGTAAACTTTCCATTGGCTTGGACTTTCTATGCTTAGCAAGGGCATACCCGGGTTGGCCATATCGCCTTCCTGCACAAACTTACCGGTGATGACACCGCTGTACGGAGCGCGAATGGCCGTGTAACGCAGCGATTCTTCTACTTCCTGTTCCATTTGGTTAACCGCATCCAGGCGCGCTTTCGACATTTGGTAGCGGGTACGCATGTCGTCCATTTCTTTGTCCGAAGCGCTTTTGTTTTTGTAGAGCGCTTCGTAACGTTTCAGATCTTTCTCGGCGCTTTCGTAAGCGGTGCTTGCTTCCACTTTGCTGGCTTCAACCTGTGCTTTTTTAGCCAAAATATCCTGGTTGCGAATTTGAATCAGCAGGTCACCCGCATTCACTTTTTGACCGGGTTTTACATAAACCTTTTGCACTTGCCCCATCACACGGGTGCTGAGGTTCGATTGTTTGTCGGCCTGCAGCTTTCCGGAGAAACTGTATTGTACCGGGTAGTTGGTCTCCTGGGCCGTTGCTACTTTGGCGGTGATGCTGTGTTCAGGGGTTCTTTCTTGCTTGTCCTTGCTTCCGCAAGAAGTCAGCGACAGCGTTGCTGTTGTTACAGCAAGCAGCATAAGTTTGGTTTTATTCATACGAGTTTTCATTGTTATCGTGGCGTTATTCGTTAATATCTTTTTCGAGTAATAATTCAAGTTGAAAGACGGCTTCCTTGTAGTTGTAAATGGCCTGGATGAATTCGAGGTTTTTTTGTGATGACAGCGCTTCGGCCATCAGTAGTTCGGTTGTTTTTTCCAGGCCTTGTGCAAAGCGGTCGTTGCGAATGCGGAACGATTCAGCAGCTTGCTCCCTGGCCAATTTGCCCGATTGCACCTGTTGGTATTTCAGTTCCACATTTCGTTTGGCCTGGTTCAATTGAATTTGGCTTTGCGACAGATAGTCTTCGTAATTGTACTGTGCTTCCTGTAATTGCGCTTTGGCATGCTGCGCGCTGCCCACGTTTTTGTAGCCACCAAACAGGTTCCAGCTCAGGCTTGCTCCAACCAGGTAGTTGTTGGCCGAAGTTCCCAGCAATTTACTGTCGTTCCACTCGTAGGCTCCAAAAGCGTTGAGGCGGGGTACAAACTTCATCTTTTCAGATTTCAGCATGTTCTCGGCTCCCTGAATTTGCTTTTGGATGGCCTGAACATCGGAGCGGCTTTCGATGGTTGTTTCCGATGCTTGCCAGACCGCCAGTGTCGGCGATTGGATCATCGGGTCGGTTGTTTCAATAGGCGTATTTAAATCAACACCCAGTAAATGGGCAAGGAATTCGTTGGCCGATTGCATGTTGTTTTGGGCTTCCAACAACTGGTTTTTGCGCTCGTCAACCCGAACCATGGCCTCCAAAACGTCGGCATGTTTGACAAAGCCCTGGGCTTCGTTGTCTTTGGTGAGTTTCAGGGCATCCTCGGCAACCTTTACCGAAGTTTCCAATACGCCAACGGCGTTTTGAGCAAGTTCCAGCATAAAATAGGCCTTCTTCACCTGGTAGCGAATATTAGCTTTTACGCGCTGGGTTTGCAGGCTCATGGCCTCGTACTGGTTTTTGGCAGCCTTGCGGGCATAAATACCATCGAGGTTGAGAAGCGGTTGCTGCACTTCCAGCTTGGTGTTGAAGTTGTCAATCCGGCCCGGATCATTCAAAGTCGCCGGGTCGAAATCGGCTTGAGTGACAATTTCCTGTTTCAGTTTAAAACCGAAAGACGAAAGCGGATCGTTGGTGGCGACACCGGTGGTGCTCACCGTTAGTCCGGGCAGAAAGACGGAATTGGTCATTCGGTACTGACCGCGGGCTGCCAACTCACGTGCTTCGGCACTTTTGCTTGCCAGGTTGTTCTCCTCGGCCAATTGAAGAGCTTCCTGTAAGCTCAATTGCCGTTTGCTTTGGCTACTGGCTAAAATGGGTAAAGCCAGCATCGCTAAAAGGAGTAAGAGGTGATCAATTTTACGCATATCTGATTTTGTGTTTTAAATTCCTGCGACAAATATATTGAAATATGCAGAAATCTATATGTGTGGATGTGATTGGTTTTTTCTATTGCAGAATCGATTTTTTTGATCAATATACTAAGAATTTGATTTTAAGTCAAGTAGTGAGCGTGGGATGGATGTGAATAGGAGTTGTATTTCGGTGTGGTAAATGTAAAGGGCAGGAATGAAGCGAGTTAAAGTTCAATAAAGGCGAAAGGTCTCAGGGTAACTGGCTTTGAATTTTGTCAGCGAAGAAGCTTTTTTTACGATCTTAAATGCTTTATGTGGGTTGGAAAATGAATTTGCAAAGTAGGACCAAAAGGACTTCATCTTCATTAAAACCTGACCATTGTCGGAGAAATGTCGTTGGTATTCTTCGAACACCAGCTCATGGAATGTTCTTTTCATTTCCGTTTGGGTGGTAGGATCCGGTAGTTGTTTGTTAATTCGTGCAATCAGAAAGGGGTCGGACAGAATTCCCCGGCCAATCATCCATTCGTGTTGTGTCGGCACCAGTTGTTGTAGTTGGGCGATGTCGGAAGCAGTGCTGATGTCGCCGTTATAGACGACAGGCTGGCCGAAGGCTTCAACGAAACGGGCATACAGATCGCGGTTTGCCTGGCCTTTATAAAGCTGCTTGGCGGTTCGGGGATGGAAGATGTGTTGGCTGAACGGATAGGCCCGGAGCAAGGGAATCAGCTTGAAAATCGGCTCTTCATCCGTGATTCCCGCCCGGAATTTGACCGATACTTCGAAGTTGAATTTCGAAAACAACAGATCGAACATCTGTTGCAGCTCGTCCGGTTTTTCGAGTAAAGCCGATCCGCGGCCGCGGTTGGTAGCCATGGGGTAGGGGCAGCCCATATTCAGGTTTAATTTTGAGTAGCCAAAGTCGCGGATGATTGGCGCCAGTTCACGCAGTTCGCTTAGGTTGGAGCATAATACCTGCGGAACGACCGGTACTTCCTGGTTGTTTTCCGGTAGCAGGTCGCGTAGCTGACTGTTTCGAATTTTGGCTCCGGGGCCCAGGCTGATGTATGGAATGTAGTAAGCATTGATGTTTCCAAATAGTTGATGGTAGCACTTGCGGTACACAAAATCGGTGAATCCCTGGAGTGGCGCTAAATGGAAAATAGGCGGTTTGTCCATGTTGAAAAAAATAATTTTTGCACAAAGGTACAGTTTCAAACGATTTGAGTCTCGAAATCATTAATTTTGCAGAAAAATCAAACACGGTGCTGGCCATGACAGAAATATTACAGCCTGATGATAGTTTGAAAACCTCACTTTCAACCCCTGCTTTCAAGGTTCTCTCGAACCCTACGGGGAAGATTGACTCTGCACCGCTGTCGTCTTCGGGGCAGGCAGCAGCC
The DNA here is from genome assembly GCF_003046625.1 of Mangrovibacterium marinum. GTDB lineage: Bacteria > Bacteroidota > Bacteroidia > Bacteroidales > Prolixibacteraceae > Mangrovibacterium > Mangrovibacterium marinum. Next base: position 88,523 of record NZ_QAAD01000006.1, read on the forward strand.
TCTGTCGTCAGCTCCGCGAGCACTGGCCAGCAGCACCTGCAAACGCATAATACGTCAAAAAGTGAGCAGCTCCGGAGTGGGGCGATTAGCCTAATTCCGATGCGCCATCCCCTGGAATCGCTGCGGGTTGAGACTGTTGCGGAACCGGCAATAATCGGTTTGGCACTTCCCGAGCATAAGCTCCCCGGGCGTTCAGCCGACTGGACGATCGGTGTTTTGATTGCGGCATTGGTGTTGTTTACATCCGTTCGGCTGTTTTTTGGGAAATATCTCAAGCAAATGTTTCACGCTGCGGTGAACTACGCAACGGCTTCGCGCCTGTATCGGGAGCGGTCGGTCAGTTTAACGCATGCCGCATTCCGCCTTGATCTGCTGTTTGCGCTGATTCTGAGTTTGTTCCTGTTTCAGATTTTCGGGAGCCAGCTAAGCCTCGGATTAAGCAGCAGCATCCTGAAATATCTGGTGATTTTTGGAGGCGTTGTTGTTTATTTCGGCTTCAAGCAGGTTGTTTATTCCGCCCAGGGAAAGCTTACGGAAACCAACGCTGAAACACAAGAAGTTCTGTATAATATGAATCTATATAACCGGATTTTAGGCTTAGGCCTGGTGCCGGTGACACTGATATTGGCCTTTTCGAGGTTGCAAAACCCTGAAATTATTGTTGGAATAGGAGGCATTATGGCGCTTGTATGCTATATTTTGCTGGTATTACGAGGGCTTAAAATTTTACTAAGGAAAGATTTTCCGTTATTTTATTTGATTTTGTACCTTTGTACCCTTGAAATTTTACCACTATTCTTCATCTACAAATTGGTGTTAGTTTAAGCTGGTGTGTAATTTTTAAATTGAGAAATCTTGAAAATCAAGAAAATTTTAGTATCGCAACCCAAACCTGCAACTGCAAAATCCCCTTATTTTGATTTAGCCGAAAAAATGGGTGTTCAGGTGGATTTCAGACCTTTCATTCAGGTTGAAGGCGTCTCTGCGAAAGAATTTCGGCAGACGCGAATCCAGATTTTGGACCATACGGCAGTTATTTTTACCAGCCGTACAGCAATTGACCACTTTTTCAGAATTTGTCAGGACCAACGGATAACCGTTCCTGATACCATGAAATATTTCTGTATCTCGGAAGCTACTGCTTTCTATTTGCAGAAGTATATCGTTTATCGTAAACGTAAAATTTTCTATGGTACCGGTGTGTTCTCCAGTGTGACTGACTTGATGAAAAAGCACAAGGATGACAAATACCTTGTTCCTCTCTCGCACATTCATAAGCAAGAAATTCCGCAATTACTGGATAAAGGAGGCTTTAAATACACCAAAGCAATTCTTTATCGGACGGTTAGCAGTGATTTGTCGGATTTGAAAGATGTGAACTACGATATTTTAGTGTTCTTCAGCCCTTCGGGGATCAAGTCGCTGAAAACAAATTTCCCGGAATTCGAGCAAAACAACACCAAAATCGCTTGTTTTGGTCCAACAACAGCCAGTGCCGTGCGCGACGCCGGTTTGCGGTTGGATATCGAAGCGCCGACGCCTCAGGCACCGTCAATGACCATGGCTCTGGAGCAGTTTATTAAAAAATACAACAAAGCGAAGTAATTATTCCAATCGATACAGGTATAATGAGGGGAAGTTAATTCCCCTTTTTTATTGTATTTTCGTTGAGCTATGGGTGAATTTTGTCTTTCGAAAAGTGACCGGCTTCACAGCAAAAAGCTGATCGGCGAATTGTTTGAGCAAGGGGAGTCGTTTTTTGTTTTTCCGCTTAAGGTCGTGTTTTTGAAAGCCAGCTTTGACGATGGCAAAGCCGTAAAGGCCGCCTTTTCGGTCTCAAAGCGTAACTTCAAACGCGCCGTAAAGCGCAATTACCTGAAACGATTGATGCGCGAAGCCTATCGGCTCAATCGTCCTGCCTTAAGCTCGTTTCTGGATGAACGGGGAGAGCAGCTTAGCGTCATGTTTATTTATGCGGCTAAAGAGCTACGTGATTATCAAACGGTTGAAAAGGGAATGCTAAAAGCTCTTGACAAACTGAAATTGATGCTTGGCGATCCGGAATAAAAAGAAACGAATTTCAATAGATCGTTAGATTTTCAGGTTTTAGACGATCAGACATTTGTAATGCCTTAGTTTAGCGTGTTTTGTCAATCAGTAGGCCATCTTGTAAGACAGGGGAGCCCAAGTGGTTATAGGAGTTTAATGAACTATTCTTAAAACTTATCGACTTCTCGGGAAACCAGCCTTCTGGTGGCGAATGTTGTCGCGACTCGAGGACTTTGTTCTGATCGGTATTCACAAAAAACATTCATGATTCCCGGGAATCACCAACAGGAATGAAAGTTTAGGATTCTTTCAACTATACTGTTGTCGTTGTTTTCACAAGTTGCCGGGTTGTCGTTCCTCGTCTAGTCAAAAACAGTTATTGGCATTGCAACTTAGCGCCTCTGCGGAGTGAGACTTTCACAAAAAAGGACCACCTTTTCGGTAGTCCTTCTTCATAAATTTATGATCCTCAAATTATTCGGCATCCATGATTTCGGTTTGCATACGCACCGAGTCTTCGTGGATTAACTGGAAGAGAATTTTCACGAAAACAGGATCCAGCTCCATTTTTTCGCCGGTTGCAACACGTTTGTTCATCAGTTCAGTCCAACGGCTGATTTGCAATGCCGTAACGTTGTTTTCCTTTTTGTACTGACCAATTTCGCGAACAATATTCATGCGCGACGACAAAATCTCCAACAGCTCGGTGTCCAGCGAATCGATGCGGTTACGCAGTACTTCCAGCTGGTTTTCAAATTGTTTATTATCAACCGACACGTTGCGGATTACCAGTTTGTCCAACATTTTGAACAGGTCGGCCGGGGTTAGTTGTTGTCCGGCATCGCTCAGTGCACATGAGGGATCGCGGTGCGATTCAACCATCAGTCCGTCCATACCCATATCGAATGCTTTTTGAGCAACCTCGAACAGGTATTCCCGTTTTCCGGCAATGTGGCTGGGGTCGCAGATAACCGGTAAGTTCGGCATTAAACGACGCAGCTCGATGAAGGTTTTCCAGTTGGGGTAGTTGCGGTATTTGGTTTCGCGGAAAGGAGTGAAACCACGGTGAATACCAACCATGTTTTTAATGCCTGAGCGACTCAAACGCTCGAAAGCTCCCATCCACAGTTGGACGTCCGGGTTTACCGGGTTTTTAACCATTACGGTAGCGTCGGTTCCTTTCAAAACGTCAGCAATCTCCTGCACCACGAAAGGGCTTGCTGTTGAACGCGCACCAATCCAAAGGATGTCTAATCCGGCTTTTAATGCTTCTTCGGTATGTTGAGCGTTTGCGACTTCAGTACCAACGCGTAAGCCGGTTTCCTGTTTAACCATTTTCAACCACTCCAGGCCAATCGAACCGATTCCTTCGAAGCTACCCGGGCGGGTGCGAGGTTTCCAAACACCACCGCGGTAGCCAAATACGCGGGGATCTTTAGCCAGCTGACGGGCTGTGTCCATCGCTTGTTCTTCAGTCTCCAGGCTGCAAGGCCCTGCAATTAAGAGCGGGTTGTTTAACTCGGGTAACCACTCTTTTATCGGTCTAATGTCTAATTCTGTTGCCATCTTTTTATTTGGTATAAAGTTTAATAATTTTTTCTTCGTTTTTAATTAGTGATGGGTTTGAGCCATTCAGCACTTCGCGAATTTTTGTCGCATTTTCCATCAGTTCGTACATCTTTTCTTCGTTGTTCAGGATGCTGTCCTTAAACTCGATCAGATGCTTGATATACATATCAAGTGATTCAACAATGTATTGTTTGTTGTCCTGGAAAATAGGTCCCCACATCGAAGGGGTACTTTTGGCCAGGCGAACGGTTGAGTTAAAACCACCGCTTGCCAGGTCGAAGATGATGTGGCGGTTTTCTTTGGCCATGGCCGCGTTGGCCAGTGCGTACGCTACAACGTGCGGCAGGTGCGAGATGTAGGCCGTGCTGTGGTCTTGCTCGTCGGACGACATGTAGGCAATGTTCATGCCCATACACTGGAACATTTTTTCGACCAAAGCCAGGTGTTGCGGCCCGCTTTTTTCCTGATCGCAGATGATCGTTATTTTTCCTTCGAACAGTCCTTCCAAAGCTGCTGAAGGACCTGAGTTTTCGGTTCCCGACATGGGGTGGGCGGCAATGTAGTTGCGGCGGTTGGGGTGGTTTTCAATGGCTTCGCAAATGCGCAGCTTGGTTGAGCCCAGGTCGGTAACCGTTGTGCCCGGTTGAATCATATCCAGAATTTGGGGCAGCAGCCGGCGGATTTTGTCGACCGGAATGGCAACCACCACCAGGTCGGCTTGCGCAACGGCCTGTTGTAGAGGAAGAACTTCATCGACCAAATTGATTTCAAGGGCTTCGGCTGCGTGCTTCTCACTGGCATCAACGCCAATCAGGTGGGTGGCAAAGTGAGCCTTGCGCAAGTCCCTGGCAACCGATCCGCCGATGAGTCCTAATCCGATAATCGTTACATTCATGTTTGGTTTATTTCAAAAAAAAAGGTCCCGAAAAAATTCGGGACCTTCTAGTATTTTTATTTGCTTTTGACAATACAATTACTGTTCGACCCCGTTTGCTGAAGTGAAGTAATAAAACCAGTAATAAAATGTATTGTTTGAAAGCATTTGTTTCTGTCTAATTTGTTGACAAAGATAGAGATTTATTTTAAAATCAAAATTAATCCTTGTTTTTGTTGTTAATTTTTAATTCCGGCAAGTCGAAAAACGGAAAATCAATAGCCGTTTTGCTCTGGCGCCTGGTTATTGCCGGATAATTTTTTGACTGAAGCGCTCGCCGTTTTCGAAATCCAGCACCAGAAAATAAAAGCCCGGTGTTAGCATGGACAGATCAAGTTTCTCGGTCAGCTGTTGGCTTTGCCCGTCAAATATCCCCGATTGAATTTGCTGGCCCGAAGTGGTTTGAAGCTGATAGCGGATTTTTCCGGGAGCTGTTGCCAGGTTGGCCTCGATGAAAAGCTTACTTTTTACCGGGTTTGGGTAGAAGCTGAAGGTCCCGGATGAGGCGAGCATTGTTTCCGAGGCTGTTTTGGGATCCTGGATCACTAAATCGTCGATCACCCAGCCCCAGCCGTTTACAAAGGGATCGGAATAGAGTCGGAACCGAATATAGACAGTTTGTCCGGCGCTGAAGTTGCCGTTTTCAGTGAGGTTGATCTCGTGGGGGAGCAGCAAATCGGATCGCCCAACGGTGGAACTCTCGTAAGCTGAAAGCCATGGGCTGTTCTGGCCCGCATCATAACCATCAGTCAGCGGCAGCCAGTTTGTCGTTCCATCCAGCGAGCCTTCCACGATCACATAATCCCAAAAATTGTCGCTGCCATAAACGGCGCCGTCATCGCCCGGTTCAACCAAAACCACTTCATTAAAATTCATTTTGCCATTTTCTTCTAAAATGATGGGGTGTTTCAGCGTGCAGCTGAGGTTATAAGACTCATCGTTGGCGTTGGGGCTTGGGTAGGGGTGCGGACTATTCAGGCTTCCGTTTTCGAAGCCTAACTCGGTCCCGATATAAAAATCAGTCGAGATGAAATCGCGGCTTGTGTTGTTAAAATCATTGCTATAGGTTGTCAGCGGAGCGTAATATCCTTCCACCGAAATGGTATAATATCCGTCGGCGGGAGAGCTGGTTGTGTTCGACTGCGATGAACTATCGGTTGCGATCAATCGGTAGCGGATTGAATCGCCATCAACCAGGTCCGAAAAGCTCAAATTGGTTTCATAGCTATCGCCGTCGGAATTGAGCGACAGGGTTTGGAAGGCCTCCTTATTTGCCGCATATTCCAGTTCGACATCCGACACAGCAATGTTGTCGCTCACCACAGCTGTTATGGCTGCCGTTTGGTTGTTTTCGAGCATGATTTTCACCGGATCGTGAGCGATAACCGGGGCCTGCTGGTCGGGACCCACATGGACATCGAAGTAGCTCTGCGGCGCATCTGCGGGAAGCCTGAACCTGCGGCCTTCGATATTTTGTGCTGTAAGGTAGTACTGAAATGTGGCGGCTTCGGTGACTGGTATTTCTGCTGAAAACAAATCGTTTGCCTGGAGCCAGGTCATGCTCAGGCTGTCAGCCGTCGAAAAATCAGCATCGGTATAAATCAGTTGCACCGAAGTGGAATCCAGCCCCTTGTCACTTACAATTGCGGCAGTTACCTCCAGCGGTGCTGAAAGCTCTTCGGTATCAGTCAGCTCCTGGTGGCTGATGGTGGTGTTAATCCAGCCTGTTTCCTCGAGCATCGTCAGTGCAATGCCGGGATCGTGTATGGCTTCCCCCTTGCCAATTGCCGGTGTCATCAAGGCATTTTCGTTATTGTAGCTCAACTCATTCAGATGATATAAACTCGATCCTTCGTCGTACGAAAGCGGCGCATACAGGCGGGGGTATGAACCGTTGAGCTTGGTTTTTGACCATTCGCCAGCGAAGTCGAGGTAGCCGGATTCGAACTCGGCCATCAACTCGGCAGAATAATTGGCAAAGATATTTTCGTCGGTAAGTTTTTGGCCATCCAGATTGATCATGAAATCGTCGAAAATGGCGGGGTGGTCAGTAGTCCAACTGTAAGCGCCGATGCCGTCGGAGGGTTCGTAGCACATTCCGTTGAATCCCAGCCCATGGGCGATCTCGTGCATCACAGTAGTCACAAAATCGTATTTGTCGTCCGGGGTTTGGCCATCGGTACCGAAATACCAGTTGGCATTGTTGCTGTTGAACTGAGCGATAATGTCGGGATCGTCGCTGCTGTTCAGCTCTTTGCCGGCTATTTTTTCTGCCAGGGCGATGGGGTAGAAGTGGTTGGCCAAGGCGGCGCTGTCGAAATTTTCCAGGTGATCGGAGGCCGTGCAGCTGCCCAGCACGTTCGATGCCAGGGGGCTCCAGTTGGCATGGATATGGATGGTAATCGGAGAACTAATCAACTGCTCCCAAAGGCTTACGGCATAGGCAAAAGCAGCTTGTGCTTCTTCCGAAAAACCCGAATAACTTACCTCGATGGTTGCAGTTTGTATGGCCGCTGATTTTAACCGGCTTTTCACCCGCGAGGGAACGTACACCCGGTTTACTTTGGCCGATGCGTAACAAAGAGGAATATGCTTGTGTTTGCTGCGGTGCTTGTTTTCAGCATGTCCTTGTTGCGGAGCCAAAAGAAACAGGATGATGATGAATGAAAAGATCAGTTTCATATCGGAACGGATGTCTTGATGATTGTGATTTACAAATTATGTAACAAATTTTTGTTTATTTTGCTCATAAAACTGAAAAATCAGTCATGATAAAAACAATTACTACTATTGTGCTTTGTTGTTTCCTTGCCGGTTTTGTTTTTGGGCAAGATGAAGAAACGAATTTTTCACAAGTTTATCGACCTCAATATCATTTTACTTCACCACAAAATTGGATTGGAAGTCCTTCGGGGGTGATTTATTCGGAAAAGGATAGTTTGTATCATCTTTTTTATGAGCAGAGCACGGTTGACGTTACGCCTGTTTATTTGAATATGGGACATGCCGTGAGCCCCGATTTGGTGCACTGGAACTGTCTGCCCGTAGCCCTTGAGCCGGACGACAATACCCGTGATTTGTACAAATGTACCATTCGCGCCGGAAGTGTTCTGGTTGATCACCAAAACAGACTGGGTAAGCAATTGGGTGATCAGCCAAGTTGGTTGATGTTTTACACTAGCGTTGAATGTGGTATTCGGCTGGCTTACAGTACCGATGCCGGCAAGAACTGGGTTAAATATGGTGGCAACCCGCTGATTCCGTTTAAAGCCGATGAAAACGCCCGGTCGCCCAAAGTTTTCTGGTACGATGCCGGCCAATGCTATGTGATGGTGCTGGCCCGTAATCCGGAGAGTTCGGATATTCCGGAAGGAATTTCATTTTATACTTCCGGGAATTTAATCGACTGGACTTACCAGAGCCACTATATTGGCCCCAAAGGAAGTCCGGATATGTTCCAATTGCCGGTCAATAATCATCTTGATGAAACCTATTGGGTTGTAACCGACTCGCTTGGCTCGTATATGGTCGGGCAGTTCGATGGAAAGCGTTTTAAGCCGGAAACAGAGCTGTTGTCGGGTGTTTCCGGGACTTTCAGGGGAGCAAAAACGTTTGCCGTAGCAGACGAGAAGGGCACATCCAGGGTGTTGCAACTGGCTTCGATTGGTGATGCACAACAACCCGATATGCCTTTTGCCGGTCAATTGTCGATTCCGGTAGAGTTGAAGCTGCGCACTTATCCCGAGGGCATACGCCTGGTGAAACAACCTATTGAAGCACTGGAGCAACTACAGCGCAAAGTAATTTCGATAACGGATAAGAATATCATCCCCGGCTTGAATAAAAACCCCATTAAACGGATTAAAGGAGATTGCTTTAGATTGAAAGGAACCTTTGGGTTGAAGTCGGTTAGCAGTTTCGGCTTTGTAATCCGGGTTGGAAAAACCGGCGAAGGAACCGAAATTCGCTACGATGCCACCCGTCAGCAATTGTTCTGTTTGGGAGCGACTGCTTCGTTGCCTCCCGAAGATGGTAAAATTAAGCTCGATATTTGGGTGGATCGTTCGTCGGTTGAAATATTTGCCAATGATGGTAAGGTGGTGATGTCGAGTGTTTTCACTCCGGTTATCGATGCCGAAGACTGTGTCCTTTACAATACCGGAGGTGAACTCTATATCGAGAATCTCGAGATCTATCCGCTCGAGTCGGTTTATGGGGAAGGGAAAAAGTAGATCTGGGGCAACAGCATTCTTCATATCCGGCTTGTGTGCACAAACATGAATGTTGCAGGCCATCGGGAGATGTCGGTGCTCAGCTTGTAGCAAGCAATCGGAGGGGGCTATTTTGCCGTGGCACTGCCCGGAATGGCCAACATTTTGCGTTCTGCTGTTGTTGCAGTTAAGAACTACGCCGTAAACATGCGGCCGTATATTTTAGAATAGTTCGTTTGGTACTTATAAGTGACTGGTGTTCAGTGTTTTGCTTGTTTGTTGCGCGATTCGTCAAAGCACTCTAAATTAAGGTATTACAAAAGTCTGATAATCGGGCATCTGAAAATCTAACGACCTCTTGTTTTAGGGAGGAGGCAAATATTTGCGCTCCTCTTTTTATCCCATCCAAAAAGTTTTAACTTCAATCTCGAATATTCAACTTCACATTATGAAGAAAAAAAAGAAAAAACGATCAGGATCACAGACGTTTAACAAGCGAAATTTGAAAAATGCAATCCTGACGATTTTTTACGATAATCCTCAAAAATCCTATAATTACAAGCAGCTGGCGGGCGAACTGGGCGTGAAAGATCCCGAGATCAGGCGCCTGGTCAGTGTGGTGCTCGACGAGCTGGCCGAGGATAACACCGTTGAACAAGTGTTCCGTGGCAAATACAAGGTAAAATCCCGTGGCGGCCAGGTTTGCGGGCATGTTGAGCTTCAGCCTCAAGGCTTCGGCCTGATTATCTCGGATGAGATAGATCAACCGGTGTTGGTTTCGCAGCGTAACCTGAACCATGCAATGGAAGGCGACAAAGTGCGTGTAATGGTGTATGCGCGTCGCAAAAAGCACCAGCTCGAGGGTGAGGTGGTCGAAATTATTGAGCGAGCCAAAACCACCTTTGTTGGTACCATCGAACGGTCGCGCAACTTTGCATTTTTGATCCCGGTCGGGAAAGTTGGCTTCGACCTGTTTATCCCGAACGAAAAGCTAAACGGCGCTGTTGGCGGACAGAAAGCAGTAGCACGGATTACAGAGTGGCCGGCACGGGCCAAAAACCCCTTTGGCGAAGTGATTGAGGTGCTTGGTAACGCGGGTGAGAACGAAACCGAGATGCACGCTATTTTGGCCGAGTACGATTTGCCATTGCGCTTCCCGGAAAATGTACTGAAAGCAGCCGAGCGTATTCCGATGGAGATTCCGCAGGACGAAATTGATAAACGCCGCGATATGCGCGATGTTACGACTTTCACCATTGACCCGGCCGATGCGAAAGATTTTGATGATGCACTTTCAATTCGGCAGTTGAAGGACGGTGTTTGGGAAGTTGGTGTTCATATTGCCGATGTGAGCCATTATGTGAAACCCAACACCATTATCGATGAGGAAGCTTATTCGCGGGCAACTTCGGTTTATTTGGTCGACCGGGTGGTACCTATGTTGCCCGAGAAGTTGTCGAACGGGGTTTGCTCATTGCGACCTGAAGAAGATAAGCTGTGTTTTTCGGCTGTATTTAAGTTGAACGAAGAGGGCGAAGTGCTGAAAGAGTGGTTTGGCCGAACCGTGATTCACTCGAACCGGCGGTTTACCTACGAAGAGGCACAGGAGATTATTGAAACCGGCGAGGGAGAGCTGAAAGAAGAAGTATTACGGCTGAATAGCCTGGCGGTTAAGCTTCGCAATAAACGGTTTAAAGAAGGTTCACTGGCCTTCGACCGCATCGAAGTGAAGTTTGAAATTGATGAGGACGGCAAACCGCTCTCCGTATTTTTTAAGGAATCGAAGGATAGTAATAAGCTGATTGAAGAGTTTATGCTGCTGGCTAACAAACGAGTGGCCGAGTCGATCGGGAAAACAAAGGGAGGAAAACAAGCCAAGACTTTTGTGTACCGTATTCACGATAAACCCGATCCGGAGAAACTGGAAAACTTCAACCATTTTATCAAGAAATTTGGTTACGATATTCAAACGACCTCGGCCAAGACTATTTCAAATTCGATGAACTCGTTGATGGAGCAGGTGAAGGGCCGAAGCGAACAGAATGTGGTGGAGACGCTGGCAATCCGGTCGATGGCCAAAGCCGAATATTCGACCCGTAACATTGGGCACTACGGACTTGGTTTTGAATACTACAGTCACTTTACATCGCCAATTCGCCGTTATCCCGATGTGATGGTGCATCGCCTGCTGGAGCGCTATCTGGATGGCGGACGTTCGGCCAATGCACAGAAATTTGAAGATTATTGCAAGCACTCGTCCGAGATGGAAAGTCGGGCTGCCAATGCCGAACGCAGCTCGATCAAATACAAGCAGGTTGAGTTTATGAAGGACAAGATCGGTGAGGTTTTCCCCGGGGTTATTTCGGGAGTTACCGATTGGGGCCTCTATGTGGAGCTGGAGAACAAATGCGAAGGAATGGTGCCGATGCGCGAATTGGACGACGATTTTTACGTTTTTGATGAGAAGAACTATTGTTTGGTTGGCAACCACAGTAAGCGGACCTACCAGCTGGGCGAGTCGGTGAGGGTCGAAATTATGCGCGCCGACTTGACGAAAAAACAACTTGATTTTAAGTTGGTTGCCGATAGTTGATTTTTGTCAATTGATTTTTGGTATAATTTATTCGAAAAAATCAGCTATCTTTATCCGCCTTAAAATCAAATTAATTAATACCTCTTTATGGTTATGAGTTCCGACACTGGTGTGAATAAAAAGGATGCCAATCGCGAGAATATTCTGAAGATTGCACAGGAAATCTTCAGTAAATACGGTTATAAGAAAACAACTTTAGACGATATTGCCAATGCCGTGCGGAAGGGCAAAAGCTCGCTGTATTATTATTTCAGCAGTAAGGAAGATTTGTTTCAGGCCGTGATTCTGAAGGAAGTTGAAATTCTGAAACGTGAGCTCGAGAAAGTAATTCTGCGCAATACGGATCCTGTTGAAAAATTGCGCGATTATATTTTAACCAAGCTAAACACCTATCGGGGATTGGCCAATTTTTACCATGCGCTCGAGAACGATGTTACCGCTATCGAGTTTATCGATAATATCAAGAATAAGTACAATCAGGAAGAAATTCGGATGATTAAACGCATTTTGATTGAAGGGGTGCGTAAGAACGCTTTTGACGTTAAAGATTTCACCTTGGTAGCTATTGGGATTACTACGGCCATTAAAGGGCTCGAGATGCCGCTGTCGGCAGGCGACTATGGCACGGTAAACCTGGAAACCGGCGTGGATAACATCCTGAAGATCCTTTGCTACGGCATTATGAAGCGCAATTAGTTTCGTGGAAAAAATGACAGTTTAGCCCGCGAGGGGCGGCTCACAAAATAGAAAAGAGGAACATTGCTGCTCCTCTTTTTTCGTTTTCAAACCAGCGTGCTGGTTAGAATGTTCGTTCGCTAAGAATTTCGCCGTTGGGCTTGTACTTTTTCCAGTTCCCCGATTTTTGCCCGTCAACATAGTTCATCTCGTAGATCAGGTTGCCGGCATCGTCCCAAATTTTCCATTCGCCGTCTTTTTTGCCATTCTTGTAATTCGCCAGTCCCACCTGTACCTTGTTTTTATTGTAAGTGATCCAGGTACCGTCCATTTCATTTTTGCTGTAATGGCGAATTTCATTTAGCTCGCCGTTTTCGAAATAGGTGCGCATTTCGCCGTCTTTTTTGCCGTTTTTCAGGTACAGGCTGAACTGCGTATGACCGTTTTCGTAAGTGCCAATATAGCTGCCCGTATAGGGTTTCGAATCGAAATAATAGATGCCTTCTTTTTCAACAATTTCCTGCGCGTTGGCTCCCAGCGCAACGAAGAAAATGAACCCCATCAATAAGAATATCTTTTTCATAGCTGTATCCTCCTGTTAATTGGTTTGTATTTCAATGTTAAGCCAAAGTTAAGTGGCGTATAAAATATTAAAGAACAATTACGATTAAATTTCATAAGCTGCCGGAAAATTTAATCCCTTATGTAAAGTCGTATTGAGGCGACATAAAAAAGCCGCCTCTGCTCTCAGAAGCGGCTGCAATCTTAAGTATATATATAAACCGTACAAAAACTAGTTTGTAGATTTCAAGCTAATCTCAATTTGTTTGTTCGAAGGGCTAACCGTAATGTTTTGCAGGCTTTTGTTTTGGTATGAAACATAGCTTGCAGAAACGTTGTAGGTTCCCGGTTTCACGTTTTCGAATGTATAGTTACCGTCAAAATCGGTGTAGGCTACCTGTGTGGTGCCTTCCAGCTTCACTTTTACACCGACTAATGCTTCGTTGGTGTTTTGGTCGATTACTGAACCGCTGAGCATGATCGTTGCGTTCACATTTACTTCAGCAGTTTGCTTGTCGTTTTTTTCCGAGGCCATTGCAAAACTAACTGCAAAAACCATCATTAGGCTTAAAACTAAATTCTTCATCTTCTTTAACTTTAGGTAGTTCAAATGTAGTTGCCGCACATTACCGGCCCGTTACAGCTGAATTAAAAATAGATTAAACGTGAGATTGCTCGGCGGAGGCTTAGGAATACAAGAAACCCCGGAATCTGCGAGGAGATTACCGGGGCTTGGGCTACATGCGAGTAACTTCTGTTACTAAAAAAGCCTTTATACTAAAGTGTTAGAAGAATGCATAGCTTACTTTCAGCTGGAATGTTGTTCCCGGGCTTAGTTTGGAGTAAAATTGCTCTTTGGCGCCGAAGTTTTTGTAGATCGCCTCTTTGTTCGAGTTTAACAGGTTGTCGATCTTCAAACCAAGCTTCCATTTTTGATCTTCACCAAATGCTTTCGAAGCGTTCAGGTTTAAGCTGTGGAAGGGAACGTTGTACACATCCGGGCGGTCGGTAATTCCCACAATCATCAGACTTTCGCCTTGGACGTTATAGTATAATCCGGCGTTTAGGCCTTTGCCAAAACCTTCGTCACTGCCATCAAACGAGATTCCGGCGTTGACGATATAAGGCGCTTGTCCGGCCATGTCGCGGTAGCGCGAAATGCTTTGTCCTGTCCGGGCATATTCCAGGCGCGATTCGTACTCGGTATCGCTCAGTTTTATTTGCGAGTGCGTGTAGGTGAAATTAACCTGGAAACTCATGTTCTTCAGTTTCTCGCTAATCGGCTTTAAGTTTTGCCGTAATTCAACTTCAGCTCCTATAACTTGTCCGTCGCCAACATTTCGAGGCTGGAACGATCCGGGTTGAATAGAGTACTGAACAAGCTCGATGGGCTTTTTAAAGCTTTTGTAGAAGGCGCCTATTGAAACGGTTTGTCCGCTGGGTTTAAACAGTTCCCAGCGTAAGTCGATATTTTGGATGTCCGTTTTTGTCAGATTACCATCCCAGTAAACAATTCCTTTGGTTTCGTTGTAATCGCGAAACATACCTCCAAAGAAGTTTCTACCGCTAATCGGGTCGAAGATTTGAGCGAAGGACAACTCCTTAAATGAAGGGCGCGCAATCGTTTTGGCATACGAGAAACGTAGGTTTTGCGCTTCGTTTAAGCTGAAAATCAGGTTTGCGGTAGGGAAGAAGTCCAGGTTGTCCAGAACTTTCTCATCATTAAACTCAATGGCATCCTGCTGTGTCTTTCCGGTATAATGTTGCAGGTATTGTTCGGCGCGCACACCTACAATTGCTTTTAGCTTCTCAAGCGGGTTGAACTCGAGCGAAGTATATCCGCCGATATTGCTCACATTGGCGTCGTAACTATTGTAGTTTACCGGGACAAACGGTGCTTCGTAAGTGGTTCCGGCACTTACTTTTCCGTTGTAAGGCCAGAGGTTTTCAGGGGCAAACAGCTCATTCGGATCACCGGTTAAAGGTACATCGCCCCGGATGTTGATGTTAAAGTCGCGGATGGCGAACGAGCGGTCTTTGTAGGTGTAGGCTCCACCGAATTTCCACTTGGCATCTTCGTTATTAATTTTGAGGCTTTTGGTAAAGTGCAAAACGCCTGCATAGCTTTTTTCTTCCAGCTCCCGCCAGATACGCTCCGGAAAGCCGGATTCGGTTCCGATGATATAGTTCCCGTCTTCAACCAAATAGCGGGTAAAACGGATATCCGGTTCGTCGATCTTTGATAAGGTTGGCGAAAGCTTCCACTCGATCTCCCAGCCCTTATCGTGGTAATTGTATTTACCCGACAGGAAAATGTTGGTCAACGCGCGTTGGCTGTATTCGATGTTGTGTTGAATACCGGAAATCGTTGTTCCGTAGTTGTTTTTATAGTAGTCGAAAATTGCCGCTTTTGATTCCCCATTTTGCAGGTGCAGGAAGTTCAAGCGGTATTTGGCCTTTTGCGATTTTAATGACAGACCGCCAAGTGCACTCCAAAGCACGTTGTTTACGCCATAATCTCCCTGTGTCAATTCGCGGGTTTCCATTTCGTTCAGGTTGACATCGGCTGATAAGCCGTAGCGGCCGTATTCAGCTCCTTCGTAATAGTCTGTATTGTTTTTGTACGAAGCTGAAACGAGGTATCCCAAATCATACTTGCCAACTTTTATTTGATTGCCTAAGGAAGCACTAAGGCCGAAATCCATGAGGCTGCGTTCGCGTGTTGCCGCCATTGTAGGATTGAACGAAGAGAGAATTTCTTTGTAGCGTGTTGCTGAACTCTCGCTGCTGATAGCATCGGTAAGGAATGGAATGTTGGTGGTTGCGGGAATATCGCGTGTGCCATCGTCAATTCCAAGCCAGTCGGTTTTACCACCCGCTGCACTCACAAAATTATTATTGAGGTGAGAGCCCGGGTTATAACCGGCACTCACGGAAAGATTACCGGTTTTGCGTACCGGGAAATCTTTAATGTTAATATCGATCACACCGCCGGTGAAGTCGGCCGGCAAGTCGGCACTGAAGGTTTTGTTCACAACCAGGTTTTCAACGATGCTGGTTGGGAAAATGTCCATTTGGATGGTGTTTCGGTCGGGATCCAGTCCGGGGATGTCCAAGCCGTTGAGAAGCGTCTTGGTGTAACGGTCGCCAAGACCCCGGACAAAGACGTATTTACCGCCTTCAACAGAGACTCCGGTAACGCGTTTCATGGAGGCTGCTGCGTCCGAGTCTCCGATTTTTTGAAGTGCTGAAGCTGAAATACCATCCAGCAGGTTGGCCGATTTCTTCTTCATGCTAAGCATGGCTGCTTCGGTGTTGCGGATGGCTTTTGCTGTAACAACAGCTTCGCCAATTTGAACGGTAGCCTCGTTCAGTTGAATATTATCCAGAACCGTTGCATCTCCTTCATTAATAATAACATCGTTGATACTTCGTGTTTGGTAAGAAATAAATGATACCCTGATTTGATAGGTTCCCGCAGGGAGGGGCAGGTTGAATTTACCGTCCAGGTCGGTAATTGTTCCTTTTGTTGTTCCTTCAGCAAAGATGGTTACACCCGGAAGGAACTCACCTGTTTTACCATCATAAACCGTTCCCCGAAAGTAGCCGTTTTGTCCGAAAAGAAGGGTTGTTAGAAAAAGAAAGACGGTAGTAACAGACAATTTTAATACTCGCATGATTGTATTTGTTCTTCGATAAATAAGTGAAAAGTGAAAACTCACAAGCCGCGGAGGCCTGTGAGTTTTATTGGATATAAAGTAATTCGGATGATTTTTCTCCTTGAGTTAGAATGCGCTTGCAGCAGAAGCCCAGGTCCAGTTGGCAAATACGGTTAAGTCAGCACCTACGGTGTTTGCACCTTCAGCAACTTCAGTAACAATAGCTTCAGCTCCCGCGAAGGCATCGGCAACACTCACTCCGGTTGGCAATGTAACTTGGAAGTTTGAGCTTGCAAATCCTAATGTGTTTGCAGCATATTTGGTATACTCTTCAACATCTTGACCGGCAGCTAAGTCGTAGAAGTAGATGTTGCTCATATTCACGTCGGTTGTTGCATCGAAGTCGATCAACCCTTGAGCGTCTTCAGCTTTACAAGTAACATTGGTGATTGTGTGGCCAGCGCCTTGGTAGGTTCCTTCCGGTCCGTCCAGCTCGAAACATTCATCGCCGGGGTTGATAACCAGTGCGTTGTTGATAACACCCGAGAATGATTGGTCCGTGTCCAATGCATCGTCACCTACGTTCCAGCAGACTACGTTTTTAACCGTTGGTTTACCACCGAAAAACTCGATACCATCGTCCTGGTTCGAAACGATTTCGATGTTTTCGATAGTTGTCGCAGAACCTACACCGCCAAGCGTCAAACCGTTGATTTCGTTTCCTTCGCCGATGTTCGCGCCACCGTGA
Organism: Mangrovibacterium marinum; assembly: GCF_003046625.1. Classification (GTDB taxonomy): domain Bacteria; phylum Bacteroidota; class Bacteroidia; order Bacteroidales; family Prolixibacteraceae; genus Mangrovibacterium; species Mangrovibacterium marinum. Next base: position 105,522 of record NZ_QAAD01000006.1, read on the forward strand.
CGGATCGAAACATATTTGATGATACCTGAGTTGTCGTCGTCGTTGTCGCCACCATACAGGCCGTTAGTGTCTGTTGCAGGGATCCCTTCAATTTGTGCTTCAGTACCTGTGCTTACCGATACTTTGGCGCTACCAAGTACGATCAAACCACCCCATAAACCGTTCAGGTCAGGATCCAGATTCGGGCTGGCAATTTCTCCGGGCATGATGTTGTCGGCAACTGATGTGAAGATAATCGGAGCTTCAGCGGTACCTTCAGCATCGATCATAGAACCGCGTGCAATGATCAGGGCAGTAGCGTTAGAGCCCGTACCGGCAGCACCTTTAATTACGACACCCGGTTCGATGGTTAAGGTAGCTCCGCTGGTTACTGCTACACGTGTTTTCAATACGTATACATTACCCGTTGACCAGGTTGTGTCTTCGGTAATATTTCCGGTAATTTCAAATTCAGTTTGAACCGCTTCAACGGTCAACACAGCGGTTACTTCGTCGCTGTTTCCCTGGGCATCAACCACTGTAAGCACGACAGAGGCTGCACCTTCGGCAGTACCCACAAAGCTGACAACGATAGTTCCCGATGTCGCCGAAGAGCTGCCGTTTGTTGTAATGGTTGCGGTACCGTTTGTGGCAACAACCGATGCTGAAGCAAAACCGGCTTCAGAGGTATAGTTAAATTCCATAGCGGTTGTTTCGCCGGCAATAACCGAGCTGCTGGCAGGAACCACTACGGCCGGAGCGTCGAAGGTAGGATCATCGCTTTCGCTACATGACGTAAATAATGTAACACCTAAGAAAAGGGACATCACAAATAATAAATTCAACTTTTTCATTTTGCTAGAATAAAATTTGGTATTAAATAACTTGTACTTTTTAGCTTTTAATTATCAGCTTGTTGCTGTAATGTTTTCTTAATCTTGCTCAATTCAGCGACACTCTCCGAATGGTGGTTGTATGTGCCATTGTTTGCCTCTGAAATCTGTTGCTAAATACGAGCCTTTATGTTGCATGATGATTACAAATTATTTACTCTTGAATTACATTGGTTTTTGTAAATGATTGAAATCCAATTCTATTAAGAAGGTGTTGCAAAATGGTGAAACAGAAAATCCCGATGAACGAGTCCATCGGGATTTTGAGCGTTGTGTTATTTGGTGTGAATTATTATTTCGCTAGTGAGAACAGGAATTCCAATCCTCCTTCGGGGCGGTTGCGAACCGATATCTCTCCTTTGTGCAGGCTGACTGCATTTTTCACGATGGCAAGTCCCAGGCCGGTTCCTCCGGTATCGCGGGTGCGTCCTTCGTCAACCCGGTAGAAACGCTCGAAAATGCGGCTCAGGTGCTCTTCGGGGATTCCCTTGCCGGTGTCGGAGTAGCTGAAGTAATAGTACTTTTCATCTTCCAGATATTGCTTTATGCGCAGTGTTACCTTAGGGCCGGCATAATTGATGCTGTTTTCGATAAAATTCTGGAAGATGGATGACAGCAGGCTGTCGTTTCCGTAAACCGAAATCTGCTCGGCAATGTCAATCTCCAGTTTAATTTCTTGGGCCGCAATTCGCGATTCCAGGTTCTCGACCACATCGTTGATGAGCGGACGCAGTTTCACCTGCTTAAACTCGAACAGGTCGCCGGCATCCTCAATATTATTGAGCAGTGAAATGTCGTTCAGCAATTCATTCAGGCGTTCGCTTTGCAGGTGAGCCCGCTCAATGAAATAGTGCATTTTCTCCTGGGGCACGTTTTTGTTGGAAAGCAGCGTTTCCAAATAGCCCTTAATCGATGCCAAAGGAGTTTTCAGCTCGTGCGCAATGTTGGAGGTCAGTTGTTGTTTCAGCAAACGGCGCTTCTCGGGACGGGTAACATCTTCAATCAGGATTTCGAAGCTGCGGTCGGCAAACACAATGCCCTGCACGCGGAAAAACATTTCATTCTTGGCCACGGTAATCTGCACCTGTGGCGGATTTTTGGGGTTGATGGTGTTGCCCGGTTGCAGATGCTCCTCGATTTTTTCAATCAGGGGTTTTAGTTCGGGAACATCGAACAGCGACTCGGCCGAAATGGTGGAATGCTCCGATATTAAATTGATGTATTGAATGAAGTGGCTGTTGGCCAGTATTTTCTCTTTGTCGGTGGTGAAAAAGGCAATCCCTTCGTTCAGCGCATACAAATGGTTGAACAGGCGTTCTTTTTCGGCACTTAAATCATCCTTCGCCCTTTTTAAGCGATTGTAAATACGCACAATTTGCAGTTGTATGTCGCCAAACTCCGAGTCGGGAAACTTGTAGTTGGGGTCGATGTCCTCTTCTTTTCCGGCACGCATGGCAAAGTCGCGCAGCTTGGTGATGAACTCTCCCAGGCGTTTGGTGACAATATACAGCAGGATCCACATCAACAGAAACAGGGCAATCATAAAGAAGATGAAAACCCGGGAAGTCTTCAGAAAGTGTTGAATCTTGATGTTGTACACGGCGGCACATCGAATGAAATATTCATCGTAATTGCGGGCGTAGTAATAGAAGTCGAGGCCGGTGGTAGCCGAGTTGCGGATGTTGGCACCGCGTTCGTTGTACAAGGCTTTTTGCACCTCGGGGCGCTTAAAGTGGTTTTCCATGTCCGAATAGTCGTCCACGAAACTGTCGAAAAGCACCCGCCCTTTGGGGTCGATTACCGTTACGCGGATTTCCGGATCGGGAATTAGGTAAACGATCGAATCCAACTGTCGGTAATCTTTGTTTTTGTCGAGCTGCTTGTGCTGAATGAACAAGTTGGTCATCTGGGCCACATTGTCCAGGGTATTCTCCAGCTGATTGGTGCGATAGGCTTTTTCGCGGCTGTATTGAAAGGCCAGAATGGACAGTGTGAACACTGTAAAGGCACTGAAAAAGTAAATAAAGATTCGTTGTTGGTATGTTCGTTGTTTAAGCACGTCGTTTACTTTTAAGTGTTAGTATTCGCAAATTACATTTCGAAGCAGTAGCCATAGCCCGAACGTCCGACAATCAGGCTTCCGTAGTTGCCTATTTTTTTCCGCAGCCGGGCGATATTCACATCTACATTTCGTTCGGTAACAATAACATCGTTGCTCCAGATACGGTCCAGTATATCCTGGCGGCTGATAAATTTGCCTTTGTTACGGAGCAGCAGTGCCAGTATTTCAAACTCTTTGCGGGTCAGGTTTATGGCTTCCTCCTTAATGCTTACCGTCTTGCGGTCAACATCAACAAGCATATCCTCGTGTTGCAGGCTTGTTGTGGCCTGTCCGCTTGCGCTGCCGCGTTTCAGTACGGCCTTAATGCGAACAATGACCTCCTTGATGGAGAAGGGTTTTACGATATAGTCGTCGCCGCCCACATTAAATCCGGTCAGCAGGTCATTTTCCGATGTTTTGGCGGTGAGGAAGATGATTGGGGTATCCAGGTGATGTTCTTTCCGCACCATATCGGCCATTTTATAGCCCGACATGCCACCCATCATCACATCGAGCAAAATCAGATGGTAGCTTTGCAGTTCTTTGGTCAGGGCTTCTTCGGCCGAGGCTGCTGTATCCACTTCAAAGCCTTCGCTCGACAGGTTAAACTGAAGGATTTCGCGTAAATCCTGTTCGTCGTCAACAATTAATATTTTGGGTGTAACGTCCATGTTAGTCTTCTAATTTGTGGTGTCTTACATCTTTTCCTTCAATGGAGTAGATGGCTGCTTCGGCAATATTGGTTGCATAGTCGCCGATGCGTTCCAGGTTACTCATCATTTCCTTCATGGTGATGGTGCTCACCAGTAAGCTTTTGTTGGCTTCTTCGGTGGTTGCTTTTTTGACCAGTTTCTTCATCAACTTACTGTTGATTTCGTCCATGATATCGTCGTTCTTAATGGTCCAGATGGCCAGGTCCAGATCGTCGTTCGAAAAGGCCAGCAAGGCTTTGCGAACCATCTTCACACTCAGAATTGCCGTATTGGAAAATACTTCGTGAAAAGCTTCGTACAGCTCCTTTGTTTTAATCTTCTTCATGAAGGCTGAAACATTGATGACCCGGTCGCCAATACGTTCCAGGTTAATCAGGATGCGGTAGCAGGACATCAGCTTGCGGAGCTCCGAAGCGACTGGTTTTTGCAAAACGATGGTGTTCACGATTTTGTCGCTTAGCTTGACTTCCATTTTGTCAATGGTTTCCTCGTTTTTAGCAATAAAGCCAAGCACCTCGTCCGAAACAGTTAACTCACCCGATGTGATAAAGTGTTCCATAAAGTCGAGTTGTTCGAGAACCGTATTGGCCAATTTTTCAAAGTCATCTAATATCGATTGAATAGCCTCATCTTTTTTGATGGTCATATCTTTTACTTTTTAAGTGAAGTGTGTCGTGTTAATTATCCGAATTTTCCGGTTAGGTACTGCTCTGTTCTCGGATCGATGGGGTTGGTAAACATGTTTTTTGTTTTGCCGTACTCCACCAACTCACCAAGATACATAAATAGCGAATAATCCGAAATACGGGCCGCCTGGGTCATGTTGTGGGTAACCAAAATGATGGTGTAGTTTTCCTTCAGTTTCACCAGCAGGTCTTCAACTTTCGAGGTTGCAATGGGGTCGAGTGCCGAGGTGGGCTCGTCCATCAGGATGATTTCCGGACCGAAAGCCAGGGCACGGGCAATGCACAGGCGCTGTTGCTGTCCACCCGAGAGGAAAGTTCCTTTTTTATGCAGGGTATCCTTCACCTCGTCCCAGAGGGCCACATCGCGCAGTGAACGCTCAACAACCTCGTCTTTTTCGCCCTTTTTCAGGCGGATGCCATTCAGCTTATAACCGGCAATCACATTTTCGTAGATGCTCATGGTTGGAAAGGGGTTGGGGCGTTGGAAGACCATGCCCATCTGGCGGCGCAGTTTAATGGCCGGAACGTCGTAAATGTTCTGATCGTGAATCAATACTTTGCCTTCGGTGCGGATGTTGTCGTACAGCTCGTGCATCCGGTTTAGTGCACGCAGCAAGGTACTTTTTCCGCAGCCCGAGGGGCCCATGATGGCTGTCACTGTATTCTTTTTAATATCGACCGAAACGTTTTTTACGGCTTTGTTTTGGTCGTAGTAAACGCAAAGGTCCTGAATGCTCAGCGCGGGATTTTTTATTTCAGCAATTGTATCTTGTATCATGTCTCTAAAGTTCTGTTTATTTTGTCTTCTTCGCAATTTGTTTTGAAATCAAATTCAGGATCAAAACGATGGCCATCAACATGAGTGAGGAGCTCCAGATCAGGTCAATCATGTTCGGATCATTATAAAATTCCCAGATGAGCAGTGGCACTGCACTGGTGGGTTTGCTAATGTCCAGGTTGATCATGGAAGAGCCCAGGGCCGTTAACATCAGCGGAGCGGTTTCACCCAAAACGCGGGATATGCCCAGCAGGATGCCGGTGAACATGCCGCTGAATCCGGTAGGGATCAATACCCGAAGGATGACTTTATGGTAGGGCGTTCCTAAGGCTAAGGCCGCTTCTTTTAATGTGTTCGGAATCATCTTTAGGGTTTCCTCCGTTGAGCGTACAATCATGGGAAGCATCATGATGGCCAGCGAAACAGCACCGGCCAGAGCTGAGTAACCGTTGGTAACATGCTTGACCACCCAAAGGTAGCTAATCAAACCCAGGACGATTGACGGCACTCCCTGCAAAACGTCGGACAGGCTGCGGGTGAAGTTGGCCAGTCGCTTACCGGGATTTTCGTACAGGAAAATGCCAACGATGATGCCCACAGGGATGGCGATAGCCGAGGCCAGGACAACCATAATCAGGGTGCCGACAATACCGTTGGCAATACCGCCCGGAATGCGTTCGCCATTGGCCAAAGCCGTCATGGCGGTATAGGTATCGGGTGTATTTTTAATCAGGAACTCGAGGCTGATTTGCCGGTAGCCTTTCGCGACCAGCTTGCCAATAATTAGGACAATTGGCGAAATGGTGATTAGCGAGAGTAAAATGACCAGTCCAAGAATGAGTTTATCTTTGAGCTGACGGCCTTTTGAAGTATCCTGAAGTCGTATGTTTTCTGTAGTGTTCACGTTCCTGACTTTTATTGCATCTTTTTAATGATCAGTTTTCCGAGTGCGTTGACCAGTGCTGTGATGACAAACAGCAGCAGCCCGATGGCGATTAGTGCGCTTAGCTTAAGCCCGTCGGCTTCGCCAAACTGGTTGGCGATGACACTGGCCATGGAGTTTCCGGTGCCGAAGAGGCTGTCGGGAACCTTGTTTGAGTTTCCAATGAGCATGGTCACCGCCATGGTTTCGCCCAATGCGCGGCCAAACGATAAAATGTAGCCGGCAATAATTCCCGAGTGTGCATTGGGGATGGTTACCGTTTGGATGACTTCCAGGCGGGTAGCTCCCAGCGAGTAGGCGGCTTCTTTCAGATCGTTGGGAACCATGCTAATAATTTCGTTGCTCAGCGATGTGGCGTAAGGAATAATCATGATGGCCAGAATGACGCTGGCTGTGAATACGCCAAATCCCTGGCTGCCGATTCCCAGTTCGATCATCAGGGGGCGCAACACATAGAAGCCCCAAAGACCATAAACAATCGACGGAATACCGGCTAACAGGTCAACCAGCGTGCTTAAGATGCGGGCAACGCGGGTTCCTTTAAAGTATTCGCCCAAAAACAGCGAGGTGGAGAAGGAGAGGGGTAGACTAATCAGCAGTGCCAGAATGGATGAAATCAGCGTTCCGGCGATGAAGGGCAGGGCACCGTAGTTTTCCTTCCCGGATGTGGGATCCCAGTTGTTGGAAAAGATAAACTGGAAGCCAAAGGTTTTGAATGCCGGAATTGAGCCCACTACCAGTGAGTAAACCATTCCTGCAGCCACTATAATGAGGATAAATGAGCCAAGGGATAAAACGAGTTTTGTTATTTTATCACTATTCATAAAGCGTGTATCAAATTTCAAATTGCATGTTCTGAGCAGAAAACCGGGAAGGGCTAACTTCCCGGTTTTCCTCCTTGCTCACTTCGTCCGAAAGAGCTTAATGTTATTGCAGCGCCTTGCCGTTGTAGGTTACGGTGCTCAAAATAGCTTTTGCTTTTTCGACAGCAGCAGCTGGCAGCGGAGCATAGTGTACTTTGGGAGCTTCGCTCTGTGCTTTCTCGCTCACCATCCATTTCAGCAAGTCAACGGTTTGTTTAGCCTGCGCCTCGCTGCGGTTGTTGTAAGCCTGGTCTTTGTAGAAAATCAACCAGGTGAAACCGCTGATGGGGTAGGCTGCCGGATCGGCTGAGTTGGTCAACATGATGCGTGTGTCGGCCGGAATTTCGCCTTGAGCAGCAGCACTGATGGTTTCGATGGTTGGCAGCACATAGTTGCCGGCAGCATTTTGCACTTCGGCCATAGCGATTTTCTGTGCAAAGGCAAATTCGGAACCGATGTAACCGATGGAGCCTTCGGTTTGGCTGATGGTTCCGGCAACTCCCGGGTTCCCTTTGGCACCCATGCCTACCGGCCAGTTCAACGATTTGCCAACACCAATCTGGTTTGCCCATTTCTCGCTGATCTTGGTCATGAAGTCGGAGAAAATTTGGGTGGTTCCGCTACCGTCCGAACGGTGAACAACGGTAATGTCCATATCGGGCAGATTGGCGCCTTCGTTATTGGCCTTAATGGCAGCGTCATTCCATTTGGTGATGTCGCCCATGAATATTTTTTCCAGCAACTCGTTGGTTAATTTCAGCGACTCAACACCCGGGATGTTGTATGCAATAACAACAGCCCCGATACAAGTGGGGATGTGCAAAACTTCGCCCGGCATATCCTTCAGTTTGTCATCGCTCAGGTAACCATCGGTAGCACCGAAGTCAACAACCTGGTCGCTCAGCGAGCGGATACCACCGCCCGAACCAATGCCACCGTAAGTAACGGTTGATCCGTTTTCTTCACCATATTTTTTGAAAACCATGTTGTAGAAGGGCAGCGGGAAGGTTGCTCCGGCAGCTGTCAGGTCTACACTTTTGCTTTCAGTTGATTTCTTCGATGAGTTTGAACAACTACTCAAAAGAGCAACTGCTAAAACCAAGGTCAATAACTTTTTCATGTTTAATTTTATTAGAATTTAATTTCGCAATTCACGAATAGAGTTGATGCGAATGGCTTACTGTCGTCGGCAGGTTTCCAGCCACTGAAGTTGGGAGCAATTTTAATTCCTTTTACAGGAGCGTACTCAAGACCTGCAATGTAGAGTTCGCCATTGTTCGACGATTTATAGTCGTTGTTTGACTTGTCGTAGCGAGCGAAAAGTTTTACTTTTTTCGATGCTTTGAAGGCAGCATAAGCTGAGTAACCATCCAGGTCTTGTCCGTCAACATAGCCATTGTTATACTGTTTGTTGTATTCGGCACCGATGCTGAAATTGTCGGCTTTGTAACCGGCGAAGAAGGCCAGTGTTGATTGGGTTACATCTTTGCTGATGAAGTCGTAATAAGCACGGGCTGTTAATTTTTTGACCGGGTTGATTGTTGCTCCGAAACCCATGCGCATTGCACTGTCGGCTTGAAGTTTTTTGTAACCTTCGCCGTTTACCAGGATGATGTCGGCGCTGAAGGCGTCGCAGAATTTGTAAGCGGCACTTACTCCTAAATCGGCACTTGAGTTGTACCCGAATTTATCTTGAAACGACTTTTCGACGTAACGGTTACCCCAGGCTTTTTCTTGTGTTTTAAAGGCGGTGGTACCGATTAAACCGAAGTTTACCGTCAAGCCGTTGTTCTTGTAGGCAACGTAAGCGTTTTTCACGTAGGCGGTCATCTGTAATTTGCCAACACCTGGGTCACCGATGTCGAGGTTTGCTTTAGCCGAGAAGTTGGGGCTGAAGGCGTATTCGTATCCAAGATACAGGCGTGACAGCTCGAAAGCTGTTGCGGTTTCGCCGTCGGCGATTGTAGAATGAACGTTACTGAAAATGGTAACGAACGGTTTCCCACTCGGTTTAAACTCTTCGGGTGTCTGTGACATGCCAATTAAAGCTACGCCTAGCATAGCAAGTGTTAAGATTACTTTGCGGTTCATATATACTTAAGATTCGTAATTAAATTCCTTTGCCAGAATTCGAAAGCAAATCAAGATCTATTTAGTTACAGGTGGATTAATGAAAGATTACAAAACGATTAATTGTGTGAATAATGGACCATTTTGGCGTTTTTTTAGTCTGTCTACGTGCAGAAAAACAGGGGGTTGTAGGGTGTTGCAAAAATGTTACAGCCGGTGGTTGTTGCCTGGTGTTTTTTTTGAATTGTGCTAAGCTGCGGGTAGTTCCGGTTTCCGGGCCTTTGCTGTTCAGCAATTGGCTGCCCATGTCATGAGCACGAAAAAGGCTTTCAATAATTGTTTGCCTATGCTGTGAGCAGACCGAAGAAAGGGGCAGTCTTTAGTCGGAGTGAATGGTGGCGCGGGGACGGATTGAAAACAAGAGGCTCATTCCTGGTTTTCCTTGTTGTCGAATTTTTCTGTTGTCGTGGTTGTCTCAAGTTATCGGGTTGTTATTTAAAAAAGCGTTAACTAGTAAGAAGTCCTTTTGAACAATGCCAAAATGTTGGGAGGCGGTTGGCCTATTTTTATGAAGGCCGGAATCAAACGAAAAGCTTCCTGCAATCCCGGAGGGATGACATTTGGGTAGCTGAACGACGACAGGGGGAAATTCCGTCCCGTACGGGACGGGAGAATCTTCTTATCATCTTTTATACGACCCAAGTTGAATGGCTAAAGCCAGTACTGAAAAATGAAAACCCGTCTGGTAGGACAAAAGATCCGAATTGCGCAAAAGTAGGAGTGAAAAACACCAAAGGTTGGGAAACGCTCACTAACAGGTTTGCTACAAAGTGAGTAGTGGCTCCTGATTCAAGCTCAATCGTAATTCAAGGCATCCCCGATGCGGTTGGAAACCACATCACCCAAAGTGACTCTCAAAAAAAACACTCATGATTCCGGGGAATCACCAACAGGGATGAAAGTTTCGGATTTTTCCGATGATGCTGTTGTCGTTGTTTTCAACAGTTGTCGGGTTGTCATCCCACATCTAATTAAAACCAGTTATTGACATTGCGCCTTGGTGGGTTTGCGTGGTAGATTTTCAAAAAAAAGCCCGACCAAAATGGGTCGGGCTTGCTATGTTTGTTTATGGTAAGCGGATTAAAGGCCGAATACTTTCTTGATTTCGATGACGTAGTCGAGTTTTTCCCAGGTGAACAACTCCACTTCTTTTTCAATTTTCCCCCAGTAAGGCGATTCGAAAACTTTGGTTACCGTTTTGGGTGTACGTCCCATGTGCCCGTAGGCTGCTGTTTCGCGGTAGATGGGGTTCCGCAATTTCAGGCGTTCTTCAATGGCTGCCGGGCGCAGGTCGAACAGGTTTTCAACCTCGCGGGCAATAGCGCCGTCGTCCATTTTCACCTTTGCTGTTCCGTAGGTGTTCACATAAACGCCTACCGGTTTGGCAACGCCAATGGCATAAGCCAGCTGCACCAGTACTTCGTCGGCAACGCCGGCAGCGACCAGGTTTTTGGCAATATGGCGCGATGCGTAAGCGGCCGAGCGGTCTACCTTCGAGGGGTCTTTACCCGAGAAGGCACCACCACCGTGAGCACCTTTACCACCATAAGTATCAACAATGATTTTACGACCGGTTAAGCCGGTGTCGCCGTGAGGTCCGCCAATAACGAATTTACCGGTTGGGTTCACGTGGTATTTAATAGCATCGCCAAACAAAGCCTGAACACGTTCGGGTAATTGGGCGATAACACGGGGCATCAGAATGTTGATGACATCTTCTTTAATTTTTGCCAGCATGGGCTCATCGTCGTCAAACTCGTCGTGCTGAGTTGAAACAACGATTGCTTCAACACGCTTGGGAGTATTATCGTCGTTGTACTCGATGGTTACCTGCGACTTGGAGTCGGGACGAAGGTAAGTCATCTCTTTTTCTTCGCGGCGAATGACGGCCAGCTCTTTCAAAATGCGGTGCGACAATTCGAGCGGCAAGGGCATATAGTCTTCGGTGTCTTTGCAGGCATAGCCAAACATCATTCCCTGGTCGCCGGCACCTTGCTCCATTCTGTCTTCCCGGTCAACACCCCGGTTAATGTCGTCGCTCTGCTCGTGAATAGCAGTTAGTACGCCACACGAGTCCCCGTCGAAACGGTAAGCGGCCTTGGTGTAGCCGATTTGGTTAATCACTTTACGTGCAGTTTCCTGCACATCCACATAGGTTTTCGATTTTACTTCGCCGGCCAAAACAACCTGACCGGTTGTTACCAACGTTTCAATGGCTACTTTAGAGTTCGGGTCAAATGCCAGAAATTCATCCAGCAGGGCATCAGAAATTTGGTCGGAAACTTTGTCCGGGTGTCCTTCCGATACCGATTCGCTTGTAAATAGATAGCTCATCTTGTTTAAATACGGTTAAAATCGGCCTGCTTTGTAAGCGGGTCAATGATTAAATGTTTAATTATTTGTTGTGGATGAGTGGATTGAAAGGAAAGCCAAAAGGTTAAAGCGATTGCTTTAGCATTTTTTTCTGTGGTTGCAATCAATCTCAAATTTGTCCACAATTACGGCTGCAAATGTAATACCTTTTTTTGATTTGCAAAATTGCGGATGGATATGAATGTAAGTTTGTATTTGAGTGTAAGCTCGTTGGAAAACCATTGCGACTGCCGGAGTGCGATGCCGTGGGTTTGCGCTTTCATCCTTTTTTTAACTAAAGCGGCAGGCAAACGTAAATATAGTCGTGAAGAGCAAATCGCTTCAAATATTGTATTGGCTGCCTCGTGTTGCAGGTATTGCTGCTATTTTGTTTGTCAGCTTATTTGCGCTGGATGCATTCGATCCGGCCCTAAGCCTGTGGCAGCAGTGGTTGGCCTTTATGGTGCATCTTACGCCCACTTATGTTTGGGTGGCTTTGTTGGTTTTAGCCTGGAAACGCGAATTGGTGGGAGGTGTTCTGTTTGTGGTTGTTGGTCTGGCTTTCAGTCCGGTCATCTTTCTGTATCAATATCAATTGAATCATTCGCTATGGATCAGTTTGCGATTCGTAGCAACACTCAGCTTGCCATTTGTGGTGGTGGGCGGCTTCTTCTTGTGGCATCATTTCAAAAAGAAGTTTAGCAAGAAAAAGTACCAAGCACAATAGATCGTCAGATTTTCAGATTTCAGTCATTTGTAATGCCGCAATTTAGCGTGTTTGGCTAAATCACTCACAGATGTACAAAGCGTGAAAAAAAACAGGCCGTTGTAAAAACGATACAAAAAAAATCCAACCGCAACAAGGTGGTTGGATTTGTAACAGATGATATTCAGTGGCTGTTTTAGTCCAGCTTGACGTAGATCTCCTGGTCGTAATTATCCCAGTCGATGTCTTCCTTTTCAGTTGTTGGCCAGGTTTGGGTGAGGGTGTCTCCCTTTAACTCCATAATCATATTGACCTGTGAGCCAACGATCTCGGGCGAAACATGGTAGATGATTGTTTCTTGGTAGTGGTTTCCTTCAAATTCGTAGCTGCCGCAGGAGTAGTTGTCCAGCTCTTTGCCGTTGATCTCAAATTTTCCGGTTGCCGAGAAGTACTCATCCGACCAGATTTTTACCTGGCTTCCGGTAACGTTGCCCGGGATTTCAAATTCAACGTCACCAGCTGTTACCCGTTTTATTTTAACCAGTAACCAGGCGCCTTTTAAGTCGGGGGTTGCCAGCTCAGCCGGTCCTTTTGCCCAATCGGCACGTTTTTGGGCTTTCATGGCTTTTTTATAGCTCCAGTTGTTATCCATCTGGTAGGCTTTCATGTAGCTGTGGTAGGCGTTGGCATACTGGTTTCTGTGCATGTAATAATCACCTTTCGAGTCGTACGGATTCGGGTGATCGGGCACCAGCTCAATGTATTTGTCAAAAGCATCGCGGGCAGCATCGTAGTCATTCAGGCCCAGACAGGCATAGCCTTTCATGTTCCAGGCCGAGCCGGGTGTGTCCGTAAATGTCAGAATTTGATCACAAAGGCTGGCCGCTTCTTCGTATTTATCGTCCATCATGCAATGGATTAGTTTAAAATAGTAGGGGATTTTGGCCTTTGGAAAGCGGGCGATCAGTTGATCGGCAATGTCGTAAACGGGAGCTTCGGGGTTTTCCTGCATGCGCAATAAGGCATCTTTCAGGAGCTGCTCGCCCTCGGTAAGTTCAGCTTTCGAGTCGATGGCTTTCTTCAGGTATGTTGCAAATTCGTCGGGTTGGTTGGTATACTTGTAAATCATTGCTAACTGGTAGTTTGGCATAAAAAAGTCGGGATCAGTTGCAATGGCTTTTTTCATTAGCTCGGTGGCCCGAGCAATGTCGGCATTGTCCAGGCTTGCGCTGGCTTGTTGCCACATTTCGAGTGCTTGGGGGCTCTTACCGCTCATCGGCATAGGCTGCAATTGAGCGAAACCCAGCAGGCAAAGACTTACAAAGGTGAGAAGAATTGGTAAGGATTTGTAGTACTTTTTCATTTTGATTTCGGGATTAGGTGGGTTTGTGTATCGGGTTATCAAAACAGAAGCAATCCCATTGAGCTACGGCTACAAAACCTTCCGCAAAACAGAAGGAGTATCCGAAGCGGGGGTGCTGCAAAGCTGATCGATCTGGTTTTACGGTGGAAGATCGAGCTCGTCGAACTGTTTATAAAGTATATGATTTTGCATATTTTGCTTGTGTCAGCTGATGTCGGTTGACACTCATGAAGTTTGTACGCAAATATGCAGGGCATGTTAGCCCTTTGTGGGAACGGCGCTTTTAGCCCTCGGTGGTGTTAGTTGCCGGTAAGCTTCCGGAAGATGCTTTCGAGGCTGGTTTGTTGCTCGTGCATGGTGAGCATGGTGAGGTTGTTTTCAACGGCAAAACGAAAGAGTGCAGGGCGCACATCTCCGGTGCCGGCGGCGTGAATCAGAAAACTGTTGGCAGCGAGTTGTTCGATCGTGTTGGGAGCCAACGTTGAGCTTAGTTTTTCGACAGCTACCGGTTCTGCAAATTCAATCAATACCTGTTGGGTTGAGAATAGCTTGCCACTCTTGAGGTCGTTAACCGGCTTGTCGGCAATCAATTTCCCTTTGTTGATGATGATCACCCGGTTGCAGATTGCTTCCACCTCCTGCATGATGTGGGTCGAAAACAGAACTGTCTTTTCGCGGCTGATGGTTTTTATTAAGCTGCGGATTTCGTCCAGCTGGTTGGGATCGAGTCCGGTGGTGGGCTCGTCTAAAATAAGAACCGAGGGATCGTGAATTAAGGCTTGAGCCAAGCCAACACGCTGTCGGTATCCTTTGGACAGGGCCCCGATTTTTTTATGCTGCTCAGCTCCGAGGCCGGTCATCTCAATTACGCGATCGGCCTGCTGCTTTTTGTTGGGCAGGCCATACATGCCGGCGGTGAGTTGTAAATATTCCTTGATATATAAATCAGTGTACAGCGGGTTGTGCTCGGGGAGGTAGCCAATTTGCCGGCGGATGTGTTTGTTGGCCGGTGCTACTTCCTGACCGTTTATGAGCACACGACCTTCGTCGGGCGCCAGGAAGCCGGTGATAATTTTCATTAAAGTGGACTTGCCGGCACCGTTGGGACCCAGGAAACCGATTAATTCCCCGCTATTGAGCTCAATATGAAGGCTGTCAACTGCTTTTTGTTTTCCGTAGTACTTCGAAATGTTTTCAATCTGAATTGTCATCGCCTGCTGTTTGTCTCCAAAAATAAGGAAATCGGGCAGATCAGCTTACGAATAGATGTTTCAAATTTAATTTTCAGGTAATCTGCGATCCTTTATTTTGCGTTTCTTTTGTGTTCGAAAATTAGGGAGCTGCATATCAATCGGGCCTTTCGCGGCAGCTGCGGCTTGTTCGTGGGCAAGCGGGAAAGGTCGATTCGCAGGGGCGCGAAGACCTGCTAATTTCTAATAATTTAGGCTTTTCGATTTTGTATTTATTAACTTTAATTTAACTTTGTGGCTCTCAAAAATGCGTGACTGAACATGGAAGATCGGAATTTTAATTACATCAAGGATTTAACGAAGTATCAACGCCAGCAAACCTCTGTGGTTCACGTTGGTAAGATACCAGTGGGGGGAGATTATCCGGTCCGTATTCAATCAATGACTGATACAGATTCCAAGGATACAGATGCAACGGTAGACCAGATTATTCGCATCATTAAGGCCGGAGCCGATTATGTTCGTGTTACTGTAAAGGGAATGAGCGATGCGGAAAACCTGAAAAATATTAAAAGTGAGTTGGTTGCCCGGGGCTACGAAAACTCGCTGATTGCGGATGTGCATTTCAACCCGAAGCTGGCCGAAATTGCGGCCAAGTACATCTCGAAAGTTCGAATTAATCCCGGAAATTTTTACGACAAACGAGCCCGTTTTGAGCGGCATATCTATACCGATGAGGAATATAAGGAGGAATTGCAACGAATTGAAGAACAGTTTGTTCCTTTTCTTGAGGTTTTGCGCGATACCAACACGGCTTTGCGGATTGGCGCCAACCAGGGATCGCTGTCGGATCGGATCATGAGCCGTTACGGTGACACTCCGGCGGGAATCAGCGAATCGGTGATGGAGTATTTGCGCATTTGTAAGAAAGTTAATTTCAACAATGTGGTCATCTCCATCAAATCGAGCAATACCCGGATGATGGTGTATACCGTTCGTTTGCTGAATAAGCGTATGCGTCTGGAGGATATGGAATATCCGTTGCACCTGGGAGTTACCGAGGCTGGCGAAGGCGAAGACGGTCGTATAAAATCGGCTGTCGGTATCGGTGCCCTGCTGGTTGACGGTATTGGCGACACCATCCGCGTATCGTTGACCGAAGCGCCGGAACGCGAAATACCGGTGGCCCGGAAAATGGTCAACCACATTAAATCGTACCAAAATCATCAGAAGATTACAGCGCCTTTGTTTGCGCAGGTGAATCCGTTCGAGTATGAGCATCGCTCGACCCGCCCGGTGATGAATATGGGAGGCAAGCAGGTGCCTGTGGTGATTGCTGATCTGCGCGATCGCAATTTGTCGGAGATTTTGCCCTTGCGGGGCAAGCAAATTCCGGATTATTTTCTGAATCGCGATCAGATTCTGGATCTGGAAGGAAACGTGTATCCGATCCTGGACCTGGAAGAGTACCTGTTTGGGGGTAGCCACTGGGGACAGATGAAATTCATCCGGACCAACAAAATGGAGTTTGACCGTTTTATGGCGGAAAACCCCGAAATTATCATGAAGCTGAAGCAAACACGCAAGACCGTGTTGATTTTGGAAAGCTTTAATAAAAACCCGTTTGCCGAGTTACGCGCCTTCTTCATGGCGTTGGAATCGCATATTTGGAAGGTTCCGGTAATCCTGATGCGCTCCTACAAGGAGAGTAGCCTGGAGGATCTTCAAATTAAGGCCTCTATCGACCTGGGCGGCCTGTTTATCGATGGCTACGGCGATGGTATTTGCCTTACCAACGAAGGCGACAATATTACTTTCACGGATCTGAAAGATCTGAGTTTTTCAATTCTGCAGGCCAGCCGCATGCGGGTGTCGAAAACCGAGTTTGTAAGCTGCCCCGGATGTGGCCGTACGCAATTCGATTTGCACGAAACAACGCGCAACGTGAAGGCACACTTTAAACATCTGAATCATTTGAAAATTGGGGTGATGGGTTGTGTGGTAAACGGCCCCGGCGAAATGGGTGATGTGGATTACGGTTTTGTTGGTGCGGGCAGCGGTAAGGTGAACCTGTACAAGGGGCAATCGCTGAAAAAACGGCATATTCCTTATGAGAATGCGGTTTATGAGCTGGAAAACCTGATCCGTGAAAACGGCGACTGGACCGATCCGGAAGAACAAAATTAAGCGTTTAAAAGAAAGACAATAAATCAGAATCGGGTGTGAGCCAAATGGTGCTCATCCCCGTTTTTTTTGCGCTTTCCACATTCTCGTTCGAGTCGTCCACAAAGAGGGTTTCTTCGCCTTTCAAGCCGGCATCATTCAGGACATATTCGAAGGATTCGACGGCTGGTTTGCGAATGCCCATCTCATTCGAATAGTAATCCTTTACAAACAAATCGGAGAGGGAATGGGCAAATGTTTTTTGGAATAGTTGATGAAAGTGCCGAACATGGATGGCGTTGGTGTTTGAAAACAGATACACCCGGTGCGTTAGGGCTAATTTGCGGACCAGCTCAATTCGTTCCGGAAAATAGTCCAGAATCATGGCACACCAGGCTTGGTCAATATCCTGGTCGCTGGCAGCCCGGGGCAGTAGCCGGCGAATACCGTCCCGAAATTCATGCTCGCTAAGCTTACCGGCTTCCATATCCAGAAAAACGGGATGATTGTATCCCCAGCCACCGGGTTTAATCAGCTCGGGTAGCCCCAACTCCCCGAATGCGCGGATTGTTCGCTGTGCATCAATTTTTAAAAGAACACCCCCCAAATCGAAGATGATATTTTTAATTGCTTTTGTCATGACCATTGTATTTCGGAAATTGAGCTGCAAAGCTAATAAACCAAGCAGAAAATTGGAGAATCAAGCCCCAAAACGATGGATAAACAGATCTGTTTCTGATCGAGCGGAAGGTGGTTGGCAGCGAAGGATCGCAGAAGCGTGTTTATGTCAATTTTTGAATATTCGCAGTATAAACCGGGTTAGCCCGTACTAACCCGGTTTACTGCCTGCCGGTTTAGTGGATGGAAAATTCAGTGTGCAAGCCTTCTGCTGAGTTTGGACCGACCCAAAGATCAAAGTCTCCTGCTTCAACCAAAAACTGTCCCTTGCCATTGTAAAAACCGAGTTCTTTGGCCGTTAGCTTAAATTTGATTGTAACAGTTTCTCCGGCTTTGATCATCCGTTTTTCGAACCCTTTCAGTTCCTTTACGGGCCGAACGATGCTGGCTACACGGTCTCTGATATAAAGCTGAATGACTTCTTCTCCATTTGTTGAACTGGTGTTGCTAACCTGAACACTCACCTCAAATTGCTGCGGACCTGTTTGCTGCACAGATAAGCCAGAGTACTCAAAGGTTGAGTAGCTTAGTCCATAGCCAAAAGGAAACAAGGGTTGGTGGGTTTGATCCATGTAGTGAGGCCAAAAGACCTCGGTCTTCGGTCCCGGTCGGCCAGTGCTGAAAGCGTTGTAATAAACAGGGATGTGTGCTACACTACGTGGAAAGGTCATCGGTAATTTGCCGGAAGGGTTATAGTCGCCAAAAAGCACTTGTACAATGGCGTTGCCTGCTTGTATTCCCGGTTGCCAGGCTTCCACGATGGCTGGAACATGCTCCTCGGCCCAGCAAACAGTTAGCGGGCGACCATTCATCAGTACCAGAACGATGTTGGGATTAACTTGGTATACCGCTTCCAGCAGCTCTTGCTGTAATCCGGGCAGGCCAAGGTCAGCACGGGATCTGGCTTCGCCGCTATGCAGTCCGTGTTCTCCCAAGACCATGATCACGACTTCCGATTGTTTGGCCAGTTTCAGCGCTTCGGCAAAACCACTTCGGTCGGTGGTGTTGATTTCAAGTTCGGTGGCAAATGCTTCGGGACCGGTAACAAGCCTGGCACCTTCGGCATAGCTTGCGTCCGGGCAGTAGCTGGTCAGTCCTTCGAGCACGGAAACGGCCGTATTGTCGTCGCCGGCCATGCGCCAGTTGCCCAGCGGGCTGTTTTTGTCGTTTGCCAAGGCGCCGATGACGGCTATTTTCTTCTGTGTTTTCTTTAGTGGCAACAGGCTGTTTTGGTTTTTTAGCAGAACAATCGATTTTCGGGCCATATCCAGCGCAGCGGCAATATGATCGGGGTGGAAGAGTAGCTCTTTTTCTCTGTTCTCATCACAGTATCGGTATGGATCGTCGAACAGACCGAGTTCAAATTTTACGCGGAGAATGCGCCGTACGGCATCGTCAATAACTTTTTCGCGTACTTTGCCGTTTTTCACAGCATCAACCAAATTCGCGACATTGGCATAGCTTTCCATATCCATGTCGGAACCGGCGTTGGTGGCTTTTATGGCCACATCTTCCAGGTCTTTGGCGTATCCGTGGGCGATCATCTCGGCGCCGCTGCTCCAGTCGCTCACGACAAAGCCGCTGAATTCCCAGTTGCCTTTCAGCACATCGCGCAGCAAAAACTCATTGGCCGTCGCCGGAATTCCGTTGATGATATTGAATGAGTTCATAATCGTCTTCACATCAGCTTCCTCAATGGCTGCTTTGAAGGGGGGGAAGATGACGTTGTACAGCGTGCTGGTGCTGACATCGACCGTATTGTAATCGCGTCCGCCTTCGGCAAATCCGTAGCCGGCCCAGTGTTTGGCACAGGCCGCAATAGTATTGTTGGCACTTAAATCGTCGCCCTGAAATCCTTTAATGCGGGCAACGCCAATTTTACTTCCCAGGTAGGGATCTTCGCCTGCCCCTTCCATTACCCGTCCCCATCGGGGATCGCGCGAAATGTCGACCATGGGTGCAAAGGTCCAGTTGAGGCCTTCGGCTGAAGCTTCAACTGCGGCAACTCGGGCTGACTTTTCAATCGCTTCCAGGTCCCAGCTGGCGGACTCGGCCAAAGGGATGGGGAAGATTGTTTTATGACCGTGAATCACATCGAAGCCAAAGATCATGGGAATTCCCAGCCGGGAGCTGTCAACGGCTAACTGTTGCATTTTGCGCACGTTTTCGGCCCCTTTTACATTGAGCATCGATCCAACAAGGCCGTGTTTGATATGCTCGTACTTGTTTTTGGCATTTCCCTCGGAAGGGGCGGGCCCGGTCATGTCGTAAAAGCCGTTGTATTGATTCATCTGGCCCACTTTTTCTTCCAGTGTCATTTGGGCAATCAGATCGTCTATCTGCTGCTCGATGCTCTTTTCTGCTTGTTCTTTTGGTGAAGAGCAGGCTGATGAAAGTGCCAGTAAAAGTGTACAAAGCCAATAGACTGGTTGGTGAAGCTGATGGTGTATTTGTTTCTTGTGTATCATATTTTAGCGATGAGTTTTTTATCCTTTTTTCAGCCTTGTCGTGTTTGCACGATTTCAACTAAAAAATAGGATCTTAAATGTTGGTATTGCGGAATTGGCCGGCGTGTATGTTCGCCCGGCTGATATGCGGCCAACCTCTGCAGCGGGAGCGTTGCGAAGGTTCCGGAGGAGCACACAGGCTCCTCCGGGATTGCCTGGAATACAGAAATCGGTTAATCGGTATTTTGATAAACCCGCACATAGTCGATCTCCATGGTGGCTTGCGTGAACGAGGGGTCAATGGTGCCCCCCAGCGTACCTCCCATGGCTACATTAAGAATCAGAAACTGGTCGGCATCGAAGGGCCAGTGGGCAGCATCTTTAGTTTGCGGAACATAGGTGTAGTAGATTTCGCCGTCAATCAGAAAAGAGATCTCATTAGGCGACCAGTTGACCGAGTAAATATGGAAGGCTTCGGAGGCGTCGGCAACAACGGTGCTTCCCTTGTAATCGGTATCTCCGGAGCTTGAAGGCGTGTGTAAGGCCGATTGCACATAGCCCGGGTCGTTGCCGATGGCTTCCATAATGTCGATCTCGCCGCAGTCGGGCCAGCCGGCAGTTGAGAAATTGGCTCCCAGCATCCATATTGCCGGCCAGGTGCCGCCACCAGCAGGTAATTTGGCCCGCACTTCAACCCGCCCGTAAGTGAACTCGTACAGTCCTTCGGTTTTGATTCGGGCAGAGGTGTATCCCCCGGCACCATCCGCTTTGGCTGTAATTTTCAGTATCCCATCCGAAATGCTCACATTCTCCGGGTTGTTGGTATAGCTTTGCGCTTCATTGTTGCCCCAGCCACCGGCCCCGAGGTCGTATGTCCAGTTTGCACTGTTGGGGGCTCCGTCGGTTTCGAATTCATCAGACCATACCAAGTCGTTGTATTCAACATTGCCTTCGTTCGGATTGGTGGTTGTAAACGTGCAGTACCAGGCATTGGCACCTGTTCCTTCTATTCGTACCTTCAGAATGTCGTCTGTTAACTGAATGATCTCATGCACGCTTGTACCAACATACCAGCACATAAAGCCACCATCCGAGAAGGTCATGGTCGTACCCCGGTATCCGCCGTCAACAGTAGCAATGGAGGATGAGGGACTGAATGAGACATTCTTTACACCATAGAGCGATGGAACGACGTCTTCGCCATGGCAGGTATTCCCTTCTACGCCGATTGTGTTGGCATAATCTGCGGGTATATAGGCCGTTCCGGCGGTCTGCTCAAAGGTTAAGCCGTCCGCAGTTTTTGTAAATACAAATTCGGCATCGTACATACACAGTTTGTCAGGGTGCCAGGCTGTTGAGGTGAACCAATAGGACCAGGTATGTTCATTCCCACTGTATTTCCGATCATTGGGCCCCAGTCCGATGTTGCCGGGTTGGTCTGCTGCCCAGTACCATTTTTTAGAACTTCCACCAGTCAGCAATTCAAGGGCTTCGTCGTCGGTAAATGTACTCAGCACCTCAACCGGCATTGTTTTGGAGGAAGCAAGGCCGCCAGCTCCAACAGCATCCACGGTAACAAGGTAGGTATTTACGCCTGTTTTAGAAAATTGATGTGAAATTTTGCCGTCGGGGGCAACTTTGCGGTCTGTTCCGTCTCCAAAGCTGTAAGTGTAGGTAATTTCATGGTCAGCCGTAGCGGTAAAGCTTACCAGCCCGGTTCCGTCGCCATAGGGGTTTTCGGCATCAGCTCCAACAATTTCGTACGTAAAGTCAACGTTCGTTGGTGTGATGAGTTTGCCTAATTCGTAGTTATCCGTTTGGCAGGCTCCCAGCAATAACGGCATGCCAAAGATCAAAATAGACAGATAGATATTGTATTTTTTCATAACCTGTTTCCTTTATTAGTAGAAATAAATATTGTCGATATAAACGTTAGCACTAGACGACTCAAACAGCAACTGAGTAACCCCGGATAGATCGATTGTATAGTTAACCAGCGGAATATCAACACTGATCCAATTTCCATAGCTAATGGACGAAAGGCCTTCGATGTGCTCCTGAACCGGGTCGTAGGTTGTGTTGACCAGTTTTAACGACAATGCAGTTGCATCATTTGTCCAATAATCAAAATGGACATAGGTCTTTGCAGAGAGATCCGTTGGGTTTCCGTAGTCGGTGACAATTCCGGTGTAGTTGAGTGCTTCGTAATGAAGTGTATTGTCCCCGTTAATTTGCAGGGTCGTTAATGTCGTTGTTTGTCCCCAACCCGGGTTCCATTCGTTTACTGTGATATTTGTATAAGCATCACTAAAAATTGAAATCACATCTCCGCTGTTTGCTGTTGGTGCAGGTGCCGCAGTGGTTGGTGCATTTGCTGTTCCCTGTTTATAGAAATAGATATTGTCAATGTAAACTTTGGAGTTTGATGATTCGAACAGCAACTGAGTTACGCCGGAAAGATCGATTGAGTAGTTCTCCAGCGGAATGTCAACACTTATCCAGCTTCCATAGCTAATGGAAGATAGGGCTTCAATGTGCTCCTGAACCGGGTCGTAGGTTGTGTTGACTAGTTTTAGTGACAAAGCAGTTGCGTCATTTGTCCAATAGTCAAAATGAATATGTGTCATTTCCGAAACATCCGTTGGGTTTCCGTAGTCGGTTACAATCCCGGTGTAGTTGAGTGCTTCATAAAGCAGCGTATTGTCCCCGTTAATTTGCGGTGTCGTTAAGGTCGTGGTTTGTCCCCAACCCGGATTCCATTCGTTTACCGTGATGTTGGTATAAGCATCACTGAAAATTGAAATCACATTAGCGGCATCTGCTGTTGGGACTGGAGCAGCCTCTGTTGGAGCCGAGGCTGTAGCGCTATAGAAGTAAAGGTTATCGATATAAACCGTGGCTCCGGAAGATCCGAATAGCAGCTGGGTAACACCTGACAGGTCGAGGGCAAATTCAGACAATGCCATATCCACGCTTACCCAGCTTCCTTGTGTAATTGACGGTACCATTTCAAGGTCTTCCTGAACAGGATCGAGTGATGTGTTTACCAGTTTGAGGGACAATTCAGTGGCATCGGGTGTCCAGTAGTCAAAATGAACATGGGTCATTGCAGTTACGTCAGTCGGGTTATTATAGTCCGTTACGATTCCCGTGTAGTTGAGTGCTCCGTAAAGAAGAGTTGGATTTCCGGCAACCTCAACGGTCGTAAGGGTGGTAGTTTGTCCCCATCCCGGGTTCCATTCATTTACGGTGATGTTTGTGTAGGCATCGCTGAATATAGAAATGACATCAGCAGCATTTCGTGCCGGAGGAGTCGGTGCCGCCAAAACAGGACTGACGATTTCGATCGCAGTGACCGTGAAAGTGGTATCGAGGGTCGCTATAGCAGCACTTTTGGCTTTCATAAACACCTGGTAGTCGCCAGCTTCCGCATAGGTGTGCGAAGCCATTTCTCCCGGTAAAGCTAAGGTTGGTTCCTCATCTTCGGTTTCTCCAAAGTAGATCTCAAAAACAGTGGCATAATCGGCAGTAGCTGTAATATTCACTTTTTTGGATATCAGCTGGTCATTTTCCACAACAACCGATAGGTTTTCCGGTGCTTTAAAAGCAACGTTCAGTTGTTTTGTTGCCTCGGTGGTGAGACCGGTTATGCCATGAGCTGTGACTTCGACTTGATAAACTCCTTCTGCATAAATGTGCGAGGCGGATTCGGCAACTGCCAGATCTTCTGAAACGCCATCGCCAAAGTCAATTGTATAGCTTGTGGCTCCTTCAGCATTTGGAGTTATGGTAACCAGCCCAGAGTTATCCTGTGTGATGTTGAAGACCGCATCGACATTGGATGGCGCCTGAATGTAATCGAGCGAGTATAGTTTATCTTCATCTGTCACGCAGGAGAACGCGAGCAGCGTGATAAAGAATAACGCCAATCTATTTTTATAGTTTTTCATTGCTCAAGTTTTTACGGGTTTAGTAGTTTGGGTTTTGAGTCCAGTTGCCATTCGAGAAGTTGATTTCTTCCAGCGGAACGGGAAATATTTCATGCTTACCAGTTACAAAACCGTCAATGGCATCGGCTGCTTTTTCGGTTCTCACAAGGTCGAAGAAACGATGCCCTTCACCCATTAATTCAACTCGTCGTTCGTGGTAGATTGCATTGGTTAATGCCGATCCGGTGGAGGTGATTTTGTGGTTTTCGTCGCCAAAGGCGCGTTTGCGAACCTCGTTCAGATATTTTTGTGCTTTGTCATCGTCCGGAACATCTTTCAGGTTATTGGCTTCGGCAGCCATGAGTAAGACGTCAGCGTACCGGATTGCCCGGTAATTGTTCGGGTTGGTCAGGTTTAGGTCGCCTTGTGCGTCGGCGCTTCTTTTGCGTGGAATGTATTTCCGGTTGAAATAGCCGGTGTGCTCATAGCCGGTTGAATATTCGGCTCCTGTTTCGTCGGCCCAGGCCTCGATGTCCAGAATGGTCACGTCTTTCCTGGGATCTCCGGGCTCGAACTGATCGACAGCCTCCTGCGTTGGCACATTAAAACTAAAGCCCGAAGAATACAGAGGGCCCGAGTAGCTGCGCACACCGCTGAAACCTACGGCAACATTTCCTTCGCTGCATTGCAGGCAGTCAAAGCTGGCACCTTCCACATCGGTATATTGAACTTCGAATACCGATTCAGCACCGTTCTCTCCGGCATCTTCAAAAATTGAAGCGTAGTCGGAAACCAGTGAATAGTTCTGGTCATCGATCAGGTCGTCCAGAACAAGAGCTGCCTCGTCAAATTTTTTCTGAAACAGGTATGCCTTACCCAGCAAGGCTTGTGCAGCACCGCGTGTCGCGCGTCCTGGCTCGGTTGGAGTGGGAGGCAGTACTGATTCAGCATATAACAGATCCGCTTCAATTTGTCCGTAGACCTCAGAAACTGGGGAACGAGGAATCGTTGTTTCATCTCCCAGTTTGAAGCGTTCGTCAACTTTTAACGGAACAGGACCGAACCATTTGACAAGTTCGAAATAATAGTAAGCGCGCAGGAAGCGTATTTCACCTGTCATCTGCTCCTTGTTTTCAAAGTCGGTTTTGTCTTTAAATTCCATGAAATAGTTCGTGCGTTGTACACCCGCGAACATCCAGTTCCAGATATCGCGCAGGTTGCTGTTTGAGGGGGTGTGAATCATATCGTCGATCTGTTGCCACCCGATGACGTCGGTGGCATTTTCGCCACCGCATAAGGTATTGTCGGAGGCAAATTCGCCTACAATTGCGTTGGCATAAGTCGATTGCAGCATGTCGTAAGCGGCAACCAGTGCATAGTAATAGTCGGCTTCCGAGTTGAAATAGTTCTCCGAGTCAATCGAGTATTCCGGTTCAATCTTTACAAAGTCGTCGGTGCACGAAAAAACAGATGCCGCGAAGACCAGGCTAAGGGTGAACATGATTTTATGGAAGATCTTATTATTCATTGTTTTCTGAGTTTTAGAAGTTAAGGTTTAAGCCGAACGTGTAGGTCCGGGCAGCCGGGTAAAATCCGTTGTCAAATCCGGCACCGATAGGTTCGCCACTTGAGGCTGCCGGATCGAAGCCCTGGTATTCGGTGATTGTAAACAGATTGCTGATGCTGGTGTATACCCGTAACGATTGGATGAACAGCTTTTCGGTAACCGATTTGGGTAGCTTGTATCCCAGCTGGATGTTTTGCAGGCGCAGGAAGGAGCCGTCCTCGACATAAAAATCGGAGAAAACGGTATTTGAAGTCGCTGCCGTTGTTAGCCGCGGAACCGTGTTGCTGGTTCCTTCACCCGTCCAGCGGTTGAGTTTGTAGCTCATTTTGTTCACATCGGGGATGACACGTTCGTAGTTGCGAACAATATCGTTGCCGATAGATGCAAAAGCGTAGGCTACAAAGTCAAGACCTTTAAAGTTCAGCGAGATGTTTAGCCCCATGGTGGCGTCCGGGATCGGGCTGCCGATGTCGGTGCGATCGTCGGTGTCGATAAGGTCGTCGCCATTCATGTTGACAAAACGAATGTCTCCGGGAGAAGCTTCAGCACCTAAGGCAACTTGCGATGGGTGAGCATCTGCTTCGGCTTGGTTTTGAAACAGTCCATCGGTTTTGTAACCATAGAAATAGCCAATCGGTTTCCCGACTTCCATGCGGGCAGGTGCCGGTTGTCCAACACCGAACGAGCCCCCTTCTACAAATCCGGTTCCGTTGTTAACCTCGAGCACCTCGTTTTTTAGTGTTGTGAGGTTGTAGTTCACGCTAAAGGTCAGGTCTTTGGTTATTTTTCCGCGGTAGCCCACAGCAAACTCAAAACCGCTGTTTTTCACCGTTCCTGCGTTTACGGTAGGTCCGGCAGCACCAGGTGCACCAACACCCAATATTCCGGATACGGGGATGTTGCCAATTAACAAGTTGTTCGTTTTCTTGCTGAAATAGTCTGCATTCAGGTCTACTTTATTGTTGAATAGCTTTAGGTCAACGCCGAGGTCAAACTGTTCGGATTCCTCCCACTTAATGGACGCATTTGGACTGGCACCAACGGCTGTACCGTTTACCAGCGAGCCGTCGAAGACATAAGTGGCTTCACCATTTAGTCGGGAAATGTATTGGTAATCGTCAATTTTGTCGGAGCCCAGAATACCATAGCTTAACCTTAGTTTCAGAAGATCGATGTTTTCGGCCTCTTTCAGGAAGTCTTCTTTGGCCAGGTTCCATCCGATCGTAACCGATGGAAAATAGGCGACCGTGTTGTTGGGGCCAAACTTGGTTGAGGCGTCTCGTCTCAGCATCGCCGACAGCAGGTATTTTCCTTCGTAGTCGTATTGAATACGGGCGAAGTACGACAACCTGCGCTGATCGTATGTCCACGAGTTGGTTACTTTGGCATCGGTGGTTCCGGTTGCCAGACCAATGTCGGCAAACTCCCACGAGTTATTGGGAATGTCGTAGCCACGTCCTTCCAGATGGTCGCCCCAGGTTTTATAAACGGTTGTTCCCACGGTTGCTGTCAGATGATGCAAGTCGCTATAGGTCTTGTCGTAAGTGACGAACGCATCGAAGGTGTAGTCGTTGTAGTTGTTACGATCCTGAAAAACGGTGCTGCGCGATACATCGAATACTTTCCCGCCGTAGCTGATTTCTTTGGAGAAATCTTTCGACTTGTCGTTGGTTGTGTTGAAACCGATCCGTGTTGTGGCGGTCAGGTTGGACAGGATGTTGAAGTCGAGGCTGAAATTTCCGTTCCACTTGGACAGATCGTAGTCGTTGTAAGTATTTTCTATTTGAGCCAGCGGGTTAATCACCTCGTTCCCCAGGCTTGAAGGTGCCAGAAAGTAATCGCCCGCGTCATCGTAAACCGGCATGGTCGAGGGCATATTCAAGGCATTGAAAAGAACCGACCCCAAGCCAAATTCGTTGATCGTTTTTCGGTTTACATTGGTAAAGGTGATGGAAGATTTAAATTTGATCCAGCTCGACAGGTCGGCACCCAGGGTCATGCGTCCGGTATTGCGTTCGTAACCGGTTTTGGGACCACCGATAATTCCTTCCTGCTTTAAATTCGAAGCACTTAGCGAGTAAACAATCTTGTCGGTTCCGCCCGAGATGTTGATGTCGTTATTGTAAACCGGCGCGGTCTCAAACAGCTCATTTTGCCAGTTTGTACCTTTGCCGAGTCCCGAAATGCTTGGGAAAGGCAGGTCATCGCCACTGGCCGCATAAGCTTCGTTTAGCAGGACCGCATATTCAGTTGCGTTTAGCACCGGAAGTTTGCGGCTTGTTTCCTGGATTCCCACCGAGCTGTTTACCGTTACCTTTGTTGCCTGGTTTTTACGCCCCGACTTGGTGGTAATCAGGATGATTCCGTTCGCCCCAACTGTACCGTAAATGGCCGCCTGGGCATCTTTCAGGACTGTAATGGTTTCAATGTCGTTGGGATTCAGGGTGTTTAGATCGCCCTGGTATCCGTCGATGATGGCCACAGGTGAAGCATCGCCGTTGGTCGAGATTCCCCGAATACGGATGTCCAGCCCCGAACCCGGAGCCCCGGATTGGGCCGTTACATTCACCCCCGACATGGTTCCTTGTAAAGCTTGTTCTACTTTTACCGGTTTGAGGTTTTCGATGGTTTCCGCGTTCACAATAGATACGGCTCCGGTAAGGTCTTCCTTTTTTTGGGTTCCGTAACCAATAACCACAACTTCGTCAACGCCGATCGCGTCGTTTTCCATAACAATATCGAGGGTGGTTCTCCCGTCGACATTAACATCCTGAGATTTCATTCCGATGTAGGAAAACTGAAGGGTGGCATCCTTGGGAGCCTGAATGACATAGTTCCCGTCAAAATCGGTGATTGTCCCTTTAAGGGTTCCTTTAATCAGTACCGATACGCCCGGAAGTGGTTGTCCGTCGTCTTTGGATGTTATCAGACCTTTAATGGTCAGATCCTGCGCTAGGGCATGAAATCCAAAGATTATACAAAATAGAAAAAATGAGATTTTTTTCATAGGTCATTTTTTTGGTCTTGCGAAAAGTTAAAAACTGGATCGAATTTCGAAGGAAAAAGGTGAATGCCAAAAAAATAGCCTCTTCATTAATACTACGTGACTCCGGAGTGCAGTACTACAAAACTACATCATTAAAAATGTAAGTTGCACTAAATGAAATGTTTGTTGATAGTGTGGTTTTGGTTTTGTATACGTCAGTAGCTGTTCTGCTGTACAGCATATCGGGCTAAATGCGCGAAATGAAGCTTGTCAGGTTTTCGGTTCGGTCTAAGTTCAGCTTTTTTCGTAAACGATAACGGGAGATTTCCACTCCGCGGACAGATATGTTTAAAAGGGTGGCAATCTCCTTCGATGAGATATTCATCTTGATATAAGCACATAGTTTCATCTCGCGGGGAGTAAGGGTTGGGTAAGCTTGTGAAAGACGTTTGAAAAAGTCTTCGTGTACTTCGTCAAAGTAGGTTTCAAACAGCTCGTTTTGTTTTTGGTTGTCGAATTCTTTGTCAATCCGGTTGATGATTAAGCTGATCTTCGATTTGAAGCTACTGTCCGGGGAGTTGACCTGGAGGTTTTTTAATTCGGCTTTGAGCTTGCCCAGAAACTTGTTTTTCTGGATTACACTCATGGTCTGATTGGCGAGCTCTTTATCCAGATTGATCATTTTTCCCCGAAGCTGTTCGTTGCGCAGGCGAATGATCTCTTTGTCCGAGATTAAAGCTTCGCGTTGATACTGCTGCATTTGTGCCCGGTATTTTTGCAGCTGAACCAGTCGTTCTTTTCGTTTGGAGACCTGAATCCGAAAATAGATAAACCAGCTGATTAACGCAATCAGCATAATACCGACAAACAGATAGGTTGCGTAGGCCAGATTGGTCCGGTACCAAGGCGGTAAAATTCGGAATGTATAGCTGCCGATGTTGCTTTCGGTAAGGGCATTGATCCGTGCTTTTACTTTGAAGGTATATTCGCCCTCGTGCAGGTTCATAAACTCACAGCTCGATGATGAAGCCCAGGGCGACCATTCCGGATTGTAATTCGCGAGCATATAGCTAAACTCCATATTTCCGGCATTGCGGTAATCGGGACAGCTGTAGGTAAAGCGGAGATTATTGCCTTTATAGGCGTATTCCGACAATTCCGGTTCGTCCGGATTCTTTTCAGCATAAGGGTAGCGGATGTCACCGGTTGGAATGTTATATACCTCGCGGATAAATATATCCGGAAGGATGTCGTTGGTTGTCGTGTAATTAGGTGTGTAGTGTGCTAATCCGTCTTCCAGAGCAATAAACGTATTTTGGAGGTCGGCGACGTAGATGTTCTCAAAGCCGGAAATCATCCGGCCCGCGAGTTTTTCGAAAGGAGAACTTACCCGGGCGTATGAACCGTCTTCCTGAAGTCGCAAAACACCGGGGCCCTCCGCCGATGAATACCATAAATTTTTGTAGCTATCTTCAAGAATGTAATTGACGTTGATTCTGTCGTTGAATAGTTGGTTATAATAGCTCGATGGAGCAAAGGTGTCTTCATCTTTGTTGTAGCAGTAAATGCCTTGTGGACTGGTGTAAATAAGCTCGTTTGCAACCTGCATCAGATTGATGAAGTTATCGGCAGGAAGGCCCTTTTGTGAATTATATAGGCGGTAGCTGAGTACTTTCAGGCAATCATCACTGAGCTTTATTTTGAATATGCCTTTATAACCATGGCTCATCCAGATGTTGCCGGTGTCATCCTGTGCCAACAAACGGGATGATTCGTTGAATCCGGGAATCTGCTTAACGAATTGCCAGGACGAATGATCGTCGCTTTTGGCAAACAGGCTCAGTCCGGCATAATTTCCGCCAAGAAGAAGGTTGGGCTTGTCTTTCAAATCCAGAAAGACCCAGGCTCCGTCAACATCCGATATTTTGGTAGCGGTTTCCCCTTCAATGATAAATGTACCGGTATTGTGGCCGCAAAGCAGAACGTTTTGATGGATTCCCAGATACCAGGTTTGACCAACGGTTCCCGGAATCAGCCGGAAGGAATCTGACCGGATCGTTTTTACTTCGGGCCAGTCTTTCACAAACAGACCGTGGTTGGTGCCAACGTAAAGTTTTCCATGGTGAATCAAGGAGGTGTAAACCGATCCAAACCCTTCCGGATCGTAAATGTAGGTTAGTGGCGAATTTACTTCCACGTAGTCGATCCCGTTATCGAGTCCGAGCCAAAGGTTCTGGTTTTGGTCGGTGCCGATGCTCAGAATGGTATTGTTTTGCAGCCCTTTCTTTTTGTTGATATGCTGCATGATTTTTCCGCTCTCGTCGGTAATCATAAGCCCGTTCTGTATCGTCCCAAATGCGAAATAGGAGTTGTGTAGTTTGGTGGCTGCGAAAATTTGATTGGCCGCCAGGAAGCTGTTGGCTTCGTTATTCCAGGGGATAAGTTTTTCCCCGTCGTATTCAAAAACACCGTTGTTGGCAGTACCAATCAGTACTTTGGTGTTGTTTAATGGCAGGATTGTCCAGATTTCCTTCCCGATCAGGCTGTCGGCTCCGGGCATCTTCACCAGCTGAAGCTGTCGGTATTGCATCAAGCCATCCTGTTCATCCTGAATCCATAAGTGGCCGTTCACATAAAACGAAAAGCGGATGCGGTTTTTTAAAGGCACTTCGCTAAGGCGTCCGTCCCGGTATAGGAACAGATGGCTGAAAGATTGAAAAAAAACGCCGGAATTGGTGATGTGGATTCGCCAGATCTCATCAAAATTTTTTTGCTCGTCGGAGAGCTGATCGCTTAACGAATGGTAGCTTAACACTCCTTCAGCATTTGGCTCCATATACCCAAACTCGTTTTGCTGACCAGTATAGATCCGGTCGTTGTCATCTATTTTCAGGCTTCGAATCAACGATGGATTTGGAAGCCCGTAAAGGATCCAGTGAGATCCGTCATATTCCAACAAGCCCTCGTTATTGGCAAAATACAGAAAATTCCGACTGTTTTTTTCAATTTGCCAATCCTGTGTTCCTGCCTGGTAATCCTGTTTTTTGAAATTCCTGATTTCCGGAATTCCAACGTTTTTTAGCTGTCCAAATGTAAACGCGGAAAGCAAGGAAAAGAAAACAAGCAGGATGTGACTCTTTTGGCCCATATAACAAATATATCATTCTATTTTTTTGGAAGAAACAGTCGTATAGAAATTAATTGGTACCTTCGATCATTCAATTCACCAAATCCTCAACAATGAAAACCGGTTTAATAGGCGCTATGCGCGAAGAAATTCAGCTGCTCGAGCATGACATTGAAAATCTCAAAGTTCACGAATATGGTGTTCGTAAGTTTTACGAAGGGACTATTGGCGGTAAAGAGGTGGTGATGGTGCTGTCGGGTTGGGGAAAAGTTGCTGCGGCCTCAACGGCAACCACTCTGATCAATTTGTTTCAGGTTGATCAGTTGGTTTTCATTGGCTTGGCTGGTTCCTTGATGGAAAACTTGCGGATTGGCGACATTGTTGTTGCCGACAAGCTCATTCAGCACGATGTTGATTTAACGCGTTTGGATGGTTTGGGCACCATCAATCCTCCCTTTTACAAAAAGTTTAAGTTTCCGGTACGTAAAGGAGCGCAAAAGCGGGCGCTCGAGGCCGTCAAGCAGTTTACCTACAACCTGCATGGTGGTCAATATCCCGAAATTAATGCAAAATATCAGCCAACCATTCACATTGGAGCCATTGGTACCGGCGATCAGTTTGTTGCCTCGCGAAAGGGCAAGGACAAAATTGTGGACAAGCATCCGGAGCTTTTCTGTACTGAAATGGAAGGAGCTGCCATTGCTCAGGTTGCCGCTGATTACCGGGTTCCCTGCACCGTGATCCGCATTATTTCGGATAATGCCGATGATGATGCGCATGCTTCCTTCGAGCGTTTTCTTTTCGAGGATATTAGCAAGATCTCAGTCGAGATTGCCCGCCTGATGTTTGTTTAAAAGTTGAAGCTTAGCCCCACATTCCAACTCATCGGACTGCCATAATGCGCCAGGTTTTGCGCGTAAGCTTCCGGGCTGCTTATATTGGTGTAAATGGCATTGATGTATTCGTTGTTTAAGAAGTTGTGTACTTCGCCAAACACACTGATCGAACGTTTATTCCGAAATTCGTGGTAGTAGTTGATTCCCGCCCCAAGCCGGTCGAAGGAGGGGAGCTTGATTTGCTCCGGACTATCGGTTTCGTCAAAGTCATGTACTAACAGGGGGGCATAGCTTTTAAACGCACGGTAGTAGTTGATGTTGACTTCCAGCCCCTTGAGGATGTTAAACTCATTTTTGACATACATACTGACCGGTGGACAGTTGTCGGTATTGTATCCTTTCATCGGCATCTGTAAGCGGCTCAGCAGTTGGTTGGCATTGTCGTATACCGATGCTGTTGCCGACTTTTGATACGTCCATTTAGCGTACGATATTGCCAGGTAGAAGTTGTGGCGCCGCAAATAGGTGATCTGGCTGTTGAACTCGAGTCCCCGGTGAAACTGCTCCAGCCCGTTGATCAGGGCAAAGGATTCTTCCGTGTTAAGCATCAATCGCTGGATGTTGCTTTGGTTTTGCTGATACATGGCATAGCCCCGCAGTGCTATGTAAAACCTGCCTGAGCTAAGCACATAGGCCAAATCGCCCGAATAGAGATTCCTGTTTTCGGCTTCCGGGTTTTCCCGGTTGTTTGCTGAGGGAAACAAAATATTGAAGCGCGCCGGGCTGGCGGAGGCTCCGGCATTCAGGCGGAAGGAATTGAACTCGTTGATCCGGTATGTAATCCCGCTTGCCAGGCGCCAGCCCATCTTGTTCACCGCATCGGTTTTGGCCAGCGGATCACTGCTGAGATAGTTAAAGTGGTCCGTGCGTTGTTGGCTTTTTACAAAGAAGGCTGCTTCGAGGTAGCTGAAGGTTTTGTTGCCGGTGTGTTCCAGGTTGAGGCTGGCACCGACTTTACGGATCAGTGCCTCGTAGCTGTGATCGGCTTTGTCGGCTTTCCCGGTTTTGGGTAGAAATGCCGATGCCAAAAGCTTCTCGACGTTTCCGGTTGTTCCGTTCAGGTCGGCCTGGCTGGTGAAACCCGCTGCCCCCAGCAGGTTGTTAACCGTTCCGAAATGCCTGCCCCGGTAGCTCTCAAAATCGATTTGAATGAAGCCTTTGGTCTGTTTGTTGAACTCGTGAAGATACTGCGACTGCATGCCCCAGCGTAACGATCGGGTGGCGGCTGCCAGGATGGTTATTCCTTCGGTTTCGGAGTTGGTGCGTCCATCGTTGTACTGGCTGATCGTGTCAAAATCGACTAGCCCGGCAGTGCTTGGCGGTAGCTGGTAGGGGCTGAGGCCATTCATTGTGCCGGAGGGATGGGTTTGTACGCTGTTGGTAAATTCCAGATACAGCTGGCTGACCAACCGGCTATGTACCTGTTTGTGCCAGTTATGCGTGAGGATGGCCAGGTTGGTGAATCCGAAGTTGCCGTTCCAGCCCTGCTCTTTGTTGTTTAAAAATCCCCAATTGCTGTTGTGTTCTATGCCGTATTGGGCGAATTTCGAGATGCTGTCGGGGCGGCTGCGTTGATCGGACTGCCAGCTTTTCGTGGCGTTGGTCAGCAAAATGCTGTGTCTGTGATTAAACGCTTTGTACAGGTTAAACAGCATTCCGTAGGAGGTAAATCCGGTGTAGTCGGCAAGGCCATCGCCACTGCTGCGGTCCAGCTTCAGGGCGAAGGCCAGGTTCCGTTTGTTGTAGCCCGAGTGTATCGTCGCGGCTGTTTTCAGATATCCATTCAGGCCGGTTGCTCCCAGTACATTCACCCCGAATTTCTTTTGAGGCATGAGGGGCAACACATTAATTAAGCCGGTTTGCCCCAGTTCGCTTTGTTTTCCGGAGGCTACACCGGTGGTAAACTGCACATCGCTGGCCCAGTCGTTCAACCCGGGGTACAAGGGGCTGTTCATGCTCCCGGTTTCCGGGTTGTTCAGGCTTACGCCATTAAAAACAATCTGGTTCTGATTGGCCGAAAACCCACGCACGCGGATTTCGGAACTGCCGTAGCCACTCCCATTTTCCAGGAGGTAAACCGACGGCTGGTTGCTGAGCAGATGATTAAATTCAACCGAGCCGGCTTGCTTGAGCAAGTCGAAAGCTGAGCTGTTTTGTGTGGCTGCCGGATGCTTCGCGATGGCAATACGAGCGGCGATGTCGCGTTGTTCTTTGCGGCCCACGGCAGTTGGTTCCAGCCGAACCGCTCCCATGGGGGTAAATATCCCTTCGTAGGTCGACATGTTGTAAAACTCACTGTAAATGCCCGGGTGAATGGCTTCAACCATAAAATCGGCCGGGGGAAGTTTCATCCGGTAGTAGCCAAAGCGATTGGTGACGGTATAAATTCCCGTTCCCCGTAGTTGAATGGTTGCTTTGGCCAGCGGTTCCTGAAAGTCTTCTTCCGTAACCCGCCCGTCAACTATCGCCATAGCGGATTTCTCGGTTTTTTGTCGCGCTTTTTTCTTGAAGAGTTTTGGCCAACCAACTGCTTCTGTTGGCTGAGGCAGACTAAAAATGAGTGCTGTCAATCCTATTTTGATGAAAAGAGAAGTTCGTGTGGTCGTTGTTTTCATATCCGTCATGTTCAATCGTTCGGCTTCCGGGCTGTTATAGCCCGATAAGTTTTATGAAAACGCAGGAAAGAAGCCTGAAGTATTCAAGGGGGAAAGGAAAAGCCGGCGCTATTCCTTAATAAGTCTTAACAGAGGGGGACTTTTGAAATTTTTTTCTTTTTTGGCACAGTAGTTGATATACATTTTTGCGTAAGTTTTCCTCAAAGCCATGAAGGAAAGCAGAAACAGAGTTTTTTCATACATACAGAGAGAGAGAAAAGGTTAGGAAGCAAGTGCTCAGGCACTTGCTTTTCTTGTTTAAGTGTAGTGGGCGGAATTTCCTTTTCTAAATAGTTTGGAATACAAAGGTTGGAACAGATCTGGATGAAATTTTGGCACAGTAGTTGTTATTTAGGTTGAAGAGTTTTCCTCAAAGCCATGAAGGGAAACAGAAGACAGAGTTTTTTTCATACATACACAGAGAGAAAGTTAGAAAGGCAGGCGCTGAGGCGCTTGTCTTTTTTTATGCCTGTCGCTAAAACGAAGTGTGGGTTTCACTGTTATTGAGGGCTTCACTTGAAGTGAAACCCTCAATAACTAGAACTTACTTCTTCAGGCCGCTGCGTTCGAGCAAAGCATCAACGGTTGGTTCCTGCCCTCGGAAGCGTTTATAAAGTACCATCGGATGTTCGCTGCCACCTTTTTCGAGGATATTTTGGCGGAACGAATCAGCGGTATCCTGGTCGAAGATTCCGTTTTGTTGGAATATCGAGTAGGCATCGGCATCCAGCACTTCGGCCCATTTATAGCTGTAGTAGCCGGCATCGTAGCCTCCGGCAAAAATGTGCGAAAAGGCAGTGCTCATCAGTGCCCCATCAACGGGTTTCAGCAGTTCGGTCGGTTTCATGGCTTTGGCCTCGAATTGGGCTACCGGCTCCCGGAGCGCTTCTTGCTGCGTGTGGTAAGCCATGTCGAGCATGCCGAAGCTAAGCTGTCGTTCCTGGAAGTAACCCGCCTGGAAATTCTTGGCCGCAACAATCTTGTGGATCAGTTCTTCGGGCAGTTTCTCGCCGGTTTCAAAGTGTACCGCAAACTGATCGAGCCATTCTTTCTCGTAGGCCCAGTTTTCGTGCATTTGAGAGGGCAGCTCCACAAAATCCCAATACACGTTTGTTCCCGAAGTGGAAGCATAACGGCATTGGCTGAGCATACCGTGCAGGGCATGTCCAAATTCGTGCAGGAAGGTGGTTACCTCGTCAAAAGTCAGCAATGATGGCTTGGTTTCGGTGGGTTTGGTGAAATTGCACACAATGCTGATGTGCGGGCGTTTGTTCACCCCTTTTTCTACATATTGCGAGCGATAGTCGGTCATCCAGGCGCCGGAGCGTTTGCTTTCGCGCGGGAAAAAATCCATGTACAGCACGGCAATAAATTCGCCCTGGTTGTTGAAGACCTCGTAGGCTTTCACATCCGGATGATAAACGTCAATCTGCTTGTTTTCTTTAAACTCCAGCTTGTAAAGTTTTTGGGCCAGTCCGAAAATCCCGCGGGCCACATTTTCCAGTTGGAAGTAAGGTTTCACCTCTTCCTCGTTAAATCCGTAGCGGGCATTTTTCAGCTTTTCCGAGTAATAGGCCCAGTCCCAGCGTTCGATTGTTCCTTCAAATCCGTTTTCGTTGGCAAATTGCTGCACTTCTGCCAGATCGTTCTGCGCAAAAGGCTTGGAGGCCTGGTGCAGCTCATCGAGGAAGCTCGCCACTTTGGCCGGTGTTTCAGCCATGCGGCGTTCCAGCTTGAAGTCGGCATGGGTTTTATAGCCCAGCAGTTTTGCCTTTTGCAGTTTCAGCTCCAGAATTTTGCGGATGATCTCTTTGTTGTCGTATTCGTTATCCTGGTTGCCTTTGCGCGATGAAGCCCGGAAAAGCTGTTCGCGCAGGTCGCGGCGGTCGCTGTACTTCATAAAGGGGATGAAGCTGGGGTGTTGCAGTGTGAAGATCCAGCCTTCTTTGTTCTTTTGGCGGGCGGTTAAAGCGGCAGCTTCGCGCACAAAGTCGGGAAGGCCCGCCAGCTCGTCTTCCCTGGTCAGATGCAGCTCGAAAGCATTGGTTTCGGCCAGTACATTTTGCTGAAACTGCAAGCCGAGTTTACTCAGTTCGGCTGTTATTTGCCGATAGCTTTCCTTGTCGTCGGCACTTAGGTTGGCTCCGTTGCGCACAAAGCTTTGGTAGCTGTTGTCCAGCAAAGTTTGCTGCTCGGTGGTCAGTTCCAGCTGATCCTTCTGTTCGTAGACCGCTTTCACGCGGGCAAAAAGTTCTTCATTCAGGCTGATGTCGTTGCCGAATTCAGCCAACATAGGCGCTACTTCCTGCGCAATTTGCTGCATCTCGTCGTTGGTTTCGGCCGAGTTCAGGTTGAAGAAAATGCCCCGGATGATGCTCAGCCGTTGGCCTGTTGCTTCCATTGCTTCAACGGTATTCCCGAAAGTCGGCTGTGCCGGATTGTCGATTACGGCCTGTATTTCGGCTTTAGCCTGTTTTATGGCTTCCTGAAAAGCTGGCAGATAGTGTTCGTTTTTTAGCTTCGGAAAGGGAGCCGTATCGTGTAAGGTGTTGAAAGGCTCCAGGAGCGGGTTCAGTACATTTATTGTTTTTGTATCCATTGTATTTGTTTTCATGATTAATCATTAAAAGCCAAAACAGCGAAGGATCCGTTTTACCCTCTTGTGTTTATTGCTTGTTGTTATTCCCTGTTCTCCCTTTTTGGGGAGTTAGAGGGGGCCTCTTTTTTTTCTTTTTCTTTTCGACCGACCAGCCAAACTTGCCAATTTGTTCGCCCACTTTAAAATAGTGCCCGTGCACGTAGCAGATGGGGTCGGATTGTTTTAGGCTGAAGGCGCCGGTTTCGGGATCCAGGTAGCGCTCGTCGGCAATTACGTTGACAACTTCGGAGATAAACATATCGTGCGTGCCAAGGTTCACGATGTCCTTCACCTTACACTCGATTGAGATGGGCGCTTCGGCCAGGATGGGTGCTTTCACCACCGAGGCCGGTGCCGGGGTGAGACCCATTTCTTTCCATTTGTTTACTTTGGCGCCCGATTTCACCCCACACCAGTCGGTGGCGCGCGCCAGTTCTTCGGTTGTCAGGTTGATGACATACTCGCCGGTGCGTTTAATGATCTCGTAGCTATGGCGCGAGGGGCGCACCGAGATATAGCACATGGGCGGGTCGCTGCAGATGGTGCCGGTCCAGGCAATGGTGATCAGGTTATATTCGTCGGCTGTTTCGCCGCAGCTTACTAAAACTGCCGGCACCGGATAAACCATGGTGCCGGGGCGCCAGTTGGTCTTTTTAAAGGTGGTCATGCTTCTCGTTGTTATGATTGCGCATTCAAAGTTAAAAAACTGCGGGGGATGGCGAAAAAGCGAATTGGCGATGCACGGCGCAGCCAGCTTCAGCTAAAAGCTTAGGCGAAGGCCAAGGCTGTTTACGCCCGGCTGTAGTTGCAGGCTGAGTTCGTCTTTTTCGCGGTAGCCGCTGTTGTAAAAGGCTACGGCCCGGCGGGCTTTCGTTTTAAAAGCCAGTTTGAAGGGGATTGATGCTGCCAGGCAGGCCCCACCAATGTAGGCCAGGTTCCAGTTGGGCGAGCCATTGTCGCTTATCGATTCCACGAGGGGCAGGGCAATCAGCACGCTGGCTGTTGAGCTTAGCACCTTGCCAAACATATAGTTGATGGCCAGTGGCCGGGTGTATTTGTCCATCTGCGGGTCTTTCAGAAATACCTTCAGCAGTTGCTCGTGGGTCATTTCGATATCGCATTTCACGTAGACATCTTTTTTCAGCAGAAAGCCTTTGGAGTACATGCCAATTGGTTCGCCGGGCAGTTGTCCGGATGCCCAGGATGACATGAAAAACAGCAATGAAAACAGCAGTAAATGTGTACGGCTCATAATCCGGGATTAAGATTGACGGGGTGAAATTGATTTATTCGGGTAAAAATAAGGCTTTCCGTTTATTCTGTTGTCCTGGTTGTCGCAAGTTGTCCAAATCGATAAAAGTTAGATATGATTCCGGGGACTCATTATCAGGGTTTTTCGGTTGTCTGGGTTGTCGTTGTTTTCACAAGTTGTCGGGTTGTCGTTCCACATCTCAAGGCATCCCCGATGCGGTTGGAAACCTTGCCTACCGCAGGCAGGCACATCACCCGAATCTATGTTTACAAAAAACACAAAGGCCCCTTTTCACTCTCCCCTGAAATGAACCAATCCTGGCGGATCGTTTCAATTCTGTCCCCTCTCTGCGGGCAGAGCGGGGGAATCCCGAAGCTACAGGTAGATTACAAAAAACACCATCAACCCATAAGGATGAGGTTTGCTCAATGCCAAAAAGTCGGGATCCGGTTGGCCTTCTTTTATCGAGTGTTCACATTCGAAAATGCTATAAAGAAAAGAAACAGAGTGATGTTTCTTAAGAGCCCGAAATCAAACGGAAAACTTGCTGCAATCCCGGAGGGATGCAATTTGGGTAGCTTAACGACGGCCGGGGGAAATTCAGTCCCGTACGGGACGGGAGAATCTTCGTGTTGCCTTTGGTGCTACTGATATCCTGTTGTCGTTGTTTTCGATAGTTGTCGGGTTGTCGTTCCACATCTCAAGGCATCCCCGATGCGGTTTGGAAACCCTGCCTACCGGCGGAAACCACATCACCCGAAGGGATTTTCACAGAAAACCTACATGATTCCGGGGACTCACCATCAGGAATGAAAGTTTAGGACTTTCCGACTATGCTGTTGCCGTTGTTTTCACCAGTTGTCGGGTTGTCGTTCCACTTCTAATCAGAACCAGTTATTGACATTTCGCCTTAGCAGCTTTGCGTGGTAGACTTTCAAAAAAAAGAAGACTGCCAGTGCTGACAGTCTTCTTGCTGATTGGTATTTCGGTATTCTACATTCCTTTTTTATCCAGAATGGTTTCAATTTCGTCCATCACCTTGTTCATGGCCTGAATTGCTTTTTCGAAGGGTTCGGCAGTTGTCATGTCCACGCCGGCTTGTTTCAGCAGTTCGATGGGGTAGTCGGAACTTCCGGCTGCCAGGAAGGCCATGTAGTTTTCGAGGGCTTTTTTATCGCCGCTCATCACTTTTTCGGCCAGGGATATGGAGGCTGTAAACGATGTGCTGTATTGATACACATAGTAGTTGTAGTAGAAATGGGGGATGTAGGCCCATTCCATATTGATATAGTCATCGACAACGCAAATGCCTTTGTCGTGGCCGTAGTAGCGTTTTACAATGTCGCTGTAAATGTCGGAGAAGGAGTCGCCGGTGAGCGGTTTTCCCTGTTCGGCTTCTTCGTGTATTTTCAGCTCAAACTCGGCAAACTGGGTTTGGCGGAACAAGGTACCGCGGAAGCCATCGAGCCAGTTCATCAGCAGCGACAGTTTTATGTCGTCGTCCTTCACCTTGTCGATCATGTAGTTGAAGAGCAGCACCTCGTTGAAGGTTGACGCAACCTCGGCCACAAAGATGGCATAGTCGGATGTGGGATAGGGTTGTGTTTTATTGCTGAAATAGCTTTGCATAGTGTGTCCCAGTTCGTGCGCCAGAGTGCTCACGTCCTCGTACAGGTCGTTGTAGTTGAGCAGAATGTAGGGATGTCCCTCGTAGAATGCTCCGTTGGAATACGCGCCGGTTGTTTTGCCTTGGCTGGGGTACACATCAATCCAGCGTTCGTCGATGGCTTTTTTTACGGTTGCTACATATTCTTTGCCCAGTGGCTTTAGGGCATCAATCACCAGTTTGGCGCCTTCATCGTAGGTATAGCTCAGGTCTACGTTCTTGACGGCAGGTGCATATAAATCGAGATACTTCAGCGTGTCGACGGCCAGCATTCGTTTTTTAATTTGCAGGTAACGGTGGAAAGCCGGCAGGTTCTTATTCACATTGTCAATCAGCGCCTGATACACTTCAACCGGAATATTGTTGGGGTAAAGGGCTGCTTGCAGCGACGAGTCGTAATGCCGCGCCTGTGCCCGGAAGATATCGGTCTTCACATTTCCGCTGAGCATTTCGCCGTAGCTGGCCTTAAAGCGGGCATAGTTGTCCCAGTAGGCCTGGAACACAATTTCGCGGTCGGCACGGTTGGCCGATGCTCTGATGCGGCTGTACTCCGAGCTGCTGACCTTCAGCTTTTGGCCGTCGGACAGGGTAACCTCGGGAGCGGGCATCTCGGCATTGCGGAAGGTGTTGTAAACCGATGCGGCCGTTCCGCTCATGTTGCCGGTCAGGGCCATAATGCGTTCTTCGTTTTCGCTCAGGCTGTGCGCTTTGGTGCGGAAGGTATTCTCCAATGGCATCCGGTAGATGGCAAGTTTGGGCTCCTGTTCAATGAAGCTTTCAACAGTGCTCCAGTCGGCCTCCAGAATTTCGGGTTGGATGAAGGCGGCTTTGGCACCCAAAGTTGAAAACAGGTGGCGAAGCTCCTGTTGCATCCCGTTATACTTCGAGTCGCGGGTGTCCAGATCCGAGTTCATGCTGGCATAGATGTAGAGTTTGGAAGCTTCCATGGAAAGTGCGCTGTTGAATTGGAGCACCTTCAGCAGGTTTTCGGGCGATTGCATGATGCTGCCTTTGAAGCTTTCAACGGTTTCCAGCTTTTGCGACAGCTCATCGAAGGCTGTGCGCCAGTCTTCGTCCGACGGGAATATATCGGTCAGATCCCATTTGTATTGGTCAGCAATGTCTGTTCTGTTGCGTTGCTGTGCTGTGGTTGTCAGGCTAAAGAGCACCAGCAAGAGGGCAAGGAATTTTATCTTCTGCATAATCAATTTATTTATAGCTTTTCGTCTTGTTTCGGGATATGAGTATGCAAGAACCGGATTTATTACAGTTGGGGCGCAATTTCGATGGCGCAGCAGTGCATATCAGTCCGTTCCATTGGATGGGCTGCGCAATCCGGTCCTG
Organism: Mangrovibacterium marinum; assembly: GCF_003046625.1. Classification (GTDB taxonomy): domain Bacteria; phylum Bacteroidota; class Bacteroidia; order Bacteroidales; family Prolixibacteraceae; genus Mangrovibacterium; species Mangrovibacterium marinum. The sequence goes on from NZ_QAAD01000006.1 coordinate 147,566, forward strand.
CAGTTTGCTAGGCGGACACCTGCACTTCGAAGCCGGCCGCTTTCACACGATCGGCAATTTGGTTTAGCTCGTCGAGCGGAATTTTCACGAGACCCTGTGCGGGGGTATCGCGGGCAATGGTGTAAATCATCACCTGTGCAGGATTAATTTTTTTCAGCGCTGTCAGCCAGGCCTCCAGTTCTTCGGGGCTTGTGTTGTCAATTCGTTCACCTTTATGCTTTCCACGCACAAACAGCGTTTGGATGGTTGCCGATTTTCCGAAGCGGGCGAGCTGCTCCATGACCTCGGCTAAGTTGAAGCGCCCCATGGGACAGTCCAGCAGTTCAACGGTTCGTTCGATGGCCGAGTCCAGCTTCAGAATGTTATCATCGACCTTCAGCAGGGCTTGAAAAACCGGTTCGCGGTGAAGCATGGTGGCATTCGACAGCACGGCAACGCGGCAGTTGGGAGCGTAGCTGTTGCGCAGGCTGATGGTGTCGTCGATGATTGCTGCAAAGTCGGGGTGAAGGGTTGGTTCACCATTCCCGGCAAAGGTGATGACGTCGGGCAGTTCGCCGGCTTGCTGCATTTTTTTGAGCTGCGCTTCCAGGCGTTGGGCAACCTGCTGGCGCGAGGGTAGCTCGGCTTTGTGTTCGCGTTTGCGGGGTGTCCATCCACACTCGCAGTAAATACAGTCGAAGGAACAAACTTTGGAGTCGGTAGGCAGCAGGTTTACGCCCAGCGAAACGCCCAGCCGGCGGCTTTTAACCGGGCCGAAGATGATTTTGTCGAATAGAAAAGTGGCCATTTGAAATTCTTTGCCGGCAAAAGTACTGATTATATCAGTTTTTTCAACCGGCTGTCGGCTTTCAGTTTAAAGTTGGCGTAGTCGATGCCCGAGATCAGGATCAGGCCGGGGCGTTTTCCTGTGGCGATCAGGCCGGCATCGTCGACGTTGAAAGCCTGTGCTGCCCGGGCGGTAAACAGGCCGATCAGTGCGGTTAATGAGCTGTCGGCGACATTCTCCTGGATGGCTTTTATCCAGTTGAAGATGGCTTTGGGATGGCTTGTATCCTGCGGGATGAAGCTCCGGAAGGCTTCCAGTTCCGGCAGGCGACGCATCATTTCATCGGTGTTGGCAAGTTGCCACAGGTTGATGAATGCCGGGCATATCAGGCCGCTGTGAAACTCCATGCCGGCCTGCTCGCGCAGTTCGGTGCTGGTTTCAATGAGCCGAACGATGGTTCCCGAGGCATCCACCTCAACAATTGCTTTGGGAAGGAGCGAGCCATCGGCCGGAACGATAAAATGCGCTGAGAACTTCATTCTTTGTCGTCTTCTTTTTGAATGACATTCAGGTTTCGTTGCTCCTTTTGCTCCTCAATGTTCAGGTTGATGCGTTCGATCACCTGTTTGTAGATCTTCTCGTATACCTTGGGGCGCGACGAGTAGAAGATGATGGAGCGAGCCAGCAGCGAATCGTTGATCTCGTATTTGTTGAGGATACCTTTGTACACCTCTTCCGACTTAATTTTAAGGCTGTCGGCTATGCCGTAGCGGTGGCGTGTTGACATGGCCTCGCCGATATGGATATCGTACAGCACATCAACCATTTGTTTTTCGTTGAGTAGCTTGTCGGGTTTGGGATAGCCTTTTTCCTTGCACGAGGAGGTCGTCAGGGCCAGGATCACCATTACGATGGAGAAGATTTGCTTCATGGGCAACGCATTAAATAATATGGGCCAAAGTTAAAGTTTCGCCTTTCAAGTTGCAAGTGTTTGGGGGCGGACAAACAGCAGGCGGGATATTCGGTTTTGGCGGGTAGCGACGGTCAGCCGGCTGTGTTGTTGAATTTCTGCATTCGGGCTAGATGAATTAATCGTAAAATTAGAGGAAATATAACTTGTTGGTCGGGCTATAATCTATATTTTTGAGCTTGTTATCGGTTCCGCGAAGGCCTTAGTCGTGCGGATGAAAAGGGAATCCGGTGCAATACCGGAGCTGTCCCCGCAGCTGTAAACCCGCAAAAAGATTTCGGAAATTTTAAGTCACTGTTCATGGCCTGGCTGCCATCGGGAAGAACGGGAAGGCGTCCGAAATTGGGTGAGCCAGAAGACCTGCCGGTAATTCGAAGTTTTCGGGGTAAAGACGTAGCCGATTCAGGCACATCCCTGGCTTCATTGGCTCCCGCTTTCTGCCAATCGTTGGGAGCAATGTAACTGTTAAAAGCTGTAGGTCAGGGGCCACAGCTTTTTTTTTATGTCAGTCGCTTTGGGTGATGTAATTCCCAAACCGCATCGGGAATGAGGCTTCGCATTATAGAACATTGAAACATGATCGCTTATACTCATCGTGCTAGGTGTTTAAGCCCCTTTAGGGGTTTGGGGTTGACTGGCAAATTAATCTATTCTGAGTAGATCTCCATATTTGGTTGCCTGGATTCGAGAGGGTTGATTTGCAGTTGCTTTCGAAAATCGTGTTCACCCCTAAATCCCCTAAAGGGGACTTTGGCCTTTGCTCAACAGGGGGGCGCAGGTGCTTTCAATCTGCTTGGGAGCGTGATCGCTTATACTCATCTTGCTAGGTGTTTAAGCCCCTTTAGGGGCTTGGGGTTGAATGGCAATTAATCTATTCTGAGTAGATCTCCATATCTGGTTGCCTGGATCCGAGAGTGTTGATTTGCGGTTGCTTTCGAAAATTGTGTTCACCCCTAAATCCCCTAAAGGGGACTTTGGCCTTTGCTCAACAGGGGGGCGCAGGTGCTTTCAATCTGCTTGGGAGCGTGATCGCTTATACTCATCTTGCTAGGTGTTTAAGCCCCTTTAGGGGTTTGGGGTTGAATGGCAATTAATCTATTGGGCAGAGAAGTTCATCGCTGTCTGGTCGGATTGGGGTATGGTGGCTTGCAGTTTCTTTCGAATAGGTTTTATCCCTAAATCCTCCCGAATAAATTTCGGGACAGGCTCAGAAGGGGACTTTCGCCTTTGCTGCAACAGAGGTCTCACGTCTCCCGACTTCTATTTCTCCTTCCGAAACACCTTGCGGAAAAACTCATCGACGCGGGAGACGGTTACCCCTAAATCCCCTGAAGGGGACTTTGGCCTTTGCTCAACAAGTGGCTGCAGATCAAATTGATTTTCCTGATGACTAGATCAAGATTGGTTTCGACCTCCTCGTTTGTAAATCGAAACATGATCGCTTATACTCATCGTGCTAGGTGTTTAAGCCCCTTTAGGGGCTTGGGGTTGAATGGCAATTAATCTATTGGGCAGAGAAGTTCATCGCTGTCTGGTCGGATTGGGGTATGGTGGCTTGCAGTTTCTTTCGAATAGGTTTTATCCCTAAATCCTCCCGAATAAATTTCGGGACAGGCTCAGAAGGGGACTTTGGCCTTTGCTCAACAGAGGTCTAAAGACTCAAGACTCACGTCTCACGACTTCTCTTTCTACTTCCGAAACACCTTGCGGAAAAACTCATCGACGCGGGAGACGGTTACCCCTAAATCCCCTGAAGGGGACTTTGGCCTTTGCTCAACAGGGGGGCGCAGGTGCTTTCAATCTGCTTGGGAGCGTGATCGTTTATACTCATCGTGCTAGGTGTTTAAGCCCCTTTAGGGGTTTGGGGTTGACTGGCAAATTAATCTATTCTGAGTAGATCTCCATATTTGGTTGCCTGGATTCGAGAGGGTTGATTTGCAGTTGCTTTCGAAAATCGTGTTCACCCCTAAATCCCCTAAAGGGGACTTTGGCCTTTGCTCAACAGGTGACTGCAGGCTAAGTTGATTTTCCTGATAACCAGATCTAAATTATTTTCGACCTGCTCGTTTGTAAATCGAATCACTTGGATTCCCCATTGATTCAATTCGGCTTCTCGGCCAATGTCATATTCCTTTTGGCTTTTGTTTAAATGAATGCCACCATCTATTTCGATGACCAGCTTGATGGGATGGCAGTAGAAATCGGCGATGAAGATATCAATAGGGTGTTGTGGCCTAAATCTTAATCCCAATACTTGCTTACCTTTTAATTTCTCCCATAGTCGCAATTCGGAAGAAGTCATATTTTCGCGAAGCATTTTTGCTTTCTCAAAAATAGGAGGCTTCGCATTATAGAACATTGAAACATGATCGCTTATACTCATTTTGCTAGGTGTTTAAGTCCCTTTAGGGGTTTGGGGTTGAATGGCAATTAATCTATTCGGCAGAGATGTTCATAGCTGTCTGGTAGGATTGGGGTATGGTGACTTGCAGTTTCTTTCGGATCGGTTTTACCCCTCCCTGCCCTCCGGCAGGCGCGCAGACCTCTCCGGTAGTTGCCGGAGGGCTTAAAGTCCCCTTTAGGGGATTTAGGGGTAATTAGCTTGAACGGACTTACAATCTGATAGTTTCGGAAAAACTCTTCAGACTTTTTAGTCAGCCTCCTTTCGCCTTTGCTGCAACAGAGGTCTCACGTCTCCCGACTTCTATTTCTCCTTCCGAAACACCTTGCGGAAAAACTCATCGACGCGGGAGACGGGATCGATTTCAATTTTGTATTTGTTGAAGTTGAGGGCTTTGCCGTTGGCGGGGACAAAGATTTTTTTCATGCCCAGCTTTTCGGCTTCGGCGATGCGTTGCTCGAGGCGGTTTACGGCGCGGATTTCGCCCGAGAGGCCTACCTCGCCCGCAAAGCAGAGCGATTTGCTGATTGACAGGTCGAAGTTAGAGGAGAGCACGGCTGAAATCACGGCCAGGTCGATGGCGGGATCGTCAATCTTGATGCCCCCGGCGATGTTGAGGAACACGTCCTTGGCGGCCAGTTTAAAGCCGGCGCGTTTTTCGAGTACCGCCAGCAACATGTTCAGGCGGCGCAGATCGAAGCCGGTGGACGAGCGCTGCGGGGTTCCGTAGGCGGCGGTACTTACCAGCGATTGGATCTCGATCAGTAGCGGGCGGTTGCCTTCAATGGCACAGGCAATGGCCGTTCCGCTGAGGCCTTCGTCGTCGCGGTTAATGAGCAGCTCCGAGGGGTTGCTCACCTCGCGCATGCCGGTGTTGTTCATCTCGAAGATGCCCAGCTCGGAGGTGGAGCCAAAGCGGTTTTTGATGGAGCGCAGGATGCGGTACATGTATTGGTTTTCGCCCTCGAACTGCAGCACCGTGTCCACCATGTGCTCCAGCACCTTGGGGCCGGCCAGGCTACCTTCCTTGGTGATGTGGCCGATGAGGATGACCGGGATTCGGCGCTCCTTGGCAAACTTGAGGATGCCGTTGGTGCACTCGCGGATTTGCGCCACCGAGCCGGGCGACGATTCAATATAAGACGTGGCCACGGTTTGAATGGAGTCGACCACCAGCAGCTCGGGCTCCAGGTGCTCGCAGTGGGTGAGGATATTCTCCAGGGCCGTTTCGCTCAGGAAATAGCAATTGTCGTTTTCGCGTTTCAGGCGGTTGGCGCGGATCTTAATCTGCTGGATGCTTTCCTCGCCCGACACATAGAGGATTTTGCGGTCGGTGAGGTCGAGGGCCACTTGCAGCACCAGGGTCGATTTGCCAATGCCGGGCTCGCCGCCAACCAGCACCAGCGAGCCGGGAACCAGTCCGCCGCCCAGGGTGCGGTTGAGTTCGCTGTTGCGGGTGTCGATCCGTTCCACCTGTCCGTGGCCAACCTCCGAGAGCTTTTGCGGCTGGGCACCACTGGCCGAGCGCGAGGGCAGGGGCGACTGCGTTTGCTTCACTTCCACTTCCTCGACGAAGGTGTTCCACTCGCCGCAGTTGGTACAGCGGCCCACCCATTTGGGCGAAGTATTGCCACAGCTCTGACAGGTATAAACGGTTTTGATTTTTGCCATGATGGTTGAATGAAGAGCGATTAATTGATCTGTAAAAATAAGGGTAATAGTTTTTCTTTTCTTATTGGTCAGCGAAAAGCTCAAGGTGGACAAGTCCGGGCTTTCCACGAATCATGCGTTTCCCTGCTTGCTCGATTTCTTGTGGTTTTAGCCCGTAACGAGCTGCTTTTCGAGCATTGTTAAAAGCATAAAGAAGAATGTGATAACCCAGATAATGAGTAGCAGGCTTGGGACCTTTCGCATGATGTTATTCGTTTTTGAAACACCGTTTATGTTTTTGTGATGCACATTTAGCACCGGAACATTGGGGCCGTAACGCATAACTGATTTTTCGAGGTTTTGAGCTGTTTCTTTATGGCATCGCATATACTCGAGTCCGCTTTTTAGTTTGGTGGCAAATAGCCAGTTGATTAGAATGCCGAGCAGGCCGACGAGTACGAGCAGGATCATATTTTTTATTGAAAAATCGAGGCGCATAAAGAACGGAGTTGATGCCATCATGGCAAACATGAAGGTGACATTCAAGCCCAGTTTGGTCCAGTTCAGATTATCTTCGTGGGTATAGAGCATGATCGCCGACTGGTGAAAATCGACCAGGGCCTCGAGCGAAAAATCTTTTTTAATGTAGGTGGTTGCCATCTCGAGTTTGTAGGGGGCAAGCAGCCAGATTCCGCGTGGGCGGATTACGCCGTCGGCATCAGCCTCGAAGGGCGTTGTCTCCAGTACCTTGTCGAAGCCCATTTTTTCGTGAAATATAACCGATCGGGCATTGTAGGGTTTCAGTACAATGGCTGTCACAATGGGGCAATCAATGTATTTAATGAACGTTTCGTAGAGTGCTTTGGTAGCGCCTTTGCCTTTGTTACTGTCTTTGCGGCGGCAAATTTGTTTGGTAACAAAATAAGTGCCCGGGAAATTGGCAATAATCAATTTATTAACCGTGGTCGAGGCGTCTATTTTATCGTTGTGATAGCCGTAAATGAAAGCTTCAATTTGTCCGTCGATCGTGACAAGGTAAAACAGATGCCCGTTTTTAAAGGCCTTTTGGTAATACGCTAAACTGAAGGACGACACAAAGAAGCCTTCATTCTTATCGGTCACGTGGTTGACATCCCACGCGCTGGCAATACGAAAAATTTCTTCAAGATCATTTTCAGTCGCTAAACGAAAGTTCATGGCAGAGGTTTTTTTGTTAAAGATAGATGAATTTCAAAATCATACAAGAGTTCATCGTCATTTGGAGCTTTTGGTTGGGGTAAGAGATTAGGAATAAAGAGCGGCTGGTGGTTCTCCAAACTAAGTTGAGCTTGTTGCTACCGTTTTTACTCACTCCGTCGCTCGCGCCCCCTCTCTGTAGCTTTCCGGACTCCGGGCTCGTATTTACTACAAAACCAAAACCAAGGATCATGAAAAACATCTTAAGCCTCGTAATCACCCTTGTTTTATTGTTCGGTATGTCTTGTGTTGATCAGGCCGACAAGGCTGATTTGAAAGCCCTGAAGTCGAAACAACATGTCGAAGAACACAACAAGCAAGTTATTCAAAAGTACTGGGAGGGCAAGTGGAACGAGCGTCGTCCCGAGATTTTGGACGAGTGCCAAACGCCCGATGTGCTGTACCACGGCAGCTCGATGAGCATGACTGGGCGCGACGCGTATAAAGCGGTTTACCAAAGTTACCTTTCGGCGCTGCACAACACCCACCTGGAAATTGAGGAATTGATTGCCGATGGCGACCGGGTGGTGAGCCGATGTTTGCTTACCGGGGTTCACGCCGGCGAGTTGGAAGGACTGCCGCCAACGGGCAAAACGATCGAAACGCAGATGTTCACGGTTTTTCGGCTGGTGAATGGAAAGATTGCCGAAGAATGGGAAATCATGGACGAGCTCGGCTTTATGTTGCAGCTGGGCATGGAGCTTCGCCTGAAAGAACCGGCAGCGGAATAGCTGTCGGCGGCCGGCGGATTTTGTCGGTAGATTGTCGGATAGCTGGATGTTCGGATTTGCGGATTATGTGAATCGGGCAGCGATTGCGGTCGTTAACCGGCTTTTCATATCGAGGAGGTAGCAGGTGGCGAGCTTTTGTAAGGCTTTGAAGCTAAGCATGTCGTAGCGGGAGGGCGGCGGGCGCCGTATTTTATTGATAATGATTCTAAATTACGTGTTTAACAAAGTGAATTTTGTGAATAATTCACTTATGTTCTGTAATTTGGGGAACAATTGTCGAAAGTAGCCCGCCGGCTGGTCATCGACCCCTCCACGTTTGGAAGCCCGGAGCGGAAGAGGAGGCCGGCGGAGCTTTCGCAATATATCACAAAAATTAGATTTCTCATGAGTTATCAAGACGATTACGACTTGTGGAAAGAGGAGATCGGAGGGGTGCCTTCCGACGAGATAAAGCTGCCCAACCGACCGGTTGATGAGTATGCAGCAAGTGTTGAAACTTTGGCAGTGGATGCCAATCAGGACCGCGATGCGCTCGGTGCGGCAGGTATGGACGTCACGCTGATTGACGAGCTTACTCCGTTGGCCGGAGCCTTGCGCTATTGCCAGGCGGTGTGGATGGGCGAGTATCGCTTTCGCCAGGAAGCCCAGAAAGAGTGGGGCGAACAGTCGCCGGCCGCTTTTGAACTGCGCGATGGACTGCTCCACGATTTTTCGTTTGCCTACCGCAACGATGCCGATAACCACAAAAGGGTGATGCGCATTCGCGAAGGAGGAAGTAATGCTGATATGGTTCAGGATTTGTATGAGTTGGCCGAGTTAGGGGCTAAATATCCCGATCCGCTGACAGCAATTAATTTTGACTTGACGAAGCTGGACCTGGCTCGGGCAACATCGGAGACGATGGCCGAGCTGTTGGCCGCCTACAACGGAACGGCCGGTGAAACCAGCCCCAATAAGGTGACGCGCGATAAGGCTTTTACTTTGTTGGCCGAAAAAGCCGGTACGGTGCGCGAATTTGGGCAGTATATTTTCTGGAAAGACGAAGAAAAACGCAAAAAGTACCTTGCCTGATTTTCTGAAACCCGCAGTTGACGCAGCCCCCGAGTAGGTTCGACCCTCCCCGGGGGCTTTTGACCCTCCCCCGAGCAGTTTCACCCGTCCCCTGAGCAGTTTCACCTGTCCCCGAGCAGTTTGAAGCCGTCCCCGAGCAATCTGAACCATCCCCTGAGCAGTTTGAGCCATCCCCTGAACAATTTGACCGTCCCCTGAGCAGTTTCACCCGCTTCACGAGCATGGTTGACCGTCCCCCGAGCAATTTCTCGCCGTTCACGAGCAGTTTCACCCTCCCCCGGGCTGGTTGACCCTTCCCCTGAGCAGTTTGACCCCTCCCTGAGCATTCTGACCCGTCCCTGAGTAGTTTCACCCGTCCCTGAGCAGTTTGGCAATAAATCCCTCAATGCTCTCATGCAAATAATGCGTTTGAATTTCTTCAACGCTTTCAAATTCGTACCACGAAAAGTCGTCGCCATAACGGTGGAACAAAAACTTCGGGATACCAACCTTTTCCGGATAGAAGAATTCCGTGTCGATCAGTGCTTGTCGGATTCGCTGTGTAATTTCTTCAACTGTCAGGTTATTGGGATTCGAAAAATCGCGATGCCCAAATTTCTTGTAGTTCCCCGAATCGCGATGCAGGTAGTGAAAACGGATTCCCTTTGCCATTGTTCTTTTTGCGAACAAAGTAAAGAAGTCGGAGGATGCTGGTCAACGGACTATGGGTCACATGAAGGTATTCCGCATTGTGTATTCGCTGGTGGCGGTAGAGATACGCTAGAATTGTTTTCTAGATATAATGGATGTCATTTTCAATAACATTGATTATTTTTATGGGAATTAACTAAGCACCCCTAATGGAAAATTACGAAAGTCAGCGTATTCGCTTCGCGGTTTTTGACTGGTTAAACTCGCTCGGATTCAAATATCCCGATAAAGTGATTCCCTCGATGGTATTGGCTAACGATTGTATTGTTGGGGGAGAGCGAGTGGTTCTGAGTGGACAACAGGGCATTTGGAAACCCAAGCAGCTGCAATTCCCCATTTCAATTAAATCCCGCATTGACAGTATTTACGACGATGAGTTTATCTCCGATAATCGCATTCGCTACCGTTACATGGGGACAGATCCGAACCATTGGGTGAACCGAGGTTTACGCGACTGCATGAATCATAAAATCCCCTTAATTTATTTACACGAAGTTTCAAGAGGCAAGTATTTAGCTCAATGGCCGGTTTTTATCGTGTTTGACGATAGGAAGAATCTAAGCTTTATTGTTGAGGCCGATGTGAAAACATACCAACAAGCCGATACGAATATTGAGGACAACCAAGCTGCAGATCTCGAACGGCGTTACGCCACGCGGCAAATGATTCAACGCTTGCACCAAGGTACTTTCCGCGAACGGGTGCTGGAAGCATACCGCGAACATTGCGCGATTTGTAATTTGAAACACCGTGAACTGTTGGATGCGGCGCATATTATTTCTGACTCCAAAGGTGGTCAACCTGTCGTGCAAAATGGGCTCTCGCTTTGCAAGATTCACCACGCTGCGTTCGACCAAAATATTCTGGGTATTACGCCTGACTACCAAGTGCAAGTTCGCGAAGATATTTTACAAGAAATAGATGGCCCCATGTTGAAGCACGGTATACAAGCCATGCACGGGAATCAATTGATTTTACCTCGCTCTGTTGCTTCTCGACCCAATCGGGAGTGGTTGGAAGAGCGGTATGAGGTGTTTAAAAATGTTTAGTGTTTCGACCAATGGATGGAATTGATCAAATATCAAGGCTGTTTAGCTCGGACTCAGTTAGAACAACAGTCACTACATACTATTACAGGTTCGATAGCAAATTCACGCGATACTTATTAAGGAAGACTAGACGGATTGGTACTATAGTCGCTAGTCAGAATAGTTTGTTAACGATTATTCTAATAAATCTAATACCTCTAGCCTATTTGTATGGAAAGAGTTGTGGTATGGGAAATACAAGTCTATGGCACGTATTTAAATCCGAATTCTATATAATCTTGCCATTTACCATTCTCTCAATGTCATTGCGACGGATCAATAGATTTTTCTTGAACATTCTATTATACGCGGCGATTACTTTTGGAGTGCAATTGGGGATCTACATTTTTAAAAAATTTTGCATTAGTCTACTCAATTCTAAATCGAGAAACAATGTATCTAGCAGAACTTAAACTTTGGAATTTCAGAAAATACGGAATTAATGGAGACCAATTTGAAACATCAGAGCCAGGATTGGTTGTACGTTTTGAGAAAGGCGTTAATGTGCTCGTTGGAGAAAACGACTCTGGGAAAACGGCTATAATTGATGCTATACGGTATGTGTTAAAAACCCAAAGCCAAGAGTTTATTCAGCTTGAAGATAAAGACTTTCATAAAGATGGAACTGAAAGGACAAGTGAGTTAAAGATAGAATGCACCTTTTCTGGTTTTAGCGCGAGTGATGCGGGCCATTTTCTAGAATGGATTGGCTTTGATGATGAAAAGAAATACCAATTAAAGATTTGGTTGACCGCAAAAAGGAAGGATAATAGTATTTATCCGAAAATTAGTGCAGGAGCAGATGTTGACGGAACCTATATGGAAGGTGAGGCCCGAGATTTATTGAGGGTTATTTACTTAAAGCCACTTCGCGATGCTCTATCTGAAATGACACACGGAAGAAAGTCTAGACTTGCTCAAATTCTTAAAAGCCTTGATGTTTTCAAAGACCGTAAAGACGAACACGGGAAGAAGAAGAAGCATTTGCTTGAGACTCATCGTGAATCTTACGGAAACGAAGTGAATGACTATTTTACGACTGACCCATCGGGTAGCGTGGTGAAGGATACAATAAATGAGTTTCTAACAAAAGACTTCCTTTTTCATGGTGAGGATCGGAAGGCTGCGATAAAGATAGATGATAATGAATTGAATGAAATTTTGAGAGAGCTGGATCTTGTTTTGGAAGAGAATAAATCGGGTTTAGGTTCCTTGAACTTGCTTTGTATGGCAGCCGAACTGTTGCATCTGAAAGAAAAGAAGACAGGTCTAAAGCTCACATTAATTGAAGAATTGGAGGCTCATTTACACCCACAATATCAGTTGAGAGTAATCGATTTTATTGAAAAGAACAAAAAGGAATATGGGCAATTTATTTTGACCACTCATAGTACCACGCTTGCATCGAAGATTAACTTGGAGAATTTGATTATTTGCCAAAAAGATCGAGGAGCTTTTCCAATGGGGCATAAATACACGCAGTTGGAGCAAGGGGATTACCAATTCTTGCAACGCTTTTTGGATGCAACTAAAGCGAATCTCTTTTTTGCGCGTGGTGTAATCATTGTCGAGGGGGATGCTGAAAACTTATTGATCCCAACAATCGCTGAAATAATTGGTAGACCATTACATGCTTATGGGGTGTCAGTTGTGAATGTTGGCAGTACTGCTTTTAAGCGATATGCAAAGATCTTTTTGCGAAAAGACAAAGATGATGTGGCGCATGAGAAAACATGGTTAGGAATACCAGTCTCAATAATCTCAGATTTGGACATAAGGAGTTTTGAATATTATGAAGATATCCCAGATGGGGAACGACCCAAATACATCAAAATCTCGCAAGAAACGGTCGATAAACTTAGAAAATATGTAGGTGAGTTTGACGCTGAGGGATTAGAAGGAAATATTTACACATCATTGGATCAATTTTGGAAAACAGAAAAGGAACGAAAACGTGTAAAGAAATTTAAAGGAGGGGTTAAATCTGATATTGACGAAATGTTGAAAGTGAATTTCGTCACTATATCTAAGCCTATTATTCGTAAAACACGAGAGAGAACATTAGAAGCAAAAATGGCTAATTCCCAAAAGCAAAATGTGAAGCTATTTGTCTCAAACAATTGGACTTTGGAATATGAAATCGCGTTGGGGGCATTGCACGTTGACTTACTTTCTGCAATCGAGTGTGCCAGAACTTTACAGAAGGACGCTAACGTGAGTTTAAGTGATGAATTGATAGGTGAAGCAATAGGCAGAGCAAAGCAGATTCTAAAAGACCTGACTGGAGAAGGCAAGAAGAGGATTGCGTATGAAATCTTTAAGCCTCTTAATAATGGAGACGTTTCAAAGGCAGTTACCGCACAGTGTCTAGCAATGATACTTGAATGGCATAAAGAGGAAAGCAAGGAACGAATAGAGAAGGACAATTATTTGAAGTATATCTGCGACGCTATTTATCACGTCACCGAACCTAAGGAAGAAGGAGGGGCTGATGTCTAAAGAGGAATTTGCAACAGACGACGAGATTAGACATGCATCGAAAGTCTTGCTCCCCAAGGAGCATTGCTTCATGGATGACGAAGAAAAGGTCAATATCATAAAGTGTAACGAATCAAAGGATATTGTTGCATGCCCCGGCAGCGGTAAAACCACCACTTTACTCGCAAAGCTTTTGATCCTAGCCAATCGGATGCCACTGGAGGGAAACAGAGGAGTTTGTGTTTTAACCCATACGAATGTGGCTATCGATGAAATCAAAGAAAAGCTAGGAGCGAAGTCTGACGTGCTCTTTCGCTACCCCAACCATTTTGGCACAATACAATCGTTTGTAGATAAATTTCTCACCTCACCTTACTTTATCTACAAATACGGGAATAAGTTGATCTCAATAGACAACGAAAGATATCGAGCTCAATTCGATAAATCTCAATTCAAATATATGGGAAAAAAGGCTATAGCATACTGTCATAGAACGCAATCGAAAGGCTTCCCTTATACGATTAGTTTAAAGGATTTTGAGTTAGATGAAGACAATAAATGCATCCGTCTAGGTTTGGATTTGAGCAAGGCAGATGGTCACGCAATCTATGACGGATTACGGAGGACAAAAGATTACTCTATTGAATCTGGCTATCTGACTTATATGGATGCGTACGATCTAGCAGAACTATTTTTGTCAGATCCGGATACTACCAACAACATTATCGATTCTTTTGCTAATCGTTTTCAATATGTATTCATTGATGAAATGCAGGATACCGCAAAGCATCAACTAGATATCTTGGGAAAGGTTTTTGACTCACAAAAGACGATTATCCAACGATTCGGCGATCCTTCTCAATCGATCTACAACAAGGTAAGTGTTGAAGAAGTGTGGACTGTAAAAGATTCCTTACCGATCAATACGAGTAAACGGTTTGGGGATAATATAGGAGAAGTTCTAAAGACGGTATGTATTAAAGATAATAGTGCATTGAAAGCGTCTCCTGAAATAAATTCACTTAGCCCAATCTTGATACTCTATGATAATCCATTGCAAGTGCTTCCTAAGTTTTGTGAGTTAGTGCTTAGTCGGACTGTTAACTATCAAGGAGAAGATTTATCTGTATTTGAAGTTTCAAAAAAAGAACGTAGACCAATAAAAGCTGTTGGGTGGGTTGGTAAAGAGTTGGACGAGAAACAACAAGATCGATATAAGCTAGCTTCGTACTTTGGAGATTACCATAAAGAGGTAAAGAAGAAGGATAAAGTGGACTATCAATCATTGAAAAGCTTTCTTAGAAAGATAGATGGAGCAACAATAAAGGAATATCGAAACAAAATTATTGATGCGATGCTCCATATTCTGAGAATTCAAGGGGTAACTTATCAAAAGAATTCAAAGAGACATTTTTACACGAAGACAACTTTGCTTGCAAAACTTGCAGAGGCGGAGTTGCTTGATAAGTTTAATAAGGAATGTTCGAAATGGATTCTTGAGATAGACAATGAAGGTTCGGATATTGATGAAATAAGAAACAAGGTAAAGGCATTTTTTCTTAACGAGTTATTTCCAGTTTTGGAGGTAAATGCGAGAAATCGGGAAGTGGTTTCATTTCTAGATAGTGAAATTGATGATTCTGTTATCCCTGAAAATGCAATTGAATCTCAGAATTTGTATTGTTACCCAGGAATTGAGGATTTAAAAGTCGAAGTGTCCAATATCCACCAAGTAAAAGGTGAAACTCATACGGCGACGCTTTATTTGGAGACCTACTATCAAGGGCGCTTTGAGAGTGAATCAATAACAGGGCAATTGAAAGGGGAATCATATAAGCAACCAAAAGGGAAAAAGGATACTTATACCAAAGAAACTCTCAAGATGGCTTATGTGGGTATGAGCAGACCAAGATTTATGCTTTGCATGGCAATTCATAAAGATCGTTTTGATGAGGAGCTTGATCTTGTAAATGACGGCCTTTGGGAAGTTGTTAGAGCATACTAAAACAAAAATAAATGACACCTGAGGATAAAGAAATTTTAAGATTAAAGAAAGCTTTACCGAATGAATCGATATTGAAAATACTTGATCGATATAAAAAAGAGTATGGATTTAACGATTACTATGGAGCTTTAGATTCGTTGCTGTATAGGCTGGGAATGAGTTTTGGGCACGAGCCAATTGATGATTTGAATACAAATAGACAGCTAGGGTTTATCCCATACATTATTTATTCTCAAGAGAATTATCTGAATGAGCCTGGAGGGAGACAAAATTTGCAGGCAGATATCAGTCCATTCAAAAAGTTAGAAGATAGTAAGGCTTACTCAACGAAAGAGGTAATTTATAGGTTAAGACAAATATCAAACCTCGAAGAGATATTGTTTAAAGCTTCTTCTTGAAATTCACTACAATAATAGCTTGATTCCAGCAGTTCGGGTTTGGTGTCCTTTCCGCGGATGCGGCTCATGTTGTAGCTGCGTGTTGGTTTGTTGTGTACATCGGCCATCGGCGTAAAGATAGGCAAAAGCGGTGCAGGGCGGTTGGGCTGCTCGGTTCGAACAAAAAACCCGAAGCGGCTTGCTTCGGGTTTTGGTTTATGTTTGGGCAGCGGGTCTACCAACTAAAGGCGTAGCGCATTTTCACGCCGAAGCCTTGTGTTTTCACTTTCCCGGTGTAGCGGGTGCCGGTGGTTTGCTGGCTGCTGTTCAGCAGCGAGGCATAGCCAAATTGGGTGGGCTTAGCCGGATCGTAGTTGATCAGGGGCTGTTGGTTGTTGTTGGTCTTGGCGATGTCGTTCAAGCCCAGTTCAAGGTATGCACTTACATACAGGTTGCGCATGCTGCGTAGTTGCTGTTTGAAACCCAGTTCGAGCAGCATGGAGTAGCTGGTTTTCAGCTTCAGCTTTTGCTTGTTGCTTTGTTGGGTTCCCCAGCTGCCAAAGCCCATAAAGCGGGGGCTGGTTAGTTCGGCATCCCACTGGGGGAAGTAGCCGGAGGTTTCCAGGCCGTAGGCTGTTGCTTTATAGCGGGCGCGAACCGGAAAGCCCAATTGCAGGCCGGCAGCAGCAAACAGGTGGGCGCCCGGGGCGTTGTTTTCCCATTGTATGCGCAGCGGAACGTTGAGCATGCCTGCCGACTGCCACTCGCGGTAGGTTGATGCCGACGTGCGGAACACCATATTGTCGCCCTCCAGGTCGGTAAGGCTGTAGGCGTCGGCAATACCTTCGAGGACGGTTTTTGCCCGGTACGATTGGTATTCGAGTGCTGCCGAAACGCTCCAGGTGGGGTTCAGGTAGCGGCTGTACTGCACGCCCAGGCCGGCACCGAAGCGACTGTTGTTGTCGCCGGCACCATTCATGTCGACATTCAAATTGGCGTAAGGTCCTTTCAGGTACACCGAGAGTTCGCCTTCGGGTAAACGGTATTCCTGGGCTGTTGCTGCCCTTGCGGACAACAACAGCAGCGCTGCGATAACGAGTTGTTTGTATCGGTTGATTTTAACTTTTTTCATCTTGTTTGTTTTTCAGTTTCACCATGAATTAATGAACAATGATTTTGGTGCTCAGCACAACGCCACCGGCTTGGGTTGTTACAATGTAGGTTCCCGGGCTCATGTTGTCGGGCAAGCTTACATTGGTGGTGTTGGTTGCCGATGGTGCCTGCATGATGGGCGTTCCGTAGAGGTTTGTGATTTTCACCTCGCGGCTGCTCAGCATATCGTCGTTGTAGTTTGTAACCACCTCGATGGTACTTCCGGCTTGTATCGGGTTGGGGTTCACGCGCAGAACGAAGGTGTTGTTCAGCTCAATGCGGAAGTCGCAGGTGTGAATCAGCTGTCCGTCGGTTGTGGTTAACTCGGCCGAGTAGCTGGCAAACGGATCCAGCTGGTTCGATGCATTTTGGCCGGCCGAATAGTACTGTCCGTTTCCGATCAGCTGCCCGTTTTTGAACCATTTAAAATCCACAAAACGATAGCCGCCATTGGTTGCCGGGTTGTTGTTCACCAGCAGAACATTGTCGTACTTCTGTTCAACGATCTCCTCGAAGCTGAAGCTGCGTTCGATGGTGATGCGGTAGGTTAAGCTTTGTGTTCCGTCCTGCGATGTAATGGTGATGGACTGCTTGTAAATACCCGGGTTTGGTGTGTCGATCACAATTTGGCTGGCCTCGCTGGCGGTGGCATTGGCCTCGGTGCTGTAGCTTAGCACAACCGATTCGTCCTGGCTGTCGCAATCAATCAGGTAGTAAATCTCCTGTTCGGGTTGGCTGTAATACTCGCTACCAATGGTCAGTTCGTGGATGCTTGCATCGGAGCTTTCAATGGTCAGTTGTTGTTCGACAGGCGCTGCCGGCAGGTAGTTTTGGTTGCCTTGCTGAGCAGCGGTAATGTGCACAATACCCGAGGTTTGCAGGCTAACCAATCCATCGGTACTCACGGTTGCCGGAGCGGTCTCCGCCTCGAAGTTGTAGGTGTAGCTTACCGGAAGACCGGAGCTGGCAACAGCATGGAGTTGGAAGTCGGCATCTTCTTCCAGGTGTTTGAGCGGAATGGCTTCGAAGCTGATGGTTTGCGTTGCTTTTTCGATCACAAAAGGCTCGCTTACCAAGCTCAGCTGGTAGTTGCTGCCAGCTGTGAGTGTTCCCATCGTGATGGCATAAGAACCTGCATCTTCACCGGCTTCTCTCGACAATTCTCCGGAAATCGTTTCGCCGCCAACCAAGGCCGGAGCGAAGGTATAGGTGAATGTCGGATCTGCTTCGCCATACACTTTTGTTTGTGCTGCATCGGCAGTTACGGTAATTGGCTTTTGGGTGATGCTGAAGTCGTTGCCTGCGTACGTTAAGTCGTAGTTGGCACCGGCAGTCAGCGTTCCCTGGTTGATGGCATAGTCGCCAACGTTCTCGCCAGCCACGCGGTCTAATTCGCCGGTGAATGCATCGCCGCTAACCAAAGCAGGAGCAACGGTATAGGTGAATGTCGGATCCGCTTCGCCGTACACTTTTGTTTGTGCTGCATCGGCCGTTACGGTGATTGGCTTTTGGGTGATGCTGAAGTTGGCACCTGTGTACGTTAAGTCGTAGTTGGCACCGGCAGTCAGCGTTCCCTGGTTGATGGCATAGTCGCCAACGTTTTCGCCAGCCACGCGGTCTAATTCGCCGGTGAATGTATCGCCGCTAACCAAAGCGGGAGCAACGGTATAGGTGAATGTCGGATCAGCTTCGCCATACACTTTGGTCTGCGCTGCATCGGCAGTCACGGTAATTGGCTTTTGGGTGATGCTGAAGTTGGCACCTGCGTACGTTAAGTCGTAGTTGGCATTGGCAGCCAGGGTACCTTGGTTGATGGCATAGTCGCCAACGTTCTCGCCAGCCACGCGGCTTAATTCGCCGGTGAATGCATCGCCGCTAACCAAAGCGGGAGCAACGGTATAGGTGAATGTCGGATCAGCTTCGCCATACACTTTGGTCTGTGCTGCATCGGCCGTTACGGTGATTGGCTTTTGGGTGATGCTGAAGTTGTCGCCTGTGTACGTTAAGTCGTAGTTGGCACCGGCAGTCAGCGTTCCCTGGTTGATGGCATAGTCGCCAACGTTTTCGCCAGCCACGCGGTCTAACTCGCCGGTGAATGCATCGCCGCTAACCAAAGCAGGAGTAACGGTATAGGTGAATGTCGGATCTGCTTCGCCATACACTTTGGTCTGCGCTGCATCGGCCGTTACGGTAATTGGCTTTTGGGTGATGCTGAAGTCGTTGCCTGCGTACGTTAAGTCGTAGTTGGCACCGGCAGTCAGTGTTCCCTGGTTGATGGCATAGTTGCCAACGTTTTCGCCAGCCACGCGGTCTAATTCGCCGGTGAATGTATCGCCGCTAACCAAAGCGGGAGCAACGGTATAGGTGAATGTCGGATCAGCTTCGCCATACACTTTGGTCTGCGCTGCATCGGCCGTTACGGTGATTGGCTTTTGGGTGATGCTGAAGTCGTCGCCTGCGTACGTTAAGTCGTAGTTGGCACCGGCAGTCAGTGTTCCCTGGGTGATGGCATAGTTGCCAACGTTTTCGCCAGCCACGCGGTCTAATTCGCCGGTGAATGTATCGTCGCCAACCAAAGCCGGAGCGAAGGTATAGGTGAATGTCGGATCAGCTTCGCCGTACACTTTGGTCTGCGCTGCATCGGCCGTTACGGTGATTGGCTTTTGGGTGATGCTGAAGTTGTCGCCTGTGTACGTTAAGTCGTAGTTGGTGCCGGCAGTCAGCGTTCCCTGGTTGATGGCATAGTTGCCAACGTTTTCGCCAGCCACGCGGTCTAATTCGCCGGTGAATGCATCGCCGCTAACCAAAGCAGGAGCGAAGGTATAGGTGAATGTCGGATCAGCTTCGCCATACACTTTTGTTTGTGCTGCATCGGCAGTCACGGTGATTGGCTTTTGGGTGATGCTGAAGTTGGCACCTGTGTACGTTAAGTCGTAGTTGGCACCGGCAGTCAGTGTTCCCTGGTTGATGGCATAGTCGCCAACGTTCTCGCCAGCCACGCGGTCTAATTCGCCGGTGAATGCATCGCCGCTAACCAAAGCGGGAGCAACGGTATAGGTGAATGTCGGATCCGCTTCGCCGTACACTTTTGTTTGTGCTGCATCGGCCGTTACGGTGATTGGCTTTTGGGTGATGCTGAAGTCGTCGCCTGCGTACGTTAAGTCGTAGTTGGCACCGGCAGTCAGCGTTCCCTGGGTGATGGCATAGTTGCCAACGTTTTCGCCAGCCACGCGGTCTAATTCGCCGGTGAATGTATCGTCGCCAACCAAAGCCGGAGCGAAGGTATAGGTGAATGTCGGATCAGCTTCGCCGTACACTTTGGTCTGCGCTGCATCGGCCGTTACGGTGATTGGCTTTTGGGTGATGCTGAAGTCGTCGCCTGTGTACGTTAAGTCGTAGTTGGCACCGGCAGTCAGCGTTCCCTGGTTGATGGCATAGTTGCCAACGTTTTCGCCAGCCACGCGGTCTAACTCGCCGGTGAATGCATCGCCGCTAACCAAAGAGGGTGCAACGGTATAGGTGAATGTCGGATCCGCTTCGCCGTACACTTTTGTTTGTGCTGCATCGGCCGTTACGGTGATTGGCTTTTGGGTGATGCTGAAGTCGTCGCCTGCGTACGTTAAGTCGTAGTTGGCACCGGCAGTCAGCGTTCCCTGGTTGATGGCATAGTCGCCAACGTTTTCGCCAGCCACGCGGTCTAATTCGCCGGTGAATGCATCGCCGCTAACCAAAGCAGGAGCAACGGTATAGGTGAATGTCGGATCAGCTTCGCCATACACTTTGGTTTGTGCTGCATCGGCAGTCACGGTAATTGGCTTTTGGGTGATGCTGAAGTTGTCGCCTGCGTACGTTAAGTCGTAGTTGGCACCGGCAGTCAGTGTTCCCTGGTTGATGGCATAGTCGCTAACGTTTTCGCCAGCCACGCGGTCTAATTCGCCGGTAAATGCATCGCCGCCAACCAAAGCGGGAGCAACGGTATAGGTGAATGTCGGATCAGCTTCGCCATACACTTTGGTTTGTGCTGCATCGGCAGTCACGGTAATTGGCTTTTGGGTGATGCTGAAGTTGTCGCCTGCGTACGTTAAGTCGTAGTTGGCACCTGCAGTCAGTGTTCCCTGGTTGATGGCATAGTTGCCAACGTTTTCGCCAGCCACGCGGTCTAATTCGCCGGTGAATGCATCGCCGCTAACCAAAGCAGGAGCGAAGGTATAGGTGAATGTCGGATCTGCTTCGCCATACACTTTGGTTTGTGCTGCATCGGCCGTTACGGTGATTGGCTTTTGGGTGATGGCGGCACTTAAGCTGGGTTGAGTTAAGGAATAATTGAACGCATCGTCTCCGGTTAATGTCATGGCTGTTGTCACGGCAATGTCCGAGCCGACCGTTGCCTTCGCAAAGGTTCCGGAAGTGCTGTTTCCCAATGTTACGGCATCAGTTCCTACTACGCCGGTTAAGGTTGCTCCGTTGATGGTGGCTGTTGTTGAGCCGTCGTAAACTTTGTCGGATGCTGTAGCGGCGCTAACCGTTAACTCTTTCGCTGTAATGGCCGCGGTTAAGCTTGGTTGTGTCAGCGTGTAATTGGCTGCGTCGGTACCCGAAATAGTCATGGCTGTAGCCACGGCAATAGTTGAGCCGACTGTTGCCTGCGCAAAGGTTCCGGAAGTGCTGTTTCCCAATGTTACGGCATCGGTACCCACTACGCCGGTTAAGGTTGCCCCGCTGATTGTGGCCGTAGTTGAGCCGTCGTAAACTTTGTTGGCAGCAATAGCATTGGTAACTGTTAATCCTTTAGTATTAACAAGCAGTGTTTGCTCAACGGATTCGGCTGCTGCATGCGTAGCGTCTCCACTTTGTGAGGCTGTAATTTTAGTGGTTCCCGCTTTAAGGATGGTTGCCGTATTTCCGCTGATGGAAACAATCGTTGGGTCGGTGGCCGTGTAGGTAACGGTTAAGCCCTTGTCGGTTGTGGCGTCGCCCAGCGAAAAATCAGCATCGCCATAAGTTTTACTGTCAATGGCATCAAAGGCGATTGTTTGTAGGGCTTTAACGGTTACATTGACGGTGATGGACGCCGTTGCTGTACCATCACTGATTTGGATGATAAATGAGTCCGCCCCACTGTAATCTGTGGTTGGCGTATAAGTCAATCCGCTTGGAGTGACGGCACTTCCGGTACTTGTTGCTGTAGCCGGAAATCCGCCCAGAGACCCATGTGATGGGGCTGTGGTTACGGTCCACGACAAGGCGTCGCCGGTATCCGTGTCGGTAATGTCGAGTAAATCGTTGATGGTGGTTGCCGAAGCGTTTTGTGCAACGGACAGTGTCGTTGAGGTTCCGTCATTAAAAGATGGTGTGGCGTTTTTCGACCCGAAATTAGCCGTTAAGTTTTTCGCTTCGTCCATTGTTATCGATAATGGATTGTCACTACTTGTTACTGCTCCGGTCCATCCCTTGAACTTAGCAGTTCCAGACGGTGTTGCAGTGAGACTAACGGTTGAGCCATCGGCAAATTTTGCTGTTTCAAGCCCGTTTCCGGTATCAATACCGGATGGAGAGCTTACGACAGTACCAGTATAGCTTCCGGTGCCAGAGACACCTACTTCTAGAGAATAGGACTGAACACCGCCTGATATGGTCACCTTTGAATCAATGGTAGTTCCATAGCCATAACTTCCGCATAGTGTAGGAGTCCCATTGTATGTCATCACGAGGCGGATGTATACATCTCCATTAAAGGCATCACTCGGAATCGTTATGTTTCCGCTGAAAACATAGGTGCCATTAATACTGTGGTTCGCATCATAAATCAATTCGCCGTCGTCCGTTAGATCTCCATTCCCGTTGAAATCAAACCAGATCTTAACATACTCTGTGTAGGTGCTGTTTGTATTCACAGTTACTTGAATCGGATAAGTATTTCCTGCTACAAGCGAGGCAATAGATGATGAGCTATGGTCGAAATATCCCGTTTGATCGGAGAAACTACTTGCGCCGGAAACAGAGTTGCCATTTATGCTCATAGATGAGACATATTCGTAGCCAAAAGAACTTGGGTACGAGGCACACAAATTGGATTGAGCAAATGAGATGTTTCCTACTAAGGCAAAAAGTAGAATTAGGCTTATTTTTATTCCTATATTCATTATTTTGAGGTGCATAAGGCTTTTGTTTATGGAGATTTACTTACTTGTTTTCAAGCTTTTGGTTTGAGATCAACCAGCCAGTAGACGATTTTTGAAAATTGAGATATACATCTACGATCTGAGGAGTGTTTGAATTGTAATTCGAGTACATTGTAAATTCAATTTGAGCTGATTCTGAGCCAATCTCTATTTGTTTAAATAAAAAATAGGCGTCAACGTGATTGTCGTAAATCTCGCTTCGAGTCATGTAGACAGGTTTTTTCTCAAACTTATGTATTGGCAGGTTCTCCGGGATTGTCAGCGGATATTGCATTATGTAGGCCGCTGCCTTTGATTCATTCTCGAATGTTGGGTAGTTTGCCTGTATTTCCGGCAAATCAATACACAATTGGAGCAACTGAGCTCGGTCGTCGCTTGTCTGCGCTTGGAGAAGGTGGGTATATGAAATACAAATAGATAAAAGGATAAATAATTTTCTCATAGATAGTGAGTCTTTTGTTCTTTATTTCTCGATTTTTTTTCAAAAAAAGGTGTATGTAATCTGCCGTTGGCCGATTTTCAATTGAATAAGCTATTCCTTGCGAAGGATATATAATTCTCCCTTTTTGCTTTCATTATAGTTTCAAGAGCATGAAACGGGGATGTAAGTTCATGTAGATGTCTTTTCATAAATACTATTTTAAATGTTAATAAAAGTGTTCCATATCAGTTTGGAGCATGATGCCCTTCGAGTACCACTATTGGTGTACTTCTGACCCCGATGCACAGCGCATTCAGGTCAATTGGGGGCATAAGGCGTCCGGTCATACGCTTTATGTTCTCGTAATCTTCTGATTTTTGGTTCCTGCTACTCGACTCGAGCTGGGGACAGATAAGTGTAGAACTTGGATTTTGCTCTGCACTTTCGCTTTTCACCCGAACGATGAGCATCATCCTTTCCTTCAATCGCAAATTTTACTAACAAAGAAATAAATTTTCCCAGACTATTAGTAATAATATTTAATTACAAATGTGATTTGGTTGGGGGTGATCCTTTAATTAGGCCCAAATAGGGGAATTGAGGCGTTTGGGCTGTGTTAATTTTGTTTGAAATTTAGTTAACATGAAGTTTTGGGGGCGTCTCTTTTGGGTTCTACTCACCGGCTGACTCGTCGTCACCCGGTGAATAAAACTCCTGCATTGAGGCAGAAATGCAGCGGTTGTGGACGGGGGTTAAAGGTTGAAGCCGACTTCCAGGCCGATGTTCAGGCCTTTATTCATATCGAACTCCCAGGCTGTGTCGTAGTCGTCGGTTTGCAGTTGGAATTTGCGGTAAACGGCGTAGCTTGTTTTCAGTCGTAACTGGTAGTGGTCGAATTTGTGCAGCCACTCCAGGCCGGTAATCACATCGACATAGCTGATGCGTTTGGCAACGCGTCCGGCGGTAAACCGATCGTCGGCAATGCCGTGGCCGATGTTACCGTTGTAGCCGTTCAGGTCGGCCAGCAGGGCCAGTTTGTTTTTGTCGTTCAAGCGGCGGGTGATGCCCAGTCGCGGAAAGCCCAGGTTCATTTCCCAGCGGTCGGCCCAGCTTTTCCAGTAGCTGATGATGGGGATGGGAGCGGGGAAGCCCAGGGTGCTGGCGTAGGTGAGCCCGAAGGTGAGGCGGCTGCGGGGCGTCGCGGAGTAGGAGAGCAGGGCCGCTGCGTTCAGATAAAAGTCGTTGCTGTTGAGGCTTTGCGAAAAGTTGGAGTTCAGCTGGGGGATCAGCAGGCCGGTGAAGGACCAGCCGGTTTTTTGGAGGCGTTTAAAGTAGGTCAGCATCAGACCGGCGCTGTGAAATTGCTCCAGCCGGTGGGGCATCATCAGCTGGTTGTTAATGTCGATGCGGGCCAGATCGTAGCTCCCGCGGAGCATAAAAACGCCTTTTTGTCCTTGTTGGATCGGGATTGTCAGCAGTTTGGCATTGATGCCGTATTGCTCGAACCGGGCATCGCTTTCGGATTTGGTGTTCCATCCTCCTTTGAGGTAAATGTCGTAGTTCTCTGGTTTTTGGGCATGCAGGTTCAGCCCGCACAATAGCAGG
This sequence comes from Mangrovibacterium marinum, assembly GCF_003046625.1. Lineage (GTDB taxonomy): Bacteria > Bacteroidota > Bacteroidia > Bacteroidales > Prolixibacteraceae > Mangrovibacterium > Mangrovibacterium marinum. The sequence goes on from NZ_QAAD01000006.1 coordinate 172,389, forward strand.
CTGATGGCAATAAGTTGTTTCATTGTTTTCTGTAAAGTTGTTTAAAAGTCCAAGTTGGATAATCGGGTGTAAAGTTAGGAATTCCCGTGCCCTTTGTTATTAATCTAAATGTTAATAAACTGAAATTTACTTCATGGAAAACAAAAAACCCGAAGCGGTTTGCCTCGGGTTTTCGATTATCTGGATTGCTTGTGTTATACAATTTTGTTAGTCTCGGTGTCGGGAAACACCAGCTGCGGTTTAAAGCCTTTGGCAGCTTCAAAGTCCATCATGGCATAAGAGATGATGATGACTACATCGCCTACGGCAACCTTGCGGGCAGCGGGGCCATTCAGGCAAATCACCCCTGAACCGCGCTGGCCTTTGATGACGTAAGTTTCCAAACGTTCGCCATTGTTGATGTTGACGATCTGCACCTTTTCGTTTTCGATTAAGTTTGCAGCATCCATCAGGTCTTCATCAATGGTAATGCTTCCTACGTACTGTAAGTTGGCTTCCGTAACGGTAACTTTGTGAATTTTCGATTTACAAACTTCAATATACATTTCGTTCTCTTTTTAGGTCGATGACCTGATCTAAATTTTCCGGACCGTTTCGTGGTCGGCCTTAATTAATTGTTTCGGCTAAAACCAGATTGTCGATTAGGCGAACTGTACCACAAAAAACAGCGATGCAAGCTACTTTGTTTACCGGTTCGTCCCAGTTGCGCACAGGTTTCAGGTCGTTATCGTTAACAATTTCAAAATATTCCGTTTCTAAAAACGGATTGGCATTGATGGTTTCAACCACCATCTTTTTAATAGATTCTACGCTTTGGCCGGGCACTTGGTTCCTGGCTTCGCACAGTGTTTGGTAGATTACCGCTGCGTTTTCGCGTTGCTCGGCAGTCAGGCGTTCGTTGCGTGAACTCATGGCCAAACCACTGGCTTCGCGAACAATGGGGCAGGCAATAATTTCGACCGGCAAAGTTAGTTGTTTTACCATGGCTTTCACAATCACCAGCTGTTGAAAGTCTTTTTGGCCGAAGAAAGCTTTGTTGGGTGTTACCATACCGAGCAACTTGCTCACCACCTGGGCTACTCCGTTGAAGTGTCCGGGTCGAAAGCGTCCTTCCATGACCTGCTCCAACTCGCCAAAGTTAAACTGTCGGCTGTCGGGCTCGGGGTAGATGGTTGCTACGTCGGGGGCAAAAACCGCTTGGCAGGGGCTTGCCTCCAGCAGTTGGCAGTCGGCCTCAAGGGTGCGCGGATATTTTTCCAGATCCGAGGGATCGTTAAACTGGGTAGGGTTGACAAAAATGCTTACTACCACAAAATCAGTTTGTCGGCCTGCTTCTTCAACCAGCGACAGGTGACCGGCATGCAATGCACCCATTGTGGGTACAAAACCAATCGTTTTTCCGGCTTCTTTTTGGGCACGGATTAACGATTGAAGATCGCTTATGTTCTTAATAACCAGCATGGGTAAAAAATTCGGCTGCAAAGTAAATAAATTAATCTTTACGATGTCCGTTTTAGCGGCTGCTTTCACTCAAATTCCTTTCAATATTGCCCTTGAATTGAATATTCGACTTATTTTTATTAATTTTGGCGAATCAATTTTCAGTAAGCTTTCTAATGGAAAAGAAAAGAATCCTATTCATTTCTCAAGAAATAACACCTTATCTTCCCGAAACCGAGATGTCGAAAAAAGGCCGCTTCCTACCGCAAGGTATCCAGGAGCATGGTCGCGAGATTCGCACATTTATGCCACGTTACGGAAGTGTGAATGAACGTCGTAATCAACTGCACGAAGTGATCCGTTTATCGGGTATGAACCTGGTGATCAACGATGCAGACCACCCTCTGATTATTAAGGTTGCCTCTATTCAGGCAGCCCGTATGCAGGTTTACTTTATCGACAATGAGGATTACTTTCACCGAAAGGCCGTATTGAAAGACAGCAAAGGGCGGGAGTTTGACGATAACGATGAACGCGCCGTGTTTTTTGCCCGCGGGGTGCTCGAAACCGTTATTAAACTGCGCTGGGCTCCCGATCTGATTCATTGTCATGGTTGGTTGGCCTCGCTGGTGCCTTTATATATCAAAAAAGCGTATCACGACGATCCGTTGTTCGAGAAATCGAAGGTCGTTTATTCGGTTTATGACGAAAGTTTTAAGAAACCGTTAAGTTCGGCTGCTGTGGAGAATGTCATGATTGATGGTATTGATGCCGCGGACGTGGAATTGCTGAAAAATCCCACCTACGAAAATATGATGAAACTGGGTGTACAGCATGCCGATGCCGTGATTCAGGGAAGTGAAACCATCAATCCCGAACTGGCCGAATATATTGCTGCTTCCGGCAAACTGAACCTTGGTTATCAGGCGGAAGAAACTTATATCGATGCTTACAACGACTTCTACGACAAAGTACTCTAAGCAATCTTGCTTTTAAAAATATGGAAAGAGCCCGGAATTTTATTTCGGGCTCTTTGCTTTTGCAAATAGCATGATCGGAAAAGCCTCCGGAATGGCAGGCAGTCGGCAGTTTCGGGGCGAAGGCTGAACGCCCCGGAATGATGCTGTCCCGATTAATCGGGATTGAAAGCCAATAAAAACAAAGTGAATTTATTGGGTAATTTCAATCCTAAATCGGCATTATTTAAGTGAAAGGGAAGGTGATTATCTTTCGAAGTTTGTAGATTTGGGACGATTATTTTTGTTCGGAAGTTTTTGTTGCTCATGCAACTGATCATTCGGCCAATAAGGTCACCCGAAGGAATTGTTTCCATCGAAAACCATCAGCCTGATGCTGAAAAAAATAAAACCTGACAAAACCGGCGGCAACCGAATAGCTGCCATCAAATGACAAAAACATGTGTGGAATAGTTGGATATATAGGAGATAAAAATGTTTACCCGATTTTAATTAAGGGCTTACAGCGTTTGGAGTACCGCGGTTACGACTCGGCCGGCATCGCTATATACAACGACAAGCTGAAGACCTATAAAAAACAGGGCAAGGTGAGCGAACTGGAAGCTTACGTGGCCGATAAAGATATTCACGGGCATCTGGGAATTGGGCACACCCGCTGGGCTACGCATGGTGAACCCAGCGACACCAACTCGCACCCGCATGGCTCGATGAACGGTGATTTTGTGTTGGTGCACAACGGAATTATCGAGAATTATGCCGAGCTGAAAAAAGATTTAACAGCCAAAGGCTACCGGTTTGAAAGCGATACCGATACCGAGGTGTTGGTCAACCTGATTGAGTATTTCTACCGGCTGGAAGAAGTCAGCAGCGCCGAGATTGCCGTGCGTCTGGCCCTGTCGAAAGTGGTGGGTGCTTACGGTATTGTTGTGCTTTGTCTGCACGAAAAACACCGGATGATTGCTGCCCGGATGGGAAGCCCGCTGGTGATCGGCATTGGGCAGGGCGAGTATTTTCTGGCGTCGGATGCCAGCCCCATTGTGGAATATACCGATAGCGTGATTTACATGAATGACGGCGATGTGGCGATCATTGAAAAGCATAGCCTGACGCTGAAAACCGTAGACAACGATCCGGCAAACTTTAAAGTTACAAAGGTCGATCTGGGAATTGGTGATTTGGAGAAGGGCGACTTTGAACATTATATGCTGAAAGAAATTTTTGAGCAGCCCGACACCATCCGCGACACCTACCGGGGACGCATCCGCAAGGATCAGGACGATATTGTGCTGGGCGGACTGATTGATGTATTCCCGAAAATTGTGGAGGCCAACCGCATCATCATCCTGGGTTGCGGAACAAGCTGGCATGCCGCCCTGGTGGCAGAATACCTGATTGAGGAATATGCTCGCGTGCCGGTGGAGGTGGAGTATGCCTCGGAGTTCCGTTACCGCAAACCCATCATCAACCCGGGCGATGTGGTGATTGCCATCAGCCAAAGCGGCGAGACTGCCGATACCCTGGCGGCCCTGAAAATGGCCAAAGAGCAGGGGGCGCTTATCCTGGGGATCTGCAATGTGGTGGGCTCGAGCATTGCCCGCTTAACCGATGCCGGGGTGTACACCCACGCCGGCGCCGAAATTGGCGTAGCTTCAACCAAAGCCTTTACCGCTCAGGTAACCGTGTTGACCTTATTCGCCTTTAAACTGGCCAAGGAGCGCGGAAAAATTGATGCCGACACCCTGAAAATGTTCATTGGCGAGATGTTGGCAATTCCGGGCAAGGTGGAAAGCATTTTGCTGAAACATCCCCATATTAAAGCCGTTGCCGAAAAATATAAGGATGCCGTAAATGCCCTGTATCTGGGGCGTGGCTACTTGTTCCCGGTGGCCCTGGAGGGAGCGCTGAAGCTGAAAGAAATTTCATACATGCACGCCGAAGGATATGCCGCCGGCGAAATGAAGCATGGCCCTATTGCATTGGTCGATGATAACTTGCCGGTGGTGGTGGTTTCGGCCAAAGACGACTATTACGAGAAGGTGGTGAGCAACATTCAGGAGGTGAAGGCCCGCAAAGGGAACATTATTGCGGTGGTTGCCGAAGGCGATAATGGCTTGCGATCGATGGCTGACGACTTGTTTGAAGTGCCCGAGTCGCACCCTGCCGTAGCATCGCTGCTGACCGTTGTCCCCTTGCAGTTGTTTGCCTATTACATTGCACTAATGCGTGGTTGCGATGTCGATCAGCCGCGAAACCTGGCCAAGTCGGTTACCGTGGAGTAAGTTGAATAAAAAAAATACCGGCGCTTGCGCGTTCCGGAAAAAGTAGGATAGAAAACAGATGAAGAGATTTTTATTGACAGCAGTTCTGGGATACCTGGGGTACCTGATTTTTACAACATCCTGTGCAAACCCGGGAATGCCTACCGGAGGGCCTAAAGACTCAATTCCGCCCGTGGTTGTGAGAACCGTTCCTGCTTTTGAAGCGCGCAACTATAAGGGTAAAACAGTGGCTATTACCTTTAGCGAGTACATCCAGTCTAGCGATGTGGCGCAGCAGCTGGTGATCTCGCCTCCTGTGAAAAAGGCTCCCATCATTAAAACCAAGTCGCGAACCTTGATTCTCGATTTTACCGATCGCCTGGATACCAACAAAACCTATTCGCTGGATTTCCGGAACTCCATTAAAGACAATAACGAAGGGAACCCGCTGCGGCATTTCCGCTTTGCCTTCAGCAATGGCCCCCGGCTCGACAGCCTCACGCTGGGCGGATATGTGCGTATGGCCGAGAATATGGAGCCGGTGCTGGATGCGCTGATCGTGATGCACCGCCTGGACAGCTTGTCGGCTTTCCGCGACAGCATTCCCGATTATGTGGCCAAAACCGACTCGGATGGTTTCTACCAGATTACCAATATTGCCGAAGGCAAGTATCGCCTTTATGCGTTGCAGGACGCTGATAACAGTATGACCTACAACTCGTCGGATGAGCTGATCGCTTTTTTCGACTCGCTGGTGGTGCCCGTAGCCCCCTTGCAGCCCGACTCGGTGCTGACTGCGCATACCCACGAAGGAGAGGAGAGCCAGCAGGTGCACGAGGCCATCCGCGAAACAATGAGCCGGCAGCGAGCTGATTTAAAACCGTATTATCTGCTGCTTTTTCAGGAGAATACCTTTGAGCAATACCTGGAAGACTCGAAACGCGACCGGAATAATTTCTGTCAGTTTTTCTTTCAGGAAGGGGTGAGCGATAGCTTCAGCGTTCGCCTGATTAATGCCGATCCGAAGCCGGATTATGCTTTGTTTGAATATTCGGCCAAGCGCGATACGGTTAATCTGTGGATCCGCGATACCGTCATCAGCGCGATGGATACCCTGCAGTTTCAGCTTAACTATGTGGTGCTGGACAGCCTTCAAAAGCGCGTTTTTCAAACCGATACGCTGGAGCTGACTTATGCCCGGCCGGTTGAAAAAGAGCGAAAGCGCAAAAAAAAGGATGAGGAAGCCGAAGAGGAAAAACCCCAGGTTCAGCATTTCTCGTTCAAAGGAAACGGCAAGGATGGCTTCGATGTGTACCGACAGCTGAGCCTGACGGTGCCCGAACCGCTGGAGTTCTTCGACTACGATCAGGTGCATCTGTTCCAGAAAGTGGATACGGTTTACCAGGAGCTGAACTTCGACATTAGCCGGGATAGTCTCGACTTGAGACACTACACAATTCGTTATCCCTGGGAGTTCGAGCAGGCCTACCGGCTCGAAATAGACTCGGCAGCGGCCAGGTCAATCTCGGGCTATCCGTCCAATAAATTGAAACAGGAGCTGAAAATTAAGCAGGAAGCTTTTTATGCCAAAATCATTCTGACGGTCACTAATCTGCGGGGGCCGAGCTTTATTCAGCTGGTGAAAAATACCGATAAGGAAGAGCCTGTGCAGCAAATTGCCATTCGTTCGGATGGCGAAATTGAGTTTCCCTATCTGAATCCGGAAAAGTATAAGATTAAGTTGGTGATCGATCGCAATGAAAACGGGAAATGGGACACCGGCGATCTGGCCAAAGGTCTTCAGCCCGAGCGGGTGGTTTACTTCCCGAAAATTCTGAAGCTTCGTTCGAACTTCGAAGTTCGCGAAAGCTGGAACTTACCCGACGACCTTCAGTTTAAAAAGGAGCTTATCGATGAAGATCAAACTGAAAAAGATACGAAAAAGAAGGGTGGAAAAACTCAGCGTAGCTCGAACAGGTCGACGGGTATGCCGCGTTAGCCTTTGGCTGACTTTCCTCCTTGTCAGGGTACTGACTGTTGATGCCCAACGGGCAGATTTGCCCTTTTCGCCGGGTGAGGAGCTTCGCTACGGAGCTTACTACAACTGGCAGTTTTTGTGGGTGAATGCCGGCGAAGTGGTTTTTCAGACCGATACGGTGAGGCAGAACGGACAGACCGAATGGCTTTTGGAAGCCACCGGTGCCACGTATAAAGCCTACGATTTGTTTTACACGGTTCGCGATACCTTTCGCACCTTATTGACTTATCCCGACTTTCAGCCGCTGCATTTTTACCGGGCAGTTAATCATGGTGGCCATCAGTCGTGGCAGTCGTACGCGTTTGATCGCACTGCCCGGAAAATCAGTTACGTGACCCGGGCAAAAAAGAGCGATCCGCGGCAGCGCGAACTGCCTCTGTCGACGGATGTGCACGATCTGCTGAGCCAAGCTTACCTGTTCCGCAAGTACAATTTCGACGGTTTGAAGAAGGATGAGATGATCCGTTTTTCGATGATGACCGATGAGAAACCGGCCGACTTCTATTTTCGCTATAAAGGGAAGGAAGTGGTCAAAACGCGTAACGGTCGCCGGTTTAACTGTCATAAAGTGTCAGTCTGGTTGATGGAGGGCGAATTTTTCCCCGAAGGAGAAGATATGTTGGTTTGGTTTACAGCCGATAAAAACCACATTCCGGTTATGGTGGAAACAAAAATTCAGATTGGTGCTGTGAAGGCCATTTTTTTAGATGCAAATTCGTTAACTTACCCCTTAAATTCTGAAATAAACTGATTATGGCAAAATTGAGAGATCTGAAAAAGGACATCGACTTCCTGGTAGGTCAGGTGGTTGTGGATTGTTTCGACTATATTTATAATAGTGAGAAGGCTGATGCCGAGGGTGCTTATGCTATTATTGGCGAGCTGCTGGTAACTCGTAACGACCTGCGCAACCGGGTTAATCATCCCGATGGGAAGGACAACCCGAAACTGATCAAACAGTATTACCGGAAAATTGCTGAAGATTTGGTTAGCGCCTGCGACGAAGGCTACACCAAGCTGACGAAATTAGCCAATGCCTGATGCCGGAGAGTTTTTGCTGACAAGATGAAGTGTTTTGTCAGCAATTACTTTACCATCCAGCTCGGTAATTAGCCGCCATGGACCCAGTTTATCTTCCAGCGGTTCCCAGATGCAATCCCCCAGAAAGAACTCATAATCGTTGCTGTTCACGTAAACCTCGCCGGTAAAGTCGTCCATCGGCTTCCCCTGCTCATCGTTAAAAGGCGGGTGAATAATCCGGAAATCAATTTTCGATCCTTTTGCTTTCTTAATTTGCAGCACATAGCCAAATTCGGTACCGATTTCAGCTTCAATCCGATCGGTAATATTCAGGATCTTGGGCAGTGCTTTGCTTTCCCGATCCCAGCTCGAGTACTCGCCGTAAGTGTACAGCGTGATGTCAAATTTTCGTTTCGCCAATTGGTTTATCCCATTTAGATTGAAATTGTACGCCTCAGCAGGCTTCTCGTTGTGTGATACGAGGCAAAGATAAAAAAGTAATCGTATCTGCTTCTTGTAAGGCTGTTTCGGAGCTTGAATTGTACCGGGCGGGGTGTTGCTTTTATTTGACTGCCCGTAAAATAATACTAATTTTACGGGCAATTTTTTGAGATACAATGGAATGAAATTTGATGAGCACAGGCATCGCAGATTTCAACCCCTAGTGCAAACAAACCCGAGAAACTAAAATTTGATTTATGGCTGAGTTGGAAAAGAAGAAGAAGTTTTCGATGGGAAGTACCGATACCGAGCGCCGAAAAAACCTGATTGTCCTGTTTTTAGGCGTCATCCTGCTTGTTGTGGTGATCTTGTTTTTTATGCAGCGTAGCGAACACAAAGCAATTATGCAGTCGCTGAATATGGAGAAGAACCAAATTCAGGAGGAACTGAACCAGATGGTAACCCATTACGATTCGTTGAAAACCGATAACGATACCTTAAATGCGGCCTTGTTTGTTGCGCAAACCAAGGTGAAGGATTTGTTGCTGGAAGTTGGGCAAATCAAAAAAGCCAGCTACGACCAAATTTCAAAATATCAGGAAGAGGTTGGTTCGCTGCGTAAAATCATGCGGAATTATATTGTGCAGGTCGACTCGCTGAACCGACGGAATCAGCAGCTGATGGAAGAAAATCAACAGGTGAAACAGGATTATATCGCTGTTGAAAGCCGCAATAAGGCGCTGGAACAGGAAAAACAACAAATGGAGCAACGCATACAACGAGCAGCCATGCTGGAGGCGCTAAATCTGCAGGTTGTTGGTATCAATCGTAAAGGAAAGGAAGTCAACAACAGCTCAAAGGCTGAGCAGTTGATGATTAGTTTTACCCTGAGCAAGAATGTAACCGCCAAACGTGGAGCCAAGGATTTGTATGTGCGCATCCTTCGGCCCGATCAGATTCTACTGGTGCAGTCGAAAAGCGACCTTTTCCGTTTCGAGGATCTGCGTATCCCATATTCGGCGATGCGTCAGGTGACCTACGAAGGCAATCAATTGCCGGTGAACATTTATTGGGATAACACCGGGTTCGATCCGTTTATGACCGGCGATTATACCATCGATATTTTTGCCGATGGCAACAACATCGGCACGACGACGTTCTCGTTTAAAAAGTAGTTAGTCGCAAAAAAACCGAACAGAGCCGGATCGTTTGTCCGGCTTTTTTCTGAAAGTCTTACCACGCAAAGGTGCTAAGGCGCCATGTCAATAACTGGGTTTGATTAGAGGTGAAACGACAACCTGACAACTTTTGAAAACAACGACAACAGCATCGTCGAAAAACTCTAAACTTTCATCCCTGTTGGTGATTCCCCGGAATCATGTAGGTTTTTTTTGAAAGTCTACCAGGCCGAAGTGCTAAGGCTCAAGGTCAATAATAGGTTTTGATTAGAGGTGGAGCGACAACCCGACAACTTTTGAAAACAAGGGCAACAGCATCGTCGAAAAACCCTAAACTTTCATCCCTGTTGGTGACTCCCCGGGAATCATGAATGTTTTTTGGGCGTGCATTGTTAATTTTACAGAGCGAACTGAAGGCTGATTTTCAGTTTTGAAAGAAAATAATGTAATATTGTTGTTAGAAAAGAAAAAGCAAAAAGATATGAATGCGAAATCAAAATTACAAAACGAAATAGATGCCAAATTGCTTGGCGAACGCAAGGTGTTTTTATGGGGACAGGTTGACGATCATTCGGCCAAACATGTGGTTGATCGCCTGATGTACCTGGAGATGACTGACCCGGGAAAAGAAATTCAGCTGATCATCAACAGCCCGGGAGGTTATGTGACAGCCGGATTTGCCATCTACGATACCATTAAAAGTATCAGCAGCCCGGTTTCGACGGTGTGCACAGGCCTGGCCGCTTCAATGGGATCGATCCTTCTGTCGGCGGGCGAAAAAGGCCGTCGCTTTGTGATGCCCCATGCCCGGGTAATGATTCACCAACCCAGTGGTGGTGCTGGTGGTCCTGCTTCGGATATTGAAATTCAGATGAACGAAATTATTAAAACCAAAAACCTGGGAGCACAGATTTTGGCCGAGAATTGCGGGCAACCCTTCGAGCGTATTATGAAGGATTTCAACCGCGATTACTGGATGTCTGCCGATGAGTCGTTGGAATACGGCATTGTGGATGGCATTAAAACAGAACTTTAATAGGAGAATCCTGATATCATCCTAAAAAATCCGGCTTGCAGGCCGGATTTTTTTATGGATTAATCTTTCGGGTTACTCTTTCAAAATCTCTTCAATCAAGGCCAGTTCATCGGCCGAAAAGTCAAGTTGGTTAATGGTGGCTACATTGGCTTCCAGTTGGTTGACCGAGCTGGCGCCAATCAATACAGAGCTCACACGCTGATCTTTCAGCAGCCAGGCCAGTGCCATTTGTGCCAGACTTTGGCCACGTTGCAACGCTACATCGTTTAATTGTTTCACTTTGGCCAGGGCTGGCTCAACCATCTCGGGTTTCAAAAATCCCCACGACTTGGCAGCCCGCGAGCCCTCCGGAATGCCGTGCAGGTATTTGTCGGTCAGCAGGCCTTGTGCCAGTGGCGAAAAGGCAATGCAGCCGATTCCTTCTTCCTCCAGTACGTCGAGTAAGCCATCTTCAACCCAGCGCACAAACATACTGTATTTGGGTTGATGTATCAGACAGGGCGTTCCCAGTTGCCGTAAAATCTGGGCGGCTTCGCGGGCTTTATCGGCCGGGTAGTTCGAAATGCCGGCATACAGTGCTTTGCCTTGGCGAACGGCCTGGTCCAGGGCCATCATGCTTTCTTCCAGCGGTGTTTCCGGGTCGGGCCGGTGATGATAGAAGATGTCGACATAGTCGATCCCCATGCGTTTCAGGCTTTGATCGAGGCTGGCCAGCATATATTTGCGGCTTCCCCAGTCGCCGTAAGGGCCATCCCACATGGTGTAGCCCGCTTTGGTCGATATGATTAACTCGTCGCGGTATGCTGATAAGTCCTGGTTTAGAATTTTTCCGAAATTTTCCTCAGCCGATCCCGGAGGAGGTCCGTAGTTGTTCGCTAAATCGAAGTGCGTGATGCCTAGGTCGAAAGCCCGGAGGATCATGGCTCGTGCGTTTTCATAAACGTCCACTCCGCCGAAGTTGTGCCATAAGCCCAGCGAAAAGGCCGGTAATTGAATCCCCGAACGTCCGCATCGCTTGTAAGGCATGGTTTGATAACGTGATTTGTTAGCCGAATATGACATGTTGAAGTTTTATTGTAGTTCCTCAAAGATAGTGAACCTGTTCAATAACAAATACGATTGTTTCCGGAACTGATTAACTTAGCAGGAACCTAAAAACAAATCAAGATGAATGATCAAACGAATCGACCTTCCCCGATTTATGTGGTTTCCGGAGGAAAGGGCCTTTCGGGGCACAATATGGTGCAGTCGCTGCTGATTCAATATCCCAACAATAATGTTCAGGTGATTCTGGTTCCTCATGTTGTTGAAGAAAGTCAGTTGCAGGAGACTGTTCAAAAAGCGAAAACTGATGGTGGCCTGATTACGCATACCATGGTTCAACAGTCCATGCGGCGCCGGCTGATTGAGCTATGTGCTGTACACGGAGTACCGCAAATCGATTTTATGGGTCCTTTGGCCGAATACCTGGATGAAAAGCTGGAAATCCCGTCGCTCCAATCGCCGGGACTGTTTCGCGAGTTGAAGCAGCAGTATTTCGACCGCATCGATGCCATCGAGTTTACGCTCGACCACGACGATGGGGTGAGCCCGCAGCGCTTGCATGAAGCCGAGATTGTGCTCTGTGGTCTTTCGCGATCGGGCAAAACCCCGCTCAGTGTATACCTGGCCTTGTATGGGTGGAAAGTTGCCAACGTGCCTCTGGTGCCGGGCATTGCTCCTCCCGACGAGCTTTTTCAGATCGATCCGGGGCGTGTTTTTGGCTTGCAAATTAGTAAAAACCAGCTGCTGTCCCATCGTGTTAAACGGTTGCGGAATTTCAACAACACCGACAATACCAGCTATGTGGATGAGCAACGGTTGAACGAAGAAATCCGCTATGCCAACCTGATATTCCTGAAGGGGCGCTTTACCGTTATTCCGGTAACTAATAAGCCGGTGGAATCGTCGGCCAACGAAATTATTGGCTACATGAGCTCGCGCTTCAATTTTGGCGGACGGAAGGTGCACTCGCCGTTTCACGAGGGTAGTTCGGACAAGGAATAGCTGCTTTGGACTGGAAGTAAGTGGATTTGGGGCTTCAAAAATGTAGAAAAGCCGATTTTGATGCTGAAGTTGTCAGCCTCGGTGCTTTTCTGCTTTTAACAAATTGTTATCTTTACAGGCTGATTGCAAAATCGTTAGTTTTAAAACAAACCACTAAATCATTTTTAGATATGAACAGAAAAGCAACCGTAGGCGTCGATATTGGCGGTACAAACACCGCGATCGGTATTGTTGATGCTATTGGAAATGTGTTGGTTAAGGACAATATTGAGACCCCTTCGCACGGCGATGTTGATACCTATATTGTTGACTTGGCCAATGCAATAAAAGCACTGATTAAATCACTAAAACTAGTTAATCCGGATATCGAAATCATGGGCATCGGCATGGGAGCCCCTAACGGAAACTATTACAACGGAACCATTGAATATGCTCCAAACCTTTCGTTTAAAGGTGTAGTGCATTTGGTTGAACTGTTGAAAGAGAAGTTCCCGGAATTGGATTATGTGGCATTGACCAACGATGCAAATGCTGCGGCCATCGGCGAAATGATTTACGGTGGCGCCAAGGATATGAAAAACTTCGTGATGTATACACTTGGCACCGGCGTGGGAAGCGGTGTGGTGGTTAACGGCGATTTGGTTTACGGACACGATGGCTTTGCCGGCGAATGCGGGCATACCACCTTGATTCCTGGTGGTCGCTCTTGTGGATGTGGCATTCCCGGACACCTGGAGGCCTATTGCTCGGCTCCCGGAATGAAACGCACTGCTTTTGAGATTATGGCTCGCGATAATGCCGGCGACAGCTTGCTGGCCGATAAGTCGTTTAAAGAGTTGAACTCGAAAATGATTTACGATGCAGCGGTAAAAGGCGATAAGGTAGCTTTGGAAGTGTTTGAGCAAACCGGAAAATGGTTAGGTCAGGGGCTGGCCGATACGGTTCATCACCTGAGCCCGGAAGCCATCTTTATTTTTGGCGGACCATCAGCTGCCGGCGACTACATTTTTAAACCAACCAAAGAAAGTTTGGAAGCACACTTGTTGCCGATCTTTAAGAACAAGATTAAGGTTTTGCCTTCGCAATTGAAGCCGGGCGATGCTGCCATTGTTGGCGCCAGTGCCTTGGTTTGGAAAGAAATGGAAAAATAGTCTAAGAAATATTCTTTAGGAAGGGGGTTTCATCTGAGGCTCCCTTTTTTAGTGTTTAATTGAAAGCGGGGAGCCGTGGAGTAGCCTTTGTTTTAGCAAAATTGAATGACAATCAGCGGTTATTGGGGCGACGGTCAGTGTGATGCTTTTTTCGCTTTTGGGTGACCTCCGGGTGTCAGTTGTTCCACATCTTGCAGGAAAAGCTGGGCGATGTCCACGATTGTTTGATTTAACGGGTGGTAGCTGAAATCGATTGATCGTTGAATTTTGGATCCGTTGTAGTGGTTGATGTTATTGCTTCCCGAAACAGTTTCGCGCGTGATTGCAGGACGCTTACCGGAGAAAAAGCTCGCTAAACGGGCTGCCCGCCAGGCAATTTTCAGAATCAGATCCGAGGCAAAGGTTTTAGGGCGCGGGCGTTGTAAGGCATCGGCAATTTGATTGAAGAAATCCTGATAGCTCATATTCCCGGCATTCAGGATGAAACGCTGATTTTTAACTTGCTCAAAGGTTCTGGCCTCCATCAGCTGAGCCATCGCCCGGACAACATCGCGCACATCCACAAAGCCGGTTTCTCCTTTGGTATAGTATTTTAATCCTTTCCAGATGGTCTGGAAAAGCTTGGGACTGCCAATATCCCAGTTTCCCGGCCCCAGAATAATCGAGGGGTTAACGATCACCGCATCCACGCCTTCCTCGATGCCGCGCCATACTTCCATCTCGGAAAAAAACTTACTCAGGCTATACGCCGACTTTTGTTTGGACGGAATCCAGTAGGTTTCTTCGTCGATCAGCGTGCCGTCCTGGGTTTTGCCTAAAGCCGCAATTGAGCTGATATGACAAAAACGTTTCACCTTGTTCACAATTGCTGCATCAATCAGGTTGGCGGTTCCTTTCACGTTGTTATTCAACATGCTGTCGTGGTCGTTGGGGTGAAAAGACACCATGGCGGCACAGTGGTATACATCGGTTACGCCGTTCAGTAGGTCCTCCAGGCTGTGATAGTCGAGAATATCACCTTCAACCCATTCAATTTGTTGAAAAAGTTCCTCGGCTTTGTCGGTATAGTACGAAAATGATTTAATGACCGCTTTCATGTTGCTGTTTGGGCGTTTCAGGGCACGAACCTTGTTGCCGGTCTGCAGCAGGTTGAAAAGCAGGTGCGAGCCGACAAGACCTGTTCCTCCGGTCACGAAAATCATGCTTCACCTCCTTTCAGCATCCAGCAATTTGTGAACGCCTGGGCGATTAAATACCGATCAACATTCAGCGAATTTTTCAATGTGCGTGTTTGTGTGGGTGTTCTGACAAAAATAATGATCTCTTTCAGATTTCATCGTTTTTCAGCAAGATTAACCAGGAGCGATCTATTCTTTGTCCTGGCTCCAGGGGGTAACCGCTTTGGCACCAAATTCCTTGGCCGTGATTTTGTCGATGTGAACCTTCATGATTCCCACATTCATCACCGACGGTTTGCTGAACTTAAATTGCCGTTCGGAGTCGTACTGAGCCATCGTGGCCTCCAGGCAGCTGACTTTCTGGTCGTAATCGTTCACAAACTCAACGGTTCCTTCCACTAAAACCGATTTCGATTTTACCCGGTAGCTACAGCCCACACGAACATCCTGCCAGGCTAATTCTTCGCCCAGGGTCCAGTTGATGCAAACTTTGGGGTTTTTCTGCAGGCTATCCCACAGACGCCCATGTTGAGCCGAGTGCAGGATCACTGATTTGCCGTCGTAGCCAAAGTTCAGCGGCAGCACATAGGGAGTGCCCTGGTCGCTCACGGCTACGTAGCAGGTTTTGCAGGCACGGATAATTTGGTCAATTTCGTTGCGGTCTTCAATAAACAGGGTTCTCATTTTTAGGGGTTTTGGGGGTTATAAGATGGTGCGGTTACCCAGCTGCTCGCTTAGTGCCTTCTCAATTTTTTTAATGTTGTGCACCTGATTCAGGCAGTTCATCAGCTTGTCATCGTCGTTGGCTGCATAGGATGCCTGGATGTCTTTCTCCAGACTGCGAAGCATTTGGCGTACCTTGCTTAGTTTGTACTCCTGCACAATTTTGGGAACCAGAAGATCCAGAATCTCATGTTCTTCTTCAACAAAAGCGCCTCCCTTTTTCCAGCGTTTGCTTTCAATATATTTGTCGGCCAGCAGGTCGGTTGCCAGTTGGCTAACCTCGGGGTTGCTGTTGCGAATAAAGAAGCTTTGCGGTTTAAAGTCCGGGTTTTCAAGGTTCTCGGCAAATAAGTCGAGAACATGGTTGATCAGCGCATTGTCCGACACCAGCCCGTCGTTGTCCAGTTCCTCCAGCACAAACTGCCCGACGGTGATGCTTATTGGCTCGCCTTGTTCATCTTCCTCTTCAAAAACTTCTTCGTTGAAGTATTTGAGCAGGATGCGGATGATCTCGCGCTCCTCAACTTCGCAGGTGAATTGTGGCTTGAGGGGCGTTACCGGCTTTGCAGAAGCAGTTGCCGGTTCGTCGAAGAAGAAGTCGGGAGCCGGTTCTTGTTGTTGCTTGTAGTTGCGGTCGCGGTAGCTTTTTTTCTGCAACTCTTCGGTGTGCTTGTGAATAATTTTGCGAACCTGCGTGTAAAGCACTTCTTCCTGCACAGCCATCAGCCGGCTGCAATCCTGGATGTAGATGGAGCGTGTGATGGCATCGGGAACGATGGCAATAGAGCGAACAATGTCGTTCACCAGCCGCGATTTTTCAATCGGGTCGTTGGCCGCTCCTTTCATCAGCAGTTTGGTTTTAAAGCGAATGAAGTCGGTTTCGTTTTCTTCGATGTAGGCTGTGAGCTGGCTCGAGCTCATGGAGCGGGCAAACGAGTCGGGGTCTTCACCATCGGGCAAGAGCAGCACCTTAACGTTTACGCCTTCCTCCAGTACCAGGTCGATTCCCCGCAGCGAGGCTTTAATACCGGCAGCATCGCCATCGTAAATGATGGTAATGTTGGGGGTGAAACGCTTAATTAAGCGAATTTGATCGTGGGTGAGGGCTGTTCCCGACGAGGCGACAACATTTTCGATGCCGGCCTGATGCATCGACAACACATCGGTATACCCTTCAACCAGATAACACTTGTCGGCGCGGCTAATTTCCCGTTTGGCCTGATAGATGCCATACAGGACGCGGCTTTTGTGATAAATATCCGACTCGGGCGAGTTGAGGTACTTGGCGATGTTTTTGTCGGCTTTCAGGGTTCGTCCGCCAAAGGCGATTACCCGCCCGGCAATGTTGTGAATGGGAAACATCACCCTTCCGGCAAAGCGGTCGCGCACCCAGTCGTCTCGTTTAATGGTGAGCCCGGTTCGTTCCAGGTATTCCATTTTGTAGCCTTGCTTTTGGGCCTCCTGGGTGAACACATTTTTCCCATCGGGGCAAAAGCCCAGCTCAAATTTTTTGACAATATCGTCGCGGATGCCCCGCTCGCGGATATAGCTCAAGCCTACGGCGCGCCCTTCATTCTCTTGCAGCAGGTAGCGGGAGAAGTATTTTTGGGCCCAAGCCGAGACGATCATCATACTTTCGCGATCGTCCTTTTGTTGTTTCTGCTCGGGGCTTTCCTCTTCTTCTTTTACCTCGATATGGTATTTGCGGGCCAGCCATTTTAGCGCTTCGGGGTAGGAAAGCGTCTCGTGCTCCATAATAAAGTTGACCGAGTTGCCGCCTTTGCCGCAGCCAAAACACTTGAAGATTCCCTTGGTGGGCGACACCGTGAAGGAAGGGGTTTTTTCGTTGTGAAAGGGGCAGTTCCCGATCATGTTTACCCCGCGGCGTTTGAGGGTAACAAACTCGCCGACGACTTCCGAAATCTCGGCTGCGTCAATAATTCGGTCTATGGTTGCCTGGTCGATCATGCGCTACAAAAGTAGCAAATTTTGAATTGGGTTGAGTGTGGCGGAAGCCTCTAAACCGGCAATTTTGAGTACTGGCAGCGCACGGAAGCTGTCAATTCGGGGCGAGCCAACAGGAATGCGGGTTGAAAAGAATACCGGCTTTTCTTTTGACTCCGGTCTTGATAAAATCAGGCCACTCGGTCCCAATTTTTTCTCGTTGATCAAACCACCTCCTTGCTCGCAGATGCTGTTTTGGGCAACAACTTGATAACTTTTGTAAGCAACGACAACAGCATCGTCGAAAAATACTAAACTTTCATCGCTGTTGGAGATTCCCCGGAATCATGTAGGTTTTTTCTATTGAATAGCAGCTATGGGTGTCGTGTTTGTTGTGCGGCTCGTAGCGCGATTACCAGCGTTTTCGGTCTTTGCGTTCCCATTTTCCGGGAATCCATTTCCAGCCGCGCGGCAGTTGTTTCCAGTAGCCGGGGCGCCATTGTTGGTCTTCTTTTTTAGGCACCCACGCCGGAATAACCCACACGTACATTTTGTGTTCGCGCGACCACAGCCAGTGTCCCGGTATCAGCACATAATCGGAGCCGGGTTTGGGCGGAGGGGCAACATATTGTTCGGGCGGATTGGGTTTTTTCTCGACAATTACCTGTGCTGTCGCTTTTGGACTGCCCAATACCCAGGCCGCTAGTACCATCAGTATAATGAAACGGAATTTTTTCATGGGTTTTGTTTTATTGATCAGTGGATACGAACCAAAAACGATGCCAGCAGCTAAAGATTGTGTGTTGTTCTAAAGAGAATGAAAAATTGTAGCCCGGAGTTGCTATATAACTTTCTGCTCCAGCTCGTGAATATCTTCTTTTTTCAGGTTTTTGAAGATGTGCTGTAATTGTTGGGTTGCTTTCACCTTAATTTCGGGGGTAATATACTCGGCAATTTGGTTGAGAGCAAAGATGAGAACACCCAAATCGTCGCTGAAGCCGACCAGCGGAGCCAGGTCCGGAATGGCATCGGTGGGGAGAATGAAATAGCCCAGGGCGGCCGTAATGGTTAGTTTGGCGGTAAGCGGCACCAGTGGATCTTTCATCAGGTAGTACAGCAGCAGGGCGGCGTAAATCACCTTGGTGCCTGCTTGCTGTGCCCGGTCCTTTATTTTGTCTTTAAACGAAGTTTCAGAATAATATTTTTTGTACCCTAAATCGGTCATTTTAAGCTCATATTACTGTAATCAACCCGCAAATCGCCGCAGTGTTCAACGATGTTGGCCATGATGGCGCTTATGGCCTCTATGTTATCGGCCTGCAGGAGTTTTATACGGTGATTCCGGAAGTTTGGTACACCGGGAAAGGAGCGGGCAAAATGGCGGCGCATCATCAGGATGGCGCTTTTCTCGTTGCCTTTCCAGTCGATGGTGATGCTGAGTTGCTTTTGGAGCTGCAGGATGATCTCGGCAACCGTTGGCGGGGGCAGTAGCTCGCCGGTGCGCAGGTAGTGTTTAATTTCGTTGAAGATCCAGGGGCGACCAATAGCGCCGCGGCCAATCATCAGGCCGTCAACGCCGGTTTGGCGGAGTAGCTCGGCGGCTTTTTCGGGGCCGTTAATATCGCCGTTGCCGATGATGGGGATGTGGATATGGGGGCTGTTTTTAACTTCGCCAATCAGGGTCCAGTCGGCCTCGCCGGTGTACAGCTGGCTGCGGGTACGTCCGTGAACAGCCAGTGCCGAAATGCCGGCATCCTGCAAGCGTTCGGCCGCTTCGAGGATCACCTTGTTGTTTTCGTCCCAGCCCAGGCGCGTTTTGGCCGTTACGGGCAGCGACACGCTTTTGACCACCTCGGCGGCCATTTGCTGCATCTTGGGCAGATCTTGCAAGAGGGCCGAGCAAGCGCCTTTTTTCACGATTTTTTTCATGGGGCAGCCAAAGTTGATGTCGATGAAGTCGGGTTCGAGCTCTTCGGCAATGCGGGCGGCATTGGCCATCGACTGGAGGTCGTAGCCGTAAATCTGGATGGCAACGGGGCGGTCGTCGTCCTCAATTTCCATTTTCAGGCGCGTTTTCTCTACTTCGCGAATCAGCGCTTCCGACGACACAAACTCGGTGTACATCACATCCACGCCATTTTGCTTGCATATATGGCGAAACGACTTGTAGGTTACATCCTCCATGGGTGCCAAAAACAGCGGCGTCCCTTCCAATTCAATCGATCCAATCTTCACGTTTACTTCACTTTAATTCGCCGCAAAGATAAACGTTTATGGGATTTATTGGATGTGTCTGAAAATCGGATGTTCAAGTTTTCTATTTCTGCTGGAAATGATTTCTACGTTTTTAAAATATTTCTTCAATCTCCGTTCAATTGAAGAACAACGGATTGAAAAATGGCGTAATTTTCAACGGTTTATTTATGGTGTTTACCGTTTGAAGTTGAACGTTTAAATTGATGCATCATGACCAAAGCACACGACGCCAAAAAGAGCGCTAAGAAAGAGCCCGTGAAGTCGTTGAAAGAAAAACGGCTCGAAAAGAAGGAGAAAAAGGCTGCCAAGAGTAAAGCCTGATTCTTCGGTTCTTAGTTGGCTTAAGCGATGCTTGGTGAAAGTACACGAAGCATCGTTTTTTTTTTTTTCTATGAAAGTCTTACTCCGCAGAGGTGCTAAGGCGTCATGTCAATAACTGGTTTTGATTAGAAGTGGATCGACAACCCGATAACTTTTGAAAACAACGACAACAGTATAATCGAAAACTACTATACTTTCATCCCTACTGGTGATTCCCTCCGAATCATCTGTGTTTTTTTTGTTCGAGGGGGAGTCACTGGATTGCGGGGGGCGGCTACTCACGACTCATGTCTCATGTCTCACTACTCACGACTCATGTCTCACTACTCACCACTATTTTCCTATCTTTGGGTGATCGCTTAAAATCAACTTTATGACGTTTACTGCATTTCGGGGCATGGGTGCCGTGTCCGAGCTTTTCATGGCTTTATTTATGATTCTGGTTTCGATGCTGGTGGTTATGCTGGTGGCTACGGTTGCTGCCATCCCCTTGTTTGGAGGGGCCTTGCTGATGGAGGTTTTCTCGGGGGCTAACCTGGACAACCCCGCCCATATCGAGCTGCTGAAATACTTTCAGGTGATGCAATCCATCGGTTTGTTTGTGTTGCCGCCATTCGCTATCGGGTGGTTTTATGTGGGAAGCCCGGCCAAATACCTGAGTATGCGCGGCCGCTTGAACGTCCGGTTTGTGGTGTTGGGCGTGCTGGCCTTGCTGGTTGTTACGCCGTTTATATCGCTTGTGGGGCATCTCAACCAGCAGATGAGCTTTCCGGATTGGGCCTCGGGCATCGAAAGCTGGATGCGCGCGATGGAAGATCAGGCCGAGTTTGCCATTGGTAAGTTTATCGCGGTTGAAGGGCTTGGCGGTTTGCTTTTCAACCTGTTTATGATTGCTGTGATCCCGGCCTTGGGCGAAGAATTTTTGTTTCGCGGGGTGGTGCAGCAAATTTTCACCAAGATGACCCGCAACTACCATTGGGGAATCTGGATCTCAGCCTTCCTGTTTAGCGCATTGCATTTGCAGTTTTTCGGCTTTGTGCCGCGTTTGCTGCTGGGGGCGTTGTTTGGCTATTTCCTGGTTTACAGCGGATCGATTTGGGTACCGGTTGTGGCGCATTTTATCAATAATGCGGTCGGGGTGTTTGCGCTGTATGCGGCTAAGTCGGGGCCGAGTGGCTTAGAGCAGGTGGTCGATCCCGATTTTTCGGATGGCATTGCCTTTTACTGGCCCATTGCGCTGGTTAGCTTGGCTTGTACCATCTGGCTAATTTTTCAGATGAAAAAACGCCGGGCGACAATCGTTGCCGGCCTGGAATAAAGCGCTTGTTTGGGCGATTCTGCAACCCGCATTGCTTTTGACGTAATTGATAAGGAATGCCCACCCAATGACTATAAAATGACAATCGAATGACTACAAATGCCCACTCAATGACGATTGAATGACTACAAATGACAGTCGAACGACAACTGAATGACAATTAATGACGCTGAATGCCATCACCGAACAACAGCCCCATTGTTGTGGCGTCGGATGGCTGGTAAGTGCGCAACAGCGCATTAAAACAAGTTGGTCTGTAATTTTTCCGCTTCCATTTTCTTCAGTTCCGATGGCCGGTAAACGTAGGTGATGCCGTAGCTTGTGGCTTTTTCGCGTTTTGCATCGTCGGGCAGCATGCTGAATTTTTCCTCTACTTCATTCCAAACTTCCTGAATGAGTTTGTCGGCTTCGTCGCGAACCATATTCATCTGTTCCGACGCCCGGTTGGTGATATTTTGCAGCATCTTTTGGTGGCGGAAGGCGTCGATGAAGGCCTCGAAATGCACCTTTACCAAGGCAATGGAAGGACTGTAAATCGGGCTTCCACCTTTTTGGCAGCGTTGTGCTTCGCCGCGGATGATGCGTTCGCCCCATTCCAGTACATCTTTCTCGAGGTTCAGCGCGGGCAGGCGTTGACTGTTGGGGTCTAAGCCGTAAAATGCACGTACCTCGGGCCGTAGCTCTTCGCGGATGATGGCAAAGCTCATCACTTGCAGGAAGTGCGAAAGGTAAAGCTTGGCTTTTTTGAAAATTTCGCCGTACTCGCGCGACTTGTCAAATTGATTTTGCTTGGCGGCATTTAGCTGGCGGATCGATCCCGAAAGGCGTGGGTAGATCGATTGGAGTTTCTCCAGACTGAGATAACTAAAAGCTAGTTCGGATGTTGCTATCCGTTTGCCTTTTTCCAGGGCAGCTTCAATAGCGCGCATCCTGGCCTGATCTGTGTTGGGTAACCTTCTGTACGGCATAATCGCATAATTTTCTTTACACGAAGTTAACAAATCGCACAGGCGGGATGGACTATTCGGTGAAAAACTAATTAACAAATTGCTGTTTAAAACCCGTTGTAACCCACGAGCTTAAGATTGCGTTTCAAACAAAACGGCCCCGGTGTTAATAAGTTTTTTTCAATTTTATTGCTTATTTCGAAATTTCCAACATTCGTACTATCGACTTTCTGGCCGCGTTCATAACCTCTTCAGGAAGTTGAATTTCAGGTTGTTCGTGCTTCATGCAGATGTACAGCTTTTGCAGGCTGTTGAGCTTCATATACGAACAATCGGCGCAAGCACAGGTGGAGTCGTTGGATGGTGCAGGAATGAATATTTTATCCGGACACGCTTTCTTCATCTGGTGTAAAATACCGCTTTCGGTAGCAACGATGAATTTTTTCGCCGGGCTTTCCTGCACGTAATTTAACAACGACGAGGTGGAGCCGATGTGTTTAGCCAGCAATAAAACGGGTTTTTCACACTCCGGATGGGCAATGAAGTCGGCATCGGGGTGTTCGTTCATCAGGTCAACGATCTTCTCAACGGCAAACTGCTCGTGAACCATGCAGGCGCCATCCCAAAGGATCATGTCGCGGCCGGTGAGGCTGTTCAGGTAGTTGCCCAGGTTTTTGTCGGGAGCAAAGATCAGTTTTTCATCTTTGGGGAAACTCTCAACGATTTTTACAGCGTTGGACGAGGTGCAAACCACATCGGTTACCGTTTTCAGGTCGGCCGTACAGTTGATGTACGAAATAACCTTGTGGTCGGGATATTGTGCTTTGAATTGCTTGAACTTTTCAATGGGAGCCGACTCGGCAAGCGAACAGCCGGCCTTCAGGTCGGGCAGGATTACCTTTTTGGAAGGGTTGATGATTTTGGCCGTTTCAGCCATGAAGTGAACCCCAACAAACACAATCATGTCGGCTTCGGTTTTGGCAGCTTCCTGTGCCAGTTGCAGGCTGTCGCCCACGTAGTCGGCAATGTCCTGCAATTCCCCGTCAACATAAAAGTGACTTAGGATGACAGCATTCTTCTCCTTTTTCAAACGGTTAATTTCGTCAACCAATTTCAACTTGGGGTCAATGGGTTCGACAATGTGGCCGTTTTGTTCCAACATCACTTGTAGCTGTTTTCTTTCCATTGTGGTAGCTCCTTTGCTTAAAAAAATGTGGCCGCAAATTTACAAATTCCTATTAAAAAAACGTATCAATCGGCGAAATGTTTTCATGCTCAACAGCTTCGTATAACCTGCGACGATTCGCCGGAATGTGTACTAAAACGGAGGGGGAATGTGCCATCTGTATCTCATACTGTTTTTAATTCCCTGCATGTTGATGGACTTGAGAGCGAGTTTTGTTTGGAATATGCCCTGTCGGCTGATTACTTTAAATATTAATCAAATAGCTTATGATGTGTGATAAGACGGTGTGGGGCTAACCGATTGGTCCGCTTCATTCGTGTTGAAGCTTCCGGGACGATGGCTTCTATCTGTTTTATGTTGTTCTGCTAAAATGATTTCTATGTTTTTCAACTTGTTGATTATTACTATATTTAAAATCGTGATTTTTAGCACTTCACTTTTGGTTTGACAGCAATAGGTGTGTTTGCTGGGGGGCAGGACAAAATAGTCGATCAATAAAGTTTTTGTAAGGAATTGGAGAGAGAACAAAGAATGATTTTTTAACGATTACGTGAAGATGAGTTAATTAAAGCTAAATAATAATTTTAGTTCTTTGTTGTATTAAATTAATCTATGAAAATGTTATGAAAAACTTACTTAGAAATTCAGTGTTGCTGATTTTGCTGTTAGTGACTTGTGCGTCGACGATGGCTCAGATAACAAGTTCGGGGCTAAGTGGTGTCATTTCGGATGCGTCCGGAGAGCGGCTTCCGAATGCTACGGTGGTTGCTGTTCATGAACCATCGGGGACGCGTTACAGTACGATTTCAAATACCGAAGGCTTGTTCGACTTACAGGGGATGCGTTCCGGAGGCCCATACAAGGTGGAGGTGTCTTTTATTGGTTATGCAAAAGGAATTTATACAAATGTTAAGCTTAGCTTGGGAGAAACCTCTATTCTGAATGTTAGTTTAAAGGAGAGTACGATTGATGTCGGCGAAATCCTGGTCGTGGGCACTAAATCAGCGTTTCAAACCGATAAAACCGGCGCAACAACAAATATCACGAACGAACAAATGAATGAGATGCCTACAATTAACCGTAGTATCTCTGATTTGGCAAAGGTGTCTCCCTATGCTAATGGGATGAGTTTTGCGGGCGGTGACGGACGTTCGACGAATTTTACCGTTGACGGGGCGAACTTTAATAATAACTTTGGGCTGAGCTCGAGTCTCCCCGGAGGAGGCAACCCGATTTCGATGGATGCCATCGAAGAAGTACAGGTGGTGATTGCCCCGTTTGATGTTCGTCAGACAAATTTCATTGGTGGTGGTATTAATGCAATCACCAAATCGGGAACCAACACCTTTAAAGGATCGGCATACACTTATTACCGGAACCAGGATATGCGTGGTAATAAAATCGGCGATAAATATTTTGGTGATCCGGCCGAAGAGTCGAAAACAACTTACGGCGCGTCTTTAGGTGGCCCAATCATTAAAAACAAGTTGTTCTTCTTTGGTAATATCGAAAAAGAGAAGAGTCCGGAACAAGCAGTAAACTGGAAGCCTTCAACCGATGGTGTGTCTGATGGACAAACCATTTCAAGAACAACGGTTGCCGATTTGCAGGCAGTGTCCGATCATCTGAAAAATAACTACGGATATAATACGGGTTCATTTACCGACTTTCCTGCTGATCAGGAGAATATCAAGTATTTGGCTCGTGTGGACTGGAACATTAATGATGCCAATAAATTGAATGTTCGTTACAATTATACCAAAAATACGGCTTGGAACGCGCCAAATGGTAATTCAACAGATGGTGCCTACCGCGACAGAAATAAGAATCGTGTTTCTCAGTATTCAATGTCTTATGCCAATTCGATGTACTCCATGGAAAACCTGGTAAAATCAGGGACCATCGAGTTGAATAGTCGAATTAGCGAGAAGATGTCAAATCAAGTGATCGCTACCTATTCCGACATTCAGGATGTGCGTGGTACGAATTCTTCGGAGTTTCCTTTTATCGATATTATGAGTGGTGATATTGCGACAGGTGCTGAAGCGTTGGATCCATATATTTCCGCGGGCTACGAGTTGTTTACGTATAATAATGGTGTGAAAAACAAAATTTACACCGTTACCGACAACTTTACCTATTATTTGGATGCACATAAATTGACTGCCGGGATTAGTTATGAGCATCAATCAGCGAGTAACTCTTATATGCGAAGCGGCACCGGATATTATCGTTATGCGAGTTTGTCTGATTTCTTAACCGGAGCTGCACCTGTTGACTTTGCGCTTACTTATGGTGCCAATGGTGAAAAAAATCCGGTAAACGAAGTCGTATTTCGACAGCTAGGTGGATACGTACAAGATGAATGGACAATTAGTCCAAGGTTGAAATTAACGCTCGGTTTGCGAGCCGATAATTTGAAATTTGTCAATGATATTATGCGTAATCAGGCTATTTACGATCTTGATTTTGGAGGCCGTAAAATTGATACAGGAGCATGGCCCGATTCTAAGATTAATCTCTCTCCGCGCGTGGGTGTGAATTTCGATGTTAAAGGAGACAAATCAATCATCGTACGTGGTGGAACAGGTTTGTTTACCGGTCGTTTGCCGTTGGTATTTTTTACCAATATGCCTTCCAATGCCGGTATGAATCAATTGTTAATGAAAGTACAGACGAGTTTCAATGCTGATGGTTCGGTAAAAAGCAGGGATGAACGGTTGGATTTGCTGCAAGGAGGAATCCTAACAGATGTTGATGAAATGATTTCAACGCTTGGTTTTCAAACCGAAGTGACTCCGGAAGATGGCAGTATTCCGAGCTCTGTTGCAGGTGTAGATCCCGATTTTAAAATGCCTCAGGTATGGAAAACCGCTGCAGCCGTAGATTTCCAGGTGCCCCTTGAGTTCCCCTTAGCAGTAACTGCTGAAGCTATATTCACTAAAAATGTGAATGCTGTAATGCAGGAGAACTACTTGGTGATGAATCCAACTGACAGCTGGGAAACGTTTGCCGGATCGGATAATCGCTATATTTATCCGGATACGTATAAATATTCTCCGTCGGCACAGGGTGTTAGAGACGCCTGTGTATTAACAAATACGAGCAAAGGTTATGGATATACCTTGAACCTGACCGTGAATGCAGAGCCAATTAAGGATTTGAAATTGATGGCTGCTTATACGCATACTGAAATGAAAGAAGTATCAGGTATGCCAGGTAGCTATGCAAACTCTGCCTGGAGTGGTGTTGCTTCTGTAAATGGTCCGAATATGGCCGATGCGCAACGTTCGCAATATGTAACTCCGAACAAAGTAATCGGATCGCTTACTTACCGTTTTGGTCACGATGAGTCTAAAATTATGAGAGGAACTACCATTAGTGTATTTTACTCGGGTTATTCTCCTTACGGTAATTCATTTACCTACAGCAACGATATGAATGGTGATGGCGTTAATGCAGATTTAATTTATATCCCCAAGGCAAAAGGCGACATCCAATTTGTTTCTGCTGAAGATGAGAATGCGTTCTTCAAATTTTTGGAGCAAGATGACTATTTGAGTAAGCATAAAGGTGAATACGCTGAAGCAAATGCAGCTCGTGCGCCTTGGGTTCACAAATTCGATTTGCGGATTTTAGAGGACTTCTCATTGAAAGTTGGCAAGACAGCTCATACAATTCAATTGAGTGCCGATGTGTTAAATGTTGGTAACTTAATTAATTCGAAATGGGGGGTTAATAAAAATATGGCCGCAAGTAATTATGGAGCTATTCTGAAATTGGAAGAAGTGAATGCCAATGTCCCTTCATACTCCATGGTGAAAGTCGGTGGGGAGTACCCAACAAAAACCTATTCCACTTATGAGAACTACAGTCAGTGTTGGCAGTTGCAGGTTGGTGTGCGCTATTTCTTTTGATCCATTTGGTATCATCAATTAATATGGGGCTTCCTTCGGGGAGCCCTTTTCTTTTGAAAGTTTGCCAGGCAGAGGCGCTAAGGCGCCATGTTAATAAAGGTTTTGATTAGATGTGGAACGACAACCCGACAACTTTTGAAAACAACGACAACAGCATTGTTGAAAAATAGTAAACTTTCCTCCCTGTTGGAGATTCCCTCGGAATCATGATGGCGTTTTGAATAAGTTGATAGCTCGCATTCGATTGAACTAGCGGATTGCTTCGGCTTTCAACCTCCTGGTCAGCATTTGTATATCCGATCTTTTTTATCGTCTTAACGAATTACGGTACTTCTCGCTGTTTACCGGTCAAAATTCTCCGTTTACCGAAATATTGCGAAAAATATACTACTATGTATTGCAGAGTAGTATCTAATGGATGTATATTTGCAATACCGATTTCAAGGTAAAGAATAGAAATAGTTTAAAAAAAGTTCTATATCAAGTGTAACGAAACTGAAAAACAGTCGTCTTAAAAACGGAAACAGAAAACAACAAGTCTCAAAGCAAGCAAGAAAACAAAGCAATTAAGCATTCAGAAAACAGAAAACAGAAACAAAACAAGCAGGAGGCATTATCATGAAAACTAGAAGCAACACAACAGGAAACAACAACAATCGCGTATTAAATGGTTTGTTACGTACAGCTGTCGTTTTAGTCAGCGTAGTTCTATTCAGCTTCACCACAAGCGCCCAAAATCTATTGAACGAATTATTGAGTTATAACAGTCCGGTTGAAATAACTTCAGTACCGGTGTCATCCGAAAATCCCGGAACAGCCAATTTCGAGGCGTTCAATATCGTGGAAGATGCAGAAGCGGACTTAGCCGTTGAAAGTTGGATGACCAACAGCAATTATTTCAATGCAAGCAGCCTTTACACCACCGTTGATCGGGAAGCATCTTTGGAAATTGAAAACTGGATGGTCGACAGCGACTTTTATACCAGCCCTTATGCTTCGGAAGAAGAACAGGAATTGGCTCTGGAGGCCTGGATGTGCGACTCGCAGTTCTTCAATAACTAAGAAAAAGAGAACCGACGAACGAGAAAATATGACTGCTGAAGAAAGGGGAAGATCATGAAAATTGAAAACACGAAAGCACAAATGCGTAAAGGGGTTTTGGAGTACTGCATCTTACTGGTGCTGGACGGCAAGCCCCTCTATGCCAGCAATATCATCGACGAGCTGAAAAACTCGAAGATGATTGTTGTTGAAGGGACACTTTACCCGCTGTTGACCCGGCTGAAAAACGATGGCTTACTGGCCTATCGCTGGGAAGAATCGACACAGGGACCGCCGCGTAAATATTATGAGTTAACCAAGGATGGGAAACAGTTTTTGGAAGGATTGGCCGATTCGTGGGTCGAGCTGGTTGATGCTGTTGAAACCATCAGAACCCGGAAGGAAAAATAAACTGACATAAAAAATACGGACGCAATGAAAAAGACATTTACCATCAATATAAGCGGCAGTGTTTTCCATATCGAAGAAGATGCTTACGAAAAGCTGAAAAGCTACCTGCAGATGCTCACCAACCATTTCGGTTCGGACGAGGATGGCCGCGAAATTTTGCAGGATATTGAAGCCCGGATTGCTGAGCTCTTCACCCAAAAGATGGAGGACGAAGAAAAAGACGTGGTGCTCGACAGCTGGGTTGATGAGGTGATGGAGCGCATGGGCAAACCCGAAGACTTTCTGGAGGCTGAAGGGCTTGAAGCCGAAGAGGAACCGGCAGGGCAGGGAGCCGGCACCGCCAGGCAACGTGTTAAACGGCGCATGTACCGCGACCCCGACCACCGGGTGCTGGGGGGCGTGTGTTCCGGTATGGGAGCCTACTTTAATATGGATCCCGTTATTCTTCGAGTGCTGAATGTGATCCTGTTTTTTGCAACAGGAGGTACTTGGGGCCTGGTTTATCTGGTGCTGTGGATTGCCGTACCAAAGGCCAAAACCACGGCTCAAAAGCTGGAGATGCGCGGACAGGAGGCTACGGTATCCAATATCGAGAAATCCATAAAGGAGGAAGTAGCGGAAGTGAAGGAAAGTTATAATCGCTTCCGCAGTTCCGAATCGTATAACAAAGGGCGCGAAAATGTGAACCGTTTTGGCGAGTTTATCTTCCAGGCCTTGAAAGTGATTCTGAAGGTTCTGGGCGTGATTCTGGGAATTGTGATGATGATCGTTGGCTTTGTCGGTCTGCTGGCCTTTCTGATCTCCATGGTTGTCGGGCACTCGGTCATCACCGGAGCTCCGTGGGCCGGGCATTTTGCTGTTCCCGATGTGGCGCAGTTCCTGATAGCACCTGCTTCGGTTACGGTGTTGATGATTGCCATCGCGTTTCTGGTGGGTATTCCGCTGCTGGTCATTCTTTATGTGGGAACCAAAATTGTGTTCCGCTACAAATCCAACAATAAGGTGATTCTGCTCTCGGGCTTGGGCGTGTGGTTGCTGGCTTTTGTTACAACCATTCTGGTATCGCTAGGGCAGTTGAAGGATTACTCCGAGCGCAGCACAATAACTCAAAGTGTAACATTACAGCAACAAAATTTCAATACGCTGGCGCTGAAGTTAACGGACGATGATTATCGGTTCGCGCACAAACGATCGCTGGATCTGGATCGGATGAAAGTGGTGAAAAAGGATGGCGAATCGGTGCTGCTGGGGCGTCCGCACCTGGATGTTGAGCGGAGCAATACGACCGATTTTGTGCTGGTGGTGAAGAAAAAGTCGCGCGGAGCAAGCGAGGAAGTTGCCGGAAAAGAAGTGCAGGACATCGTCTATAACTTCAACCAGAAGGACTCAACCTTGTATTTCGATCCTTATTATATCTTGAAAAACGACCAACGTTGGTTAGGGCAGGAGGTAGATATGACCCTGAAAGTGCCCGAAGGAAAGGCCATCTACCTGAGCGATGAGATGGTGAAAATTATTTACGACATTGAAAATGTATCGAACACCTGGGATGGCGATATGGTTGGCAAATCGTGGGTGATGACTCCCGACGGACTGGCGGTGAAAGAAAATTACGAGCAAACAAAAACAGAATAAAACAAGAAACTATGAAACGACTTATCAAATCTTACGACCGCGTTTTTGCCGGGGTTTGCGGTGGAATTTCCGACTACATTAACCCCGAAATGGATCCCCTGATTATTCGTCTGTTGTGGGCCGTGTTCTCGGTGTTCAACCCGTTCCTGATCCTGGTTTACCTGGTGCTGGCTTTGGTGATGCCAACGTCGCAGGCCATCGAATCGAAATAAAGATCGCAGAACGTTTTAATCAATTAAACAGCAAGCAAAAAGAAATCCGGTTCTCCCTTAAGAGACCGGATTTTTTGGTTATCAAACGAAGTTGTTCGTCTTGCTTTATTTACCGGGTGACTCGCAGTCACCCGGTAAATAAAGTCATTATAGCAATCCTCTGTTCTTCAACAATGGCTTGATGTCCGGATCTTTGCCGCGGAAGTCGCGGAACATGGTTCCATAATCGCCGGTGCCCCCTTGCGAGAGGATCATGTCGCGGAAGCGTTGTCCGTTTTCGCGGGTCAGCCCACCGTTTTCTTCAAACCAGGCAAAGGCATCGTTGTCCAAAACTTCGGCCCAGCAGTAAGCGTAGTAACCGGCAGCATAGCCGCCGCCCCACACGTGATTAAAGTAGCTTGAGCGGTAGCGTGGTGGAACCTGCTCCAGGTAAGCGCCGTTCTTTTTCAAAGCTGCTACTTCAAAGGCGTCGGCATCTTCTACCTGATCGGCAACAGTGAGTGTGTGCCATTGCATATCCAGGATGGCTGCTTCCAGAAATTCGCTGAAGGCATAGCCCTGGTTGAAAGTAGCCGATTTCTTAATTTTTTCAACCAGTTCTTTCGGCATCGGTTCGCCGGTTTTGTAATGCTTGGCATAGTTGGCAAATACCGTTGGGTACAGTGCCCAGTGCTCGTTAAACTGCGAAGGCAGCTCTACAAAGTCGCGCGAAACATTGGTGCCCGAAAGGCTGGGGTATTGCTGGTTGGCAAATAATCCGTGCAGGGCGTGGCCAAACTCGTGGAACATGGTGGTTACATCGTCGTAGCTGATCAGGGCCGGTTCGCCCTCGGCAGGTTTTGCAAAGTTGCACACGTTGTAAATGACCGGTTTTTCGCCCAGTAATTTCGATTGCTCAACAATATTGCCCATCCAGGCACCACCCGATTTGTTGTCGCGTTTGAAATAGTCAACATAGAACAAACCAATGGTTGAACCATCTTCGTTGAAGATCTCGAACACGCGCACATCGTTGGCATAAACCGGAATGTCGTGACGTTCTTTAAAGGTGATGCCGTACAATTGTGTAGCGGCGTAGAATACACCATTCTCCATTACATTGTACATTTCGAAATAAGGCTTGATCTGACTTTCGTCCAAATCGTATTTTTCTTTGCGCACCTGTTCGGCATAGTAGTTCCAATCCCAGGCTTGCAACTTGAAGTTTCCGCCTTGCTTATCGATCAGTTTTTGAATGTCGGCAGCTTCGGCTTTGGCTTTGGCAATGGCTTGCGGAGCCAGCTGGTTCAGCAATTTCTCGGCAGACTCCGGCGTTTTGGCCATCTGGTTTTGCAGTTTCCATTCGGCGTAGCTGCTGAAACCCATCAGTTTTGCCTTTTGGGCGCGCAAAGTTGCCAGGCGTTCAATCATGGCGCGTGTGTCGTTTTGGTCACCTTTCTCAGCCCGGTTCCACGATGCTTCGAACAGTTTTTGGCGTGTTTCGCGGTTTTTCAGCGACTGTAAAGCCGGTTGTTGGGTGGTATTCAGAATCGGGATCATGAATTTTCCGGGCATGCCGGCAGCTTCAGCTTTTTGTGCGGCAGCGGCGATTTCACCATCCGACAGGCCGTCCAGCTCTTCTTTCGTATCTACAACTAACGCACCATCCTTGGCGGCTGCCAGCATGATATTGGTGAACTTGGTATTCAAAGTTGCTTCCTCTGCATTCAGCGCCTTCATTTCTTCTTTAGCCTCGTCCGATAGGTTGGCGCCGGCCATCTCGAAACGTTGGTAATATCTCTCAACCAGCTTTTTGGATTCGGCATCCAGATCCAGCTCGTCCCGGTTTTCATAAATCGTTTTTACACGTTGAAAAAGCTTGTCGTTCATGTAAATGGCATCCGAGTGAGCGGCCAGCTTGGGCGCTTCTTCTTCCTCGATGCGCTGAATTTCCGGGTTGGTATAGGCGCCTGCTAGCAAGCCGAACACGCCGGAAGCACGGTTCAGCGTTTGGCCGCTTTTTTCCATGGCCACCAAGGTATTTTCGAAAGTTGGCTTTTCCGGGTTATTGGCAATTTTCTCAATTTCGGCAATTTGCTCTTTCATCCCTTGCTCAATGGCAGGTTGAAAGTGCTCGTTTTTGATTTTGGTGAAATCAGGAGCGCCGTAGGGCAGGCTGCTTTCCGTCAATAAAGGGTTTTCTCCCATTGTTTCGCTGTTTTTTGTTTTTTGATTCGGCCCGCATGCTACGCTTAGAAGCGTCAGTGCGATTGCCGGAAGATAAAGAACTCGTTTCATAGACTAAAAGTTGTAATTAAATCCACCATTAATTAAAGGTATTGGTCGTGCCCGGCGTAAATTCATTACAGTATGTTTTGAAAAATGAATGGAGCCGGACATTTTCGACCGCACAAAATTACAGATCTGTTTTTATTGAAAAAATAAAGATGAGCTCGCGGGAACCACCAACAGGTTTGCTGCAAAAGGAGTCGCGCCGCCTGGTTTAGGCTGAGTCGAAATTTAAACTATCTCCGGTTCAATAGGAAACCACATCGCCCAAATCGCGGCTTTCACCGAAAGCACTGATGGCAGATTAAGGGTTAGTCAAAGCTCAGGGTTAATCCGGGTTCTCGGTCGGATACCGAGCCGGCTTTCAGTCTGGGATGTTTATTGGGTCTCAGAGCTATTGAGATACGAGTTTTAAAGAGACAGCAAAATGAAGGCTGTCCAATCGACTTCTTGGACAGCCTTATTGTCTCAAATTCTCGGTTTGACGATAAACGGAATCCTCTTTGGAGGAATACAGTAGCTTTTGTTTAATGTTTCTGTACTGCTTGCAGCCAGAAAATGAAATGCTTTATCGACAAAATTAGCCAGTGTACTAGCAAGAGAGTACTGATAAGTATCAAGCTAGATAGAAAAAGAATAATTAGACGAACTTTATCCATTTCTCATTATCCACAGAGTGCGTTGCTATGCGGTAACCGGAGCAGTAGTTAACCGGTCAACAGTACCTGCTTCAATGCGTAACCAGCCAATAATCCAGAGAATTAAACTGAGGGTGGAAACGCCACCAACCACCATACTGCCGACAAAAGGAATGATGCCGAATAAACTGGCAACGGCGAGTAAAACCATATTTATAACCAGTATTTTGGCGCCGCTTTGCCCAAGATCGCCAATTGCAGTCGATCTTTTCATTCTGAGGTAACCCGTTAACTCTACGATGAAAGCAACGATTGCAACAATTCCTGCAATGAGTCCCATTAACGGAATCATATCGAGAAAGGCAGCTACGATTAACAAAATCAAAGCCAGTCTGATTTTTTTAGCTCCCCTGGTTCCTTCTTCGTCCAGGTTGTGAATCAATTTTCCTAACCCTAAAAAGAAAAGGACTATACCAGCCAGTGCGATAATATTGAATGCAATGCCGCCCCCAATTTCTTTATAAATGAATAGTAGGCCTCCAATAAGGATCATTAAGGCACCTTTGGTTGCTGCATTACCGAATGAAAAATTAATAGCTCCTTTTAACAAGCTGTTGGCTATTAATAGCGTAATTATAGACAAAATTTGTGCAATAAGTTGCGCTGTTCCGTTTAAAAATAGGGCAATAAAACTAACCGATGCACCGGCAAGAATAATAAAAACAAACTTTTTGGCATTGGGATGAGTTGTAAGTTGCTCTGCGGTACTGATTTTCGATGCTGCGGTTAATACTAAGGCGATGCCAATTAGTGCAACAAAAGTTGATTGAAAATCGAACCCGCTGGCACCGGTAATCAACCCTCCTAAATCGTGGTCCGGAATGGCATTAAGCAGCAATATTAATATACCTCCAATAAGTAGTGTGAATGATTTTGTTAAGTTCTGTTTCATAAATTGAGTGTTAAAAATTTGTGATTTTTGATTTGTATTTTTGTTGATTAACGATATCTGATAATTTTAAAATTGCCGTCGGCTCCTCGAAATCCTTCGAACAAAACACGATCATCAGTCTGTCCATAATCGAAGAGGCGCTTATTCCCGTACACGAATTCGGTGCCGTACTTCCAGCTTAAGGCTGCAATTTCAACATCACTTTTTCTCAAATCGGTATAGAAGATTTGGTCAGCATTAGCATCTTTCCAATTAAACTCGGGCATAAACAGTTGTAGTTTGTTTATTGGAAAAGCATGAGCAGTGCGTTTTGACATGGCAGCATTGCCATTAATATCCTTATCACCTAAAAGGCCTAGTTTGAATTCCTTTTGATCGCTAAACAAAGCATTAAATTTTGTGCTGAATATTTTGTTGCCTTTGAGATCAATAAAATCAGCTGCTTTATCACGCTCTTTGGGTTTTACGGCTGCCCTTCCACAGTGAAAATCTTCGGGAACTTCATTTTGAGGTTCTTTTTGAAATGCAGCAAGTTCTTCACCCGAAAGGTTATTGTCTAATGTGGGCAGATAAAGCAATACATCTTCGTAGCCTAAGAAATCTAAGGCTCCCTTTGTCGGACATATTTTCCAGCCCTCTTTTCCTTTCGTTAAGTTGGCTTGCATCGTGTAGCTTCTGCCGCCATTTATTTTTAATTTATAATTTATGGTTGCAAACTGTTTGTCTTCAGCAATATGCTCCTCTATGGCTGTGACTTCGAATAAACCAGCAAGTGTCTCCTTATCAGTCTGCCTGGCTTCTGAATGAAAAAAGTCAATAACTTTCTTGTTATGGTCTTCAAAAACCGCTTTACGAACATCGGCCAATTCTAACTTAGTGCCAAGTTCCTCAAATTGGCCGTTACAGATTGCTTTGTAGCAATTTTGAATAAATTGTGTTGGCGATTCTTTTACACCACAGCTATGCAACAATATGGCAGTAAAAGAGACTGCTACAAGTAGTAAAATTTGTTTCATAGAGAAAGATAATTGCTTGGATTGGTTGTTATTATTAACCGAAGATCGATATCATCCATTTATCCTCAATTTTTCGAACTACGATCTCTTCTTCCTCCGCTTCGGCCCCTTTAATTTTAAGAATAAAAGTCACTTTAGCCTGTGTTTTTGCTTCATTGTATTTTGTATCAATTAGTTTAATGCCTTGGTATTCTATTTTTTCAAGGTTGTACTTCTGCTTTAACACCTCGGTAACCATTTTCGTGAGCCCGTTTAGCTCTTCAATAGTATCCGCTTGATCTTCCTGTTTTACCGGGGCAACTGGTTCGCCCTTGGCGTTCAATATAAGACCAACGTTTTCATTCGTTTTTCCTGAAAACATATTTGAATAAAATGTTTCCACGACTTTTTCGGGTGAATTTGATACCCCGCACGAAGCCAATACCACTACCATCAGGATTAACATGCAATTTTTCATCGTTAATTTTTTTGAATTTAGGTTGTTTTGATTTTTATTTTATGTATTGCGAAAAATAAGTAATAACGATAGATGTGTTTATTTTGTGATCGTTTGTTCGCGTTTATTCACTTTCTTATTTAATAAGCTGAATTTTGGCCTATGTTTATAAAGGTTGTTCTGTTTTTGTTTTTATTTGGCATGAAGAAACCTTATAAATAGCTGAATACAAAGCAATGTTAGTGTTGATTTATAAATCCGAACTTATTCGGTGGCTTACGGCGTCTTTTTACAATCTCGTACTGGTCGGAAGTAGGAAACTTCAACGAAAAACCAGAATTAGCTAAATGTTAGCTATGAGTACAAGAGCTTGATATCTTAAGTTTGGTGAGTTTGTTTGCGAATTATTTTAAATAGAAATTGATAAAATAGTCGGATAAAGTTTGGGGCGGGAAGCGGGACAATTATCGGAGCCTTTACAGGGAAATCCGGAACAGCCGATATTTTGCTTAACCAATGCTTAAAGTCAATGATTGCTCTTGCTGGATTTTTGAGTAAATCTTGAATATTTATGTATGCGTATTTAGAACCGAACTCAGGTTGTCAACGCCAATAAGACGTTGCTGAAAAGGTGTTCGGTTGATAAGAAGGGATAAAGAAAAGATCGTGCAAAGCGCTTTTTTGTCCCTTTGGATATACTGGAAAAATAATTGTACTCGTATTGTGTGTGTCGGAGGAGCGTTTTTTATACGGTTTAGTTTATTTATAAGTATCGTCTGGATATTTCGTGTGCTAAATCGTTCTTTGGATGTGACAATTTAAACGGTCGTTTTGTTATTCTGTTAGGTCAGCGAACGCTGTGTTTTTATAAACCGATGGAGTTACTCCTGTTAATTTTTTAAATGCCGAATTAAAGGCTGATTTGCTTTTAAATCCTGCTTTATTGCCAATGCCTTCAATGCTAAGGCGGTCAAATTCAGGTGTCCGAAGTAAACGCTGGGCTTCTTCAACCCTTAGTTGGTTTATAAATGTTGGGAAATTGCAGGAAAAACTATCATTGATTACTTGCGACAAGTAACTTGTATTTGTGTGTAACTCCCGTGCCGTTTCGTTAAGGGTGGTACCTGGATTTTGATAGAATTTCTGGTCTATTAGTTCGTTCAGCTTTTGTTTTATGCTCTGAACCAGTTCTGCTGAAAGATCCGGTTTTCCTACATTTGGTTCGTTGTGCGTTGATGGTTTTGAATTCTCACCAACTAAGATCTGTCTGCGCTTTTCCGTAGTTACAGCGACCAGTTCATCGTTCTTTTTAACCAACTCTTTGTATGATTGTAGTTTTAAGCGGTTTTGCCAATAATATACCAAACTAAAAATAATTGTAAGAAGCAATAAGGCCGATATACTAATTAGTAACACCCGATTTTTTAATAGAGTTGCATTATCCTTTTGCTTTTCAATCGTCATTTTTGCAAGCTGAAGATCCTTCTTCTCGGCCTCATATTTATTCCGCAAGTTCTCGGTTACTTGATACTTTTCAATATTAAAAAGACTATCGCTGTGATTATGAAATTTTCTTGCCCACTTATAAGCTTCCTTGTAATTCCGTTTTTCATCGTTTAAGATCATCATGTTTTCGTAATAATCTCGAAAATCATTTTCTCCCGACTCAATCAAAGACTGATATGATTTATTATAGAAATATTCTGTTTTAGTCCAATTCCGCTGATCGTAATACACATTACCAATATTTGTGTATACATTGGATCTTATGTACGGATTGTTTAATTCTTTATTCAATTCCAACACCTGAGTGTAGGTATCAATAGCCAAATCGTACTTTTGCTGTCTTTCGTATAAGGCTCCGAGGCTATTTAAAACATGTACTTGCTTTGAGTTCAGTCCGGCTTTCGAAAGTACTTTATCAGCTTCTAGCAGATACTTTTCTGCTTCGTTATATTTCTCCTGAATTAAAAGAATGGTGCCAATGTTCTGGTTGGTAACAGCAATGTTTTCTATATTTTCTAATTGTGTATTAAAAGTTAGCACTTTGTTAAAACAATCCAGACACTTTTCGTAATCCTGTTGGCGAAAATACATCTTCCCCAGGCTCCCATATAACAATGCCAGGCTTTTTGTATCGCCAATTTTTTCAGCTATTGCTAATCCTTCCATCAAAGCATCCATTGCCTTGGGATATTCGTTCTGCAGGGTGAAAATGTCTGATAGATAAATATTTCCCAATACAACCGTTTTATTGTTATTCGTTTGTTTGAAAAACTCAAGTGCTTCCGTACATAGCTTAAGAGCCTTTGTTTGATCACCATTTAATTGGTTAAAATGCGCATAATGGAGCTTTATTTTATTGACTGCCGAGCTATCTATATTGAATCGTTTTCCGTAAATTAACATGCTGTAAATGGAATCGGCCTGTCGACTAAGTCCTTGTTTTTCTTTTAAGTCAGCTTTTCGAAAAAGTCCGGCAACCGTTAATGAATCGTGTTTTATTTGAATTGCCCGGTTTATCCCTGAATCTAACATTAGTGCCGCCGAATCGGCATAAAGTACAGTTTGTTTTTCTGCTTTATCATAAAACTCTTTAATGCTTTCAATTTCCGGACTAAGGGCGGGAGTTTTTTCGCATGAATAGAGAAAAATGAGCAGTGCAAATACGAGCCAGATTGATGCTTGTTTTTTAGTAAATGGTTGAAAGGAAAGTTTCATGGGTTAAAGGTTGTTTTTACGTCAGGCATAAATATAACACATTCGTAATTATGAAACAATTACTGGGGTGGTTTCGGATATTCATATAGGCAATTGCAAAGTATCAGCCTATAAACAATAAGTTGAGACCTGTTATTATAGCATTGTTTAATTTCGGATAATTAACAGCCAGTAGTTGGTGGTTATTTGAATCTTGTCGGTCAGCACTCAAGTTAGCGACGATACCACTATCCCGATACTGGCCTGATAAGCCTAAAAACTGGATATGGAGATAGAAGGGAAGCTCTTTTCCCTCTGGAATTTTTTCCGGCCCTATTTGTTTTCGCAAGGTGCCGGGAGCCAAAGCGGAGGCAATTCTTCCATTAATGATGCGACAGTCTCTATTATTCGTTTTAGTCGAAACGATTGTTGGCTACCTGTTGCTTAGGTGTTTGTAAGATATTGTTTTGAAGTAGTTTAGATGTTCGCTCTGCTTAGTCGGCTTATGTTGTTCTATGAGCTCAATTTCTGCTGAGCTCAATTCGCCGCAATTGCTGATCGTTGGTGTTGTTGGTGTCAATGCTGAGTTCTCCCTTTTCAAACTTCTCGATCATCTCGCCGGCAATGCTGGTGTTGTTCGGGACGTTGGGCAGGTGCCCCCGCGCAAACCAGCCAGCTTCAACAATTTCCTTATTGTCGATGGTGATGGGGTGCTGGTCATCGGCTTCGGCCACAAAGCCAACCATCAGCGAGCCGGATAGGGGCCAGGGTTGGCTTTTGTAATAGTGCAGCTTCGTGATTTCCAACCCCACTTCTTCCTTTATTTCCCGGCGAACAGCTTGCTCCAGTGTTTCACCCACATCCACGTAACCGGCAATCAGGGCAAAGCGGTTGTTGGTGAAGCTTGCGTTTCGGGCCAGCAGGATTTTGTCGCCGCAAATAATCGCAGTGATCACCGCCGGCGAGATCTTCGGGAAAACCATGTTTTTGCACGACGGACAAACAAGCGCCCGTTCGTCGGTTTTGTGTTGCAATGGCGATCCGCATTTACCGCAAAACTTATTCTGCTTGTACCAGTTCATCAGCTGAA
Organism: Mangrovibacterium marinum; assembly: GCF_003046625.1. Classification (GTDB taxonomy): domain Bacteria; phylum Bacteroidota; class Bacteroidia; order Bacteroidales; family Prolixibacteraceae; genus Mangrovibacterium; species Mangrovibacterium marinum. Next base: position 212,163 of record NZ_QAAD01000006.1, read on the forward strand.
AGGCCGCAAGCGCTGTCCAGGCAACTTCGGGCTGGTCGATTGTCCGCATGAAATTCAGGTCCTTATAATCAAATTCAGCCGGGTTGGCTTCCGGTTTTTCTGAAATCAAAAAACAGGAGCTTTCGTTGAGGGTGAACAGGAAGGTTGCTGTTTGGCATGAAAGGGCCGGGAAGTCTTTCTTCCGGGGAATGAAAAATTGCTCGCCCACAGTTTTCAGCAACAGCTGGTTGTTCTCGAAATAGAACAGCCAGTCCGTATCAGCAACAAGCTGGTTGGCTTTGTATTCATTCTTGAATTGATGGGGAAAAATATCCTGGATCATGCGAGGTTGTGAATTGGTTAAACGATATTGTCCTCAAAATTAGTGAAGCTTCGGTCGTGTTATCCTGCTTCGGCGAACAACAGGCCGCTATTTAATCAAGACTTCAGAAATGCCGGCGCCTGATCGGTTTAGTTGCGGGGGATTTGCTGTAGGGAGAACAGTTTTGGGGTTTTTGCAAGTCGGGCATCTTGTTATCTTTGGGGCACCTAAATCAAGAATCCGTGAAATACACTTATTTAATTGTTGTGCTGGTTTGGTTGGCTTCGGCCTGCAGCAAACCAGCGACGAAGGAGTTATCGATCGTGCCTTATCCGGCGCAGCTCGAAAAAGTAAACGGCCAGTTCGACTTAACGGCCAACACCCGCTTGGTGGTGAACGACCAAGGCAAGTTTTCAACTGAAGTAGCCTTTCTGCAGGGGCTTATGCAGCAGGCAGTAGGCACAAAACTGTCGGAGGAAGACGGTGAGTCGACGATTGAACTGGCGTTGTCCGACAGCTTCTCTGCTCCCGAATCGTACGCCATCAATCTCACATCCAATAAGATTTTGCTGGCAGCAGGCGATGCAGCCGGGATGTTTTATGCCATCGAAAGTTTGCGGCAGCTGTTGCCGGCCTCGGTAGAACAGACGCCGGTTGACGGGGCGATCTCGATTCCGGCGCTCAACATTTACGATAAGCCGCGGTTTGGTTGGCGCGGGATGCACCTGGATGTGTCGCGCCATTTCTTTTCGGTGGATTACCTCAAGCGCTTTATCGATCGCATGGCGCTGTATAAACTGAATAAATTTCACCTGCACCTGACCGATGACCAGGGCTGGCGGATTGAAATTAAGCAGTATCCGCAACTGATCGCGCAGGGGGCCTGGCGAACGTTCAACTCGCAGGATTCAACCTGCATCGAAATGGCAAAGGAAAATCCGGATTATGCCCTCGACCCCAAACATATTGAAATGCGCGACGGCGTGCCGTATTACGGCGGGTTTTACACGCAGGAGCAGTTGCGCGAGCTGGTAAAATATGCCCAAGAGCGGCACGTGGAGATTGTTCCCGAGATTGACATGCCGGGGCACATGATGGCGGCCATCAATCTGTTTCCGCATCTTTCAACAACCGGCAAGTCGGCCTGGGGCAATGTGTTCTCGACGCCGTTGAACCCGGTGAGTGAGGAGACTTACACTTTTGTGGAGAATGTTTTGAATGAGGTTGTCGACATCTTTCCTTCAAAATACATTCATATTGGCGCCGACGAGGTGGAGAAACACAGCTGGAAGGAGTCGCAGGAATGCCGCGAGTTCATGTTGAAAAACGGCATCAAAGATTACGAGCACCTGCAAGGCTATTTTGTCGATCGGGTGGCGAAATTTCTGCAGGCCAAAGGAAAAAAAGTGGTGGTGTGGGACGATGCGCTGGAGGGCGGAATCGACTCATCGTTGCATGTGATGTACTGGCGAAATTGGGTGGCCGGCGTTCCCGAGAAGGTGGTGAACAATGGCAGTGAGCTGATTTTAACACCGGGTAATCCCCTGTACTTTTCGCGCCGCGACAGCCGGATGTTCAGCGTTTACAATATGAAATTGCATGGTTCGAAGTTTCCGACGGACAAACTGGATCAGCTGAAAGGAATGCAGGCTTGCCTGTGGTCCGAAACCATCCCCACGGAGATGGTGGCCGATCAGCTGATGTTTCCGCGGGCACTGGCCCTGGCCGAGCGTGCCTGGACCGACAGCCAAATGCTCGATTGGCAATCGTTTAAGTTTCGGGTGAAAGAGCAGCTTCAGCGCCTGCAATACCTCGGTGTCAAACTCGACTACAATCCTACTGCCGAGCTGATTCCTTTTATGGAAGTGGATACCGAGCAGCAACGGATTGGCATTCGCTTCGAGAGCGAAATGAGTGAGCCCACCGTGTATTACACGACTGATGGCTCGCTGCCCACGACGGCGTCGAACTTGTACACCGGGGAGTTTTTCGTTAGTGGCAGTGCCTCGATTTGCGCTGCGGTGTTTAAGGATGGACAACTGACTGAGCCGGTTTTACGCAAGCAGGTCGATTATCACAAGGCTATTGCCAAGCCGGTGAGCTACCAAAAGCCCTGGAACAGGGCCTATCCTGCAGGCGATGCCGGCGCTTTGACCGATGGCCTTCGTGGCGGCGATAGCTATGGCGACGGCAAATGGCAGGGCTTCACCAACGATGTGGATGTGACCGTTGATCTGGGACAGGTGGAAGAGTTGCATTCCTTCTCTGCCACATTCATGCAAATTATTAGTCCGGGGGTTTATATGCCGGGTTCGGTTGAGGTTTCTGTTTCGGCTGATGGCGAAAACTTTGAAAAGGTGCTCGATCTGAAAAATGATATTCCGACCGATGAGCAAAAGCTGGTTTTCAAGAATTTTGAGGGATCGCTGCAAGGGCAAAAAGCCCGCTATGTGCATGTTGTAGCCCGAAATACGCAGAAAGCTTTCCTGTTTACCGACGAGCTGGTGATTAACTAGGCTGTATAATCGATCGTGTACGGAGCCTGATTTCCGGTGGCAGTTTTGCCCCGGGGGTCAGGCTTTGTTGTTTGACGGGGCGCCGGGATTGAATTAACGATAGCTTCATTCTCTGGCATTAATTAGCTAATGGATAAGTCTTACTTTTGACCAAATTTTTTACAATGGATCAGAATAAGTTAAAAGGGCATTTGGCGATGCTGGCGGCGAATATTTCGTGGGGGCTGATGGCTCCCTTGTCGAAACTGGTGATGGGCAACCCGGTCATCAATCCGTGGATGCTGGTATCGTTTCGGGTGATTGGTGCTGCCATGGCTTTTTGGATCGCTTCGCTGTTTGTGAAGCGCGAACGTGTGCCGCTGGCCGATCTAAAGTTGCTGGCCATTGCTGCCTTGCTGGGCATCATTATGAATCAGGGGGTGTTCATCTTTGGGGTGTCACTAACTTCACCGATCAATGCGTCCATTGTAACCACTACGCTGCCCATTGTCACCATGATTATTGCTGCTTTCTACCTGAAAGAGCCCATCACCTGGGTGAAACTAAGCGGCATTTTGGTGGGCGCATCGGGCGCCCTGATGTTAATTTTGAGCAGTACCGTAGCTGGTGGTGTGGTAAGCAGCCGCGAGAGCCTGATGGGCATTGGCCTTTGTTTATTATCTCAGGTTTGTTACGCCACTTATTTTGTGCTGTTCAAAAACTCCATCAGCAAGTATCACCCCATCACGCAAATGAAATGGATGTTCCTGTTTGCGTCTGTTATCTATCTGCCGCTAAACTTCCGACAGCTGGTTACAACCGATTTTAGTGCTGTGCCGGTCAGTATTTTCGGCGACATTGCTTTCGTGGTTTTCGGGGCTACTTTCTTTTCGTATCTGATGATTCCCATTGGTCAGAAGTTCCTGCGCCCGACGGTGGCAACCATGTATAATAATGTGCAGCCGGTGGTGGCTTCGTTTGCAGCCGTCGTTTGGCAGCTCGACACCTTTGGCTGGCGCAAGGGGCTGGCCATTGTGCTGGTTTTTATCGGGGTTTATATTGTGACTCAAAGTAAGGCGCGCGATAATTCTGCCGGTGCCGACAATGCATCGAAATTGAAGCCGGAATTAAGTCCGGTTCGAAGCCGGAAAAACTGATGTGTGAGTCTCCCGAATTTGGATGGTCGATTTTAGGCCTCGCCGGTTTCGTTGGCTCGAATGGCCAGCAAAGTAAACGCCAGAGAAAGCAGGCAACTAATAAAAATAACCACTGCTGTTGAGCTCAGAATATTTCCCAATCCGACAAGTGGCGAAACGATACTTCCGGATAAGAACGGAAGAAAACCCAAAATAGCGGAGGCTGCACCACTGTTCTTTCGTTCGATATCCAAAGCCAGCGAGGACGTTGTTGGAAGGATAATTCCCAAAGCGGTCATTTGAGCAAAAATAACAAGCTCGAAAACGATCAGCCCGCCTTCCACGAATAAAATTAACGACAGTAAACAGCCCAGAGCAAACAGGCTGATGCCGCCAATGGCCAACGATTTTTGTAGCCGGAAGAAAGTTGCAACCCGGCTGCCCAGCATAATCCCCAACGAGTTGAGGGCAAAGCAAAGGCTGTAGCCAATTGGCCCCAGCCCGTAATGGTTCTGAAAGATAAATGGAGACGATGAAATGTAGCCGAACAGAAAACCCATCGCCATTGTTTGGCTCATCACGTAGAGCATAAACCGTTTGTTCCGGAGTATGGGGCCGAAGTTCCGAAAGGTGGAGAAGATATTGCCCTGAGCCCGCCTTTCAGGCTGAAGCGATTCCTTTAAATACAGGTTCGAGATGAAGAGGATGAGCCCGAGTGCCAGCAAAACAACGAAGATGCCCTGCCAGTTGGTGAATTTGATGGTGATACCTCCGAAAACCGGTGCGGCAATTGGCCCGAGGCCATTAACGACCATCAGCATCGAGAAGAAGGCGGTTAGCTCCTTACCTTTATAAAGGTCGGCAGCAACCGATTTCGAAACAACCACACCGCCTGCGCCTGCGATACCCTGCATGAAACGAAAAGCAACGAAGAGCTGGATTGTTGGCGAAAATATACAGGCAATGGTCGACAGCAAGAACAAAATCAGCGATCCGAGGATGGCCGGTTTGCGTCCGTACTTATCGCTCAGCGGGCCAACAAAAAGTTGACCGAGGCCTAGTCCGAGCATGCTCGATGTCAGGCTCAATTGCACCATCGAGGCGGAAGTGTTGAAGTAGTCGGTGATCGACGGGAAGCCCGGCAGGTAAAAGTCGGTTACAAAAGGGCCAAAGGCCGACAGCATACCCATGATCACCAACAGGTAGATTCTCGAATTTTTCTGAATGTCCATTGAATTGTTTTCCGTTCGCCGGCAAAAATAAAAAGAACAAGCGGGGCATTTCCTCCCGGGAACCCATAATGTCCAGGTGACAGGGAAGAGGTAATATTTGCTTCAGATTTGGGAGGTTTAAACGGATGGGAAGGTGAATGAAGCTGCTCAAATTCGACAGTGTGGTGCGGATTTCGTCTGTTAATTTTTCGCCATGAATGCAGGCTTGCGGTGTTTGTGTCCCTAAAATTCCGGCGGATTTTGATATCTTGAGAACGAACAGCCTGCGTTGAGGCGTTGGCTGTTCCATTTTCAAATCGATTCCGTTCGCGAATCTCAAATTGATACAGACATGACGACCCAATCGTATTTAAATCATCTTGAACCTTTTTTGAAGGCGATAAAACCCATGGAGCTCATCCCAACGGGTGCAGAACCTTATTATCGCCGCGATAAAGGGATTAAAGCACTTATTTTCGATATTTACGGAACCCTCATTATCTCGGCTTCCGGCGATATTATGCAGGCCGGCTACGATGCTTCCATGTTTAAGCGTTCGCTCGATGCTTCCGGCTTCGAGATTTTGGTTCCCGACTCGGGCCTGATGACAATTCATACTTTGTTTGAAGAAGAAGTTACACAAGGAAAAGAAGCGGCCAAGGCGGCCGGTACCCCTTTCCCTGAGTTGAATATTGTGGAAATTTGGCGCAAAACACTGAGCCGGGCCGAAGACCGCGGCTTAATTAAAGGAATCGACAAAGCCGATTTGCGACTGTTCACCTTCATTTTTGAGCTGAGCAGCAACCAGGTGTGGCCAATGCCGAAAATGACGAAGACTATTGACGCGTTGAGGGAGAAGGGCTACCCGCTGGGAATCGTCTCGAATGCCCAGTTTTACACTCCGGTAATGATGAATTATTTCTTCTCGGGGAAAATTCACGGTGAAGAATTTTTGGACGGATTTGAACGCGACCTTTCAGTTTTCAGTTATAAAATGTTGAAAGGAAAACCCGATACGGCCGTTTACGAAGCACTGGTTGAACCCCTGGCAAAGCGTGGCCTCAAACCATCGGAGGTGCTGTACGTTGGCAACGATATGCTGAAAGATATGTACGCCTCGCAACAAGTTGGTTTTAAAACCTGCTTTTATGCCGGCGACATGCGAGCCTACCGCTTGCGGAAAGACCATCCGCAGGCCTCGAAAACTAAACCGGACTATGTCATCACGGAGCTTTCGCAGCTCTTGGAAATTGTATAAACTATTAACCTAAATAAAAAACCGAGTATGGGCGATTTTCATCAAAACGGGAGTATTACCACCTTGCACAACCTCAACTATTCAACCCTTGAATACCTGGAGCAGCGCTTGGTGAAATACTCCAAAAAACGGAAAATGGGCTTGATCATTCCGGCATTGTATACCGAGCTGGAAAAGCCTGCTTTAAAGCACATTGTAGATACCCTGCAAAAAGTACCTTATCTCACCGAGATCACCATTGGGCTGGATCAGGCAACCAAGAAACAGTTTCAGCATGCCAAGGAATATTTCGCCGGCCTCGATTCGGAAAAATGTCGTTGCCGTGTGTTGTGGAACGACGGGCCCCGAATGATGGAGCTGCGTAAATTGTTTGAAGAAAAGAAAATATTTATCGGCGATCCCGGGAAAGGACGAAATGTATGGTTGTGCTTTGGCTACATGATTGCCTCGGGACGTTCCGAAGCGGTGGCCCTGCACGATGCCGATGTGATTACTTACGATCGCGAAATGCTGGCACGTTTGCTCTATCCGGTGGCCGACCCAACCTTTAACTATAAATTTTGCAAGGGCTTTTATTATCGCTCGGATGGTAAAAAACTCAACGGTCGTGTTACGCGTTTGATGGTCACCCCGCTGATCCGATCGCTGAAAAAGGTGTTTCCGGCAAACGACTTTCTCGATTTCCTCGATCATTTTCGGTATATCCTGGCCGGCGAATTTTCGATGCGTGCCGATATTATGAAAACGGTTCGGATTCCTTCCGACTGGGGATTGGAAGTTGGAATCCTCTCGGAGGTTCAGCGCAACAATGCCATTAACCGGATTTGCCAGGTCGAGATCGCCGATGCTTACGACCACAAACACCAGGACGAGTCGAACAGCGACCCCACCAGGGGGCTGTCGAAGATGAGCTTCGATATTGCACGCAGTATTTTTGCCAAGTTGGCAACGCAGGGCTCGGTGTTTAGCAAAGGCGTGGTGCGTACGGTAAAAGCAGTATACCTGCGCCTGGCCCTCGATATGGTGGAGCAGTATGCTGCCGATGCAGTCATCAACGGACTGAGCATGGACCGGCATAAAGAGGAACAGTCGGTGGATATGTTCGCCCAAAATATTTACCGGGCCGGGATCGATTTCCTGGATAACCCGGATCTTGTTCCTTTTATTCCCTCCTGGAAGCGTGTGATTGACGCAATTCCAGACGTGCTGGAACGTTTTAACGAAATTGTTGAAACCGACCACAAGGAGGTGTAGCAACCAGCAACCAGTAACCAGTAACCAGCAACCAGTAACTAGAAACTAGAAACGAGTAACCAGTAATCTGCGCATGGATATCCGTACCAAATCGAAAATCAGAAACCGGTTAAACCGGATTTACAACAAGTCTCTTTCCGAAGATTGGATTAATGACTTGTGTGATTTTATTGACGAACGCAAAAACAAAACACCGCGTAAACGCCCGGGCTGGGACGAAAAACAGGTTTTTCTGATCACCTACGGCGATATGATCCGCCAAAAAGGAGAGGCCCCCTTGCAAACCTTAAGGCGTTTCGCAATCGATAAGTTGAAAGGGATGATCTCAACCATTCACATCCTCCCTTTCTTCCCGTACAGTAGCGACGACGGTTTTTCGGTGATGGATTTTTATGCCGTGAACCCGGAGCTTGGCAGCTGGGACGATATCGAAAAGCTTGAGGAGGATTTTATCCTGATGGCCGACCTGGTGGCAAACCATGCCAGTAGTGTAGGGGTGTGGTTTAAGCAGTTTAAGGACGGAAAGGCGCCGGGCAAAGATTATTTCTTTGTGCCTCCCGCCGATTTCGATCATTCGAAGGTCATTCGTCCGCGAAGCACACCTTTGCTCACGGAGGTGTCCACTGCCAATGGCCCCCAAAAGGTGTGGACAACTTTCAGCGCCGATCAGGTCGACCTGGATTACGCCAACCCCGAGCTACTGAAGGAAATGCTCAACGTTTTCCTCTTTTATATGGCTAAGGGTATTCGGGTGGTGCGGCTCGATGCAATTGCCTTTTTGTGGAAAGCATCGGGAACAGCCTGTATGCATGAGCACGAAACACACGAGATTGTGAGCCTTTTTCGCGATGTGATGGATTATTGCTATCCCGGAGCTTTGTTGCTAACTGAAACCAATGTGCCGCATCGCGAAAATATCACTTATTTCGGACTGGGTGACGAGGCGCACCTGATTTACCAATTTGCCCTGCCTCCGCTGCTTTTGCATGCTTTGCATACCGGCAATGGTTTGTACCTCACCAATTGGGCCAAAGAGTTGAATGATCCGCGTCGCGGAACGACCTACCTCAATTTTACCTCTTCGCACGACGGTATTGGTGTGCGCCCTCTGGAGGGTATTATGCCCGATGAGGAGAAGATGCAGATGATTGAGAAGCTGAAGGAGTTTGGTGCGCGGGTAACGACTCGCCAGCTCGGCGACAAACATGTGCCCTATGAGATTAATGTGACCTATTTCGACGCGCTGAAAGGAACACGCAACGGCGAAGATCAGTATCAGGTAAAACGCTTCCTGCAGGCTCAAACCATCATGTTGTCCCTGCAAGGTGTGCCGGCCTTTTATTTTCTGAACCTCTTCGGTATTCCGAATGACGACGAAGGCGTCGCTGCTACAGGTGTCAATCGTTCCATTAACCGGCATAAGTTCAGCCTCGACGAGTTGAACGACTTGTTGCGGAATCATCCGGAGCATGCCGCCATTTTGGCCGAGCTGAACAAACGTACGGGGATACGCCGGAATATGGAGGCTTTTTCGCCTGAAACCCAACAGCTGGTGATCGATCTGGGAAGTGCATTTTTTTGTATTCTCCGTAAGGCTCATCATATCGAGGAGTCGCTGGTTTGCTTGTATAATTTGACCAATCAGCCGCAAAAGGTGATGCTGCCCGCTGGCTTAATGGAATTTTGCCGCGACATTTTAACCTGGGAGCTTGTAGATCCCGATGGCATCGAAATGAAGCCCTACCAGAGTTTATGGCTGCGAACACGTTTTATGTTTTAATGGATGCCGGATTTTTAGATGATAAGATACCAGATTGGAGACAAGAAGCAGAGCGCGAAGAGATAGGCGTTAAACCGAAGCGAATAGCCAATGCTCAATATTCAATTTAGAATATCGAATAAGAAATAAGGAATGAGAAAGTGGTGCTGACAGCCCGGAACTTGGTTTTGGAGGCAACCCCAGCGGGGTTAAATGTTTATAGAAAAAGAAAGGCCTCGACCCACTCCGCACGGCAGGGAAAAGCGCCAGGCTTGCTAATTTGAAATCACATAGATAAAAAAGAACACAAAGAGGAAAGGATTGAAGGAATCTCATTTACCACTTAACGATTGACCATTGACAATATGGCGAGAAGCAGAGCGCGAAGAGATAGACGTTAAACCGAGGCGAATATCCAATTCTCAATATTCAATTTAGAATATCGAATGTCTGATAGACTAAAATCTGAAGATCTAATGATCTGTTGAACTTTAAACCTGAAACAAAAAAGCAGATGAAAATATTGATTGCCCCCGATTCGTTCAAAGATTGTTTGGAAGCCGCTGATGTTGCCCGCTACCTGGGTGAAGGAATCCGCCGCGTGATTCCTGATGCTGAAATCAGGTCGATTCCGGTAGCTGATGGTGGCGAAGGTTTTGTGCAGACCATGCTTTCGGCGCTGGGTGGCGAGCGGGTGCAGCTGGCCGTTTGCGATCCGCTGATGCGCCAGGTTGAGGCTTTCTATGGTGTTTTGCCCGACGGAACCGCCGTGATTGAAATGGCCGCGGCATCCGGAATTGAGCACCTGACAGCGAACGAGCGAAACCCGTTAATCACAACAACATTTGGCACCGGGCAGCTGATGATGGATGCCATGGAACGAGGCTGCCGGAAAATTATCATTGGTATTGGAGGCAGTGCGACCAACGATGGCGGAATAGGAATGGCCCAGGCTTTAGGCTATCGGTTTCTGGATAAAAAAGGCCTTGAAGTGCCTCCCGGAGGAGGAGCACTGAACGAGATCGAGTCAATCGACTTCACGAATATTGATCCCTTGGTTGGCGAGACTGCCGTTTGGATTGCCTGCGATGTGAACAATCCGCTGACCGGTCCACGCGGAGCATCGGCGGTTTATGGGCCGCAAAAAGGTGCTACTCCTGAGTTGGTGGAGCGTCTGGATGCGAACCTGGGGCATCTGGCAACAGTTATCAAAAAGTATTTGAATATTGATGTGCTGGATTTGCCTGGCGGTGGCGCTGCCGGCGGACTTGGTGCCGGCTTGGTGGCTTTTGCCGGTGGTCGCCTGCAGGCTGGCTTCGACATCGTAAAAGAACAAACTCATTTGGAGGAAGCTGTTCGGCAAGCCGATATTGTACTGACTGGTGAAGGAAAGATGGATGGCCAGACCAAGCAGGGAAAAACGCCCTGGGGCGTGGCGCAGCTGGCTCAAAAACACGGCAAACCACTGTTTGCCTTTGCCGGCTTCCTGGGCGATGGCTATCGCGAACTGTACGACGAGGGATTCACCTCAATATTTGCCTTGCCCAATGGTCCCGCAAGCTTGGATGCCTGCATTGCCAATGCGCCGGTCTTGCTGGCCGACTCGGCCGAACAGCTGTTTCGGGCTTTGAAGATCAGTTTATAAAGCTCATTCGGAACTTCTTGCAGGCTCTTTTGAAGGATCGTGTTGCGGAGGAATTTCAGGAACGAGATGTCCATTGGGATGTTTTTGTAAATTTGACTCCTGAAATCGTATTTACAGCATAAAAATAAGTATTCATGAAATTGGTTTTTGCCACAAATAATCCGAACAAATTAAAGGAAATTCAACATAAACTGGGTGACGAAATTGAGTTGCTTGGTTTGAAAGATATTGGTTGTACCGAGGATATTCCGGAAACAGCACCAACGCTGGAAGGCAATGCCCTTCAGAAAGCCATGTATGTTTACCAGAACTATGGCTACGATTGCTTTGCCGACGACACCGGCCTGGAAATTGATGCCCTGAACGGGGAGCCGGGAGTTTATTCGGCTCGCTATGCCGGACAGGCTAAGGATGCACAGGCGAATATGGCCAAAGTGCTGGAGAAAATGAATGGTGAGCACAACCGGATAGCCCGCTTCCGCACTGTGATTGCCTTGGTGATTGGCGGTAAGCAAACATGGATGGATGGCGAAGTGAAAGGAACGATCCTGACCGAGAAACGCGGCGCGGAAGGCTTTGGCTATGACCCGATTTTTCAACCCGAAGGTTACGAGTTGAGTTTTGCCGAAATGGACTTAAATGAGAAAAATAAGATTAGCCATCGGGCCCGGGCGGTTGAGAAGTTGGTAACTTTCCTGAATCGATCGTAAGAACCTGCTATGAAGAAATTGCTGCTGTTTACCCAATTGGTTTTGACCTGTTTCGCCGGTTTTTCGATTGGCCAGTGGACGGAATATCTTTCCTATAACTCGGCTCAAAAGGTTATTGTGGCAGACGGTAAAGTGTATTGCGTCGCCAATGGTGGTTTGTTTTGTTTTGATAAAGCCGATAACAGCGTTCAGAAATTGAATATGATCTCCGGCATGTCGGACGTGGGCGTTGTTGCAATCGGCTACGGCGAACAGTCGGATGTGGTGATTGTTGCTTACCAAAACAGCAACCTCGATTTAATCTACTCGGGACAGGTTTATAATATGTCCGACATCAAGCGGAAGCAAATTTCGGGGGATAAGTCAATCTACAATATTTTGGTGGTCGATCAGGTCGCTTATCTGTCCTGTGGCTTCGGTATTGTGGCGGTGAACCTTGAAAAAAGGGAAATTAAAGATACTTACTATATCGGCGACAATGCTGCACAAATTCGCGTGAATGACATGGCCTTCGATGGGAATTACCTTTACGCTGCCACGGAAAATGGGCTTTACAAAGCCGATATTAACTCCCCGAACTTGCAGTACTACGGAAATTGGGAAAAGCAGAGCTCACTGCCGAATGCCGACAGTGCGTTTGACCAGGCTGATTATTTCGATGACAAGCTGATTGTCAATCAGAATAGTGAGAGTTGGGGAGGAGATGCATTATACGCCTGGGACGGTTCGTCCTGGAGCCGCTATTTGGCTTCGGTGACCCAGGTTCAGGATCTACAGGTCTCGGTCGGGCAGTTGGTGGTTTCGTCCGGGGCGAAAGTCGAAGTTTACAATCCCGGCAATCAGTTGGCGGCGCGTGTCAGTTCCTACGAATTTAATCATCAGCCGGTGAGTTCCATTGCAGCACAAAGTGCCGTGACGGATGCCCATGGTGTGTTGTGGGTTGCCGATGCCAGCTACTCGTTGGTGCAAGTAACTGGTGCATCGTTTGAGCAGATTCAACCCGAAGGACCGGCGAGCAATGCTGTTTTTGCCTTGGCCATGAATGGTTCGGACTTGTGGTTGGCCGACGGCGGGAGAACTTCAGTCTGGAATAACATGTTTTACACGCCGCGTTTTCAACTTTTAAGGGATGAGCAATGGCAACCCTTCGACGGTCAGACATTCAGCCAGATGAGCGGCTTTCACGATATTGTATGTGTGCTGCCCGATCCGAGTGATCCCGATCATGTTTTTGCCGGTTCGTGGGGAGGAGGAGTGCTCGAGTTTCAGGACGATCAGTTTGTTGCCCGCTACAACAATAAAAATTCCAGTTTGCAGACCGCCATTCCTTCGCAACCCGACGAACCTTATTGCCGCGTTAGCGATATGAAGTTCGATAGCAATGGCAACCTGTGGGTGGTCAACTCGATTGTTGACGAGCCCCTGTCGGTGCTGAGGACTTCCGGCGAGTGGGAGTCGTTCACCTTGTCGGGCGTGCAGTCGAGCACCGACTTGGGGACAATGGTTATGACCGAGGACGATGATATGTGGATCACCGTTCCGCGTCGTCAAAACACGATGATTGTCCGCAATGCCGGTGGTGCCGCGAGTAAAAGGTTGTCGGTGGTGGCTTATTACAACAATGGATCCAACGAGGTTTATACCAACATGACCGATATTTATTCCATTGCGATTGACCAGGATGGCGCCATTTGGTTTGGCACTGCCGTAGGTGTTGGCGTGTATTACAATCCGCAGGATATTTGGGATGGCGGTGCGTTTTATGCGTCGCGGCCGGGATTGGATGAAGGCGATGGTTTGTATCATCCCTTATTGAGCACACAAACCGTGACCGCAATTGCTGTCGACGGCGCCAATCGGAAGTGGTTCGGCACCAAAACTTCCGGTGTGTATTTAATTTCGGAGGATGGAACCGAAGAGCTGCTCCACTTTACAACGGACGACAGTCCCTTGCTGTCGGACGAAATTACCAGTCTGGCGATCAATGACCAGACCGGGGAAGTATTTATCGGGACATCCAAAGGTTTGATTTCGTATATGGGATCCGCAACTTCCGGAAATGACGATTACCAGAATGTGTATGCCTATCCGAACCCGGTGCGGGAGGATTACGATGGTGATGTTGTGATTACCGGTTTGATGGAAGATACCGATCTGAAAATTACCGATATCAGTGGTAATTTGGTCTATAAAACCACTTCGTTGGGCGGGCAGGCAAGCTGGGATGGTCGCAATTTGCGCGGGCATCGGGTGGCCACCGGTGTTTACCTGGTGTTTGGGAACGATCGCTACGGCGAACAGAGCTTTGTGACGAAAATCCTCTTTATACATTAATATCCGGTTATGCTTGAAAAAACCCGTGGCATATTTCTGCATGCCATACCTTATTCCGACAACTCAATCATTGCACGGATTTATACCGAGCGCTTTGGGCAGCAGGCCTATCTGGTTCGGGGTGTGCGTTCCAAAAAGTCGGCAGCGCCGATTAATCTTTTTCAACCTTTGTTTTTATTGGATTTAGAGGTGTATCATAAAAACCGAACCGGTATTCAAAGTTTGAAAAATGCCCGCTTGTCGGTTCCTTTTAACCAGTTGCCATTTGATATTGGCAAAAGTGCTCAAGCAATTTTTTTAGCCGAAATTTTGATGAAGTGCCTCCGCGAGGAGGAAGGAAACCCCGAGCTGTTCAGCTTCCTGTTCCATGCAGCCTGCCTGCTCGATCTGGCCGATGAGGGGCAGAATAATTTCCTGATAAGTGTGTTGTTCCGACTGACGCGTTTTCTGGGGGTTGCTCCTCAGCAGCCACCCCGCGAGCCCTATCGTTTTTTCGACCTGATATCGGCTTCCTTTAAACAGCAGGAGCCCGTTCATCATTCGTTTATGGATGTGGAATGCAGTGCGAAATTTGCCGAGCTGTTTGAGCATGACTTAAGTGGTCTGGCAAAACTGAGCTTCAACAACCGGATCCGGCGTGAACTGCTCGATTCGCTGCTGGAATACTATAAAATTCATCTCGATTTGTCGGGCGATTTCAAGTCGCTGGCCGTACTCAAGGAAGTTCTGTCCTGATTAAAAGCTTCTAAATTAACAACCAACCGGCGGTCGGAAAGCGGTAATTTTGTATCTTTCCGCTCTAATTGCGAATATGGTACAATCGAAACTTCCGAATACGAATAAATCAGTTTTTGCCTCCGTCAACAGTCTGATTGAGGAAACAGGAGCGCTGGATATGGCAATTAGCGGCACGGACTTTCCGTGTTCTCCCGACTTGCTGCAGCTCGCTGTTGATCATCTGAAGAATGGGAACGACAGTTTTTCTCCGTTGGAAGGAGTGGCAAAACTTCGTCAGGTTATTGCCGATATGGTGCAGCAGAACTATGGTCATCGCTACAACCCGCAAACCGAAGTAACGGTTTCGGCAAGCATCATTCAGGCTGTGCATACTGCCATTAGTGCTGTGGTGCGCGACGATGATGAGGTGATTGTTTTCGAGCCGGCTTTCGAGTCGTATGTGCCCTCGATTATCCTGAATGGCGGGAAACCGGTGTATCTGGAGTTGAAAGCCCCTAATTTTAAAATTGATTGGGAAGAGCTGCGAAAAATGATCACCACCAAGACGAAAATGATCATTATCAACTCGCCCAACAACCCGACCGGAAGTGTGCTGTCGGAAGACGATATGGCGCAGTTGCAGCGACTGACAAACGGAACCAACATCATCATTTTGAGTGATGAGACCTTTGAGTCGATTGTTTTTGACAACCTGACGCACCAAAGTATTGCCCGCTATCAAAAACTCATTAACCGCAGTTTCATTGTGTCCTCCTTTGGACCCTTATACAATGTGAACGGCTGGGGCGTATCCTATTGCCTGGCACCCGAAAGTTTGATGGTGGAATACCGGAAGATGCAGCAGTTTCAGTTGCACAACGTGAATACGCCCATGCAAAATGCCTTGGCCGATTATATTCCCGGCAATCAAGCCTTCGAGGAAGTTGCCTCCCTGTATCAGGGCAAGCGCAATTATTTCCTGCGCCTGTTGGAAAACAGCATGTATAAGTTTGTTCCCTCGCAGGGAAGTTATTTCCAGATAATCGATTATTCCCGTTTGTCGGACGAGCCTGATCAGGTTTTTGTAGAGCGACTTGCCCGCGATTTCGGCATCGCTGTTTTGCCGGTTTCTGCTTTCTACCACGAAAAAACCAAAGCCCGGATGTTCCGGATCTGCTTTGCCAAGGACAATGCCAAGCTCGAGCAGGCGGCCGAACGTTTGATGAGCGTACCCTCGATGATTGTGGATTAGCTCCCAGACAGAACAGATACACTTTCCGAAAAAACCTTCATGATTCCGGGAAATCACCAACAGGAATGAAAGTTTAGGATTTTCGACCAGGCTGTTGTCGTTGTTTTCAAAAGTTGTCTTGGTTGTCGTTCCACATCTAATCAAAACAAGTTATTGACATTGCGCCTTAGCGTCTTTGCGTTCATCGACTTTCACCAAAAAGAAAAAGCTTATTCAAATCGATGAATAAGCTTTTTGGTATGCTGTGTTTTTGGAACTTACTTTTTAACTAACAGCCAGGTATCGGCATATTTCGGGAAATCGGTCCGGATTTGGTTTACCCGTTGACGGGCAGCCATCTCTTCGGCATACGAATTCACACAAACACGATAGTAGCCTGTTTCGCTGTGCAGTACAATGGGGTTGAAACCTTGCGGAATCAATTCCTGCTTGTAGCGGTTGGCGTTATCCAGAGAACTGAAGCTTCCGATAATTACAAAGAAGCTGCTTCCCTGATACTTGGCAGCATCATCCTTCTGGTCGAAAGTAAAGGTCTCGGTTTGCGTACGAACCGGTTTGGCAGGTGCCTGGTAGGTGTTTGTTGCCGGTTGTTGAGGCGCTGCCGGTTGCGGGCTTGTTGCTTGTGGCTCGGCTACCGAAAAAACTTTTGTTTGTGTTTGTTCTTGTTGTGCAGGTGCTGCTGCCTCGTTGCCTTTCATGCGCTGCATGGTTTTACAGCTGGAAAGCATCAATGCGAAGGCAAATGTTCCAATGATAATTTTTTTCATTCCTAGTTCTTTTATGGTTTCAAATAACAAAATTACGAAAAAGCGGTACTGTAGACCGATCTCTTGACGATTGATTATCAACCAAGAGCTGTTGAAATCTAAAAGTTTAAGATTCTTTTCAGATGGTATTGCCCCGCTTTGGTCCTGTAAAAGCGAATTCGGCGGATGGCTTGATTTTTACTTCCGCAGGGTTCGTGATAAACGATTGCCCAAGGCGAAATGTTCTTCGTCTCTTCAATTAAGCCATTGTTGTGCGCTTGTTCGGTTTTCTTTAAATCAACCGTGAATCCGTAATGGAATCGATGGTGTTCCAGATTATATAACACGTAAGAATAATACATAGCACAAAAATAGAAAAACCAGTTGATTTCAGTTCTTTATCCTGGTTTTTAGCTCAATTTTGTTTTGATGTTCCGTTGTTTTTGGGTTTGTGTATGTCGCGTGGGATTTTTCTTTCCTTAACATGCTGTACGTTAGTTGTCAAGAGTATTTTATTATGCCTGCTGGTTAACCGGAGTACCCCCGGTACGAAACATTTCGGTACGGTCGCATTATCAATTTACCCGGTTTTCGACAACAATTTCATCAGTTGCGGCAATATTTTTAGCCCTAGTTTTAAAATGCTCTTTAGGCTTCAGCTCATACGACTCGTTCGCCGGGCAGCCTTCAGGAGCACAATTGCACAATCAGCAATTAAACCTGTAAAATCTAACTTAAAACTAAATTTATGAAAGAAAAACGCAGTGACAGGAGTTTCTTAACCAACTCCTTCATGAAGCCGACAGCTTTGCTTCTTCGATGCTTCTGTCTGGTTTTTGCTTTACTTCTTGTTTTTTCGGGCTTTGCACAAGCTCAAAGACAGATCACCGGGATGGTGTCCGATCAAAAATCGGGTGAGCCCATCCCCGGAGCAGCAGTTGTGGTGAAAGGAACCACCAACGGAACATCAACCGACTTCGACGGTAAATTCAGCTTGCAGGTGTCCGATGGGCAAACCCTGCAAATCACCTTTGTTGGCTTTAAACAACAGGAAATCTTAATAGACGGGCAGCAAAGCCTGAACGTTCAGTTGGAGGAGGATGTGGCCTTATTTGACGAGGTCGTTGTGGTTGGTTACGGTGTTCAAAAGAAAAAGCTGGTAACCGGCGCTACCGTTCAGGTGGATGGCGAAGACCTTCAAAAAAGAAATACCACCAACGCTTTACAAGCATTGCAAGGACAAACTTCGGGCGTTCAGATTTCTTCTACTTCCGGCCAGCCGGGCGAAGGTTTGAAAGTGGTTGTTCGTGGTCAGGGTACCATCGGTAACTCGGGCCCTCTTTATATTGTCGATGGTGTTCAGTCCGGCGATATCTCGTATTTAAACAATGCCGACATCGAAAGTATCGATGTGCTGAAGGATGCCGCTTCGGCTGCCATCTACGGTTCGCAGGCTGCGAATGGTGTTATTTTGATCACCACCAAAACGGGTAAAAAAGGTACAGCGAAAATCAGCTTCGACGCCTATTATGGTTTGCAAAATGTTGCCCGCAAAGTGGATATGCTCAACAGCAAACAGTATGCGGTGATTATGAACGAAGCCGCCATCAACTCGGGCAAAGCGCCTTATTTTACACAGGCTGAAGTTGACGAGATGGGCGTTGGCACCAACTGGATTGATGAAATGCTTTACGACAATGCTGTAACCCAAAACTATACGCTGGGAATAACCGGCGGTTCTGATAACTCGGTGTACTCTATGTCGCTTTCATACACCGGTCAGGAAGGTATTGTGGGCGGACCGGATGTGTCGAACTACGACCGGTATAATCTGCGCATCAACAGCGAACATAAATTGTACGATGGAATCGTGAAAGTGGGCCAACACCTGACCATGGGTTATATTGAGAAAAACGGCATTGGTGTGGGTAACCAATATAATAACAGCTTACGCAGCGCTTTCAACACCAGTCCGTTCCTTCCGATGTACGATGTAAACGGCGACTTCCTGAATAACAAAGCAGGTGTTGAATACTACGACCAAAGCGGCAACCTGCAGGTGTGGACGCCTTGGTACGAGGGCGAAAGCAACCCCTACGGATCGATGATTCTGAACAACCAAAGCAAGAATAACAACCAAAAGATTTTCGGGGATGTGTATTTCGAATTGAACCCGATGAAAAACTTGCGCTTCCGCTCCACAGCAGGTTTTGACTACTATGTAAGTGAAGGCCGTTCTTATCGTCCGATCTACGAATTGTCAATGTACGCCTTCCGTCTCAATGATGGTGCCAGCCAGGATATGAGTAAGGGTATTGCCCTGACCTGGGACAACGTGTTGACTTACGATTTCAACCTGAAGGAACATGCGTTTACGGTGATGGCCGGTAACTCAATCTACCAGAATAAAGGTTCGTGGGTGAGCGTGAGCAACTCCGACCTGGTGACTTCTGATCTGGACCATGCTTATATCGACAACACAACAAACACCGCTTTAACGCTGCTTAGTTACGGTGGCGCCCCGAACGACGAAGCCATGTTGCTGTCGTATTTCGGTCGTTTGAGCTACAACTACAAGGAACGTTACATGTTGAATGCGACTTTCCGTGCCGACGGTTCTTCGAAATTTGCCAAAGGGAACCGCTGGGGCTACTTTCCATCGGTGTCTGCCGGTTGGGTGGTTACCAACGAAGCGTTTATGGAAAACTCGGCAAACTTTCTCGACTTCCTGAAAGTACGTGCCAGCTGGGGACAGGTGGGTAACCAAAGTATTGCAGCCTGGCAGTACCTGGCGCCAATTACGGTTGGCGACGGGTATCGCGACGGCGATAACAATGTGGTTACCGGTAGTAATTATTATTTCGGTTCCAGCGATTTCGATCCCTCGGGTAATTCAACGGGAGCCTACCCCAATCGCTTGTCCAATCCGGAGTTGAAGTGGGAAACATCTGAGCAGATCAACATTGGTTTCGACTCGCAACTGCTGGACGGACATCTAAACCTGACCTTCGACTGGTACAAAAAATCAACGAAAGACTGGCTGATTAAAGCGCCGATCCTGGCTACTGCCGGTGCCGATGCACCCTATATTAACGGTGGTAATGTGGATAACACCGGCCTTGAGTTGTCGCTGTCGTACCACAACAATATTGGCAAACTGAACTACCGGATCAGCGGTAACGTGGCCAAAAATAAAAACGAAGTCTCTGAAGTGCCAACTTCCGACGGTATTGTGCACGGCTTGACCAATATGCTTTACGATAATTCGCTCGAATTCTACCATCGCGCTGAAACCGGTTATCCGATTGGTTATTTCTGGGGATGGCAAACCGATGGTATTTTCCAAAACGAAGACGAAGTTCAGAGCTATGTCAACAACGGGAAAGTTGTTCAGCCCAATGCCAAGCCCGGCGACCTGCGTTACGTCGATCGTAATAAGGACGGCGTGATTAACGAAACCGACAAAACGGAGGTGGGCGATCCCAATCCCGACTATGTATTTGGCTTCTCGGTAGGTTTCGATTACGAAGGATTTGATTTGACGATTGATGCCAACGGCGTTGCCGGCAACCAGATTGTGCAGTCGTACCGCAACCAAACCAATGCTTATGCCAATTATACCACGGAGATTTTAAGCCGCTGGCATGGCGAAGGAACGTCAAACAAAATTCCCCGGGTCACAGAAACCAATGTGAACTACCAGTTCTCGGATGTTTTTGTGAAAGACGGCGACTTCCTGCGCATCAGCAACATTACGCTGGGCTACGACTTTGCCCGGAAGTTGGTGAAAAAAGATTTCATCAGCCAACTGCGCTTGTATGCGTCGGTGCAGAATGCCTTCACCTTTACCAAATATAACGGCATGGATCCGGAAATTGGTTACGGTGTGGAGAACGGATCATCGGGCGTTGACCTGGGCTATTATCCACGTCCACGGACGATGTTGGTTGGTGTAAATATCAAATTTTAAAAACTGAAGGAACAATGAAAAAACGATTAATATATATGCTGGCGCTGTCCACTTTGGTATTTAGCGCCTGTTCGGATAGCTTCCTGGATAGTGAGCCGACAACCACACTGACCGACGGAAACTTTTACCGGACAACTGATGACGCCGAACTGGCCATTGTTGGCTGTTACGATGGTGTGCAAACAATTTATGACAATGGGATTGCTTTCCCGGTGTTGTCGGAAGTAGCATCGGACAACTGCTTTGGGGGCACCGGAAATACCGACGGCCTGAACTATCGGGTGCTCGACCAGATGGATCTGCAAGTGTCTCCCGGCGAGGTGAATATGCTGAACGACACCTGGGTAGCCTATTATAAGTCGATTTACCGCTGTAATGTTTTGTTGCAGAAAATGGACCAGATTGACTGGGAAGGCGATACGGACTATCGCAACAGCATCGAGGCGCAAGCCCGTTTCCTGCGTGCTTATGCGTATTTTGATATGGTGCGGTTGTGGGAGCGCGTTCCCCTGCTGACCGAACCTTCGGCTGAAAACATTCCGCAAGCACCGGCTGATTCAACTTACGCCGTGATTGCACGCGATTTGATGTTCGCCGCCGAAAACGGAGCCGAATCGGTTGAGCCGGGCCGCGTGAATAAATGGGCTGCCAAAGCCTTGCTGGCGCGTGTTTACCTTTATTATACCGGTTACTACGGCCAGTCGGATTTGCTTGGACTGGTATCGCAAACCGAAGCTTTGCAGGGGCTGGAAGACATTATTGCATCGACCAGCACAACCGGCTACGGCTTGGTTGAAGAGTACAAAAACCTGTGGCCCGCGGCATCGTCTACGCCCAATGTAGCCACCAACGAACTGGAAACAACCTATGCCGGAAAAGACAATAAGGAAACCCTCTTTGCCATTAAGTACAACATTACATCCGATTACGATGGAAATACCGATGGTAACCATTGGCTGGTGATGTTGGGCTTGCGCAGTCAGTCGTTTTCACCTTACGGAAAAGGCTGGGGCGGCTGCACGGTTTCGCCGGCACTGTACCAGGCTTACGACGACGATGATGCCCGCAAAACAGCTTCGGTGATTGCCATTGCCGAGGAAGGTCTGGCATTCGATAATTCGACCCAACGCGAGTACACCGGTTACAGCAACAAAAAGTACACACCACTTGCCCTGCCCAACGGGAAAGATGTGGCAGAAGCCAACGGAGCGGCTAACTTCCAGGTAGGCCAGTTTCAGGATTATGTGGTGATGCGCTATGCCGACGTGTTGCTGATGGCTGCCGAGCTGGGTAGCGCCAATGCGCAGGACTATTTTGACCAGGTACGCGGACGCGCCGGGCTGATTTCAAAACCCGTGAGCCAGGCAAACCTGATGGCCGAACGTCGTTTCGAATTTGCCTTCGAAGGTTTGCGCTACTGGGACCTGCTGCGTCAGGGAGTTTCCACGGCCGCCAGCACCATTGCGGTTTCAACCACCGTGCAGGACGGCGGCGTTGACTTCCAGAAAGTCATCAGTGCGTCAAACATCACGGCTAAACGCGGGCTGATGGTAATCCCTCAAACGCAGATCAGTTTGTCAAACGGTGTGCTCACCCAAAATGATGGTTGGAACTAATCAAAACTAAAATCTTATGAAGACAAGAAATTTCAAACTATACAGCCTCCTGTTGGGAATGATCCTGGCTATGTTTGCCTGCTCGCCCGACGAGTTCAACCTGGGTTCTGTATTGTCGCAAAGCGATCTGGAATACCGCATTACCCAGGACGCCGACGATCCCAATATGGTGATCCTCGAAAGTCTGACGCCCGGTGTCACCCCGCTGTGGGTCACCCCCATGGGCCGTTCAACCCGGGTGAAGGACACCCTGCGCTTCCCCTTTGCGGGCGATTACGAATTTATTTACGGCGTGCAAAGCGCCGGTGGTTTGGTGCAGGCCGAAGCCTTTCCGTTAAGTATTACAACCAACAACTTCAACTATGTGGATGATCCGCTTTGGACCCTGTTGACTGGTGGTGTGGGCGAAAGCAAAACCTGGTATTTAGACCTGGATGCCGAGAAAACCACGCGCTTTTTTGACGGGCCAATCTGGTTTTTTACAGATACCTACGAATGGGACAACTTGCATGCAGCGAACGGCAGCAACTACATTGATTCCAAAAATTGGGCAGCAGCCGACGCTATCGTTCCGAACCTGACTGACGGCTCTGCAACTTGGTATTGGACGGCTGATTGGGCCGGCAACCAGTGGATGTGCGATGCGGCTGATTTTGGTACAATGACCTTCGATTTAATTAACGGGGCTAATGTGCAGGTCGATCAGCAAGAATATGGACTGGATTTGCAGGTGGGAAGTTTCGTGTTGGACACGGAAGCACACACCATCAGTTTTTCGGATGCCCTTCCTTTGCACGACTCAAACCGGGATGCCGACATGCAGGCTGCCTCTGAGTTCCGCGTGTTGTACCTGTCGGAAGACTTTTTGCAAATTTTTGTGCCCGCTCTGGGCGCTTGCTACAACTATATTTCGGAAGATTATCGCGACAATTGGGTGCCCGAAGATCTTCCCGATCCGGAACCCCCTTACGATGGCGATGCGAATGAGGATTTAACGACATCAGTGAGCACAACCAAAACCTGGAAAATTGATATGGATATTCCATACAACTGGCATGGTTTGGATGGCTCTGCATTAAATGAAGTCGCTTCAACTGCGAGTGACGGGGAATTTGCCTTTACAACCTGGGCTCCTCCTTATGATGAAGCCGCATTTGCTGCAGTTTCGATGAGTTTGACCAAAGAGAGTGACGACGGTGGTACCTATGTAGTTGAGACACTTAATGACTCTTATGAGGGAAGCTACACCGTTGACGAAAACAATAATATTGATTTTGGCCAACCCATATCGTTCTTTAGCGGCATCGGTGGTTGGTTAAGCTTTGGCACCACCGCTGAGAATACGCTGAGGATAATCATTTCAGAAAAGGATGCTTTGGGTAATATCGATGGCATTTGGCTGGGGCAGCGTTCAACTGACAAAGACGAATACCTATCCTTGCATCTGACTCCGGTTTCTGGTTCCGCCGAAGTTGACCCCCTTGCCGCCTGGAAAAAGGCATTGGTTGGTAAAACATTCACCCCGGACGTTAATTGGTTTGTCGATTGGGTTGGTTTCCCAACAGGGTTTACCGGCGGATGGACTACTGCTTCAACTTTTGGAGATGATTACTCGTCAAATAGTTGGGTTTGGGATGCTAATGTGAGAGCTGTGGCAGAAAGTGCAAGCTTATCATTCACCGAAGAAGACGGTACGATTAAGTTGACTTTAACGCAGACCAAAGATGGCGCCCCATATACCGCAACCGGGGATGTTGTGATTAATGCCGATGATAATATTCTGAATATCTCGATCCCGCTGGTGGATTATGCCGGAACAACTGCCAGTTGGTTGCCGACGACGAATCCAAAATCCATAACCGGTGATACGAGTGATTTCTATTTCGTCTCTCATGGTGGAAATAATCTCGCGAACATCGACACAGAGGGATTCTGGTTGGGGGTTATCGCGAACTCGACTGCTGCCGGAGATGATAAAGATGAGGTTGTGATCTATCACTACGTGTTGAATCAATAGTAAAAGGAGAATAAAAATTCCCCGGATATCTTCCGGTATCCGGGGAATCCCAAAAATACGGGGCTATTGCTCCGCTTGCCCGAATTAACCTGAACCAAAAACAACAATTTAGAATAGCTGATGAATAATTTAAAAAGATGGCTTTGTATGCTGCTCATGGTGTGGGCAGTGACAGGATGCAGTGATTCCGACGACGAAATAATAATTGACGAACCCGAGCCAACGCTGGCGGCGGGTACAACAAGCTTCAGCTTTACCGCTGACGGCGGAACCGTCAGTTTCGAGATTAGCAGTAATACCACCTGGCGCATCAATTTCGAATCGACTGGCTGGTGTAAACCGTCCATTCAAACAACAACCGGCAATGCCACGGTGCGCCTCATGGCCGACGAAAACCCGACCGCCGAGGAGCGGAGCCTGAGCCTGAGCATTACCGCCGACGGGGTGGAAACCATCAACCTGCAATGTACGCAGGCCGCCAAAGAGCTTGAGCCAACCGAGCCGGAAAAAGAAGAATATATTGAACCCGACAACAGCAATATGAGCAGTTTAAGCGCCCTGGATTTTGCTGCTCTGATGGGGCAGGGATGGAACCTGGGCAACTCGCTCGAATCGATTGTTGCCAACGGCGAAGAGCTAAGCGGCAACGAAACCTCCTGGGGTAATGAGGTGGTGAGCAAAACCCTGATTGATGCGGTGAAAGCGGCCGGCTTCAATACCATCCGGATTCCCGTTTCGTGGTCGCACAAACTGGACGACCAGGAAAGCTACAAAATTAGCTGGGCCTGGAAACAACGGGTTGAAGAAGTGGTGAACTATGCCCTGGACAACGACATGTACGTCATGATTAACGTGCATTGGGATGGCGGATGGGCGGATCATCCCGATAATGAACATCAGGAAGCCATCAATACCAAGCTGGCAGCCTTGTGGAAGCAAATCGCCATTTATTTCCGCGACTACGACGATCACCTGTTGTTTGCCGGAACCAACGAAGTGCACGAGGAAGGATACTACGGAACCCCTTCGGCCGAAAACCTGGAAGTTCAAAATTCATTCAACCAGACTTTTGTCGACGTGGTGCGCGCAACAGGCGGGCGCAATGCCTACCGGTTCCTGGTTATCCAGTCGTATAATACCAACATCGACCTGGCGGTGAGCGATCTGACGCTTCCAACCGATGAAACGCCCGACCGCCTGATGGCCGAAGTTCATTTCTACGACCCGTACGATTTTGCGCTGCAGGAGAGTGGCAGCTATAAAACACAGTGGGGCAACGGTTATACCGATGTGTCTGATTGGGGACAGGAAGCCTGGGTGGACGAAGCTTTTGGCAAGATGAAAACCAATTTTGTCGATCAGGGAACGCCGGTGATCCTGGGTGAATACGGCGCTATCCTGCGCTCCGGTTTAACCAGCGGCCTGGATGAGCATATTGCTGCCCGCAACTATTACCTGAACTATGTCACCCGGGCTGCAATCGAAAACGGCATGATTCCTTGTTATTGGGACAACGGACCGACCGGCAACAACTCCATGGGCTTGTTCAACCGGTCAACCGGCGAAGTGGTACACCAGGATGCGCTCGACGCGATTATTGGTACCGCCGAAAATTGATAGAAACATGACCGCTTTATTGTGCAGAAATAAACCGAAAGAATATGAATAGACTATTAGCAATGACGATACTGGCAGCGACTTTGGCGGCCTGCAGCCCCAAAGACTACCAGCTTGATGAGAAGGGAATAACGGTTTTTCCGAAGCAAACAACCGAAAATGGCGCGAAAGCGGTACGGGTGATGCCCGTGAGTGACGAGATCATTCGGGTTTCGGCGTCGGCAACCGGTCAGTTTTCGACCGACTCCAGTTTGATCGCCTTGCCCGAAGACAAACAAGTAAAGTTTACAACCAGTGAAGACGGTCAGCTTGTGAAAGTCGCAACAGCCAGTACCACGGTTGAAATTTCGAAAGAAAGCGGCGTAGTCCGTTTCCTCGACCAAAATGGCAATGAAATTCTGGCCGGCGCCGAAAATGGAACGACGATGAAACCCATGGAGGTTGACGGCGTGAAAGCGTTCGAACTTCAGCAGGTTTTCGACTCGTCGGACGACGAAGCGCTGTACGGTTTGGGACAGCACCAGGCCGACGAAATGAACTATAAAGGCAAAAACGAGGAGCTGTTTCAATACAACACCAAGGTGTCGGTGCCCTTCATCATGTCAACTCAGAATTACGGGATCCTGTGGGACAATTATTCGTTGTCGCGCTTCGGCGATCCGCGTCCTTACGGGCAGATGGACCAGTTTATCCAGTACGGCAAAGATGGAAAAGAAGGTGGTTTGACTGCGACTTACATCGACGATTCGCGCAAAGGACACGTCTTTGTTGAGCGGCAGGAACCAACGATCGATTATGAAAACCTGGAGACCATCAAGAATTTTCCGGAAGGTTTCAGTTTCGACCATGCCCAAATTACCTGGGAGGGTGATCTGGAAGCGAAGGAAAATGGCGTATTCAATTTCCTGTTGTACTACGCAGGTTACACTAAATTGTACATCGACGGACAGTTGATGGTGGATAAATGGCGTACGGCGTGGAACCCATCTGTTGCCAAGTTTCAGGTTGATATGAAGGCTGGTCAGCGTTTCCATGTGAAGCTTGACTGGATTCCCGATGGCGGTGTTTCTTACATTGGATTGAAAGCTTTGTCGCCGGTCGACCCGGAGCAGCAAAAGCACATTTCGTTCTACTCCGAAATGGGTAATCAGGTGGACTACTATTTCATGAAAGGAAATTCGATGGATGAGGTGATCAGCCGTTACCGCGAGCTAACCGGTAAAGCACAGGTGATGCCCAAATGGGCCATGGGCTTCTGGCAAAGCCGCGAGCGCTATAAAACGCAGGATGAGCTGGAAGGCGCCCTGAAAGAATTCCGCAAACGCCACATTCCCATCGACAATATTGTGATGGACTGGTCGTACTGGAAGGTGGATCAGTGGGGCAGCCACGAGTTCGATCCTGAACGCTTCCCCGACGCCGATGCCATGATTAAAACCGTGCACGACAACAATGCGCACATCCTGATTTCGGTGTGGCCCAAGTTTTACTACGGAACCGAACACTACAAGGAGTTCGACAAAAACGGCTGGATGTATCAGCAGGCGATCAAGGACAGTGTGCTCGACTGGATTTATCCGGGATATCTGGGTTCGTTCTACGATGCCTATTCGCCCGGTGCCCGCAAGTTGTTCTGGAAACAGATCGACGAAAAGCTATATTCCAAAGGAATCGATGCCTGGTGGCTGGATGCTACCGAGCCGGATGTGTTGTCGAATGCCAGTGTTGAGTACCGCAAAAAGTTGATGAACCCCACTGCACTGGGGCCTTCAACCCAATATTTTAACGCCTTTGCCCTGATGAATGCCAAAGGTATTTATGAAGGACAGCGGGCTAAAAACCCCGAAGATCGGGTGTTTATCCTGACCCGCTCGGGCTTTGCCGGCATGCAACGTTACGGCACCACCACCTGGAGTGGCGACATTGGCACCTGCTGGGAAGACCTGAAGGCCCAGATTCCTGCAGGCATCAACTTCTCCATGTCGGGCTTGCCCTACTGGACCATGGATATTGGTGGTTTCAGTGTACAAAAGAAGTTTGAAAACGCGAAGGAAGGCTCGGAAGAAATGGCCGAATGGCGCGAGCTGAACACCCGCTGGTACCAGTTTGGCGCTTTTGTGCCGTTGTTCCGCGTGCACGGGCAGTACCCTTATCGCGAGATTTACAACCTGGCGCCCGAAAACCACCCGGCTTACCAGTCGATGTTGTACTACAACAAGCTGCGCTACCGCCTGATGCCCTACATTTACAGTATGACCGGTGCGGTTTATCATCACGATTATACCCTAATGCGCGGCTTGGCGATGGATTTTGCCGCCGACAAACGCGTGTTGAATATTGATGATCAATATCTGTTTGGACCTTCGTTGATGGTTTGCCCGGTATACAGCTACCAGGATCGTCAACGCGACGTTTATTTCCCGAATAACAGCGGCTGGTACAACCTTTACAGTGGCAAGTTTGTGGCAGGCGGACAAAAGCAGTCTGTGGACGCCCCGTACGAACGGATGCCTGTTTTTGTGCGCGAGGGATCAATCATCCCCGTTGGACCGGAGATTGAATATACCGATCAAAAACCGGGTGCACCGATCGACTTGTATGTTTACACGGGTAAGGACGCCAGTTTTGAGCTGTACGAGGACGAAAGTACCAACTACAATTACGAGAAAGGGGCGTTCAGTACCATTCGCTTCGATTACAGCGAGGCTACGCACAAGCTGACCATTCAGGACCGCCAGGGCGAGTTCCCCGGAATGGTTGCGAATCGGACCTTCCGGGTCATTGTGGTTTCGCGCGATCAGGCAGTGCCTTTCCTGGAGGCTCCGGCGGATGCCAAAGAGCTGGATTATGCTGGTCAGGCGATGGAAATTCAACTTTAATTCGTCATTGGTTTATTTTAAAAAGGATTGAATTTTAAAGCAGATCGTTTATGGTAGAAAAAGGGAGCTTGTCTCCCTTTTTTGGTGAAAGTCTTCGGGTGATGTGCCTGCCTGCGGTAGGCAGGGTTTCCAAACCGCGTCGGGGATAACTTGAATAGCGGTTCAGCTCGAAGCTGAAGCGAAGGCTCACTTTGTAGCAAACCTGTGCTGGTGGAAATTGCCCCAAGCCCGGACTGTTTTGTTCATTCTTCTCTTGCTCAATTCGCATCTTTTGTCCTACCGGACGGGTTTTCATCTTTGGCTTGCCCCAAAGACGAAACAGAAAACGCAAGGCTTATTTTTATCTTCAGGTGTCGCCTTCCGAAAGCTAAGTTCAACCGGGTGATTTCCACTCCGGCAGCTGCCGGATCGGAACTTCCCGGTTTCACTAAGCTTCCGGTTCGCCTCTCACCATCGATAAAAAGTAGGCCGGTCCCGCTCCGAGCGAGCTTCCGCCTTCTCAATTGCCTTCAATCGCGTCCAACTGCCTTCTTCCACTTTCATTTCTGTTGGTGATTCCCAGGAATCATAAAGGTTTTTAGTGAAAGTCCGTTCGGGTGATGCGCCTGCCTGCGGTAGGCCGGGTTTCCAACCGCGTCGGGGATAACTTGAATAGCGGTTCAGCTTGAATCAGGAGCCACTACTCACTTTGTCGCAAACCTGTTAGTGAGCCTTTCCCAAACCTTTGGTGTTTTTCTCGCCTACTTTTGCGCAATTCGGATCTTTTGTCCTACCGGACGGGTTTTCATTTTTGTAGTGACACAAAAACGAAACAAAAAGGTCATGGCTGATTTTTATCTTCAACCGCCATCTGCCGAAAAGCTAAGTTCATCCGGGTGATCTCCGACTCGCGTCGGAGCTTCCCGGATTCTCTAAGCTTTTCGTTTGATGGAGGCCTCGATAAAAATAGGCCAACCAGGTTCCGACTTTTTGGCATTGATCGAACGGTATTCTCACTCGTTGATGGTGTTTTTTTGTAATCTACCTGTAGCTTCCGGATACCCCCGTTCTGCTCGCAGAGAGGGGACAGAATTGAATTAATCCGCCCGGATTGGTTCAATTCAGGGGAGAGTTACAGCGGGCTGCTGGTATACACATTGAAAGTCCCACTTCGTTTCAATGCTCCTTTTTCAGTCTATCGGCATTATACCGTCCTATTTCAGAGTATAAATTTAGCCTGTGCAACGGTATAATTTGGGAAGCACCAAAGGCAACACGAAGATTCTCCCGTCCCGTACGGGACGGAATTTCGCCCCTGTCGTCGGTAAGCGACCCAACTAGCATCCCTCCGGGATTGCAGGAAGCTTTTCGTTTGATTTCGGCTTCGATAAGACCAAGCCAACCAGGTTCCGACTTTTTGGCATTGATCGAAAGTCATTCTCACTCGTTGGGCTGTTTTAAAATGACAACCCGACAACTTGAAACAACCACGACAACAGCATCGTCGAAAAACAGGGAGTAGAACGCTGCTTATTAGCGAAACCAGCAAAGAGAAAAAACAACCACCAAAAAACAGGATAAAGAAAATGAAGTATGAATGCAATCAGGAATTAGAATCTTATTGGTTTTGTAAACCAGTAAATGAAATGAAAAACATTTACATCCTACCAAATAAAGTATAAATCTGTCAAGCTATTTTAGGAAAAGCCACTGACCGGGTGACTCGCAGTCACCCGGCCAGTGGCAAAATCCTGAAACGCCCGGTTGACGCGTCCCCCGAGCAGGTTTGACCCTCCCCTGAGGCTTTTGACCCGTCCCCGAGCAGTCTGAAGCCTTCCCCGAGCAATTTGGAGCGTTCCCTGAGCAGTTTGAGCCATCCCCTGAAAGATTTGACCGTCCCCTGAGCAGTTTGATCTTCTTCACGAGCAGATTTGACCGTCCCCCGAGCAATTTCTCGGCGTTCACGAGCAGTTTGACCCGTCCCCGGGCAATCCGGGCGATGGTCGTGTTGCGATTGTGCTATTGGAGTTGGAGGTGTTGCGGATGCAGATATCTGGGCGGTGATGGTGATAATCGGGTGCAATTATTATCTTTGGTACAGCCAATTGAACAACCTCATGATGAATCGAACCCGACTTTTTCTGCTGCTGTTTTTTGTCGCTCAGTTTTCTGCTGTTTTGGGGCAGGCCGACGGCAGTCGCTATAAGTTCATGCAACTGTCAATCGACGACGGTTTGTCAAACAACCAGGTGCGGGCTATACTGAAGGATAGCCGCGGCTTTATGTGGTTCGGAACGGCTCGCGGACTGAACCGCTTCGATGGCACAAACTTCAAGATATACACCCACGATGCTTTCGATTCGACCAGCATTCCGTTTACCTCGATCGATTTTATGGTGGAAGATGAGGATGGCCGGCTGTGGTTGCGGTCGATCAACGATTTTTTCATCTTCGACCCGGACCGGAACCTGTTTGAAGCTCTGCCTCGCTATTACATGGATTCGAAAATTCCGTTGGCGGGGATTAAGCAGCTGATGCCGGATGGCGACGGTAGAAGCTGGTTGCTGAATTCGGATAACAACTTGTATTGCTACGATCACCGCACACTGCAAAGCGACTCTATGCGTATTGGCCCGGCGCAGGGACTGCCGGCCAACGACAATCTGGAGGCGATTGCTTTCGACTCGAAAAGTCAACTGTGGGTTGTGTCGCGGCATTTCAGGCTGTTTAAAATTGATCCGGCAAGCCAAGCCGTTCAGGCCAATTATTCCCTTTTTGAGCAACCTCCCGGCGAGAATGTCATCAGCAACATTTTGATCGACAGCGACGACGATGTGTGGGTCTGGGCTCCCGGCCAACCCTTTGGAGCCTTTCAACTTCGGTCGTCCGACCAACAGCTTGTGCATTATACTGCTGCCGACCGTTCGCTGCCTTTAAATTCGAATTTGGTCTCCTCGATCGTTGAGGAGAAGAAGGGCCTGATCTGGATTGCCTCGGATCATGGCGGAATTAATGTGCTGGATAAACAAAAGGGGCAAATTGTTTCGCTGGTCAATAACCGCGACGATCGTTTCAGCCTTGGTCAGAATAGTGTGAACACCCTTTATCGCGACGATCAGGGGATTATCTGGGCGGGAACCTATAAAAAGGGATTGAGCTATTTTCACCCCAGCCTGGTGCAGTTCGAGCATTACCGCTATTTGCCATCGGTGCCCAACAGCCTGCCCTACGACGATGTGAACTGTTTTGTGGAAGATAACAAGGGGAACCTCTGGATCGGCACTAATGGCGGAGGCTTAATTTATTTTGACCGTCGGAAAAACCGCTTTCAAACTTATCGCAACAATCCGGCCGACCCCAACAGCCTGGCCAGCGATGTGATTGTGGCTTTGTGTTTCGACCGGAACAACCAGCTGTGGGTAGGCTCCTATTTTGGCGGCCTGGATCGGTTCGACGGCAAGAAGTTTCATCATCATCAACATAATCCGGCCGATTCAACCTCCATATCGGATAACCGCGTTTGGGAAATCTTTGAAGACTCGGAGTGTAACCTGTGGGTGGGAACACTGGCGGGCGGATTAAACCTGTACGACCGTGCGGAGGATTGTTTTTACCACTTCCGGGCGGGCGAGGCCAATTCGGTGGGTGCCGATTTTGTGATGTCCATTATCGAAGATTCGGAGCGCAACCTCTGGATTGGTACAAGTTACGGGATCGACCGGTTGAGGCTCGATACCCGTCGTTTTGAACATTATTACCCTGGCCCCGGCATTCCCGGACGGCTGAGCGACAATCATGCCACCGACCTGCACGAAGATTCGCGCGGTTTGCTGTGGGTTGCCACCGACCAGGGACTCAATGTACTGGATAAACAAAGCGGACAGTTCAGGGTGTTTACCGAACAGGATGGTCTGGAGGACAGCAATATTAAAACGGTGCAGGAAGATCAGAATGGACATCTGTGGCTGTCGACAACCCGCGGTTTGTCGCAGGTTTTTGTGTCGCCGAATGGTCATTCGATCCGGGTGGCCGATTTGCAGATCAGCGTGGTGAACTACGACCTGATGGATGGCTTGCAGGGCACCGAATTTAACGAGAATGCAGCCTACCGTACCCGGCGCGGAGAACTGATTTTTGGCGGAGGCAATGGCTTCAACCTTTTTGTGCCCGAGGACATCCATTCGGTGCAGTCGGCCAACAAGATCATCCTTACCGGGCTGAGTGTTTTTAACCAGGAAGTACGCGTTGGCTCCGACTTTCGGGGGCGCGTGCTGCTTCGCGAAACCCTGAACCGGCAGCAGTCCATCACCCTGCGGTATAACGAAAATGTGTTTTCGATCGGTTTTGCCGCCCTCAACTTTTTTAATCCTGAAAAGAATAGCTTTCAATATAAGCTGGAACCGTTTAACGAGCGATGGTTGGAGGCCGATTTGAAAAAGCCGGAAGCCAGTTTTACCAACCTGAATGCCGGCGATTACAAGTTCCGTGTTCGGGTAAGCGACGATGGCTCAAGC
Source organism: Mangrovibacterium marinum (assembly GCF_003046625.1). GTDB lineage: Bacteria > Bacteroidota > Bacteroidia > Bacteroidales > Prolixibacteraceae > Mangrovibacterium > Mangrovibacterium marinum. Next base: position 245,573 of record NZ_QAAD01000006.1, read on the forward strand.
TGGACCGAGCTGGCCGATCCCTTGCAGATTACCGTGTTGCCACCCTTTTGGAAAAGTACCTGGGCGATGCTTTTTTATCTTGTCGCACTGCTTGTTGGTCTGTATTTCACCCGGCGGTTTACCCTGGAACGTCAGCGTTTGAAGTTTGAAGCCGAGCAGGAACATCGGGAGGCCGAGCGTATTCAGCAGCTGGACAATCTGAAAACCCGTTTTTTCACCAATGTGAGTCATGAGTTTCGTACGCCGCTAACGCTGATTATGGCGCCATTGGAGAAGCTGATCAACAAAACGGAGGATGCCCGGCAGCGCAATCAGCTGATCTTTATTCATCGTCAGTCGAGGCGTTTGCTGGCCATGGTGAACCAGCTGCTCGATTTCCGGAAGATGGAATTTCAGAAGCTGGAAGCCAAACGCAGCTGGGGCGATCTGGCCGCTTTTATCTCCGATCTGGGGATTGCTTTCAGCGACATGGCTGCCAATAAGAAGATCGACTTCGAGGTGAAGGTCAGTCACAAGTCCTTTTTTACCTGGTTCGATCAGGATAAAACCTATAAAATCATTTCCAACTTACTGTCCAATGCCTTCAAGTTTACCCCTGACGAAGGCCGGATTCGGCTGACTGTGGATATTGAACCGACGCCTTTTCAGTTGGACGGCAAGGAGCAGGTATGGCTTCAGCTGAATGTTCAGGACAGTGGTATCGGCATTCCGGAAGATAAGCAAAGCCGGATTTTCGATCGCTTTTACCAGGACGATGTTCCCCATTCGATGGTTAACCAGGGAAGTGGCATTGGTTTGTCGATGGTGCAGGAGTATGTCAGCGTTCTGGGTGGGAGCATCAAGCTGTCGAGCATCGTTGGCAAAGGAAGCACCTTTACCGTTCGCATCCCGGTGCCCCTTATGAGCGACCAGGAAGCAGAGGCTATTAATCAGGAGCAGGACGAACGCGAAGCGATGAGCTTTTTTACCGAGCAGCCAACCGGGCAACTTGCCGAACCGGTTTACGAAGCCTCGAAGAAGAGCATCCTTTTGGTGGAGGATAACGATGATTTTCGCTTCTACTTAAAGGATAACCTGCGCGAAAAATACAACATTTACGAAGCCCCCAACGGCCAAAAAGGCTGGGAACTTTGTCTGAAACATCTACCCGATTTGCTGGTGAGCGATGTGATGATGCCCGTGATGACCGGAACTGAGCTGTGTGAGAAAGTGAAGGGCGATGGCCGTACTTCGCATTTGCCTATTATTTTGCTGACAGCCAAAGCCGAGGCCGAAGATAAGCTGGAAGGACTGGAGTCGGGTGCCGACGACTATATTAGCAAGCCCTTTGATTTCCGCATTCTGGAGTCGCGCATAGACAACCTGATTAACAGTCGCGAGCAACTGCGGCAAACCTACCAAAGCATGATTGGCCTGAACCCCGAGAAAATTGAGGTGAGCTCGCTGGATGAGAAATTCATTAAGAAGGCTCTGCAGGTCGTTGAGGAAAATATTCCGAATGCCGGCTTTAGTGTCGAAGATCTGAGTCGCGAAGTGGGGATGAGCCGCGTGAGCCTGTACAAAAAGCTGATGTCGCTGACCAAAAAATCACCGGTCGAATTTATCCGGATCATTCGGCTGAAACGAGCTGCCGACCTGCTCGAGAACAGTCAGTTTTCAGTTTCGGAGGTGGCTTACCAGGTTGGGTTTAACAGCCCCCGGTATTTTTCGCGTTACTTTAAAGATTATTACAACGAACTGCCTTCGGAATACATCGCCAAACACCGCAAACAACAAGCCGGTTTCGAGGATATTCTTTAAGCGGCATTGTGCCTATTCCCCGCCAGCTGTTTTTGCAGTTATGCTCAACGGTTGTGCGGTCGTTGGCGGACTTTTGCGCTTCGGCCGAAAAGAACGGGATTACCCAGTCGGTTACTTTTTTCATTCTTTTGCGCACTTAATCAATGCTTTGGTAGCTGTGTTGAAGGAAATATGCTAAGGCATGGAACACTTGTTGAAAAAAATCCGGAAGTGATTGTTATTTCAATGGAAAGTGTTAATTTGTGCTAAAATTTACAAACAAATATTAAAAGAAAAGTAGCCGAGGCGTGTCAATACGACCAATCATTTCACCCCTAATCAACGCCCTGATCTACGCTTTACATCAACCTCCCCTGGTCGGTTTGCAGCGATGCAAGACCTGTTTTTTTCATAAGCTCCTTCCAAACAACACCGTTCCCCAACGGTAATCTTTCAAGTATTCAGAAGAACAAACCGGTCGTCGTGTACGACCTTGACTTTAGGATATCGAATTAAATTTTAGTCACTCTAAACTGATGCTTATGAATCTAAAAGTTAATTTTTTGAGGAAATGTGCAACACTACTAGTTGTGTCTTTCGTCAGTGTCGGAGCTTTATTCGCTCAGGACGTGAATGTTTCCGGAACAATTACAAGTTCCGAAGATTCCGGCCCGCTGCCAGGTGCTTCTGTCCTGGAAAAGGGTACCACACGCGGAACGATAACCAATATCGATGGCTATTATCAGATTACTGTGCCCAAAGGTACGGTGCTTATTTTCTCGTTTATCGGGATGGAAGAACAGGAAATTAAAGTTGATGCCTCCCAAACGCTGAACGTAGTTATGGATCCCGCCACCGAGGGAATTGGCGAAGTGGTTGTGACTGCCTTGGGGATCGAGCGTGAAGCCAAAGCACTGGGTTACGCGGCAACGAAAGTGCAAGGCGAGGAGTTAGCCAAAGTGAACACCATAAACCCGGTGTCGGCCTTGCAGGGAAAAGCTGCCGGTTTGAGTATCTCCGGAAGTGATGGAGGTATTTTTGGTTCTTCAAAGATTGAAATTCGCGGGGTATCCACCCTGAATAATCAAAATAACCAGCCTATTTTTGTGGTCGACGGGGTAATCCTGGAAAACGATATTGCCAATGTTGGCCACTACGATTGGGCGGGCGATGCCAATGACTTCGGGAACATGCTGAAAAACCTGAACGTGGATAACTATGAGTCTGTTAACGTGTTGAAAGGCTCCGCCGCAACGGCCCTGTACGGCTCGCGCGGTATTAACGGTGCTATCGTTATTAAAACCAAAGATGGTAAAGGAGCCAAAGGCTTTGGTATTGTGGTTTCGCAAACCTTCTCGGTTGACCATGTTTATAACCAGCCGGACTTTCAAACCAAGTACGGGCCCGGTAACTATTATGGCAACCGACCTTACACCGGCGATTCGTTCGGACAGGGCTATTATACAACGCTAAAAAACGGGAGCTCGGTGCCCAGTTTGATTAGTGCAGGTGCCAGCCGTATGTTTGGTCCCAAGTATGATCCGAATGTGCAGATTGAAGATTACGACGGAACAATGATCCCCTATGTGCCGGTGGATAATTTCTTTGTAAAGATGTACGATCTGGGTTGGGGATCCAACACGAATGTGGCTTTGCGCGGAAGCGACGAAAAAGGGAACTTTTATCTCTCTACGGGCTATACCAAGCGTAATGGTACTTCACCCAGAAACACCTTCGAGAAATCGTCGGTTTTCTTCTCCGGTTCGCGAAAACTGGCTGACTTCCTGACGGCCAATGCGTCCATCTCCGTTACCGGCTCCGAAGCAGGTAACCCACCGATTAACCTGGGGGAAAATATCATTACCAGCTTGGCATGGAATGCCATGTATGATCCCGATAAATGGAAGAAAAGAAGTGTTTACCAGGCAACGCATGGTGGAGTTCCAAGCAGCAACCTGGGTGATGAATATGCCTACGTACCTGGCAACGGTGTTTGGTTTAATGCTTATTTGAATAAAAATGTCCGCAAGGAAACGGTTGTTCGGCCAATTGTTAAACTGACCGCAACAGTGACCGACTGGATGCAGATAATGCTCGAGGCCAACGTGAACATCTATAACACACAAAGTGAAAATAAAAGCCTGGGGCAAGGCTATCAGAATGAAGGTGGGCAATACAGTATTGCGCACACAAGCGATATCTCAAAAACCGGCAAGCTGTCCTTCCTGTTCGATCATAAAACGGGCGATTTTACCCACAGCCTTTTGCTGCACGCCGAACGTTGGAGTCAACGTATTACCGAAACCGGAGTTCGTACCGATGGTGGCTTAATTGTTCCGGGCCAGTATTTTATCGGCAACTCCAAAAATACGCCAGTCTTGCTTAATAACAGGGTGAGCGGAACCAAGCAAATTAATTCCTTGCTGTACCGTTACAGTGTTGATTGGCGCGGACAGGTGTATCTCGATATTACCGGACGTAACGACTGGTCGTCAGCTTTGGTTTACACCAATATAAGTGGTACCTACTCGTATTTCTATCCCTCAGTCAGCGGTTCCTGGCTATTCTCCGACACTTTCGAGGATGTCATGCCGTCGTGGGTGAGCTTCGGTAAACTGCGCGCATCGTGGGCCCAGGTGGGTAACGATACCAGTCCGTATTTCATCAATAAAGGTTATCAGGTGGGCAATATCGAGCATGCCAATGGCAATGTGATTACCAACTACCTGGACGAAACCATTGTGGATACCGAGTTGAAACCTGAACGGAAAAACTCCTACGAGTTTGGTTTGACACTGAATACCCTCAAAAACCGACTGAATCTGGATGTGGCTTATTTCATCGACGAAACCACCAATCAGATCAGCACCATCCCGCTGCCCGAGGCTTCCGGGTTTTCCAATATGCTGACTAACGTGGGGACCATCAAAGGAAAAGGGGTTGAATTGACGCTGACAGGTAAACCGGTGGATAACCGGAATTTCAAATGGACATCAACCTTTAACTATTGGAATGTGAAAAATACTATTACCAAGCTGCACGACCTTGTGGGTGACTATAAGTTGCTGTATGGAGATCCCGCCTACGGAAACTACCGCGTGGGGGCTGTGGCTTTTGAAGGCGGCGAGTATGGTGTGCTTTACAGCGATTCCAAGGCGGCGACCGACAGTCAGGGGCGCCCGTTGATGACTTGGCACGATGGTGTTAAAGCACCTTATTACAAACGATCGGGCGTGGTTGAGAAAGTTGGTAAGGTACGTCCCGATTTTGAAGGATCGTGGGACAACTCATTCCAGTATAAGGCCTTCTCTTTCGGCATTCTGCTCGATATGCGTTTCGGAGGACATGTTGCCAGCTTCCCCGCCCGCTACGGAACAGCTTATGGTGTGCTCGAAACATCGCTCGACGGAGGTGAGACCACCGGTGACTTCCTGTCGGCCAAAAATGTGAACTGGACCAGTAAATATTCCGGACAGAGTTACGAACATGGGGTTATCCCGGTTGGTGTGTTTGCCGAAGGAACGATCATTACCGGGCCTGATGGCAACCAACACGACGTGAGCGGGATGAGCTGGACTGAAGCCGCCGCAGCCGACATTGTTGACGATGCCGTGGACGAAGGCCAATGGGCCTACTGGTATAACTCGTGGGGAGCCGGGGTGATTAACCCCAACTGGTTCTATAAACTGAGCTATATCGCTGTTCGTAACATCTCGATTGGTTATAATGTGAAACTGCCCAAATATAAAATTCAGAACTTAAATGTAAATCTGAATATTCGCGATGCCGGTTATTTGTATAACTCGTCGCCCAGCAACTTACATCCTGAGGCAGCACGTGGTACTGGTAGTGCCCAAACAGCGTTCCACCGAACCTTGTTGCCTTATACCCGAAGCTATACTTTAGGTCTTCAATTCACATTCTAAACACTTAAACCGTAAGCAAGATGAATAAAAAGATATTGATAATTGCGACATTCCTTGTGACCCTGCTCTTCGGTATGCAAAGTTGTAACGATGACAACTTTTTTGCGGACAAGGATAAATTTGCCGATCTGAACTCGGATCCATCGGTGGTCTCCGATCCCGATATTCGATTTTTGATATCCCGGGCTATGCAACAGATGTATAATAACGATTATACCGTGTGGTTCTATAGCTACAACGACTATGTGTATCCCTATTCGCAGGTTGCAGCTTCAACTACGGCGGGGAATAATACGACCTTTAACGAAGGTAGCCTGACCGGATTACAGAATCTGTACAGAGCATTGGTGCCTGGCGTTGATGCCCGTATGCGGATCGATGATTTGGATGCCGAAGAACGAAGTTCGAGCCAGGCCATGAAAGCGTTGACTTATGCCATTCAGATTTATGTGGGGATTTCGAACCTCGATTATATTGGAGGAATGTCCTACTCAGAAGCGGGTTTGGCAAATTACACCACACCACCTCTGTTGACGCCTAAGGTTGATACAGAACAAGAGCTGTTTAATCTGTGGCTCGATGAGCTGGATCAGGCCATTGCCGATCTGGGCAAGTCCGATCAGTTCTCGTTGGGAAACCAGGATATGATGTATAAGGGGGATTACACCAAGTGGTCAAAATTTTGCAACTTGCTGAAGCTGCGTATTGCAGCCCGGCTGGTGAATGCCGATCGGGCGAAGGCGCTCCAAATAGCTCAGGAAGTAGGTGCATCAAGCTATATGAATGAACTGGGTGACGACCTGCTGTTCAATGTAGGTGTGAACTACCGCGGAACCGGAGAAGGTGTTGGCGACGGTTGGATCGGCTATGCCGCGAATAACCTGATTGAATTTCTGAAAGCCAATAAAGACCCGCGTCTGCGATTTTTATTCCGGAAGAATAACTTCAATCCCGAAGTCATCGATGCCATCATCGAAACACTGGGATTCGATGGTTTGCCAAGCCAAATTCAGGATATTATCAACCTGAACGGCGAAGGTAAATTCGATAGTTGGAAGAGCGGCTATGAAGAGCCCTGGGGACGATATTGGGGTGTTCCACTGTCGACGGCAGCGATAACACAAAATGAGTATTTTCAGCAGTCAACCTTGTTTTTTGCCACCAAGGCCGACGGTTCCAATCGGAAAACATACACTTGGTCTTCGGTGATTGAAGAAAAGAACCAACGGACAACGCTGACTTACACCTATCCGACCAAGCCCGGTGGATCGGTCTTGCAGGTTGTGGGCAACGAGGTGCCGCTTTATGTGCTGCTGGGAAGTGCTGCGGAAACCAATCTTTACCTGGCTGAGTTTAAATTGTTGGGTGCCAACTTGCCGATGACTGCCCAGGAGTATTTGACACAGGGGGTTAGTCTCTCGGTTCAACGGATGGATAACCTGGCCGAACGCCACGAGATCCCTTATTACGATGAAGATCCGGTGTTGGCCGACCCGGCCGAAGGTGCCACCAAATTGCAGGATGGAGAACTTGCAGCCTTGTTGTCCAAAGATATCTGTACCTTAGATGGTACCGACGATTTGGAGAAGGTTTACATTCAGCAATACATTCAGAATCTGATTACTCCGGGAGATTTGTGGACAACCGTTCGGCGTAGCGGTATTCCTAAAGTGGGAAGTGCTTATTTTGCCTGGGAAGATTTTGGCGTGGGCAATATTCCGCGACGCGTAGCCATCAATACCCCCAGCGAGGCTGACCTGATGTATGATATTATTATTGCTTATTATCAGGCAGCAGGGATCACAACCAATACCAATACGGCATCGGTGCTGAGCTCCGAACGCTTATGGTTCGATAAAAATAACCCGAATTACGGAGCCGGGCCTATCGAGTAGGCGACTGCTTATTAATTCAGAAGCTTAAGCTACTTGTTAATGTATACAGAAAACCGCTGTTCGTATCGGCAGCGGTTTTTTTCCGTATTTTTAGCTTTATCCCCCGGTTGACTGATCAGCAAGGCCATTGGTAATAAGCCTTTGCTTGTGGTTACACGTGCTGAGAAGCAACTGACTAAAAGATTGTAACCCAACAAGCAACACGTAAAATGAAACTTATTCGTCTTCTAATCATTACAGTTTTGAGTGGATCCTTTTTCGCTGCAAATGCACAGGGTGTTTCTGTAGTTGGTAAAGTGACAACCTTTCAGGAGTATCCGCTTCGGAATGTGTCGATCGTGTTAAAAACAGCCGGCACCGAATACCTCACCGATTCTGCCGGATTATTTCAATTTCAGTCCGGACCAAACGAGAAACTCCGGATTAGCGCACATGGATTTGTTACAGAAGATGTTCGGTTGAAAGATTATAAGTCAGGTGATACCCTGCGTGTTGATCTGCGGTTTCGAAATAGTGAGAAGAATTTCAACTATGCCACCGGATACGATTATATCAGCGCCGATCAACTGTCGAGTGCGATAGCTCATTTTGAGTCGGGCCCCGATTACAGCAGCTATAACAGCATCATCGAGATTATTGAAGGACGGGTGCCCGGAGTCAGTTGTACCGGCAGTTCAATTCAGATCCGCTCGTCGCAGCTGCTCGAAGGGGGAACCGCTGATGCCTTGCTGGTGGTGGACGGTGTGATTGTCGATTACCCGGTTTTTATCGCAGTACCCCCCTCGCAAGTCAAGTCAATCGACATGTTAAAAGGTGCGGCAGCCTCAGCCCGCTACGGCTCCCGCGGCATGGGTGGTGTTATTGTTGTGAAAACCAAAGCCGCGCAATAGCAACTTGGATATGCAATAATATGGATAAACAAATTCATGAAATGAGGAAACAGAATTTAAAGCGCCAACTAACGAAATGGTTATCAAATCCGGATCGCCTGGCCCTAAAGCCACACCTGTTATAGGATATTTATTCTTCATCAATTTTTTCTTTAAAAGATAGGTTTAGGGTTGTGGTTCTACAGGATGGAAAATCAGACATCAAACTATCTTTGATCTTCCTGATATCGTAAAAATCTATTTCAGCCATACAATATCCAGGCGCCATGCCTTTATATTGAGCTATTACTTTACCGCGCGGTGAAATAATCATTGATACACCCGCGTAATTCTTCTTTGTTGGAGTAGTTCCTGTTGCATTGCATGCCATCACAAAACAAGCATTGTCGTAGGCACGGCATTTCAACATCATCTGAAAGCGTTCCATCTTTTCTTCGGGTGTTTCGCGTGGCGAAGCAAAAGCAAAAGCCAACAAATTGGCACCTTGACATTGATATTGTAAACTCAACTCAGGATAATGACTTTCGAGACAAAGATGCATCCCAATTTTAGAATGGTTCAGTGATAATAATTCCAACTCCTTGCCCAATTCAAATACTTCTTTTTCGTGAACCGATAAATGTGTTTTATTGTGTTGATGAATAATGTTACCGTCCTTAAAAGTCAGTTGGGCAATAGCTGCTCCCTTATCTATCAGCATGGGTATACCTACAGAAAAAGTTATTGAATACTGCTTCGAAAGTTGTTTTAATTTTAAGATCGTATCATCAGCAACAGAAAGGAATGAGGCAAGATCATCGGTAGTATTGATATAACCAGATACCGAAAGTTCAGGAAAAAGTGCGTACTCTACCTCCTGCTTTTCCAACTCGCTTAAAAAAGACTCAATGCAACGGAGATTTTGCTCAATAGCCAGTGTTTCCATCCACGAACTTACGGCTGCAATCCTCATTGTTGATTTAGTTATATCCATCATCCTTAATTGTAAATATTTTGATGTGATACAACTCGCATTATCTCCGAAACAATATCTTCAACCTTGTTGGTTGTATGTGCTTTTAACTGATTGCACCAAAATTCGAAAGGTTGATCTGAATCGTTAATAATGCGAACATGAAAATCTTCAATCTCATTGGCTTTTACCGGTTTAATTCCTTTTCGCATTAAAGCCCGTCGCAAAAGCACGTACTCAAAACCATGACCGACAACCGGAACCGTTAAGTTATATTGATGAGCCACTTTAAACATGCCCGTTTTGTTATCAAATTCAATTTTATCCTTTTTAAACATCGCCTGAAAAGCATTTTGCAGAAGCAAGTCTTCGGGAGTTCCGGTAATAATCGCCTCGGATTGCAACAACCACAGGCGATCGGCCATTTGCAAGGCTAAATCTAAATCGTGAGTAGACATTAAAATAGATTTGCCCGTTTGAACAGCCAGCTTGCGCAACAACTGCATTACTTCAACCCGAGCAGGCAAATCAAGAAATGCAGTAGGTTCATCTAAAATGATGATGGGTGTATCCTGAGCCAAGGCTTTGGCAATGGTAGCTTTTTGTCGTTCGCCATCGCTGAGCGAAGTAACCAGGCGGTTTCGTTTATCACCCATTCCACAACGCTCAATAGCCTGCTCTATTATTTGTTTATCTTCAGAGTTTAAACGGCCTAAAAAACCCGTATGCGGACTTCGGCCATAGGCAACCAGCTCGTAAACCGTTGCGTTAGGCACATTAATTTTTTCGGTAAGAACAACTGCTACCTGTTTGGCCAGATCTTTCTCATTCATCGCTTCAATTGTTGAACCGTTAATACTAACGCTACCTTCAATTGATTTCAAAAAACCGCTTATGGTTTTTATCAAGGTACTTTTACCGGTTCCGTTTGCTCCCAACAAACAGGTTAATTCGCCATTGTTGAGTCCAGCATTTAAGTGCCGTGCCACAACCTTGCCTCCTTTTGAAGAACGATAACCGGTTGATAGGTTTTCTATTTGAATGGATTGCTTCATCGATACAAATTGATTTTAAACAGATAATTGATCGCGACGACGACGCCAGATAACTGAAATAACTACCGGAGCTCCTACAAAAGCAGTTACTGAATTGATAGGCAGGGCACCGTCGAATCCAGGTAGTCGGGCAATTAAGTTGCATAGCAAGGCCGTTGCCGAACCCAGAATAGCACTATTCAGTATTAGTATATAATGATTGGAAGTTTTAGAAACCATCTTTGCCAGATGAGGAACAGCCATACCTATAAAGATGATGGGCCCACAAAAAGCCGTTACAGTGGCAGTTAAAACTCCCGATAACATAATAATCAGAAAACGAGATCGTTCGATTCGTAATCCAAGGTTACGTGCATAATTATCGCCCAGCGAAAGCATATTCAGCCATTTACCCAATAACAGGCTTAACAGCGAAACTGCAAGTGTAAACAACAGAAAGTAGTTGGCGCGATCTAACGACAGCTTACCAAAATTACCCAATCCCCAGATCACATACGAATGAATGTCTTCTTCGAGACTGTAGAACTTCATAATGCTAACAAGCGAGTTACTAAGATAGCCAATCATCACGCCCATAATTAAAACAGAGAGTGTACCCCCAACGTGGCGGGCCACCATCAGAATAATAAATAATATGCCCAATGCTCCGGCAAAGGCAGCAAATAATACAGCCATATCGCCTACCAGCCCCACGCTGCTTAATGAATATCCGAAAAGATTACCGGCTATCAACACCACAAAACCCACTCCCAGGCTAGCGCCTGATGAAATACCCAAAACTGATGGACCAGCCAATGGATTCCTGAAAAGCGTTTGCATCAGCAAACCCGATATACTTAACGCACATCCGGCGGCTAAAGCCACTAACGCTTGTGGCAGGCGGGTTCGGATAAGAATATTGCTCCAAACAACATTTGGAGTATCGTTATCAAACAATACATTTAGCACTCCTTCAAATGGAATATGAACCGAGCCCCAAGCCAGGTTCATCAGAAATAAAACGATAACCAACGCCACCCCGGCTAAAAGCTTAAGCAGCGTAGTATTTGTATTATTATTCTCCAATCTCTTTCCAGTAAACAGGTTTATAATCAGGTAGCAAATCGGGATGAAAATGATGAATATAATCGGCCAATAATATTTGAGGTCGTAAACCCGATTCTTCGCGATAAGGAATATCTCTTAAATTACACACCAACACATTTCCGGTTCTAAAAGCATCGAAATCGGCATATCGCTCATCTTCTTCTTTTAACATTTTCTTACCAAATCCATGAGGAGAGCTGGTTAAAACCCGCCAATATTGAGCATCGTGCGCCAGTGCATACACCGATTCGAAGTCCATTGGCGAAGCTCCGGTTTTATGATCTTTAATTACATACTCTGCTCCGGCATCGGTAAATAGCTGAGCAAAGAAGCTATCGCCACCAGCCACATACCATGCACTTCCCTTCATTTTACCACTAAAAACGGTTGGCCGTTTTTTAATATTTTGAGTTAAGGACTTAAGTCGGTTATATTCATTGGCAATATCCGAGAAAATAGAATCAGCTTTGGACTTTTGATCGACAAATAAAGACATGAATTTAATCCATTCCGCTCTACCTAAAGGTAATTCCTCAGAGTAAGCAGCCATCGGAACCAAAGGAATACCCATATTTTTAATCATATCGTACCCGCCTGTTTTATAAGGCGAAACAAAAATAACATCGGGATTGATGGCAGCAATTATTTCGGTGTCGAACACCCCTTCTTTACCTACTCGCAGTATTTTTCCGTTCTTTACACGTTTTTTGATTTCCTGATTAAATAAATGACGACTGCTGTTAATACCTGCCACGCCATCAATGGCATCCAATTCGATTAAGTAAGCAAGTTGAGTTGAACTCAAGCAGATGATTCGTTGGCAAGGAACTTTAATTTCGTTGGCTTTTAGATCCTCCTCATAATTGGCTGGAAGCAAATAGAACTGAGCCAACACACCAGATAGATCTTTGGGATTAAAAATAGTAACGCGTGTTTTATTATCAACTGTATCGATACTAAAACCTTTGGCATATTGCATATTACTATAGGCACAATTGGTTTCAGATCCCTTTTCGTTGGAGCAGGATGCAGACCAAACTAACAAATAAAGGATTGTTAATTGCCCAATAAACCTAAATCTGAATATTCTTTTATTCATCATGTTTAACTTTATCATTATATCAATCAGCCATCGTTTGAATGTTCTACAATTTTCCAAAGGTTTCTTTTAAATGTTTGATCCAAACATCTACTATTGCATCATATTCAGCTAATCCTTTTAGAACAGTTTTCACTTCGAAACCTTGTGCCTCCAATTGCGATTTCCAACTATCAGCATCATCCCCTGCCATATCGTTCTGAGCATGATCACCCGCAACCGACATAAATGGTTGTAGATAGACTTTTTTTATTTTTTGATCTTTCAGCTTTTCGATAATATCCCCTAATTCAGGATATCCTTCTACTGTTCCTAAAAAAATGGATGGTGATTTTTGCCAAAGATAATATTGAAAGCCGGGATAATAAACATTAGACTGATGACTTGTTCCATGTCCCATTAAAACAACAGCTTCACTTTTTCCTATTTTTTCAGGCAAAACAGATGACATAGCATCGAGTGTAGCCATCATATCTTCGTGCGTATATAGCAATGGTTCTCCAATTAATACTACTTTGGCATTTTTAGGCATATGATTAAAAGCTGTTACTGTTTGCTTTAGCGCATTATATTCTTCACCCGGGATAATATGAAGCGACTGAACAGCAATATGAGTATAGCCGTCGCTAGCCATTTTAGCCAATGCTTCGGCTGGCGAATCCACATGTTTACCTTGCTTATGAAGTTTTTTTCGTATAAAGTTGGCTGTGTATGCCCAACGAATTTCAGTATCAGGGAATGCACCTTTTACCTTGGCTTCTATTCTATCGTATGCCTGTTGTGCATTGGCATAACTGGTTCCAAACGTTACTAGAAGAATACCTGATTTATCCTTAACCGTTTCTTTTGCGCTAACACTTATACAACTCATTATAAGTAAAATAAAACCCAGTTTAATATATTTATTTGTTTTCATAAGTACTTTCAGTTAAGATCGTATCCCTTTGTTGATCAACTATATGTTGAGTTATTAAAAACCTACTTTGCATCTTGACTCTTTTGTTACCACTTAACTTTTTACCTTTTAAAATGGCAAGTATTTAAAGGATGAACACTTGCTACCTTTGTTTCTTATTATTATAATGTCTACTCAAACAGCTCTATTGAATTAAATGCCTATAACATGCAAAAACCACGAATACATCAAAGCACAAAAAACAAACTCATAAGTCATCCTATATACTTATGAATTTGTTTTATCAAACTCTTTATGTTAGTATGCAAAGAATAGTTGGGCAATAATAAAATACTGCCCTGATTATTTATTTTGCAAAAACGATATTAACTCCCACTTTAAATGTGCGTCCCGGAGTAATGGTACTGCGGTTAAAACCATCAGGTAAATCATCTACATAATCAAAAATGTTATCGATCCCCAAAGTAGCTGTTAATTTGGTTCCGCTAAAATCAGCAAAAGTATGTGTGGTTGTAAAATTCCACAAATCGTATCCCTTGGCATTTCCCTCGGTATCGTTAAAAAAGCGTTCATCCTGAAATCTACCAGTCAGTAATAGATTTAAATCATAGTCTTTCCATTTATGAAGATAACCAGCACGAACATTACCATAATTCTGCGCCACATACTCCAAACGAATATCATCATTAAGATTTTTTGCATCTACATAACTATATCCACCACCAACTGAGAAACCTGCAGGCAATTTGGCATCAAACATTACATCTACACCTTTGGTGCGAGCTTCTTCTACATTGTAATGTTGACGTCTGCGTTTAACGCCGTTATCTGCATCTTCGGGTAAAGTATCTACATCGCGATAGGTAATCAAACCTTTTACATCGTTTTGATAAGCACTTACACTGGCACTTAACCAATTGTTGTGATAATCTACACCCAAAGTATAGTAATCCGATTTTTGAGGATCCAAATCAGTGTTACCTAAATACATGGTACTTCGCATTACATAGTGATAGTATTGCTCTTTTAGTGTTGGAGCTTTAAAACCTCTGGAATAAGTACCACGAATATTAAAATTATTTAGCTTATATAATGCCGAAAATTTAGGCGTTGCGATGGTTCCGAAGTTATCGTGTTTCACCACACGTACACCTGCTGTAAGCATTAAATCTTCGAACAGTGTTAATTCGTCCTGAGCATAAAACGATAAAGTATTAACATCTACCTCACCATTTAAAATGCGTGTTTCAGAACGGTAAATCTCCTGAACCAACTCCGATCCTACCGATAACGTTTGGTTATTACCGATGCGTGATACCCAACGTAAATTGTAATCGCGTCGTTGCTGATCATTATTTAAGGTAAGTTCTCCCAAACGAAAATCGCCATCCTCATCGGTTTGATTGTATTTGTAGTAATATTTGTATCTGTCAGAATTAAAATCGAAAGCTAAATGTGATTTTTTCGAAAACAAATACTTCGCTCCAACATTGTAACTCAAATCTTCGAAATAGAAACCATAATTAGATACTGTAACCGGGCGCATTAAATCGTTGATGTAGTATGATATTCCTCCGTTAATGCTTAAATTTTCATTGATATTATAGCTTAAATCCTGGCGGATATTACGGTTGACATATGCATTCTGAGTCATTGCATCGGTTTCAACCACTGTATAAGTTCCATCATCATTCCAATCATCAAGCTCGTAAGTACTGTTTTGCCAGCCATCGGTTTGATTCATCGAAAAAGTAGTACTACCCGATAGCTTATCGAAGTTGAAATCGATGTTATTGGTTTGTTGCAAGGTGTTGTAACTCGAATATTGAGTGTTGTTTCTGACAGACAGACCTCTGTTTGATTTTTTAGTGATGATGTTAATAACACCTCCAATGGCATCGGATCCATACAATGATGAAGACGCTCCTTTTACCACTTCGATGCGCTCAACATTATTAGGAATAATTCGTCCCAAGTCGTTCATACCTCCCATATCACCGTAAACGCGACGTCCATCAATTAAGATGACGATAAAATCGTTTCCTAAACCATTTAATTGAATGAAAGATCCCATTACTCCGGGTGTAAAATCGAACGAAGGACTTACTGATTGCATTAAACTCATAAAATCAGGGGCAGCCACTTCTTCAATCATTTTCGAACTGATTAATTCAGTTGGTACAGGAGCTGTTTTAAGATGATGAGGCGTGCCGGTACCTGTTACAACTACTTCGCCTAGATTTCCTTCCGACTGTATCATCTGAATGCTTAAATTCTTTTTATCTGATTGTAAGTTTACATCCAAACGGTATCTTTTATAGCCCGAGTACGAAGCACATACCTGATAATCGCCAGTTTTAATATTGTTTAATTTAAAGTTTCCATATACATCGGTAGCAGTTCCAATGGTTGTTCCATTGATATAAACGTTGGCGCCTATTAGCGGCTGCTGCTGCTCGTCGGTTACTACACCCGTCACGCTAACTCGTTGTTGTCCATATGCTAATCCTGACGTTATTAGAACGGCGCATATGAAAGTAAATAATCTGATCATTTTTATTTTAAGTTGTTCTCCGAAATATTCTGTAATTAAGCTATGTAAAAAAAACATATGAAATCAGCCTTTGCTATCTAATTATTAGTAAGTGAGGAAACAGCAAGGCTGAAATCATATGTGGCAGATTAAAACATAACACTATTATTAGTCATTCATGGCATCAGATAAATGCTGCATCCAAATGGCAACAATTTCATCGTAATCGCCTAAACCCTTCATTACATCAGTAACCTGGTAACCTTCTGCTTCTAATCTTTCTCTCCACGATTGTTCTTCCGGATCTGTCTCGCCAGTGTTACCATTCATATCATTATTGGCATGATCTCCGGCAATAGACATCATTGGAGTAATGGTTACTTTGGTTGGTTTAGGAGAAAGAGTTGCTAACTCATTAATGATTCCGCTAATTGAAGTAATACCAGCTTCAAAGCCTGTACCTTCAACAGTACCCACAAAGAAGTTAGCATTTATCTTCTTTAATTCAGTTTCTAATTTTTTGTATTGCGCATCGGCAGCATGAGGTGTACCGTGTCCCATAAAACAAACCGGACCTTCGGCAACAGCATCTTTAAATTTATCAGCCATTACTTCAGCTACTTTTTTAATATCAGCATCTGAGTTTAGTAAAGGTTTTCCAACCAAACACTCAACACCCGGATACTTAGTTTCCAATTCAGCAACATCTTCTTGTAACTCGTCGAATTCCTCACCAGGAATAACGTGTAACGATTGAATAGCGAATTTAGAGTAACCATCTCGTACCATCACTTCAAAACACTCTTCAGGAGTATCTCTGTCGATAATTACACCGTTTAAACTACCTTCGCCATTACCCTGACGTAATTTATTCAGAATGATATCAGAAGTGTATCCCCATCGGATTTCTTCGCCTGGGAAAGCTATTTTTGCTTTGGCATCTACATTGGTAAAAGTTTGTTGTGGCGCTTCGTACGATGATCCGAAAGTAACTAACACAATACCCTTTTTATCGCCCAAAACAACCGACGAATTTTCGTCGTCATCACTACATGCTGTAAGCCCTGCAAGGGCCATTAAAAAATAAACTACGGTTTTGTTAATTTGTCTCATTTTTTTTATCTATGTTATAATTCCGTTATCTATAGTTGTTCGTGATATTTATGGTATTTGATATTTAATCCTACCAGATATGTTCTTCCAGGAGAAAGTGTGGCGTAATGTGATCCATAAGGACTATGATCGATAAAATTCAATAAATTATCGATGCCTAGCACTACTGTTATATCGCAATTATTTAAATGATAGAATGTATGATTGGTGGTTATTTCACAGAGTTGGTAAGGTTTAGCATACGAGCGTGTCTCGTCTTCTTCGAGGTAGAATTTGTCTGACTTATATACCCCCGATACATTGGCATTGAATTTATAGTCTTTCCATTTTTTTGTCCACGATGCTTTGGCTGTGGCACTGTGAGCAGAAATTCCATTCAAACGGATGTGTTGGGTAAGGTTTTTGGCATCGACATAACTATAGCCCAAATTAACTTTAACCTGTTTAAACAATTTCATTCCCACATGGCAATCAACCCCAACACTTCGAGCCTCGTCGATATTATATCGCCATTTAAACTCCTCAATTTCTTTTTTACGATTGTATGATAAGGTATCGCCGGTTAAACGCGTATAATCATCGGCACTAATAATCAAATAATCAATCATATCATTTACTTTATTGAGGTAAACCGATACTCCTGCTGTAAATGATTTGTTTTTATAATCGGCTGCTAATGAAAAGTAATGCGACTTTTGCGGTTTTAAATCTTCATTGCCCATATACAATCGATGCATTCCCATGCGATCGCTCTCGTAGAAATAATAAAGCTCGCGCAAGGTGGGACTCTTAAATCCATTGGCATAAGTAGCACGTAAGGTGAACGGTTTAAGGTTATACATTGCCGATAGTTTGGGTGTATACTCCATACCCGTTTTATTATAATAGATGGCTCGCACACCTGCTACTACACTAAAAGCATCAGCTAATTTTATCTCATCTTGTACATAAATCGAATAGGTACTGGCATTGGCATCGGCAACAGTAAGACGATATTGCGATTCTAACATTTCGTACAAAAACTCGGTTCCCACACTCAGGTTGTGAGTATCGTTTAATTTAAACACTCCCTTTGCCTGAGCAATCAGAGTTGTTTCGTCGGAATTTTTAAAGCGATCTCCCGGATAAAAGGTTAATCGTAAAACACTACCATCAACCATATACGACTCGTTATATTTATAAGGATACTCGGTATAATACAGGTAGTTATTATAATCAACACTAAAATTGATTGTACTGTTGGGGTTGATGGTATAATCTCCTCCGACCGATACTCCCCTATTATTGTAATAGTAGTTATGCATTTGGGCTTTAAACGGAAAGAACAAGGTTTTTTCGTACCACGAACCACCAGCATACAATTTTAATTTTTGATTGATACGATAATCAAAGTCTTGTGATATGGTATACGCATTACTCTTATTAACAGGCTTATAATAGGTTTCTTCTAAAAACGGAAGATCGTGATTGCTTTGCCAGGCATTATTAAACTTCAAATTATTTAACTGCCACCCATCGGTATGTCTGTAATTAAACGAAGTTTTACCGGCCCATTTATCCCCATTAAAACTAAGTGTGTTTAATTGCTTAACTCTTCCATAATCTTGGATAGATGAGCTATTGGTTACATCAAGTTTATTCAGTGTTTTTTTGGTAATGATATTGATAACACCTGCAATAGCATCTGACCCATATAAGGTTGAAGACGCTCCCTTTACAATTTCGATTTGCTTGATATCGTTGGCATTTAATCGGCTCAAATCGGTGTATCCACTCAAACCGCCAGTTAACCTTTTGCCATTTACCAATATTAAAACATAATCGTTACCCAGACCATTAATCTTCAGGTTGGTTCCCATCGAACTCAAAGTAAAATCGAGCGAAGATGAAACACCTGCCAAAACCTCTTCTACACTTTGTCCGCCAACTTCAGCAATATCTTTTTGGGTAATAATTTCGGTTTGAACGGGTACATTATCTAAATGATACGAAGTTCCGGTACCGGTAACAACAATTGGAGAAATAGTTTCAGCCTTTGGTATTAAAGCAATATCAATTGTACTGATTCCCTTTGACAAAGTAATTTTCTGACTATATTTTTCATACCCCAAATGAGTTACCTGCAATACATATTCACCTTGAGGTAAATCAGCAAAGCGGTACTGTCCGTCTACACCCGACGAAGCAATACGATTAATATTTTCGATATATACATTGGCAAAGTCAACCTTTTGCGAGTTGCTTTTATCGTACACCTTACCTTGTAAAACCACACTTTGCGCACATACAGGCAATAATATAACCTGCACAAGTGCCACAAATAACAATTTATGCATTGTAAAAAAATTACTAATGCATCCTGGAAACTAATTGATAATAATTCGGAAAATCATCTGAATCACTACTTACTTCTATTCCCGGAAGCAAAATATTTATTAATACAATTGGCAGGTTTCCTGACTTTCCCGATTCTCATCTCCTTCCCATTTTCGTCCAATACGGATTTCTGTTCGTTAGTTGAACACCCTGCATTGCTGCCGGGTAACAGTGGATTGTGATTGATGAGAACAAATTAACACTCATGCGTTAACGGGATTACAGTAGCGGGTACTGTTCCGGACTCTCACCGGATTCCCTTTTCATCATCGTACCGATAAAGTACGATAATCACCAAATGTTGTGCAAATGTAGTTATTAATTCTTTAGAAAAACAAATAGTCTGTGTAAAATTATCCAATACAGGTCTACTAAGTACGTGAAAAAGAAATGCATATGTAAGTCGATATTATCCTGAAGATAAGCATTTAAAAGAACAGATGCTATATAAGTCAAACCATGTTTGAACAAACTTTTCGCTTTTTTACCGTGCTTCCTGATTGATATTGGTCTGACATACTTGTTCAAATAATCTCTGACCAAATACGCCCATTTGAAAGCAACGATCACCAGTGCAAATAGTTTTTCAATTCTTTCTAACTCGGTTAAGTGGGTGCTGTTTATGCTAAACGTTCTTGTCTTCAGCGCTCTAGAAGCTGTGTCGATTAGCCAGCGCTCTTTGTACAACTCCAGCGCATCTTCCGGCTTGTTGAATGAGATAACAGTCTGCAATTCCGAATTTCCCTGTTTATCTTTTCCTTTTGATCCGGAGAGGTAACACAATTGATTGTTCAAATAAACAATCCGGTGGTTCAGCCGGCACCCGTTCATTGGTAAATCGGTAAACACCCAACTGGCTTTTATTTGTTTGTCATTATGAGGCTGCACAACCCAAAAGTTTTCGCGGATATGGATATAGTAACGGATGCGGTTATCATTCAGGTATTTGATCCGGTGTTCTCCTACAAACTCACGATCTGAGGTCAAACAAACCAGTGATTCATGGCTAAACAGATGTATGTAGCGCTGGATCAATTCAATCCGCTCGTTGGTGTTTGAATTGCTAAATTTAGGCAACAGCTTAAACAGCAACGGAAAAGCAACACCTTGATAAACAACTGCGATTACCAATACATTGATATTCCGCTGCCCAAACTTTCAATTTGTTCTGTCAATTGCCAGGCGGGAAGGAGGTTTATGTGGCAATAGCCCGAATACCAGCCTTGCGATCAGATCGGTATCTAAAAGATAGTTGACCATAAACCGTTCTATTCTTTTGGGTGACGAACTGGTGCTTGCATGGCAATCGAATGCCGAAGCCAACTTCTCGAAATCATCAGTCTGAACTTTGCACAGCGCGCTGATCATTAAAACAAAGAACTTAACCCGTGCCAGGTTCCAACCTGACTGTTCAGGGAAAATGAAGATTAATTCACTACTTATTACACTCAACTCTGGATGTCATTTCTCTTACTGGATGATGTGATAATCTTATGTCAGGTCCAGCTATGTAGCGATTTAAACAAATGCTTTGATATTTGTGTTGTTGATAATCAAATTGTTGCGCTTTTGCCATGTCGCGAAAATATTTAAATAGAAGCACTAAATAACAGAGTTTTTAAGGAGTCTGGAATTTGGAAAAGACACTCAAGCATTCTGAGGTGAGACCTTTCGGAATGGAAGACAAGGAGACAAAAGAGATACTGGAAAAGTTTGACGACATATTGGCTGAACATTTAGCACCGGGTAAAGTCGCGGCAACCGTGGCAGCAATGGAGCCAAAGGAGCGTTTAATGTTTTTGTCGAAGCTATTAGATTATGCTGTTCCAAGATTGAAACAAACCGACATTGAAGCGGATGTGGGCAGCGATGTAATTACGGTTATCCCTCCCAACTTCGACCGGGCAGCCCGGATAAAAGAGTTAAAACAAAAGCTATTTGAAACCGATGAGTAAAAAACATCATGAATATTGCTAAATGGTTTTTCGGTTTTTCGTAATTTGAACAAAAAATCAAAACTAAATTAACTATGGGTGAAATTTTCATACTTGCCTTAATTGCTGGAATTATTATAATTCTGAGGCTTGTCGGAGCTTGGATGCTTCGAATTAACGATGTTATCGACCTTCAAAAGCAAATTCTTTCCGAACTAAAGAGAATCAATAAACAATAATCAAAAACCTTTAACAATGAAAAAAAACTGTTTTGTTTCTGTTTGTGGCTGTATTGTTTCAATCCTGTATGAGCTTACAGCAGGTTACTGTTTCTAAATCGGAACAAGTTATTGAAGTACCCGGAACCAAAGACGAATTGTATGTGAAAGCAAATGAGTGGATGGTAAGATCATTCAATAATGCAAAGAGTGTTATTCAATTTCAGGACAAAGAAGCTGGTAAAATCATGGGTAAATATTTACTTCATGGAAGTAGTCAGTCGATAGGCGACACCTAGGCTTTAATTACATTAGCCGTTAAAGATGGGGCAACAAAGATAGATATTGAGCCAACAGGGGCATGGAGCTATGATGCTTCGGGAATGACTATTTACAATTACAGTAAAGAAGACGCCCAAAAGGACATTGATAATTTAATTGCTGATTATAAATCATACATGGCAAGTGCAGCATCAAGTTGGTAGGAACTAATCTATATTGTATTAATAGGCGGCCAATGTGAGCCGCTTTTTTTATGCTTGAAACCCTAAAGTGTACGTTAAAAGTGTTCGTATGCGCGCTTAAGGCACTGATAATCAGCTAAAAAAGTAGTCCCACCGGGAATCGAACCCGGATTTACAGTTTAGGAAACTGTCGTTCTATCCGTTGAACTATGGAACCATTTTTAATATTTCTTTTCCTTTACCGGATTTGTAAAACTTTTCAAGTTTTCTTGCTTCAATCCGGGAGTCGCATTGCTCTTTAAATATTAAGCGCCAAGGTCGGTATCCTTTCGTCGACTTGGTTTTCCCCGAATTATGTTCTTTGAGTCTTCTTTCCAAATTGGAAGAAAATCCAACATATATTCGTCCATCAATTTCACTTTTTATTGCGTAAACGGTATACATGCCGTTGTAATTTACAGTTTAGGAAACTGTTGTTCCCTGCCTACCGCAGGCAGGTATCCGTTGAACTATGGAACCATTCGCTAAAAAGCCTTGCAAAAATAGGAAAAAGCTTGGTTATACCATATCCATCCCTCTTTTTCAGGTCAGATTGCACGAAACTCGGTGCAGTCAAGTCAGCAATTTGATATCCCGGATCGAAATATGTAACTATCTGAGGGTGTTGATCTGAGATTTCAGGCTGTTGTGAAGGGCTTTTCTGTTAACAGAAAATTTACATCTTCATGTTATTTAAGAAGTTGTTTGACAGTTGATTGTCCCGATTCGGCCTGGGCCGTGCTTAGAAACAGTTTAAATTAGCTACTTTAGGGCGGGAATTAATTGTAGGAAAACGCGCAGAGGCCTACATTTGTTGAGCTTTTTTGAGAAATTAGTATTAATGTTTAAATATAAATCAATTATCCTATGAGCAATTTTCTGACTGCCTCTATCGGAAGAAAGTTTATCATGAGCATTTCAGGTTTATTTCTGATGATGTTCATTTGCGTTCACTTGGGCGTGAATTTGCTGTTGCTTTTCGACGACAGCGGTGAGTTATTCAACCTTGGGGCAAATTTTATGGCTACCAACCCTTTAATTAAAGTTATGGAGCCGGTGCTTGGTCTGGGATTCGTTGTACATATCATCTGGTCATTTCTTATCAGTTTGCAAAACTATAAGGCTCGTCCGGTAGGGTATGACAAGTCGAATGCAGCTTACTCAAGTACCTGGGCATCTCGTAACATGTTAGTTCTTGGTGCTTTGGTTTTGGTTTTCCTGGTTATGCACATCATTCAGTTTTTCATCCCCGTAAAAACCGGTGGATTGGAAGCCACAATGATCGATGGCGTTGAAATGCACAATACTTATGCATTGGTTGCCGGCTTGTTCAAATCAAGTGTGTTATACTGCATCCTTTACATTATTGGCGGTGCTTTGTTAGGTTTCCACCTGGGCCACGGATTCTGGTCTGCTTTCCAAACAATTGGCATGAGCAACCAGTACTGGTTGAAACGTTTGCAGTGCATTGGTAAAATCTTTGCCATTGTGGTTGCGGTAGGTTTCGCAATTATTCCATTGTATTTCCTGATTAAATTTTAATCGAAAAGAAATTGAATTATGAGCAAATTAGATGCAAAAATACCCGAAGGGCCATTAGCCCAGAAGTGGACAAACTATAAAGATCATCAGAAGCTGGTTAACCCGGCCAACAAACGTAAACTGGACGTGATTGTTGTTGGTACTGGTTTGGCTGGTGGCGCTGCTGCTGCATCTCTTGGCGAGATGGGTTTCAACGTCAAAAACTTTACCATTCAGGATTCTCCTCGTCGTGCGCACTCTATTGCTGCACAAGGGGGTATCAATGCTGCGAAAAACTATCCGAACGATGGTGACTCTGTTTACCGTCTTTTCTACGATACCATTAAAGGTGGTGACTACCGTGCCCGCGAAGCGAACGTATACCGTTTGGCTGAAGTGAGTAACAGCATTATCGACCAATGTGTGGCTCAAGGTGTTCCTTTCGCCCGCGAATACGGCGGTTTGTTAGACAACCGTTCTTTCGGTGGTGCACAGGTTAGCCGTACGTTCTACGCGAAAGGTCAAACAGGTCAGCAATTGCTGTTAGGTGCTTACCAGGCATTGATGCGTCAGGTAAACGCTGGTACTGTAAAAATGTATACTCGTACCGAGTTGGTCGACATTGTTATTGTTGACGGTAAAGCGCGCGGTATTATCGCTCGCGACCTGGTAACTGGTGAGTTGACTCGTCACTTCGGTCACGCCGTTGTATTGGCAACCGGTGGTTACGGAAACACCTTCTTCCTGTCAACTAACGCCATGGGATCGAACGGATCGGCTGCAATCAAAGCATTCCACAAAGGTGCCATGTTTGCTAACCCCTGTTACGCTCAGATCCACCCGACTTGTATTCCTGTTCACGGTGAATTCCAGTCAAAACTGACCTTGATGTCCGAATCATTGCGTAACGATGGTCGTATTTGGGTTCCTAAGAAGAAAGAAGATGCTGAAGCGATCCGCGCCGGTAAATTGAAACCAACGCAGATTGCCGAAGAAGATCGCGACTACTATTTGGAGCGTCGTTATCCGGCTTTCGGTAACCTGGTTCCCCGCGACGTTGCTTCGCGTGCTGCCAAAGAACGTTGCGATGCCGGTTTCGGTGTTAACTCAACAGGTTTGGCTGTTTATTTGGATTTCAAATCAGCAATCGAACGTTTGGGTAAAAACGTGATCAAAGCTCGTTACGGTAACTTGTTCCAGATGTACGAGAAAATCGTGGACGAAGATCCTTATGAAACTCCAATGATGATCTATCCTGCGATCCACTACACAATGGGTGGTCTTTGGGTTGATTATGAATTGCAAACAAATATTCCCGGTTTGTTCGCTGCCGGTGAAGCGAACTTCTCTGACCACGGCGCTAACCGCTTAGGTGCTTCGGCATTGATGCAAGGTTTGGCCGACGGTTATTTCGTACTTCCTTATACGATCCAGAACTACCTGGCCGACGAAATTCGCACGCCTCGTATGACAACCAACGAAAAGGAATTTGTTGATACTGAAAAAGCCGTTAAGGCCCGTTTCGACAAGTTGTTGAGCATTAAAGGTGAACGTTCGGTCGATAGTATCCACAAAGAACTTGGTTTGGTGATGTGGGACTTCGTTGGTATGGGACGTACCAAAGAAAGCCTGGAAAAAGCGATCAAGCGTATTGCCGAGATCAAGAAGGAATTCTGGTCGAACGTACGTATCCCCGGATCGAACGACGGTATGAACGTTGAATTGGAAAAAGCCAGCCGTCTGGCCGACTTCATCGAAATCGGGAACCTGATGGCACACGATGGTTTGAACCGCGAAGAAAGTTGTGGTGGTCACTTCCGGGAAGAATATCAAACGGAAGAAGGCGAAGCCTTGCGCCAGGACGATAAATTTGCTTACGTAGGCTGTTGGAAATACGAAGGCGAGGACAAAGCTCCTGCATTGGTAAAAGAAGACCTGGTTTACGAAAGTGTGAAAATGGTTCAACGTAATTATAAATAATGGCTTTTTAAAAGGAGATCAATAATGGAAAATACAATAAATCTTACCCTTAAGGTTTGGCGTCAGAACGGTCCCAAAGACAAAGGCCGTTTTGAAACCTATAAAGTAGAAAATATCTCTACTGACAGCTCGTTCCTCGAAATGATGGATATCCTGAATGAGCAGTTGATTAAAGAAAATAAAGAACCTGTTGCGTTCGATCACGACTGTCGCGAAGGTATTTGCGGTATGTGCTCCTTGTACATCAACGGTCGTCCGCACGGACCAGACGATGATGTAACAACTTGTCAGTTGCACATGCGTAAGTTCAAAGACGGCGAAACGGTAACAATCGAGCCTTGGAGAGCAGCTGCTTTCCCTGTAATTAAGGATTTGATGGTTGACCGTACAGCTTTCGATAAAATTATCGCTGCTGGTGGTTATGTATCTGTTTCAACAGGTGGAGTTCCGGATGCCAACGCCATCCCAATTCCTAAAGTTGATGCTGACGAAGCCATGGATGCCGCTTCATGTATTGGTTGCGGAGCTTGTGTGGCTGCTTGTAAAAACTCATCAGCTATGTTGTTTGTTTCAGCAAAAGTAAGCCAGTTGGCTTTGTTGCCACAAGGTCGTGTTGAAGCTAAAGCACGTGCGAAAGCGATGATCGCTAAAATGGATGAGCTTGGCTTTGGTGGTTGTACAAACACCGGTGCTTGTGAAGTTGAATGCCCCAAAGGCGTTTCAATTACCAATATCGCTCGTTTGAACCGTCAGTACCTGGCCGCTCGTTTTTCGGAATAGGCGATTCAATACCATAAACATAAAAAGGTCTTCACACTTTGTGAAGACCTTTTTTTATACTCAGAATACCCTTTTCTGTATAAATAAAACGATGATATCGTTCAAGTTAGCTGTTTTTAATCAGAAATACCAGAAAGTGGTTTTGTAACATCTATTCACAATCGATGGCAATCGTTACGACGACGAATTGTGCAGTAGCAGAAACAGTGTGCCCGAAAGCCTGCTAATGTCGTTTTTCTGCGACAGTCTTAGTACGCAGAGGTGCTAAGGTCGAATTTCAATAACGGTTTTGATTAGATGTGGAATGACAACCCGACAACTTTTGAAAACTACGATAACCCGGACAACAAGATAACTAAGAACTCTCCACTCTCATTCCTGTTGGTGATTCCCCGGAATCATGTAGTTTCCTGTGAAAGTCTCTTCGGGTGATGTGCCTGCCTGCGGTAGGCAAGGTTTTTATCCGCATCGGGGAAACCTTGTATTGCGATTGAGCTTGAATCAGGAGCAAAGCCTCATTTTGTAGTGGTGGGCCTTGCCTCAACCCTGGCTGTTTTTCGCTCCTACTTTTGCTCAATTCGGATCTGTTGTCCTACCGGGCGGGTTTTCATTTTTGTAGTCCTGCCCGGCCGGTCTGACGGGGACACAAAAACGAAACAAAAAGGTCATGGCTGATTTTTATCTGCAACCGCCATCTGCCGAAAAGCTAAGTTCAACCGGGTGATCTCCGTCTCACGACGGAGCTTCCCGGGTTCACTAAGCTTTTCGTTTGATTCCGGTCTGGATAAAAATAGGCCAACCGGTTCCCAACTTTTTGGCATTGATCGAACGCCATTCTTATGCGTTGATAGTGTTCTTTGTAATTTACCTGTAGCTTCGGGATTCCCCCGCTCTGCCCGCAGAGAGGGGACAGAATTGAATCGATCCGCCAGGATTGGTTCATTTCAGGGGAGAGTTACAGAGGGCTGCTGGTATGCACTTTGAGAGTTCCTTCCACGGCATTTCAGAGCCTGCTGTTTATCAGTCCTATTTTTGATTAATTCGGATCTTTTGTCCTACGGGGCGGGTTTTCATGTTTCTATAATGGCTTTAGCCATTCAATACCGATTAGCTTCAAAAGTTTCGCATCCTATCACTTCGTTCCAATGCTCCTTTTTCAGTCTATCGGCATTATACGGTTCTATTTCAGCGCATAAATTAGCCTTCAAAACGGTATAATTTGGGTAGCACAAACGATAACACAAAGATTCTCCCGTCCCGTACGGGACGAAATTTCCCTCTGTCGTCGTTAAGCTACCCAAATTGCATCCCTCCGGGATTGCAGGAAGCTTTTCGTTTGATTCCGGTCCGCATAAAAATAGGCCAACCGGTTCCAAACTTTTTGGCATTGATCAGAAGACTTTCTTGCTGGTTGATCGCGTTTTGGAATGACAACCCGACAACTACGATTACAGGACAACGAAGACGTCCAGGAGATCCGAAAATCCTCGACTTCCATCTCTTGGGGAGACTCTCTCCGGCATCATAAGGTTTCATTCGCTTTGTTTATCCGGTTCCGCTTCCGACGGTTTTGTAGTGTCCTCCGATGACGCGATTTCCGGCTCATCGATAGCCGGTTCTGTTTTTTCATCCTCCGGTTGTGACTTTTGAAAAAAGCCTTTCACGTAGTCCAGTAAATCGCTGAAATAGGCGATGATGGCGTGACTATGCTTGGTGGCGTAGCTTGTTGCGGCCATCTGGATCATGCTTGTGATTAAGTGCCGGAAGCTGCCTCTGCCACTTCTGCCGCTAAATCGACCCGATATGAAATTGGTAATTAAAGGAAGGAAGGCTTCGAGCATATTGCCTTTAATCTCGAAGGTTTGCTGGCTGAATTCGCGAAGGGTTCGCTTGATCAGGTTTGAGGGTTTCAGGCTCTCGAAGGTTATTCGCAGTTGTTGGTTGAATAGTTCTTTCTCCGCCTCCTGTTTCTCCTCCAGTGTCCGAATGGCTTGCGTTAATGCATGGCGTCTGTTTTTCATTGGTCATCCTCCTCGTTAAATACCTGATTAATAATTGAATTATCGATCGGATACTTGAACAGCGGCTTTCTGAATATCCAGCAAATCAGTGTTACAAGGGCGTAAAAGGCGGCTACAACAAAGAAGCCCGATGCCCGGTCACCAATCAAATCGCCAAGCCACAGAGCAATTCCAATGTTGAGTATGGCAAAAAATACCGAGCCCATAATGATGGCCGGCAACCACGAGACAATATTGGACAAAACATCTGATGTTTTGTCCAATGTCTTGAGTTTGATTAATTTCAGTGTGGTTTGGCCATAGTTATGGCCTTTCTCAATAAGCTCGTCTATTAATTCTGTTTGTTCTTCCATAAAGTAGTTTGCTGTGGTTTACAAGCGATTAATGGATGTTTTTCGAATTAATTTGAAGTGGGTTCCTCTTTTGTTTTTTGGTGGATTTTGGTTTCCAGATCTTTTACTTTCTCTTTTGCTGAATCAACTTGTTTGTGAAGATCATCCATCAGATCCTGGATTTTATCCTTGGCATCATCTAAAAAATCTTCTCCTTTTTCAGCAATTTTACGTCTGGTAGCTTCGCCGCTGTCTGGTGCAAATAAAACGCCCAAAGCAGCTCCGGCGGCAAGACCGGCTAATACGCCTAGTACAACTTTTCCTGAACTCATAACTTTAATTTTTAATAGTTAAACAATCGGTTATTTTGGCTTACTCTTATAAAGTTAATTGAATTTGAGATGAAAGGCAATATTTTAATCCAAAGAAATTGCAAAATTACTGCTCTTAATGCTGCTATTGTTTAACCGCAGGAGCAAAGCTCGGACGGGAGGATGTTCGGATTGGAACGATTCATTGATTGGCCCAGGATAATTTGCCATCGAACGATTTTCGATATACGATTGGGAACAGAAGAAATGTTGCAAGCGATGAACCGGCTGTTGAGTCATGAGTCTTGAGTCATGAGTAGTGAGACTGCGACTTCTTCAATCCTTCAATCCTTCTGTCTTTCAATCCAACCGTCGTTTTTCTCAATTGTCAATCGTAAATCGCTAAATGGTAAATTCTCCCGGGCTGCGACTTCTTCAGTCCTTCAATCCCTCAATCCTTCTGTCCTTCAATTAGTCTGAGAATTCGGCAACCCAATATTTCTTACCACAGAACGTGTCCCGCACTAGCTCCGGGAGTCCACAGAGGGGAGCACAGAGTTTCACAGAGAGATTAGTCTTGAGTAGTGAGTAGTGAGTCGTGAGTCGTGAGACTGCGACTGAGACTGCGACTTCTTCAATCCCTCAATCCTTCTGTCCTTCAATCCGTCCGTCGTTTTTCTCAATTGTCAATCGTAAATCGCTAAATGGTAAATTCTCCCGGGCTGCGACTTCTTCATTCCTTCAGTCCCTCAATCCTTCAATCCTTCAATCAATCCGGTAGCTTATTGTTTTTGGGATATCGATCCGCCGGAGGAGGAGTGGAGCTCGGTTTGTGTCGGACTGCCCGAGTAGTACAAGTGCCCGCCGCTTGATGCGTCGGCCTGCAGATAATCTACGACGTCAATCCAGATGTGGGCTCCGCTCGATGTCTCGGCCACACATTTGCCGGTCCGGAAAGTATGCCCTTTAAAATGGGCCCCGGACGAGGCTTTGAGGGTGGCATCTTCACATTTTCCGGCGATGACAATGTGCGCACCCGATGAGCACCGGCTGTCTAATTTTTTGGTGTTAATCTGAAGGTATTGATGACTGCCCGATGAGGCGCGAAGCTCCAGCTGCCGGCTAACTACCGGATCGCCACTGCGAATGACTGCACCCGACGACGACTGTAACGACTCCAGCTGCTTGTAGTGGACAAACACTTTTTTCGATTTGGCCGAGCGAATGCGGCTCTCGGTGAAAATTTTCAGTGTTCCTTCTTTGATCTCTGTTCGGATTACCTGATGCAGGTTGGCATCGGCCTCAATAACGACATATTCCGTAGAGTCGGCAAGCAGCAATACCTCCAGCCCGGTTGATGTCTCGAGGCGACTAAAATCCGATAGCTGGCGGGTTTCTTCCGTGACTTCACCGTTTCCTTTTACCGAGGGACCAAGCATCCAGCACGATTGGAACAGGAAGGTTAGGCAGACAAGAATGCTAAGGATTGACCATTTTTTCATAAGCGACGGATTTTGGGAAATACCCATTCATATTCGAATTCGTCACTAAAGCTCGGCATTCACTCTTTCTGAAAAGATGGCTTATCGTTGAACAGCCGAAAATTACCGGTAAAGCTTTGGCCATTGATCCGGAATGCTTTGCGATGGCTATAGGTAAGCACCAATCAGGCGAAGCCCATCGAGTGTCAGGTTGGGCTCAATATGGTCGATTCGTGTGAGCTCGTGTGCGAAGGTCGATGCCAGTCCGCCCGTAGCAATCACGGTGAGCTGTTGCCCGACAGCCGCCTCGGTTTGGCTGATGATCCGGTCGACCAGCCCGGTATACCCAATTACAATACCCGCCTGAATGGCATGAACCGTGTTGGTGCCCAGCACCGAGGGCGGTAAAACCGGTGGAACATCGGGTAATTGAGCCGTATTGCCGGCCAATGCCTGAATAGCAGTGCGCAGGCCCGGGGCGATGGCCACCCCCCGGATAGCAGCTTCGGCCGAGATGGTTGTAAAGGTGAGGGCCGTGCCAAAATCGATGACCATGCACCAGCTGCGGTACTTGTTGTAAGCAGCCAGCGCATTGGCTACCAGGTCGGCGCCAATTTCGTAGGGGTTCATCACCTGAATGGGTAAGCGCTCAAACAGCTCCGGCTGAATTAACTGTACATCATTTCCGGTAAGCCGGGGCAGCATATCCTGAAACTCCCGGTTTAAGGCGGGCACAACACTGCTCAGTATGATCTGGTCAATTTCATTTCGGCAGATTTTACCGCTGCTGAAAAGACTGCGAAAGATGACCTCATACTCGTCAGCCGTTTTGTGCGCATCGGTTTGGATGCGCCAGATCTTTTTCCAGTCTCCGGCAGCCGATACACCAAACACAATGTTGGTATTGCCAATGTCGATTGCTAGTAACATAAATGCTTCTTGTTTGTGTGAGCAATTTAGCAGATTTAGGGTCAAGGATAAAATTTATTTGAGTTTTGTTCGTTAGTCCATTGTGATGTTCGCGTAATACCGATTCGCACTTGAATTGGTGGTTTAAATTGATCACTCTTTAAGCCTCTTCAGTTGCTTGTCGGCATTGTCCATTGTAATTTCAGCGTTTCGCTTAAGGCTCAGGCTGAGAAACAATTGGTATAATTTGTAGGGCAAAAAATTATTTTGTTTCGTTTTTTGCTTATTTTTAACGAGTATACATCTAGAAACTCAATTGTTTAACCGGATAATTAACCTATATTCCCGATCCTATGGTTGCAAGTAAGAACCCCCTTATTTTTGTTGTTGAAGACAATCATGTCTATAACCGACTAATCGTAAGTTTTCTGAAGACCAACAAGCTCACCAATGTTGAATCTTTTTCAACCGGAGAAGAAGCGTTGAAAGCCATGGAAAAACAACCGGCTGTTGTTATTCAGGATTACCTGCTGGAAGGTATGAATGGTATTGAAGTGCTGAAGCGAGCCAAGAAAGTTGCGCCCAACGTCGAGTTTATCTTCTTATCGGGGCAGGACAATATCGATGTGGCCATCAACACCATGAAGTATGGAGCTTACGACTATATTGTGAAAGACCAGATGGCCCTGAAAAAACTGGTGAATAAGATTAGTAAAATTCAATCGTATAACCAGTTGGAGGTCTCTAAGAAAAGATATAAAATGGGGGTCATCCTGTTTTTTGTGATCCTGGCCATCTTCGTTGTTATCTTGATTACTATTGCAATTATGTATCCGCAATACTTCGGGTTCAGACTGGAAGGAGTTTAATCGGTATAGCTTTGCTCTATAGTTAATTAAAAACCCGGTCGGTTAATGCTGATTGGGTTTTTTTTGAGACGTGAGACGTGAGTCTTGAGTCATGAGTCATGAGTCTTGAGTCGTGAGTAGTGTGACTGTGACTTTCAATCCTTCAATCCCTCAATCCTTCAGTCTTTCAATCCGATTAATCCGATCATCCTGCGACTGCGACTTTTTTTCGACCGTCGTTTTTCTCAATTGTCAATAGTAAATCGTTAAATGGTAAATTCTCCCGGGCTGTGACTGTGACTGTGACTGAATTTTGTGGTCGACCATTCTCCGCGTCTTCTTCCCCTTTTGCCTTTTGCCTTTCAACTTTTGACTTCTTCCGTCCTTCAATCCTTCAATCCTTCAATCCTTCAATCCTTCAATCCCTCCGACTCAGCCTGCTCCTTTAGTTGGCTTTCGAGATGACAACCCCCGGCTGAAAGACCGACGAGAGTTTGGTTGGGTTATTCACCGTTTCCAGGGCTTGGGTAATTCCTTTGTCCGTCTTCAGCGACGCTTTGATGGCACCTTTTTGGTAATAATAGCGCGAAACAATATCGTCAACCATCATTTCCTTGATCTCATCGCCAAACTGATCCAAATCTTTATCCAGATTGTGTCCAAGTGTTGTTTTCAACGCTTCGAACTGTGCTTTGGCACTTTCGTAGTATTTTTCTTCTTTGGCAATCTTCTCCAGCTCGTCCAGTGATTTTTCGGTTTCCGATTCGTATTCAAAGTTTTGTGCTTTTACAAACTCCTTGAACTCCCGGTAAATATCATCCGTAATTTTAAAGGCTTCCGGTTCGGGGATTGACTCGTGCGTAGTAGCATATTGTGTTGCAAAGTCGAAGATCATAAAATCCTGAACCAGGTTGATGCTCAGGTTGCTGATTCGATCCAGGTCGAGCTTGATGTCGGGGGTAATGCCGCCGCCATCGTACACCTTGCGGCCTTTGCTGGTGTTAAATTCCGAGATCAGCGAGTCGGGTACAACACCCACACTGCCGTCATCGTTGCGGTGCGAGTAGTCCAATGCCTGTATACAACGTCCGCTGGGAATATAGTATTTCGCGGTAGTCACCTTCAGCTTGCTGTTGTAGCTCAGGTCGCGCGTGGTTTGTACCAGACCCTTGCCAAAGGTTCGTGTGCCAATAATTACCGCACGGTCCAGATCTTGCAAAGCCCCCGACACAATTTCCGAGGCCGAGGCCGATCCGCGGTTAACCAAAACAGCTAAAGGCATTAGGGTATCAATCGGATTCTCGGTAGCAAAATACGCCTTATCCCACTGTTTTACCTTCCCTTTGGTGCTTACCACTTCTTTGCCCTTGGGAACAAAGATGTTGACAATCTTCACGGCCTCGTTCAGTAACCCTCCCGGGTTGGAGCGAAGGTCGAGAATCAGCGATTGTGCTTTGTTCTTTTCTTTTAGCTCTTTTACGATGCCACGAACCTCGTCGCCGCAGTTAGCGGTGAAGTTCGACAGGCGGATATAGCCTGTTTTATCATCCAGCATTCCGTAGTAGGGAACTGCATCAATCTGAATTTTTTCGCGAACAATGTCAATGTCCAGCGGCTTTTTTTCGCCGGTGCGCTCAACCTTCACCTTCACAACTTGGTTGGCAGGGCCTTTTAGCAGATTGCTTACGTCTTCGGTCGACATCTTATCGGTCGACTTACCAGCCACCTCTAAAAATACATCACCCGCTTTTAATCCGGCTTTCTGCGCTGGAAAGCCCTCGTAAGGTTCCGAAATGATGATCTGATCGCCATGCTTGCCGATCAGCGCACCAATGCCGGCATATTCGCCCGTTGTCATAAAGCGAAAGTCTTCCATCTCCGACTCCGGAATGTAAGTTGTATAAGGATCCAACGACTCCAGCATCTTGTCAATACTGGTCTTGACCAACTCGTTGGGATTGATATCGTCAACATAAAACAGATTCAGTTCCCGGACCAGGGTGTAGTAAATATCCAGGTTTTTATCGATCTGAAAGAGCTTCTCGTCGCGGGTAAAGGAGGTGAAAACGACCCCTATAACCAAAACTACCGATAGGATTATGCCCAGTTTCTTCTTGTTTACTGCTTTCATGGATTACTTCAGTTTGATTACGGTATAATTTGTTGCGCTGCTATGATCGACTGCGTTGTCAATCGCTCAGGCCAAAACAGACAGTTGAAGCGGATGTTTAATAACTGGTTTCAACCACCCGAATAGCAAATGTAATAAAGCTAGCCGGAAATAAAGGTTTCAAGCTCTTAGATTTCGTTAATTTATATTAATGAGGAGTGATCAGTCGTTAGTCGTGAGTCTTGAGTCGTGAGTAGTGAGTAGTGTGACTGTGACTTTCAATCCTTCAATCCCTCAATCCTTCAATCGATCCGAGCATCCAGCAATCTGACCATCTGCGACTGTGACTGCGACTTCTTCAATCCCTCAATCCTTCAATCAATCCGAGCATCCGATCATCCTGCGACTGCGACTTTTTTTCGACCGTCGTTTTTCTCAATTGTCAATAGTAAATCGTTAAATGGTAAATTCTCCCAGGCTGCGACTAATTTCTCTGCGACTTCTTCCCCTTTTGCCTTTTGCCTTTCAACTTTTGACTTCTTCAATCCCTCCGCGTCTTCTCCCGAAGCGAGTTCGGGACACGTTTGCGGTTAAATCGCATTTCCCAACATCACAGGGATGGAGGGGGGCGCCTTTATCCCGGGGTGCCGCTCCTGCGTCGCTCTGCCCCGGGCTGAATTGAGTTGGCTTTTCAGGCCGTTGCTCTTCCCAACCTGACAGCGTCCGCAGGACCTGACAGCGTTAATCAAGTGTCGCCGACGCGGTTACAAGCCGCATCACCCGTTTTCCCCGTCTTATTCTCCCGGAGGGAGAAACACTGAACACTGCGACTGGGACTGCGACTTCTTCACTTTTGCCTTTTGCCTTTCAACTTTTGACTTCTTCAATCCTTCCGCGTCTTCTCCCGAAGCGAGTTCGGGACACGTTTGCGTTTAAATCGCTTTTGCCAACATCACAGGGATGGAGGGGGCGTTTCTTTTCTATAAATATCTCCGCCCCTACAGGGCTAATCAATTTGTTGTAATCAGCAACTTTGAAGTGTCAACTTTTCGCAATTGAAAAGTACCAGTTATGGAAGAAAAAAACCTTCATCTTAAAGGTGACAAAACCGATA
>NZ_QAAD01000007.1 GCF_003046625.1 Mangrovibacterium marinum
TAAGAACCAACAGTTGTTGCCATTGTGAGCACGTAGAAAAAATTATAATTCTTTTATAACCGAACTATATTTTGGTGAGTGACTTTCAGAAAAAAGCTCCGAATTGGGGTTCGGAGCTTTGCTATAAAATAGTATGCAATGTTTTATGCCAGCAGGTGGTCGCTCAAGGCCTGCAGCGTAGCTTGCTTGTCGTCGGTTGAAACCAGCACCGAAATGTTGTGACGGCTTCCTCCGTAAGAAATCATCCGAACCGGAATGCCTTCCAGTGCATTAAATACTTTGGCTGCAAAGCCATGCTCATCGGCAATCAGGTCGCCCACGATACAGATGATGCTTTGGTTTTCGTCAACCTCTACTTCTCCGTATTCTTTCAGTTCACGAACAATGTCGTCCAGTTTGTTGGTGTTGTCGATGGTAACCGAAACCGCGACCTCCGAGGTGGTAACCATATCCACCGGAGTCTTGAAGAACTCGAATATTTCGAACAGGTTTTTCATGAAACCATAGGCCATCAGCATGCGGTACGAACGTACTTTGATGGCTGTGATGCCGTCTTTGGCAGCCACCGCTTTGATGCCGGTGCCACTGGCATCGTGGGTGATCAGTGTGCCGCTGTCCGAGGGGTTCATGGTGTTTTTCAGGCGTACCGGAATGTTTTGAATCTTGGCCGGCAGTACTGTTTGAGGATGTAGGATTTTAGCCCCGAAGTAGGCTAGCTCTGCTGCCTCGTAAAAAGATAGCTGCTCAATCTTTTTGGTGTTTTGCACATAGCGCGGATCATTGTTGTGAAAACCGTCGATGTCGGTCCATATTTGGATCTCATCGGCCGTGATTGCTGCTCCGATCAGCGAAGCCGTATAGTCGGATCCACCCCGTTGCAGGTTGTCCACTTCGCCATCGCTGTTGCGGCAGATAAATCCCTGAGTGATATAGTAGTCTGCATCGCCTGTTGTTTTCAGTGTTTCTTCAATCAGGGGTTTGATGGCGTGCAGGTCGGCAGCCTTTTCGGTGTCAATGCGCATGAAATCGAGTGCCGGAAGGAGCTTGGCGTTGAACTTGTTTTCCTTCATCAACTCGGTGAAAAGAGCTGTCGATATCAGCTCGCCCTGTGCTACAATGGTGCGTTCGCCCAGGTCGTTGAATTCGCCGGCCGTGAATGACTTGATGGTGTCGAAAGCCGTTTTTACCGCTTTTTCTGCGGCCTTTCGGGCGTCGGCTGTTTTATACAACGAGCTGATGACGTTCTCGTAATTTTGTTCAAGTTTAAGAATTCGTACCAGAGCATCGTCCTTGTTGCGTTTTGCCAGGTAATGTGCAATTTCCACCAAGGCATTTGTTGTGCCCGACATGGCCGATAGGACAATCAATTTCTTTTCTCCGTCAGTAATCAGTTTCATTACTGCGTTCATGTTCTCAATGCTTCCAACGGATGTTCCGCCAAACTTTAATACTTTCATCGGTGAATGCTTTTATTTACAGCCCTTGTCCGCAAAGTTTTCAACTTCTTTTTCGTTGCATTGGGACAGGCTGATTTTCAGAGCTCAATTTTTGCTTTTAAATGGAAAGCAAAGATGCAGATTTTATTCTGAAATCTAAATGGATCTACACACGAAGCAGCGGTAATCATCAATTTCTTAAGGAAGGGATTGTTGCGAGGCCTGCCATCGACAGCCGACTGTGTTAACCGTTTTTAGTCCGCTACGTATAAGCTTGCAGAAAACGGCTTTTGCATAGCCTGTTATAGAATATGTTGGCAGAGCCGTAAAATATTTGTTATTTGTAGGAAAACTTTTCGGTGGATGTCCTTTCTTCGTCAGAAGAGTGCAATTAGGGGTGGTTGCACGGACGTCCACCTTTTTTATGAAACTTTCTTCGGGTGATGCGGTTTCCAAACCGCATCGGGGGTGTTTTGAATTGCGATTGAGCTTGAATCAGCAGCCACGAATCACTTTGTAGCAAAGCTGTGTTGGTGAACGTTGTTCCAAACCCGACTGCTTTTTCTATTTCGACTTTTGATCAAGGAGGAACCTTGTCCTACCGGACGGGTTTTCATTTTTGTAGTCCTGCCCGGCCGGTCTGACGGGGACACAAAAACGAAACAAAAAGGTCATGGCTGATTTTTATCTGCAACCGCCATCTGCCGAAAAGCTAAGTTCAACCGGGTGATCTCCGATCCGGCAGCTGCCGGATCGGAGCTTCTCGGGTTCTCTAAGCTTTTCGTTTGATTCCGGCCTTGTATAAAAATAGGCCAACCGGTTCCCAACTTTTTCTCATTGATCGAAACGCCTTCTTTCTTGTTGATGGCCTTTTAGAGCGACAACCCGACAACTTTTGAAAACAACGACAACAGCCTGGTCGAAAAATAGTAAACTTTCATCCCAGTTGGTGATTCCGCGCAATCATACAGGTATTCTGCCTAGAAATTTCCAAAAATAGCGTGTTTCTCCGAGTTGAAATAGATGGTTGAATAAATGTTGAAATTCTCCCGGTTGGTAAAAAGCTTCCGTTCAATATATAAAACAGGATCTCCTTTTTTGATGTTCAGTAGTTTGCCGATTTTAGGATCGGCTTTCAGTGCTTTCAGCTTTTGCTGGCCACCTTTTACCTCAATCTGGTATTGCGTCCGCAGGATCTCGAACAGCGATTTGTTCTCGAAAGTGCGACTTGTAAACCGGGGCAGGTTGATATTGGGGATGTGGTTGATGTCGTAGAAAACCGGTTGCCCGTTTACAATGCGCAGGCGCTCCATATAGATGCAACCAAAATCGCGCTCAACTTCCGAGATCTCGAAATGAAAGGGTTCGGGCCACGACATGATTTCCGGCTTTTGCAATATCTGGGTTTGCAGAAAATCTTTGCCGATGGCAGACGAGGTTCCCGAAATCGACAGGATGCCGATATCCTGCGGTGGTTTGCGAACGATACTTCCTTTTCCCTGCTTTTTCTGGATGAACCCGTCTTGCAC
Source organism: Mangrovibacterium marinum (assembly GCF_003046625.1). Taxonomy (GTDB): domain Bacteria; phylum Bacteroidota; class Bacteroidia; order Bacteroidales; family Prolixibacteraceae; genus Mangrovibacterium; species Mangrovibacterium marinum. The sequence goes on from NZ_QAAD01000007.1 coordinate 2,966, forward strand.
CAAGGCTTCCAGTGCATGGCGAACGGTGGGGCGAGTCATGTTGTGCACGGCGCAAAGTTCGTTTTCCGACGGCAATAAACTGCCTTCTTCGTAAACGCCCGAGACAATGTGCTTGCGCAGCGATTCGTATAGTTTCTTGTATTGTGGTAATTTATTCTCAGCCATTCTGTTGTCTTTACAACTTTCCCAAGCTTCAATCTGATTATCGGTTTGTATTAACGTTTCAATAAGAGGTTGAGCCCTTGGGTTTGTGGTGTTTTGTCAAAATTTCAATTCAAAATTAAGAAAAAATATTAAAAGTCAATTTTCAACTTGTATTTACAAGTGGAAAAATATAAGTTTACAATCTGAATCCCGAAAATGACTATGTGATGGATTTGTGGAGGTTATAGTGAGTCGTGGATTCTGAATGTTGTATTTACAAGTTGGTTTTATTGAAGGCCGGTTTGTAAATGCCAACGAACAAGACGAGACTAATTAAACGAAATAAAATTCCACTATGGCTATTCCAGTTATTCTGCCCCGCCAGGGGCAATCTGTCGAGACCTGTATCATCGGCGAATGGTACAAACAGGTGGGTGACGCCGTGAAAAGCGGTGATATCCTTTTCTCCTACGAAACCGATAAAGCATCATTTGAAGAAGAAGCAAAGGAAGATGGCGAGTTGTTGGCCATCTTCTTCGAAGCCGGAGATGAAGTTCCGGTGTTGACCAATGTTGCCGTTTTGGGAACAAAAGGTGAAGCTGTTGACGAGTTTCGCCCGGGAGGCGGAAGCGCACCGGCTGCCGAAGAATCAAAACCTGAAGTTGAAGAGGCTGCGCCTGTTGAGGTGCAGAAAGAAGTTGTGTTGGTTGATAAGCCAGTCGGCGATGTGAAGATTTCGCCTCGGGCGAAAGTGATGGCCGAGAAATTGGGGGTTGCCTACGAACAAATTCAGGGCAGTGGCCCGAACGGCCGTATCATTGCGCAGGATGTCGAAGCCGCAGCTGAAAGCTTCCCGAAGATGACGCCGCTGGCTGCCGAGAAAGCGAAAGCCGAAGGTTTGGAAGCTCCGAAAGAAACAACAGGTTTGGGTGGTCGTGTTGCCGCAGCCGACCTGATGAACTACAACCCGGTTTATGGCGACGACTTCGAAGTGAAAAAGCTACCGAACATTCGCAAGTTGATTGCAAAAGCCATGCACCAGTCGTTACAAAACTCGGCTCAGTTGACGCACCATCTGAGCGCCGATGCCCGCAAGGTGATGGCACTGCGCAAACAATTCAAAAAGAAACTGGAAGCCGGAGAGATCTCTCAAAATATCACGATAAACGACCTGGTTTGCTTTGCAGTTGTTAAAGCATTGAAGAAATTCCCGCAGGTAAACACCCATTTCATTGGCGACAGTATGCGCTGGTTCAAAAAAGTGCATTTGGGCTTGGCGGTTGATACCGAACGTGGCTTGATGGTTCCGGCAGTTAAAAATGCCGACGATCTTTCCATTGAAGGACTTTCGTCTCAGTTGGCATCAGTTGCCGGTGCAGCTCGCAAGGGCAATGTTGATCCGGAGTTGTTGAAGCCGGAAGCGGCAAGTTTCACCGTTTCGAACCTGGGTAATTACGGCGTCGAAATGTTTACGCCGGTCATCAATCTGCCGCAAACGGCTATCCTGGGTGTCTGCACCATTGTTCCCCGCCCGAAAGATTTGGGTGATGGCGTCTATGGTTTTGTACCGATGATGGGCTTGTCGTTGACCTACGATCACCAGGCGCTGGACGGCGGTGAAGCAACGCTGTTCCTGAAAGAGATCAAAGAGCAAATTGAAAATCTGACGATATAAGCCCCCTCCGGCTCCCCCGTGGGGGGAGAGTGAAGAGAGCTCGAAAATAATTAACGAACTGCTGTCTCCATGAACGAAAGCCTCCCCTCCGGGGAGGATAGGAGGGGCTTTTAATTTTAAATCATGAGTACAATATATGATATCGCTATTTTGGGAGGAGGTCCCGCCGGTTATGTTGCTGCCGAACGGGCAGGAGCAAAAGGACTGAGCGTGATCATCTTCGACAAAAGAGCATTGGGTGGTGTTTGCCTGAATGAAGGCTGCATTCCAACCAAGACTTTGCTGAATTCGGCTAAAGTTTTGGAATATGCCCACGAGGCATCAAAATACGGAATCGAGGTCAATGGTGTAGGCTTCGATTTCGGAAAGATCATGGCCCGCAAAGACAAGGTTGTGAAAAAACTGGTGTCGGGCGTGGGCATGAAAATGAAACACGCAAACGCCGAGGTTGTGATGGCCGAGGCTGTAATTAAAGAAAAGCGTGGTGACCTAATTACGATTACTGCCGACGGAAAAGATTACCAGGCCAGCCGTCTGCTGATTTGTACCGGTTCTGAAGCTGCTGTTCCGCCAATTCCGGGATTGGATAAGGAGCTGGTGTTGACAAACCGCGAAATTCTGCAACTGAAAGAATTGCCCAAAAGCCTTGTGATCATCGGAGGTGGTGTGATCGGTACTGAGTTTGCCGATTTTTACAACGCCATGGGAACGAAGGTAACCGTGATCGAGATGTTACCCGAAATCCTGACAGGCGTGGATGAAGAGATTTGTGCCTTTGTGCGCAAAGAATTCACCAAGCGCGGAATCGAGTACCACCTGAATGCCAAAGTAACAGAGCTGAAAGGCAAGGAAGTGATTTTTGAAAAAGATGGCAAAGTGCAGTCGGTGACAGGCGAGCAAGTGCTGTTGTCGGTTGGTCGCCGTCCGAATGTGCAGGGAATCGGACTCGAAAACATTGGCGTTGAGTTTTCACCCCGCGGCGTGAAGATCGACCAGTTTTGTCGCACCAATATTCCGAATGTATACGCTGCCGGCGACATTACCGGATTCTCGCTGTTGGCTCACACGGCCAGTCGCGAAGGGGAAGTTGCCATTAACCATATCTTGGGGCGCAAAGATGTGATGCGCTACAATGCCATTCCCGGTGTTGTGTACACACATCCCGAGATTGCGGGTGTAGGTTTGACCGAATCTGCTGCCAAAGCAAAAGGTATTGAGGTAGAAACCCGCAAATTGCCAATGGCTTATGCCGGGCGTTTCATCGCTGAAAATGAAGGGAAAGACGGCTTCTGTAAGGTTGTCGTTGGTAAGAAATACAAGGATATCCTCGGTGTTCATATCGTTGGTGGAGTCTGCTCCGAAATGATCTGGGGCGCCTGCGCCTTAATCGAAGCCCAGCTCCGTGTTCAGGATGTCGAAGAAATTGTCTTCCCGCACCCAACGGTAAGTGAGATTATCAAAGAAACCATTTTTCAGTAGCCTCCCCCAGCCCCTCCGGTGGAGGGGTGAAAGAAAGGCTCATTCAAATTTAAAATTAACAATAGCTGCTCCGGCAAGTCCCCCTCCGGGGGATTTAGGGGGCTAAAACTAATTAGATATGCCTAAAATTCAATTTATTGATCCGCAAGATGTCAGGAAAGCTGGCGAAGTGACTTTCAAGCCAATTCCTGTTAATCAATACAACAAGACAGTTGAGGAGGAAAAAGCAAACTTCTCGAAAGATGATTTTCTGCGTATTTACCACGACATGGTGGTGATTCGCGAGTTCGAAACCATGTTGAATGAAATCAAAACCAAAGGCGAGTACAATGGTGTGCCTTACAACCACCCTGGCCCGGCTCACTTGTCGATCGGGCAGGAGGCTGCGGCTGTTGGTATGGCTTACACGCTGGGTGTTGAGGATTTCATTTTCGGTTCGCACCGTTCGCATGGTGAGATCCTGGCGAAAGGTTTATCGGCGATTCACAAATTGAACGACGACCAGCTGATGGATGTGATGAACAAGCATTTCGACGGCAAAACTTTTGCGCCGGTGAAAGAGAATTTCAAAGGCACCGTGAAAGAGTTGGCGATCCGCTTCCTGATTTACGGGACGCTGGCCGAGATCTTCGCCCGCGAAACCGGTTTCAATCGAGGTTTGGGTGGCTCTATGCACGCCTTCTTTACACCTTTCGGCGTTTATCCGAACAACGCCATCGTAGGTGGTTCGGGCGATATTGCAGTGGGTGCAGCGCTCTTTAAAAAGGTGAACCGCAAGGATGGCATTGTGGTGGCCAACATCGGTGATGCTTCCATGGCTTGCGGTCCGGTTTGGGAAGGTTTGTCGTTTGCAACCATGGACCAGTTCAACCAGTTGTGGGAAGGCGATATGAAGGGTGGTCTGCCGCTGATCATCAACATCATGAATAACCAGTACGGTATGGGGGGCCAGACTTGTGGGGAAACCATGGGATACAACATTGCTGCGCGTATTGGCGCCGGTCTGAACGACGACCAGTTGCACGCTGAACGCGTAGATGGTTACAACCCGCTGGCGGTGATCGACGCCTACAAACGTAAACGCAAAATCCTGGAAGAAAAGCGCGGCCCTGTTTTGCTGGACGTGCTGACTTACCGTTTCAGCGGTCACTCGCCGTCTGACGCATCGTCTTACCGTTCGAAAGAAGAGGTGGAAGCCTGGCAGGCAGTCGATTCAATTTTGTGGTTTGGCGCCGAATTGGTGAAAGCCGGAATTGCCACCGAAGATGAATTGAATGGTACCCGCTCGGCAACAACCGACCTGATTACCTGGGGTGTGAAACTGGCGATTGATCCGGTCATTTCACCTTTGATGGATATGGAAAAATACCCGGAACTGATTGGTGACATGATGTTCTCGGACGAGTCGGTTGATGCGATGGAAGATCGCCCGGTTGAGGTGAATCACCCCATGGCCGAAAACCCGCGGGTGAAGCAGCTGCAAACGAAAGAGCGTTTTGCCTTCGATAAGGATGGCAAGCCTTTCTCTAAAATCAAACAATATGGTTTGCGCGATGGTATTTTCGAAGCCATTGTCGACCGTTTCTATAAAGATCCGACCCTGGTGGCTTACGGTGAAGAAAACCGTGACTGGGGTGGTGCATTTGCGGTGTATCGCGGCCTGACTGAGGCGCTGCCATATCACCGCCTGTTCAACTCGCCGATTGCTGAAGCATCCATTATCGGTACTGCTATTGGTTATGCCATGTGCGGTGGGCGTGTGATTCCCGAAATCATGTATTGCGACTTCCTGGGCCGTTGCGGCGACGAGGTGTTCAACCAGTTGCCGAAGTGGCAGGCCATGAGTGGTAATGTGATTAAAATGCCGGTGGTGGTGCGTGTTTCGGTTGGTTCTAAATACGGCGCTCAGCACTCGCAGGACTGGACAGCCCTGGCGGCTCATATTCCGGGCCTGAAAGTGTGTTTCCCGGTTACACCGTATGATGCCAAAGGCTTGATGAACTCGGCACTGCAGGGAACCGACCCAGTTATCTTCTTCGAAAGTCAACGTATTTACGATATTGGTGAGCAGTTTCACGAAGGTGGTGTGCCCGAAGGATACTACGAAATTCCGTTCGGCGAGCCGGATGTGAAGCGCAAAGGTTCGGATGTGACCATCCTGACCATTGGTGCAACGCTGTACCGTGCGCTGGAAGCTGCCGACATTCTGCAGGAAAAATATGGCCTAAGTGCCGAAGTGATCGATGCCCGTTCGTTAGTACCGTTTAACTACGAGCCGGTGATCGAGTCGCTGAAGAAGACCGGTCGCCTGGTGATTTCCGGCGATGCATCGGCCCGCGGATCGTTCATGCGCGATTTGGCCTCGAACATCACCGAGCTGGCCTTCGACGAGCTGGATGGCCCGCCGGTAGTCGTTGGCTCGCGCAACTGGATCACACCTGCTTATGAGCTGGAGAACTCCTTCTTCCCGCAAGCCGACTGGATCATCGATGCCATTCACGAAAAAATTGTTCCGTTGAAAGGGCACGTGGTGAAAAGCAACTTCACCGCGCCCGAACAAATCCGGCGTAGCAAGTTGGGCGTTTAGTTGATAGTTGATTGATCGAAATTGAGGGTTTCACTCGGAGTGAAGCCCTCAATCCATTTAGAACGGCGCAGTAGCCGCAGGGATCGGAACAATGACCGTTTCATCGGAAACAACGACTGCTCCGTCGCCCCCGCTGGCCGGCGAGCCAAACAGGAATGGAAATCGCGTTGCTGGCTGCCGGTTGAGTCAAGCACCGATGGAAATTGGCTCCCGAATGGTCGGTCGGGGCAAGCACGCATGGAAAATGCTTCCCGAACGGTCGGTGGAGGCAAGCACGGATGGAAATTGCTTCCCGAACCGCCGGTGGAGGCAAACACGCATGGAAACGACCTCTCAAAAAGAACAAGCTGTTTCCATTTGTTCATGATTGGCTCTTTCGGACCTAATGTCCACTATTTTATGCTGATAAACACCGCTACCGCGCGAATCCCTTCGCGTGATTTAGTCTATTCCTCCAGACTATTATGCAATTGTGCGTTACACTAGGCTATTGCTTAAGTCTCGTTGGGGTCGACCCCAATTTCTCAAGCATCTCGAGAAATTTCGTTTTGCCAATCTTTCCAACGGCGTAATCGAGTACGTTTCCTTTGGGATCGGTGAAAATTGTGATCGGCGTGCCGCCAATGTTATAGCGCTTGACTAGCTCTTGCGAATTGGGAGCATCAACATCAATCATGATTGGTACAACTTGCGAATTGATGGCCTTCATGACTTCCTTATCTGCAAAAACTTCACGCTTCATGATTCGGCAGGGTACACACCACTTCCCCGTGAAAAACAGCAGCATGTTTTTGCCCGAATCGTTGGCTAGCTTTTGTGCTTCGACCATGTCGTCAGCCCAGACGACATCATTCGAAGGTACATAAAACGAATACCAGGCATAGCCTAAGGAGGCGACCAGGAAAGTCAACCAAAACCATCGCCAAAATGGGTGAGACTTCTTTTTCATAGCCGTGGTCGCAGAATTCGTGGGAGAATTGTCTGTTTGTTTCATCGAGCATCATTTTCATATAAATATAACGAATTTGAAACAAAACCTCGCTCGGCCGGGGGACTCGAAGTTCGCTGGAGATAGGGGGGGCGGATCTATAATCCGAGAAAATCGTGCGCTATTTCGCAGGTGTTTCAGCCGGTTGGTCGTCCGGCAACGAAGCGTGCAGTTGCGGCGTTGCTGGTTGTTCATCTCCAAACGGAATGGCCTGCAAGCGGGTCATCAGCGAATCTTTCAGCTGGGTGTATTGCGGCATCAGCGCTTCTTTTACGGGTTCAACAGGCGGCGCTTTCACTTTCAGCGGGTCCATGGCCGATCCGTTTTTAAACACGCGAAAGTCGAGGTGTGGCCCTGTTGCCAGTCCGGTTTTACCGACGTAGCCGATTACTTGCCCCTGGCGGATTCGCACTCCGGGGGCAATGCCTTTGGCAAAGTTGTGCAGGTGCATGTAGCAGGTGGTGTAAACCGAATTGTGCTTGATGTAGACGTAGTTGCCGCCACCGCGTGCCTGGTAGCCCTTGCGGGTTACAACGCCATCGCCAATGCTCTGAACCGGAGTTCCGGTTGGTGCGGCATAGTCGATCCCCAGGTGCGGGCGACGGATTTTGAGCACCGGGTGCAAGCGGCTGCGCGAAAAGCGGGAACTGATGCGCGAGAACTTCAGTGGTGCTTTCAGGAACGCTTTCTTCAGGCTTTTCCCCTGGTCGTCGTAAAAGCTGGTGATGCTGTCCTGCTCAAACTGAAAGGCATAAAAATCCTCGTTTTGATGTTGAAACTGGCAGGCATAAATGGCATTGATGCCCACAGGGATGCTGTCGACATAGTTTTCTTCGTAAATCAACCGGAATTTGTCGCCCTTCTGGATGCCGAAAAAGTCGATGGTCCAGGCATAAATCTCCGACAGCTCGATGGCCAGCACCGGGTTCATGTCGTTATCCTTAAGGGCATTCCAAAGCGATGAGTTGATCACGCCCGAAGCGGTCTTTATCTTCCGGCTGATGGGTTTTTCGCCTTTGTAGATGTTCAGACTGTCGGTCAACTGAAAAACCACATATTCAATGGGGTCGGCCTCGTAGATCCAGTATTTTGCTTCGCTTGTGCTGTCGGGTGTGCAGAAAAAGAAATAGTTATTGCCCTGCTTTATTTTGCGCACATCGAAAATGGTTTTCGATTTTTGGGCGATCTCTGCAATGGTTTGATACGATACCCCATACGGAAGCAGGATGTCCGACAAGTTTTGGTTGCGCTTGATGGTTCCGGCGTCAATCTGAAAGGAATCCACCGGAAGACCGAATTTGAAAACCGGCTCGGGAACCACAACTTCTTCGGCTTCGGGCTGGGGAGCTGGTGTGTCGGTTTTTCCTTTTTGGATAAAAATCCAAATGACCAATGCGACTGCTGCTACTACAAAAACTCCTTCAACCCAATACTTCTTCATACTAAAATTTGATCTTTTCGAACCCGTTGCCATAAACCCCCATGACACTACCCATGGAGATAAAAGCATCCGGGTCAATTTCTTTTAATTTCCGGAATATCATACTCGATTCGCGTTTGCGAACCACCGTCATGATGATTTTTACATCTTCTTTCGAATACCAACCGGTGCCGTCGAGCACAGTAACACCCCGGTGGGCATTTTGGTTGATATAATCGGCGACTTCTGTAAATTTCTTCGAAAATATAAAAATTTGAGCAGAAGCGTTGGCTCCGCTTAAAAAAGCATCGATAGCATAGGAAACCACCCACATGTTCACGTAGCCGTACACCAACTTGGCCGGCGAGTTGAAAATGAAGTAGCTGGAGCCGATGATGATCACATCGCAGTACATAATGATACGGCCCGGGCTGATGTTGCGGTATTTGTTAATAATCATGGCAATGATGTCGGTTCCGCCGGTACTGCCGCCGCGCGTAAAAACCAAGCCAATGCCAACTCCGCCGAGCATACCACCCAATACCGACGATAGGAAGATGTCGTCGATCAGCGGTTCTTTAATCAGGCCCGGGGTGACCCAAAACAGCACGGTGGCAACGGTCATGCTCCAGATGGTTTTGATGCCGAAGCTGGCGCCCAGCATCTTGATGGCTACCAGAATCAGGAAAACATTGATGATGAAATAGGAAATTGCCATGGGGAAACCGGTGCTGTACAAGAGAAGCGCCGACAAACCACTAATGCCGCCGCCGGTAATCTCGGCAGGAATCAAAAACAAAGTCCATCCAACGACATACAAACTCATCCCCATCGTAATGATGAAATAGTCGTACAATAAGATTCTTAGTTTCTGTTTGCGTTCTTCAGTCATCGCCTTTAAATGTTAACTTTTTTCGGGTTTGCGTGTGTCTTTTAAATTGGGCGCAAAAGAAGAATATCTAAGCTGAAAAAATCCTGTTAAAAGTCAGGACTTCTAAAAATTTCGATAAAGTTTATATTCGCTTCAAGCGCTTGGTTGCCAGCGTATCATTGGGGTGGCTAAAAGGTTGATATCTGTCAGGTTTTGCTCGTACTTGCGGCAAGTTGCGGGTGTGGGCCATGGTTGGAGCGATCAGCGCCGTATCTACCAATAACATTGAATGCTTTACAGAAGCGAGAAATGCCGAAGCCGCGGCTTTTTTCTGAAAGTCTTACTCCGCAGAGGTGCTAAGGCGCAATATCAACAACTGGTTTTGATAAGATGTAGACCGACAACCCGACAACTGTTGAAAACAACGACAACAGCCTGGTTGAAAATCCTAAACTTTCATTCCTGTTGGTGATTCCCCGGAATCATGTTTTTTTTTGTTTAGTTCAATCGCCTAAACCGTTCGTGCTGCTTGTGCGTTTCAATTAGCAAAGCCCCCGAATAGCAGAGGTACGATGAAAATACTATTAACCGGAGCAACCGGCTATATTGGCAAGAGACTTTTACCGGTTCTGGTGGAGCAGGGCCACGAGGTGGTGTGTTGTGTCCGCGATCGCAACCGTTTCAATCCGCCGGGCTCACTGCTTCCGAAAATTGAGGTGATTGAAAATGACCTGACGCGCAAAGAGACGCTTGCGAACATTCCCGACGACATTGAGGCGGCTTATTATTTGGTGCACTCCATGTCGGCAAGCCGCGAGTTCGATGATCTGGAAAAGCTTTCGGCCGTCAATTTCAGGGAAGCAATGGAACACACCCGAGTGCGTCAGCTGATTTATTTGAGTGGAATTGTGAATGCGGACGTTTTGTCGCGTCATCTGCAATCGCGGAAGTCGGTTGAGCAGGAGTTGGCGCGTGGCCCTTATGTGCTGACGACTTTGCGTGCCGGAATTATTATTGGCTCGGGGAGTGCTTCCTTCGAAATTATTCGCGATTTGGTGGAAAAACTACCGCTGATGGTGGCGCCCAAGTGGTTGAACATCCGCTGTCAGCCCATTGCTATCCGCGATGTTATTCGTTTTTTAACCGGTGTTTTAGGGCAGGAAAAGCGTTGCGCCGGCTGTTTCGACATTGCCGGCAACGATGTGCTCAGCTACAAGGAAATGCTGCTCACCTTTGCTGAGGTTCGCGGATTAAGACGCCGGATTTTGATTGTTCCGGTGATGACACCCCGCCTGTCGTCCTATTGGCTGTACTTTGTTACCTCCACTTCGTACAAGCTGGCCGTTGCCCTGGTCGACAGCATGAAGGTGGAGGTTGTTGCGCGCGACAGGCGGCTGGCCGATCTGCTGGGCATTCAGCCGTTGTCGTATCGGGAGGCCATTGTGAAGGCTTTCGAAAAGATTGAGCAGAATGAAATTGTGTCCAGCTGGAAAGACTCCACCATCAGTGGGCGCTTAAACTATCGGATTTCCGATTTCATTCACCTGCCGCAGTATGGTTGCCTGCGCGATGTCAGGCGCCGCAAGCTGGGCGACCGCGCAAGGTGCATTGAGCGGATCTGGCGTATTGGCGGAGAAACGGGCTGGTATCACGGCGACTGGTTGTGGCGACTTCGTGGTTTCTGGGATAAGCTTTTTCACGGCGTGGGTCTTAGGCGTGGACGAACAAGCGTTGACCGTCTTCAGGCCGGGGATACGCTCGACTTTTGGCGCGTGTTGTATGCCAATCGCCACGAAGGGCGCTTGTTGTTGCTGGCCGAGATGCGTTTACCCGGCGAAGCCTGGCTCGAGTTTCGCATTGATGGCGATGAGCTGGTGCAGACGGCGACCTTCCGTCCCCGGGGCCTCTCCGGACGACTGTACTGGGCGTTGGTTTATCCTTTTCATGGCTATATTTTCAGCGGATTAATCCGAAAACTTACCGAATAAGAGCCGCAATAGAAAAGGCCTCACCGTAGTGAAGCCTTTCTGTCTGAAATTCGTTGTTGAGATCGTATTATCCGGTAAGTCGACAATCGATGGCTTAATGGTTGTGTTTGTAAACCGTTCCGGGATATGCTTCGAGCGCTTTCTCCAGAATGATCAGCGCTTTGGCCAGATCTTTTTTCTTTAGCACGTAGGCAATACGTACTTCGTTGGTGCCATAGCCCGGGGTGGTGTAGAAGCCCGTTGCCGGAGCCATAAAAATGGTCTCGCCTTCGTAATTGAACTCTTCGAGCAGCCAGGCGCAAAATTTATCCGAGTCGTCAACCGGAAGTTGGGCAACGGTGTAAAACGCTCCCATGGGAATGGGCGAGTACACACCATCAATGCGGTTTAGGCCGTCAATCAAAAACTTGCGGCGCTCAACATATTCGTTGTACGAGGCCATCAGGTAGTTGTCGGTTTCTTCCAGAGAAGCTTCGGCGGCAATTTGGCCGATCAATGGCGGACTCAGGCGAGCCTGGCAAAACTTCATCACGTTGCGGCGCACCTCTGCGTTTTTCGAAATCAGCGCTCCGATGCGGATGCCGCATTCGCTGTAGCGTTTCGATACCGAGTCGATCAGGATGACGTTCTGCTCAATACCTTCCAGGTGAAAGGCTGAGATGTAAGGCGCACCGGTGTAACAAAATTCGCGGTAAACCTCGTCGGAAAACAAATACAGGTCGTACTTTTTCACCAAGTCGCGGATGGCATTCATCTCCGATTGGGTGTACAGGTAACCTGTCGGGTTATTGGGGTTGCAGATCATGATCCCCTTGGTTTTGGGGCTGATCAGTTTCTCAAATTCTTCGATCGGAGGTAAGGCGAAACCTTCTTCAATTTTCGAGGGAATTGATTTGATGACTGCTCCGGCAACAATGGCGAACGCTTCGTAGTTGGCATAAGCCGGTTCAGGAACAATAATTTCATCTCCCGGATCCAGGCACGACATAAAGGCAAAGGTAACAGCCTCGCTACCGCCGGCGGTCACAATGATGTCTTCAACATCGACATTGATTTTGAATTTATGATAATAGGCAGCCAGCTTTTGGCGAAGCGATAAAATTCCTTCACTTGGGCTGTACTCCAGTATTTTTCGGTCAATGCTCCGAATCGCATCCAACGCTCGCTGAGGAGTGGGAAGGTCAGGTTGACCAATGTTTAAGTGATACACATGTATTCCTCGTTGCTTGGCTTGGTTAGCCAGGGGAACCAACTTCCTGATCGGTGAATCAGGCATTTTATTTCCCCGAATCGACGTTGTAGGCATATTATTCTTAAGTATTTATCAAGGAGGGCAAATATACAATTATCAAATTTAAATTGAAATCAGTCGGTCGCGACAAATTTGAAATTGTAAAAGATTTAATTCTTCGGAATTATTAGCGTCAATTGCCCGGTTGCCGTATCTTCTAAAAAGGGGCGGTAAGTGTTGGTACGGACTGCGCATTTTTTTGCGTTTTGTCATGTTTTACACGTTGCTAATGTCCTAAATTTGAAGGAGGATTATTAAAAAAGGATGCGATATGATTATTGGAGTACCTAAAGAAATTAAGAATAACGAGAACCGGGTGGCTTTAACACCCGCAGGCGTTGCCGAGTTAATCAAAAACGGGCATAAAGTGTATGTACAGGAAACTGCCGGTACCGGGAGCGGATTTGCCGACGAAGCCTACCTGGCCGTTGGCGCGCAAATGTTACCGACAATTGAGCAGGTATACGCAATTGCCGAGATGATTATCAAAGTAAAAGAACCGATCGAACCTGAATATAATTTGATCAGGAAAGGGCAGATCTTGTACACCTATTTTCATTTTGCCTCGTGCGAACCGCTTCTGAAAGCGATGATGGAGCGTGAAGCTGTTTGCTTGGCTTATGAAACCGTTGAGCTCGACGATCACTCCTTGCCGTTGTTGGTGCCCATGTCGGAGGTCGCCGGTCGGATGTCGATTCAGGAAGGTGCAAAATACCTGGAGAAAACCTACGGTGGTTACGGGGTTTTGCTGGGGGGTGTAGCAGGTGTTCCGCCGGCCAAAGTGCTGATTATCGGCGGTGGTATTGTTGGTACCGAGGCGGCCAAAATGGCTGCCGGCTTGGGAGCCGATACAACCATTATGGATGTCAACCTGAAACGCTTGCGTTACCTCGACGACATAATGCCGGCTAATGTGAAAACCATGATGAGTAACGAATATAACATTCGCGAGATGGTTCAAACACACGATGTCATCATTGGTGCCGTGTTGATTCCGGGAGCTAAAGCACCGAAGTTAGTTACACGTGATATGCTTTGCAGTATGCGTCCCGGAACCGTGTTGGTTGATGTGGCCGTTGACCAGGGCGGTTGTTTCGAAACAACCAAACCTACAACGCACGATGCCCCCACTTATGTGATCGACGATGTGATTCACTATTCGGTTGCAAATATGCCCGGAGCTGTACCGCGTACTTCAACCCTGGCCTTGACAAACGCTACTCTGCCGTATGCCATTCAGCTAGCCAACAAAGGTTGGCAGAAAGCTTGTAAAGATAGTGTCCCCCTGAAAAAAGGGCTGAACGTGGTTGCCGGGGAAATTGTATATCCCGGCGTTGCCGAAGCTTTCGATATGGCGTTAGCTGATGTGGATACCTTCTTGTAATTGATACGATTTATGACTTGGAGAGCCTCGCCGTTTGGGTGGGGCTTTTTGTTTGGCCGGCGATAGCGGATGTTAGAGATGCGGATGTTTTCGCAATAAAACTTAGAAGTGAACATTCGCCCGAGATTCGCGACGGTAAATAGATGGTTGTGTTGTACAAGCACCATAAAAGTTGCTATCTTGTACTAAGTCTATGAACACACTTTGGAATATTAACAATACGCTCGAGAGTTACCAGCAGCTGATCGATTTGTACAATCAGCATAAAGAGGATCGGTTTGAGGATATCCACCTGGAGCTACGAAATTGGTTTGCCGCCAACATGAGTGCTGCGCTAGGCGCTATATTAGATCGTTTTCAGCAAAATATGAATAGCATCAATTTCGATTACATTAAGCCTGACACCGAGGCAATTCTGTTGAAAAATGATTTCCTGGCTTATTTTGGTTATCCGCATAGGCTAGATAGTTATCACACCACGATTCGTTTCTTAAAACTAAAGCCCACCGACGGGAAATACTTTAATAACTATGTGGTCGAAGAGTTGCTGGGGAGGACTGAGTTACCGGAGATGTCGGATTTGGTGAAAGATAAAGTTGCGGAAGCGATCTATGAGATTTTTGTCAATGCACAGATTCACAGTGAAACGGATTCCATTTATACTTGCGGTCAGTTTTTCCCGGCCAAAAGTAAGATCGAGTTTACGATTGTTGATACCGGAATTGGATTTAAGGAGAAAGTCAATCGTCGGTTTGGGACGAATCTGACAGCAACGCAGGCTATCAAATGGGCAACACAAGATAAGAACACCACAAAAGTTGGAGTTTCGGGAGGTATTGGCCTGGCTTTGTTAAAGGAATTTGTACGAAAGAACAAAGGGAAAATGCAGATTGTCAGTAATGACGGCTTTTATGAGTATTCGCGGGTAGGCGAACAAACTTCATTGTTTAATGGTTGTTTTCCAGGGACAATTGTAAATTTGCAGTTCCGAACAGACGACAGTAGTTCGTATGTGATGCGAACTGAATTAAGTGCAGACGACATATTTTAACGACATGGAAAGAACAAAATTGAATATTGTAAACATTGTAGGTAGTCCCTTTTGCGTTGAAGCAAATGACGGGCAAAAGGTTTACGAGTTGATCCGCAAAGCCTTTCAAGAGAAAAGAAAGGTTGTCCTTTCGTTTTTGAATGTTGATATGCTCACCACTGCTTTTCTTAACACTGCTGTTGGTCAGTTGTACAAGGATTATCCCGAACAAGAGGTAAAAGAGAATCTGTCGGTTGAAAATATGACGCAAAGTGGCTTGGTTTCTCTGAAGCGGGTTGTTGATACGGCAAAACTGTATTACAAAGATCCTGAGGCAATGGAACGGAGTATAAAAGACATTTTAGATGATTAATTATGGCCGGGCGTTATTCTCTATCACGGGTTAATTCAATTTCCGGTCGTCCGGTATTTTTTGACGCCAATGTTTTAATTTACATCTTTTGGCCCACAGGTCTTTATCGCTGGGAGTCAAATTATTCTGCAGTTTTTGGACAATTACTACGTCAAAGTAATGAGTTATACGTCGATTTTCTGGTTATTTCGGAAGTTATCAACCGAATACATCGTGTGGAATATGAAAAGTATTTAGCGATTAGTGGTGCTAATAAAGCAACATTAAACTACAAAGCATACAGGGATTCTGAGGAAGGAGAGCGTGCTCTTGCTGATATCTATCTTATTGTGGAAACCAGTATTCTAAGTTGTTTTACGGTTGTAGGTAAGATGTTCACCGAAGCAGATATTTTGTCGTTTTTAAAAGTAGAGCAATTGGATATTATGGATAAGGCCATCTTATCTATTTGCCAAGAGAATAGCTTTGTTCTTTGTACGAACGACCGCGATTATAAATCTTCGGATATTGATATCTTAACATCAAATCCAGCAATTCTCAATCACGCATAAGTTGTATTCGTAAGATCGGTTATTCTTCAATTCGCCCATCGCGCATACGAATAATCCGGTCGGACTGGCGGGCAAAGTTTTCGTCGTGGGTAACAATGACCAGTGTTTGATTAAATTCGTCGCGTAGTTTGAAGAATAAATCGTGCAGGTCGTCGCGGTTTTTGCTGTCGAGGTTACCCGATGGCTCGTCGGCCATGATTACCGCGGGTTTATTGATCAGCGCCCGCGCAACAGCCACACGCTGGCGTTCACCACCTGAGAGTTCCGAGGGTTTGTGGGTGAGTCGTTGTGAAAGCCCCAAAAAGTCGAGTAATTCTTTGGCGCGCTCTTCGGTTTCTTTTTTCCCTTTTTTGGCAATAAGGGCAGGCAAACAGACATTCTCCAAGGCATTAAACTCGGGGAGCAGGTAGTGAAACTGAAACACGAAGCCGATTTCCCGGTTGCGGAAGGCGGCCAGTTGTTTTTCGCCTAATTTGAAAACCGATTCATCTTTTATCAGCAGTTCACCCGAGTCGGGATTGCTTAATGTTCCCAGAATCTGGAGCAGCGTTGTTTTTCCGGCACCGCTGGGGCCAACAATTGAGTAGAGCTTGCCGGTAGGGATTTCCAGGTCAATGCCTTTGAGTACCTGTAAGTCGCCAAATGTTTTCGTGATGTTTTTTGCGTAAATCAAGGGCTGATGTGTTTGTTTGCCTAAAGATAGTTAAAGCAAAATAATTTCGCGCGCTAAATAGGCGATGTAAAGAGCAAGCAGGATCACTCCGGTTACCCAGTTTATTTTCCATCGTTTTATCAGCAGTAACACGGCAAAGGCGATTAAGGAGGCAAACAAAATTAATGATGAGCCCGTGAGATTTTGTCCGCCGGCAGGAATCCCCTCGCCGCTTGCCAGAATGGCAATCAGGAAAGGTAGGCCCAGCCCCACCAGGATGTCGAAAATGTTGGAGCCAATGGCATTGCTGATTGCCATGTCGCCTCGTCCTTGTTTGGCCACAATCAACGATGATATTAAATCCGGAATCGAGGTTCCGGCAGCTAAAACGGTCAGGGCGATAATGGTCTCGGGGATGTTCAGGGTATGTGAAATATGGATGGCTGCTTCAACCAGTACCCAGCTCATTCCGGCAATCAGTACGATGGAGATGAAAAAGATCCAGTAGTAATGTTCCGGCTTTGGAAAACAAAAGCTTAGCATACGGTCGATCAGGTTTGGCTTTTCATCTTCGTCCTCCTTGTTATCGGCGTCTTTGCCATTGTCGGTATACGGGAGCCAGCGTCGCCACCGTACAACGGCAAATACATAAA
The DNA here is from genome assembly GCF_003046625.1 of Mangrovibacterium marinum. Taxonomy (GTDB): domain Bacteria; phylum Bacteroidota; class Bacteroidia; order Bacteroidales; family Prolixibacteraceae; genus Mangrovibacterium; species Mangrovibacterium marinum. The sequence goes on from NZ_QAAD01000007.1 coordinate 20,052, forward strand.
TCGCGTACAAGGCGAGGAACAATAGCGAGTCGATCAGGCTAAAGTTACCATCGATAATTCCCCACAGAAGCAGTACTACGGCAATGAAATAAAAGGCAATGTCGCGAATCATGGGTTGCCAGGTGAGCGAGGATTTGCGCACCAGGGCAACAATACCGCCAATGGCCAGCAGGTTAAACAGGGCACTGCCAACAATGCTGCCAATACCAATAGCATCGTGATCGCCGGGTTTTATAACAGCAAAAAGCGCTACAAACAACTCGGGAGCGCTGGAACCCACGGCCATTAAGGTTGCGCCTGCCGCGTCCGACGACAATTTCCAATCGTGCGAAATGCGGTCGAGGGAAACCACAAAAAATTTATCGACGATGCTGGCCAGCAGCACAAAGCATAGCAGCATGGCTACGGTGTATAAAATCAGACTAATCATGGATGGGCTTATTTTTTATCGATATCCTCTTCAATTGTTTGGCTGAGCTTTTCGCCTCGTTCTCTCATGTTGGTGGATACCTCCTGGATGTCGTCGGATATTCGGGAGGTTTCCTGTTTTACCGTCGACTGAATATCCTGCACGTTGCGTTTGAAATCGCTGGTGTTGCTTTCCAGCTCGCGTTGAATTTCGTTTGTTGCTTTTTTGAATTCGCGCAATCCCTTACCCAGTGTTTTAGCAATGTCGGGGATCGCTTTCGATCCGAAAAATAAAAGGGCAACCAGAAAAACAACGACAATTTCGCCGCCGCTAATAAATAACAATGAAGTGGTCATGCATCAAAATTTTAGGCAAATATACAAACAGTTTTACGACTTCCTTGGTTTGATCCGGAGCAATCGATATTCTGCTTTATGAGTTCGTGAGTGCTTAAGTTCATACCTCCTTAAAGCTGAATGTCCATAGCTTCATCTGTTCTTCAATTTATCAGTTCTTAGCGCTCCGGTCGGTTTATTGTCTTGTTTGAAGATCAGGAAGTGCTACTCATCCGCAGAGGTGCACCGACTGTAACAAACGAAAAAGCCCCCGGGGGTACCGGAGGCTTTCAGTATGTTGCAGATTGCTGGGAATTACTTCACAGCTTTCTTTTCTTTCGATTTTTCAACACGTTGGTAAGTATCGTATACCACCGGTGTTGCCACAAAAATAGAGGAGTAAGTACCGACCGCAACACCAATCAACAGGGCGAATGTGAAGCCTTGGATTGAAGTACCACCAAACAGGAAGATGGCCAGGATTACCACGAATGTACTTAACGAAGTACTGAAGGTCCGGCGAAGCGTTGAGTTCATGGCTTCGTTCATATTCACTTCCTCAGAACGTTTCGGGTGAATTTGGAAGAACTCACGGATGCGGTCGAACACTACCACGGTATCGTTAATGGAGTAACCCACAACCGTCAGGATTGCGGCGATGAATGCCTGGTCAATTTCCAGTGAGAATGGCAGGAAGCCATGCAGCAGTGAGAAGAAACCAAGGGTGATGATGGTATCGTGCGCCAGAGCGATCAGGGCACCCAAGCCAAACTGCCAGTTGCGGAAACGAAGCAGGATGTACAGGAAGATGATCAACAGTGAGAAGCCGATTGCAATCAAAGCGTCTTTCTTGATGTCATCGGAGATAGTCGGACCAACTTTCTGTGAGCTCATGCGGTATTCCGAGTCAAACTGAGCCATGTTAACATTGCTCTCGATGAAACCACCTTGTTGCAGACCTTTCAACATCAACTCATCAACTTCTTCGTCAACTTCAGTCGATAATTCGTCGATTTTGTATTCGGTGGTGATTTTTACCTGGTTGTTGCCACCAAAGGTTTTCACTTCAGGAGCTTCGCCGTAAACAGCCGCCAGGGCTTTACCAACTTCGGCTACTTTCACGTCTTCATCGAAACGAACAACATAAGTACGTCCCCCTTTGAAGTCGATACCGTAGTTGAAGCCTCGTGTAAAGATTGACAGCAGCGAGATTACGATTAAAATACCTGAAATGATGTAAGCGATTTTCCGTTTTTCCAGGAATTTAATCTTCGCGTTACGTAACCAGTTGTCGGTCATTTTCGAGGTGAAGGTGATGTTCTTACCTTTTGTTAATTGACGTTCGAAGGTTAAGCGAGTCAGGAAGATGGCTGAGAACAACGAGGTGAAGATACCGATAATCAGAGTTGTTGCGAAACCTTTGATCGGACCTGAACCGAACAGGTACAGCACGATACCGGTTAGCAAGGTTGTAACCTGGCCGTCGATGATTGCCGAGTAGGCGTTTTTATAACCGTCGGTGATGGCCAGTTTTAAGCCTTTACCCGATTTGATTTCTTCCTGGATCCGTTCGTAAATCAGCACGTTGGCATCCACCGACATACCAATTGTCAATACGATACCGGCAATACCGGGCAATGTTAATACCGCACCAATTGAGGCCAGTACCCCGATGATGAAGAACAAGTTGGCGATCAGCGCGATGTTGGCGGCCAAACCGGCTTTTTTGCTGTAAAAGAACAACATATAAGCCAATACCAGCGCAAAGGCAATTACAAACGACCACAAGCCGCTGTTAATGGCTTCCTGACCCAATGAAGGTCCAACGATTTCTTCCTGGATAATGTGCGCCGGAGCCGGCATTTTACCCGATTTCAGAATGTTTGCCAAGTCTTTTGCTTCTTCCACCGATTCCAGTCCGGTGATGCTTGAGCGACCGCCGGTAATTTCGCCGTTTACGGTCGGGTAGGAGCGTACAAATCCATCCAGTACGATAGCAATTGATTTACCCACGTTATCTTTAGTCATACGAGCCCATGTTTTCGCGCCTTCGCTGTTCATGGTCATCGATACTTCGGGGCGGCTGCCAAACTGTTCGTAGTCCTGACGGGCATCAACAATCACGTCGCCATCCAGTGGAGCGCGGCCGTCGCGGCCTGTTACTTTAATCGCGATTAAGCGGAAATAGTTGCCACCCTCGTCAATCGGTTTGGAAGTCCACATAAATTTCATGCTTCGTGGAATGACCGACTTCACTTGAGGCATATTCAAATAGGCATCAACGGCTGCCGTGTCTTTAAAGTGCGCTGTACCGGCAATTGGTCCGGGGTACATCTGTCCGTCGGGCGTTGTTGCAGGTTGCAGCACGGCAAACAGTGGATATTGTTTTTTGAAGTCAGCCATTTGGTCAACTGCAGCCGAGTCGGCCGAGCTTTCCATTTCCTGCAGAAGGCTGTTGTCGGTAGCTTCCGCAGTTTCAGCATCTGTTGCTGCGGCTTCGGTTTTCGCCGTGTCTCCATCCAGCGACTGAACTTCTTTGACGATTTCGTTGATTTGCATCAACACCGGGTAGATTTCGTTGTTGCGGTTGTCGTAAGTTTCCCAGAACTCCAGTTTGGCAGTTCCTTGCAACAACTTACGCACACGCTCGGGATTGTCAACACCCGGCAATTCAACCAGGATACGTCCCGGCGTTTGCAGTTTCTGGATGTTGGGCTGAGCAACACCAAAACGGTCGATACGTGAACGGATAATCTGGAAGGCATTGTCAATTGCCGCATTGGTTTCGGTGCGGATTACCTTCATCACGTCAGCGTTTGATGACGTGGTTTTCACTTTGTCCTTCAACTCCCAGGTACTGAAGATTGCTGCCAGTTGTGCATTCGGGTCAATATCCTCGAAGGCCTTGCCGAACAGGGTCACGAAATCTTCCTGGCTATTGCGTTGCATGGCTTTGGCACGCGCCAGCGCTGCATTGAAGGTGGTGTCGCTGCTGTAGTTTGACAACGACTTGATCAGGTCGGCCACGGAAACCTCGAGGGTTACGTTCATCCCGCCTTTCAGGTCAAGACCCAGGTTCATTTCAAGCGCTTTTACATCCTTGTAGGTGTAGTGTTTTAAGCCCAGAAAGTTGTAAACGGTTGTGCCGGAAACAGAGTCGAGGTAAACGAGTTCCTTCATGTTGTCTCCCTGTGCATACTCGCGGGCATCCTTTTCGACCTTGCGGGCGACATAGGTAAAAGCAAGCTGGTAGGCACAAACCAGAGCCAGTAAAATGGCAAAAATTCTGATTAATCCTTTGTTTTGCATTTGTTGTAAATTTAAAATCTATCGTTTTTAAAATGAATTTTCGTCGAGATGTGAAAAAGGCGTAATTCTCCCAAGCCTGAATTGAGGCGGCAGGGAAAAGCGAAGTTAAGCGGAAGCGGAACTGTCGTCGGGGTTGCTGTGGTGACAACAGTTAAATTTCATAAAATGAGCCGATAACAGGAAGTAGACCTCCCGATTTAGCGATTCGGCTTTCAGGAAATGGAATGAGCGGTTGTTGTGCCATTCGGCTAAAAGGTCGCTGCGTGTTCCGGCAAACACCAAGCCCGAGAAAAGCTTGTCGGCGCCGTGGATTAAGCGGAATGTGCTGGCCGGGTTAACACAGAACTCGGGTGTTGAAATAATATTTTGCGATGATTCAGAATGGCTTAGCGGGCTTTTTTCAATTGTTGAGCCTTGATGGTAAGCGTCAAACAATACGGCCGACAAAACCACAGCCAAGCCGAGCAGCAGGCGGTAAACGGTTTTGCGGTTCATGTATTTTCTGACTTTCATCGGATCGGTTTTGTGTTTAGCAGGGATTACCCTCTCAAAATTTTATTCAACAGCTGGCAAATATATTCATTTTTAGGAAAACAGTATGCCTGGTCAATCTATTTTAAAACAGATTTTTTGGCTATCGCAAAATAGGTTTGGTTTGAAAGCGAATGGATTTGGCCAGATAGTCGATTTGGCATCCGTAGTTGGCCAGTACATCACTCCCCAACAGGCCGGCCACTTGTTTGTTGTGGTAGCGCTGGTAAATCTCGTTGACGTGTTTCAGGTCGATCAGGGCAACTTTCAGGTTTCTGATTTTCACCTGTCCGAATTGAATTTTGGCGATGTTGCCCACTTTGGTATCGACCATCCCTTCGTTGATGCCCGCACTTTGGTACTTTTGGCGCGATGTACTTTGCACCAGGCTGAAGTATTGCTCCTGGTTGCAGTCGAAGACGGTTTTGGAGGCTCCGGTGTCGACAATCCACCAGGCTTGGTCGCCGTTCCACAGGCGGCTTTTCAGCATCAGGTGGAAGTTGTGCTCTTCCAGTTCGACAATTTCCAGCGGTAGCTCAATGGTTTTGCGGAACAGTTTTTTCATTCAATCAGCTTTCATCCTTGTTTGAAAGGCTAAAGATAGTTGGATTTTTGGATTCCCCGGGGGTTGGCTGAGCGCTGCGAATGAATGGAAAAAGAAAATGCCACTGCGTGGGCAATGGCATTTTCAGTATGGTGAAATTAATTCGTTCGACCTACAACAAGCCGTTTACTTTTTTCACAGCTTCTGCACTTTCAGCAAATTTTGCTTTTTCAGCATCAGAAAGCTCGATTTCAACGATTTTTTCAATTCCGTTTTTACCCAACACACAAGGTACGCCCAACGAAATGTCCGATTGGCCATATTCGCCATCCAGCAAAGCCGAGCAAGGGAACATTTTTTGAGAGTCGAGTGCAATTGCACGAACCAGCTCCGATACGGCTGCTCCCGGAGCATACCAGGCACTTGTTCCCAGTAACTTGGTCAGGGTTGCACCGCCCACTTTTGTCGCTTCCACAACTTCTGCCATTTTTTCGGCTGAAAGGAATTCGGAAACAGGTACGCTGTTGCGAACTGCTTTTTCAATCAACGGAACCATGCCCGTGTCGGAGTGAGCACCGATAACCATGGCCGATACATCTGATTGGGGACAATCCAACGCTTCGGCAATACGATATTTGAAGCGAGCGCTGTCCAGAGCACCACCCATACCGATAATGCGGTTTTTAGGCAGGCCTGTGGCTTTGTGAGCCAGGTAAGCCATGGTGTCCATGGGGTTACTAACAACAATCAAAATAACGTTTGGCGAGTATTTGATCAGGTTTTCGGAAACTGTTTTCACAATTCCGGCATTGATCCCGATCAACTCTTCACGAGTCATACCCGGTTTACGAGGAATACCGCTGGTGATCACTGCTACATCGCTACCAGCTGTTTTCGAATAATCGTTTGTAGTGCCGGTAACTTTGGTGTCAAAACCATTTAACGATGCTGTTTGCATCAGGTCCATGGCTTTTCCTTCAGCAAAGCCTTCTTTGATGTCGATTAATACAACTTCGTCTGCAAAATCCTTAATCGCAATATATTCAGCGCAACTTGCACCAACCGCACCAGCACCGACTACAGTAACTTTCATAACGTAAATATTTTGGTATTTGAATTTCTAAATAGGCTAACAAAGATAAAATCTTTTGTGGTTTGGCCATCCTTTTTAACTTTCTTTTATACACCCCGATGCCGTTCTTCTGTCAACTTGTTGCACAAAAGTTGCACATTGCTGTAAAAATGAAAACGACGGCTGCCAATTTGCCTGTTACAGTTGGTTTTTGATGTCGGAGATTAATCTTTTTGCTAATTGCTCGGCTTTGTCGGGCGAGGTCGATTCGGCATAGATGCGAATGATTGGTTCGGTATTGGATTTGCGCAGATGCACCCACTCGTCGGCAAAATCGATTTTTACACCGTCGACGGTACTCACTTGTTCTTTCGCATATAGTTGCTCTATTTTCGATAAAATCAGGTCGACATTAATCTCGGGAGTCAGTTCAATTTTATTTTTCGAAATGAAGTAGTCGGGGTACGTTTTGCGCAGTTCTGAACATTTCAAACCCGATTTTGCCAGTTGTGTCAGGAACAGGGCAATGCCAACCAGGGCATCGCGGCCGTTGTGGCTGGCCGGATAGATGACTCCGCCGTTTCCTTCCCCACCGATCACCGCATTTGTTGCCTTCATAGCGGTAACAACATTCACTTCGCCAACGGCTGATGCGGTGTAACTGCCACCATGTTTCCCGGTGATCACCCGCAATGCCCGGGATGAGGACATGTTCGACACCGTATTGCCCGGGGTTTGCGAAAGCACGTAATCGGCCACAGCCACGAGTGTATATTCCTCATTGAACATGCTGCCGTCTTCGCTGATGATAGACAAGCGATCCACGTCAGGGTCTACGACGAAGCATACATCAACCTGTTTTTCCTTCACAATGGCACAGGTCTCAATCAGGTTTTCAGGGAGTGGCTCGGGAACGTGTGCAAACAGTCCGGTCGGTTCTTCGTTGATGGACACAATGTTTTTCACGCCCAAGGCTTCCAGCAAAGCCGGAATGGCGATTCCACCCACCGAGTTCACGGCATCAAAGGCAACCGAGAAGTTGGCTGCTTTGACTGCTTCCACATCAACCAGGTCCAACGCCAGAACCTGACGAACATGTTCTGCGGTGTAGTCTTTTTCAATCATGCAGCCCAAATCGTCAACGTCGGCAAACGAGAAGCTCTCCTCTTCGGCATATTTTAAAATGGTAGCTCCGTCGGCTGCAGAAATGAATTCACCCTTTGCGTTCAGAAGTTTCAGTGCATTCCATTGTTTGGGGTTGTGGCTGGCTGTCAGGATGATCCCGCCGTCGGCTTGCTCGCCTGTTACGGCAATCTCGGTTGTTGGGGTCGTTGCCAGGCCCAGGTTCACCACGTCGATTCCCATTCCCGACAGGGTGGCACAAACCAGGGCATTCACCATTTCGCCACTGATACGGGCATCGCGGCCCACTACTACTTTACATTTCTTCTCGCCGGAAACGCCTTGCAGCCACGTGGCGTAAGAAGCCGTAAATTTCACCACGTCGAGTGGCGAAAGACCTTCTCCGGGTTTTCCGCCAATGGTGCCGCGGATGCCGGAAATAGATTTTATTAAAGTCATATCTGTTATTTTGTATGTTTTGGGTGATTACATAAAATGAAGATAACTGTCAACCAGGCTTGAGAAGTCCTGGTTTTCGCCGTATGTTTTAATATTGTTGATGAGCTCCCGATCGTTGAACGAACGAAGGCGATGGATACAATGATCGATGACCGTTGGAGGGAACACCTGGTCGGTTTCGAACTCGGCGCGGAAGTGTTCCAACTTGTTGGCAGCCTCGGCGCACGAGGAGGGCAGAAAGGCGAAGGGCTGGGCATCGGCTTGTTCAAACAGGTTGGTGTCGGTTTTTAGTTCGTCCGCGTTTTTGATCGATTCGCTGCTTAACAGACCATCGAGGATGCTCATGATCAGGGCTGCGGAAAGCAGATAGGGGTTGGCCGATCCGTCGGCGCCGCGGTACTCGAGGGTTTGCCGCGACGATAAGTCCACCGAGGTCTCGGGCTGGTGATTGGCATGCGCCGAGAGCGATTCGGGGCGGTTCCAGCCCAGCGGCACACGGATCAGGGTCGACCGGTTTTGCATGCCCCAGCAAATTTGGTTGGGCGTTTGCTGGCCTTCCATCAGGCGCAGGTACGACACCGGTGTTGGATTGGCAAAGGCACAAACTGCCGGAGCCAGCTTCAGCAGTCCACCAATCATTTTCAGGCTGGTGGTGGTTAGCATTTGCTGATCCATGAGTATGTTTTTGCCGGCGTGTTCAACCAGAAAATGAATGTGCAGGCCGCTGCCCGGTTGGTTTAGCGCAATTTTGGGGATGAAGGTGACGTTCACCTGATATTTCAGTCCCAGCATTCGCAGGATCCATTTGGCGACGGCCAGTTGGTCGGCAGCATCTTCCGGATCGCTGACGGAAAATTCAATTTCGTGTTGCTCGTATAATTTCCGGTTATGGATGAAGTTTCCGGTTTCGGCATGCCCAAAACGAACTTTTCCGCCGCATCTGGCAATCAGTTTCAACGCCTCAACGCGAAGCTTTTCGTGAGCGGAATAGGGCTCGCCGCTTTGGTAGCCGTTTTCGGCAATCACCGTCTGTTTGTCAATATCGCTAATTACATAGTATTCCAGCTCGGCCATCATCTTAATGGTCATTCCGGTTGATTTGTGAAACTGGTTGCGGGCTTTTTGCAGGATATATACCGGAGAGCTTTGCAAAGGCTCCCCATCGGGGCCGTAAAACGAGCAGAGGATCTCGAGCGAGGGGATCGTTGAAAACGGATTATGAAAGGCCGTTTTATAGCGCGGTATCAGGTACAGGTCGCTGTGGTTGGCCGGTAAAAATGAGAAGATGCTGCTGCCATCGACTCGCTCGCCGGAGGAGAGGAGCATATCCAGTTGTTCGAAGCTGGTGACCATGAAGTTGATGGTTTTCAGCTTTCCGTCTTCGGCAGTGTAGCGGAAGTTTACCATTTCAATTTGTCGTTCCTCGATGTAACGAATCAGATCATCTTTGGTGAATTCGTGAGCCGGTTTTTGCAGGTACTGGACTAGTGGGTTTGGGTTTATGAGCATGATATGGTTAAATTATATCCGAATCAAAAATACGTAGTTTTTAGCGTTTTTGTGATGTTGAAAACGAAAAAAGCCTTCCGCATGGCAGAAGGCTTTGAATAATATCGGAAGGGTTATGTCTTATTTCAGCTTCGCAATTTGTTCTTCCAGAACTTTGATTTTGGCCTCGGCATCGGCTTGTTTGGCGCGTTCTTTCGCCACAACGGCTTCGGGAGCACCGCTCACGAAACGTTCGTTGCTTAGTTTGCCCATCACCGATTTCAGGAAGCCTTTGGTATATTTCAGCTCTTCTTCCAGCTTTTTCAGTTCTTCTTCTACATCCACCAGCTCGCCCAGCGGAATGAAAAAAGTTGATGACTTGACCAGGAACGAACCGGCTCCGCCGACTTCTTCGCTCACTTCGGTATAAGCTGAAAGGTTCCCCAACTTGCTCACCACGGCATTCAATTCAGCATTGTATCCTTTGTCGCCCGGCATTACGGCCAGTTCAAGGCTATCCTTGTTGGCAATGTTGTTTTTTGTGCGGATGTTGCGGATGCCGGAAATAACATCTTTGGCATCTTCGAACTTTTGCAGGAAAGCAGCGTCGTAACCAGTTGATTTCGGCCAGCTGCTGATCATGATACTTTCGCCTTCTTTCCGTTCCTTCAGGTATTGCCAGATTTCTTCGCTCACGAATGGCATAAACGGATGGATGAAACGCAACACCTCGTCGAAGATGTCAATCAATTCGGCGTAAGTTTTTCCGTCGATCGGTTGTTGGTAAGCCGGTTTTACCAGCTCGAGCAACCAGCCTGAGAACTCGTCGCGAACAGCCGTGTAGGCATTCATCAGCGCATCCGAAATGCGGAACTTGTCGAAGTGGCTGTCTGTTTGTTCCACAATCTGGCTGAACTTCTGACGGAACCATTCGATGGCAATTTTTGAATGTTCCGGTTGAGGGATCGTTTGGTCAACGTCCCATCCTTTAATCAGGCGGAACGAGTTCCATAGCTTGGTTACGAAACCGGCGCCTTGTTGCGGCAGGCTTTCGTCGAACAGCAAATCGCCACCGGCAGGCGAGCAAAGCATCATGCCCACACGAACACCGTCGGCGCCGTAGTTGGCAATCAGGTCGAGCGGATCGGGCGAGTTACCCAGCTGCTTCGACATTTTGCGGCCCAACTTGTCGCGCACAATACCGGTAAAGTACACGTTCTTGAAGCAAGGCTCCTGGCGGTACTCGTAACCCGAAACGATCATTCGGGCCACCCAGAAGAAAATAATATCCGGTCCGGTAACCAGGTCGTTGGTCGGGTAATAATATTGAATTTCTTTATTTTCGGGATTGTTGATACCATCGAAAACGGAGATTGGCCACAACCAGCTTGAGAACCAGGTGTCCAGGCAATCTTCGTCCTGACGCAAATCTTCCAGTTTCAGCTCCGGTTGTTTTTCCTGTGCCAGTTCCAGCGCTTTTTCTGCGGTCTCGGCAACAACGAAGGTGCCGTTGGGCAAGTAGTAAGCCGGAATCTGGTGTCCCCACCACAATTGGCGCGAGATGTTCCAGTCGCGAACGTTCTCCATCCAGTGGCGGTAGGTGTTTTTGAATTTCTCGGGAACAAATTTGATGATGTCGTCCATTACGGCGCTCAAAGCAGGTTTCGCCAGGTCTTCCATTTTCAGGAACCATTGGGTTGAAAGCTTTGGCTCGATCGGCACGCCGGTACGCTCCGAGCAGCCTACGTTATTGGTGTAGGCTTCGGTTTTTTCCATCAGGTCCTTGTCGAGCAATTCCTGCTCAATTTCTTTCCGTACATCAAAGCGGTCTTTGCCGTCGTAATGAAGGCCGTGCTCATTCAATGTACCGTTGTCGTTGAAAATGTCGATACTTTCGAGTTGGTATTTTTCACCCAACATATAGTCATTCACATCGTGAGCGGGGGTAACTTTCAAACAACCGGTACCGAATTCCATATCCACGTACTCGTCCTCGATAACCGGAACTACGCGGTTTACAATCGGAACAATTAATTTCTTTCCGCGAAAACGCGCAGTTTTTTCATCATTGGGGTTTACACAAACGGCCACGTCTCCAAAAATCGTCTCAGGACGGGTTGTTGCCACAACCGCAAAATCGTCCTCACCCTCTACCTTGTATTTCAGGTAATACAGTTTGCCGGTTTGCTCCTTGTAAATCACTTCCTCGTCCGACAGCGCTGTTTTGGCCGCCGGATCCCAGTTTACCATGCGAACACCGCGGTAAATCAGGTCTTTTTTATACAGGTCGACAAATACTTTAATAACCGATTCGCTGCGCTTTTCGTCCATGGTGAAACAAGTGCGGTCCCAGTCGCACGAAGCGCCCAGTTTTTTCAACTGCTCCAGGATGATGCCACCATGTTTGTGGGTCCATTCCCAGGCGTGTTCCAAAAACTCTTCACGAGTCAGGTCGGTTTTCGAGATTCCTTCGTCTTTCAGTTTGGCAACCACTTTGGCTTCGGTGGCAATGGAAGCGTGGTCGGTTCCCGGCACCCAGCAGGCATTTTTGCCCAACATCCGTGCACGACGGGTCAGGATGTCCTGAATGGTATTGTTAAGCATGTGCCCCATGTGCAGCACGCCGGTTACGTTTGGCGGCGGAATAACAATCGTGTATGGTTCGCGTTCGTCGGGAACAGAGTGGAAAAAACGCTGATCCATCCAATACTTATACCATTTGTCTTCAACTTCGGCCGGATTATACTTGCTAGGAATCTCCATCGTATCTATTAATTGTGTATTTCGATTGAATTTATTTGAGGCTGCAAAAATATAAAAGTTTGACGAATATGAGGTTATCTACAGGGCACTTAAAATAGAATTGAAGTAGTTGGTTGAACTGCAACTTTTCCGGTGCTGTTCTGTTAGACAAGGCAAAAGTCAAAAGTCAAAAGTAAAGCTATTCCCCGGTGTTCGCGAATGCAAGTAGAACGCTTCTTTCCCGATTGACGATAAATGACAATAGATGACCATGAATGACCATTTCCCTGCTCCTCGTTTAAGCGATGCCGAAATCTTCGACCTGCTGGAAGAAAAGACGCGGCAATATAACTGTCCGGATTTTATTGAGACTGATCCGATACAGATTCCGCGGCAGTTTGCGCAAAAGGAGAATATTGAGCTGGCCGGTTTCCTGGCCGCAACCATCGCCTGGGGGCAGCGGGCAACGATCATTAAAAACGGAAAATGGCTGATGGAGGCGATGGATCATGATCCGTATGCCTTTCTTTTAAATACGTCGGAAGATGAATGGCTGCATTTCGAGGGGTTCAAGCATCGCACATTTAATGGGGTGGATTGCCGGTACTTTTTGCGATCGTTGAAGAATATTTACGAGAATCACGGCGGGCTGGAAGCGGTTTTTACCAACGGATTTCGAAAGGACGAGTCGGTTGCAGGTGCTTTGCGCTATTTTCGCAAGGTGTTTTTTGAAGTGGCAGGGGAGAGCCGCACCCAAAAGCATGTTGCCAACATCGATAAAAATGCTTCGGCCAAACGTTTGAATATGTACCTGCGCTGGATGGTGCGCCGGGATGATGCCGGGGTGGACTTTGGTATTTGGAAGGACATTCCCATGTCGGCGCTTTTGCTGCCGCTGGATGTGCACACCAGCAAACAAGCCCGCCAGCTGGGCTTGCTGGAGCGCAAACAGGATGACTGGAAAGCGGTGCTGGAAGTGAGTAATCGCCTGTGCCAATTCGACCCGAACGACCCGATTAAATACGACTTTGCACTATTTGGCTTGGGGGCCTTTCCGCAGGAACCTGCCGATCCGGACTAGGATTTTTTTAACCCTGGCAGGATCTTCTGAAATGGTTTTCGATATGTTAAGAATTACAAATCGATTAAATAGCCTGATTTATTTTTTAATTTTGCGGGTCGTATATTAATCCGTAAAAGCAGATGAAGAAAGTTATCCTTTCGTTCCTGAAATACTATTTGTTCTGGCTGTTGTTTCTCACAGCCTTCAAAGTTCTTTTTGTTGTTTATAATTATCCGCAGGTGGCCAATTTGCCGGCTGCCGACTTCTGGGGAATCTTCACCCATGGTATTGTCATGGATTTGTCGGTCGCCGGCTACTTCAGTATGATTCCCGGGCTAATTTTCAGCCTGGGCTTTGTGGCAGGCAGTCGGTTCAGTACGCAGCTTTTGAAATATTATACCTTGCTGGCCCTGGCTTTTTTAACCGTGCTGGGCTTAACCGATGCCGGCCTTTATCCGGCTTGGGGAACCCGCCTGAATGCCCAGTTTTTAATGTACCTGGAAACTCCCGGTGGAATTTATGCCTCCATGGCCTGGTGGCAGCTAATCCTTTTTCCGCTGATGACCGTGGTCATTGTATGGCTGGCCTTCAAGGCTTATAACTGGTGGCTGTCGGGCGAAAAGCTGGCTGCTATGCACCTGAAATGGTGGGCGATTCCGGTCATGCTGTTCCTGACGGCAGCGCTGATAATTCCCATTCGCGGAGGGTTGGACCGTGCGCCGATGAACCACAGTAATGTGTATTTTAGCAATAGCCTCGAAGCCAATCAATTTGCCTATAACTACTTCTGGAACTTTATGCACGATGTGCTGAAGAATAAGAAGGCTCAGGTTGAAGTGCATTATATGTCCGACGAGGAAGCAACGGCCATTTTGGAAGCCGATGATAAGATGAATGTTGAGGCGCCGCAGATTATTCAGCCTGTTGCCGGGAAGCCAACCAATATCATCCTGGTGTTTCTGGAGAGCTTCTCCAATAAAGTGATTGAACCGTTGGGCGGACTGCCCGAGGTCACTCCCCGGCTGAATGAATTTTGTCGTGAGGGCATCGCTTTTAAATCGTTCTTTGCCACCGGGCGTCGATCCGACAAGGGTATGTCGGCCTTAATTGGTGGTCGCCCCTCCGATATGAGCCGTACCACGGTGCTGGCCTTTCCCGATAAAATGAGTAAGCTCGACTATTTCCCGAAATACCTGGCCAGCCAAGGGTACAATATGTCGTTTTATTATGGTGGCGATGTTAACTTTTACAACACCCGGGCGGTGATGATTCAGTCGGGGATTGACAAAATTATTTCGAAATCAGACTTCCCGCTCGAAACCGGCCTGAAACAAAAATGGGGCGTGCCCGATGAGTTTCTTTATGCCCGGATGTTCGACGACCTGAAGCAGGAGAAAGAACCCTTCTTCAGCATGGTTTATAACATTAGCAGTCACGAGCCTTTCGATATTGAAGGTTACCGGAAATTTCCAACCAATAATACAGCAAACAAGTACCTCAATGTGGTGTCGTATGCCGACAGCTGCCTGGGGGTATTTATCGATTCGCTGAAACAAACAAGCCTTTGGGAGCATAGTCTGGTGGTGATTACTGCCGACCATACCTCGCTGGAGCCCGGGCCAACCAACATTACCGAGCCGGGCAGCTACCGCATTCCGCTCATTCTCGTCGGCGGGGTGGTGAAACAACATCTCCTGTCCGATCGTTTCGGAAATCAGAACGATCTGGCTCCAATGTTGCTCAAACAGCTTGGATTACACCATAAAAAGGACTTACTTTCGAAAGACTTTCTGACGGACAATAATTATGCTTTCTATTTCAACGGGCAGGGCTGGGGATTTATGGCTCCCGAGGCCGGTTGGTTTTTGAATACGAATACCGGAAAGCAGGATTTCTTCTATAATAATGCTCCGGCGAAGGTCGATTCGCTGATGCATTTTGCAAAAGCTTATGTGCAGTATTTGCACGACGGACATCTTCAAGAGTAGTTAGAAGACATGAAGCGAACTTATCAGTTTATTGTCAATCCGGTTGCCGGACCTAAAAATAACGTTCGGTATTTTAAGGCGCTGAAGGCGGTGTTGAATCAACGCGGCATTGCTTTCGACAGCCAAAAAACCAAACGAGCAGGTCATGCTACCGAGTTGGTGAAGAAACTGCTGGGGCAGCAAACGGGCATCATTGTGTCGGTGGGGGGCGACGGAACATTTAACGAAGCAGCCTCCGCGCTGGTCGGAACCGACCAACAGATGGCGCACATCCCCCGAGGCTCGGGCAATGGCCTGGCACGCATGCTGAAAATTCCCAATAAGATTGACCGGATTGGCGACTACCTGGAATGGGGGAAAGCAAAAGCAATTGACGTGGGGAAAATTGGCAATCATAACTTCTTCTGCACCTGTGGCTTTGGCTTCGATGCCCTGATCGCTCATCATTTCGATGGAAGCGAAAAGCGGGGACTGAAAGGTTATGTGCACTATGTGGCCAAGTCGTTTTTTCGATTCAAGGGTGTTGAGGCACAGTTCGCTCTGGATGGCAAAGCCTACCAGGGACGGTACTTTACGGTAACCATTGCCAATGCCAATCAGTACGGTAATGATGCTTTTATTGCACCCTCGGCTGAGTTGGAAGATGGCCTTTTGAATGTGACCATGATTAAACCGTTCCCGGTGTGGTATGCTCCGGTTTTGGCCGTCGCTTTGTTCGGAAACTGGATCGACAAGGCACGTTATGTGGAAACCTGCAAGGTGCGCGAAGTCGAGATCCGATCGCTCTCTCAGCCATATTTTCATGCCGACGGAGATGTTTATCAACTGCAATTGCCGGCAAAGATCACCGTTCAGCCACAGGCTTTAAACTTGCTGGTGCCTTCCTTGTAGTTTCAGAAGCTCTCCTTTCTTCTTTGGCAAAAATTTGTCTGCCCCCTTATTGTTTGTGTTTGAATTATCGTTAAATTAGTTGACTGTTAGTCTGCTGCAAATGGTTATCACTATTTATGGAGCCTGGCAAAAATCACGAATTCAATCACTAATTCTCAGAAAAAATGAAAAATCTACTTTGCGTATTGGTCTGCCTGGTTGGTTTGCAGCTTGCTCAAGCCCAAAAAACTGAACTCGGGCTGAATCTGGAGGTTGGTCACAGCTACACCACCCAATCGGTGTCGGTTGGCACAATAAGTCAGGAAATGATGGGACAGGACATCCAGATCGACCTGGAGGTTGTCGCTGCTATGTCCTTTAAGGTGTTGGAGGAGTCGGCCGCCGGCTACAAGCTCGATGTGCAATATACATCGATGGTGATGAAAATGAAGATGCCGCAGATGGAGAAAACTTTTAGCTCGGAAACTCCCGAGGCGGCAGATCCGTTGTCGGGCATGCTGGCAAAAATGACCGACAAAAGCTTTCAGCTGGTTTTGAGTAAAAAAGGAGAAGTGCTCGGCGTGAAAGACCTGGATGTGTTGATGAATGAGGCGATCGATGCCTTGGGCGATTTACCTGAGGCTCAAAAGCAACAGCTTCAGAAGCAGCTAGGCGATAGTTACGGCGAGAATGCCTTTCGCGGCAATATGGGCAGTATGCTCACCATCTTTCCGGCCAAGCCTGTGGCCGTTGGCGAAAGCTGGAGCTCGGAGCTGAAGCTGGATGCCGGTATGGCCATGAATCTGGCTATGACCTATACGTACGATGGCGAGCAGGGCGACTACTACCTGGTGTCGGGACAAGGCAGCTTGTCAACTCCTGAGTTGGGAGCAACGGTCGAAAGCAATGGCATGGCCATGTCGTTTGAAATGACCGGGAGCATGAGCTCGCACCTGAAGATTGATAAAAAGACCGGCTGGGTGATGGCCGGTACGGCAGAACAAACGATTGACGGGAAAGCAACAATCGCCGGTAACGATCAGATGCCCGAGGGAATGGAAATTCCGATGAAGATGAAAACAACAACAAGTTATACCGGTCATTAGGCCATCGCCGGAACAAGGAAAAAGCGGCAATCGACCCTAAGGTTTTTTGCCGCTTTTAGCATTCCTTTCTTAAGCGTTTTTAATTTCGTTTCAATGATAACAAATCAGCAACGTTTTCCCAAGGAATCAGTTTGAAATTTTGTGCAGCAGCTTTGCCTTCTTCGTTGTTGTAGCCATCCTGTACAACCAGCAGGCCATGCTTGAAGTCCGCATTCAGGTAGGTGCTGAACAGGTCAATACCGTCGGTTTCTTCAACGCCGTCCACCTTGCCATCGGTAATGCGGAAACTGCCCAGGTAGTTGTGTGGTGCTTTCCGCTCGTAAACTGCATAGCTGTAATTGCCTTGGCTCGAAGCCAGCAGATAGCCTTGTCCGTCCGGCAGGTAGTAAATCGATAGGCCTTCAAGGTCGTAGGCAATATTCTCATTGTCCGCCTCGCTCGATTGAGCCAGTTTTGTGCCTTTCGTGCTCGCATCGGGTTCGGCATCAAATTTCCAGATACCATCGTTTTCGGCGCCCACGAAAAGCAGCCCGTTTTGGTCGTCGGCAATCATGCCTTCAACCTGTGTATTTAGGTTGAAGCTGCGCACTGGTTTGGCGTCGATCATGGTGCCCGAAGCAAACAGTTCCCATTGTTCAACTTCGCCTTCTTTACTATTCATATAAGCAAAAATGGTTTGGCTCGAAGGGCTTTTGTACAAGGCAAAACCATAAACTTCGCCCTTCATTGTTGTGTGAATCAAACGGGCAGCGATGTTGGTCAGCTGCCCACCCGCGCTAATTTTATATATCGAAAGGCTTTGGCTGCTTCGGTTCGTTGCGCAAACCAGGTCGATGGTGTCCCTATTCAGTACAAAACCGGAACGAACATCCACATTATTCATGTTGCCGTCGGGGTAATAGTGCAGTTGTGCGCCTTGCAGGTTATAAACGGCCAGGCCTCCTTTTTTGTCGGTCCCAATGATGCAGGCATCCGTTGAATCGTTGGGGTTCACCCAAATTGCCGGGTCGTCGGCAGCATCTTCGCTAACCGGTTGAGGCATTGGTGTGGTTTCGAAAAGGGCGGTTGTTGTGAGTGTAATTTTTTTTGCTTTTTCGGCCGAACCTTCGCTGGCTCGCTGGCACGAAAAGCTGATTGTGAGCACTGTTGCCAGGCCAAGCAGTTGGTATGTTAATACAAATGGTTTCATGGTGTTGTGTTTTCAGCAATAAAATATAGTTATTAAATGGAGGATTGAAAATGCCTGCCCCCCAAAACGGACAGACATTTCGGGCTGTTTAATTAGAAATCGAATTTCAGGCCTACATTAAACCGCAGATCGTAGTATTCGGCTTGCATGGTGTATTTCGATTCACCCTGATAGTAGCGCAGGGGTTGATCCAGGATGTTATTTGCTTCGGCATAGAGGCGGAGTTTCTTGTTGAATGCATAGCTGGCGTTCACATCCAGGTGGCTTACCTTGTCGTAATAGCGATCTTCAAAAGCTTCGCTGCCAAATTCGTCGATGAAATCGCTGGCGTAGTTAAACGAAACACGGGCCGAAAGCTTCGGCCCCTCGTAGTATACGGAGGCGTTAAAGGTATTTTCGGGTGTTCCCGGAAGTGTTACATCGTCTTCGTTATGTCCTTCAATTTGGAAGTTGTTAACCGTTGATTTGGTATAGGTGTAATTGGTGTAGAACCCCATTTGTTTGAGGAAACCCGGCAGAAAGTCGAACTGACGCTGGAAGGACGCTTCCAGGCCGTACAAGTTCGCATCGCCCGCATTGATGGGCTGGGTGAATTTATCCCAGATGTTGTTCAGATAGCTGTAGTCTTCCTGGCTGCGATCAACAATGAAGTCGTTGATATCCTTGAAGAAAACGCCGGCCGAGAACATTCCAACCGAGCTGTAATAGTGTTCAAACATCAGGTCGAAGTTCATCGATGTTGTTGGATCTAACCCGGGGTTGCCGATGTTCAGTTCGTTATCCTCACGGTTTGTTTCAACAGCCGGAACCAGATCAAAGTAACGGGGACGAGCAATGGTGTTGGTCCAGCCAAACTTGATTTGTGTGTTTTTGCTGAATTGATATTTAAACATCAGTGAGGGCAGGATGTTGGTATAACTGCTTTTTACCCGGGGCGTTTTATCCAAGCTCTCAAAGTCGCCGTCCTCATTCAGGGTGATGGCGTAACCTTCGTATTTTAAGTGGGTATTCTCCAGGCGAAGGCCGGCAACCAGATCCATATTGCCGAAGCTTCGGTCGTAACGGATGTAGCCGGCTGTCACATCCTCGCTGGCATCGAAGTTCCCGGCTAATTCTTCCGGATCCTGATCTTTGTCGAACGAGGATGAGTTATTCAGATTCAAGTCCGCAACAAAACCTTTGGTAACAAAAGTTCCGGCAACGTAATCACCGGCGCGGTAGTCGCTCTTGGTTTGCATTTTGGTATTGGCTACAGCCGCGGCTACAAAAGCATCTTCATCGGTTGGCTCGTAGGCGTAGAAGTCGTTGTCGCGCAACTTCGATTTGCCTTTATACTTGGCGCCAAAACGCAATACGTTCGATTTGCTGCTTTCGGCCAGCGGCAATTTGAAATCAACTTTAAATGCCTTATCAATATCTTCGGTGTACTGATGTTCTTCGCTCAGCTCATCAAATGCCCAGTTGGGATTGAAATCGCGCGCATCAGCATTGTTGACAAGCACCTGTGGTTTTTCGGTATCTGTTAAGTCTTGGTCAATGTCAACATGTTTATAAACGAAGTTCAGATAGCGTTCGTTGGGACGGTCTTCATTGGCCTTCGAATAGGACGCTTGCCATTTAGCTTCGAGTGCTCCCAGTTGGTGATCTCCTTTCAGGGCGATGTGCCAGGTACGTTGATCTTCCAGACGGGCATTTTTGTTGGTGCCGGCTTTTACTTCACGCTCAATTTTGGAGTCCCCGGCTTCGTCTAAATCTTTGTATACAACGCGGAACCGGTTTTCCCAGTCGTTGCGGTGATTGTACATTACTTTTGCTTCAATCTTGTGAGAGGGATTGAATGCATAGTCGAAGGCTGCCGAATAGCTCTGACGCAAGCGTTGTACCCAGTAAGTGCGCACTTGCAGTTCGGTCATAATTAGGCCATTGTCGCTCTGATCCCATTCTGCTTCCAGGTCGTCGGCGCCCAGTTTGTTGTTCTGACGCGATCCGGCCAGCGTCATCCCCAGTTTGTTGTTGAAGAAGCGGTCGGCATACAAGAGCGAGATGTTTTCGGTTGCTTCCTCCGAGAGCATACTGTAGCTTGTTCCGATTGTTCCGCTGATGCGTCGGGCGTAGGGATTCGATTTGGTGACCAGATTTACCGATCCGCCAATCGCATCGGCATCCATATCCGATGTGACTACTTTGTTTACTTCAATGCTCTGCACCATGTCCGAGGGGATGAGGTCGAGCTGAATGGCACGCGTCTCCGCTTCGGCCGAGGGAATACGGTCTCCGTCAACAGTTACGGAGTTGTATTCGGGAGAGGCTCCGCGGATTGAGCCGAAGCGAGCTTCGCCCATGTCGTACTGCACGCTGATTCCGGGAATCCGTTTCAAGGCATCGCCAACATTGGCATCCGGGAAACGACCAACCTGATCGGCTGAGATCACATTTGTAATATTGATATTGTTTTTCTGTTGGTTTAATGCTTTGGACTGGCCTTGTAACGATCCGTTGACAACAACTTCATTCAGGTCGATGCCGGCCTTCAGGTAGAAGTTCATGGTGCTGGTTTTACCGATTTCAACAGGAACCTTTTCCGCTGTTTCGGTGAAGCCAATGTAGCTAACAGTAAGTTCAAAAGTGCCGGCCGGGAGCTTGACGAACCGGTAAAAACCGTTTACATCGGAAACAACGCCTTGGTTAAGGCTTTTAATGAAAATGGTGGCGCCGGGTAAAGGTAATTTATCCTGATCCAGAACGCGGCCGGTTATAATGCCGTAGTTGCTAGGTATGTCCTCATCGTTTTCGGTTGTTGCAAAAATAGTCTGATTTATACTTAACGAAAAAAAGAAAATCAGAAAAAGAAATTTCCAGTTCATTGTGATGTATTTTGGTTATGATGAGCGCAAAAGTAGGGGGCTGTCGGGGCAGGGGATGTTAGCCTTTTGTTAGCGAATTGCTAAAGCTTTGTTTGGTAGTCGCGACTTTAAATTGGTGTTTTAGTGACCATTGGTGCTTTTGGTGTTTATTAGGAAATCATTAAGCAGTCTCGGTTTGTATTATCGTAATATTAAGTGATTGAGTCTAATTTATTGAAAGCGTAGGTGATATGATTTGAAGGGAGGTGGTGTTTTTGTGTAAATTGTATTTTAACAAAATGTTGCAGAAGTGTTGCATTGAAATTGCAGAGCAGATAAGAGAATGTTTTAATTTTATTTAGCGTATTGCAGAGCGATTAGCAGTCCGGAAAATCGGGATTCGGGAGCCGGTAAAAGGTAGATTACGATTGGTTGATGCTGTTCGAAGGATGAAAGTTGAATGGGGGTGCTATTATGGTTGTTGCCTTGTTGGATATTGCGGCGGGAAGGACATTCAGACCAATGAATAAGGTCGTCAGATTCCGGCCATCGATCATGGGCACTCCAACGAAGAAATGCGAAAAGCTATTGCGCTTTGGGGGCAAAGTTCGGATGCGGCCAGGTTGTCCGGAAGCTGATCGTAGTCGAAGAGGGCGATTCCTTAGATCTCGGCTTTATTGACTTTTAAAGGTATGGTTTGCAACGAATCGGGAGAAGCAGCGCTGTTTGCTGCATTTTGAGATTCAAGTTTGTTGGGTTGTTGAGCATTGCTTTCGGCGAAGGAACGACGGTTAAGCATGGCGTAAACAACCAAGCAAGCTAAAAATGCCAGAATATAGTAATCTCTTTTCTTCATAACATGATTTCGAATGAAACGCCGCTGCGTTCAATTTTTCGGGGGGCAAAAGTAGGAAATACTCGTAATCAGCAAATAAAAGCTGGTAAAAAATCGGTTGCCGAACATTGTTAATTAAAGTTTGAATAACAAGCCTTGCATAACGGCTTGATAGCGAGAGTTTGTGTTGTTCTTTAAGGTGCTGGGCAAATGTGTCAGAATTGTTAAATTTACCGCCGATGAAGCTCTTGCTGCCCGTGGCAGAGCAGAAGAGGGCGAAAAATTATTGATTTGAAGGATCGAAAATGGGACGAAATAACTTTTTTCAGTTTAAGCAATTTAAAATCGTTCAGGAAAAGGCAGCCATGAAGGTCGGCATCGACGGGGTGCTGTTGGGAGCCTGGGCCAGGATGGATGCAGAACGCCATATTCTGGATGTGGGCACCGGCACGGGTTTGTTGGCCTTGATGGCGGCTCAGCGAACTGCTGCTTTTGTTGATGCGGTGGAAATTGAGGCCGATGCAGCCCACGAAGCCCGGGATAATTTCAACCAATCGCTCTGGACGGAACGTTTGCGTTTGTTTGTAACGGCTTTTCAGGATTTCGACGCCGACAAAAAGTATGATCACATCATCGCCAATCCGCCCTTTTTCGATCATCAGAAAACACCCAAGTCGGGCGATGCCAAACGAGCTACGGCTCGCCATGCCGATTGTTTGTCCATCGAGGAACTATTGGCTAAAGCAGTAGCGCTGTTGAGCGACAGCGGGCGCATCAGCCTGATTTTGCCGGCCGACCAGGAGGAACGTTTGCGTGCAGCAGCGCGTCATGTTAAGCTGTATGTGAATCGTTGTGCTAAAGTGTTTCCCGACGAAACACGGCCGGCTCATCGTATTTTGGTGGAGTTGTCGGCCGAAAGCGGATTGGCATTTTTAGAGAGCATCTACATCCGCAAGCGCGAAACCGGCGATTATACCGAGCAGTACCGGCAGTTGACCAGCGATTTTTACCTGGCCTTTTAAGCCCGATCGGGATCGGATATTGTTGACTGTTTCATTTTGTCGCTAAACCGGCGTATGGCATCCTGGTTAATGCGAACCGTTGTCTTGGTTGTGCCGGTCATCTTTTTGACCAGGAAACGTTCCACAAAATTCATCTTTTCAAAATAAAAAGCTCCGCCCATAATCGCTTCGGCCTTGGCATGCCGGTGTAAGGCCTCGGGAAAGGCATTTCGCAGTTGCACTTCCGCTTGCACGCCCTTGTACATGCAGCAGATATACAGTCCCAGTTCTTTTTGGGTAAGCTTGTCCAGGTTGCGTTCGCAAAAGCTCCGAAGTTCTTTCTGGATTTTCCCCGCATGGATGGAGCCTCCCAGGATGATCCGATCGTAATCGTCGAGGCGGACACGGGGCTTGTTTTTGAGGTTGATTAAATCGACTTCTCCGCCCAGCTTTACCGCTATGCGGTGGGCCACATTAATGGTGCAGCCGTGCGTTGATAGATACAGGATGGCAGTTTTCATGGAAAGGTTTTCTTTAAAAATACAATATTTGTCGGAAACAATGTGCCCCCTTACCGGTTTAGTACTCAATTAACAACTGTAAAGAATTTGAATAAGATAGCTATGTCCGTTTTAGAAAAAATCAATATCTTTGCAGCCCAAATTATTGAGCCATGACAATGGAGTTTAAACCAGACATTCAATTGGATGAGACCTTTTACAAGGTTCAGGAGGTCAGAAAACTAACAGAAGAAGCATTTTCAATTCGTTTGCCACGCAGTCGTTTTAAATATCATGCGGGACAGCACGTCTCGTTGGGTATTCACGGCGACTATCAAAGTCGCGAGTATTCGATTTACAGTGGCGAGAACGACGAATGCCTCGAAGTATTGGTGAAGGAAGTGAAGGATGGTTACTTTTCACCCAAACTGAGCAAACTAAAGGTAGGCGATTTGGTGGAGGTGAGTGGTCCGTTCGGTAAATTTAGGATCGACGAGAAGAAAATTGCCGATCACAAGTTTGTGTTTATTGCCAGCGGTACCGGTATTGCGCCCTTCCGCAGTATGGTGCGCACGCATCCGCAGCTGGATTATACCTTGATTCACGGTGTGCGCTACGGCAGCGAAGCCTACGATAAGCAGGAATATGCAGCCGATCGGCATATTCTGTGTACTTCGGGCGACAGAAGCGGCCAGGTGCACGGGCGGTTAACCACTTATCTGGCTGATGCGACTTTCGAAAAGAACACCCAGTTCTACCTTTGCGGAAACAGTAACATGATTTTTGATGCGATAGAAATTCTGAAAAACAAAGGTTTCGATCGCGATCAGATTCATTGTGAAGTATATTTTTAAGAAGAGTCGGGAGTAACGAGACGCGAGTCTTGAGTTTTACTGCTCTTGGATTTTTGGAATTTGAAACCTGGAATTTTACAAATGAAATACCATTTAATTACATTGGGCTGCCAGATGAATATTTCCGATAGCGAGCGCGTTGCGGCGGTGTTGGAAAGTATGGGCTACCAGCGGACGGATAACGAGGAAGAAGCCAATTTGTTAGGCATGTTGGCCTGCTCGGTGCGGCAAAAGCCCATCGACAAGGTGTATAACAAGATTGCCCAATGGAATAAAGCCAAGAATAAGCGCAACCTGATCACTTTTTTGTCGGGCTGTGTGCTGGCTGCCGATAAGGAGAAATTGCTGAAACAGTTCGACATCATTTTTCCGATGAGCGAACTGAGCCAGTTCCCGGATATGATCCGCAGTTACGGAGTGGTAAATGCGCATTCGCTGAAGATGGAAGAGCCCAAGCCGGTGATGCCCAAGAATGAGCATATTGTCGACCTGTGGCAGATCAAACCCAAATATCAATCAACCTACGAAGCTTTTGTGCCCATTCAGAATGGCTGCGATAAGTTTTGTACCTATTGTGCGGTGCCCTATACCCGTGGTCGCGAGGTGTCGCGTCCGTCGGCTGATATTGTCGATGAAGTTCGCCACCTGGTGAACCAGGGCTATAAGTCGATTACCTTACTGGGGCAAAATGTGAACTCGTACGGACTGGACAAGAAAGGCGAGGAAGTTTCGTTTGCCGACCTGCTGCGTCAGATTGGTGAATACGGTAAGGCCTCGGGCGAGGAGTTTTGGGTTTATTTCACCTCGCCACACCCGCAGGATATGACCCGCGAGGTGATCGAAGTGATTGCCGAATATCCTTGTTTGGCCAAACAAATTCACCTGCCCATGCAAAGTGGCGACGAGAAGGTGTTGATTAAGATGAACCGAAAACACTCGATGGATAAATACCGCGGCATTGTGGACGATATTCGCGAATTGTTGCCAACAGCGACTTTGTTTACCGACATTATTGTTGGTTTCACTGGCGAGGGCGACAAGGAGTATCAGAACACCGTGGCTGCTTTCCACGAGTTCAAATTTAATATGGCTTACATTGCGATGTACTCGCCGCGCCCGGGAGCTGCCAGCTACCGTTGGGACGATGAGGTGTCGCAGGATGTGAAAAAAGAGCGTTACCACGATTTGTCGGAGGTAATGAAAATTTATACCCGCGAGTACAACGAAAGTATGGTTGGTAAAACAGTTCGCCTGTTGGTGAATGGCTCCGACCGGAAAACAGGCCACTCCATGGGCTTGACGGAAGGAAAGATTCAGGTGCGTTTGGATCGCAAAGCACCGGAGTTGATGGGACAAATTGTCGATGTGAAGATTACTTCAGCGGCAGATTTTTCGATGAGTGGGGAATTGGTACTTCAGGAAGAAACGGTGAAATAGAAGATGAGTTCAACAAAAAAACGTATTGCTTTTAAAACCCTCGGTTGCCGCTTAAACCAATACGAAACCGATGCTTTGGTGTCGGACTTCGACAAAGCGGGTTACGAGATCGTCGACTTTAAAGATCGGGCCGATGTGGTGGTGGTAAATACCTGCACGGTAACCAACCAGAGCGATCAGAAGTCGCGCAATACCATCAGTCAGGCAGCCCGGAACAACGAAGGTTCGGTGGTTGTGGTAACCGGCTGTATGGCCAATAATTACAAGGAAAAGCTCGAAGGCGAGGAGAAGATCACTTATGTGGTGGAGAACAACCGCAAGGGATCGATTCTGAATTTGGTGGATGCGCACTTCGGCGGAGAGGTGATGCACCCTGCCAAACTGCATGCCGATGTATTTCAGTTTCATGCGGTGGATAAGAGTTTGCACACCCGCAGTGCCATTAAAATTCAGGATGGCTGCGACAACTTTTGTACTTTCTGTATCATTCCGTCGGTTCGCGGACGGGCCACAAGCCGCCCCATTCCGGATATTATCGAGAATGTAAAAGATACCTTGGCCAATGGGTTCAAGGAGTTGGTGATTACCGGCGTGAACATTGGCCGCTACGATTGGGAAGGCAAGCGTTTTGAAGATGTGCTGGAAGCCATTCTGAATGTTGAGGGTGATTTCCGCGTTCGTATTTCATCGCTCGAGCCCGATGGCTTTAGCGACGACATGGTGAAGTTGTTTGCTCATCCGAAGATGACACCACATCTGCACCTGTGCCTGCAAAGTGGTTCCGACAAGGTGCTGCTGCGCATGCGCCGCATGTACGATTATGCGCGCTTCGAGCATGTGGTGAATCTGTTCCGAGCGGAATATCCCGATTTCAACTTTACAAGCGATATGATTGTGGGTTTTCCCGACGAGAGCGAAGAGGAATTCCGCGAGAGTGTGGAGGCCGTGAAGCAGTTTGGCTTTGGCCATGTGCACACCTTTAAATATTCAGTTCGTCGCGGCACCCGCGCCGAGCGAATGCCCAATCATATTCCGGAAAAGATCAAGACCGAACGCTCGGCCATTCTGCGCGAAGCATCGGAGGACTGTCGCGATCAATTTCTGAACTCCTTCATTGGTAAAACCCAAACCGTTTTAATTGAAGGTATTGACGACAACGGAATTGCCAATGGTTATGGCGAGCACTATATTCCGGTTCACTTTCAGGGGGAAGGACTGAGCAAAAACACCTTCCACAAAGTGAAATTAATAAAGGTTGAAGGCCGTGGTGAAGATGCTTTTGTAACCGGCGAATTGATCGATTAAGCGATAATAAGAAGAAGAAATGAAAAAGAGCTCGCATCCCCGATGTGAGCTCTTTTTATTTTTGGCGTGACGCGGTTTCTAACCGCGTTTAATCATTTCGCTGGATCAGATTTGCAATCCCATCCTATTTAGCTCGGGATTTGGACTCCTGTTTTATCTGTCCTTTATGCGAATTACAAATCCGCCGCTAAAGTCGTCAGGATTGCAGATCATGACGAGCGAGAGCGGATCTCACTTTCGCGAATTTTCGCCCTTTGCAGATATTCTGTAAATTTAGCGGTCTAAAAATCAAGGGCTGCTTGTGTCGGCCTACCCAAAAACGATGATAAAACAATGAATGCTACAAACACAAAATTCACCCGATACGATGATAATGGCAAGGTGTGGTTGTCTCAAAACAGCGATCAGCCCTTTCAATTGACCGATTATGGCATAGAGCCGACGGTACTGGCTACCGAAGCTGAAGTAGGGCAGGCTATGCTGGAAGAACTTTATGCAACGGCGGCAGCCAAAGAAGGTGATATCAATATTGCCCTGTTGGGTGGCCGAGGTGCACAGCAGTTACACCGATTGTTGGGTGAGTTAGCGAAAACAAACCAGGCGGATGAGCTCCTCGCCCGTCTGAACGTGTTCACGCAGGATGCATTGGCCCCGATGGCTATGGGCAACGGTTTGAGTTTTGTTCGGGATTTTGAGCGCATCCTGGGCGATGCTTTTTTCGAAAAGATTAAAAGCTTTACGCCCATGCGGACCGATACGCCGGATTTGGAGTCAGCCCTGATTGACTACTTGACAAAACTGGAAGAACTGGGAGGATTGGATATCTTTTTTATTGGTCACGGACCGGAGGAAAATGCAGCGTCGCACCTGGCTTATATCAAACCATTCTCGGGAGCACAGTTTCACTATCTGGCCGGCATTATCCCGATTTCGAGCAGTATTTTGGAGCACCACATCAGCAAGTTTAAAGCGGGTGGCAGCAAGGTAAGCGAGTCCGATGAAAAGGAGTGTCGTTCGGCCGAATACATTCTCACGCTAGGGCCCGCTGCGATTTTGCAGGCAAAGAAGATTGTGCAGTCGGTGGTCGATGCCGATTCGGCTCCGGCGAAGGTGCAAACTTATGCCAATGTGCTGAACACAACCTTCAGTACCAATGCCGATGAAGTTCTGGAGCAGTTAAATGCCAATCCTGGTTTATGGATCAGGCTGCATTCGAATACCAAGTCGTTTATTTTGCCCAACCTGGGATTATAAAGGCAGTTGCGGTTACTTCTTCCGCCTAATGAAATAAGATTATAGCAAGTATGAAACAAAAGGAACTAACAGCCTTATCAGATCAGGAATTATTGCAAGAGGCGAAGAAATTGAAGTCGGCTGCCCGAACGAATGCCGTATTAATTGGATTTCTGATCGGAATTATAGTTTACAGTATCCTCAAGAATAGCTTCGGGTTTTTAACCTTGATCCCCTTATTTTTGGTTTATAAGTTGGTGAATAACTCGAAATACGATAAAAAAGAGTTGGAAGCCATGTTGACAGAGCGAAAATTGAAATAGGAAAGGATCCAGGTTGTTGGAACCCGGTCTGATAGGATTCAAGGGACGGAAGAATGAGTTTCTCAGGCAGTAATTTGCAGTCGATATAAAGAGAAAACAGGCAAAGCCGCAGCCCTGCCTGTTTCACTCTTGAGAAATTATTTCGAATTGTAGCATTCTAGCTCAATAAAACTCGAACAAAGGTCTTCCGTTGGCATCAAATTTCACTTTTAGCACGCGTGCATGGCGGTTAGGGTCGTATAAGGGATCTGCCACGATTTCTTCCAGCGGGCGGGTGTCGCTTTGGGGCACAACTGCCGGGTCGCCAACGGCATTTTCGTAGTCGCGGGCATGGTAAATGCACAAGGGGGTCCGGCCGTCCTCGGCAATGGTAAAACAGTTGTGTCCGGGGCCATATATTTTCTTGTCGTAGTCGGTGGCCAGTACCGGGTAACGCGATTTCTTCCACGAATTACGGTCCAGCAGGTCGGCTGTTTCATCGGCTTCCATTAAGCCCATACAATAACAGGCGCCTGTAGCGCTGGCCGAAAAGCTAATATAGATCTTGCCGGCATTTTTAATCACGGCCGGTCCTTCATTCACCCAAAAGCCAATGCGTTCCCAATCGTAGTCGGGGGTTGTCAGCATAAATTGAACGGTTTTCAACTTAACGGGCGATTCCATTTCGGCTAAATACAGGTTCGAAGCCGCAAATTGTCCTCCGGTTTTCTCGGCCCAGCAGTAATAGCGTTTGCCGCCATTCTCGAAGATGGTTGCATCGAGCGAAAAATCGATAAAACTCTTCTCGTCGCCGTCCGCAGCCTGCATTTGTCCCAGTTCGATCCATTCATCGTTTAGCGGGTCTTGCCCGGAGCATTCCAGCACGTAAGGGCGCAGTGCCCAGATGTCTTCTTCTTCGCTGGCGGCAAAATAAATATACCATTTACCGTCCAGATAATGAATCTCGGGCGCCCAGATATGCCGGCTCATCGGCCCCGTTTCGTGCTTAAACCATACATCGAAGGTCTCTGCATCCTTCAGCCCGGCCAGCGTTTTCGAGCGGCGCAGCTCGATGCGGTCATAAGTCGGCACCGAACCGGTGAAATAATAATAGCCGTCAGTATGTTTGTAAACGAACGGGTCGGCGCGTTGCTCGACCAGCGGCGCATTTGTTGCTGTCGTATTCATTAAATATGTATTTGAGCTTTAATAACAGTTTCGTAGTATTCGTCGGTAATTTTGTATTGCTTAATCAGCAAGCCGTTAATAACATGGAAGACGGCAGGGATAAGCGTGAGCATGAGTGCAATGCCCAAAAGGGCCGTGTCGGATTGAACCGGGTTTGGAATGCCCTCGGTTGGTGCCGTGTAGTTAAAGGCGCTCAGCAACAAGCCAACAACGCCACCGGCAATACCCATTCCGGCTTTCTGAGCAAATGAAATGCCCCCGAAGGCCAGTCCCGAAACGCGAACGCCGGTTTGAGCCTGTCCATAGTCCACCGCTTCGGCAATGGCCGTCCAAAATACCGGGGCATGAACATCGACTACCAGCGATAGGATGAAGTATAACACATAAGCCAGCATCATGCTGTCGGGCTGTGGTTTAATCAGGAAGAACATGAATGCACTGAGGATGCCTACGCCAAACTGAGAAATCCAGAAGAGTTTCACCTTGCAAAAGCGTTTGGTAATTAAGGTTGAAAGCGGCATGGCCAAAATGGCTGCGGCCACACCTGTTCCCATAAAGGTTGACTGCACAATCTCGTCGCCTCCCAGGTAATATTTGGCGTAATAAATAGCTACCGACGCGCGGATAACATAGCCTGTGGTTCCCGACAAACACGAACCAACCAGCAACATCCATTGCCCGTTTTTAACCAAATACTTTAGTTGCTTCAGGTAAGGCGTTTTTTCAACGATATGCTCCACGCGCTCTTTGGTTGTTACAAAGCAAAACAGGAACAGCAGGGTTCCCATTAAGGCCATCACACCCATGGCCAGTTGGTAACCACGGGCCAGATTGCCGGCGCCCAGGCTTTTGGCCATAATAGGCACCAAGATAGAAACCCCGAAGGCGGCCACTTTGGCAAAAAACAACCGATAGCCACTGGCCTCCAACCGCTCCTGCGGATCGTTGGTGAGCACACCAATCAGCGAAATATAAGGAATGGTAACCGAGGTAAACATGAGGGTAACCAGGATATAGGTGGCATACGCCCAGATGAGCTTGCCGGCATAATCGAAGTCGGGCGTGGTGAAGGTCAGGAAAACGGAGATGCCGAACGGAACCGACAGATAAAGAAAGTAAGGCCGGAAACTCCCCCATTTTTCGGATTTGTATTTATCAGTGATGATTCCCATCAGGGGGTCGCTGATGGCATCGATTAAGCGGACCAGCCCAAACATTAAGGCAACATCGGTTGGTTTAATACCGAAAATGTCAGTATAAAAGTAAGTAATGATCAGGAACATGGACGAGATGACCACATTGACGGCGGCATCGCCCGAGCCATAACCGATCTTTTCAAGAATGCTTAGTTTTTGAGATTTCATTGGTTTGTTGCTAAATAAAAATTCGTTTGTGTTTGTTTGCCAAGTCTCCGGTTGTTTAATCCGCGCATCAATCGGGCGGAAACAATTGTCGGTTTCAACCCTTGCTTTCACCCTTTGCGGATAGGCGGGGGTACGACTTGCACTTCAGCACAAAGATTGCTGAATTGCGAAAGAAACAGGTGGATGATTGGTGCCGATAGGTGGAGTTTTGAGTAAAGCGGATGCGAATTTGCCCTCCTGACGGGGTAAAATGCCGGTCAGCTGAGGTGTGGCGACCGGCTGCTTTCGTTACCGCGGTAGCGGGGGAAATAGATAGTGCGCAAGAAATTCCATTTTTGACTTAAAAGAAGGTACTTTTGAGCTCTCTTATAAAATGATGTTTAAACATGCCTTTCATTCTATTTAAAAATCGTCGGTTAAACAAAGCAACGTATGCCTTAAACAGCGGTAAATACCAACAGGCACTTAAGCTTGCACAGCCTTTGGTGAATTCGCGCAATAACGAAATTGCTTACCGGGCAAATTTCATTGGTGGTTTAGCACTGTATAAACGAAAGAAATACGATGATAGTCTTCCGTTTCTCGAAAAAGCATGCCAGCTAGGGAATTACCGGCACGATTGGTACAACCTGGCCATGGCTTCGGTGTTTGCCGGCAAATTAACAGAGGCTGACGAGGCATTTAAAAACATCTATCGTACCAATGTGCAACCCGGCTATGTATATGCTGTGCCGGTTCCGGGTTTGCTTTTTCAATATATGAAAGCTTTAAAGCGCAACCAGTTTATCGATGCCGCAATAACACGGGCAAACGAGTTAAAGCAGATGTATGTTGGTGTTGGATCGGATACCACGAAACAAGTTCAGAGAGGGCTGCCCGCCTACCCCGCCTTCCGAGTGGAAGTTGAATCCTTATTTCACCCGGAAAAATTTATTGTCTGGGAAAAAGACGTTAAAGGATAGCACCAGGTTTATCCCTCCGCTGCCGAACGATTGTATCGTGTGGCGAAATAAACTAAACCACGCGAAGGATTCGCGCGGTAGCGGTGTTCGTGCGGTAGCGGTGAAACTACTTCGTAACTTTCGTTTCCCCGGCTTCAATCGAATCCTTTTGCAGTAAGCTTTTGCGGATGATGTCTTCCTTTTGAAATACATTGAAGAGAATCTTTCCCATTTTTTGATGTCCCTCGATGCTCGGGTGCAGGTGATCGGTGAAATATTGAAGGCTGTCCTGAAAAGGAGTGTGAAAATCGACGACTGTCAGCTGATTGTTGCGGGCAATGGAATCGATTAGCGGAATGGTGTAATTTACCAGTAGGGTATCGTTATGCGGGCTGGTTGGCGAATAGGTATGTCCCTCAAAAATCGGGGGAGGCAGGCATACCACAACCGTAACGTTTGGATTGATAGACCGGAAAGTGTCGATCATTGCCTGGTAGTCGTTGTAAAATTCCTTTTGAACCAGATCGAAAAGTACCGGCTTCGAGTCATTGGTTCCCAGAGCAATTAGGCAGATGTCGGGCGCAAAGTCCAAAGCCTTCTTGAAGGCTGGTTCAATCCAGATGGGCTGAGTGCCATGCTTGGTCATCATGCGCCCCGATACACCGGCGTTTAAAATTTCGAGCGTATCGCCGTAAATTGCAGTCATAAGCTTCCCGAATTGCGTGGCGTACGAAACCTGCAAGTCTTTTTTACCATGATCGTAAACCCCGGCGGTAATGCTGTTGCCAATGCAGGCCATTTTCACTTTACTGGTTTGGCCATTAGCCGACGTAGCCGCCATAAAAAAAGCCATGGCGCACCACAGCATTGCAATACGGGTTTTCAGAAGAAACATAGTGTCTGGTTTTTTAGTGAGCAATCATCCAAGCTTGGTTAGACGATCCGATTGAGCGTTAAAAGTAGGATTAATTTTTCTTTTGGGCGCGAATGGAGGGCTCAAAAGCTTTGTCCGGCTACGATTTTTGCAGGTTTATTCGAGGCTAACTGTCATATTTTTGAATGGAATGTTTTCTGTTGCAGAAAAGCCCGTTCAAATGGTTTTCATACAGCAATTAACGGCACAGCTCTTTTTTCCAGCAAGGCCAATGGAATTTGAAAATGGCGCAAAGATCGATTCTGTCAAGGTGTAATTGTGTTGAATGTTCATTGCTCGTGATTTTTGATCAGGCTTAACCGTATGAGCTGTTTTGCTTGCCTTTTCGTTTGTCGAATATCATTATAATCCAGGCTCAGTTTTTCATTTTGCTGATCTGTTTTTAATGTCCTCCACTGTTTTTTTGAAAGCCCGAATACTCCAATTAAGGGAAATGGTCACCTTATGCGTCTTTGCTTTTGACCGTCTTTTGTTGGTTGAAGGACTGAAGCTTCTTGTGTTTTATACAATTCTTAAAGCTGTTGAAAATTGGCTGCCAGGAGTTTAGAAATTTCCTAAATAAGCAAATCGGATGTTTTTGGATATTTAGTGTAACTCGCATGTAGCTAGTTGTTTGTTGGTGGTTTGTTCGTGATTGCAGCTTTTGGGTTCATCTTCGGGATTGTACAATTTAAAGAAAAAACGTACTTTTTACCTTTAAAAATCGAAAGACGAATAATTTCAAACTTAAACGATCAAATAAAATGAGATTTCTGAATTTTCTTCCCGCGATTTTCTTGCTTGGGATTTTGGCCTCCTGCCAACCCGCCAAAAAGAAAGCCGAACCTTTTGCAAAGGGCGAATTTAAAAGCTGGGCACAAACCCCGCCAATGGGCTGGAACAGCTGGGACTGCTACGGACCGACCGTTGAAGAAGCCGAAGTAAAGGCGAATGCCGATTATATGGCTGAAAAGCTGAAAGACTACGGCTGGGAATACATCGTGGTGGATATCCGCTGGTTTGTGGAGAATGATAAAGCCGGTGGTTACAACCAAACCGACCCGCGTTATGTGATGGATGAATACGGGCGTTACCAGCCGGCTGTCAATCGTTTCCCTTCGGCTGCCGACGGGAAAGGTTTCAAAGAATTGGCTGACTACATTCACGCCAAAGGTCTGAAATTCGGTATCCACATCATGCGCGGAATCCCGAAAGTGGCCGTTGAAAACAAACTGCCTATTCTGGGAGCTGACGGTATTACGGCCGATCAAATTTATTCAACCGAACTGCAATGCCAGTGGTTGCGCGACAACTATACGATTGTTGCCGACAAACCGGGAGCGCAGGAATATTACAATTCAATTTTCGATATGTACGCCGAATGGGGTGTTGACTTTGTAAAGGTTGACGACCTTTCCCGTCCGTACCATAAAGGCGAGATTGAACTGATCCGAAACGCGATCGACCAGTGCGGACGCCCGATTGTGCTGAGTACTTCGCCGGGTGAAACGCCGGTTGAAGATGCCGACCATGTAAAAGAACATGCCAACATGTGGCGTATGGTCGATGATGTTTGGGACACCTGGCCTCACTTTACGCACTTGATTGATATTTGCCAGAAATGGTATCCTTATATCGCTCCGGGAACCTGGCCCGACTGCGACATGATTCCTTTGGGACGTATTTCGATTCGCGGCGAGCGTGGCAACGACCGTATGACCCGCTTGACCAAAGATGAACAATACTCGCTGATGACTTTGTTTACCATTTTCAAATCGCCCTTGATGTTTGGTGGTGATCTGCCGAGTAACGACGATTTCACCCTTTCGCTTTTGACCAATAAAGAGGTGCTGAAGATGCACGCTGAAGCCACCAATGTGCACCAATTGTTTAAAGAAGATGGCAAAGTGGCCATTGTTTCGGAACACCCGGCGAATGGCGACAAATACATGGCGCTCTTCAATATTGCCGACGAGCCGCAAACCATTACCATCGATATGACGACGCTTGGCTACATCAGCGATTGTGGCCTGGTGAACCTGTGGACTGGAGAAGATTCCGGGCAGATTTCGGGTGAGTACAGTGTTGAGTTAGCACCGCATGCCAGTGCCCTTTATAAACTTGTTTACTAAATAGTGCGATTCAACCATGAAATTACAAGCAACGATTATGCTGTTTATTGCGATTCTTGTGGGATCGCAGGTGCGGGCTAACGAACCGGATTCAGCCTACGTTTTTTCGTACGCGACACTAAAAGATAAGGGGCACAACGGGCTGCATTATGCCTGGAGCGTCGACCGCAAACACTGGACCGGCATTGGCCCGGAATTTCGCTTTCTGTTTTGTGACTTCGGAACATGGGGCCCGCAAAAGCGGATGATTACGCCTTTCTTGTTTCAGGACCAAAAAGGAAGCTGGCACCAGATCTGGAGCCTGAACGAAACGATAGGGCAATTTGCTCACGCAGCAACCGATGATTTATTTACCTGGCAACCGCAGGAGTATCCGGAAGTGATGACCAAAGGCAATGTTGTGTTGCCGGAAGTTTCGTATCAACCGGCAGAGGATAATTATCTCGTTACCTGGTTGAGCGATCAGGATGGCGAACAAAAGGTTTTCAAAACGACAACGACTGATTTCAAAAATTATACTGAAACCGTTGAAGGAAGCGAAAGCGACCGCTTGAACGCTCGGGAAGAAGTGATGATTGACGGTGAGAAACAGTTGGGCGTGGTCGCGAAAGTTCCCTGGTCGCTTCTGCAGGGGGCTATTCAATTTTATGATTTGACCAAGTACCACGAGCAGCAACGCGCCGAGCGATTGACGGATGATGCAACCCGCTTTGCCAATTTAAAGCCAGTGGATGCTGAAATCACAGCGATTCCGGAAGACAAAAAAGCGATTAGCGATATGCTTATCGGCGTTTTTTTCGAAGATATCAACTACGCTGCCGATGGTGGTTTGTATGCCGAGCTGGTTCAAAACCGCGGTTTTGAATATACGCCGGCAGATACCAAAAACAGAAACCCGGATTGGAACAGTTCTTATGCTTGGACGTTCATCGGGCAAGAGGATGGTTTTACAATTGACACGGTGGCGCCGGTTCATCCGAACCAGAAACACTATGCGGTATTGACGATTGCCAAAATTGGCGATGCGCTTCAGAACGAAGGCTTCGATGGTATCGCCTTGAATGCCGGCGATAAATACGACTTTTCGGTATTTGCCAAAGGACTGGATGGCGCCAAAGGAAAGCTGTTGGTGCGTCTGGTTGACGAAAATGGAACGATTTACGCTGAAGGCATGAGCAAATCAGTCGGAGCTGATTGGAAAAAACTGACGCTAACCGTGACTGCTAAAGAGGCTGTTGCCAAAGCGCATTTGCAGGTCATCCCTCAGTTCACCGGGAAAGTGGCCCTGGATCTGGTTTCGCTTTTCCCGGAAAAGACGTTCAAGGGGCGCAAAAATGGACTGCGCGCCGACCTGGCTCAGACCATTGCTGATTTGCATCCGCGTTTTGTGCGTTTCCCCGGAGGTTGTGTTTCGCATGGCGACGGCTTGGATAACATCTACCGTTGGAAAAACACCATTGGTCCGCTGGAAACCCGCAAGGGCGATCGCAATATCTGGAATTATCACCAGTCGATGGGACTCGGTTATTTCGAATATTTCCAGTTTTGCGAAGATATTGGCGCCCAGCCGCTGCCGGTTATTGCTGCCGGCGTGCCCTGCCAGAACTCGTCGACCGGTGGTCACGGCCAGCAAGGGGGAATCCCGATGTGCGACATGGACCAATATGTGCAGGATATCCTCGATTTGATTGAATGGGCCAATGGCGACAAAAACTCCCGGTTGGGAAAACTGCGCGCCGAAGCTGGTCATCCGGAACCTTTCAACCTGAAATATGTGGGTATTGGAAACGAAGATTTGATCAACGATATTTTTGAAGAGCGTTTCACGATGATCTTCAATGCCATCAAGGAAAAGCATCCCGAGATTGAAGTGATTGGTACGGTTGGACCATTTTCGGAAGGAACCGATTATCGTGTGGGCTGGGAAATTGCGTCCAAGTTGCAAGTGCCTTTGGTTGACGAACATTATTACCAACCACCGGGCTGGTACTTGAATAATCAGGATTATTACGATCGTTACGATCGCACGAAACCCAAAGTGTATTTGGGTGAATATGCCACGCACATTCCCGGTCGCAAACTAACGACTGAGACAGCACTGTGCGACGCGCTGCACCTGATTAATGTGGAGCGAAATGCCGACGTGGTGCACATGACTTCGTACGCGCCTTTGTTGGCCAAACATGGTCACACGCAGTGGAACCCCGATTTGGTTTATTTCAATAACACCGAAGTGTTCCTGACACCGGATTACTACGTGCAAAAGATGTTCGGGCAGAATTCCGGTCAAGAATACATTGGCTCTCAGTTGAGTTTGAGCGATAAGGCTCAGGATGTGAAAAAGCGGGTGGTGACTTCGCTCGTTCGCGACGCCAAAACCGGCGATTACATTCTGAAACTGGCAAACTTGCTGCCGGTAGCGGTGAATTCCACAATCAATCTGGCCGACCTGCCGATTGTGGCGGGCGATGCTGAATTGACCATTCTGGAAGGAGAGGTTTCCGACCAACACGCTAAGGCGGAAACGAAGACGATTGCGGTTTCTTCGGACTTTGAATACAGCCTGCCGGCCTATTCATTTTCTGTTATCCGGATGAAAGCAAACTAAAACGAGGCATAATCAACGAAATACGAGACAATGAATACTTCTAAAAAACAGAAATATCTTTCACTGAAAGGGATTGGCATTTTTGCCGTTCTTGTGGCGTTCCTAAGTTCATGCGAACCGGCAAAGTCAGCCGACGATGAGCTTTCGGCCTACCTGTTCACTTATTTCACCGGAAACGGACCGGGCGAAGAAGCCATTCATTTTGCGGTGAGTACCGACGGTTACAATTACCGGGCACTGAATGACAATCAACCCATCCTGGATTCGAAGCAGATCAGCACCTCCGGCGGTGTTCGCGACCCGCATATTTTGCGCGGTGCCGACGGCAAATCCTTTTATATGGTCGCTACCGATTTGTATGTGACCGAGCAGGGCTGGAATAACTACGCCATGATCCTGATGAAATCAATCGACCTGATCAACTGGGAGACTTCGGTGGTGAACATCCCCGAGGCTTTCCCCGATGAATTCAGCGATGTCAATCGAGTTTGGGCGCCGCAAACCATTTATGATGAAGCTGCCGGCAAGTACATGGTTTATTTTTCCATGAAGCAGGGCGACAATCCGGATATTATCTACTATGCCTATGCCAATCCGGATTTTACCGGTTTGGAGGAAGCGCCAAAGCAGTTGTATTTCCCACCGACTGAAAGCAATACCAAGGCTTGTATCGACGGCGATATTATCCCGTTCAACGGTAAATTCTACCTCTTTCACAAAGCTGAAGACGGAAATCCGGGCATCAAGCTGGCAATTTCGGATAAGCTGACGGAAGGCTACCAGTTGGTGAGCGACGAGCGCGTGGATTGCGAAACCAATAAAGTGGAAGGCTCCGGCATTTTCAAACTGAATAATTCGAATGACTATGTTTTGATGTACGACGTGTACACCAGCGGGCGTTACCAGTTCACAAAAAGCAGCGATCTGCAGCATTTTGAGGTTGTTGACCAAGAGGTGTCGATGAACTTTCACCCGCGTCACGGAACGGTGTTGCCGATTACCGGAAAAGAGTTGAAACGCCTGATTGCGAAATGGGGAACCTTGGATGATCCGTTGATCGAGGCGACTTCTGCACAATTGAAAAAGCTGAATATTGATGTTAAAGGTGAGGCCAAAACCATTCATCTTCCTGTAAAACGGGGAACGGATCTGGCAGCTTTCGACCCGCAGTTTACATCTTTCCCGGGCGTAACGGTGGCGCCGGAAGAGCCGCAGGATTTTACCAACAGCCCGGTTGAGTACACCATTACGGTTGAAGGCAAAGGGGAGGCAGTTTACAACGTATCGGCTTCGGTGGATCACAACCCGGTGCTGGACGGTTATTATGCCGACCCTGATATTCTGTATTCCGAAAAAACAGGTAAATACTACATCTACCCAACGACCGACGGATTTGAAAATTGGTCGGGATATTATTTCAAAGTGTTCTCGTCGGATAACCTGGTTGACTGGACCGATGAGGGGATCATTCTCGACTTGCACAAAGATGTGAGCTGGGCCGACCGCAATGCCTGGGCGCCGTGTATTGTTGAAAAGAAGATTAACGGCGAATACAAATATTTCTACTATTTCACGGCTGCCCAAAAGATTGGTGTGGCTGTAGCCGACAATCCAACAGGTCCTTTCACGGACAGCGGAAAAGCACTAATCGACTTCAAAACGCTTGGTGTGAACCGCGGGCAGGAGATTGATCCCGATGTGTTTACCGACCCGAAAACAAACAAAACCTACCTGTACTGGGGAAATGGCTACATGGCTGCAGCTGAATTAAACGATGACATGATCTCCCTCAATATGAAAGCGCTGAAACAGATGAATATTGATGGTACTTTCCGCGAAGGTTCGTATGTGATTTATCGCGACGGAAGCTATTATTTCTTCTGGTCGGAAGACGACACCCGCAGTCCGAATTACAAAGTGCGCTGGGCAAAATCGGACTCGCCGTTGGGTAAATTGACGATTCCCGAAAACAACATTGTCATTCAGCGCGACGACGAAACCGGCATTTTCGCAACCGGCCATAATTCGGCCATTCAGATTCCTGGAAAAGATGAGTGGTACCTGGTTTATCACCGCTTCAGTTACCCGAATGGCGTGAAAATGGGACGCCGTGGCGGTTTCCATCGCGAAGTTTGTATCGACAAGCTGGAGTTTGATGCCGATGGCAATATCCTGGAGGTGAAGCCGACTTTTAAAGGAATTGATCCGGTGAACTAATTCTGAAAAACAAGTAATCGAAATGAAAATTAGAAAATTAATCGTCTTTTTAGGCTTGTTGCCACTGTGTGCGCTCGCCCAACAGAAGCAGGCGGTAGAGGTATTTCCTTTATCGGAAGTGCGTTTGCTCGACAGCCCGTTCCGGACGGCCATGATGACCGACATGGACTACATCCTGGCTTTGGATATGGACCGGCTGTTAGCTCCATATTTAAAAGAGGCAGGTCTTCAACCCAAAGCCGAAAACTACGGCAACTGGGAAAATACCGGACTCGATGGCCACATTGGCGGCCATTATTTGTCGGCCCTGGCGAAAATGTATGCCGCTACCGGCGACCAGCGCATGAAAGACCGCATGGATTACATGTTGTCGGAATTGAAGCGTGCGCAGGATGCCAACGGCGATGGTTATTTGTCGGGCGTTCCCGGCGGAAAAGCCATCTGGAAAGAAATTTCGGAAGGCAAGATTGATGCGGGTTCTTTCAGTTTGAATAAGAAGTGGGTGCCACTTTACAATATTCATAAAATTTACGCCGGCTTGTACGATGCTTATGCCTTTGCTGGCAGTGAGCAAGCCAAAGAAATGCTGATCGGGTTGACCGACTGGGCAATTCATTTGGTGCAAAACCTGTCGGATGAGCAGATTCAGGAGATGCTGCGCAGTGAACACGGCGGCTTGAACGAAATTTTTGCCGACGTGGCAGCCATTACCGGCGACGAAAAATACCTGAAGCTCGCTAAACAGTTCTCACACCGGGCAATTCTGGATCCGTTGATCAAACACGAAGATCAGCTGACGGGCATGCACGCCAATACGCAGATCCCGAAAGTGATTGGTTTTAAAAGAGTAGCCGAGGTTGACGGCGACCAGTCGTGGGCGGATGCGGCGCGTTACTTCTGGGAGAATGTGGTGGACAAACGCTCGGTGTCGATTGGTGGCAACAGCGTGCGCGAGCATTTTCACCCGGTTGATGATTTCAGCTCGATGATTGAGAGTGAACAGGGACCGGAAACCTGCAACACCTACAATATGCTGAAACTGACCAAGCACTTGTTCCTGAGTGATCCGCAGGTGAAATACATGGATTACTACGAGCGGGCGATGTACAATCACATTTTGTCGACAGAAGAACCGGATCACGGCGGTTTTGTGTACTTCACGCCGATGCGTCCGGGGCATTACCGGGTGTACTCGCAGCCGCAAACCAGCTTTTGGTGCTGCGTGGGTTCCGGATTGGAAAATCACACCAAGTATGGCGAGCTGATTTATGCACATTCGGGTGAAGATGTCTATGTCAACCTGTTCATTCCTTCAAGCCTGGACTGGCAAGAAAAGGGATTGGAACTAACACAGGAAACCAAATTTCCGGATGCCGAAACCAGCACGTTGACAATCAATCCCAAAAAGAAAAGCGAATTTACCTTGTATGTTCGCTATCCGAAATGGGTTGAAGCCGGAGCGTTGAATGTGACGGTAAATGGAGAACAAGTGGCTGTTGACGGAGCGCCCGGAGAATACGTTGCTTTGAGACGCCACTGGAAAAAGGGCGACAAAGTAGAACTGACTTTGCCTATGCGAACAACTGTTGAACAGTTGCCCGACGGTGAAAGCTACTATTCTATTTTGCACGGCCCAATCGTTTTGGCCGCCAAAACCGATACAACGGATCTGGTTGGTTTGTATGCCGACGATAGCCGTGGCGGGCATATTGCAGCCGGGCCAAAATACCCGTTGAACGAGATGCCGGTTGTGATTGGTTCTGCCGATCAGTTGCCGGCAATGATGAAACCGGTCGACGGGAAGCCGATGACGTTTAGGTTGAACGGCTTGTCGGATGAAAAAACATTGGAGTTGATTCCCTTTTTTCGTGTACATGAATCGCGCTACATCGTTTATTTTAAAGTGGTGAGCAAAGCGGAGCTGAAAGCGATGGAAGAAAAAATGGCCGCTGATGAAGCCGTCCAAAAAGCGCTGGACGAAGCGACCGTTGATTTGGTGTTCCCTGGCGAGCAACAACCGGAATCCGACCATTTTATTCAATCTGAAAATACCAACTCGGGCGTGAACCAGGGGAAACACTGGCGCGACGCAACGGGCTGGTTTAGTTATCAGTTGAACGATAAAGCTGGCGATGCCGGCAAACTGCGCATCATGTACTTTGGACTGGACAACGGCCGAAACTTCAGCATTCGCATCAACGGTGAAAAGTTGGCGGATGTGAGTCTGGATGGAAGTAAAGGTCTCGAATTCTTCACTGTTGATTACAACATTCCGCAGGAGATACTAGACAAGGCTGATGGAAAACTTCGGGTGAAGTTTGAAGCGGCGCCGGGATCTGTTGCCGGCGGAATTTATGAAGTGCGACTGATGAAAAAATAATCTTAAATAGTTTGTTTTGAAATGAAGAGGCTGTCTGAAAAGTCGATAAGAAGAAACTCAGACTTACAAATTGAAAGCTCTAGTTGATTTTACCCCTCCCAACCTCTCCGGCAGCTGCCGGATGGCTTAAAGTCCCCTTCAGGGGATTTAGGGGTCATGTAGCTTGAACGGACTTACAATTTGATAGCATTGAAAAAGCTCTTCAGACTTTTTAGACAGCCTCTTTGTTTTTTGTAGCTTTGAAGCAAACGAAAATAAGCAGCGATGACAAACTTTAATACATTAGCAGCAGATCGATACACTACTAAAAAATACGATCCGACGAAAAAGCTTTCCGACGCGTTGGTGAATGAGTTGAAGGACATTTTACACCTCAGCCCTTCGTCGATCAACAGTCAACCCTGGCGTTTTACCTTTATCAGCGATCCCGAGCTGAAGAACGAGCTGTCGGCCTGTTCTTTTCATAACGACGAAAAAGTACGGGATGCCAGTCATATTGTGGTGTTTAGCGTGATTGATAATATTGAATTGTTTGAAAAGCAGATCTCCGACAACCTGCCCGAAGGTGCGATTGCCTACTACAACAAGAATATTAAACCCGGAACGGAAGCTGAAATTAAGGCATGGATGGCACATCAGGTGTATTTGGCCTTGGGGTTTTTCTTAAGCGCCTGTGCTGCCAAACAGGTGGATTCAACGCCCATGGAGG
This sequence comes from Mangrovibacterium marinum, assembly GCF_003046625.1. Lineage (GTDB taxonomy): Bacteria > Bacteroidota > Bacteroidia > Bacteroidales > Prolixibacteraceae > Mangrovibacterium > Mangrovibacterium marinum. The sequence goes on from NZ_QAAD01000007.1 coordinate 63,041, forward strand.
GAATCGATACGGCAGCGTATGATCGTATTTTGAACATGAAAGATTACAAAACCCTGTTTGCCGTTGCGTTGGGCTATCGGCATGCGGACGATTCCAATCAACCTTCGGTGAAGGGGAAATCACGGATTGACCGGGATAAAATTATTTTTTCGCGATAAGAGAAAAGCCCGGCTGAAATGAGCCGGGCTTTTCAATGAAAGGACTTTCGTGTTAATATTGATTTTTCAGAACCTGCTTGAATTCGGCAGGTTGAGCTTTCAATTCCCCATCTTGTCCAAAGGTTGGACTATACTTGCCTGCAGGAATGTCTCCAATGGTGTACATGTTACAGTTGCGGGCAACAACAATCTCTTTAGTTAATGAAGTTGCCAGCATGCTGCCAACCATATTGCCGAGTATTGTACCCGTATTGACAGACACATTCAAGGTAACATCTCCGGTACGATGGAAGAGAACTTCATCGGTCTTTGTTGATTTGAGCAGGTACTCGATGTTTACGTTAATTTGGGATGCAATGGCTGTTTTTCGCCAATCGTGGATGATGGTAAACAGCACCGCATCAGCACCAAAAAGTTCGCCAACGGGTTTCATCGAATTGTTGATGAACAGCTCTGCATCGTAGGCGCTTTCTTCTTTTAAAATGTCCATCGACAGCAAGGGGGGCATCACATAATAACCGTTTAGCGTGAATGGAACGGCCAGTGAGCTGTAAAATAATTCCTTGGCCTCAACTTTTGTGCTTCGGTTTATCGGCGGTAAAACCAGGATTGCTATCGGTTTCTCCTCGTAAATATTACTGTACGCTTCCGATTTTGGTAACAGTTTGCTGTTGCCGCAGCTTGCAAAAACAACGGCAAGAAGTGCTAAGTATAGGATTTTTTTCATTGTTCGATTCTTTTGATAATTCGGTCGATAAATGGTTTGGATTCAGGATAAAGTACAGTTTCTTTAATCAGGAGTTCTTTGCCCTTGGCGATATCTCCTTTTTTGATCAGGATATAACCATAGTCAGCACAAACGCCCGGAGGCGGTGTCTTGCGGGTTCCTGCCGGTTTTTCGATTAATTTGTCATAAATTTTAGTGAGATCTTCAATGCTGCTTTCATCTGCATTCTTGGTATAAGCATATACAGCATTGTCATAGCCTTTCCAATTGTATAAAGGTTTTTGGGTTGTGCACGACGAAATAGTCAGCATCAGAATAAAGGCAGTTGAAAGGTACTTTAGTTTTTTCATTGCAGTACGATTTTTTTAGTTTCTTGTAGTCCGATAAATATGTTTTCTTCGATCAGCGTGTTGACACCGGAAACCACTTTTATATCGTGTTTACCAGGTGTTATGCTGATTGGATGTGCTTTTCGGATTCGTTTTAGTTTGTATACCTTTTCCACAGGAAACGATTCCCCGTCAACAATAACGGAAACATCCGCGTAGCTTTGTCCATTGGTGACCACTACGATGAACGAGGCGTTGTCTTTACCGGCCGACATGGTGTTGTAAAGATGTGGGCCGCATGCTGTGAACGAAATGATTGCGAAAAAAAAGAATATTAGCTTTTTCATAGGGTTTATTTTTTCTCAACGATGTAATATTGATCTAGTTTAGCGGTGTCAATTTCACCTTCGGTTAAACTGGCAACGGAGACTTCATCCTGAGGAGTTGCTCCCATGGTCATGTCTACTTTTATCGAGGCTACAATTTTTCCGGGTAGTTCGATGTTTAATCCGGTTTGTGGGTTTTTCACCGTTTTTCCTCGTTGCATCACCGCAAAAGTATCCCCTTCTTTGATTCCCTGGGACTGGCCCCCTGAAATGATGAAGCTGCCATCTTCTACGGTCAGAATGTAGGCCTTCCAGGGTTTATCCATACAGCTGTTGATAATGTTTTCAACCAGTTTGGAAATGGCCGCCGAGATCGCCTTGTCGGATAAGGTGGCGTCAAAGTCGGCTGTTTTTCCCAGTCCCATAACACGGCGGTCTTCTGCGGTTGCCTCTCCTTTGGCTTCACCGCTGTAAATAATAATGCCGGTCGATACATCAACAAGGCGCAAGCTTACAGCTGCTTCAACAATTTGTTCCTTGCTGTTTGAGAACATTTTCTGAGTGCCGATCGTTTTGCGGCCGTATTCTGTAATCGAACCGATAATCAGGTAGTCAGCACCAATGTTTTGGGAAACGCCTCCACTCGTGTTTAGCTCTTCCACAATCTTGTCGTAGTCCTGACGTTCGATTAAGAGAAATTTTTCGGACGCAGCCAGCCGGGTCGATAGGATATCGCTGGCTTGTTTGCCCATCGGGTCGTTGTTTTTGTCATAAAAAACACTCTTGGCATATTGCGTTTCATTGGAGAAACGGCCAATTGCGACTTTCCTTTTTAATGCCATTTCATCCTGCGCAAAGCAATCAAAGCTGATCACCAGGGCGAAGAGCATTAACAGGGAGAAAATTTTTTTCATAAAAAATGGAATTTAGTTAATTAATGTGATGTGGTTTTACGGGGTTGTGTTGTTTTTGATACCAAATATCAGGAGGTAATCGTACTCCTCGCTATTGGGTGTGAAAGTTTAGTTGTTGTTTGTTTTTCGATTGATTTTATATCCCGAATATACGGGGTGTTTACGTTTATGCATTGCAAGATATAAATTATAAGTTTATGATATGTTTGAGTTTAGTGAAATTCATAATTCTTTTTATCTCCGGTAGTGTCGAGGCTGTTCGTGGGCTGTTCTGCCGGCTTTTTGTTCCTCTGTTCGGGTGAAAATAAAGAACAGATCCCATAAGTCAGGCAGCCCGCATCCCCGCAAACTTCGGTTTTAGTTAAGTTTGTTGTATGTAAAGCAACGGCTGCTGTTTTCCGGGTTGTTAACCAGCAGCAGTGCCGAAAAGGACCTGTTGTACTTTAGCCAACCGGAATGGAGAGCAGCGGAATATGGCTACCATAAGCCATCATCCGTGTTTTACTGCGATGAACCAGCGAACTCCAGAAACCATGGCGCGAGGGAACCATGATGAGTAAATCGGCCTTTGTTGTTTGGATTTCCTGTTTGATTGAAGCGACAACCTCGCTGGAGATGACATCTTTATACGAAATTTGAAGCTTCGAGAAATCGTTTTTCAACTTTTCCAGTTCGGCAAGCTTCTCATGTACAATCCGGTCAACTTGTTTGTGAACATGAAAAACTTCCACTTCGGCATTAATCTGGCTGGCCATTAGGCGGACTTGTTCAAGCGGCTTTTTCAATATTCCCCGATCCATATCGCAGGCATACAGAATTTTTTTGATGCCCTCGTACTTCGCGTTTAGCGGAACGGCTAAAATGGGTATTGTCAGCTTGTTGATAGCCGCTGTGGTGGTATTGCCCAGCAGATCCTGATCGACCGATTTGCCGGCCATTCCCATGACAACCAAAATGGCCTGGTACTCGTCGATGCAGTGCTGCAGTTCATCCAGAAAGATTCCCGATGTGAAATAGGGGATCACTTCCACATCGCTTTTTAGCTGGAGCTGTTCTGCCTCCTGAATAAGCTTTTGCTTTTCGATATGCATCATGCTGTCGTACGATAATACGGGCAAACGCGCATTTAACGCATGAACCGATATGTTTTTCAGCGAGAACAAAACCACTCGGTAGTTTCTGAGCCGTGCTAAAGGAAGCATATAATCTGTTGCATTTCGGGCTTCCGGCGAAAAATCACTTGCTATAATAATTGTTTGCATAGTACTGTTTTTTTTGAATCTGTTCACGAAAAATTCCTTTGATGTCGTTAAGTTAAAAAATAGGAAGATAAATAATGCTAATGTTGGATAGGTTTTAAAACAGCTGACATCGCCGCAGGCTTGGGTGAATATGAGTTTGATCAGGCTGTTGGTGCGGCAGATTTCGTATTTTAGCGCTTCTTTTGAAAAAATTAACAGAAAATAGAATGATCATGAAAAAATGGCTCATGCTTGCCGGCCTGGCGCTGCCTTTTGCAGGCTTTGCTCAAAGCATCGACCAGCAACAGCTGGAAACAATCCGATCGACTTTTGTAAAGGACAATTACACGGTAGGAATGCAAAACGCACTATCCTCGAATCCGGTTACCAAACTGGCCTGGAGTCGGGAAAATGAAGGAACAACGGACCACTATTTTACTTATCGCGTGAATGTGTCGGGCATCACCGATCAGAAAAGCTCGGGACGTTGCTGGCTGTTTACCTCGCTGAATGTATTCCGCCCGATGGCAATGGAACATTTTAAGGTGGGCGAGTTCGAGTTTTCGCAGAACTACCTTTACTTCTGGGATTTGTTCGAGAAGGCGAACCTTTTTCTAAATAACATTGTGGCGACGGCCGATCGTGGTTTCGACGATGAAAAAGTGCGTTGGTACCTGAGCTCCCCTGTCGATGACGGTGGGCAATGGATCAACTTTGTGAACCTGGCCAACAAGTACGGTATGGTGCCCCGCGAGGCGATGGAAGAAACCTACTCGAGCGAAAATACAAGCTGGATGACCAAGCTGCTGAAACGCAAACTGCGTGAGCAGGCCCTGGAGTTGCGCGATATGAAGAATGAGGGGAAAAGTGCAAAGCAGATAGAAGCACGCAAGCTAGAAATGCTAAGCATCGTTTACCGCATGTTGGCATTGAACCTGGGCGAACCGCCGGTTGAGTTCGAGTATCGTTACAAGGATAAAGACGGTAATCTGTCGGAGGCGAAAATGTATACGCCAAAGTCATTCATGAAGGAGGTGTTGGGCGATATTCAACTAAGCGATTATGTGATGCTGATGAACGACCCGACCCGCCCGTACTGGAAACACTACGAAGTGGAAAACTACCGCAATGTGCAGGAAGGTGAAAACTGGCATTATGTGAATTTGCCCAACGAGGTGATTAAACAATTTTGCATCGAATCGATTAAGAGCAACGAGGCCATGTACGCATCCTGCGATGTGGGCAAACAGCTGCGCCGTGATTTCGGCCTGTTGGATGTTGACAACTTCAACTACGAAGCGGTGTACGATGTGCCCTTTACCATGAATAAAGCACAACGGATTGAAACCAAAGATAGTGGTTCGAGCCACGGCATGGCGCTGGTTGCGGTAGAAGTAGACAAAGATGAGAAGCCTTTGAAATGGCAGTTCGAAAACAGCTGGGGTGCTAAAGCCGGCGAAAAAGGCTACCTCACCTTTACCGATCGCTGGTTCGATGAGTACATGTTCCGCATTGTGGTGAATAAAAAATACATCAGCTCCAAAGTGTTGGATATTTACGGCGAGAAAGCTGAGATGCTTCCGCCCTGGGATCCGATGTTCTAAGCTGGTCAAAATTTAAAACAGGCAAAGCTGTTCCTCCGGGGGCGGCTTTTGCCATTTTTAGCACAATCCGATAAGCCTGGCAATCCACTGAATGAGCTTGTATGCCGGAGCACCAACCAAACAATCCGGACAACGGTTGAAAGTAAACAGGCAATCAACCAAATCGGTGAATAAATGAAACAGCAACCCGAGACCAATTAGGTTGAATGGCTTTCGGAAAAACAGTAAAACAAGGTAAGCTGCCATGGCATAATACGAGTGCAAAGGATGAAAACCAATGCTGCATCGGTTAGCCTGAAAGATGGGCGTGGCCAGCAAATGATCCAGATCGACCAGCATGGTCAAAAGGAAAATGAGATACACTCTTTTCCACTCCTTGCGAAAGAACAGCCAGGCAATGAACGCCGGAAATGCCAGGTGTAAAAAGTAGTGAATGAATGTCTGCATAAAATATTGCTGGGACTGAGCGTTCAAATTAGCTGGCAAGTTATCCAAATAATTCAATCTCTCGCCGAAACCTTTCTGCTGTTTTTTCTATCTTCCCGCCACCAAACAAAATTAACAATGCAACGAAAAGTCTATTTTCTGTCAACATGCGATACCTGTAAACGAATTATGAAAGAGGTTGGCGTGGACGACAGCTTCGAGCAACAAGATATTAAATTCCACCCGGTGACTGAGGAGCAAGTCGAAGCGTTTTACAAGCATACCGGTAGCTATGAAGAACTCATCAACAAACGCGCCCGCAAGTTGAAGGACGTGTTGGCCGAAAATCCGGTAAGCGAGGATGTTGATTATAAAAAGCTCTTGCTGATGGATTATACCTTTCTGAAGCGCCCTGTCTTTGAAATTGGCGGCAAGCTGTTCGTCGGTAATGCAAAGAAAACCGTTGAGGCAATTAAGGCGGCATTGTTGTTCGCAAAGTAACTGTGGTTGTCCGCAAAGCAACTGCGGTCGTTCGCAGAGTAACTGTGGTTGTCCGCAAAGCAACTGCGGTCGTTCGCAGAGTAACTGCGGTTGTTCGCAAAGCAACTGCGGTCGTTCGAAGAGCAACTTCGGCTGTTCGCAGAGCAACTTCGGTCGTTCGCAGAGCAACTACGGTCGTTCGCAAAGCAACTTCGGTCGTTCGCTGGCCGGCTCATCGTCTTTCCTGGTCGGCAATATTGTTTGAAGGATGTTTTTATTCAGAACGAAAACAGACAGCGTTCGGCTAGCTCGGCTGTAAGCAATCCCGCACAGCTTTCCTGCTCTTTAAAGATATCCTGTAAGTTTTCTGCGCCTTATCCTTTAGATGTTATGAATATAAACCGAGGTCATGCTCAGCGAGCCAGCCATCGTTTTGTCATTGAAGAGTGAAACCGCTTCTTTATCGCCTTTCAACCCTAACACATAAAGTAAGGGCAAATAATGATCGGGCGAGGGGATGGCCAGTTTGAAGGCAGTTCCCTGTTGCTCGTATTGAATCAGCGGCTGATGGTTTCCCGAAAGAATCCATTCATTCATTTTCGCGCGTGCTTCTTCGGCCCAATCGAATCCATAGCCGATGTCGTTCATGCGTTGCCAGTCAATCATCCGAAGGTTGTGCACCAGGTTCCCGCTACCAATGATCAATACACCTTTACGGCGCAATGCAGCCAGTTCCCGTCCCAAATTGTAATGGTATTGCGGTCCTTTGGTGTAGTCGATACTCATTTCAATAACCGGAATATCCGCTTCCGGGTAAAGGTGTTTGATCACACTCCACGCTCCGTGATCGAGGCCCCATTGGTCGGTCAGGGCGGCATCGGTCGTCGTGATCAGCTGCTGAACTTCGCTGGCCAGTTCCGGGCTACCGGGGGCCGGGTACTGTACATCGTACAGCGCTTGCGGAAAGCCGCCAAAGTCGTGAATGGTTTCCGGCTGCTCCATCGCTGTCAGAAAAGTTCCGCGGGTTTCCCAATGTGCCGAAATACACAAAATGGCCTTGGGCTTTTCAAATTTTGTACTGATGTTGCGGAAGCCTTCTGTAAACTCATTCTGCTCGATGGCGTTCATCGGGCTTCCGTGTCCCAAAAACAGCAGGGGCATCAGCTCCGTGCTGCCGAAGGACGATGTTATTTTGTTGAACTCATTCAGTTTCATCGCTGCTCCGGTAAAAGGAAGTAAGGACAGGGTTTTCAAAAAATGTTTTCGTTCCATACTTCTGTTTCATCTGCTAATAATCTCTGACAATTGCGTGTAGTTAAAACAGCGATCCCGGATTTATGTTCGTTGATTATTCAGCTCTCCAGTGAGCCCTTTGCTGCGTCTCGTTGACTGCAGGTTTGTCGGAAAGATGGCTTAGGCTACAGAAAACAATGGGAAAAAGTGAAGTTCGGAATGAACTTATGGCCCGCTTTTTTGTCGTAATAAGAGATTTTTTAATCTTTTTCTGTTTAAAGAGAGCATGGAGAAAATTAAACACAATTATTCCACAGAAGAGGTCTCGGACGCGAATACGAAGGAGAGTGAGTACCTCGCGGTGATCGCTGAATTTCATCGGCGAGTGGCTGCGGTTACTTCGCATGGTTCGGCAAAAGCGGTCGGGAAGCACCGGGAGCGAGGCAAGTTGCTGGCTCGTGAGCGCATCGACTTGCTGGTTGATCCGCGTACTCCTTTTGTCGAACTCTCATCGTTTGCTGCGTACGGGCAATATGGCGATGCTTTTCCTTCAGCCGGAATTGTTACCGGTATCGGCATGGTGCACGGGCGCGAGTGTATGATCGTGGCCAACGATGCAACCGTGAAGGGAGGAACTTACATTCGCGAAACCATCAAAAAACATATTCGGGCACAGGAGATTGCAATGCAAAATCAGTTGCCCTGCATTTATTTGGTTGACTCGGGCGGAATCTTTTTGCCGGAACAGGCACAGGTATTCCCTGATCGTTTCGACTTTGGACGCGTGTTCTTTAACCAGGCTCGTTTGTCGGCTGAAGGCATTCCGCAAATTGCGGTTGTCATGGGCTCGTGTACGGCTGGTGGCGCTTATGTGCCTGCTATATGCGACGAAACCATTATCGTTCGCAACCAAGGCACAATCTTTATTGGCGGACCGCCGTTAGTGAAAGCTGCAACGGGCGAAGAAGTTTCGGCTGAAGATCTGGGTGGTGGCGATGTGCACACAAAGATCTCCGGAGTTGCTGACCATTTGGCCGACGACGATGTGCATGCCTTGCGTATATGTCGCGATCTGGTTTCTGGTTTGCCGCGCGTGAAAAAGCGGGAGATCGATCTGGAAAAGGTGATTGAGCCATCGGAGCCTGCCGAGGAATTGTACGACTTTTTGTCGACCGACCTGAAGAAGCCAATTAATGTGTTGGCAATTGCCACGCGTTTAGTCGATGGAGACAGTTTTCAGGAATTTAAAGCCGAATACGGAAAAACCTTATTGACGGGTTTTGCCCGCATTAAAGGAATTCCGGTTGGCATTTTGGGTAACCAAAGTTTCCTGACAGCAGAGGCCGCCCGCAAAGGAGCCCACTTTATTCAATTGTGCAATCAACGACAAATACCGCTTTTGTTCCTGCAGAACATCAGTGGTTTTATTGTCGGTAAAAAATATGAACACGAAGGTATCGCCCGCGACGGTGCGAAGCTGATCAATGCGGTTGCGAACTCGTCGGTGCCTAAAATTACCCTGGTGATTGGAGGCTCCTTTGGTGCCGGTAATTATGCGATGGCAGGGCGTGCTTACGATCCCGACTTTTTGCTGATGTGGCCGCATTCGCGTATTGCCGTGATGGGTGGCGAGCAGGCGTCGGGCGTGTTGCAAACCATTGGTGGAAGCGGCAAGGACAATAGCCTGATCGAGCAATTCGATGAGGAAAGTACGGCCTATTATAGCTCATCGCGGCTATGGGATGACGGAATTTTTGATCCTGTCGATACCCGCGATTTGTTGGCTTTCCTGTTTCGTGTAACCTTGAACCAGCCCATCAGGGAAGCCCGCTACGGCGTGTTCAGAATGTAAAAAGGGGAGGTTATGAAAGAGTTTAAAAATATTATCGTGCAAATTGATAACAACAAGGCGACCATCTTGTTGAATCGTCCAAAGCAACATAACGCGCTGAATCCGGAGTTGATTTCGGACATGCATGAAGCGTTGGAAGAGTTGGAGGGAAATGATCAGGTGCATTTTGTGGTTTTTGCCGGCGAAGGACGCTCGTTTTGCGCCGGGGCCGACATCAGTTGGTTTGCCAATGCTGTGAACCGAGAAAAGTCGGAAAACTGGCAGGAGTATCTGCAGATGGCCGATTTGCTAAAGAAAATATACAACTACCCGAAGGTGACCATTGCTGCGGCGCACAAAAATGTGTTGGGCGGTGCCAACGGTTTGGTGGCCGCCTGCGATTTTGCAGTTGCCGAAAAGTCGACCGCGTTTGCTTTTGGCGAGGTGAAGCTGGGAATTATCCCGGCAACCATTCTGCCTTTTGTCGCCAAACGTCTTTCAACACAGAACCTGAAAAAGCTGATGTTCTCGGGTGAGCGGATTTGGACAGCTGAAGCGCAGACAATCGGTTTGGTTGATTTTGTTGCGGAAGACGGTCGCCGTTGGGAAGTCGTGAATAAATTGATTTCCGAACTGCAGCAGGTTTCTCCGAACGCATTAAAAGCTTGCAAAAATTTGGTTTTAAAAGTAGACTCGGGCGAAGTGAACACCGATAGCAGTGAATACACGGCGGCAGTGTTAGCCGAATTAGTTGAATCGGAAGAAGGTCAGGAAGGACTGCGAGCATTCCTCGAAAAACGAAAACCCGACTGGTCTGCATTAAAAATTAGCGAGAATTGAGACGAAGATTTCATAAAATACTCATTGCCAACCGGGGCGAAATCGCCGTTCGGATCATTCGTACGGCCCGCCGACTGGGAATTCGCACGGTGGCCGTTTACACGTCGGATGATGCGCAATCGCTTCATCTGGCTTTGGCTGATGAAGCTTTTTTGTTGGAAGGAAGCCTGTTGGCCGAAACCTATTTGAATCAACAGAAATTGGTTGAACTGGCGAAACAGGCCGGAGCTGATGCTATTCATCCGGGCTACGGATTCCTATCGGAGAATGCTGCTTTTTCAGCTTTGGTTGAAACGGCCGGTATTGCTTTTATTGGCGCAACTCCTGAACAGATTAAATTGATGGGCGAGAAAACCCGTGCCATCGATTTTGTGAAGAAATTGGGAGTGCCGGTTTTGCCGGGGCTTCGTGGAACTGTTGACGAAATTCTCGAAAATATCGGGCAACTTGATTTCCCCGTTTTAGTGAAAGCTGCTGCCGGTGGCGGTGGCAAAGGCATGCAGATCGTGAGTAAGGCTGATGATTTGGCCGCAGCTTTGGAGCAGGCGCAACGTCAGGCTTTGGAGTATTTTTCCAATGGCGAGCTGTTCGTTGAAAAGTATTTGCCTCAGGCACGTCACGTGGAAGTGCAACTGATGGGCGATGGAGCCGGAAATGCCGTTCACCTTTTTGAGCGCGATTGCAGCTTGCAGCGCCGTTACCAGAAAGTTGTGGAAGAAGCGCCTGCCGCGAACTTGTCGGATGAAACGCGCGTCAGTCTGCATCAAAACGCTTTGGCAATTGCAAAAGCATCGGAATACCGCGGAGCAGGAACAATTGAGTTTTTGGTGGATGAGCAGCAAAACTGTTGGTTCCTCGAGATGAATACCCGCCTGCAGGTTGAGCATCCGGTGACTGAAATGATCACCGGTTTGGATTTGGTGGAATGGCAATTGGAGATCGCCGCCGGAAATGGATTGCCTTTGGCACAGGATGACATTCAGGCTTGCGGACATGCAATCGAAGTTCGTATTTGCGCCGAAGACCCGGCACATCATTTTGTTCCTTCATCGGGAAAAATTACGGCAGTGCAAAACTCGGAACGGGCGCGTTGGGATAGCTTCGTTTCGGAAGGATGTCAGCTTTCGCCTGCCTACGACAGCATGCTTGGTAAGCTGATCGTTTACGGCGCAACTCGCGAGCAGGCGATCGCGGAAATGAGTCGTTCGCTGGATTTGCTTTTGCTGGGCGGCATTAAAACCAACCAGGCTTTTTTGAAAGTCTTGGTTCAACAGGAAGCATTCCGTAAGATGACCGTTCATACAAAATATATTGAACAAAATTTATCTGAGCTGTTGGCCCAGTTGGAGGTTCGCAGAACGGAAGTCTCTCCTGCGGTACCGGCGGTCGCATACATTTTGTATCACTTTTATGGTGTTGAAGATGGTTCAAATGAATTGGGCTACTGGCGATTAAGTCCGAACTTCGAGATTGAGGTTGACGGCCAGGCAGTGCAGCTTCTGGTTCGAAAACAGAAAAAAGGATATTTATTTCAGTACAAAAATGAACCGCTTTTCGTCAGCGATGTTCTTTACAATAATTATTGCGTTTCTTTTAACCTAAACGGAAAAAAACAGGACGTCTTTTGGAATGAAAAAGAGAATCTGACTGAAATCCAGTCGCAGACTTTCCGTTTTGAATTGAAGAGTAAGCAAGTGCCTGGTCAGGTGAGTTTAAACAGGCAAACGTCCGCCTTGAACGGCGAGTTGCAGTCGCGTATTGTGGCTGATTTGTTCGGCAAGGTCGTTGACGTGTTTGTGTCTCCCGGCGATCAACTGATCAAAGGTCAGAATTTGCTGGTTATTGAGTCGATGAAGACGGAATTCACGATTCAAAGTCCGGTGGATGCGGTGGTGAAGAATATTCACGTGACCAAAGGCAAAATCGTTCAGGATAAAGAAATATTAGTCGATTTGGAAGCTCGCTCCTAAGCGGGTTTCAATCATCATATTTGCCCTGTGGCAAACAACTAAAGTGAGAATAGGTCAGTGACCTCAAAAGAAAAACCATTTATGAACGCTTTACTCAAGAAAGTACACCACGAAGTGAGAGCCAAAGTTCGGGCTTTTGCCGAAGAGAAGATTAAGCCGGTTATCGGCGAATTTGAGGCTATGGAGATCTTTCCGATGGAGTTGATCAAATCGATGCGCAGTCTGAATATTTTCGGGATGCATGCACCGGTTGAATACGGCGGACAAGGAAGCGATTACTTGTCGTACATTATTGCTGTTGAAGAGCTGGCGCGCGTCGACAGTTCGGTGGCTGCAACGGTGGCTGCGCACAACTCTCTGGGGATTGGACCGATTATGATGTTCGGTACCGAAGCTCAAAAGAAAAAATATTTACCACCCTTGTGCACCGCAGAAAACCTGTGGGGCTTTGGGTTAACGGAAGAAAATGCCGGTTCGGATGCGCAGGGCGTTGAAACACAGGCTGTTCAAAACGGAAACGGCTGGCTGGTGAACGGGCATAAAAAGTACATTACGAACGCGGCATCGGATATGGTTGCCGGAATTAGTTTTGTGGCTCAAACCGGTTTGCGTCCTGATGGGCGGAAAGAATTTACCACGTTCCTGGTTTCAAAAGATTCGCCGGGTTACACCCGCGAGTTTATGAAACAAAAGTTTCTGTGGCGCGCTGCCGACAATGGCATGGTTTATTTTAACGATTTGCAAATTCCGGCTGACGATCAGTTGGGTGAACGCGGGCATGGAATTAAAATCATGTTGAAGACCATTGATTCCGGTCGTTTGTCGATTGCTGCAATGGGCCTTGGTTTGGCGCAGGGTGCTTACGAAATGGCGGTAACCTTCGCTAAAAAACGAAAGCAGTTCGGACAGGCAATTTCCGGTTTTCAGTCAATTTCATTTAAATTGGCCGATATGGCAACCAAGATTGAAGCAGCGCGAAATTTACTTTACAACGCTTGTTGGTTGAAAGACAATGATCAACCTTTTGGAAAGCAGGCGGCCATGGCAAAATTGTATTGCGCGCAGGTGGCCAGCGATGTAGCCAGCGAAGCGATGCAGATTTTCGGTGGTGCCGGGTTCTTCCGCAACGACGAATTCCCGATTGAACGTTTCTTCCGCGATCAGCGTTTGCTGTCGATTGGCGAAGGAACATCGGAAGTGTTGCGCATGGTAATTTCGCGCGAAGTATTGAAAGACGAATAGGATTGTTACGCTTGCAACGAGAGTCATCCCGAACTCGTTTCGGGAGTTGATCTCAAGGCAATGGATTCCGACGCAAGTTCGGGATGACGGATCCAGACGATAATTTGAAACGAATAAGAAGGAATAGGCAAATGCATTGTTTACATTTGCCTGTTACCTTTTATAGCGACTAATGGAAAAAGACCGAAAACTCGAGCACATTCAGATGGCCTTCGATTCGCAGACTGGTTTTCCGGAACAGGATCGACGGTTTATATACGAGCCTCTACTGGCGGCACACCCGGAGAAAGATTCCCACCCGTTTTCATTTTTAGGAAAGCAAATGCGCGCGCCATTGTGGGTGTCGAGCATGACGGGAGGCACTGGTGTCGCCAAAAACATCAACCAAAATTTGGCTCAGGCTTGTCGGGAGTTTGGTTTGGGGATGGGTCTGGGTTCGTGTCGCAAAATTCTTTTCGATAAAACCTATTGGGAAGATTTTGATGTGCGCGATTTGATCGGTACGGATCAGCCTTTTTGGGCGAATTTGGGCGTTGCTCAGGTCGAACAGTTGCTGGCTAAAAAGGAAGAGCAGGCGATTGTTGATTTGATTGGCAACCTGAAAGCAGATGGACTGATTGTGCATGTGAACCCGTTGCAGGAATGGTTTCAACCCGAGGGTGATCACTTGACACAACCTCCGCTCGAAACGATTCAGCAGTTGTTGAGCCGAATTCAGGTTCCGTTGATTGTGAAAGAAGTCGGGCAGGGCATGGGCCGAGAAAGTCTGCGCGAGTTGCTCAAACTGCCGATTGAGGCGATTGAGTTTGCCGCTTATGGTGGTACCAATTTTTCGAAGCTCGAAATGATGCGTGAGGACGAAGCTTTGCAAACCCTGCATCAACCTTTCGCTTTTGTTGGCCAAACCGCCGAGCAAATGCTGAAGGATGTGAATAGCCTGGTTGACGAAAGTGAAGTGGCTTGCCGTTCGCTGATTATTTCGGGTGGTGTGAAAAACTACCTCGACGGTTATTACCTGGTGTCGAAGAGTAAATTACCTGCTGTTTTTGGCATGGCCTCGGCGGTGCTGAAACATGCAACCGGCGATTACAAGGATTTAAAGATTTATATCGAAAATTTGCTGAGTGCCTATCGAATGGCTGAAGCTTATTTGCGTGTGAACAGTGCATATGAAGGACAATAAACCGATATCCGGATTCTCCAAACTCAGTAAAAACCAGAAGACCGAATGGCTGATTCAGCAATTGGGACTGGCTACTGATACGGCCTCTTTTCTGGCTGATTTTGAATCGAAAAGTCCGGAGGCACAAGCCGTGATTGCTGATTTGAGCGAGAATCATCTTTCCAATTTTCATTTTCCTTTTTCGGTTGCTCCCAACTTTTTGGTGAATGGGCAATACCGTGTATTGCCTTTTGTAACCGAAGAAAGCTCGGTGGTTGCGGCTTTGGGAAAAGCTGCCGGCTTTTGGGCAAAACGCGGCGGCTTTCATGCCGAGATTTTGGGGACAGAAAAGAAAGGGCAATTGCACTTTTCGTGGAAAGGCGATCCTGAGAAAATAAAAGCGCATTTCAACGAAATTGAAAAACGATTGCGAGCAGACACTGCCCCGATTACGCAAAAAATGGAGAAGCGTGGTGGCGGAATCAGCACAATCGAACTGAAATATTTACCCGAAATTTTACCGGATTACTACCAGCTGGATGTGGCTTTTGAAACCCGTGATGCGATGGGAGCGAACTTCATCAACTCGTGCCTGGAGCAATTTGGTAAAAGTTTGAAGGGCTGGCTTTCGACACAAAATAATTGGCCGGAAGCAGAACAGGACGCGGAAATTATCATGGCCATTTTGTCCAATTACGTTCCCGATAGCCGGGTGCGTGTTTGGGTAGAATGTCCTGTCGAGGAACTTTCGGAAACAAGTGACGCGGACGCAGCTCGAAATTTTGCTGAAAAGTTTGTGCAGGCGGTTCACATTTCGCGTAACGATGTTTCGCGTGCAGTGACCCACAATAAGGGAATCTTTAACGGAGTGGATGCGTTGGCATTGGCTACCGGAAATGATTTTCGTGCGATTGAGGCTGGCGGGCACGCGTTTGCTGCGCGACACGGAAAATATGCCGGGCTAAGTGAGGCGAAAATTGAAGCTGGAATTTTCACCTTTTCGATGGAGCTTTCGCTGGCAGTTGGCGTTGTTGGCGGTGTAACGGCTTTGCACCCGATGGCGAAGTTAGCGATGCAGATTCTGGAGCACCCGTCTGCAGAAGAATTGATGCAATACCTGGCCATTGCGGGGCTGGCATCCAATTGGTCGGCCGTGCGCGCTTTGGTGACAACGGGCATCCAACAGGGGCACATGAAAATGCACCTGAGCAATATTTTGAATACTTTGGGGGCTACTGATGAACAAAAAGCGGCTGCCAAACTTTATTTTGAGAAACGGGACGTCAGTTTTTCCGACGTAGAGCAATTTCTGAAAAATGATACAGGAAACTAAAGTGATAAAGGAAAATTACCGGGCGCACGGTAAGTTACTGTTAACCGGCGAGTATTTTGTGCTTTGCGGAGCCAAATCGATTGCTTTGCCCTTGCAGTACGGCCAGCGCATGGAGGTGAGTGCCGGCAGGCAAGACGGCATATTGAGCTGGAAAGCATTCATGCAGGAAGGACTCTGGTTTTCCTGCGAGTTGAAGCTTCCCGATTTCGAGATTGTGAACAGTTCGGACGCGGATAAAGCTGCCATTTTGCGCGACACTTTTCGCACAATTCAGCAAATGAACCCGGCCTTTCGACCTGAAAGTCCGCTTGATGTGCACACCTACATCGACTTTAACAACCAATGGGGATTGGGGAGCAGCAGCACGCTGATTGCTAACCTGGCGAAATGGGCCAAGGTTGATCCTTTTAAATTGAATGAGACAGTCTTCCATGGAAGTGGATTTGATATTGCCTGCGCAACAGCGAAAGGACCGATTTTCTATATCCGGAGCCAGCAGCCACAACCACTCGAGTTGAATTATCCGTTCATGGATCAGTTGTACTTCATTTATTCGGGCGCCAAGAAGAGCACCCGGAATGAAGTGAAACGCTTTTTGAATGACGGAGCGGTGACGCAGGAGCAGGTTGAGCGGATGAATGAACTTTCGGAAGCATTTGCGACGGCGAAAACTTTGGATGAATATCAGCGCCTGATTGCCGAACATGAACAGATGGTTTCGTCGTTGCTGGGAATACCGACTGTGAAGTCGCAGTATTTCTCCGATTTTAACGGCGAAGTGAAATCCTTGGGTGCCTGGGGTGGCGATTTCTACCTGATTGCAACGCCAATGGACGACCGGGATGTGCTAAATTATTTCAAGCAAAAAGGGTTACGCGTTGTGTTCCCGTGGCGAGAACTGGTTTTGAACGAACGATAAAATTACATGACAACTTATAAATCAAGCTGGCTTTGTCCGTCTAATATTGCCTTGGTGAAATATTGGGGGAAAAAGCCGGAACAACTGCCGATGAACCCGTCGCTAAGTTTCAGTTTGAAGCAGGCAAGGACGCGCACATCGGTAGCTATCGTGCCTAAAAGTGCCGAACGACTTCGGTTTTTATTTGAAGGCAAAGAATCATCTTTCGACACACGAATTAGGAAGTACCTCGATAAACTTGCAATTGATCTTCCGTGGATCAACGACTACTCGTTCGAGATGGAGAGTTCCAATACTTTCCCGCACTCAACCGGAATTGCCTCTTCGGCGTCAGCTTTTGGAGCTTTGGCACTTTGCCTGGCTGATCTGAATAGCCAATTAACGGGAGTGAGTACCGAAGATGATCAGTTCTTTCAGACTGCCTCGCGCCTTGCTCGTTTAGGCAGCGGGAGTGCTTCGCGTTCGGTGTACGGTGGTTTCGCCTGGTGGGGAAAATCTGCCGCGATGAAAGCTTCTACCGACTGTTACGCAGTGCCGGTTTCCAATCAAATTCACGAAAGTTATTTCTCACTTTGTGACGCTGTTTTGCTGGTCGATTCTCAAAAAAAGAAAGTGTCCAGCTCGGCTGGTCACGATTTGATGAACAATCATCCGTACCAGGCAGCTCGGTTGGCGCAAGCAAATCAATCGATTGAGCAATTGCTTGGTTTGATGAAAACCGATGGTAACCGGATGGCTTTTATCGATCTGGTTGAGCAAGAAGCCTTGAGCCTGCACGCGCTGATGATGAGCTCAACGCCTTCATTTTTATTGCTGAAACCAGGTAGTTTGGAGATCATTGAGAAGATTCGTGCTTTCCGTCATCAAACGGGGTTGCCCGTGGGTTTCACGATTGATGCCGGTCCGAATATCCACTTGTTGTACTGGAAGGAAGACCAGGAAGCGGTGCATGCGTTTATCAGAACGGAGTTGCTCTACCATACCGAAAACGGTGAATGGCTGGATGATCGGGTAGGAGAAGGCCCGGTAAAAGCGTAAGAAATGAAGAAATACCCTGCAAAATTATTGTTGTTTGGCGAATACGGGTTGATGTTTGGGGCGAAAGCCTTGGCCATTCCATTTCCGAAATTTTCAGGATTTTTTGCTTCCATAGATGAAAGTTCACCTTCGGATTACCAGAAAAATAGCGCAGCAGAGCTAGAGCGTTTTGCCCGTTGGTTTGCCACCGATGACATTGCCTCGAAGATGAACTTCCCGCTGGATTTGGAGCGGCTGAATGCCGATTTGAAAAACGGTTTGTATTTCGAGTCGGATGTGCCTTTGCAATACGGGGTTGGTAGTTCGGGGGCACTTTGCGCTGCCTTGTACGACCAGTACAGTAGTCTTAGTGCAACTGCAGGTTTCAATCCGGAAGTTAATCCCGACCTGATTCCAAAACTGCGTGAAGATTTTGTAACACTTGAGTCTTATTTCCATGGACGGAGTTCTGGCCTCGATCCTTTGGTGGCTTTCCTGAATCGGCCGGTTTTGGTTGAAGACGGCAAGATTAGTTTGCCGGAACTGGAATTGCACAAGCAACCCTGGAACGTTTATTTGATTGATACCGAAATTACAAGTCCGACTTCGCCGCTGGTGAAGCTTTTCATTGAAAAGATGGAAGTGAACGAGTTCAAGGATATTTTCCATCAAAGCTACGTGCCGGCGAATGATGGCGCAGCGGCGGCCTTTATGCGGAACGATGGCGATTTGTTTTTTACGCACCTGAAGGAACTTCATGACATTCAATCTGAACATCTTTGTGAAATGATTCCGGATTCCTGTTTGGAATTCATCCGAGAGTTAAAGTCGAGAGGGATTTTGGTGAAATTACTCGGATCGGGTGGTGGAGGCTTTTTATTGGCTTTTGTGCCGGCTGGTGCTGTATTTCCCGAAAAAGAAAAAAGTTTCCGGATTTTCTGATTAACATCTTCAATCCGGAAACTCCATCTTCAATAGCGGTTTATGCTTGCGGTTTGCTGCCTTGAGACCCGCCTGGTTTGCGGTTCTGCGGCTTCCGGTTGCTTTTTCGTCTCGGTTTCGGACTCTTGCTTTCAGCTGCGCTCATCCGATTGTTGTTGTTGTTGTTGTTGTTGTTGTTGTTGTTGTTGTTCGGCTTCCGGCGACGTTTATTGTTCCGTTTTTTCTTCTCAACCAACGAGATATCGGCCGTTCCCACATTCATCTCGTTTACCGGAGTCTCTTCGAGCTCCATATAGCGATCGAGTGCCGGCTTTTTGCCGCGTTTGTTTAGCTGAATGATCGACTTCACGTCCTTCAAATCCAGTACAATGGGCTTGTTGGAATAGTTGTTCTCGAGGGTGTACCAGATTTTCTTGGCCAGGATATCTGTTTTCAGATGTTTGGCCAGCCCTTTTTCGGTTTCCAGGGTCAGCAGCTCAACGGGGAATTCTTCCTGAGCTTCCAGATAGCTGTCCAGCTCGTACATCAGGCAGCATTTCAACTTTCCGCATTGGCCCGCCATCTTCTCGGCATTGGGCGATAAGCCTTGTTTGATGGCCGACTCGGAGGTGACACTCGAAAAATCAGTGCGCCAACTCGAGCAGCATAGTTCCCGTCCGCAGGAGCCAATTCCTCCAACGCGGCCGGCTTCCTGGCGAGCCCCGATTTGTTTCATTTCAACCTTAATTTGAAATTCGCGGGCGTAGCGCTTAATCAGTTCCCGAAAATCAACTCGTCCATCGGCGATATAGTAAAAAATAGCTTTGGAGCCGTCGCCGCGAAACTCCACATCGCCAATTTTCATGTCCAGTTGCAGCTCGGCAGCAAGCTGGCGCGAACGCACCATAACGGCATATTCGCGTTTTTTGGCATGTTCCCATTTTTGTTTGTCGGCCTCGCTGGCTTTGCGGTAAATTTTGTTCCAGCTATAACGTTCGGGGCGGTTTACTTTGCGTTCAAACTGCTTTTTGGCCAGCGTACCGGTCAGGGTTACCGTGCCAACATCGTGGCCCGGGGAGCAGGCTACAACCACCAAATCGCCTACTTTCAGCGATAACTGATCTTCGTTCTTGAAAAATTCTTTATGTGTTCCTTTAAAACGTACTTCAACAATCTTTGTTAAATGACTGGTGTCGGGCAAATCTTTTAACCAGTCGTGTGTAGTCAGCATTTCAGGACGGTCATTGTCCACTTTCATGGCGCATCCATTGCATCCCATATTCTTCCTTTCTTTATTAATTCAGACAAAAATATCTAAAATAAGCTGTTTTCTATATTTATCGAGTCTAAATAAGTGAAAAAATACGGGATGTAACGAAATAAACTTGAAATGCGAATAAGAATGAAAAATAATTAGGAGCTTTTTAACGATGGTTGAACAAATTAATTACTGGGCCGTGTTTGTAGCGGCAATGAGCACCTTTGTGGTGGGGAGTTTGTGGTATTCGCCTGTTATGTTTGGCAAGAAATGGATGCAACTGAATGGCTTTTCGGAAGACTCCATCAAGCAGGCTCGCTACCCGATGCCGGTTATTTTTGGCAGTTCGTTTGTCGCAGCGCTGCTGGCTGCTTTTGCCCTGGCGCTGTTTTTGGGGTCCGAAAGCGATTTGACTTTCGGGATGTTCGCCGGTTTTATGATTGCTGCTTTTTGGATTGCCACTTCGCGGCTGACCACGGCCCTGTTCGAGCAACAGAAAATGGCGCTGGTGCTGATTCACGCCGGCTACGATGTGGTGTCGTACGTGGTTATGGGCGCCATTATTGGCGCGTGGTAGTGTTTCCGAGGTGCTTCGGGGCAAGTGATTTTTTTCGAAAATATGATCTCAGAAACTGAGTTTTCAGCCCCAATACCAGGCAGGGCTTATTTTGGTTCCTTCCATCGATTTAATCCGCTGGCTTGTTTCGTCGTTTGATGGCTTTTTATTTCTTTTGAATAAAAAAATTGTGAAACGATTCCTCCTCTTCCTGGCGGTTAGCCTGTGCTTCGCGATCCAGTCATTTAGTCAGCAAATTGTGTTAACCAACCGGGCTGAAATTAGTGTGATGACCTGTGGTGCCAGCGATTTGATTCATGCGATTTACGGACACACAGCTGTTCGGGTGCACGACCCGGTAAAGCATTTCGATGTGGTGTTTAACTACGGTGTATTTAGTTTCCGCGAGCCCAATTTTGTTTATCGCTTTGCCAAAGGAAACGCCAACTATATGCTGGCGCCCGAGCGTTACGGCGATTTTTATGAAAGCTATATCCGCAGTGGTCGCAGTATTCGGGAGCAGGTTCTGAACTTAACTCAACAGGAAAAACAGCAAATGCTCGACTTTCTGATTGATAATGCCAAACCCGAAAACCGGGAGTATCGTTACGATTTCTTTTTTGATAACTGCGCCACCCGTGTGCGCGACCTGGTGGCTAATCAAATCGACGGCGAACTGAAGTTCCCCGATGCGAACGACGGGCTCACTTTTCGGGAGCATGTTAGCCGTTATCAGCAAATTCTACCCTGGACCAATTTGGGGATTCAGCTGGTTTTAGGCAGCCCCGCCGATAAGCTTGCCTCGGCCTACGACGAAATGTTTCTTCCACAATATTTGTTTAAGCATTTTGCCGATGCCCGGCTCAGCGCAGATGGCGAGAGCCGCCCGCTGGTGCTGAAAACCAATACCATTTACGAAGCACCCGAACCCAAGCTTTCGATGCTGGCGGTTTATTCGCCCGAAATCATCCTCACGCTGCTCTTGGTCCTGGTGGCTTGGGTGAGCTTCCGGCAACTCAAAGGCAGCAAACGCCACTACGGAATCGATTCTGTTTTGCTGTTCATTCATGGTTTAATCGGCGTGGTTTTGTTGTGGTTTTTTCTGTATTCGGAGCATCCCGAGATGAAAGCCAATTACAACCAACTGTGGGCGGTGTGTTTCAACCTGCCTTTTCTGTTTTTGTGGCTGATTCGGCCCTGGCGTCGCCTGTTGCGCTGGTATTGGGTGGTGCTGTCGGCTTGGCTGTTGCTGTTTTTTCCGCTCAGCATTTTCCTGCCTCAGCATTTCGAAATGGGTTTTTACCTGTTAATTGCCATGCTGCTTTGTCGCTCGCTGTTCCATAGCCGGTTTGTACTTGCCCGGAAATAAAATGGAGAACTTGTCGATTTCAGGAGTAATTGAACTTTTGTGATTGTCATTGATTTTACGACTTAATGACTACGAATGACAATTAAATGACCAATATTTAACTGTTGGTTCTTCGCGCTTGCCGTGGGTGTTGGTGGTAATTTGTTGAAAAGTTTCACACAACAAGTTGTTCCACTTTTTTAAACTTGAAGACACTGCTGTATCTTTGTTGGCTAAGCATAAAAACGAGAAGGATTTGGCGAAAGCAAAAAAATATGTAGAAACCCCTTTGATGAAGCAATATTACGCGATTAAAGGGAAGCATCCGGATGCGATTTTGCTGTTTCGGGTGGGCGACTTTTACGAAACGTTCGGGGAAGATGCTGTTCGTGCGGCGGAAATTTTGGGCATTACCCTTACCCGTCGCGCCAATGGTTCGGCCAGCTTTGTCGAATTGGCCGGATTTCCGCATCATGCCCTGGATACTTATCTGCCCAAGTTGGTGCGGGCGGGCCAGCGGGTAGCCATTTGCGAGCAGTTGGAAGATCCGAAGATGACCAAGAAAATCGTGAAACGCGGGATTACCGAACTGGTTACGCCCGGGGTGTCGATCAACGATAATATTTTGGAGCATCGCGAAAATAACTTCCTGGCATCCGTTCATTTCGATAAAAAAACAAGCGGTGTGGCCTTTCTGGATATTTCAACCGGTGAGTTTTTAACCGCCGAAGGAAGCTTCGAGTACATCGATAAATTACTGAATTCGTTCAAACCCAAAGAGGTGCTTTACCAAAAGGGGAAGGGGAATGAGTTTACCGAACACTTTGGCGGAAAATTTTATACCTACACGCTCGACGACTGGGTTTATACCGACGATGCGGCAACCGACCGTCTGCTTCGGCATTTCGAGACTAAATCGCTGAAAGGCTACGGGGTGCACGAGCTCAACTACGGGGTGATTGCTTCGGGAGCCATCCTGCATTACCTGGACCTGACACAGCATTCTCAGGTGCAGCATATCACCGCACTTTCGCGCATCGAGGAGGATAAATACGTGTGGCTCGACCGGTTTACCATTCGCAACCTCGAGCTGTTCGGCACCATCAACGAAGGGGCCAAAACGCTGGTGAACGTTCTGGACAAGACCATTTCGCCCATGGGATCGCGCATGCTCAAACGCTGGATTGCCCTTCCGCTAAAAGATGTTGCAGCCGTGAATGACCGCCTGTCGGTTGTGGAATATTTTTGTGCACACGACGACGAAATTGAAGCCTTACAGGCTCATCTGCGGCAAATCGGCGATCTGGAACGGATCATTTCCAAGGTCGCTGTCGGACGGATTAATCCGCGCGAAGTCATTCAGCTGAAGAACGCCTTGTACGCCATTGAGCCGATTAAAGCTTATGCCGCAAAGGTCGACAATCCGGTGTTGAAGCGCTTTGCGGAACAACTGAACCCCTGTCTTTCCATTCGAGAGCGCATTGATCGGGAAATTACCAACGACCCGCCCATGTTGTTGCACAAAGGAAATGTGATCAAGAGCGGGGTGTCGGACGAGTTGGATGAGCTGCGAAATATTCAATATTCCGGAAAGGATTATCTGACTCAGATGCAGGAACGCGAGTCGGCGCGAACGGGTATTCCTTCCTTGAAGATCGCCTTCAATAACGTGTTTGGCTACTATATTGAAGTGCGAAATACGCATAAGGATAAAGTGCCGCCCGAGTGGATCCGCAAGCAGACGCTGGTGAGTGCCGAGCGCTATATTACCGAGGAACTGAAAGAATACGAAAGTAAAATTCTGGGGGCCGAGGAAAAGATCCTGGCGCTGGAAGGGAAGTTGTTTAACGATTTGGTGATTGCCCTGGCGGAGTATATCCAGGCCGTGCAGCTTAATGCGGTGGTTATTGCGCGACTCGATTGTTTGTTGTCCTTTGCCGTGGGAGCATTGCAGAATAACTATTCGAAACCGGAGGTGAATGATACCCGCGTGATTGAGATCCGCGAAGGACGGCACCCCGTTATTGAACAGCAGTTGCCCATTGGCGAAGAATATATTAGCAACGACGTGTTGCTGGATCAGGACGAGCAGCAGGTCATTATCATCACGGGGCCGAATATGGCCGGTAAGTCGGCCTTGTTGCGCCAAACCGCGCTGATCGTTTTGATGGCCCAAATGGGATCCTATGTGCCGGCAAAATCGGCAAGCATCGGTTATGTCGATAAGATTTTTACCCGGGTGGGCGCTTCGGATAACATCTCGCTGGGCGAGTCGACCTTTATGGTGGAAATGAATGAAGCCGCCAGTATTCTGAATAATATCTCCGACCGGAGCCTGATTCTGCTCGACGAACTGGGCCGCGGAACATCGACTTACGATGGTATTTCGATTGCCTGGTCTATTGTGGAGTATATCCATGAGCATCCGCAGGCTAAAGCCAAGACCTTGTTCGCCACGCACTATCACGAGTTGAATGAGATGGAAAAATCATTCGGACGGGTGAAAAACTATAATGTAAGTGTGAAGGAAGTCGGAAATAAGGTGATTTTCCTGCGTAAATTGGTGCGCGGCGGCAGTAACCACAGTTTCGGGATCCATGTGGCGCGAATGGCCGGTATGCCGCCATCGGTTGTTCAGCGCGCTGACGAAATCCTGGTTCAACTGGAAGGCGACAACCGGAAAGAGCAGTTGGCAAAACCACTGGAGGGCATGGCTGAGAAGCGCGAAGGCTTTCAATTAAGCTTTTTTCAGATGGACGATCCGGTGCTAAAAGCCATTCGCGACGAGATCCGAAACCTGGATGTGAATAATCTGACACCAATTGAGGCCTTGAATAAATTAAATGAAATTAAGAAACTATCTGGTTTAAAGTAGCTTCAATTATTGGGTGAAAAAATGATGTCAAAAATTGAAACTTTATTTTTGGAGAAATGAAAATTAGCAATATATTTGCATCGCTGTTACGGAAACGGACAGCAAAAAAGTTCTGAAAAGTATTTGCGAGAGTAGCTCAGTTGGTAGAGCACAACCTTGCCAAGGTTGGGGTCGCGGGTTCGAATCCCGTCTCTCGCTCCATCCAGGATGCCCGGATGGTGGAATTGGTAGACACGTTGGACTTAAAATCCAATGACCATTCAACGGTCGTGCGGGTTCAAGTCCCGCTCCGGGTACTTTTACTTTTTGAACATGATTGCGAGAGTAGCTCAGTTGGTAGAGCACAACCTTGCCAAGGTTGGGGTCGCGGGTTCGAATCCCGTCTCTCGCTCCACAAAAAAAGCACTTCATTTTGAAGTGCTTTTTTTGTATCCGGCTATTTGAAATGATTCAGCAGCCTGTTTAACACCGGTTCGTCAACCTTAAAGATGGTTCCGTGTCGGGTGCCTTCCGGAAAGCTGATGGAATCGTTGATCACTTCCCAGTTCTTCAAATCGGCCGACTGAACAGCCCCCATTTGGTGACGGGTGTATTCGTCGTAATAAAGCACCCATTTCCCGTCTACATTGGTAACTGTTGGCCCTTCCACCCAATCGGGCGAGATCGGCTCCGAAATCAGCTTATAGCCTCCGTAAAGCGATTGGCTGCGGGCAATGCGGATGTGCTTCTTTGCCGGATTGCGGGTTTCATCTTTTAAAAACATCAGGTATTCGCCCTCGATTTTTTTAATGACAGCGTCGATCACATTGAAGCCTTCGTCGTACAGCAGCTTTGTCGGGCCGAAAGTGACAAAATCTCTGGTTGTGGTGTAGTACATCCGGTGGTTATAGCCGCCGTCACCCTGACTTTCGCCGGCAGCGAAGCGTTCCGGGATCGTGGTGGCCCAGTAGATCATGTATTGCGCGCTGTCGGCATCGTAAATAATCTCCGGAGCCCAGCAGTTGCGGGCTGTTGGTTCGTCCTGCATAACCGGTATAAACCGCTGTTCCGACCAGTTTATCAGATCGGCCGACGACGCATAACCGATCCCCCGGTCGTTCCAGCTGACAGTCCACACCATCTGAAATTTTTGATCAGGGCCTTGAATGATGCAGGGGTCGCGCATTAGTTTGTCATCGGCCACCATTGGGCTGAGAACGGACTCGTCATTATTCAGTGCACTGAAATGATAGCCATCGTAACTGTAGGCCAGGTGTAGTCCGTCCTGACCATTGTTTTTGAAATAAGAGAACAGGTAAACTTGGTTGGGTGCCTTGCTGCAAGCCGCGAAGACGAATAGCAGCACCACGAGTGGTAGTAGTTTTTTCATGAGTAAATATGCTTTTGCCCTAAAATAGTAAAAAATACCTTTAATTGGGCTGAAGCAAGAAGAGTCGCTGCGTTTTGAAGATTACGGGGAGTAATGAGCAATGGGAGATTTTCCGCATCACGGTTGTCATGTTTGTCACAAGTTGTCCGGTTGTCGTCGAAAATAGCATCAACGACTCTTGATGATCCGGCGGCGTGGAGGCGTGGTGTGTTGGAATAAAAAAAAACTTCATGATTCCGGGGAACCACTAACAGGGATGAAAGTTGCGGATTTTTTTAACGATGCTGTTGTCGTTGTTCTCAAAAGTTGTCGGGTTGTCGTTCTAAAATGCCATCAACAAGAAAGATGGCGTTTCGATCAATGAGAAAATGTTGGGAACCGGTTGGCCTATTTTTATCGAGTGTTCACATTCGAAAATGCTATAAAGAAAAGAAACAGAGTGATGTTTCTTAAGAGACCGAAATCAAACGAAAAGCTTAGTGAACCCGGGAAGCTCCGATCCGGCAGCTGCCGGATCGGAGATCACCCGGATGGACTTAGCTTTTCGGCAGATGGCGGTTGCAGATAAAAATCAGCCATGACCTTTTTGTTTCGTTTTTGTGTCCCCGTCAGACCGGCCGGGCACGACTACAAAAATGAAAACCCGTCCGGTAGGACAAGGTTCCTTTTTGATCAAAGGTAGAAGTTAAAACGGGCAGATTCTGAAGTGACTTTCTGATAGCTTGCTGTCGGGATATCATTTCACATCTAATCAAAACCAGTTATTGACATTGTGCTTTAGCGTCTTTGCGCGGTAGACTCTCAAAAAAAAAGCAGGCGGTAAGCCTGCTTTCTTTCAATATTATGGGGAGCACTCTATTAATAGAATTTTGCTCTTCGATCTTCAATTTCGGCAGCCTTGCGCTGTGCTTCGTAAGCCTGGTAGTTGGCCCGGTAGGCCAAAGCTTGTTCCAAACGGGCTTTTTCAGCATCGACATTGGTGTTGTCAAGTTCGTTGATTGCAGTAACCTTGGTGATGTATACGCCGCGGTTGCCTTTAATCGGAGCTGATAATTTGCCTTGTTCCATGCTGACAACAGTTCCCACAACAGCTGGTTCTACGCCAATTACAGGAACAGAGTACAGGTCGAAGTGGATGTTGGAAGCCGCATTAACGGTAGTTCCTAATTTTGTTGCAATGGCATCGATGTCGCCTGCTGAAGCTGCTTCTTTCATTTTGGCAACCAGTGCGTCGCCTTTTTTCTCTTTTAAAACTGCCAGCTTGATTGTAGGCATTACTTCCGCAAAAGCAGTATAGCCTTCGTCCTGGATGCCGGCCAGTTTTGCTACCACGAAGTTGTCGCCAAATTCGAAGATTGTTGATCCTTCATTATTTGCCAGGATATCGTTTTTATCCGCTTGGTAGGCCGAACGAATCAGTGAGCGAGAATCCTGCAAGCCTACTACCTGACGGTCGTTTTCGGCAACACGGGCAGCGCGTTTGTTCAAGCCTTGCGCGGCGATAGCTTCGTCGAATGATGAACCTGATGTATTTTCGCTTGCAAACTTGCTGGCTTGCGAGTAAACTAACTGGAATGTTTTTGTGCTGGGTTCGATGTTACGAACCAATTCGGCCAAACGTACTTGTTTAACTTCCTTCCCTTTCTTGGTTGGTTGAATCAGGTGAACCCCGAACTGCGTAGTGGCAACATACAATTTGTTCACATCGCCGTTGAAAGCAGCTTCTTCGAAAGGTTTTACCATCTGGTTGCGTTTAAACCAGCCTAAGTCGCCACCTTTGGCAGCAGAGCCTGTGTCCTCAGAATATTCTTTGGCCAGGCTTGCAAAGCTTGCACCTTTTTCAATCAGGTTTTTCAGGCTGTCGGCCAAAGCGAGTGCTTTATCGTAATCGCCCACTGTTTGCGGGTTGATCAGGATGTGACGAGCTTGAACTGAATCGGGAAGATCTTTGATATCGTCAATTTTTACCAGACGGTAAGCATTGTTTTCTTTGATGGGGCCAAATACGTCGCCAACATTTCCGCTGAAGGCAAATTCAGCGATGTTTTCCGGAAGATCTTCTTTCTTTTCGTAAACGTTTTGGAAACGAACATCAGAATTCACATTCACGTACTGAGCATTATCCTGCGTGTTGGCAAATTCAGCTTTCACGTCTTCAACCCACTTCAGGGTGTTGTCGTCGTCTTCTTCGGTTGCTGTAACCGGGAAGGTAACATACTCGATGGTGCGCGAAGCTCCTTGCTTGTAGTTTTCTTTGTGCTTTTCGTAATAAGCTTTCATGTCGCTATCGCTTACCGAAACAGCGCTGTCGGAAATTGAAGTGTAAGGCAGGCTTACAAATTCAATGTTGACATTTTTATTTTTTTCATTTAAGCTGTTTTGTGCTTCGGCTTCGGTTACAAACAAGCCTTTGCTTACAAGGTTGTTGTATTTTGTTTGAATGCGTTCCTGCTTAATTTGTTCCTCGATGTACAACCAGTAGGCTTTTTGTTGTGCTGTGGCAGCCCCCGAGTTAATTGCGCGAAGGAAATTTAAAACGGCCGAGCGGTCAACCTGCCCGGTGTTCGGGTTGGTAAACAGTTGTTGAATAACCGGGTGAAGGTTTGATCCCTGAACCATGTCGAACAGCTCGTCGCCTGAAACAGCAAGTCCCAGCTCGTCATAAACATCAGTCATGATTCCTTTGCGAAGATACTCTTGCCAAACTTGTTCGCGGATTTGCGTCCACGCGTTGTCGTTCAGCTGAGTTTGGCCGGTATTCATTTTATAGATTTCGGCTGTTTCTTCTACTTTTTGCTGAAATTCAGGATATTGAACTGATTCACCGTTGATTTCTGCAATTTTTAGTTGGTTAGGTCTTAATAATGAGCTACTTGCATTCAGGATGTCTCCCAAGATGAAAGCCACTAGCGCAAGGCCGATGATAATCGCTACTAAGATACCTGCACGATTTCGAATTCTCTGTAAGGTAGCCATTTAATTCTTATTCTTAATTTAGTTGTTTACTTAATTTTTTAGCGGTACGAAGATAATAATTTTCGTATTCAAACATGAATAAACAGCGTTTAATTTAGCTGTTGTCTAATATGAGCAGTTTTACCAATTCGATCCGTGTGCTGCTGGCTTTTAGTATTTTAAACTTAAAATTGCCGATTGTTATTACCGTGTTGATTTTGGGAATGCTCTCGTGATGAAACAGGATGAAGCCCGCCAGGGTCTCGTAATTTTCTTCCAGTGGAAAGTTCATGTTGTACTTTTCGTTCAGGAAGTCCAGCTCAATACGGGCCGAGAGGATAAACTCGTTGTCGTTAATTTTGCGGTCTACAAAATCGATGGTGTCGTGTTCATCTTCAATCTCTCCGAAAATTTCTTCCAGAATATCTTCGATGGTAACCAAGCCGGCTGTTCCGCCAAACTCATCGACAACAATGGCAATGCTGCGGTGTTGCTGTATAAACTTGCTGAGAAGTTTGCTGGCAGCCATCGTCTCGGGGACAATCAGTACTTTACGCAAATTCTGTTTGAGTGAGTCGGGGTTGGTTAATAAGAGCGAATGATGAATATAGCCAACAATATTGTCGATATTTTCTTTGTATAACAGAATTCTCGAGTAGCCGGTGTCGATAAATTTTTGGCGCAGTTCTTCGATGTTTGACTCGATATCCAGCGCCTCAATCTCGGTTCGCGGTACCATAATTTCCCGAAGCTTCACCTTCGAGAAATCCAGCGCATTGCGAAACAGTTTTATTTCGTTCTCGAGATCTTCCGTTGCCGATTGGGTGGTGCTGTCAGGTTCTTTTACAAAGTGGTCGAGGTCTATTCTGCTGAAGACCACTTTTTCCTCGTTTTTGTCGATTGATGCCCGGAAGACCACATTCAGCAAAAGTTTGGAAAGGCTCATGGTGATGCGTGTGACCGGGTAGAAAAGATAGTAAAAGAGGATTAGCGGAACAGCAAAAATTCGCAGGAAGATGTTCGGGTTTATGCGAAACAGCGTTTTGGGTAGAAATTCGGCTGTGAAGAGAATGATAATGGTGGATGAAACCGTTTGCAGGAACAGCACCGCCCCGTCGGTTGACAGGAAGGAATAGAAAAAGGGTTCCAGCAGTTTGGCAAAGGCAACACCATAAATAACTAAGGCGACATTGTTGCCCACCAGCATGGTGGCAATGTATTGGCCGGGATTTGCGGTGAATATCGACAGGATGCGCGAATTAACTGATTCCTGTTTTTTGTCCAGTTCCAGGCGCAATTTGTTGGCCGATACAAAAGCAATCTCCATTCCGGAAAAAAAGGCCGAAAAGACAATCGTGACGAGGATAGTAATAATTAGGGCTTCCATCTGTTATTCTGTAACGTCAAGATACAAAGTTCCGGTCGGTTTTTTGATCTCCCAGTTCGATAAATCCTGATCCGATTCCATGCCAATGCCGTTAATCACCTGATCCTGACGAATAATCTTAACAAACTGGTCGGTGTAAAT
Organism: Mangrovibacterium marinum; assembly: GCF_003046625.1. Classification (GTDB taxonomy): domain Bacteria; phylum Bacteroidota; class Bacteroidia; order Bacteroidales; family Prolixibacteraceae; genus Mangrovibacterium; species Mangrovibacterium marinum. The sequence continues at coordinate 93,603 of NZ_QAAD01000007.1, forward strand.
TTTCCCTTTTTTCTCTTCCCAAATCAGTTCTTCGGTTTTCAGGGAGTCTCCTTGTTCGTTAATGGCTACCACGTTGTTTTTGGCCAACCATTTGTCTTCTTTATCCAGGTAACGGGCATAATTGGCTGTAATACGGGAAACAACCTTCATCTGGGAATCGTATTTTTCGATTTCGATGCCCTCGGGAAATTCCATGAAAGGCTCTTTTTCCTGGTCGTAGCGAATCAGCTTGGGGGCAATTAGTTTAAAGCGCACAACGGCTGAATCCGAATAAAGCATTTCGAAATGTTCGGCTTCCATTCCCGGGAGTTTTTCGGCGGCGGCAAACTCTTTGATTTTTTCAATCTTATTGGCACAGGAAAAGAAAAGCATCGCAATTCCCGTAAGGAGAATTGCAATGCTTGCCTGTTTGGTATGTCGTATTTTAAACGGTCTATTTTGCACGTACTGTTGTTGTTTCGTTAATCCAACCACCTAGTTTATACGATTGTCCGTTTTGAAGTCCCTGGAAGAACATAGTCTCTTTGTCGGGGAAGTAAACACGGTAAGTGTTGATTTTTTCGTTGGCAGTGGCGGCAACGTCCGGATCAACACGTTTTGCTTTTTGGTAATAGTCAACTGCTAACCAATAAACCGTTGTGTGTTCAAAATCGTCAGAACCGTAAGTTTTTGCTCCCTGAGCGTAGATGTCACCCAGTAGAATTAATGCCCGGCCCGAGTTGGGATCGTTTTGCAACGACTTACGAACATAGTCGCGGGCTGCCGAATAGTCACGTTCTTTAGCAAAGGTGAACAAGGCTAGCTCGTAGTAATATTTTGCCAGCAGTTCTTTGTCTGTTTCGGCGGCGATCGCAGTTTTGTAATATTCTTTGGCTTTGGCTACTTCGTCGCGTTTTACAAACAAACGCGCCATGTTGAAAGCAGCTTCTGCCGAAGGATCCATTTCGTATAGCTTTTCCGACGCTTTGGCGAATAACTCGCTTGATGTACAATCCTGACGATCCAATGCGCGAAGCATTTTTTTCAGTGCGTCAACATCAGCAGCAATTTCGTCGAACTTCGGTTCGTAGTAGGCCAATAAGGCTTCGCAGTCGGCAGCTCCCGATGTTTGGAATGCTTTGTCGATTTCTTCTTTGGCTACTTGCGCTTTTTGGTCGTTGGCATCTTTGGCCAATTGTTGCTCGGTGATCTTGCTAAGTGTTCCGTAGTTGGCTACAACATCTTCTTTCGACATTTCGCCCAGCAGGAATAAGCTTTTGGTAACTTGCATGTAGATTACCAATACAGCAGCCTCTGCTTCATCACCCTGTAATTTGATGGATTCGTCCAGGTCGCCATAAGCGGTTTTCAAAGCCTCTTTACGAGCTGCTTCCGAAATGTCGGGGTTCGATAATTTGTATTTTACAAAATCAGTGGCTTTACGTCCCAATACAAAACCTTTTTGGTCGAAGTATTTAATACGACGGTCGTAAATTGACATCAAGGTATCGATATAAGCATCTTTGGTTGCCTGATCGCTGGCTGCTTCAATTTTCGACTCGTACATATTTACCCCGTGGTAGTACAGGTTGATCGACGATTTCGGGTATTTCTTGTACACTTTTTTCCAGTGTGGTAAGGCCGATTTGTAGTCCTTTTGTTTGTAGAACTGATCGTACAATGTAAACTGGCTCATGAACTCAGTGTCGTTGGCTTTCACCAACTCCTGGCTCGAACGGGTATCAACACCCGCTTCACTGGCACCGCCTTCGCCTTTGCCGGGAATTTCAGATCCATCGAAACTGAAGTCGATAACATCACCTTCGTTGCCTGTTAGTTCCAGTTTTTTGGATTCGTCGATGAAGGTGAATTTGATGTATTTGCTTTTACCGGGTTCGATGGTTATTTTGTATTTTCCATCGAAACTGGTCATGAACATTTCACTTGATTTGTGTGCTTCAACAGTAATCCCTGCCGCTGGCTTTCCCTCACGATATACTGTTCCGGTGACTACCTTCTGAGCATAAGTTGCAACGCTCATCGCCATCACAAAAACAAATGTCAATACTTTGCTCTTAATTAGGAATGATCTCATTTTTCTGAAAATATTTTAGATTACACTTTTATTATTCAAAATTCGTTGATGTCTCAACGCAAACAGAGGGTCAAATATAATCTTATTTTGTCTTTTTTCGAAAGCTATTCTTACCGATAGCACTCAAAAAACGGCAATAGAACAATGCGCTAGGTTTGCTTGGTGGAATTCGAATTACCACAGGTTTCGGATCAAAAGCTGTGCCACGTTTAGGGCGGTTTTGCTTTGTCCCGGTGTTTTATAGCTCTCAGGTGGGCTTAAGGGAGTGTTTGCGTACGGGGCTGTTGGATGGTGAATGGGGTCTGAGCCGGTTTGCTGGTGGCTATCTGGAGGGAGGCCGCATCAGCCGCCGATTAGAGATTGTCCGAAAACGAAGTTTCGAGTATGGCGCAGTAGGCATGTAATACCTGGTAGGGTTCGCGTTCGGGAGATCAGCCCAATGGTGTTGTTCGTTTTTTGTGGGGGAGTCAATGAATCGCGAGTCGAACCGCTATTGCGTTTTTTGGTTTATAAAGATGTGTTAAGAAATTGTTGTGTTTTCGATCAAGGCCTTTGTCAGTACGAAAACGGACACGGTTCAAGTGGTGCGCTTTGTAGATCTCCTGAATTGGTTTTTCCATCGGATTATCCAGCACTCATTCGTTTTGTGTCTTGACGAAACAATAAACTATGTACGCGCCAAACCCACGCTTGCTTGTCGGTATGGATGTGGGAATCGGTTTGGTGAAATTAGCAGTTTGGAGGTCGTGTTACGATCGCATGGGTTGAAGAAATGGGTGTTCGCTATTTATATCGAATTGAAATCCAGGATCGCGTTCAGTCCGGTTAGCGTAAGGTTGGGGACTAGTACTGTGTCGGACTTCATGTGTCGGGTTAGGAAGGCTGAGTCGCCACCGGTTAGCAATGTTTTTAGACCCGGATATTGGGCGCTTAGCTGTCGGATGTATGCTTCGAGCTCGAAAAGAACGCCTTGCTGCACTCCGGTGCGGATCGCCGATTCGGTGTTTTGTCCGATTAGCTCAAACTCGTCGCGTTGTTCGACCAAGGGCAGCTTTCCGGTGAACTCATTCAGAGCTTTAAAGCGGGTGCGCAGACCAGGGGAGATGTTGCCTCCCAGGTATTCGTTGGCCGAGCTAACTACATCGATGGTAATAGCAGTTCCGGCATCGATAATAAGCAAAGGACTTTTGGGGAAAAGGACGGTTCCGCCGATGGCTGCGGCCAGCCGGTCGAGGCCCAGGGTTTCAGGGCTGCCGTAGCAATTAGCAATCGGGCATGGCGTTGTATGACTCAGTTCGATGAAAAGCCTGGTTTTCTCGGTCAGTAATTGGGTGCATTCCCGGTCGAAACCGCGTACGGCCGATAAAATAGCCTGATCGATAGCCGGAAATTTCCCGAACAGATTGCTCAGGCTGCGGGCATTCAACTCATCAATCGTTTCTCGGGCCACAAGCTGGTTGTTGTTGAAAACAGCCCATTTACAGCAGGTATTTCCGATATCGATGATTAGGTTCATGCTTCGATCCGTTGGCTAATGTCCAGGGCAGTTACCGAATGAGTTAGTGCTCCTATCGAGATGTAATCGACTCCGGTGGCGGCAACTTCGGCGAGTCGCTCCAGGGTCATGTTGCCCGATGCTTCTGTTTTGGCACGCCCGGCAATCAGATCAACCGCCTGTCGGGTGGTCGCATTGTCCATATTGTCGAGCATAATGATGTCTGCTCCGGCATCAATCGCTTCTTGTACCTGGAGGAGGTTTGTGGTTTCCACTTCAATTTTGATGTCCGGAGCCACTTTGGCCCGGATGGCTTGCACCGCCGCGCTGATTCCTCCGGCAATATCGATATGGTTGTCTTTTATCATTACCATATCGAACAGGCCTACCCGGTGGTTGCTTGCTCCCCCTGTTTTTACGGCGTACTTGTCGAGCAGCCGAAAAGCCGGGAGTGTTTTGCGGGTATCGAGTATTTGGCATTTATAATCCCGGACAGCGTCGGCATAAATCCGCGACATGCTTGCAATGCCCGACAGGCGCTGAACAAAGTTCAGAGCAGTGCGCTCGCCGGTCAGGATGGCCCGGTAGCTACCTTCGAACACAACAATCAGATCCCCTTTTTTCACCTTATCGCCATCATTAACCAGCACATTCCAGCTTAAATTGGCGTCGAGCTTTTTGAAGGTTCGCTCAGCAACCTGAAGGCCGGCAATAACGCCGTCGGCCTTTGCTCTCCAGAATGCTTTCCGGGTCAGTTCAGCCGGAATCAGGTTGTCGGTGGTTAAGTCGCCGGTGGCAACATCTTCCTTCAATGCCAGGTCAATTAAATGTTCAGCGGCGTTTAATTCTTCTTGATTCATCATTTGCGTAATGGAATATAGGCTGTTTTTTCTCCTTTTTGAAATACGATATGAAGTCTGAAGTCCGGACTTTCCTGCTTAAACTCTTCGCGGATATGGCCACCGCGGCTTTCCTTGCGCAGTAAGGCCGAGCGGGTAATCAGTTCGCAGATTTCAACAATCTGATGTGCTTTCAGAATGTTGTAGTCGAGTGTGCGACTGTCAACTTTGGCTCTGATCTCTTCGAAGCGGTTCAGGGCTTTTTCCAGCTCGTGTTCGTTGCGGACGATGCCAACGTGCCCGGACATTAAGTCTGCAACTTCGTTTTTTATTTGAAGGTAGAATTCCTCGTATTCCACTTTGTTTGTGTATGTCTCGAGTTCGGGAATTGCAAGGCCCGAAGGGACGATGGTGGCTGCTCGTTCGCTGGCTCTTTTTCCAAAAACCAGACACTCCAGCAGGGAGTTGCTGGCCAGACGGTTGGCGCCCATCACTCCGGTCGAGGCAACCTCGCCGCAGGCAAATAGCCCTTGGATGTTGGTTTCGCCATGCAGGCCGGTCTTTATTCCGCCAACCATATAGTGGGCCGCCGGTGCTATCGGCAGAAGATCGGATGTCATGTCGTAGCCGAAGCTTGCCAGCTTGGTGTAAATATTCGAAAAGCGTTTTTTAATTTTTTCGGGATCTAAATGCTTCAATGACAGAAAGACGTTGGGGCTTTGGTCTTTCTTCATTTGCTGGTAAATTGAGAAAGCAACAACATCGCGTGGAGCCAGTTCGGCCAGTGGATGTATGTCTGTCATAAAGCGATCGCCGTTTTTATTGAGCAGCCAGGCGCCTTCGCCGCGCACCGCTTCACTGATCAAAAAGGCATCTTGATTTTCGATACACAGTGCCGAGGGGTGAAATTGAATGAACTCCATATCCTCGACTTTTGCTCCGGCATCGTAAGCCAGGGAGATGCCGTCGCCGGTAGCGGTATGGGGGTTTGTGGTTCGGCTGAAGATGCGCGAGAGGCCACCGGTAGCCAGAATGCATGCCGGAGCTTCGAAAATAACATTCTCGCCGCGCACAAAGTCGATTGCCTGAACGCCCAGACAAATACCGTTAACAACAATTAACCGGGTGACGGCCGTGTACTCGAATATTTCGATTTTCTGTTGCTCGACAACCTGGCGCATCATGAAACAGGTGAGCTCTTTACCGGTTGCATCGCCTCCGGCGTGCAAGATCCGTCTTTTGCAGTGGCCGCCTTCCAGTCCAAGAACCAGCTCTCCGTCCTTCTTATCGAACTGCATACCCATTTGAATCAAATCGAGAATGCGCTCTTTGCCTTCGCGAACCAGGATGTCAACAGCGTCCTGCTCGCACAGGCCACGACCGGCAACCAAGGTGTCGTGTGCATGAAGATCCGGTGAGTCATCGGCTGATATGGCCCCGGCGATACCTCCTTGGGCATAGTATGAGTTACTGGTGTCGAGTTGTGATTTTGTAATCAGTGCTACCGATCCGTTTTTGGATGCATGGTAAGCTGCCGTAAGCCCTGCGAGGCCACTCCCTACGACAATAATGTCAAACGATTTCTTTTGCATGAAAACGGTTTGCTTTCAAATTTAATAACCGAAGCAAAGGTATAAAATCAAATCATACAGATGCTGATTTGCGCCGGGAAGTGGGCGAAAATGAGCAAATGCCCTTTTTTGTATTGCTGGCCATGGCTTATTCTCTGAATTTTTAGCTGACCCACAGCTTTATGGGAAATCATTTCCACCTGGTTAAAAATGACATTCCCCCGATTTGTTGGTGTTTTTGAATGCTTGAAAAGCGAAATAGTTTCATTTTTTGAGGGAAAATAGTCATTAGATTTATTAAATTCGGAGAAAATTATCACATCAAGTTCAACCTAAATTGTAATTATGAGCTCTAAAAAAGCGAAGCGCATAGGTATTTTGACCGCCGGAGGAGATTGCCCGGGACTAAATGCGGCCATCAGAGGAGTAGGGAAGACAGCGATTGTTAACTACGGTATGGAAGTTATTGGGTTTAATGCCGGCTATACCGGTTTGATTGAAAAAGATTACATCGAGCTCAAGGAGGCCCACCTGTCGGGGATTCTTACCCTGGGGGGAACGGTCCTTGGAACTTCGCGCGAGAAACCCTATAAATTTGTCAAAGAAGGTGATAGTGATAAGCCAGAGCTGATTAAACAGAATTACCAGGAATTGGGACTGGATGCTTTGGTGTGCATCGGTGGCAACGGAACCATGAAAACGGCTAACCGGTTGGCAAAAGAAGGCTTGAATGTTATTGGTATTCCTAAAACCATCGACAATGATGTTTGGGGGACGGACGTGACTTTTGGTTTCGATTCGGCGTTGAATATTGCAACAGAGGCTATTGATCGCTTGCATACGACGGCTAACTCGCATCAGCGGGTTATGATTATCGAAGTGATGGGACATCATGCCGGATGGATTGCGCTGTACGCCGGGATGGCCGGAGGTGGCGATATTATTTTGTTGCCCGAGCTGGAATACAACATTCGCTCGGTTTGTAAAAAAATTGAAGATCGTTATGAGAGTAACAAGCCTTATTCCATCGTAGTTGTTGCCGAGGGGATCAGTCATCCCAAAGAAACGTCGGCTGCGCGCCATTTGGCTGAGGCCATTCAGACTTACACCGGCATTGAAACCCGGGAGACAGTATTGGGCTATATTCAGCGCGGTGGTAGTCCAACCCCAATGGATCGGATTTTGGCCACCCGCTATGGTGCATTTGCTGCCGAGAGCATTGCCAAGGGCGATTTTGGCACCATGGTAGCTGTGATAAATAACGAATTAACAACGGTGCCGCTCGAGGAGATCAGCGATAAACTGCGCTTGGTTGAGCCCGACCACCCCTTGATTGCAAAAGCCCGGAAAATGGGCGTTTCGTTTGGCGATGAATATTTGTAACTATATTATTCAGAAAAGAAGAGCCCTGCAATATTTTTGCGGGGTTTTTTATTTCGAGAAAATCATTTTGAGGGCAAAAAACAGCAGCAAGAAGCCAAACATTTTTTTGAGAATACGATCCGGGATTTCGATCGCGAGTTTGGAGCCGATAAAAGCACCCAGCAGGAAGGTGACCGACAGTACAAGGGCGTAGCGCCAGTGTACGTTGCCGTTTTTCCAGTAATTCCAAGTGGCTAAGAAGGTAACCGGAGGCAGCATAAATGCCAGTGCCGTTCCCTGGGCGTCGTGTTGGCTGAAACCAAACAGAAAGACCAAGGCGGGAACGACAATCAGCCCTCCACCAACACCGAGTGTTCCACCTAGTAAACCTGCTGTAAGTCCGAGAATAATCAAAAAGATTAGCTGCTGTGCTGCCATTGTTGCTGTGTGTGTTGCTTATTGGCGTTCAATGGCTGCATTGAAACGGAAGCCGATACCATGCAGGTTGATAATTCGGATATTTTCGTCGCTGGCCAGGTATTTGCGCAGGCGTGAAATAAAAACATCGAGGCTGCGGCCGAGGTAATAATCATCCGATCCCCACACGTTTTTGAGAATATCGGAGCGGCTCAGTACCCGATTGGGGTTTTCGCAGAAATAGCGAAGCAGCTCTGCTTCTTTATAGGTTAGTGTTCTTTTTTTGTCGCCATGCTGCAGGCTGAGGTCGTTAAAAACGAAATTAAACTGGCCAACTTTACAGCTCAAAAAATCACCCTCATCTTCGGCCGGACTCATCGATCGCTTCAGGAACACCTTAATGCGCATCAGCAATTCCTCCATGCTGAAAGGCTTGGTGATGTAGTCGTCTCCTCCGATTGAAAAACCGTTGATCTTATCCTCGTTCAGCGATTTGGCGGTTAAAAACAGAATCGGTATTGTTTCATTTTCGTCTCTTATTTTTTTTGCCAGTGAAAAGCCGTCCAGCTTGGGCATCATCACGTCCAGCAGACATAAGTCGAAGCTTTCGTCTGTAAATTTTTGAAGCGCCTGTTCGCCGTCGTCGGCCGTTGATACCACATAGCCGGCTTCCTCCAGGTTGTCCCGGATGATAAAATTCAGTGTCTTATCATCTTCAGCTAATAAAATTCTCTTACCGGTGAAATTCATAATTACTTAGGTATGATGATCGTAAAAATAGTACCTTTTGGCGAATTATCCCTCACCTGAATGGTCCAATGGTGGAAATGGATCATTTTCCGAACATAGTCCAAGCCCAGTCCAAAGCCTTTTACGTTGTGGATGTCGCCGGTTGGGATTCGGAAAAAACGGGAGAATATTTTCTTTTTGTATTCTTCGGGAATGCCAATGCCGTTATCGGCAAAACTTAAACGCAGCTGGTTTTTTTTGTTCTCGAGAAGGATCTGTATCCGCGGGGCATCGGTACAATATTTTATGGCGTTGTCCAGAATATTGAAAATCATGTTCGAGAAGTGGAGCGGATCAGCATTGATGGTCTGCTCCTGCGTTAAGGGTGTCAGTTCAATAAAATCGGTCGACGTTTCCTGGCTGGCTTTAAACTCATCAATTGTTTGAGTGAGGAATGCATTGATTTCCAATTGCTGTTTATCCAGTTGAACGATCTTTTTTTCGAGGCTTGCCATCTGAAGCACTTTTTCGACCTGTAAACTTAGTCGTTGTGTTTGGTCGCTCACAATTCGGGCATAGTCGTTTAGTCGCTTGGGGTGATTGATAATTTTCGGATCCTCCAGTACTTTTGCCGATAGCCGGATGGCCGATATTGGTGTTTTAAACTCGTGAGTCAGGTTGTTGATAAAGTTTTTTTGAATCTCGCTAAGGCGCCGTTGGCGGAAAATGACGTACAAGGTGTAGCCAAAGAACAACAACACGATAAATAGAAATCCGTTGACCATATACCAGGCCTTCACCTGGCTCGAATAATACTTGCTGCGGTTGGGAAAGTAAACGCCAAAATAATAGGTGTATTTGTCGCAGGTGGGGAGCGCAGTTTGGGATGCTTTATTGGGGGTTAAGGCGTAATGATTTTCGAAAATCTGCTCGTCGGTAAGCTCGTCGGGTACAGAATCGCCGCGGAGGTAGGTTGACCGCACAATGCTGTCCCGTTCGCTCGAGTAAGAAATGGTATGGACCATCTGGCGGGTGTTACAGTCGTAAATGGCATATTCGAAGTCCAAGTCAATATTGAAGCGCTTAAACTCGACTAAAAGCAGATGTTCGAGCAATCCCGGGTTAATGATATCGTTGACGTTGACAACATAGTAGTTGTTCGAAATTTGATCGACGGAATTATAGGGGTCGTAGTTGCTTTTGTAGCCCTGGGTCTTTGAGTTGTATTCGACCAGATTTTGAGCCACATTTTTCAATGCCTGGCTGGTTGATTCGTGAAACCGGCGTTCACTGAAGTCGACGGTGTTCTTCAGAAAAAAGAATTGGATAATCAAAATTCCCAACACCGACAAGGTGGCTAACACAACAATTACCCGTATTGTATTTCGTCCCATTTGCGCCTTTATTCTGTTGAATGTTAAGTGAATAGTTTATTAGATCCCCGTGATCGCCCGGTCTTTCGCGTTTTATGTGTTTGGTGCGTGGTTTGCCAAAACACGCTAATTTAAAGCATTACAAAGCTCTGATAGTCTGAAATCTGAAAATCTAACGATCTATTGTTAAGCGAAGCTATATTAATTTCCAATAGCGTCAAGAGTTGTTAACAAGTCGTTAACAAATGTTTGACGCAATTAACAACGAAACAGACTAAGCTTTCTTAGCTTTGTGTAACTACCAATATAAATAATACAACAATATTTAACGACCTATCATATTCACAAAATGAAATGCCTATGAAAGCGAGATTTTTACTTACCGTTTTAACCTTATTGCTATTCATTATTGGGGTTAAAGCTCAAACATCGCAAGCCAAGATTGTTTTTGAAACAACAGAGCATGATTTCGGAACCTTTAAAGAAGCGGAAGGACCGCAGTCTTACAATTTTGCCTTTGTGAATCAGGGGGCAACACCTCTGATATTGAATAACGTACAGGCGTCCTGTGGTTGTACAACGCCGGAGTGGACCAAAAAGCCAATTGCTCCAGGAGAGAAGGGCTTTATTAAGGTGAGTTATAATCCGGCCAATCGTCCCGGACCGTTCAACAAGTCGATAACGGTAAGCAGCAATGGCGAAGTTCCCCGTACAGTTTTGCGAATCAAGGGAACAGTGCAGCAGCGCGAGAAAACAATTGCCGAATTGTATCCTCGTCAGATTGGGGCGGTGCGAGCCAAGACCAACCACATCGCCTTTGTGAAAATTAAAGAGAATGAGGTGAAGACCGATAGCCTGGAGATTGTGAATGATTCCGATCAGCCGGTATCGCTCGATTTTAAAACACCTCCCGAGAACCTGACGGTGAAAGTGGTTCCATCAACATTGAAACCCAAAGAAAAGGGACAGGTTATTGTTACCTACGATGCTTCTAAAATTAATTCCTATGGTTTTGTGATGCACCGTATTTACCTGAATGTGGATGGCAAAGCGGATTACCGCAACTCGATCGGTGTTTCGGCAACCATCGAAGAGGACTTTTCGGCCCTATCACCACAGGAATTGGCTAATGCTCCGGTGGCAACCTTCAGCGAAGAAACCCACGAGTTTGGCGATATCAACGAGGGCGATAAGGTAGAATGTGTGTTTACGCTGAAAAATGCCGGTAAGCGTGATTTAATTATTCGCAATGTAAAAACATCCTGTGGGTGTACGGCTGTTACCCCCGAGAAAAAAGTGGTTGCCGCAAACGAGTCGGTACCCTTGAAAGTGGTTTTCAACTCGAGAGGTAAGCGGGGACGCCAGAATAAGGCCATTACCGTTATTACGAACGATCCTAAAAATCCGACAACAATTTTGCGTATTTCAACAAACGTGAAAACCGCCGGATAATAAGATATTTTTTCATTTTTTCAGAGCCGCTCCTGATTATTCGGAGTGGCTTTTTTTTATTCGATACCGAAGTTTTATCTTCGTAAAAATTTCGAGCTAATGATTGCAGATAAAGAACATCATCATATTGAAAACGATGACCACTACAAAGGGCTGACTGTTAACGACGGGGTGGAACAGCCTGATTCTTTTAATGAAAATTCAATTCAACGTTTCCTGAAAAATAAACGCAAACAGCCGCTTACGGTTGATCAATACGTCGACGGCATCCTTCAGGGAAACCGGACTATTTTGAGCAAGGCCGTAACGCTTGTCGAAAGCAATAAGCCGGAACATCAACAAATTGCCCAGGAAATCATTCTGAAATGCCTTCCGCATAGTGGGCGGTCAATTCGGATCGGTATTACCGGTGTCCCCGGGGTTGGGAAGAGTACGTTCATCGAATCGACCGGTAAATATATCACATCCCTGGGGCATAAGCTGGCGGTGCTGGCCATCGACCCGAGTAGTGAACGTTCAAAAGGAAGTATTTTGGGCGACAAAACCCGGATGGAAGAGCTGTCGATCGATCCGAATGCCTACATTCGTCCTTCGCCCTCAGCCGGGTCGCTGGGGGGCGTAGCACGTAAAACCCGCGAGACAATTATTCTGTGCGAGGCAGCCGGTTTCGATGTTATTTTTATTGAAACTGTTGGCGTTGGGCAAAGTGAAACCGTGGTGCACTCCATGGTCGATTTCTTTTTGCTGTTGATGCTGTCGGGTGCGGGCGACGAGTTACAGGGCATCAAGCGTGGTATAATGGAAATGGCCGATGCCATCACCATTAATAAAGCCGATGGCGATAATGTTGACCGCGCCGAGATGGCACGCGTTCAATACATGAATGCCTTGCAGCTTTTTCCACCAACCGATTCGGGCTGGAAGCCCAAGGTGCTGACTTGCTCGGCTTTCCGGAAAATCGGACTCGATAAGATTTGGCAAACCATTAACGACTACATGAGTCACGTCAACGAGAATCAGTACTTTCAGCATAAGCGAAACGAGCAGTCCAAGTTTTGGATGTACGAAACGATCAACGATCAGCTAAAATCAAATTTTTATCAGAATCCGCAGATTAAAAAGCTGCTTGCTACGTTTGAAGAACAAGTGTTGAATGAAGAATTAAGTTCCTTCGTTGCTGCAAAAGATTTATTAGAAACATATTATCAAAATCAAAAAGAACAAGAATGAAAAAATTATTCCCCATTTTCCTGCTTTTGGTGGTGATGGCCGCTTGCCAGAGCAATTCATCAAAATACACCATTAGCGGTACTGTTGCCGGGCTCGATTCGGGTGTTGTATACCTGGTGAAAGTAGAGGCTAACAAACCCGTTGTTGTCGATACCTCGAAAATCGAAAACAGCACTTTCCATTTCGAAGGAACTGCCGGCAGCCCCGAATTAACCTATCTGCGCCTGAATGCACGCGATTATTTTGCGCAGTTTTTCCTCGAAAATGCAGCCATCAATGTTGAAAGCTACAAGGATAGTTTGCGCGCCACGAAGGTTAGTGGTTCGCCTACCACCGATATTTTTAACAGTTATGTGGAAGAAGTGTCGCGGCTGAACCAAAAAATGGGTGAATACCGCGGGCAATATCAGCAGGCTGCGGCCACCGGAAATCAGGAAGAAATGGAGCGGGTGAAAATCGACATTGAAGCCGCAGCCGACAATATGGAAGTTTACGCCAAGAATTTTGTTCGTGAAAACAGCAGCTCAATTGTTGCGCCGTTTATCACACTTACGCAATTGGCCAATAACCTGGAATACGACGAGATGAAGGAGTTGGTTGATGGCTTTGCTCCCGAGCTGGAAACATCGGAGTTTGTTGTGCAGTTGAAAAAGATGCTCGAGAGCCAGGCGAAAACAGCCGTTGGTGTTGAAGCTCCCGATTTCACTATGAACGATCCGGAGGGCACTCCGTTCACCCTTTCATCATTGCGGGGTAAATATGTGTTGCTCGATTTCTGGGCTTCGTGGTGCGGACCATGTCGTCAGGAAAATCCCAATGTGGTTGCGGCCTACCAAAAATACAAGGACAAAGGATTCGATATTCTTGGTGTGTCATTGGACCGCGATAAGGATGCCTGGCTGAAAGCAATTGACGACGACCACTTGAACTGGCATCATGTTTCCGATTTGAAATACTGGCAAAATGAGGTGGCCCGCCTTTATGGTGTGAATGCCATTCCACACTCTGTTTTGCTGGATCCCGAAGGTAAAATTGTTGCAAAAAACCTGCGTGGCGACGCATTGGATGAGAAATTGGCAGAGTTGCTAAATTAGTTATAGGAGCCGGTTTTAAACCGGCTTTTTTATTCGCGGGCAAGGAGAAGCCTGCTCGGGTGGGAATCGAAAATTTTCACAACATTTTATGAACTTAGATGTTTTCATTACAGTCGAAAAAATAACGAAACAACGATTATGAGCTACGATGTATTAGTGATAGGGAGTGGCCCCGGCGGATATGTTGCCGCCATTCGGGCCGCCCAGTTGGGGTTTAAAGTTGCTGTGGTTGAAAAAGAAAACCTCGGCGGTATTTGTTTGAACTGGGGATGTATCCCTACCAAATCCTTGTTGAAAAGTGCGCAGGCTTATGAGTATGCTTTGCACGCTGCCGATTACGGAGTCGCAATCACCGGAGAAGTGAAGCCGGATTTCGAAGCGATGGTAAAACGCAGCCGCGGTGTAGCCGAGGGCATGAGCAAAGGGATTCAATTTCTGTTTAAAAAGAATAAAATTGAGGTCATCAACGGTTTCGGTAAATTAGCCGCAAAAGGCCTTGTTGAGGTGACCGATGCCGACGGCAAGAAAACTAAAGTTGAAGCCAAACATATCATTTTAGCGACTGGTGCACGTTCGAAAGAATTGCCGAACTTGCCACAGGACGGAACCAAAATCATTGGTTACCGCCAGGCAATGACCCTGCCGAAACAACCGAAATCGATGGTTGTGGTTGGTTCGGGCGCTATTGGCAGCGAATTTGCGTACTTCTACCAATCAATCGGTACCCAAGTAACTTTGGTTGAGTTCCTGCCGAATGTTGTGCCTAACGAAGACGAAGAAGTGTCGAAAACACTGGAACGTTCATTCAAAAAAATGAAAATGAAAGTGATGGTTGACTCTTCCGTTGAATCAGTGGACACGTCAGGTAAAGTTTGCAAGGTGAAAGTGAAAACCAAGAAAGGTGTTGAAGAGCTGGAAGCCGAAGTTGTGTTATCTGCAGTTGGTGTGGCAACAAACATCGAAGGTATTGGTTTGGAAGAAATGGGTGTTAAAACCGAAAGAGGTAAAATTATTGTTGATGATTTCTACCGCACCAACGTAGAAGGCGTTTATGCAATTGGCGACATCGTTCACGGTCCTGCATTAGCGCACGTTGCTTCTGCTGAAGGGATCGCTTGCGTTGAAAAAATTGCCGGCCAAAACCCGCAGCCGGTTGACTATGGAAACATTCCCGGATGTACTTATACCATGCCCGAAGTTTCGTCGGTTGGGATGACCGAGGCAAAAGCCAAGGAAGCCGGTTACGAAGTAAAAGTGGGTAAATTCCCATTCTCGGCCAGCGGCAAAGCAAGTTCTGCCGGTCAGAAAGACGGTTTTGTGAAACTGGTTTTCGATGCGAAGTACGGCGAGTTGCTTGGAGCACACATGATTGGTGGTAACGTAACCGAAATGGTTGCCGAGCTGGTTGTAGCCAAGCGTTTGGAAATTACCGGGCACGAATTGATCAAATCAATTCACCCGCACCCAACCATGAGCGAGGCAATTATGGAGGCTGCTGCTGCTGCTTACGACGAAGTTATCCACCTGTAAGAAACAATTTATTATGCGATAAGAAGGAGTCTGGCCACTTGGTCGGGCTCTTTTTTTTAATCCCTTCGGGTGATGCGCCTGTCTGCGAATAGCGGCTCTGCTTGAACTTGAAGTCAGGCTTTGTTGGTTGAAACCGGTCTATTTTAGCACTGACCGGGTGACTCGCAGTCACCCGGTCAGTATCAAAATCCTGAAAAGCCCGGTTGACGGGTCCCCCGAGCTGGTTTAAGCATCCCCGGGCAATTCGCCCCGTTTTTCATTCCTGCTTTTGTTCAATTCGGATCTTTTTCAACTGCCTTTCATTGCCTCCAATCGCTTCCTCCAGTTTTCTGGCACTTTCAATCTTGTTGGAGTCCTGGGGGGATCATGTCGGTTTCCGCCTTTTCCGAATTTGTAGAATAAATGACCTTAAAGTTTGAAAAGTCCGCAATTGGCTGATATATAGCATATTTGTTTTGTTGATTGGCGAAAATTGATACTTTTGCGCCCCATTACTAACAGTTTTTTTATGAAAAGAATTAGTTTGCTTGTGTTGGCAACCATGTTTGCCGTGCCCGCTTCGTTTGCTGGCGGTCTGCTTACCAACACCAATCAGAGTGTCCACTTTCTTCGGAACCCCGCGCGTAATGCCTCAATGGAGATTGATGCGGCTTACACCAATCCGGCGGGGCTTACTTTTTTGAGCGACGGTTTTCACTTTTCGCTGACCAATCAAAGTGCTTTTCAAACGCGGACCATTAACTCGACCTTTACCGGATTCGCTTTTGCAGAAGGAAACAACGGAAGTGCTGCCAAGCAATTCAAAGGCGAAGCTTCAGTCCCCATTATTCCGAGCTTTCAGCTTGCCTATAAACGCGACAAGGTTGTGTTCTCGACGAGTTTTGGTATCACCGGCGGTGGTGGTAAAGCTATTTTTAACGAGGGCTTGGCTTCGTTCGAGTCGAGCATCTCGATGTTGCCAATTATGCTCAGCCAGAAGGGCATTGAAACCTCGGCCTATTCGGTTGATTCGTATATGGAAGGCCGGCAGTATATTTTTGGATGGCAACTGAACGGCTCTTATCAGCTTTCTGAGCATTTTTCGGTCGGAGTCGGATTGCGGCTAAATGTTGTGAATAATAAGTATGTTGGGCATCTGCGCAATATCAGCATAAACCCGACCCACCCTGCGCTGAACCCAACTGGTTCGATGATGAAAGCGACTGACTTTTTTAACGGCGCCTACACCGCGGCGACGAGTACTGCTAATACAATGGCGGGGATCGAAAGTCAGGGATATGGTGCAGCAACTCTCGGTCAGTTGGTTAATGCCGGGATGATGACACAGGCTCAGGTTGATCAGTTAGCACAAGGGTTGGGCGTTACGAGTGCAACGGCTGGCGCAATGGATGTGAGCTCGGTGAAACAGGGGTACGTAACCGTTGCTGCTACGAACAAAGCTTATGAAGAATCGGTGGGAGATAAAAATCTGGATTGTACCCAAACGGGATGGGGAGTGACGCCAATTTTAAGTTTAAACTACCATACCGGAGGATTGAACCTGGCTGCCCGCTACGAGTTTGTTACTTCGTTAAACGTGCAAAATAAGACGAAGGTAGACGATACCGGTTTGTACACCGATGGCGTAAACACACCGCACGATATCCCGGCGTTGCTGTCGCTTGGTGCTGAATATGCCATCACGAAACACTGGAAAATCGCGGCTGGCTATCATCATTATTTCGACTCGGATGCAGAAATGGCCAACGATAAACAGCAATACATTGACGGCGGGATCAACGAGTTTTTGTTTGGTACAGAATACCAATTAACTGAGCAGTTATTGCTGAGTTTTGGTGGTCAGATTACCCGGTCGGGTGTTACCGACGATTATCAAACCGATATGAGCTTCAGCCTGAATTCATACTCGCTTGGCTTTGGCGGTGCTTACAATATTTCGCCGGCGCTTCGGTTGAACTTGGCTTATTTCTTTACTGATTACGACGATTGGACCAAAACGTCAACTAATTACAATGGCACCGGTTTGCCAGGAACAGATGTGTTTGCCCGTACCAATAAAGTATTTGGTATCGGTATCGATTATAAATTCTGAAAATAGTTTTTGAGGAACAGGAGTAGCGGAGGTATCGTCACGATATCTCCGCTTTTGGTCTGAAAAAAGTCCTAATTTTGGCTTTCATACGCAACCATTTTTTCAATCGGGCATCTGTTAGCTAAACAGCTAAAGCGCCGGAAACGTGGTGGCGGTTTCAGAATGTAAATCCTTTAGTAGTGTCCAACTCCAAAGAGCTAATACAGTTGATTAAGGATTGTGCCGCCGGCAAAACCAGTGCACAAGCGCGCTTGTATGGGCTTTTTGCGCCCAAAATGTTTGGGGTGTGCATGCGCTATTCCAAGGATCAGACCGAGGCGGAGGATAACTTGCAGGATGGTTTTATGAAGGTCTTTGAAAAAATTGGAACCTATAAGCATCAAGGCTCCTTTGAGGGATGGATGCGGCGGGTGATGGTTAATGTCGCTTTAGCGAAATTTCGCAAGCAGAACCAGTTGTTCCCGGTTGATGACTTATCGAACTATGATCGGGAGGATGATGATACGGAGATTGACCAGAGTATTTCGGGCGAAGCGCTGATGAAACTGATTCGGGAATTGCCGCCAAGGTATCGCATGGTATTCAACCTGTACGTTTTAGAGGCTATGAGTCACCGCGAAATTGCAGAAGAGCTGCACATTTCGGAAGGAACCTCTAAATCGAATCTGGCCCGTGCCCGGATGATTCTTCGGGATCGGATACGCAAAGAGTTGATGGACGCAGAAAAGAATTTTACAGCATGATGAAAGAAGATCGGCAACTGGATGATTTTATTCGCTCGAAATTAGCAGATTTCGAACTGAAGCCTCCTGCCTACCTCTGGGATGATATTGTGGCCAAACAGGCAGCAGCAAAACAGAAAAAGCGACTGTTTTTCTGGCGTGTTTCCGCAATAGCGGCTTCCCTGTTGATTGCCTTTATGCTGGGATGGCAGTTGCAGCGCGATCAGTTTGGACTGACGGGCCGGAATGAGTTGTCGCGTCAGCAGCTAACGGGGACCGGCGACAGTGGTGAGGCTGCGCCTGGGGAGACTAGTCCTTCTTTCACCGACAACGAAACATCTGTGTCTACTTTATCGGCTACTAACAACGACACTGGCAAGGTTGATGTTGCTCAATTGTTGACGCATTCTTCGGCGGAGAGTGTCGAATTACGGCACAGCAAGCTGACCGATGAGTCACAGCGATTGGCCAGCCGGGAAAAAGTGCAGCTTTCGGCAGTGAAAAGGCTTGCTGCCAGCTTGGTGGCTCAGCTCCCTCCGACAGCAGTATTGAAAATAAACAGAGAAGAAGATGGCGGATTAACCGCAGAGGACCGTAAGATTATGGTGATGAATCAAGCCGGCTTACGTAACAGCCGGCAGCAGGAGCGGCAGCCTTCGTGGGCTGTTGGTGCCATGGTGACGCCTGCGTTGAGCATGAAGACGGCAAAATACAGCCAGCGTTATGCTTTGGCCATGAGTTCCCCTGCAAGCCAACGTGATTTCAGCTTCGGCGGAGGCTTGTTGGTTGAGATGCGAACCCAAGGTGCCTGGAGTATTCAGTCGGGCATTCAATATAGCCGGTTGGCACAGAGCAGCACGGCAGGTTCGGCGCGCAGTCTTTCGGTCGCCGTAAGTCCGGTTGGTGATTATGTGGAAGCAAAACCTACCGCCAGCGGGCAGTTGGTGGTTAATGCACCGGTGGGGCAGGTGTTGCTCAACGATATCCCGCCTAATAGTTTGGTGGCAACCGGTTTCGAATCTGCAGAGGGCATCCGGGCGGTAATGATGAGTAGCCCCGACATCGATCAGGTGTTCGACTACATAGAAATTCCGCTGGTAATGCGTTACCGGCTTGTTGATGGCGCACTTGGTGTGCAATTGTCGGCCGGCCTTAATTCGGGCTTCCTGGTTCGAAATGCGGTTTACAACTCGGGTGAAAATATCGGGAAAACAGCTGATATGAATAACTTTACGCTCTCGTCGTTGCTTGGTTTTGGTCTGGAATACAAACTTAGTTCCAGTTTGCAACTTCGGGTGGAACCCCAGTTTCGCTATTACCTGCAGTCGCTTAGCCGGAACAGCGACATCAGCTATAAGCCCTACACCGTCGGATTCAGTACCGGTCTGAGTTACTCGTTTTGAGCCGAATAGTAGCTTCTGATCAGGCCGGAGGGAGATGGAGCTCTTTGCCTTTTGCCGCTGTTCTTGATCGCTGGCATTTTAGCTTGAAAAACTTTCGTCTTCGTTTGATGCTGTGGGTGTCGTGACGTAGCGCATCGGGCGCGACGAATGACGGAATTGTTGTTTTATTTCGATCTTAATGGTAGGATCGTTCGCTTAAAATATCAATTTGTAATATTAAGGTAGGCTAGAATGTTTTTAAATAAGCGGCCGGTATGTTTTAGAGCATAAAAAAAGATTAATTTTGTGCCCTTCAAAATCTTAGGTAATGGCAGCATACGTAAATAACGTCATGATTATCCGTCATGAATTGATTGCCCGACTGATACGCATGTTTAAGGCGGGGGAACTGGAGTCTAAAATCAATGCTCTTCCTGTAGAGTTGTATCCCAAGGAGCGCAATCCGCGAGGGCGTTGTTGTATTTATAAAGAACGGGCAATTACCCGTTACAAAATGTTACCGCTTTTAGGCTACGAAGTCCCCTCGGACGACATCGATCTGCATCAATTGAGTGAGTACGCTGCAAATGCGCTGGAAAGAGAAAATCAACCCGAAAAAATATTAACGGTTGTCGACGAGGCTTGTACCGGTTGTGTGCAGGCCAACTATGTGGTCACCAATTTGTGTCGTGGTTGTGTCGCCAGTCCGTGTGTGATGAACTGCCCCAAAAATGCCATTCGTTTCACCCCCAGTGGACAAACCGAGATTAAGCCCGATGCTTGTGTCAACTGTGGTTTGTGTCAGAAAGCTTGTCCTTACCACGCTATTGTATATATGCCCATTCCCTGCGAGGAAGCTTGCCCGGTAGGTGCCATTAAGAAAAATGCCAATGGCAAAGAGGAGATCGATCCGGATAAGTGCGTTTACTGCGGTAAATGTATTACAGCTTGCCCGTTCGGTGCTATTTTCGAGCTGTCGGCCATCATCGATGTGATGCGTGCCATCGAACGAAAGCAACAAGTAATTGCGATGGTTGCTCCCGCTATTTTGGCACAGTATGCCGAAAGCCCGGCGCAGGTATTTGCAGCCATCGAGAAAATTGGTTTTTCACAGGTTGTCGAGGTTGCCCGTGGGGCTGAGATTACTGCCCGCAACGAGGCGATTGAATTGAAGGAAAAGCTGGAAGAAGGGCAGAAGTTTATGACGACCTCTTGTTGTCCGTCCTATGTTGAAACAGTCAATAAGCATTTGCCGGGATTGAAACCCTACGTGTCGCATACCTTGTCGCCGCTGGCTTACACGGCCGAAGAGTTGCGTGAAAAATATCCCGACGCGAAGTTGGTGTTTGTTGGTCCATGTGTGGCCAAGCGCAAAGAAGCCCGCGATCAGAACAGTGCCGACTATGTGCTTAGTTTCGAGGAGCTCGACTCGATAATGGAAGGGATGGATATTCAACCTGATAAAATGGAAGGCATTGCCGTTGAATCGTATACCAAAGAGTCGCGTGGCTTTGCCCAAAGTGGCGGTGTGCTTGGAGCCGTGTTAGCCGAAAAGCAGGCTGAAGGATTCAGCTACGAAACCATCAACGGAATTGATAAAGCCATGATCCGCACCATGAAGCAAATGGAAAAAGGCAAGGTGACTGCTCAGTTCTACGAGGTGATGGCCTGCGAAGGCGGTTGTATCGCCGGTCCGGGAGCAAATATAAAATCGGCCAAAGCGAAGAAGAACTTTATCAACTCGATGAAATCGTTGGGATAAGAAATCAGTTAAAGCGAAATAGAAAGAGCGGGTGAATTCAGTTTCATCCGCTCTTTTGTGTTTTTTTTGCTTGATTACAATTTGCGGATAAGTGAAAGCCCGTCGCGCAGGGGAAGGATGACCTGGCGTACGCGCTGGTCATTTTTTACCATCTCGTTAAACTCGAGAATGCCAATTGTCTGGCTGTCGCGCTGGTCAACTTCCTGCACCACCTTGCCGTCCCATAAAATATTGTCAGCCAAAATGTAGCCTCCCGGGCGCAGCTTGTCGAATACCAGCTCGTAGTAGCGGCAATACTCGCGTTTGTTGCCATCCAGAAAGATAAAGTCGAAGGTTTCGTTAAGTGTCGGGATAATCTGGCAGGCATCGCCGATGTGTTGCTTGATCTGATCCTGCAGACCCGCTTTGGCAAAGTATTTTTGAGCGATCCATTCCAGTTCGTCATTCAGCTCAATGGTGTGTAATATGCCGTCATCGCTTAGTCCTTTGGCCATGCACAAGGCTGAATAACCGGTGAAGGTGCCGATTTCGAGGATTCGTTTCGGGCGGATCATCGTAGTCAGCATTTCGAGCAGTAAGCCCTGAATGTGGCCCGAAAGCATTCGCGGGCGGAGGATGCTGATGTTGGTTTCCCGGTTTAGCTCGTATAGCACCTCGTCTTCCGGGCTGCTGTGATCGTCGATATATTTTTCGAGTTCGAAATTATTCTCCATTACTCATAAATTAATAAGCTCAGTGCTTTCTCGTCCAACACTTCGTTGGCAATATCCAGCAGCTGGCTGT
This sequence comes from Mangrovibacterium marinum, assembly GCF_003046625.1. Lineage (GTDB taxonomy): Bacteria > Bacteroidota > Bacteroidia > Bacteroidales > Prolixibacteraceae > Mangrovibacterium > Mangrovibacterium marinum. Next base: position 115,510 of record NZ_QAAD01000007.1, read on the forward strand.
CCGAAATTTTTTCTATTTTCTGATAAATCTCCGGCAGGCTGTCGATCTTGTTGTATAGCAAAAAGCTTTTGCCGAGGGTCAGCATCAGATCGTCGCGGTTTTCGCTCGAAATGGCAATCTGCCCGATCAGTTGCTTTTTTGCTTTGCTAAGCTGCAGAGCTCCCAGCCGCTTTTCCCGGATTAGTTTGAACTCTTTCTTCACCAGGCGAATGGCCTTTTCAAGGTTTTCTTTGTCGGTTCCGAAGTACACGTTAAACTGCCCGGTATCCGAATAGGCCGTATAGTTCGACTCCACATTGTAAGCCATACCATTGCGTTCGCGTAAACTCAGGTTCAGGCGCGAGTTCATCGATTGTCCCCCCAGAATGCTATTCAGCAAAACCATGCCCATACGTTTGTCGTCCTGCGCATTGTAGGCTATGTTGCCCATCACGCAATGCGCCTGATAGGTGTCCATGGCGATTCGCTTAACGGCGGGCTGATAGCCCGTGAAAAGCTGGCGCTGGTGCGAGCGGGCCTTAGCTGGTATGTCGGCAAAGTATTTTTCGGCTAAAGTCTTAAAACGGGCAAAGGGAATGCTGCCAACCGAGGCAAGCACCATTTCGTCAGTATGGTAGTTGTTCTCGATAAACCGCAGAACGTCGGTTCGTTTGAAGGACTTGACCAGCTTGGGGGTACCCAGAATGTTGCGGGCAATGGGGTGGCCGGCAAAAAGCAGCTCGTCGAAGTCGTCGAAGATAAGCTCCGACGGGCTATCCTTATACGAATTAATTTCTTCGATAATCACTTCTTTTTCTTTCTCAAGCTCTCGTTCGGGGAAGCTGCTGTGGCGTATAATATCGCTGATCAGCTCCATGCTTCGGCTGTAGTAGCGGGCCAGGAAGGTGGCATAAACGGCCGTTTCCTCCTTGGTGGTATAGGCGTTAATTTCGCCACCCACGTCCTCGATCCGGCTTAGCACGTGGTAGGCTTTGCGCTTTTGGGTGCCTTTAAAAATAACATGCTCAATAAAATGGGCTATGCCTTGTTCGTGGTCCAGCTCGTCGCGCGAACCAGTGTTGAGAATAACACCAAAATGAGCAGCCGGCGACTCCACCTGTTGGTGGATGAGCCGGATTCCGTTGGGTAATATGCAGCTGTCTATCTTCACTTCAAATTCAATTGGAGTGCAAAAGTAGAAATACGTGAAATAAATGCAATCGATAATTTCATGAAAAAGAGATATTTCTAAGCAATGCGCCTGGGAAAATTCTGCGGCCCTTCATTTTTTATTTTGAAGTATAAATTTTTGCCCTATATTTGCAACCGCAATTGCGAAACAAAGCAATAGCATACCAACGGTGCCATAGCTCAGTTGGTAGAGCAATGGACTGAAAATCCATGTGTCCCTGGTTCGATTCCAGGTGGCACCACCGAAAAGAGGAGTAACGAAAGTTGCTCCTTTTTTTTTCGTTTATGTGGCCCGCTATAAAGCGCCACAACTTTTCCGATTGATCCCCGACTCCTCCCTGTAAGTTTTGGCGTTTTTGGTGTTCGCACTCATTTTCTGTATCTTAAAAGGGAATCGATTAAAGGAGTTGCTTATGTCACATCGAAAATCCGGACGTAAAAAGGAACATTCATATAAAAGTAAGGCCATAGAGCTGGCTCGGGACAAGCTGAAAGAAGAGCAGGAAAAAAGTCAGCGGGAACGAACGCCTTTCCTCGGCCTTCAGATTATACCCAAAGCAACGTATTATGACGAATCGGCAGGGCATGTGCCCGGAGAAAGTAATTGGAAGAAATGGGGATTTGATCTTCATCCGCAAGTAGCTTTAATTGCCGGAGGACTCGTTATTGCCTTTATTGTGCTAACGCTTACCTTCCACAGTGGTGCTGAAGATTTTTTTGGCAAAGTGCTTCGTGGTATAGGCGAGAATTTTGGTTGGTTGTATATCCTGGCTGCAAACTTCTTTGTTGTTGTTATGGTTTTTCTGGCAACAAGCAAGTATGGCGGCATAAAAATCGGTGGTCCCGATTCGGTTCCGGAATTCAGCACTTTTAGCTGGTACGCCATGCTGATCAGTGCCGGCATGGGAATTGGGCTGATGTTTTGGGGAGTAGCTGAGCCTATCAATCATTATATTGATCCTTCGCCCATGTTTGGTGTTGAGGCAAACTCGCCGGAGGCCGCTCAAAGTGCTTTGGGAGTCACCTATTTTCACTGGGGGATTCATCCCTGGGGAATTTACTCGCTGGTTGGTTTGTCGTTGGCTTTTTTTGCATACAACCGGGGCTTGCCGCTGACAATACGTTCTGTTTTTTATCCCTTGCTCAAAGATCGGATTTATGGATTCTGGGGAAACTTAATTGATATCCTCTCGGTTTTAGCGACGCTTTTCGGATTGGCAACTTCCCTCGGGCTTGGCGTGAAGCAGGTCGCATCGGGTTTAAACTACTTGTTTGGAATTCCGAATACAACAGAGTATGCGGTGTTGTTTATTGCCATTATTACCGCTTTTGCCACCTTGTCGGTTGTTGCCGGCCTGGATAAGGGCGTCCGCCTTTTAAGTAATATCAACCTTTATGTTGCCGGATTATTTATGTTATTTCTCATTCTGGTGGGGCCAACGGTGTACATCATGAAAGCTTTTACCCAGAATATTGGCTTTTATCTGGAAAAGCTCCCTCAAATTAGTTTTTGGGTTGAAACCTACTACGGAGCCGAGGGAAGTAACTGGCAAAATTTCTGGACGATCTTTTACTGGGGATGGTGGATCTCCTGGTCACCCTTTGTGGGAATGTTTATTGCTCGGGTTTCGAAAGGAAGAACGGTACGCGAATTTATTGCCGGGGTGATGATCCTTCCTACATTACTATCTTTTTTGTGGATGTCGGCGCTCGGTGGTTCTGCCTTGAATTTGCAAACGTTGGGAATGGCCGACATTGCTTCAGCAGTCAAGGAAAACGTATCGACGGCTTTGTTCGTGATGCTCGAGTCACTTCCATTGTCAACAATCACCTCTATGATCGGAATCATTCTGGTCGTCATCTTTTTTGTTACTTCATCAGACTCCGGCTCCTTGGTGGTTGATCACCTGACTTCGGGCGGAAAGCTCGATTCGCCTGTTCCTCAGCGAATATTCTGGGCTGTGATGGAGGGTGTTTGTGCTGCGGCTTTATTGTTAGGCGGGGGCTTAACTGCTTTGCAGAGTGCATCGGTGGCAACGGGACTTCCTTTTACTATAATCTTACTGGTTATGGTGTATAGCCTTTATCAAGGGTTACAGCAGGAGTACTACCACGCAACCATCATCAAAAAGATAGATCCGGATGTGGAGAACTTTGAAGTTCCGTTTAAAGAATCCGAAAAAGAGGTGGAGAAGAAGAAAAAAGAGAAAAAGGAAAAATAATTGTGTCGTCGAGTTTTGGCGTAGCTTGCGGGTAAGTGATTGATAATTTGTCCGCTTGTGAAATAGGCATCGAGCGAGGTGATTTATTTTTTTAAAGGAAATAAAAAAAGCCTGCGGAACTCTAAATATTTCTACTATATTTGCCACCGCTTTTGCAAAACAACGCATCAGCATACCAACGGTGCCATAGCTCAGTTGGTAGAGCAATGGACTGAAAATCCATGTGTCCCTGGTTCGATTCCAGGTGGCACCACCGAAAAGAGGAGTAACGAAAGTTGCTCCTCTTTTTCGTTTATCGATTTGGTGTAACCGGCGCGTTTCGGAACACTTCTAACGTGTACTTTTCGATGTAAATGAGATGACGATTTTTAGGAGGGGGAATTTGATGGCTATTGCATCTCTTTGGCTTGTGTATTGAAATTGTAGTTAGCGGAATAAATCAAAATGGGTGCCGGTACCAACTAAGGTTATTACCTTGTTTGTTTCATCTTTAAGCCAAATAAGTAGCCAATCGGGTTTAACGTGGCATTCCCAGTACCCGCTAAGATTCCCGCTTAATAGGTGAGGTTTGTTTGTGCGGGGTACCGTCCCCGTTTTTTCAAGTTGCTTGATTAATTCGTCCAGGGCTGAGATGCCTAACCTGTGTTTAATGCAGCGTTTGTAATCTTTCTTAAACGTACCCGTAAAAACTACTTCAAACATTATTCTTTCAATTTCTTAAGCAAGTCCGTCGCGCTCTTCGCCCGAATAACCTTGCCGGACTTTGCCTCCGACATTGACTTTTTCAGGCTAGCAGATGGTTTTTGCTCATCATTAAACTCAACGTAGTCGAGTGTTTTCAGGTACTCAATTAGTTTTTTCCCCTTAGTTGTGCGTTCGTTAATAGTTACAGTTGTCATAATTTTACGTTTTTAACAAATGTACTACTTTTTTACGATTGCTGTGCTGACCGGCTGTTCCCTTCAAATAAATCCAATTTTAACATTTCTTGGCAGGCCTTAGCCGGAATCGGTTATATCTTTGCTTAATGCCATGAAGGCAATAATTCAGTGTTCTTTTTCATCGAAAGTTGGGTCACGAGACGAAAGGATGGAAGACCATTTGGGGGCAATAGTGCGGAACAGTTGAGGGGCTTTCGAGCATGGTCGCTGATGGCTGCCGGAGATTGAAAAATTTCCTGCGGTCGAAAAAAAATTTCCTGCGCAGGAAATTGGAATTATCTGCGCAGGAAATTAGCAACGGCACAGCATGAAATTTTTAACGCCTGCACGCCCGATCGGGCTTGATGCTGCACTTCGCTTATGAAATGACTTTCCCGGCGATAGTCAAACGCTCATTCGATTTGTTTCGTCGTTTCTGAACGATTTGCGGATTGACTGGTTTCTGATTAGGCGGTCTTAGCTTACCGCGAGGCATTACTTCGTATAATTTCAGCGTTTTGCTTAAGGGGTATGTTGAAGGACAATGGGGATTAGTTGTAAGATGGATTTAAAGCTTGAAAGAATGAAGTATTTTTTTCTGATCGGTTTGTTTAGTGTGGTGTTGTTTTTCTCCTTCCTGGGAGGAACAAGTGTGTTTCAGGTTGCAGAGGCGCGTAATGCCGAATGTGCTCGCGAGATGATGGAAAATAATGAGCTGATTGTGCCAACCTTTAATGGTGAGCTGCGCACCGACAAGCCGGCTTTGGAGTACTATGGAATGATGGCCGGTTACTATTTGTTTGGCGTTAATGAACGGGGAGCGCGTTTCTTTTCGGCCTTATGCGGACTGTTGGTGGTGCTGGCTACTTTTTGGATTGCCCGCCGCCATTGGGGCGAGAAGGCTGCCTGGTGGTCGGCGCTTACGCTCTTAGCTTCGATGCATGTTATTGTTCAGTTTCGGCTGGCTACGCCCGATCCGTATCTGATTCTTTTTCATACGCTTTCAATCTATTTTTTTTATGAAGGGTGGTTATCCCGGCAGTGGAAATGGTATGTCATGATGTATGTTGCCCTGGGGCTAGGCATTTTTGCCAAAGGGCCTGTGGGCTTGTTATTACCGGGCTTCACCTTTCTGCTGTTCATGCTATTTACAAAAACATTGACCTGGAAACGCCTGATGGAGCTAAAACCGTGGTGGGGTATTTTTATCGTGTTGCTGGTAGCTGCTCCCTGGTATTATGCCGTAGCGGTAAAAACCGGTGGCGCGTGGACGAAAGCGTTCTTTCTGGAGCACAACCTGAATCGTTTTGATGCCGGATTAGAGGGACACCGGGGATCGTTCCTCTTGCCTTTTCTTTTTCTGCTGGCAGGTTTGTTGCCTTTTTCAGCTTTTATTTTTCGCGCATTAAAGGGTGTTTGGACACAGCGAAAAACGAATCCTCTATTGTTGCTGGCCGGATTGTCGGCTTTGGTTGTTGCTGTTTTTTACGCCTTGTCGCAAACAAAACTGATTAATTATACTTCGCCGGCTTATCCCTTCCTGAGTTTGGCAATTGGCTATTTCGTGGCCGGCTTGCCTGCCGATCGGGAATCGCTTCGTAAGTCGCGGATCGAAACTTACGCCATGGTGGTTTTATCGTTAATGCTGCCGGTTGGTGTTTATTTTTTTGTGGCCAATACGGCTCCTTTGCAGCGGGTTGGGTGGATTTCATGGTTTTTGTTACTGCTGCCGCTTGGGGCAATCAGCGCGCTGGTGGTACGAAAAGCATCCGTCAACAAGAGTCTGACAGCAATTGCGCTCGCTTTTATGGCTACGACACTAATCATCTTCTGGAAGCCCTTGCAGGTGATTGATGATCAGTCGCCGATTCAGAAATACCGCGCGTTGGTGCATGTTCATCCGGAGGTTGTGGCTTATAAGGATTTCGACCATGGTTTTGCGTTTTATGCTCAGCGAAGAATTCCTGTTTTTCAAACCGAGCAGGAGTTGGAGGATTACCTGACGGTACATACCGATGTTTTGGTGCTTACACGGGCTCGGGATCTGACTTATATGTCTGCTGTCCCCAATCTCAGTTGTATTGGCATCGACCACGATTTGTTTAGCCGGCACTCTACCGGAATCTATCATCAGTGTCCGACTCATTCCGAGTAGCTTACGTTTATGGGGAAGGTGTGGATTTAAGGCGGAGAAGTATTGTGGGACGGAGGCAACCCTGCCAAAGCTTTAAGAACACGTTTCGGCTTGCGGCTTTTCGATAACGCTTGGGCGGCCTCTCGCTGTCTTATCGAACTGTTATAAAACTCCTCATTTGCGGACATCATTAGTGCATTTTGGCTATATTTATGTTTTCGAAGCGACTTTGCACGGCAGGTTTCTATTAAAGGTTGTTTTCCTCGGTATCTTCACAAGGCAGACCAGCCGGCAGGCTCGCTTTTGTGCCGTTTCGAAGCTCCCGGAAACCGCTGTCGCTGCAAACAAATTTGACCAATCGAACTAAAGACCTAAGTATGAGAAAGCGAAATGAAGAGGATGGGGATGTTCTCCTTACTGCTGAAGATATAAACAGCAGTATACTATTTGAAGTTGCCTGGGAAGTTTGTAACCAGGTTGGCGGTATTTACACGGTGATTCAGTCGAAAGTACCTGCGTCAATTAAAAAATGGGGCGATAATTACTTTGTTATCGGACCGTATTACAACAATCAGGTGTCCACCATTTTTGAGTCGGAGCCGGATCCCGAAGGTTGTGTTGGTGAGGTGCTGAAGCAGATGCGCGAAAAGGGGTTTCAGGTACATTACGGGCGGTGGCTGATTGCCGGAAAACCGAAAACAATTTTGTTTGATGCCTGCGCCATTGAGCACCTTTGGGGGAATTTTAAATACCTGTATTGGGAGCATCACGGCATTTCCATTCCCGATAACGACGATTTGGCGAACAAAGGACTGGCTTTTGGCTTCCTCGTCTTTGAGTTTTTTCGCTTGCTGGCGGAACGCGAGGATCTGGATCAGCAAATCATCGGGCATTTTCACGAATGGTTGGCCAGTGCCGGCATCCCGGAGATTCGGCGATTTGAGCTTCCGGTAAAGACGGTTTTTACCACCCATGCAACCATGTTGGGGCGCTATCTGGCCATGAATGATTCTCAGTTTTATGATAATCTTCCTTTTTACGATTGGCAAAAGGAAGCCAACCATTTTAACATCCGGCATATTGTCGATATCGAACGGGCTGCGGCACATGGTTCGCATGTCTTTTCCACTGTCAGCGAAATTACAAGTGCTGAGTGCGAACATTTGCTGGGCCGCAAACCCGATGTCATTCTTCCCAACGGATTAAATATCGAACGGTTTGAAGTGCTGCACCGCTTTCAGAATACCCACCTGGAAAATAAGCAGAAGATCAACGAGTTTGTCATGGGGCACTTCTTCAATAATTATTCATTCGATCTGGATAATACGCTTTACTTTTTTACTTCCGGTCGCTTCGAGTTCTACAACAAGGGATACGATTTAACCCTGGAAGCGCTGGCTCGCTTGAACTGGAAGATGAAAGAAGCGAATATCGACAAGACCGTTGTTTTCTTTTTCATTACCCGCAATCCTTATTCATCCATAAATCCGGGCTTGTTGCAGGCCCGGGCGTTGCTGGAAGAGATCCAGCGCAATTGCGACGATGTGCAGAAATCGTTGGCAAAGCTGTATTTCGAAAAGATGATCAGCAGCCGCAATGGAGTCGACATTTGTGATATGACGGAGTTGGTCGACGAGTATAAGCTGATTCGTCTGCGGCGAAACCTGAAGTCGTGGCGCACCAACCAGATGCCGCCGGTGGTCACTCATAATCTGATTGATGAGGGGAAAGATCCGATCATGAACTTCCTGAAAATGGCACATCTGCTGAATTACGCCGAGGATAAGGTGAAAGTGGTCTATCATCCCGACTTTATATCGACCGAGAACCCGCTTTGGCGGATGGAGTATTACGATTTTGTTCGAGGTTGCCACTTGGGGATTTTCCCCAGCTATTACGAGCCGTGGGGCTATACACCCCTGGAATGTTGTGTTAGCGGACTTCCTTCGGTGACCTCCGACTTGTCGGGATTTGGAGCCTACGTGGGCAGCGATCCCGAAAAAGCCGAACACGCCGGAGTCGATGTCATTTCAAGGCAACATCGTTCTATGGCTGATGCTGCCGAAGATTTGGCAAACCGAATGTTCGAATTTACGAAGCTGGATCGGCGGGAGCGAATTGTGCAACGAAACCGGATTGTGGAGTCGTCCTATATGTTCGACTGGCAGGAGCTTGGCCGCCACTACGATGAAGCCCACAAGTTGGCCCTGATGAGTCGATAAGCTGGTGCAAAATGAAAATCAGGATACCGAGGGAATCAGCAACAAGGATGAAAGTTGAGAGCTTTCGGTTATCCGGTTATTGTCCCAAATAGGATCAAAACGAATTGATGATCGGGCGACGTGGCGTTCATCGATTTTCACCGAGAAGAAACAGAAAAAACGGCAGCCTTTAAGCTGTCGTTTCTTCTTCGAGCTGGTGAACCAGCCGTGCGTATTTCCCGCCCTTTTTGAGCAGTTCGTTGTGTGTGCCTCGTTCAATAATTTGTCCTTGCTCGAGCACTAAAATTAAATCCGAGTTTTTAATGGTGCTCAGCCGGTGGGCAACAGCGATGACCGTTTTGCTGGCAAAAATATTTGCAATAGCCTGCTGAATGTATTGCTCGGTTACTGAATCCACTGCACTGGTCGCTTCGTCGAGAACGATCAGTTCGCTGTTTCCGCAAATTGCCCGGGCAAACGATATGAGTTGTGCCTGTCCTTTGGAGAGGTTGTCGCCATTATCCTGGATGACAAAATCGTAGGTGTTGGGTAAATTCCGGATAAAACGGTCGGCGTAAACAAAGGAAGCGGCTTGCTCAACATCGGCTTGTGAAACTCCCGGTCGGTTGAGGCCAATGTTGAACGCAACCGAATTGTTGAACATGAAAATATCCTGTTGCATCACCGAGATGCTTTCCCGCAATTGCGACAGCGGGATGTCGCGTAGCTCCCGACCGTTTATGCGGATTGATCCCCGGTAGCCGGTGTAGGTTTTCGCCAACAGCTTGATGATGGTCGATTTGCCCGAACCTGTTGTGCCCACCAGCGCCAGACGGTCTCCTTTCTGCAGTTTGAAGGAAACATCGCTCAGCACATCCGGCCCATTGGGCGAGTAGCTAAAATAAACCGCTTCGAACTCGATATCCTGCAAAGCAATGGGGCGGGGCGTTGTTGAAACTTCTGCCAGATGGGGTTCTTCCACCTCTTGCTCGTAAAGGTCGCTAACATGTTCCAGGGCCGATAAGGCTCGTTGGATGGTAGATACTTGCTGGGCAAATTGTTTCACCGGAATAAATAAGCGCTCCAGGGTTGTGATAAAGACGATGAGCACCCCAATGCTGAAGGCGCCATCCCAAATCTGAATGGCCCCGTACCAGAGCACCAGCGCCGTGGCAACCGAGGTAATGCCCTCCACGATCGAGTAGAGGGCCGAGTCGTACACGTTGGAATTGTTCTGTGCATCGCAAAAATCTTTATTCAACTGATCGTATTTGCCGAAAGATTCTTCCTGGGCCGCATAAAGCTGAATGGTTTTCATTCCGTTGAGCGATTCCTGCAGGTAGGCCGCCGATTTGGCCAGACTGGTGCGCGAAGCATTGTAGGCAAGTCTGATCTTTTTACGCAAATAGCGCATGGCCAACACGATGAAGGGAACCACCAAAAGCAAAACTAGAGTTAACTGCCAGTTGAGGTAAAACAGGTAGCCAACAAGCGCCATGGTTTTAATACTGTCCGACAGCAGGCCCAGGATACCGGCAGCAAACGATTCCGAGATCGCCTCCATATCGCTGGTCAGGCGCGAGAGGGTGACACCAATCGGTTTTTTGTCGAAATAGCTTAACGGAAAGCGCAGCGATTTGGCAAACAGCTGCCGACGGATGTCCACAATGGCCAGGCCTCCGGCTTTTGAAAAGGAGTAGCTGTAAATGCCATCGAACAGCAGGTTAAGGAAAAGCACCACGGCCAGCAAAAGAATCTGGATTTTGAGTCCTTCCACATTGCCGGGCACGATGTAATGATCCACAATGTTTTCAACCAGCCACAAAAAGGCGATTCCGGCAATGGTGGTGATGGGGATTGAGAAAATACTTAGTACCAGCCATTTTTTATGAGGCGCAAATTGGCGGCCGAAGCGTTTGAGCAGCTGCCAGTCTTTACTTTTGAAGAAGTTTTTATTTTGCTGTGCCATCGTTTTCGTTTAATGTTCTTTTTGAAGTTTGGCAATCTCCCGGTAAAAGTCCGATTGTTGTTCCAGCTCTTTGGGGCTTCCCTGGGCGGCAATCCGGCCTTCTTCCAGCACAATAATGTGATCGGTCTTTTCCAACACGCTGATGCGGTTCGAGATGATCACCAGGCTTTGGGCGGCATTGTTTTCTACCACTTGTTTGATCAGGAAACGCTCGGTGTCGGTATCCACAGCCGAGAACACATCGTCGAGGATCAGCAGCTCGCAGGGGGTGTAGAGCGCACGTGCCAGACTTATGCGCTGTTTTTGTCCGCCCGAGAGCATGATCCCCTTTTCGCCCACCAGCGTTTCTTCTTTTTGGGGGAAACGCGCCAGCTCGTCGCGAAAGGCACTGCGGTAAATCACCTCGTCGAAATTATTTTGTTGGCGAGCATCCGCCGAGCCGAACTTTACATTGTTCTCGATGGAGTCGGAAAAGAGGAACACCTCCTGGCTCACCGTTCGGGCTATCGTCCGGATATCGTCGCTGCGAAGGTCGGTGGCGTCTTTGGAACCAAAGAAGAGCATTCCTTTTTCGGGGCGCAGGTAACCGTTCAGGCAGTTGATCAGGCTTGTTTTGCCGGCTCCAACCTGGCCGGTAATACCAATCACCTGCCCGGGTTTAATGCTGAATGAGATATCCTCCAGAGCGGGTTTGTTGCCATTGTGGTAGGTGTAGCTGAGCTTTTCAAGCCGGATACCGTCTTTAAAAAGATCCGTCTTTTGGGTTTCCGCAATCGGCGCTTTGTCGTCGTCGGGGCCTTTGCGGGCCAGAATGGTCTGCACGCTGTCGATGCCAACCATGCCTTGCTGGAAGATGGTGAGCACCCAGCCCAGGCCCATAATCGGCTGGCTTAGCAGGGCGGCGTAAGCAATGTAGGCGGTCAGCTCGCCAATGGTAAAGCGTGCATCGATCACATATAAACCACCGACCAGCAAAACCAGTATTTTCAGAATTTGTCCCAGGTTGGACAGCAAGGGCATAATGAAGGAGCGAATGCCGGTGATTTTCATTCCTTCATCAAAAAGTTTGGTATTCTCCTGTTCAATTTCGTGCTCGGCATAGCCGTATATGTTGAAGCTTTTGATGACGCTGTTTCCGGAAAGGAAGGAAATGGTCTTGCCCGACAGACGCTGCAAGGTTCCCATGCGCAGGTGGGTGTACTTTACCATCACTGTCATGCCGATACGAACGATCACAAAAATGACAATCATCGGGATGATGCAGTAAAGCGTAAGGGCGGGCGCGAGCTGCCACATTTTATAGGGGGTGAGTGATAGCGACAGAATGATGTTGACAATCTGCAGGATGCCGAATCCGGTGATCATCCGGATGCCGTTGATGTCGTTATTGATACGCGAGATGACCGATCCGGTGGAGTTCTCGTCGAAATAGTCTTTGCCAAAGGACGACAGCTTGCGAAACATTTCCCCTTTCAGCCGGCGTTCAATCAGGCGCGCGGGCACAAAAATCAGGATGCGGGAAAGCGAGCGAACAACGATCAGGCTGATGGCCAGGCCGGCAATGATCAGGATGTTTGTGCGAAATAAGTCGGCGCCGGCCTCTTTGCTGCCCGCCATCAGGTCGATGGTGCGCTGGATGTAAACAGGTATGGTGACCGATACCCAAACGGTGAGTGCCAGGGCCAGGATGCCCCCGGTGTACCACCATCGGTAGCGGTGGGTGTGATGCAGAATAAACTTCAGTTTCGATTGCATGGAATTCGTATTCTCAGATTTTCAGATATGTCGGTTGCCCATTTTGTTGCTTAACGCACCGGACAACTTTGAAGTTGTTTTTCGCGCCAACTTTCCAGCATCTGAATCAGGCTGTCGTTAAAGTCGGTATGGTAGCAATGCAGCAGGCGCTCGGCCTGGGTGATGCCCGTTGCGGTAATCTCGCGCACGGGATCGAGGTATTGGCTTTCATCGTTTGTTTGGCATACTTTCGCTCGTCGTGTCAGTCCGTCGGAGGCCAGTTGGTAGAGGCGTTTGGCAATTTCGCCGACGTTCAGGTTGGCTGTTTGCGCTTTCAGTGCCTTCACCGGAACCTGTGCCCGGATCTCTCGGATTTCGTCCATGTTCCAGCCCGAGATCAGCTCGTAGGCTTCGTTGCGGCTTTGTGCATCGTAGAGCAGGCCCACCCAGAAAGCCGACAGCGCGGCGATATGTTTGACACAGCTTGCGTCGGCACCACGCATTTCGATGTATTGTTTCAGGCGCACATCGGGGAACACCGTCGAGGCGTGTGTTTCCCAGTCGTCCATCGTTGGTTGCAGCTCGTGTTTGCCCTGCATGAATTGCCGGAAGGTGATGTTGCCCGATGGCCGGTATTTCCCGTCGCGGTAAATAAAATACATGGGCACATCCAGCAGGTAGTCGACCCAGCGCTCGAAGCCAAAGCCATCCTCAAAAATGAAGGACTGGAAGCCGCAGCGATCGGGGTCGGTGTCGTTCCACACCTGGCTACGGTAGCTCAGGTAGCCATTGGGTTTGCCGTCGGAGAAGGGCGAATTGGCAAAAATGGCCGATGCAAAAGGCTGCAAGGCCTGGGCAATGCGCATCTTTTGGATCATGTCGGCCTCGCTGGCATAGTCCAGGTTCACCTGGATGGTTGCCGTGTTGGCCATCATTTGCAAGCCCAGGCTGCCTTTGGTAGGCATGTAGCCTTTCATGATGGCGTAGCGTTCCTTGGGCATCCACGGAATGTCGTTCACCTTCCACAGCGGGTCGACGCCCATGGGCAGGGTGAAGAAGCCGAGCTCGCGACAGATGCAGCTGAGCTCCTCGAAATGCTTGCGTGTTTCAACAAAGGTATGGTGAATGGTCTTAAAGTTTTTCCCCGAAAGCTCGAACTGTCCTCCCGGTTCCAGGGTGATGGATGCACCGTTCTGCTCGACGCCAATCAGGAAGTCATTCTCCAGGATGGGGCTCCAGCCTTCGTTCATAAAGTGCTGAAGGATGGTTCTTATTCCCACTTCAGCCTCGTAGGGCAGTCGTTTGAAGTCGCCCAGCCGGTACAGAAATTTCTCGTGCTCGGTGCCGATTCCCCAATCGTCGAAAGGGGTGTTTCCCTGCTCAAAGTAGTCCACCAGTTGGGACTTGCGGGTGATTATTGTTGTTTTTTCTGTTGCTGTCATGGAATGAGTTTCAAGTTTCAAGTTCCAAGCTTCAAGCTTCAAGCTTCAAGTTTTGTTTTTTGTGCTTTGCTATTTCGATCCTAAGATACTGTCGAGTACATATTTTTCGACCTGGCGGTTTTTCCCCCGATAGGGAAAGTCGTGCATCGACAACATGGCCGGTGCATTCAGTTCAACCACAATATAATGTTCCCGCGAGGGAGCTGCTTGCCAGTCGTCGATGATGATGTCGATTCCGGCGATGTTCAGCCCGGCAGCTTTCGCCGCTTGTGCCGCTACCTGCTTGTAGAAGTCGGGCATTTCGTCGGTCACATCAATGCTGTCGCCGCCGGTGCTCAGGTTCGAGTTTTTACGCAGGTAAATTTTTTCGCCCGCCGCGAGACCCGTTTCCAGTTGCAGGGATTGTGCTTTCAGGTGGCGTTTTACTTCTTCGTCGACCTGAATTTGCAGCAGCGGGTGGCGATAGTCGGTTCCGCGTCCTTCATTTTTCAAGTCGATTAGTTGCTGAATGGTATGCGTTCCGTCGCCGGTAATGTTGGCCGGTTCGCGAAAGGCAATGGCCCGAACCAGGCCATCGATCACCAGAAAACGGTATTCCTGTCCGGGGAAATATTCTTCAACAATGACCCGCTTGGAGTGGTTGAAAGCTTGGTGAATGGCCGACTGCAACTCGTCGGTCGACCGGATGTTGGTGCTTACCGCAATGCCATGATCGGTGTCGGCAGGTTTTACAACGGCCGGGAACCGGATGTTTTGCAAGGCAGCCCGATGGTAGCCTTCTTTTAAAAGCAAGCCTTTGGCCTGGCGGATTCCGGCGCGTTTCAAAAACTGGCGTGTCATCCATTTGTCGTTCGAAATCCAGTAGGCAATCAGGCTGTTGGCGTCCGAGATGGTGCCTTCGTGAATGACATATTCCTGGCCCTGGTACTGAACGGCGATCAGATTATTGTCGGCATCGATAATTTCGAGCGGCAGCTTTCGGCGCAAAATTTCAGCAATAATAATCTGGGTGGTTGCTTCAAACTGCTCGTAACCGGCAAGCGGTTCAAAGGTGTAAGTACTTTTCTGCATATCTGTTTCTCCTTGGCCGGGCAAAGTTAAAAATAATGGATGGATTTCGGTTTTGCCTCCTCCGGGCGGCCCGTTTGGCTATTGAAACAGTTTAGCGGATGAAAAGATTAACTGCCGGCGGCAACAACGGTGGTGGGGGTAGCCAGCTAAAAAAGCGTTTGAGGTGTGTGCTCCCTGGAACAATGTAGCTCATACATTTGGCTGTAAACCAGCAAGAGACCCTTCGTGCGAAGAGTCTCTTGTGTGGCGGGGCTGAACAGCTCGTTCCGATCGGGGGCGAGCTATGCTTTTCCGGCAAATCGAATGTTGTCTTTTTGAAAGGCACGCAGTCGTTCGGGATTCACCGGGTGAAGTTTGCCTTTCTTCTTCAACTCGCGCTTGAAGTCGCAGCTGGCACAGCCACCACACAAGCCTTTGTCCTTACGGGTAATGGCTTTGTAAATGTTGTAGCCGACTTTAACGACCACGGCGGCCACGATCAGAAGAGCGATAATATTTTGAATCATTTTTTGTCAAGATTTTTAGATTGCTGGATATTCAGACTACTGGATTGTTGGATTTTCAGATTGCTGGATTGTTGGATTGCTGGATTGCTGGATTTTCAGACTACTGGATTGCTGGATTTTCGGACAGTCTAAAAATCTAACTATCCGATAATCTATTAATCCGATAATCCGAACATCCGATAATTTATTAATCCGATAATCCGAACATCCGGTTATCCAATAAATAAGCTTCCAATCTGGAAAATCGCAAAGGCGGCGATCCAGGCGATGGCGGTGGTGTAAACCGTTGTGAAGATAGCCCATTTCCAGTTGGCTTCCTTCTTAATGGCTGCCACCACGGCAACACAGGGGAAGTAGATCAGCACAAAAATCATCAGCGCAAAGGCCACTAAAGGCGAAAAGACCTTTTGTCCGGCTTTGGGGCCGCTGGTGTAGGTTTGGCTTTGCAGCTTATCCATCAGCGACCGGGAGCTTTCGTCGGTGTCCATGCCCGCGTGGTAGAGTACGCCCATCGAGCTCACCACAATTTCCTTGGCGGCCATTCCGGTGATGATGCTCATGCCCACTTTCCAGTCGAAGCCCAGGGGTTGAATAACCGGCTCAATGAAATGGCCCATCTGACCGATGTACGATTTTTCGAGTCGTTCTTCTTCTTTCGACAGCTCCAGCTGCTCAATCAGCCCGGCTTTAGAGCTTTCGTCCAGCTGTTGGTTGGCGTCTACCAAGGCAATTTGCTGGTCGTAGTCCTGCGAAAATTCCTGATGGCGCGGGTAGTAGCCCATGGCCCAGATAATGATGGAGGCGAAGAGAATCACCGTTCCCATTTTGCGCAGGTATTGCTGTCCCTTGTGCCACATGTGGATCGATGTGTTTTTCAGCGTCGGCATGCGGTAGGGGGGAAGCTCCATCACAAAAGGCACTTCTTTTTTGGCAAACAAGGTTTTCTTGAATAGCAAGCCAACCAACACGGCCAGCACAATGCCGATGAAGTAAATCGAAAACAGAATGGCACCCTGGTTGGCGGTGAAGAAGGCCGAGATCAGCAGCACATAAACCGGCAGGCGCGCCGAGCACGACATAAACGGAATGATGAGCATGGTTAGCAAGCGGTCGTTTTTGTTGTCGAGGGTGCGGGTTGCCATTACGGCGGGCACATTACAGCCAAAGCCCAAAATCAGCGGGATGAAGGACTTGCCGTGTAAGCCCATCTTGTGCATCAGCTTATCCATGATGAAAGCGGCGCGAGCCATGTAGCCCGAGTCTTCCATCAGCGAGATGCAGAAAAACAGAATCAGGATGTTGGGCAAAAAGATGATCACGCCACCCACGCCACCGATGATTCCGTCCACCAGCAGGTCTTTCAGTGCGCCCTCGGGCATCAGGCTGGCAACGGTATCGCTCAGCCAGCCCACGCCGGCGTCAATCCAGTCCATGGGGTAGCTGCCCAGGGTGAAGGTCAGCTGGAAGGTGGCCCAGATGAAGAAGATGAAAATCGGGAATCCCCAGATTTTATGTGTCAGGATCTTGTCGATTTCGCGGCTGTTGCGGCGCCTTGTTTCGGGAGCCGGTTTATAAGTTTCCTTCAGTGCGCCGGCAATAAAACCGTACTTGGCATCGGCAATCAGCGTTTCCGACTTGTCGTTCAGTAAAGCCTCCAGTCGCTTAATTTCGCGGTCGGCCGTGCTTCGGATGTTCCGGGCGTTGGCGTTGCTTTGCAGCAGCTCGCGGGAGTGGGCATCGTCTTCCAACAGCTTGATGGCCAAATAGCGGGTCGAATAGCTCTTGTTGCGGTTTTCGTCTTGTTTTATTTCTGTTTGAATGGCCGAAATGGCCTGCTCAATGTCGGGGCCATAGTTGATGTGGATGTGGCGAACACTGGGGTCGCGTTCTTCATATACCTCAATAATTTTGTCGAAGAGTTGCTGCAGCCCTTTTCCTTTGGAGGCTACCGTGGGGACAATGGGGATGCCCATCATTTCGCCCAGTTGTTTGTAGTTGAATTGGACTGATTTCTGCTCCAGCTCGTCGTACATGTTCAGGGCAATCACCACTTTAATGTTCATGTCAATCAGCTGGGTGGTCAGGTACAGGTTCCGTTCCAGGTTCGAGGCATCAACAACGTTCACCACCACATCGGGCTTGCGCTCGGCAATGTGGTTGCGCACAAACAGCTCCTCGGGCGAGTACTCGGTGATGGAGTAGGTGCCCGGCAGATCGGAGATGCGGAAGTTGAAATCGTGCTGGCGAAAACGAGCTTCCTTGGCATCGATGGTCACGCCGGCATAGTTGCCCACCCGCTCTTTCGATCCCGAGGCATAGTTGAACAGGGTGGTTTTCCCGCAGTTGGGATTGCCCACCAGCGCCACCGAAATGTTTTTGCTTTTCTTACCACCCGAAACCTTGAGCCGGTGCTGGTCGATGGTGCCTGCAAAGATTCCGGTGAGCAGCTCGGAGCTCTCGTCCGGGGCGAGCACCTCAATCATCTCGGCCTCACTGCGGCGCAACGATACCTTGTAGCCCATAATTTCGTACTCTACCGGATCCTTCATCGGGGCATTTTTAATCACTTTCACCTTTTGTCCCTTCACAAATCCCATTTCTGAGATTCGCTTGCGGAAGGCGCCTTGCCCAAATACGTACTTGATGACAGCCTCCTCGCCGGTTTTTAAGCCGGCCAGCCTCCTGTTGTTGATATCTGAATTCTGTAAAAACATAAACCGTTTGTTAAAAATCCAATCCAAACCGAAGCAGTCCCACCATGGCATTGTTTACCGCCAAATCGGTTCCCCGCGGGTGAATGACATACTGAAGGTCGGGTTGAAAATAGATGTGATTATTCAGTTGTAGCTTATAAGTCAATTCCAAGGTTGTTTCGTCGCGGCCATCCTCGTCGCTCATTATTCCGCGGGCCATAGCCAATCCGAGGTTGTCGTGTCCCTTGGCCGAGAATAAGCCGGTATAGTGAATGCCGCTACCGATGTAGGCAACATTGTCGTTGCGCGGACTGACGCCCAGTTGGTAGAAAACACTCAGTCCCTTGCCGCTTTCGTTCGGCGCACTGATGCGGTGATCGCCTACCAGGTAGAAGCCATAGTCCGATTCCAGCTCGTCGGAAACCTCCGGTTCGTCGCAGTGCTGGTGAAAGAAGAAGCCCGCCTTGATGGTTTGCAGACACTGGTCGCCGTTGCCGCAGTGCAGGTTGGCCTCGCTTACCCACAGCAGCGCGTCCTGGTGGTTGAGGTTCCATTTCAAATTGTTGGGGTTGTCGTCAAAATCGATGGGACAACCTTTATATACCGCCGTTTTTAAGTTCAGACGATCGGAGGGCTCCCAACATATAGTGATGCCCGGCGAGGTCAAGGGAAAAATCGGAGCTGCAATATTGTCGGCAATGATGGAATGAATGCCAAAGGAGCTGTTGATAAAGAGACCGCCAAATTCGCTGTTGGCAAACTCGGCGTTCAAATCCTGAAGACCGATCGTGGTATGGAAATTCCCAAACGCTTGGGCGTACCAAAGCTCGTAAAGAAAAGTGTGGTCGCCGGCTTCAATATTCGACACCACCTGAAAGTCGCCAATCAGATTGGCCGAGGGCTCGCCGCCATGTGTGTTTGCTCCGTGAATCAGGAATGTACCGCCTTTCCACAGTCCTGCCTTATGGGTGTCAAATTCAAGAAATAAGTCGGCCAGGCCTAAATAAGTCGATCCCGTTTCGAGTCCTCCCTTGAGGTTGGCAACGAAGTCTCCTTTATAAGATCCGTAAAGGCTGACTGCGGGTTGTTCAGAATCGTTTTTTGTTTCGGCAAACGTTTGGCCTGCCACGAGCAAAGCGAGCGTCATCAGCCCGATATTAAAGAACTGTTTCATACTAGTAAAAGGTGTTTTGGTTTTTTTAGCAAAGATAGGGCTGTTGGCAGTGCGCAGCAATCCCCATAAATAGGGGTTTTTGCCGCGAGGCCTAAAAGCAGAGCTTTCAACACCACCACCAACGGTTTTTCATGCAGCGCTGCCGGCCGTTGTTCAGCGGCGTGATTTCAACTGTTTTAGATGGCGGTATACTAAGGTTTCATATCGAAAGTGGACGCCGGCAGGAGCTACCCTCGAGGCAATTATTTAATTGTTAATTTGGGCAAACCAAGTACGATGCATTTCCATTCCTGCTTAAAAATGAATAATTTTGTTGCCCGAAAAGAGTAAGTTATTTAAAATCGTTATAAATTATTATGGCACAAAAAACACTTTTAATGATTCTCGACGGTTGGGGCATCGGTGATGGTTCCAAACGCGATGTAATCTCGCAAGCATCAACTCCGTTTATGGATTCGTTGGTGAAAGAATATCCGCACGCACAATTACTTACTTCCGGAGAAAATGTTGGTTTGCCCGACGGACAGATGGGGAACTCAGAGGTAGGTCACTTGAATATTGGTGCCGGACGTGTGCTTTACCAGGACATGGTGAAGATTACAAAAGCCATTCGTGATAAATCGTTGTGGGAAAATCCACAATTGCTGAAAGCTTTCAACTACGCAAAAGACAATAATAAAAAAGTTCACCTGATTGGTTTGATTGGCCCTGGTGGGGTTCACGCTCTCAGCTCGCACATGATTGCCTTGTGCCAAATGGGAACCGACTTGGGACTGAACGATGTGTTTGTACATGGTTTGACGGATGGTCGTGATACGGACCCGCGTTCCGGTTACGGATTCCTGGAGTCGGACCTGGAAGCCCTGAAAGCAACAAACGGTAAGTTTGCCTCAATCATTGGCCGCTATTACGGCATGGACCGCGACAAAAACTGGGATCGTATGCGTCTGGCTTACGACCTTTACACGAAAGGTGAAGGCGAAAAGTCGACCGACTTGTTAGCTTCGGTAAAAGCCTCTTACGAAGCGGGTGTTACCGACGAGTTCATCAAACCAATTTGTATGGTGAAAGAAGATGGCAGCCCGGTTGCTGTTATCGAAGAGGGTGACGTTGTCATCTGTTTCAACTTCCGTACCGACCGCTTACGCCAAACAACCATTGCCTTTACGCAAGAAGACTTGCACGAATTTGATATGCACAAAATGGATTTGCAGTGGTACACCATGACCAACTACAAAGCCGATTTCAAAAATGTGCAAGTGATTTTCGACAAGGAAAACCCAATCAACACCATGGGTGAAGTGGTTTCCAATGCCGGCTTGAAACAAATTCGTATTGCCGAAACCGAAAAATATGCGCACGTAACGTTCTTCTTCAGCGGTGGTCGCGAAGAGGAGTTCCCGGGCGAAAAACGGATTTTGTGTCCTTCGCCTAAAGTTCCGACTTACGATCATCAACCCGAAATGTCGGCTCCAATGGTTCGCGATTCAATTATTCCCGAATTGCAAAAAGGAGAAGTTGACTTTGTATGTTTGAACTTTGCCAATGGCGATATGGTGGGCCACACCGGCGACTACACGGCCATTACTAAAGCGGTAGAAGCTGTTGATGGCTGTGCCAAAGCTGTTGTGGAAGCAGCCCGCGCTAACAACTACAATGTGATGATTATTGCTGACCACGGGAACGCCGATAACGCTGTTAACCCCGACGGTTCGCCAAACACGGCTCACTCGCTGAATCCGGTACCATGTATCTATGTTAGCGACGACAAGAATCTGAAGGTCAATAATGGTATTTTAGCCGATGTTGCGCCGACCCTGTTGTCGGAAATGGGCATTGAAATCCCTGCCGAAATGACCGGTAAAGTTTTGATTGAACGCTAGTCGCAGATCAAATAAAACATGAGCCTCTCCTCTCGTGGAGGGGCTTTTTTACTTCGTTGAAGATTGTCATTTATAGTCAATCATAGTCATTAGTCGTGGATGGCGCGCTTAACAATCAATGACTAGTGATGACCATTGAATGACAAATAATGACACTTAAAAGGTACATTCATAAATTAGAAACATTTTATATGCTCGAAATAGGAAAAACAATTGTCAGTTTTGATGTGATCGATGAGCACTTTTTGTGCGACTTGATGAAGTGTAAAGGCGCTTGTTGCGTTGAGGGAGACTCGGGTGCACCCTTAACCCAGGAGGAAGCGGTAATTATTGAAGAGATTTATCCTGATTTCGAGCCTTATATTACCGAAGAAGGCAAGCAGGTTGTCGCGAAAAATGGAATCTCTGTGATCGATAGCGATGGCGACCTGGTGACTCCGCTCATGAGTAACGAAGCCTGTGCTTTTGTTTTTGTCGACGAGCAGGGCATCACTAAATGCGGCATTGAGAAAGCTTTTCTGGATGGTAAAGTCGATTTTCGCAAGCCTGTTTCCTGTGCCTTATTCCCCATCCGTATCACCGAATATAAGCGTTTCGATGCGGTCAACTATCAGCAAATTGACATCTGCAAGCCTGGTCGCGAATGTGGACGGGGACAAAAACTACCCTTGTATCAGTTTTTGAAAGAACCCCTGATTCGCAAATACGGCAAAGCCTGGTACGAGCAGCTGGCCTATGCTGCCGAGCATCGGCCGTGGGAAAAGCAGGAAGGTTAGCCGGTGGCTGGCCTCAACAGCCATGACTTAATTCAAATTCCACTCTTTAAAGAACTGATCCAGATACAGCTTCATAAATTTGTGTCGCTCTTGGGCAACTTTTTTGCCGTAATCAGTATTCATTCGATCCTTCAGTAGAAGGAGTTTCTCGTAGAAATGATTGATGGTCGGGGCAGAGGTTTTTTTGTAGGTTTCAAAGTCGATGTGCATTTCCGGTTTTACATTGGGATCGTAAATCAGTCGTTGTTTATTGCCGCCGTAGGCAAAGGTGCGGGCAATGCCAATGGCTCCCATCGCATCCAACCGGTCGGCGTCCTGCACAATTTGTGCTTCAATGCTCGTTGGCGTAGTATCCACGCCGGCTCCCTTAAAGGATACTTCCCCGATGATGCGTTCGATTTTTCGAATCTTTTCCTCGGGAACCCCCAGTTTGCGCATCCAACATTCGCTTCGTCTGGCTTGTTCGTTGTCTGGCTTTAGTTTCCAGTCATCCAGATCGTGAAGCAGAGCAGCCATCTCAACCAGGAACAAATCTGCTTTCTCATGTTTGGTAATTTTCAAAGCAAGTTGCCAAACCCGATGGATGTGCCACCAGTCGTGTCCGCTGGCTTCCTGCTCAAACTGAAGCCGCACATACATGGCCGTTTCATGAATGTATAGTGATTGATCCATACCACGAAGTTACAGAAAAGCCTCCTGATTTTGAAGAAATCTCTGGCCGAGATGAAAACGGAGGATTTTTGTTTATCCTGCAGTCGTAGTTGACACAAGTTAGTGGGGTGTCGTTCACGACATTATCGAAGCTACCTGATAATCAGGCAGCGTGGTGTTGATCAATTCTCGCAAAGAGCGAAGAAGGAGGACTTTTTACCGATGAGGACGAGTTGGGAACCGACAGACTTAATTTTTATTGAGGCCGGAATCAAACGAAAGGCTTCATGCAGTTCATAGCTGGTGTTGATGCTTCGCAGTCGTGAATGTTTTCGAGCATCACGCAGGATCTGCTCGTATCCTGCAACCATTTGGGACTCTTGGTCGTTGTTTATGCTTGTGAGAAAGTTTGCCATGTCAGGCTTTCCACGCTATCCGGATACGGGCCGTGCGCCTGTTAATGGCGGGTAGGTGATGTTGTTAAAATAGGTTGAATACCGCTTTGGTTTAGATGAAATCCTTACTTTTGCACACTGTTTTGTGTTCTTCCTGAAATGAGGGAAGATAGGAAAATGATTATGAGTGAGAATAAAAGACTGACTTTGCCGGCCATGCTCCGGACAAGTTTTGAGAAATATCATTCGAACGATGCGTTGATGTTTGCCGGTGAAGAACCGATGACATATAACGATTTGCGGATGAAGGTTGAACGTTTGGGCAGGCAGTTGCGCAAGCTGGGGGTTCAGCAAGGCTCCAAGGTGGCCATTCTGAGTGCAAACATGCCCAACTGGGTGGTTTCATTTTTTGCCAGCTCGGCAATTGGAGCCGTTGTTGTTCCGATATTGCCCGATTTTTCGGCAAGTGAAATCAAGAATATTTTAGACCATGCGGAAGCTGAGTTTATTTTTGTTTCCGAATTGCTGCAAGCGAAGATCAACCGGGAAGAGCTTCCGGCGCTGAAAGTGATCCGTATTGAGGAGTTCCGTGAAGTCGAAGCTTCCGGCAGGCTTATTGAATTACCACAAGTTGATGACGATTCGTTTGATTATACCGATGTGCAGGAACAAGATCTGCTTTCCATTATTTATACCTCGGGAACAACCGGGAAATCGAAAGGGGTGATGTTGACTCATAAAAATATTGTGTGGACTGCTCAGCAGAGTATCCATTTGCAGTTTGTCGATTCATCGGATCGTTTCTTATCCGTTTTGCCCCTCTCGCATACCTTCGAGAATACCCTGGGGCTGATTTTCCCGATCATGAATGGTTGTTCGATCGCCTATTTGCGGAAAGCGCCTACAGCATCGGTGTTGTTGCCCGCGCTGAAACAGGTAAAGCCGACCTTGATGCTGGTTGTGCCCCTGATCATCGAAAAAATTTACAAAGGCAAAATATTGCCCCAGATCAACAGTAAAGCGCTTACCCGCACGCTATATAAAATTCGCCCTTTCCAAAAGCTGCTGAGTCGTGCCGCAGGCAAAAAATTGCTGGAAACCTTTGGCGGCGAGTTAAAGTTCTTTGGAATTGGCGGCGCCAAGTTGGATAATGAGGTGGAACGCTTCCTGATGGATGCGAAATTTCCGCTGGCAATTGGCTACGGCTTAACCGAAACGTCGCCCTTGCTGGCCGGAGCGGTCGGCGATAATGTTCGTTATTTATCGACTGGCGTAGCGCTAAAGGGCGTGCAGTTGCGTATCGCTAATGCCGATCCGGCAACGGGAGAAGGTGAAGTGCAGGCGCGCGGCGAAAATGTGATGAAAGGCTATTACAAAGAGCCGGGGCTGACCCGTGACGTTTTTACCGAAGATGGCTGGTTTAAAACCGGCGACCTGGGGAAATTCGATAAAGGCTCGCTGTTTATCAAAGGACGTATTAAGAATATGATCCTCGGCGCTTCGGGCGAAAATATTTATCCCGAGGAAATTGAGTCGGTGATTAACCGGATGGAATATGTGCTGGAGTCGCTGGTGGTGCAGCAAAAAGGCCGGCTGGTGGCCATGGTGCATCTGAATATGGAGGAGATTGAAGCCCGCTTTAAGCAAGCAAAAGAAGAGGCTGTGCTGAAATTTAACAGCCGGGTGGATGAGATTCTGGCCGATATTCAGCAAAAGGTGAATGAGGAAGTGAATAAGTTCTCCCGTATCCAGACGGTTGTCCTTCAACCTGTACCTTTCGAGAAAACACCCACCATGAAGATCAAACGTTTTTTGTACCTGTGAGTTTTCACTCGCCGAAATGATATACGAGTCCCTGACATTCAGATGTTGGGGATTTTTGTTTCCATTTTCGGAGCATCCGAAAGGTCACATAAATCCGATTTCAATTCCCGTGCTATGCGGGTGTTGCCCGGGAAAAAGTAGATTTGAAGAGCCAGCATGGCAAGAGCCTCCAAAAAGAAAGCGTGATGGCCGGTTAGCGCAAAACAAGCCAACATAAAATAACCGCTTCCCTCAATGGTTGCCGCCCGTACAATTATGGCTGATTGAAATTGCCTTAGTTTTTCATCGCTGGCCGTCTTTTCAATTCCACACAATCGCTTACGAGCAACAAACAGGCCTGTTGGGATGGCGATGGCCGGCAACAGATTGGCAACGATAAGCAAGTAGAATGTTATTTCCGGGGGTAAATTCCCGATGGTGCCCGAACTGTGGATCAGCGAAAAGCTCATGGTTGAGAAAAGCACCAGCCCCAAAATTAATCCGCAATAGATGAGACGAATTGATTTCAACGACGGACGATTAAAAAAATGAATCATTCGGTTCGGTTTAGGTATAGCGATGCTGAAGATAGCAACTTATCCCAATAAATGAGCTGTTGTAAAAAAGGTTGGGCGAGTAGAATGGCATCCCGGGGCATCCCGGAATTTATAAGTTGGTGGGATTTCAAATATTTCCCAAATCTCTTTTAACTTTGGTTTGTTATTAGCAAATAAACAGTTTTAAACAGAAACAAATTATGAAAATGCTGAAATTTAAACTTTTCACACTCTTGTTGATCAGCGTTGGGCTGATGTTTTCATCCTGTTCGTCGTCGAAATGGGCGGCGCAGAGTAATCAAACCAAAGGTGGCATTCTGGGCGGAACCGGTGGAGCTGCTGTAGGCGCCGGCCTGGGTGCCATCCTGGCCAAAAAATCGGGTAAAGGCGCTGTTATTGGTGCTGCGGTAGGTGGTGCTGTGGGCACGGGAGCCGGAATCCTGATCGGTAAAAAGATGGATAAGCAACAGGCCGAGCTCGAACGTATTGAAGGGGCACAGGTTGAAACCGTGACCGACTCGAATAACTTGCAGGCCATTAAGGTGACCTTCGACAGTGGGATCCTGTTTGCAACCGGAAAAAGTAACCTTAGCACGGCGTCGAAAGATGCTTTGGCCCGGTTTGCCAGCTCGCTGCGCTCGACC
Organism: Mangrovibacterium marinum; assembly: GCF_003046625.1. Classification (GTDB taxonomy): domain Bacteria; phylum Bacteroidota; class Bacteroidia; order Bacteroidales; family Prolixibacteraceae; genus Mangrovibacterium; species Mangrovibacterium marinum. The sequence goes on from NZ_QAAD01000007.1 coordinate 141,455, forward strand.
CCCGAAACCGATGTCACAATTTACGGGCATACCGATAATACCGGATCGCGCGAGATTAACGAGAAGTTGTCCAACGAACGGGCTGAGTCGGTGGCCAAATATCTGATCGAAAACGGTGTGTCGGGTGATCGCCTGGCAACCCAGGGAAAAGCCTACGACGAGCCGGTGGCCAGCAACGAAACGGCTGAAGGCCGTGCGCTGAACCGCCGCGTTGAAATCTACATCACTGCCAACGAAACCATGATTCAACAAGCCGAACAAGGCAATTTGAACTAAGCACAAGAAATTGGAATACGAAAAAGCTGCTTCAACCCGGGTTGAGGTGGCTTTTTTTTTGAGTGTCTCTTTGGGTGATGTGGTTTCCAACCGCATCGGGGATGTATTGAATAGGGGGTCAGCTTCAACCGGTAGCCAGGCTTCTTTTGTAGTAAACCAGCGCTGATGAGAGTTGCCCCAAAACTGGCTGTTTTTCTCGCCTACTTTTGCGCAATTCGGATCTTTTGTCCTACCGGACGGGTTTTCATCTTTGGCTTGCCCCAAAGACGAAACAGAAAACGCAAGGCTTATTTTTATCTTCAGGTGTCAGCTTCCGAAAGCTAAGTTCAGCCGGGTGATCTCCTTCTGTCGGCGGAGCTTCCCGGTTTCACTAAGCTTCCGGTTCGCCTCTCACCATCGATAAAAATAGGTCAACCGGTTCCCGACTGTTTGACGTTGATCGAACGGCCTACTTATGCGTTGATGGTGTTTTTGTAATCTACCTGTAGCTTCTGGATTCCCCGCTCTGCTTGCAGAGAGGGGACAGAATTGAATCAATTCGAGAGGATTGGTTCATTTCAGGGGAGAGTTACGGGGGGCCGCTGGTATACACTTTGAAAGTTCCTTCCATGACGTTTCAGAGCCTGCTTTTTTCTCGCCTACTTTTGCGCAATTCGGATCTTTTGTCCTACCGGACGGGTTTTCATCTTTGGCTTGCCCCAAAGACGAAACAGAAAACGCAAGGCTTATTTTTATCTTCAGGTGTCAGCTTCCGAAAGCTAAGTTCAGCCGGGTGATCTCCTTCTGTCGGCGGAGCTTCCCGGTTTCACTAAGCTTCCGGTTCGCCTCTCACCATCGATAAAAATAGGTCAACCGGTTCCCGACTGTTTGACGTTGATCGAACGGCCTACTTATGCGTTGATGGTGTTTTTGTAATCTACCTGTAGCTTCTGGATTCCCCGCTCTGCTTGCAGAGAGGGGACAGAATTGAATCAATTCGAGAGGATTGGTTCATTTCAGGGGAGAGTTGGGGGGGCCGCTGCTATACACTTTGAAAGTTCCTTCCATGACGTTTCAGAGCCTGCTTTTTTCTTCTACTTTTGCGCAATTCGGATATTTTGTTCTACCGGACGGGTTTTCATTTTTCAGCAATGGCTTTAGCCATTTAATACCGATTAGCTTCAAAAGTGTCGCATCGTATCACTTCGGTCCAATGCTTCTTTTTCAGTCTATCGGCATTAACCCTTGTAATTTCATCGTTTCGCTTAAGGCTCAAGCTGAAAAACAATTGGTATAATTGGGGTAGCACCAAAGGCAACACTGCAGATTCTCCCGTCCCGTACGGGACGGAATTTCCCCCTGTCGTCGTTAAGCTACCCAAATAGCATCCCTCCGGGATTGCCGGAAGCTTTCCGTTTGATTTCAGCCTCTTAAGAAACATCACTCTGTTTCTTTTCTTTATAGCATTTTCGAATGTGAACACTCGATAAAACCAGGCCAACCGCCTTCCAACTTTTTGGCATTGATCAGAAGGCCTTCTTGCTTGTGGACGCTGGTTTTAAGTGACATCCCGACAACCTGTGACAACCACGAAAACAAGACAACCTGCCTCTCTCGCCTTCCATCCCTGTTGGTGATTCCCCGGAATCAGATAGTTTTCTGTGGGTGTTGGCGGTGTGGGGAAGGTGTATCAGTGAGACGATGTCATCATTGCACGGACCATCTACCCGATAAAATTTTTAACGGACGCAAAGGACTTGCTGTGGATTAAAAAAAAAATTTACGAGCCCAAATGACGAGTCGGGGAGCTAAAAAAAATTTTTTGAGCCCAAATGACGAGCGGGGGAACTAAAAAAAATTTTACGAGCATCCCGACAGCTGTTTTGACGGTTTTAAAAATTATAGCAGCGTCTCGTCATCTGCTTTGGGCTTTTTATAATTTTTAGAATCATTTGTGGGCTTCGAATCTCCTGCAAGGACGAACGCCGAGGATTTTCGGATGTCCAGCTTGTCAAAAGTTGTCGGCTTGTTGTCCCCAATGTCAGCAATGGTTTTTGATGGTGTTCATCAACTTTCATAAAAAATCCGCTTCACCTTATGGCAAAGCGGATTTTGAACGATATCGAAACTTCTTATTTAGCTTAATTCAGCAAAATACCGGTAGAATTTCGGAATGGTTTTAATGCCGTTGAAGAACTGTTCGAGCGGATAGTTCTCGTTGGGCGAATGAATGGCATCCGATCCCAGGCCGAAGCCCATCAGCACCGATTTGATGCCCAGCACCTGCTCGAAGGTTGAGATGATGGGGATGCTGCCGCCGCTGCGAACCGGAACGGGGCGTTTGCCGAAGGTATCCATATACGCTTTCTCGGCGGCCTGGTAGGCCGGTATGTCAATGGGGCACACATAAGCCTGTCCGCCGTGCAGCGAGGTCACTTCAACCTTAACAGTTTTGGGGGCAATGGCTTCAAAATGTGTTTTAAACAGTTCCGCAATCTGCTCGTGATTCTGGTTTGGTACCAGGCGGCAGCTGATCTTGGCGTAGGCTTTCGAGGGGATCACCGTTTTGGCGCCTTCGCCCATATAGCCTCCCCAGATGCCGCACACATCGAACGAGGGGCGGATGCCTGTGCGCTCGTTGGTGGTAAAGCCGGCTTCGCCATCCTCCTGCTCCAAATCCAGCGCTGCTTTATAAGCCTCCAGGTCGAAAGGCGCTCGTCCGAGCAGTTCGCGCTCGTCGGCCGATACTTCTTCCACATCGTCGTAAAAACCGGGAATGGTGATGTGGCCGTTCTCGTCGGTCATCCGGGCAATCAGCTTGGTCAGCACATTGATGGGGTTGGCCACCGCGCCGCCGTACATACCCGAGTGCAGGTCGCGGTTGGGGCCGGTAACTTCCACCTGCCAGTAGGCCAAGCCACGCAGCCCGGTTGTAATGGAGGGAACATCGGGGGCAATCATGCCCGTGTCCGACACCAGGATCACATCGGCTTTCAGCATCTCTTTGTTCGCCTCGCACCAGGCACCCAGGTTGGGCGATCCGATTTCTTCCTCCCCTTCAATCATAAATTTTACATTGCAGGGAAGGCAGTCGTTGGCCACCATGTATTCGAAGGCCTTGGCGTGCATGAAAGCTTGTCCTTTATCGTCGTCGGCACCGCGGGCGTAAATCTTGCCATCGCGGATTTCCGGTTCAAAGGGCGGAGATTTCCACAGTTCCAGCGGCTCAACAGGCATCACATCCAGATGGCCGTAAATCAGGACTGTTGGCTTTGCCGGATCGATAATTTTTTCGCCGTAAGTGACCGGGTTGCCGGTCGTTTCGTACACTTCGGCCCGGTCGGCACCGGCTTTCAGCAGCGTTTCTTTCCAGTATTCGGCTGCTTTGTACATATCGGGTTTGTGCACCGCAATAGAACTGATGGAAGGAATCCGAATCAGTCCGAACAGTTCATCTAAGAATCTTTCTTTATGCTCTTCGATGTATTGTTCAATATTTTTCATTCAAGGAATTTTTGGATTATTAAAACGGCATAAAAGTACGCTTTTCAGTGCGAAGGAACCAGCATGATGGCATGCTTTTCCGGCTCTGAATACTTGATATATGTCAGTGCTTAGGCTGTTTGTCCGGTGTCGAAGGGCTGCGTACGGTCAACCAGTTTCAGGCTGAGTTCGGCAATGTTGGTCAATACCCGCAGCTGCTGAATGGGAATAGCCGACTCACCATTGGTTTGTTTTTCACGAAGGTCGTTTGCTAAAGCCTGAAGCGCTTGTTTCTTCCCGGCAAGTTCCGCAGGCATTGGTATTTGTGCCTCTTTTAAAATGGAAAGGATGAATTTGGCTGGTTGCAGCAATTCGGCGCTGTTCTTTTCACCCAGTTCGCGGTGCGAGCCTAAGGCCGAAAGGTACGACAACAAGGCATGGTTGAGGTACGTTAAGGTGAAGGACTGTTCGCGCAGGTGCTGGTGTTTGCGCGGCTCCAGCTGCATATCCTGCCAGGCCAGCACCAGGGCATTGTCGGCGCGGTGTGCCTGCCGGCGTGCCACCCGGTAGTCGAAGTCATCGCCGGTGCGGGGCTGCTCGTATTCGTGAATGATGGCCTCGAAGTAAAGGGCATTCTTCTCAAAAGCGGTATTCAGCAGCCGGGGTAGGCGTTTGTGTTGCCAGTCGGGCCACAGCAGGCGTACCGAGACGATGGCCAGCAACGAACCGATAATGGTGTCGATCAGGCGCGGTACCATGGCTGCCACGCCCTGGTGCGATGCCAGGTTGAATACACACAACACAAAGGTGGTGATGAAGATGACGGCCGTGGAATATTTACGCCGCAGCCAGCTGAAGAAGAAAAATGAGGAGGCCAGCAAAAAGAGCAGCTGCCCCGCGGTGGTCGGTAATAGCTGAATGATCAACACCCCGACGATCACACCGGTGATGGTGCCCAGCACCCGTTGAAAGAGGCGTCGGCGGGTTTCGCTGTAGCTGGGCTGACAAACAAACAGGCTGGTTAGCACAATCCATTCGCCTTTCTGCATTTGTAAGCTCTCCGAAATGGCAAAGCCAACCATAAAACAGATGCTCAGGCGGATGGCGTGGCGCATACGTGGGTGTTGCAGGCTTAGCTGATCTTTCAGGCGTTGCCATAAGCTGCGGTTATCTTTCGCCAGTTTGGGGGTGATGGGACGCTGGTTTTCGTCGGCCAGGCGCTGCAGCGATATGTTCGAGCGCGTCAGGTTGTGGATCAACAGGCTCAGCGGGTGACTTTCGTTCTGTTTAAACAGAATTTGTTTATCGTGCAGGGCTTTAATGCTCCAGTTCAGCGCAATGGGATGCCGGTAGGGGACGCCGGTGAGCAGCGAGTAGGAAAACTGCCGAATGGCATCCGACATCTGGTGCAGAATCTGTCCGATTCCTTCCATCATCTCCTGGTTATGCGGATCCTGGCTGAGCAGGTCGTAGCGTTCGTGGCTCGAGGCGGCTCGCTCGTGCAGGCTTTGCAGCAACATGAAATATTGCAGGTATACCCGCAGGGGGCTGTCGTCCTTCAGGGCGTCGGCATAGCTGCGCATCACCTCGCGGCAGCGATCCAACGATCCTACCAGCTTCACATTCAGCAGAGCTAGCTTGTTGCGCACTTCGCTTTGCATTTTCTCATCGCTGGGGAAAAGGTTAGCTTTCTCGTCGAAATAGTCCGCCAGGGCATAAAATCCCCGCGAAAGCTGTTCTTCCAGCAGACGGTAGGGGCGGTAGTACATGAGTATCAGCGAGAGTAAGCCGTAAAACAAGGCGCCGGCAGTCATCAGGATGGAGGGCCAGTACCAGGTGGGGCTGATCTCGATGCTGAGCATGGCGTAAATACCTACCAGAATTGCGCCGAAGGTAACGCCGCGGTAGCGTTCGCCCAGGCCGCCAATCAGCAGAAATCCGATGGTTGAAAGGCCCAGTCCCAAGCCGAGCAAAATCGGGTAGGGGCTTAAAATACCAACGGCAAAACTGGAAATACCGAAGCTGCCAACTTTCAGAATCAGCGACTTGATGCGTCCTTTGGGGTGGTCGTCGGTTTCGGACAGCGCACCGGCCAAGGCTCCAAGACCTAAGGTAATGCCGAAAAAGGGCTTACCCAGGGCAACAAAGGGGATGGTCAGTATGGCAATGGCCAGCGTTGCTTTTGCGGCCATCAGTCGGTCGGGGCGGCTCCAAAACTCGCGGCGCAGTGGTTCGTACCAGCGGCGTTTCTCCAGCCATCGATTGATTTGATTCGTCAGCTTCACCTGTTTCAATTTTCGGATTTGTTGTTTTGCCTGGTAAAAGTAGTAATTAGCCATAAGCCAAGAGCTGGATTGAGCTGATGGCCTGTGTTCTTTAACCTTTTGAAAATAAAAAGCACCTCCGAAGTGGAAGTGCTTTTACCCCTAAATTAATCAGTCGTTAAACTGAGTGTTTTAACCATGAACTGTTTTCCTGGTAGTTGTCAACCACCAGTAGTTGTGTTTTACGATGGAAGGTGCCCATCAGTTGTTGAATTTCCTGTTCAAGCATCTCTAGTCCTCCTTCAATCAGGTCGGCCCGGAAGCCTTCGTCGGCCAGTTTGTGAACCATGTCCATAGAGATCACGCGCCCCATGATTTGACCCAGTTCAACCAGTTTGCGCTGCGGCAGTTGCATGTCGAGCTTAAAGTTGAATAGCTCCTTCAGCTGATCTGCCGACCTGTTGGTCAGCGGATTGGCCTTCATAAATTGAAACAGGTTCGATTCTTTCAGTTTCTTCATCTGTTTCACCAGCCCTTCCGAGATCTGTGCATACAGAATGTCGTTCGAGCCTTCGAAAATTTGGAACGGGCGGCTGTCGGTAATTCCGCGGCCCGCAATGTGACTGTTGCGGTAAGCTTTGGCTCCCACCAGTTGGGTAACCGACTGGGCGGCTTGTTGCATTAGGTCGGTAATGACCGATTTTACGGCATTGGCTTCAATGCCGATTCCTGTTAAGTCTTTATCCAGGCCGGCATTTTTGGCACTGTTGGCACACATGGCCGAGCAAACCGTAAAGGATGCTTGCAGCTTCGAAAGACGCTCCTGCACCTGGTCGTAGCTAAACAGGCTTTTTCCGCCCACCAAGCGTTGCTTACAGTGGTTGATGCCTTCGTCCAACATCCGTTGAATGAAGCCCATACCCATTCCCGGAAATTGCATCCGGCTGCGGTGCAGCAGATCCAGCATCATTTTTACACCGGTTGTGTGGGGTGTCAGCTTTTGGACTTTGGGGATGGACACATCGATGTGGTTGCGGCCATAAGGAATCTGGTACAAGCCCAGATTGTCGTAAAACTCTTCCACTCGAATCGATTGGCCGGGCTGTGTTACATCGCAGATAAAGAAGTCGATATCGCGCTTCAGGTCGCCCTGTTCGGTTTTGCCGCGCGCTGTTAGCAGCCAGAAATCGGCCCAGCCGGTTAAGCCGGCCCAGTGCTTCTTGCCCGACAGCTGGTAGTGTTTTTCATTTTCGGTAAATGATGTTTGCATATTCAGGGCGTCGCTGCCAAAGTCCGGTTCGGTAATCATCAGCCCGCCCATGGTTTTGTTTTCGATGAAACGTTTAAACACCGGCGCTTTGGCCTCGTGCGATGCATATTTGGCAACGGGCTGCAGAAACAGCGCCGAGTTAATACCGAAGGTTAACGAAAGGGCGAGCGATTCGTACGAAGCCGCTTCGAGCAAGGCCAGGTTTTCGCGCATCACCGCACCGCGGCCACCGTATTCGGTCGGAATCCCAATTGATAAGGGATTCGTATCCATGATTTCACGCAGAACAAAGGGCGGAATGCCACGTTGCTGTGCATATTGGTTTACGTCGCCACGCAGGTGAAATACCTGGTGCATCTTTTCTTTCAATCGTTTCAGAAAATCTTGTATGGGTTCGCGTGTTGGTGTAGAAATATCCTTTTTTAACGGAGATTTCGAGATCAATTCATTCATGTTTTTTTATTCAAAATAAAAGATGGAAATATCTTTTAGTGGTTATGAAACAAGAATGATGGCGGAATGTTCTTCGAGAACCGGTATTTAGAACGCCCGAAATTATGTGTTGTAGCTGAAATTTGCCGATAGATTCGTTTATCGCTGATGAGCCGAGATGAATCGGTTGCGGTAGCTTAGCGGACTGTGCTGGGTGATGCGTTTGAAACAGCGGTTAAAGTTCGACAGATTGTTGAAACCGCTTTCGAATCCGATTTCGGAGACCGTCATTTTGTTTTCCTGAAGTAATTTGCAGGCGTATCCGACCCTCATTTCGTTGATGAAACAGATGAACGACTTGCCGGTTTTCTCTTTAAAATAACGGCAGAAAGCTGCGTTGTTCATACCAATTTCGGAGGCGATTGTTTCCACTTTTAGTTGCTGCCGATAGTTTGAGTTAATCAGGTGCATAATACGATCCATCCGATTTCCCGTCCAGTTCTGACGATCGGGTTGGTAGCTTTTACTTGCCAGGATGCGGTAGTTTTTCGATTGTGCCAGCCCGTTTAAAAGAGAAAGGAGATTTAGTGTGCGCTCCAAGCCTTCCTGTTTAAGCAGGAGGTGGAGTGATTTGTCAAATTTCAATGCCGTGACTTTGGGAAAATGTACACCGCGCTTAGCTTGTTCCAACAATTTCCCGATGGATGCAAACTCGGGGTAATTCTCTATTTGGTGAGCAAAGAAATCCGTCGGAAAGTGAATAACAATTGCATTGACTTTGTAATCCGGATCTTCGTTGAAGAAGTACTCATCGTTTTTCCAAAAATGGGGAAGATTGGGACCTAACAAAACCAAATCGCCGTCCGTAAAATCTTCAGCATGGTCGGCAACAAATCGTTTTCCATAGCTTTTGATGACATAAACCAGCTCGTATTCCGAATGAAAATGCCACGGAAAAGTAAAGTGAGGAAACTCGTCCCATTTAATATTGAAGGAGTTTGTTCCCCTAAAACAGACTTGTTCATGCATAATTTTCATGGAAGACCTGATTAAGTGGTAATGGGTGCAAAAATAGTATTTTTTTGTGCAAAAATAGTATGTTTTGCGTGCTGTCTTTTTGAATAGCTTTGACATGTTAAAAATTCAAAATCAGATAAAAAGCCGAATTATGAATATTTTTAGTATTGAAGGCTGTGTTGCCGTAGTATCCGGAGGAGGTGGTGTTTTAGGAGGAAGCATTTCGCGAAGTTTGCTCGAGTCTGGAGCAAAAGTGGTTATCCTGGATATTCGTGAAGAGAATTTGAATAAGCGCGTTGCCGAACTTGAATCGGTGGGTGAAGTTGTTGGCTTTGCTTGTAATGTACTTGAGGAAGATAGTTTAAAAGCTGTTGCTGGTAAAATTATTGCGAAATGGGGAAAAATTGATATTCTGGTGAATGCAGCAGGTGGAAACATGCCAGGAGCTACCTTGACGGAAGATCAGACCATCTTTGATATGAAAATAGAAGATTACCATAAGGTTACCGATTTGAACCTGAATGGTACAATTGTTCCAAGTTTGATTTTTGGAGAGGTGATGGCTAAGAAGGGTAGCGGCAGCATCATTAATATTTCATCAATGGCGACTTATTCGGCTATTACGCGGGTAATGGGCTATTCGGTTGCAAAATCGGGGGTAGATATATTTACCAAGTGGATGGCAATGGAGTTAGCTCTGAAATTTGGCGATAAGGTAAGGGTGAATGCTATTGCGCCCGGCTTTTTTATTGGCGATCAGAACCGGGCGGTGCTCATCAATCCCGACGGATCGTATACCGAACGAAGCAAAAAGGTGTTGGCCAAAACCCCAATGGGCCGCTTTGGCGACATCAGCGAGCTGAATGGTTTAGTGCAATTTCTGTGCTCGGATGCAGCAAGTTTTATCACGGGGGCTATCATCCCTGTCGACGGTGGATTCAGCTCGTTTTCGGGCGTGTAGTTTGAAGGTTGATTTTTGGAACTTATTATCACGAATTTTATGAGCTTGGAAAAAACATGGCGTTGGTTTGGCGCCAAGGATTCGGTGACTTTGGCGGATCTGCGCCAGATGGGAATTGAAGGTGTGGTGACGGCTTTGCACCACATTCCCAATGGAGAAGTATGGCCGGTAGCCGAAATTCTGAAAGTTAAGAATGAAATTGAAAGCTACGGCATGCGTTGGAGCGTGGTAGAGAGCTTGCCGGTTTCCGAAGGTCTTAAAACGCATAACGACGACTACGGCAGGCTGATTCGCAATTACCAGGAGTCCATCCGAAACCTGGGGAAATGTGGCATCGACCGGGTGTGTTACAACTTTATGCCGGTATTGGATTGGGTGCGTACCGACCTTCATTATCAATTATCCGATGGCGGGGAAGTCATGTTTTTCGATTTCCCGACCTTTGTGGCTTTCGATGTGTTTATTTTGAAGCGTCCCGGGGCCGAAAACGATTATCCCGCCGAGATTGTCGAGAAGGCGGGAACCTTAGCCGCCAAAATGACCGAGGAAGAAAAAGAGTTGCTGGCGTATAATATCATCGTCGTTACCCAAGGGTTTATCGATGGTGTTGTAGATGGCTCGGCACCGGACTATAAAAAGCTTTTCCTCGATTTTATCGACACCTATAAAACGATTGATGCTGATCGCTTGCGCGAGCATCTGCGTTTATTTTTGCAGGATGTCATACCTGTTGCCGAAGCCTATGGTGTGAAACTTTGCATCCACCCCGACGATCCGCCTTTTTCCGTGCTGGGCTTGCCGCGCATCGTGAGTACACAGGCCGACCTGGAGTGGATTTGTCGGCAAGTAGATTCGATTGCCAACGGTGTTACTTTTTGCACTGGTTCACTCTCGGTAAATCGTTCAAATGATTTGCCGGCAATTGTCAAATCGATTGGCGACCGGATTCATTTTACACACCTGCGAAATAATGTCTTTTTGCCGGATGGTTGTTTTCACGAGTCGGGCCATATTTATGGCGATGTGGATTTGTTCCCGATCATGAAAGCTTTGCTCGAAGAGCAAAAGCGCCGTGCGAAGGAGGGAAGAGCTGATGTGAGGATTCCCGTCCGTCCCGATCATGGTATCAAGATGCTTGACGATTACAATAAGTCGGCTAATCCGGGGTACCCCTTGATTGGTCGCCTGAAAGGATTGGCCGAGCTTTGTGGCCTGGAAATGGGGATTGAGCGAATGATGGGATAGCTATTGCCGGACATGTTTGATCAGTAACTTCACGATGTGATAGGCACTTTCGTAGGCTTTGTCCCACTGGCTGGCACGCGGACCGGCAATATTGAGGGTACTTACCTGGTAGGTCTCCATGAAATCACAGAGATTGTCGAAGGTGTTGTCGATAAAAAAAGGGGAAAGCTCGAAAATGAAAACCGGTTTTCCGATGTGGCGCGTAAAATTGGCGGTTAGCAGGGTGCCGCCACTAAGTTTGCCTTTGCTGATAATTAAAGTTGCATCCGACTCAATAATATTGCGTCGGGTGCGATCGTCGTAGTAGGGCGATTGCAATTCAACCAGTGGATAGCGCAGTGAAATTGGCCCGTCTTCGGCACTTCTGCCGGCCGTGCACCAACCTCCGCAGGGAAAGTTTAGTTCCAGGCAGGCATCCAGAGCCGCCCGGTCAACTCCTGTTTGTCCTCCGCTGATGATCTTTTGCAAAGTCATGAGCGGTTTCTTTGTTCTAAAAAAAGTTTGGCTTGTTCCAGATCCTCCGGAGTGTCAATGCCGATGCTTTCAAACTCGGTGACAGCAATTTTGATTTTGTAGCCGTTTTCGAGCCAGCGCAGTTGTTCCAGCGATTCGGCAAGTTCGAGCGACGAGGGTTGCAGCTGTGTGAGTTGCGGCAGAACATCTGCACGATAGGCATACATGCCCAGGTGCGAGTAGAACGAATGGGATGCAAGCCATTCGTTTTCAGCTTTACCACGGATGTAAGGTATGGTTGAACGGCTGAAAAGCAGTGCATAACGATCGGCGTTGAAAACAACCTTTGGGCGGTTTGGGTTGAAAAGAACTTCTTCCTGCTCGATTTTTTTGACCAGGGTTGCAATTTCGGTATTAGGGTCTTCGAAACATTGTTTCAAGGCTTCCAACTGTGCATCGCAAACAAATGGTTCATCGCCCTGTATGTTGATGATGACATCAAAATCGGTTTCTTGGGCAATGGTGCGGGCTGCTTCGGCACAGCGATCGGTTCCGCTGGGATGATCCGGGTTGGTCATGACATATTGTCCGCCAAAAGCGGTTACCGTCGCAGCAATTCGCTCGTCATCGGTGGCTACCCAAACCTGATCCACGCTCTTTTTGGCGTTTTCGTATACGTGCTGAATGATGGGTTTACCAGCCAGCAGTGCCAGTGGTTTTCCGGGGAAACGGGTCGATTGATAACGAGCAGGGATAATTGCAATGAATTTCATCTCTTTTAATTTCAATAAGATCAGTGTTTTTTTGCTTGTCTGTTTCATCCCGAAGTTGGGGGAACCGAACCATACAAAGGTACGAATTAAACGAACTAGACGAGCCGCCGGCGCATGAAAAGGACGTAGGGCGTTGAGTGAACTTTCGCTTAAAGATTGTTAATTTTCGACGAAAACTGACAAAATTTCGGGGCATGGTTTTTGGCCGGCTTCGCCGTTCTGCTTAAAATTATAACTTTGTTGAAATTAATTGGAAACTGAAAAATGGACGTTCAGGAAATTAAACAACGATTCGGAATTATTGGTAATTCGCCGGGATTAAACCGCGCAATTGAAGTGGCCGTTCAGGTAGCTCCAACAGATTTGTCGGTTTTAATAACCGGTGAAAGCGGGACAGGGAAGGAGAATTTTCCACAAATTATACATCAATTTTCGGCACGCAAACACGGTAAATACATAGCTGTGAACTGTGGTGCTATTCCGGAAGGAACAATTGATTCGGAGCTTTTTGGACACGAAAAAGGTGCCTTTACCGGCGCCTTGGCCGACCGCAAAGGTTATTTTGAAGAAGCCGACGGAGGAACCATCTTCCTGGACGAAATCGGGGAATTGCCTTTAGCTACACAAGTGCGTTTATTGCGGGTGCTGGAAGCGGGTGAATTTATGAAAGTGGGTTCGTCGAAGGTGCTCAAAACCAATGTTCGGGTTGTTGCAGCTACCAATGTCGATATTCCTCAAGCCATTGAAGAAGGTAAGTTTCGCGAGGATTTGTATTATCGTTTAAATACGGTGCCCATTCGGGTGTTGCCGTTGCGCGACCGTCGTGAGGATATTTTTCTGTTGTTCCGCAAATTTGCACTCGATTTTGCCGAACGCTACCGGATGCCTCCGGTTCGCCTGGACGAGGAAGCTCGCCATGTTTTGGAAACCTACCATTGGCCGGGCAACGTTCGGCAGTTGAAAAACATCACCGAGCAGATATCCATTATCGAGCAGGAACGGAATATTACCGGGGCTGCTATGCGCACTTATTTGCCCTCGGGGGGAGCGCCTCAGTTGCCGGCAATCTACCAGCGCCAGGGGGTGGACGAGAAAACCTTCAACTCGGAGCGGGAGATTCTTTATCAGGTTTTGTTCGACATGAAAAAGGATATGACTGACCTGAAAAAGTTGGTTTTCGACCTGATGCATGACAAAACATCCTCGTCGGAAGTGCGGGCTGAACATGCTCAGATTATTCAAAATTTGTATCAGAAGGATGCTTCCAGCTACGTGCCCGAACCAGCCGTGAGCAACTCCGTTCACTACGACTCGCATGCCGGGCGCGACGATATTCAGGATACCGAAGAGTTTGTTGAAGAGTCGCTGTCGCTGGAAGAAAAGGAAATTGAGTTAATTAAAAAAGCACTCGAAAAACATAAAGGAAAGCGTAAATATGCCGCCCAGGAACTGGGCATCTCAGAACGGACCTTGTACCGCAAAATTAAAGAGTATGACATTGAATAAAATAAAGTTTTTCACCCTGCTGTTGATCCTGGTACTTGTGTTTCCGGTTTATCAGAGCTGTAAAGTTTCCTATTCGTTTACCGGTGCATCCATCGATCCTTCGGTGAAAACCTTCACGGTGTATTATATGCCTAACCGGGCGCGTTTGGTCAACCCGAATTTGAGCCAACAGCTGACCGAATCCTTACAGGATAAGTTGACGCGTCAGACCTCGTTGAACCTGCTGGAGCAGGATGGCGATCTCGAGTTTGAAGGACAAATTACCGGCTACGATGTGCGCCCGATGAACATTAAACAAGGCGATACGGCAGCACAAAACCGATTGACCGTGACGGTGAAAATGAAATTTACAAACAATAAAAATCATGACGACGATTGGGATAAAACGTTTTCTGCCTATTATGATTTCGATGCAACCAACCTGCTGAGTGATGTGGAGGATGAAATCATGGAAGAGATTTTGGAACAATTAGTCGACGACATTTTTAACGCGTCAATTGCAAACTGGTAATGCAAACATCCGAATTTCATAAGTTTCTGCAAAATCCGCGGCTGTTAAACGAGGCAAGCCTGCCTTTGTTTAAAGAGCTGGTGCAGCAGTATCCGGCTTTTCAACTGGGCTGGATGCTCTTGCTGAAGAACCTGAAGCTTGTGGAATCTCCGGAGTTTGATTTCTATCTGGCAAAGGGGGCATTTTACACCACCGACCGCCGAAAGCTATACCATTTTCTGATGACTGAGGATGCGCTGGAGGAAAAAGAAATGGACAGCCTGGCCAATGAGTACGCTTCGGCGGGCAGCTACCAGTTGGAGCCGGAACCTCAGCCGGCGGAGTCCTTGTCGGATTTGGTGAAAACCCTGCGGCGCAAAGCTCCGGCCGAAGCCGATAAACCGGCCGAAAATAAGGCGGAAGAGCAGGAACGAACCGATGCGCCCGAGTTTGTGACCGAGACACTTGCTAAAATTTATATGCGCCAGGGAATGTACAAGCAAGCCATCTTAGCTTACGAAAAATTAAGTTTGAAATATCCGGAAAAAAATACTTACTTTGCCGGTCAAATTGAAGAAGTAAAAAAATTAATTCACTAATAATTAATAAGCCGAAATGTATACGCTGATCACTGTTTTAATATTTGTCGCCTGTGTGCTTTTGATTCTGATTGTATTGGTACAAAACTCAAAAGGTGGCGGTTTGGCAAGTAATTTCCAATCAACCAACCAAATTATGGGAGTCCGTAAAACCAACGACTTTCTGGAAAAAGCAACCTGGGTACTGGCAACAGCCTTGTTGGTATTGTCGATTGCTGGTAGTGCCTTTATTCCTCACGGAGCTGAGCAAGCCAATGAATCAGCGATTAAAAATCAGGTTGAACAGGCTGTTGACCCGAACGCTGTTCCTAGTTTCCCGACGGCAACTCCTGACGCAGCACCTGTTCAGGCCGACTCGGCACAATAAGAAATTTTATCAACTCAAATAGCAAGGCTTACTCCTCGGAGTGAGCCTTTTTTGTGTAAAACCTTTTGGGTGAGGCGGTTTTCAAACTGCATGAGGGGTGCTTTGTATTGCTATTGATCTTAAATTTGATGCAAAGACTCATTATGTAGCAAACTTGTTGGTGGGCGTTGTTCCAAGTCCGGATGCATTTTGCTTCTATTTTTGATTGAAGCTGGTTTTTTGTCCTGCCGGACGGGGAAGCATTTTGCAGTCATGGCTTTAGCCATTTCATACCGATTTGTAATTGAACCAAGCCAACAGATTCACGTTGCTTTTGATTGGGTTTCAATTCCGATTAACCGGGACGCCATTATACCCGAATATTTAAGCGTATAAAATTTAGCCTGCAATCTGCAAAACGGCATGGCTTATGACAATCAGGCAACAGGATATCCGACAATCCTCGACCTGCATCCTTGCTGTCGGGGCCCCGGGGAGTTAAGTCTGTTTCGCTGCACCTGGCGCTCGTTCCGGGAAATTCAAACTAAAGAACATATCATTGTGGCTGATCACTTCTTCTGTACTGTCAGTTGGCCTGAAATAATGACAGTATTGCCTTTGCTGTATATCAAGTGCTTGAGGCTGGTGTCGACTTTGGGACTTTCTGCATGGCAGCCGAAACTGCCAACTTTTACCTTCGTAAAGGCTTTTGGTGCTTTTGGCACAGGATTGGATAAGGAAGGGTATCAATTTTAAAAATGTATAACTAAAATAATTTAAGAAATGGCAGAATTAAAAGGTAAAATCCTTGCAGGTAAAATTCTTGTTCAACCTCAGGAAGCAGAAACGAAAACAGCAAGCGGAATTATTATCCCTGATTCAGCAAAAGAAAAACCACAGGCTGGAAAAGTCGTTTTGGTAGGAGCTGCCAAAAAGGACGAAGCCATGGAAGTAGCTGTTGGAGATACTGTTTTCTATGGAAAGTACTCGGGAACTGAGTTGAACATCGACGGTGCAAGCTACCTGTTGATGTCACAAACCGATGTTTTGTATATCGCGTAATTATTTAGTAACAAATTGATTAAAATCAAATAAAAATGGCTAAAGAAATTAAATTCAATATTGATGCGAGAGATCAGCTGAAAAAAGGTGTTGACAAATTGGCTGACGCAGTAAAAGTAACTTTAGGTCCTAAAGGCCGCAATGTTGTAATCGAGAAAAAATTCGGTGCTCCGGCAATCACGAAAGATGGTGTTTCAGTTGCCAAAGAAATTGAATTGGCTGACCCATACGAAAACATCGGTGCACAGATGGTGAAAGAAGTAGCCAGCAAAACCGGCGACGATGCGGGTGACGGTACAACAACCGCTACTGTTTTGGCTCAGGCAATTATCAATGTTGGATTGAAAAACGTAACTGCCGGTGCCAACCCAATGGATTTGAAGCGCGGTATCGACAAAGCTGTCGCTAAAGTTGTTGAAGGTATTAAATCTCATGCTCAGAATATTGGAGACGATTTCAACAAAATCAAATCAGTTGCTAAAGTGTCGGCTAACGGCGACGAGACAATTGGTGCACTGATTGCTGAGGCGATGGAAAAAGTGAAAAAAGAAGGTGTGATCACCGTTGAAGAAGCCAAAGGTACCGATACTTACGTTGATGTAGTAGAAGGTATGCAATTCGACCGTGGTTATATATCTCCCTACTTTGTAACCAACACCGAGAAAATGGCTGCTGAGCTGGATAATCCTTTCATCCTGATTCACGATAAGAAAATCAGCACCATGAAAGATCTTCTTCCTGTACTGGAACAAACAGCACAAACTGGTCGTCCTTTGATGATCGTTGCTGAAGATGTAGATGGCGAAGCATTGGCTACATTGGTGGTTAACCGCCTGCGTGGTTCGTTAAAAGTATGTGCTGTTAAAGCTCCTGGTTTCGGCGATCGCCGTAAAGAAATGTTGGAAGACTTGGCCGTATTGACCGGAGGTACTGTGATTACCGAAGAAAAAGGTATGAAACTGGAAGATGCTTCATTGGATTTCTTAGGTTCTGCAGAGAAAATCACTGTTGATAAAGAAAACACAACTGTTGTTGCCGGTGCCGGCGATCAGGCTGCTATCGATGCTCGTGTGGGCATGATCAAAAAGCAAATCGAAACAACAACTTCAGACTACGATAAAGAAAAACTGCAAGAGCGTTTGGCCAAATTGGCCGGTGGGGTTGCTGTATTGTACGTTGGTGCTGCTTCTGAAGTAGAGATGAAAGAGAAGAAAGACCGCGTTGATGATGCATTGAGTGCAACTCGTGCTGCTGTTGAAGAAGGTATCGTTCCTGGTGGTGGTGTGATGTACATTCGCGCTATTGCTTCATTGGAAGGCTTGACAGGCGAAAACGAAGACGAAACAACAGGTGTTGAAATTGTAAAACGTGCCATCGAAGAGCCGTTGCGTCAGATCGTCGCTAACGCTGGTAAAGAAGGCGCCGTAGTGGTACAAAAAGTGAAAGAAGGCGAAGGCGACTTCGGATACAATGCTCGGGTTGACGAATATCAAAACTTGTTGGAAACAGGTGTGATCGACCCGGCTAAGGTAACTCGTGTAGCTTTGGAAAATGCAGCTTCTATCGCTGGTATGTTCCTGACTACAGAGTGTGTATTGGTTGACGAAAAAGAAGAAAACCCAGCGCCTGCTATGCCTCCTATGGGTGGCGGTATGGGCGGCATGATGTAATTCGTAAACGAATACATTGAATCCCTGATATACAGAAGCGCAACCAATTTAGGTTGCGCTTTTTCGTGAAAGTCTTACTTCGCAGAGGTGCTAAGGCGCCATGTCAATAACTGGTTTTGATTAGAAGTGGAACGACAACCCGACAACTTTTGAAAACAACGACAACAGCATCGTTGAAAAAATCCGAAACTTTCATCCCTGTTGGTGATTCCCGGGAATCATGAATGTTTTTCGTGTAAAGTCGATCCGCACAGAAGCCATTAAAACTAGGGCATCCGCGTGGTGCGTGTCGTTTCCTTTATTGCGTTTTCTTCCCCAAAACTGATTAAGGGAAGCTACTTCTTTCTGAATTTAAACGGAAGGGTGTAGTAAATCGAATAGGTAAAATCCAGAGCCACGGTGCTCTCCGACTTGCCAAACCCCGGCGTGAAATAGATTTCCGGTAATTCTTCTGCTGTTTGTGCCAGCAAAAACTTGGCACGTATGCTCCAGCCCATGTAAAAATTTTTCACTATTTCTCCTTTAATCCCGAGAATTAATTCCATCCAGTGCGAGTTGAATTTTTGTTCAGGGAACGAGCCCATGGTGCTGCCCCAGTAGTTTTGGATGGTGTACGAATCTGTTTGTTGTCGGGCAATGTCGAATGCATAGCGAAAGCCAAAGTAGAACATACTTTTAGTATCGGTATCTTCCGGACCAAGTACATTATAGTCGGCTCCCAGGCGCAGGTAGGTTCCCGAACTGTTATAATTAACCCGTGGTTGATCCAGTTTAAGCTTTTCCCAGCCAGCCTCTGCAACAAGATACAGGTTCGGGCTGGCTTCAAAATCGGCACTAAACTCGCTTCCGTATCGGTCTCCTTTGGTCCATAGTTGCTGGAATGGTCGCGAAATATCGAGTCCCAAGCGTAATCCCGGCATGTGAATATAATTGTCAGTCCGCTTGGGTTTGACTTTTTTTTCTTTTTGTTGCGCCGTACTAGTCAGCGACAGTAAAAGCAGTGCTATCGTTAAGGTATAGTTGAATATTTTCATGCCAGTTTTCATTTACCAGGGTGTCCGTCAGAAAGATCTTGTCAATTTTGTTGGCTGTGCTCATCACCGTTTGAATCCAGAAGGTGTAATAAAAGCCCGATTCCATACTTTCGTAGGTAACCTGAGGTGTGTACTGAATCTGGAGTGTGTCGGCCACGGAATCAATTAATACGACGAAGGTTGATACACCTGCATCCGACAGAGGCAACAGGAATGAATCGGTGTTTTCAGCATCGTACCAAATACTATCCTGCCCCAAGCCATAAGTTGTTAAAAGAGGTGTGTCACTATTGTCTTCGTTGGTGTAATACAGCCCAAGCTGTACGCGCGACTCGGGAGGTGTGTCGTAAACTTCTTTACAGGCAACGGTCGCAACAATTAAGATGATAGAAAAGAAAAACTGCTTCATGCTTTGTTTGTTCTGAGCGGACTAATTTAAGCATTATATCAAGGAAAGCGTATGCGGAGCTAAAAACTTTACGGCTTTGTTTGCTCGTTCAAGGGTTCGGGGTGAATGGTTGCCACCATCTTAAATTTATGGAGGATCATTTTTTCGATCTGGCTGCAGATGTTGTGCACATCCTCCAAAGGCATTTGTGCAGGCAGCTTAATGTGGCAGCTGAGCTCGCTGTGGTCGCCGTAGCGGTGCTGGTGAAAATGATGAATGTAAACTTCTCTTTTCAGGAGCAGGAAGACTTCTTGTTTGATCTGCTCCACTTCTTGCGGATCAACATCTTCGCCCAGTAGCGATTTTATTTCTTTTGATAGAATTTCATAGCTGGCAAAGCCAATCATGGCGGCTACTACGAAGGCCAGCAACCCGTCAATCCACCAAAAATACCGTCCCAAAATAATCCCGATTAAAATGATTAAAGACGATAAGGAGTCGGTGCGGTGGTGCCAGGCATCGGCTTTCAGGATTGAGGCATTTGTTTTTCGGTATGCCCAAAATGCGTATTGCGCCATGGCCTCTTTGGTTACTATCGAAACAAGGGTTACCACGATGGCGACGGTGCCAAAGTTTCCGGACTCGCGGGAAGCAAGTTTATCGTAGGCGCTAATGATAAAATCGAAGGCAACGATTGCCAGCAGCACGCCGATAATTACAGCGGCGATATGTTCCGCACGTCCGTGTCCAAAGGGGTGATCATCGTCGGCCGGTTTGCGTGATAGTTTCCCCCCGATTAAAACAATGACCGACGAAACAGAGTCGGTTAAGGTATGCCAGGCATCGGCAATCAGCGCAATCGATCCGGAAACGATCCCCGCCCAGTATTTCAGAAAGAACAACAGGATGTTGGCGGTGATAGAGATCCAGCCTTCCCAAATGATGTACTTGTGTTTGGATGAATTCATTGGACAAAAATAGGGAATTCACGACTAAAAATGCAATGCTGTTGTTTGCCGGTAATGTCTTTTTACCGGCAAACTTATACACTGAAATATTGAGGTGTAATGCTCCCTGGCTATTTGAAGCCTGATAAAAGAAGAAATGAACTTATCGGGTTGTTTTAAAGGCGAATCGGTGTAAATTGACTGTGGCCTAAGCTGTTTGGGGAATAGCTGATTAGCCGTGCTGATACCAGGCTACAAAATTTTCAATGCCTTTGTCAAAAGCGAATTGCGGGTTGTAGCCGAACATGGCTTTTGCTTTGTCGATGTTGGCAAAGGTAATATCCACATCTCCGGGTTGCATCGGCAATTGCTTGATGTTGGCCTTTTGTCCGGTTGCTCTTTCAATCGATGCAATCATATCGCGAAGCGTCACTGGTTGGTTGTTCCCCAGGTTCACAATTTCATAAACCTCATCCTTGTTGAAAAGGTAGTCGACAATCCGGTAAATCCCGTCAACTGTATCGGCCACATAGGTGTAGTCGCGCGAGGTGCTGCCATCACCGAACATCGGAATCTCCTTGCCGTTTGTGATCAGCCGGGTAAACTTATGGATGGCCAGATCGGGGCGTTGGCGAGGCCCGAAGACGGTGAAAAACCGCATATTGACGATGTCGAGCTTGTGCAGCGAGTGATAGGTGTAATTCAGTAACTCGCAGGCTTTTTTCGTAAAAGCGTAGGGCGAGATCGGATTACTCACATCCTGATTTTCGTGGAAAGGTGTTTCTTTGGTATTGCCGTAAACCGATGATGAAGACGCGAAAGCCAGTTTTCGAATATGGCGTTCCTTCATCAGATCCAGTATGTTTTGGGTGGCAACAATGTTGGCGCGAATATAGCCTTGCGGATCTTCAATGGAGGGGCGTACGCCAGCCTTGCCGGCCAAGTGTACGATGGCATCAATCTTACTGTTTTCCAGTCCATTCATCAAGCTGCTTTGTTCAGCCAAGTCAAGCTCAAAAAAACGGAAGCTTTCGTTGCTGATGAAGCCTTGCATATTTTTTTCCTTTACCGAACGATCGTAAAAGGGGTCGAAATTATCAATTCCAACTACCTGATGGCCCTTGTTTAAAAACTTCTCCGTTAGATGAGAACCAATAAAACCGGCACAGCCTGTAACGAGAATTGTTGCCATAATACTATTTGATTTTGTTTGAAACTCGGGCGATAAGCTCGTTTAAAAAGGGAATGTTTAAACGGCTGAAGAGACTCTTTTTATTTTGAAGAATCAGAATATTTCGCAGATAAATAAACAAGCCCAGGCCGTGCGAGGCAATCAGCACCAGGTCGAAACGGAAAAGACCATAAACGAAGTTCATGGCCGCACCGGCAATGCTAATGATCCAGAAGCCAACAGGTAGGACCGATTCTTTTTTGTTTTCGGAATAAAGCCATTGATAGAAGAAACGCGAAATGAAAGTGAGCTGTGCCAGAATTCCCCAACTCATCAGTAGTAGCGGGTTGTCTTCATTTTTGAAAAAAGTGGCCAGCGAATAGTTTGTTCCGAAAAACAAATAGCCTAAAATGATAACCGGAGTAACCAAAAGCAGGAGGCGACTGATCATCGACATCGTTTTCCAGGCGTCCTTCAACTGGATATTACGAATGTAGATGAAATAGACCAGAATTTGTCCGATGAGGATGGCTGCATCTTTGCGGAGAATTCCATACACAAGCATCAGTATTGATGCCACCAGGCTGACTTTCCAGAATAAAACGGGGGAAAGAACTTTCCCTTCGTGTTCCGACTTAAACCATTGAATAATAATGCGGGCGAAAAATAAGGCTTGCGCAATAAAGCCGACTACTAATATCAGGATATGATCCATTTCGATTTTTCTGTTTGCGCTGCAAAGATAGCCGAATATTGTTGTCGATTGACTAATTTGCTGATTTTAACGTATAAGCTTTATTTATTGGTGATTACTTAAAGTTTCCGAAGGCTTGTAACATCGTGTGTTTCTTCCCAAAATTTGAATATCTTTGCGCAAATTACATTGGGAGAAATTGGCTAATAGAATTTTACAAATTAACCAGATGAAGAACATTCGCAACTTTTGCATTATTGCTCATATTGATCACGGAAAAAGTACGTTGGCCGACCGTTTACTGGAAGTAACCAAAACGGTTAGCGAGCGCGATATGCAGGCTCAGGTATTGGATAGTATGGATCTTGAGAAGGAGAGAGGGATTACCATTAAGAGTCATGCCATTCAGATGGACTATGAACAAGATGGCGAGAAATATACCTTGAACCTGATTGATACTCCGGGACACGTCGACTTTTCGTACGAGGTGTCGCGTTCGATTGCGGCCTGCGAAGGTGCACTGTTGATTATCGACTCAACACAAGGCATACAGGCACAGACGATCTCGAATTTGTACCTGGCTATTGAACACGACCTGGAGATTATCCCGGTGTTGAATAAGATGGATTTGCCCAATGCCATGCCCGAAGTTGTGGAAGACCAGATTATTGATTTGATCGGTTGCAAACGCGAAGATATTATCCGCGCCAGTGGTAAAACAGGCGAGGGAGTCGACGAAATTCTACGCCGTATTGTTGAAGACATTCCTGCTCCGGTTGGAGATCCCGAAGCACCGCTTCAGGCGTTGATCTTCGACTCGGTTTTTAATCCCTTCCGGGGAGTTATCGCCTACTTTAAGGTGGTTAACGGAACCATCAACAAGGGAGACCTGGTGAAGTTTGTGAATACCAAAAAGGAGTACGATGTTGACGAAGTTGGCGTGTTGCGATTGGGAATGGAGCCTCGCAAAATGCTTGGTACCGGCGATGTTGGGTACATCATCTCTGGCATTAAAATGGCCAAGGAAGTAAAAGTAGGTGATACGATTACCCATAAAGCGCGTCCGTGCGATAAAGCTATTGAAGGTTTCGAAGAGGTTAAACCGATGGTTTTTGCAGGTGTTTATCCCATCGATTCGGATGACTATGAGGATTTGCGTGCAGCCATGGAAAAACTTCAGCTGAACGATGCCTCGCTGACTTACGAGCCCGAGTCGTCGGCCGCATTGGGCTTTGGATTCCGGTGTGGATTCCTTGGTATGTTGCACATGGAAATCATTCAGGAACGTTTGGATCGCGAGTTCGATATGAATGTGATCACCACGGTTCCCAACGTGTCGTATCTGGTACATACAACCGATGGCGAAACCATGCAGGTGTATAACCCCAGTGGCTTGCCCTCTTCCAATAAAATTAACGAAATTGAAGAACCTTATATTCGTGCACAAATTATTACCAAGTCCGATTTTATTGGCCCGGTAATGACGCTTTGTCTGGATAAACGAGGTCAGCTGATTAAGCAGGATTACCTGACAGCCGAGCGCACCGAGATGACTTTTGATATGCCCCTGGGCGAAATTGTTTTCGACTTCTACGACAAGCTCAAGTCAATCTCGAAGGGCTATGCCTCGTTCGATTATCACATGATTGGTTTTAAACCGGCTAAATTGGTGCGTTTGGATATCCTTTTGAACGGCGAAATGGTGGATGCACTTTCCTCGTTGATTCACTTCGATAATGCCTACACTTTGGGTCGGCGGATGTGCGAGAAATTGCGGGAACTCATTCCCCGTCAGCAGTTTGATATTGCCATTCAGGCGGCTATCGGTGCAAAAATTATCGCCCGCGAAACGATTAAAGCGGTTCGCAAGGATGTGACTGCCAAGTGTTACGGCGGCGATATTACCCGAAAGCGAAAACTGCTGGAAAAACAGAAAAAAGGGAAGAAGCGGATGAAGCAAGTTGGTAATGTTGAAGTGCCGCAGAAAGCCTTCCTTGCTGTGTTGAAATTAGATTAATTGATCATATCAAACCTCATCGCGTGTTCAGTGCGCTTTGAGGTTTTTTCTTTTCCGACCGGAGTTTTCGCCGGAGCTGTTAGTCTTTAGTTTTCGTTCGTATTCCGATGCCTGGTCATAGAAATACTTAAAGCGGAGCATTTGCGCTATTGCTTTGATCTCGGTTAAAACAGCTAACGCTTCCTCAATTTTGCGGGCATATTCCAAAAACTCGACCTGAACCAGGAGATACCGTATTTTTGCATAGTATTTATAGTTGGGGGCAATCGATTTTAGCTCGGTTTGCCGGAATGTTTCAGTTGCACGTTCCTCATCCCCTGTATGCAGCATAGCCCGGGCATTGAAACTAATTATGAGCTGGTAAAGCCAGTTCGACTTTTGTTTGGTCAAGATGTACCGCTCGGTGGTGAGTTGCACCAGTTCCCGAATTTTATCGAAGTTGTTTTTGTAGTTCAGGGCGTTGATCAGCAGGTATTCGAATATGGGGAAATTGTAGCGTTGCTGCGACTCCTGCAGGTAAAATTGTTCTGCCTGGTGTAGGATGCTTGTCCAATGTTCCTTGCTGATTGTTGGCTCGAACAACAGGCGTACCGAGTGGTAAAACCCGCTGGTTAACGGATTCAGTAACTGCGGCTTTTCTATGGCTTTAAACCAATCGTACTCTTCTCGCTGCTTTTCGCGATCCGAGGTTAAAAAGTATTGGGTAAATTTTAGGTGGTGCCCGTAAATTTGGGCTTCCGGTCCGGGTTTGTTTTCAAGGTAATAGTTGATGTTGTCGCCGGCGTGCAAAACTAACGAATCCATATCGAAAAAGCTTTCGAAATACAATATTTGCCCTGCACGCGATTGAGCGAAATGCGGAATCAGGTAGTCCCGTAATTCGGGATGTTTCCGCAATTCAATATTGATGAGATTGAATATTTCCGAATCCACATCGGTTTGTTTGATGCGGATGTACGCTGGATTCGTGTCCTCAAAGATCGAAAAGATGTCCTTCAGAAAATCTGCTTTTCGTTCTTTAAAGGCAATTTTTATGATGAATTTGATCAGGTTGAAGCGTAGCAATTTGTTCTCGCTGTAGTAGTCGTTGATTTTGCGAATCAGATTGAGGTTGAATTGGTTTTCGCGCAACCATTTGTTGGCCAGCATAAACTCCATTAAGATATCGTTCGAAAAGCGAACCTCGGTAGTAACCGACAGATAGCTGCAGGGAACATTCTGCTCGTAGATTATATTTCGTGAAATTAACTCGCGGTAGGCGCTTTTGTATTCATCCGATTGCGGAAGTTCATCTTTCTGTACCGGCGTAATTCGTTTCCCGTATTGTGAATGTTGGAGCAACGAATCAATAATTTTAAACTTCTCAGCAGCATAAGGTTCCGATAAAATCGTTTCCGACAGGAATGTATGCAATAAGTCAATTTCGCAGCCCGGCATAGCCTCTTCTTGCTGCATGAACAGGTTCAGAAAATACGGACGGGCTATAATCTTGAGCAGCTGCGGCGAATGAAAGCTCAGCTGACGATAGAACTGTTTGGGGTATTTTTGTTCGAGCGTCCGCTTTATTTCGGTCTTAGTTAGCAGCGGAACATTGATGGTCAGCTCGGGTAGTTCGTCGAAGCTTACATCAAACCATTGTTGTGTGACTGCGGGCTTTTTCCGGGCCAGGCAGCTCAGTATTTTCCAATTATCAGGTTGGCAAGTAATAATTAGTTTGAACCAGGGAACCTCTTCATACGAACTTACAATATCCAACAGGTTTTCTATAAAACCGCTTAGCTTATCGGTGTGGTAGAAGATCTCATTCAGCGCATCAATAATTAGAACAAAATGACCTTTCACTTCATCCGGATGCTCCCTGAAATACTTACTGAAGCTATTTTCTGGCTTGAACAAGAGTAAGTTGTGAAGCCAGTTAAATTGATCGAATTTGTTGACGATGCTGATTAAACTACCACCGTCGAGCAGCATGGCGATATCGTTCGGGTAGCGGGCATCAGGTCCCAGGAAAAAGTATTCGGCGCATTGGTAGATCAACGTGGATTTCCCATATCCGCCGGGGGCGATGAAGGCTGTTGCCACTTGCGACGACTGCATGAAGCCTTCCAGTTTTTCGATGGCAAATGCCCGCGGACGATGCTGCAACTGTTCCGATTTGATGCGCGAGCCAATCGTCAGCATGGAGTTGTTGCTCAGGTAGCAGGCTCGTTTTTTTAGCTGTTCCCACGAGTTCAGGCTCGAGTATTTATGTTTGTTTTTTTCGAAACTAACAGCATAGTCCGTCCAGTTTGAAAAACCCAGATAGATAGCCAGGGTGTTGAGGGTGTATTTCGAAGGATTGAATGGTGATTGAATGATGCCAAAAAAGCGCTTAAGAGTCGAAACACTAATCTGTCGGCCTGTGGATTCAAGGATCGACTCCGCGAGCGTCTGACAGTCTCTGGCAGCACTGATTTGCTGTCCGTATTTTTTCCGGATCTCGTCTTTGACCAGCTCTTTTATTAAGTTCTCCTGCTTTTTCATGATCCCCTTCAATTGAATTGTATTCTGAAAAACCTGGTATTATATTATAATTTACGAATTAAAGTTGATCAGTCCAACTCCGGGACCTCGTTTTTTTCGTTGGAAATGGGCTGCTGTGCTTTGATGTTCGTGTTCATAGTAGGATATTGTTTATTTTACAGAATCTATGCGACTTTGTCTTGCTTATTGTTTCGGGCGTTTTTGATAAGCCAATATAGAACATAAGTATCGATTTTAAAATAAAATAGACTAATTTTCATCTTTTTATTTAGATGTGTTAATGAGACATTAATGGCGGGGTGAGGCTGATTTTGTTCCCTGACTAAAATGAACAGGAAATGAATGGCGAATATAGATCGAGGATGGTTTGAATTCGTAACTTTAAATTGTTTTGTTACTAACTAAAAGCTAACTACTATGTTTATTAAACCTGATTCTGTTTTGAAAGACCGTAGTTCGACACGGAGCAGCGAACGGGCGGAAAAATCTCATCGCGGCGACGCCATTGCTCCGGTAAATGTTCCTGAACGAGGGGGTCGTCACCCGGAATTTGTAGTCGACTGGCAGATGAAAGCCACTGTTAAGCGCGCGAACATCAATCCGGAGTATTTCCATTAATCCATTTTTTGTCCCCGATCTTAAAAGCCTGGTTCTGCTTGAGCAGGGAGGCCTTATGCGGCATTCTATGCCCATTTACCTATTAGCTCATGGAAGTGTTCCGGAATAAGTCGTTTCCGAATGTCCTTGCCGGAGGCTGTAAACACGAAAGTGAGCATGAGTATTGTGATGATTAACCAACCGAAAAAAGACGTTTAATGATTTTAAAGAAGGAATATTCAGAAAAAGAGCAATTGTGTCGGATTGTATTTGGAGTAACGAATGATTGGTCGCTCGATGCTCAAAATGTGCGCATCGTGGGCGAGTTTAACAATTGGGATCGGAACACCGAGCCAATGGCACAAACCGCCGAGGGTGATTTTGTTCAGGAACTGGAACTGAAGACTAACCAGGAATATCAGTTTCGCTACCTGGTTGACGATTACTTTTGGGAAAACGAACCGCAGGCTGATGGTTTGACACCTAGTGGGGTGGATGTTGAAGATTACAATTCTGTTTTAGTCATATAGTAATACCCTGTGAAACTGTGTGTTTGAGAGCACTGCCTAAAGAGCTCCCGAACCACAGTTTTTTTACCCCAACGCTATCTCCCCGCCCTACGCTAACACTTCAATCTTTTAGCTCGCTTCCTCGGGCTGGCAAAACGGCACAGTTGCGATGTCTCTGCAAGAATCAGACTTGTTGGACCCTGTTTGCCCGAGCTTTTGCCATCAGTCCTCAGCAGCACGTTCAGGCTGAGAAAATCAATTTAATCCAAATAAATAGGAGTTGAGTCAAGTTGAATGACGATCGCTTGCAGAAATATGCTTATTTTGAAAATGCCAACAGAATGGCATATCGGGAGATCAGATTGTTTTAACTTGAATTAGCTTATGGAACTTGGTTTATTAATTGATATCGTAATCATTTTTGCCTTATCGACAACCGTAAACTTTTTGTTTACAAAAATTAAAGTGCCAACCATTATCGGTTATTTATTGACCGGCGTAGTTGCCGGGCCTTACGCTCTGGGCTTGATTAATGAGGCACATTCGATTGAGTTGATGGCCGAAATCGGTGTGGTATTGTTGATGTTCACCATTGGACTGGAATTTTCAATCAATCATCTTTTTAAAATTCGCAAGGTTGTGTTTGTAGGTGGCTTTATGCAACTGCTGCTTACTGCCGGGATCACCATGTTGGTAGCCCGTGTTTACCAGATTGACTGGCCCGGAGCCTTGTTTGTTGGCTTTTTAACAGCTCTGAGCAGTACGGCGGTGGTGTTGAAACTGATGCAGGAACGCTCCGAGATAACGTCGAACTACGGGCGGACGGTTGTTGGTATTTTAATTTTTCAAGATGTCATCCTGATTCCGCTTTTGCTGTTTACTCCAATGTTGGGCGGCGAAAGCTCCAACCAATCCAATGAGCTGTTGTTATTACTGGGCAAAACGGCGGTGCTGGTGGGCTTGGTATTTGTCGGTAATCGCTGGCTTATGCCCCGGTTGTTGCAGATGGTGGCGCACACCCGGAATCAGGAGTTGTTTATGATGAGCATTTTTGTCATCTGTTTGTCGGTCGCGCTGCTTACTGCCGAAATGGGAATTTCACTTGCTTTTGGCGCTTTTTTGGCCGGACTGATGATTTCTGACTCTGAGTACAGTCACAGCGCTTTTGGCCACTTAATTCCATTTAAAGACACCTTTACAAGCTTCTTCTTTGTGAGTATCGGCATGCTGTTAAACCTGGCATTTGTTGTTGAAAATCCGTTCCTGGTTTTTGGCACTGTCGTGTTGGTACTGGTGTTGAAAACGATTATCGCCGGAGGAACCGCCTTTGTGTTGGGACATACCTTCCGGGGAACGGTGATGGTTGGTCTGGCCTTGTCGCAGGTGGGCGAATTCTCGTTTATCTTGGCGCAAACCGGTATGCGCTACCAGATTATTCCGGACGACTACTACCAGCTGTTTCTGGCCGTGGCTATTATCAGTATGTCGGTTACGCCGTTGCTGATGATGGGATCGCGCAGACTGGCCGATCAGCTGCTGCGCTTGCCATTGCCGCAGGCCTTGGTCGACGGGCTTTTCCCTTTGCCACAGATCGAGCTGCCAGCCCATTCAAATCATGCTGTTTTTATCGGCAAAGATTCGCGGGCGGTAAATCTTTCGTTTATGGCGAAATATGTGAATATGCCCTATATATCCATCATTTTTGATCCGGTAACCGTCAAAAAACTTCAGGAGCGGGGTGAAACGGTCATTTACGGAGATGCTGTAAATATGCCAATTCTGGAAAAGGCTCATGTCGACAGCGCCGAGGTTGTGGTCATCTCGGTGGGCAACCTGGTTATTGCCATGTCGATTATCGAGAAGATTCGTCAGTTGAATCCGCATGTGCACATCATTGTCCGTACAAAGCATGTGTTCGATGTTGAAGAGTTGTACAAAAACGGCGCAAATGAGGTGATCCCCGAAGAGTTTGAAACGGCGATTGATTTGTTTGAGAAGGTGATGAATAAACGGCTTGTGCCCCGACGAGAGATCAACCGCCTGATTGCAAAAATCAGAGACGACCACTACGGCATCTTTCGCGATGAAAGCGAGAACTCCAATCAGCTTTTTAAGGAATTGCCCAACCTGGAGATTATGGCCCTGAAGGTTCGAAAGGGATCGGAGGTGATTGGAAAGACAATTAAAGATATTCAGTTCAGGAAGCAGTACGATGTGACGCTGATTGCTGTATTGCGCGATGAGCAGCTGATTGAACATCCCGAAGCGAAACAATGCTTGCAGGAAAATGATATCGTGTACATCATGGGCCGCTCCGAGCAGATTGCTTCAATATTCGACCTTTTTGGCAAAGATGAGCGATCGTAATAAAAGCAGAAAAAATCCCGAACTGAAAAGAAGAACGGGATTTTTTCTGACAGTTGAAGTTCGCTGAAGCCTTGTAATGAGTTATCCGGCCTGAGAGCATTGCCTGGCCGAAGGTGTGGTGCTAAAAATCAAACAATCAGTTTATAGCCTTTACCATGCACGTTGATTATTTCAACCGCCGGTTCTTCTTTCAGGTGCTTGCGCAATTTAGTGATGTATACATCCATACTTCGGGCGTTGAAGTAGTTGTCATCAATCCAGATTGTTTTCAGGGCAAAGTTACGTTCCAGAACGTTGTTGGCATTGTTACACAGCAAGCGCAGAAGCTCCGATTCTTTGGTGGTCAGCTTTACTTGTTCTTCTTTTTCCTCGTTGGTGAGCACCTGCTTGCGCGGATCAAAGGTAAAGCGTCCCAGCTTAAACAGGCTTTGATCACTCCCACCGGCTTTGTTCGAGTCCTGCGATGTGCGGCGCAGAATTGCTTCAATCCGGAAAATCAACTCTTCCATACTGAAGGGCTTGGTGATGTAGTCGTCGGCGCCGGTGCGAAATCCTTCCAGAACATCCTCCTTTAGATTTTTAGCAGAAAGAAAAATGATGGGGATGTTTTGGTTGATCAGCCGGATGTCGCGGGCAAGTGAAATGCCGTCCTTTTTGGGCATCATAATATCCAGGACACATATATTGTATTCGCTTTTTCTGAAGCCGGCATAAGCCAGTTCGCCGTCGCCAAACAAATCGGTGTCGAAGCCTTTGGCAATTAAATATTCTTTTAATAGCAAGCCGAGGTTTTCATCGTCTTCGGCCAATAAAAGTTTTGCTTTTGTATCCATTTTCTTTCAAATTAAGCGGGAAGTAAAGAATAAACTTGGTTCCCTTATTTACAACACTTTCTACTTTGATTTTTCCCTGGTGAGCATCAATTATTTTTTTTACGTAGCTAAGGCCAAGGCCGAAGCCTTTTACATCGTGCACATTGCCCGTTGGTACTCTGAAAAAACGTTCAAAAATCTGATCAATATGTTCTTTTGGAATTCCGATCCCATTGTCTTTGATTGAGATCAGGAGATAGTTTCCTTTATTTTCGGTTTTAATTGAAATTTCGGGTTGTTCTTTGCCGTATTTCACGGCATTGTCCAGTAAGTTAAAAATGACATTGGTAACATGTACCTCATCGCCTTTTATGAGATCTTGCTGTGCCGTTAACTCGGCACCCAGTTTACCTCCTTTATTTTTTACGCGAAGTTCAAAGTTAAGAATTACGTTGCTAACCAAGTCATTAATATGAAATTCTTTGAACTTTAATTTTAGTCGTCCTTCATTAAAGATGGCCATCTGCAGCACTTTTTCAACCTGAAAGCTCAGCCGTTTGCTTTCCTGAAGAATGACACTGGAAATGTGCTCAATGGTTTTGGGGGTATTGGACACACTATTGTCGTGAAGCATCTGGCTGGCCAGCGATATGGTTGAAATCGGCGTCTTCAGTTCATGGGTCATATTGTTGATGAAGTCGTTCTTGATAATTGACAACTTTTTTTGTTTCAGGATAATAAGGATCGTATAGACGAAGATGGCGATCAGCAGAAATGTCAGAATCACTGTGGGGATCACCATAAAACCGGTTGCTTTCAACAGAAAGGTATCGCGTTTCGGAAAATAAATACGCAGGTAGTTGGGTTTGGGGTTTTCATCGTGGGGGAAAAGCACATCCCGGTATTCCTTCCGTTGCCCGGGAGCATAATCGTTACTGCCAAAAACAAACTGTTCTTCGCCAAAGGGAAAGGATTTTACAGCGTATTTAAAATCGAGGTTTATATTGCTTGCTTTCAGCTCTGTCTTCAGAAGATGCTCCAGTTGCTGCTGGTCAACACGTTCTTTCAGCGGTAGACTCGATAGCAGTTGCTGGTTGATCATATTACGCCAAATAGCAGCTCGTTCCAGCTGGCGGCGTTCCCACTCCTGCATGATATAGTTGTCGTAGTCGTGAATCATGTCGAAGGCCGAAGGAAAGTCGCCGGGTTGACCGCGCTCATTTACGCCAACGGGTATCGAATCGAAGAAACTAACCGACAATTCTTCGCGGATAGTACTTAGTCCGTTGTTTTTCGAAAATTGGCGGGCAAAACTAATTGCTTTGCGATTGCTTGCGGTTCCCATGTTTTGAGTGCTTCTGGTATTGGGGAACAGCGAATTGCCCGATGAGTAATAGTTGGGAGCCAGATTGGCCATTTCTTTTCGTTCCAGGTTGCCGATCACTTGTTTCAATACGCGGGCAACCGCTTGGTCAAATTGTTCCTCGCGGATATCAAAAGCTTTTTTTATGGAGTTGGACTGAACCAGAATCAGGCTGGTCATAACCAAGGCCATCAGGATAATCAGGCTTATGATGATCTTTCTACTCATACGGACAAAGATAAGTTTTTATGGTTGGCTGGTATTGCTGCTTAACACAATTTAACAGGCGTTGATTGTCTGTGTGTTAGCCCGCTCGGGAGGGCTTGGAATCGTTAACAGGCTTTAACATTTCTTTACAAGTAGCCAGCTGGCGAATGCCTATCTTTGAAATGTGAAAAGCAGAAGTAATTGTCTTTTTACAATTTGGGGTTTAACTGAGTTTTAACAAGGTGAATTTAGGTTTTGGTTTAGCGGGGTCATTGGGCCCCGCTATTTTTTTAGCCCTTAGTCAAACGATTGGGCATCGGTTTTTTTCAAGTATTTGATGGCCTGATGCGAGGCATTTTGCTGCGATTCCTTTTTCGAATTACCTTCACCCTTACCAATTGGCAAGCCATCGGATGTGATGACGGTGATGAAGCTCGGCGTTTTGCTGTCTCCCGACAGATGTTCGGTTGTCTCGAAGTTGATTTCCTGCTTGTTTTTCTGGCTCCACTCAATCAGTTGGCTCTTGAAATTCGTGTTGGTGTGTTGTACCTGGTTCAGATCAACATAGGAGGGGAGAATCTTTTTTACGATAAATGCTTTGGTCACCCGGTAGCCGCGATCCAGGTAGAGCGCGCCAATGATGGCTTCGAATGCATCACCGTAAATATGACTGTTTTCAGCCGTATTGTTGGTATTGGACCGGATGTAGGCGTTTAGCCCAATCTGGTAGGTTAAATCGGTCAGGAAACTTCGGTTGACCAGCTTCGAGCGCATTTGCGTTAAAAAGCCTTCATCCTGGTTGGGAAAGCGATTGTATAAAAATTCGGCAATAATGGAGCCCAGTATGGCATCGCCCAAATATTCCAGTCGTTCGTTATTGACCTGATTACCCTGCGTATCGAGCTTGGAGGCTGATTTATGGGTGAGCGCTGTTTCATACAGTGTCATATTGTTTGGTGCGGTACCAAACAACGATTTTAAAAAGAAATAAAACTCTTTTCGTGGAGTTGAAAAGAGTTTTATTTTTTGTACGAATGATCGTATCACGTTATCAGTATTTCTTTAAAATTACTGAGGCATTGTGACCTCCGAAACCAAAGGTGTTGCTCAAAGCGTAGTTTACTTCACGCTCTTTTGCTTCGTTGAAAGTGAAATCGAGTTTTGGATCGATCTCAGGATCATCGGTGAAATGGTTAATGGTTGGAGGGATAATTCCGTGTTGCATAGCCAAAATTGATGCAATTGCTTCAATTGCACCGGCAGCCCCCAATAGGTGACCAGTCATTGACTTTGTGGAACTAATGCTTAATTTATAGGCATGATCGCCAAAGCATGCTTGAATTGCTTTAGGTTCTGCAATATCTCCAAGAGGAGTGGAGGTGCCGTGAACATTGATGTAGTCAATGTCTTCTGGTTTAATGCCAGCATCTTCCAGTGCCCATTTCATAACCAAAGCAGCACCTTTTCCTTCTGGATCAGGGGCAGTCATATGGTAGGCGTCTGCAGACATACCTCCTCCTACAAATTCAGCGTAAATTTTTGCTCCGCGGGCTTTGGCGTGCTCGTACTCTTCAAAAATAAGAGCACCAGATCCTTCGCCCATTACAAATCCATCACGATCCTTGTCGAAAGGACGAGATGCAGTTGCCGGATCGTCATTACGTGTTGAAATTGCACGCATCGAATTGAAACCTGCTAAACCAGCTTCGTTGATTGCTGCTTCCGAACCTCCTGTAATAAATAAATCTGCTTTACCCATACGAATATAATTGAATGCATCAATCATTGCGTGTGAGGCAGATGCACAAGCACTTACAGTTGTGAAGTTTGGACCGCGGAAACCATAGCGGATAGATAATAATCCACCAGCTATGTTCGCAATCATTTTTGGAATAAAGTAAGGATTGAACTTAGGACGCTCAATATTGTAGGCTTTTACATCTTCGTAAAAAGTCTGCAAACCTCCAATGCCGGCACCCCAAATTACACCCGCACGATCTTTGTCTAAAACTTCCAAATCTAATCCGGAATCTTCGATCGCTTGTTGTGCAGCTGCATATGCGTAGAGTGCATAAGGGTCGTTTTTACGAACCTCCTTTTTCTCAACGTAAAGCGTTGGGTCAAAGTCTTTCAACTCACATGCAAACTGAGTCTTGTGCAAATCAACATTCATTCTGGTAATGCGTGCTGCTCCACTGACTCCGTTCTTTAGCCCTTCCCAATATTCCTGTACAGAATTACCAAGCGGGTTTACGGTTCCAAGTCCGGTAATAACTACCCGTTTAAATTCCATAAATTTTTGTTCTGATTTATTACTTTTTGTTTGCTTCGATGTGAGCGATAGCTTCACCTACAGTCGAGATCTTTTCAGCCTGATCGTCTGGAATAGCCAAATCAAATTCTTTTTCAAATTCCATGATCAGTTCTACAGTATCCAAAGAGTCAGCACCAAGATCATTTGTGAAAGAAGCTTCAGTAGTTACTTCGCTTTCGTCAACACCTAATTTGTCGACAATAATTGCTTTTACTTTAGATGCAATGTCAGACATAGTTCTAATTTTAAGTTAATATTCAATTTTGTTTTTAAAAAATCGGTGCAAAGTAATAAATTTACCCAAGATAAATCAAAATAAAAGTGAAATAAATCGTTGCTTTGGGGCGTTGAAAGGTTTTCGAGACAGCTATAATTGAACAAGTTAGTCTAAAGTTCTAAAAGTAATTTCTAAGAGGATAAAGTATGAAAAGAATCGCCATTTTTGCTTCAGGGTCAGGCACTAATGCACAAAATATAATCGAGTATTTTAAAAACAGCCGCGACATCGTTGTCGACTCCTTGTGGTCTAATAATGAGGATGCTTATGCACTTATTCGGGCTGAAAAGCTGGGCGTGGATACCAATACCTTCGATCGGGATGTGTTGTATCACAGTATTGATGTGTTGGAAGAGTTGAGCGATCGGAAAATTGATATGATTGTGCTGGCCGGTTTTCTCTGGTTAATGCCGGGCAATCTGACCAGCGAGTTTACGACGGTTAATATTCATCCGGCTCTGTTGCCCAAATACGGCGGAAAGGGCATGTACGGGAAACACGTTCACCAGGCTGTTATTGCCAATAAAGAAAAGGAAAGCGGAATTACCATTCATTTGGTCAACGACAAGTACGATTCCGGAAGTATTATTTTCCAGGCTTCCTGCGAGGTAAATCCCGGGGATACGCCCGAGTCGTTGGCCGACCGTATTCATCAGCTCGAGTATGAACATTACCCACGTGTTATTGAAGAGTTGTTGATGAAAGATGAAGAGCAGGATTAGTTTCGTGTTGTTTTTTTATCTTTCAGCCTAAACCAATAAAAACAGAAACAAATGGAAGATCTGGCTATCGGAACCCGGGTAAAGCACCCGGTATATGGCGAAGGTATTGTAAGTCGTTCGCATTTGACCATTTTTGAGATCTTTTTTGAACGGGGCGGGAAAATGGAGCTCACCAAGTATAATGCCGATCTGGAAATCATCAGTTCCCCTATTGAGGAGCCGCGAACCGGCTTAACCCTTTCGGAAGTTGAAAATGCTTTGGCTCTTGTGCTCGATAAGTATCAGGGGATAACTTATGGGGCCAAGCTGGCCGACAAGTGGAAAGGAGGCATGCTGGAGATGAAGCCTGCAAATCCCGATTTACAGGCAAAAGAGATCCCGATGGAAACCTTCTTCCATAAGATTGTGATGCTCCGCGACCGGCTGCGGGTACTGGAACAAAACATTAACACTCACCCCAAACTCGATGATCAGGATAAAGTGCAATTGCAACAGTACATCACCCGGGCCTACGGGAGTTTGACCACTTTCAATGTCCTGTTTGCCGACAAGGAGGCTTACTTTAAAGGACAGTCGAAATAGCCCGCTGTGTTTATGGGGCCGATTGATAATATTGACAGAAAGAAAGCCGGGAAAGTCCGGCTTTCGCATTTTAAAGTAGTTCAGTCCCCGATAATTGCTCATCATAGCTGATAAACTGACATTTGTCTTGATGTAGATTGAAAAAGAATGCAGAACTTTGCCGCAAATATTCATTTATGGCAAAAACAGTATCACCCGATTTTATCAAAGGCCTGCCAAAGGCTGAATTGCATGTACATATTGAAGGAACTTTAGAGCCCGAATTGTTGTTCGAGCTGGCCAAACGCAATAGTATTCACCTCAAATATCCAAGCATCGAGGCGCTGAGAGAAGCTTATTCCTTTACCAAACTTCAGGACTTCCTGGATATTTACTATGCCGGAGCCAATGTGCTTCAAACCGAGCAGGATTTTTATGACTTGACCTGGGCTTACCTGAAAAAAGCCCAAATGGAAGGCATTGTTCATGCCGAGATCTTTTTCGATCCGCAGACACATACGGCGCGCGGTATTCAGTTTGAAACGGTGATCAATGGTATTTCGAAAGCACTGGAAGACGGGCGCGAGAAGCTGGGCATTTCTGCAAAACTGATCATGTGCTTTTTGCGACACCTGGTCGAGCTGTCGGCCTTCCGCACCCTTGAAGATGCTTTGCCCTACAAAGATCAGATTGTTGGCGTTGGGCTCGACTCATCAGAACGCGGCAATCCGCCGTCGAAATTTACCGATGTATTTGCTGCCGCCCGACGAGAAGGCTTTAAGCTGGTAGCCCATGCGGGCGAAGAAGGAACTGAAGCCTATGTGCGTGAGGCCATCGACTTGCTGAAAGTGGATCGGATTGATCATGGTAATGCCTCCATTCAGGATGATCATTTAGTGGATGCATTAAATGAGCGGCGCATGCCTTTGACTCTTTGTCCGCTGTCGAACAAAGCCTTGCATGTTATTCAAAATATGGAGGAACATCCGTTGAAAAAGATGTTGCACAAAGGCTTGTTGGTTACTGTAAACTCCGACGATCCGGCCTATTTTGGCGGTTATATCAACGCGAACTTTCAGGCCGTTGCCGATGCGCTGTTGCTGAATAAGGAAGAAGTAGCACAATTGGCGCGTAATTCGTTCCACGGGAGCTTTTTGTCGGACGACGAAAAAGCCTGCTTCCTGGAATCGATCGATCGTTATTGTGCCAATAATTAATCGTATGACATCGAGCTGATAATTAAGCTCAGGCAAATAAATAATGGGGATTTGTAGGCAGGGGTGCTTTTGAAAAGGTACCCCTGTTTGATTTTCGGTGCTCGCTACCAGTTCCGGGGCGTATCATCGGCGATGAAGCAGGACACCCAAGGATAGCTTTCCGGTTTTGATTTTTTAATATTGTAAGGCAAACCAATACAATACTAAAAATCAAACTTATGGCAACTTCTGTTTTTGCAAAATACCCGAAGCCGGAGCAGCTGTTGGCAATGGCGCCAACCATCCCTCAGGACATCCTTCCGGTGAACGGACATTTCCATACGCCGTATTCGTTTAGTGCTTTTACCGAGATTCAGCAAGTATTTGCCATGGCACAGGCGGAGAAGGTCCGGGTGTTGGGAATCAACGATTTCTATACAACCGACGGGTATGACGAGTTTTGCGAACTGGCTCGCCAACGGCTTATCTTTCCGTTGTTTAATATCGAGTTTATGAGCTTGCAAAAGGACTTGCAGGCCGCCGGTATTCGGGTCAACGATCCCAATAACCCGGGACGCACTTACTTTAGCGGCAAGGGATTGAAGTATCCGGTGCGCTTAAATGCCGATATGATTGCCCGTCTGTTTCAGGTTCAGAATGAAAGCAACCGGCAGGCTGCACAGATGATCGACAAGTTGAATGACTTTCTGGAGGAGCTGAAAGCCGGATTTTCGTTTACTTACGATGAACTGAAAAGCCGATACGCCAAGAATTTGCTTCGCGAACGCCATATTGCGAAAGCGCTGAGGGAAGCGGTTGTTCAAAAATTCCCGACAGAAGACGAGCAAAAAGCATTCTTCACAAAACTGTTTTCGGGGAAAGAGCCCAAGTCGGCGATGCACGATTTCGCCAGTCTGGAAAATGAAATTCGGTCCCATCTGCTAAAGGCGGGTGGACCAGCGTTTGTGCCGGAAGATGACAAAGCTTTCTTAAGCTTAGAGCAGGTGAAAGAGTTGATCATTCAGGCCGGAGGTATTCCTTGCTATCCGGTGTTGCTGGATAATGCCAAAGGGGAGTTCACCGATTTTGAGGGCGATTACGAACAGTTATACCAGCAACTGGTGGCAAAAAATGTGTCTATGCTGGAGCTTATTCCCGGGCGCAATAAGCCGGAAATCATGGAAGAATTTGTGAATTTTTTCAACAATCGCGGCTTTGTTATTACCTTCGGAACAGAGCATAATACCCCAAAGTTGGATCCAATTACGGTTTATGGAGGCGATGGCGGGGAACTGAGTCCGGCGATGAAAAAGATCGGTTATGAAGGGGCTTGTGTCATTGCTGCGCACCAATATCTGGTGGCGAAAGGCCGATTGGGATACTTGGATAAACAGGGCAAAGCGAAGGTCGACGAGCGTGACACATTTATTGCCTTGGGAAATGCCGTGATTAAAAAATTTGTTAGC
This sequence comes from Mangrovibacterium marinum, assembly GCF_003046625.1. Lineage (GTDB taxonomy): Bacteria > Bacteroidota > Bacteroidia > Bacteroidales > Prolixibacteraceae > Mangrovibacterium > Mangrovibacterium marinum. The sequence continues at coordinate 180,446 of NZ_QAAD01000007.1, forward strand.
GGGCAGTAGCCGTATATTCAGATATAAACCAAAGATCAACCAGGAATTTTCAAACTTATGGAACAAGGAATAAAAGACTTAATTGAAATCTCGCAGTTTTACGGCAAACAAAAAGATTTTGTATTGGCGGGCGGAGGGAATACTTCGTGGAAAACAGCCGGATGTTTGCGCGTGAAAGCCAGCGGATTTAGCCTGGCGACCATTACCGAGCCCGGCTTTGCAAAGCTGGATCGCAAGCTGCTACACGAAATTAACTCCAAAAGCTATTCAACGGATCCTCTGCTGCGGGAAGAGGAAATTAAAAATGACCTGTTGCGAAGTCGACTGGAACCGGAGAAAGGCAGACGTCCTTCGGTTGAAACATCACTGCACAATCTCATCGATTATGCTTTTATTGTACATACGCATTCAACCAAGGTAAACGGATTGATGTGTAGTCAGCAGGCGGCGGAGAAAGCCGCTGAGCTTTTGGGTGACGATGTGTTGTACATTCCGTACGAGGATCCGGGATACATTCTGTTTAAGGTGGTTGAGAAGGCCGTTGTGCAATATCGGGCTGATAAAGGCAAGGATCCGGCAGTCATTCTGCTTCAGAACCACGGTGTTTTTGTTGGTGCCAACACCATTGCTGAGGTGAAGGCTATTTATGATGCTATCATTCAGAAGCTGGATGCGGCTTATGGGCCGGAAGCGCCGGTTGAAGAGTTGCCGGTTTCAGCAGATGCTGCAAAGGTGATTCCTGCCGTTCGGATGATGTTGTCGGCTGACGGCCTTAAAACGGTCAGGCTGGTGAATAATAGCCTGCTGGATTTTTACCTTCAGGAAGAAAATTTTTCCCGAATCTCGAAGCCCTTTACGCCCGATGGCATTGTATATGCCAATTCGGCCTACCTATACACACAATACACCGGTGATCCGGAAGCTTTTTTAGCAGATCTTCAAACTAAAATTGACGAATATAAATCGGCGAAAGGAAAGCTTCCGAAAGTAATTTTTGCACGCGGACTGGGGGTAATGCTCATTGCCGATCATGCTCAGGGCACCGATGTGCTGTATGATGTGGTAACCGATTGTTGCCGAATTGCAGCTTTCGCACAATCCTTTGGCGGCGAGCATCCGATGACTGCCGAACAGGTTCGGTTTATCGAAACCTGGGAGGTGGAGCAATATCGCTCCAAGGTATCCATGGGAGCAACCGCCGGCCGTGCCGATCGCAAGATTATGGTGGTAACAGGGGGCGCTCAGGGCTTTGGTGCCGGTATTGTGGAAGAACTGATGAAGCACGGCGCCAATGTAGTAATTGCCGACCTGAACGCCGAGAAGGGACAGGAATTTGCCGATGAATTGAACGCTGCAAACCGGAAAAACAAAGCATTATTTGTAAAAGCTGATGTGTCGGATGCCGAGTCGGTTCAGAATCTGATTGACAAAACCGTCGTGAATTTTGGCGGTTTGGATGCTTTCATTAGTAATGCCGGTATTCTGCGCGCCGGCGGCCTGGACGAGATGACGCCCGATACTTTCGAGCTGATGACCAAGGTGAACTATTCAGCTTACTTCCTGTGTGCAAAATATGCTTCGGCGGTGATGAAGCTTCAAAATAAAATTAAGCCGGATCATTTTGCCGATATTATTCAAATTAATTCAAAATCAGGCTTAAAAGGAAGTAATAAAAACTTCGCTTATGCCGGAGGTAAATTTGGCGGAATTGGTTTAACACAGTCATTCGCACTGGAGCTGATGCCATCGCGTATCAAGGTGAACTCGATATGTCCCGGGAACTTTTTCGATGGCCCGCTGTGGGCCGATCCCGAAAAAGGCTTGTTTGTTCAGTACTTGAATGCCGGTAAAGTCCCGGGAGCCAAAACCATTGACGATGTGAAAGCTTATTATGAAGCGCAGGTTCCCGCAGGCCGCGGATGTACGCCACTGGATGTGATGCGGGCCATTTTCTATGTCATGGAGCAGGAGTACGAAACCGGGCAGGCAGTTCCGGTTACCGGAGGGCAAAATATGCTGAATTAGGTTCGGCTTTCTCGTCGCTGGTTTTTGGCTTTTGCAATCCGGAACAGCGGCGGAAGCGTCGGAACAATGCGAATGAATCGTATAACAGTAAATTATTAATCTGCGTTGGCAACTAGCAACTAGCAACTAGCAACTAGCAACTAGCAACTAGCAACTAGCAACCAACGCCTAGCAACCAGAATATGAAAACAAAAGCTATTCGACTATACGGCAAGAAAGACTTGCGTCTGGAAGAGTTTGACCTTCCGAAAATTAACGATGATGAGATTTTGGCCAAAGTGGTGTCCGACAGTATATGCATGTCGTCCTACAAAGCGGCTAGCCAGGGGAGCGATCATAAACGTATCCCGAACGATGTGGCCGAAAATCCGGTTTTAATAGGCCACGAGTTTGCCGGCGAGTTGGTTGAAATTGGAGCAAACTGGCAACACAAGTTTAAGGCCGGACAAAAGTTCTCCATTCAGCCTGCAATCTATTACGAACAAGGTCCTGTTGGCGTGTTGAGCGCTCCGGGCTATTCGTACCCGTACATTGGCGGCGATGCCACCTATGTGATCATTCCCAAAGATGTGCTGGTGCAGGACTGCTTGCTGGCCTACGATGGTCCCGGTTACTACCCCGCATCGCTGGCCGAGCCATTGAGTTGTGTGATTGGTGCCATGCACGCCAACTACCACACCAAGCCGGGCTCGTACGTCCATCAGATGGAAATTGTGGACGGCGGAAAAATGGCTATCCTGGCAGGCGTTGGCCCGATGGGTTTGGCAGCAATCAATTATGCGATTCTGCGTCAGGACCGCAAACCGGCACTGCTTGTGGTAACCGATATTGACCAATCTCGGCTTGATCGGGCAGCATCGATCTATTCTCCTGAGTGGGCTAAAGCAAATGGAATTGAGCTAATTTACCTGAACACAAGCGGCGACGATCCGGTGGGTAAACTACGCGGTTTAACCGGAGGGGAGGGCTACAACGATGTGTTTGTCTTCGCACCGGTTCCGGCGGTAATTGAACAGGGCGATGCCATCCTGGCAAATGATGGTTGTCTGAACTTTTTTGCCGGCCCCGGCAATGCCGACTTCACGGCAACGATGAACTTCTACAATGTTCACTATGCATCAACGCATCTTGTTGGGACGTCCGGAGGAAATAATGATGATATGGTTGAGTCGCTCGACATGTTTGGGCGGGGGCTCGATCCGGCGGGTTTGGTAACCCACATTGGCGGACTGAATGCGGTGATCGAAACCACCCTGAACCTGCCCCAGATTCCCGGGGGTAAGAAGTTGATCTATACCCATAAGGATATTCCCCTGACAGCAATTGCTGAATTTAAAGAAAAAGGAAAATCTGACCCTTTATTTGCCGGTCTGCACGAAATTTGCCAGCGAAATAACGACCTTTGGTCCGTCGAAGCTGAAGATTTCCTACTCGCGAATGCGAAGGATATTTAAATGCAGGTATTTGTGATCATATTGCCTGCGATCTTTTCAACTCAACGAATAATATAAAAATTGCAGGCACTATGATTTACATGGCAGACACAGCCGATATTGAGGCTCTGAAGCAGTTGTATGACTTCTTCCCGTTGGAAGGCGTCACAACCAATCCCACAATCCTGAAAAATTCAGGCAATAAGTTGTCGGTAGCAATCGACAGTATTCTGAAAATTATCGGACACGGAATGATTCATGTTCAGGTAATGAGCGAAGAAGCTGAAGACATTGTCCGCGAAGCAAAAACCTATAAAAGTTTTTTCGACGTAGGCGATAACTTTTATGCCAAAATTCCGGTTACTCCGCAAGGCTACAAAGCCATGTCAATCCTCAAGGATGCGGGGATTAATGTGACCGCAACGGCCATTTTTACGCAGCAGCAAGCACTGGTGTCAGCCAAGGCCGGAGCCGATTTTGTTGCTCCTTATGTTAGTCGTCTGGACAATATCTCGTCGCACGGTATCGAGGTTGTCCGCGATATTGTCAAAAATATGAACGACTTTAAGCTGCCGACAAAAGTTCTGGCTGCCAGCTTTAAAACGGTCGACCAAATTCACCGGGTAAGTATGTGTGGCTCGCAGTCGGCAACAATAGGTCCCGATTTGCTGATGCAGCTCATTAAGCACCCCATGACCGATATTAGTGTGAAGACCTTCCTCGAAGACGGGAAAGACTTATACGATATTTCGTTTTAAACGAAAAATACGCCAAAACAACAGATGAGGGCCTTGATGGCCCTCTCTTCGTTTAAATGAAGGGCTAACCTTTGCTGTGCCCGAGTTGTTGTTCTGATAGCGAGCATTTGTGGCTGGCTGAAGAGCAGGAGGTAAACTCCTGTAATATTTCTGAAAAGCATGAAAGACTTGCGTTTTTTCTATTCCTTTGTAAGAGAATGGATTTTCGGGAGTGGCGAGATTATTTGGCATTTGAATTTTTGAGAATGATGACGATCGAAAAACGATATTCTGCTTCGGCGACTTGTGGCTGCCTTCGAAAGCTTGCGATGCTGATGTGGGGCCTACTGCTGTCGGCCGGTTTTGCTTTTGCACAGGTTGCGGATGGCAGTATGCCGGCCTCTTTTAGTGGAACACTGAAAACGGCAACCATTATTCCTGTTGGCAAGCTTCAGCCCGTTGATGCTGCTCGTTTGCAGGCTATCGACGAACAGGAAGGCGTGAATAACCGGTATGGCGTGCTGCAAACCATGAACATAAACTTATGCGAGAAAGCCTTGCGCAGCCAAGTTGGTACGATGAATGTGTGGCGATACAGGCTTTCCGGGAGCGGTGTGTATGCTTTGGGGTTGAATTTCTCAATCTTCGACATTCCCGAAGGAGCCGCTCTCTATGTTTATTCGGCCGACGGAAAGCTGATCCGGGGCGGTTTCACCAGCCGAAACAGCAAACCCAACGGTGGCTTGACGCTGGCTGATTTTCCGGACGACGAACTGATTATCGAGTATAACGAGCCTGTTGATGCAGCCTTCCACGGTGGCGTTATTTTGGGCTCGGTGTCGTCGGCCTATGTTGAGCTATCAACGAAAGCGAGCAACCGGATTCAGATTAACTGTGTGGAAGGAGAAGACTGGCAAGCCCACAAACGGGCGGTGTGCCTCATTACTTTTAACGACGGCCAGAACAGTTATTATTGTACCGGTTTTCTGGTGAATAATGTCAACGAAGATGGAACTCCGTTCTTTTTAACCGCCCGGCATTGTATCAGTTCGGCAGCCGAAGCATCAACATTGGTGGCTTATTTCAATTACGAAAATTCGAGCTGTACGGCAGATGATGCCTCCCGAGAGCAGACCGTTTCCGGAGCCTCCCTGTTGGCCTCCGGTTCAGCATCCGACTTTACCTTAGTGCGCCTCGACGAAGAAATTCCCCAAGAATATGAGCCCTTCTTTGCCGGATGGGATGCAAGCGACAATAACCCGCAGAGTGGTACTTGTATTCATCACCCGAACGGCGCTCCCAAAAGCTTAGCGCAGGACAACGATGAGGTGTTTAGTAACGATACGCCCATTATCTGGGAGCAAAATGAAGGGATATCTGAAGTCGATTCGCACTGGGAGGTTTTTTACGATGTTGGTTCTGACGAGAACGGGTCGTCGGGCGCTCCTTTGTTTGATCACAATAAACGGGTGGTCGGACAATTGCACGGAGGCGATAATTCGACCTCCTTGTTTGGGAAGTTTTCCTGGTCGTGGGATCGGCGTGCCGGAGCTTCGTCGCAGCTCAAATACTGGCTCGATCCGGATAATACGGGTGTTGTGCAAATGGATGGATTCGACTCGACCGCCAAGCCGATCGCTGCCTTTAGCCCCAACGATTCAATTCTTTGTTTGAGCGAAATCCTGATGTTGAATGACCAAACCAAATACGCCCCGCAAAGCTGGGAGTGGAGTATTAGTCCGGCTACTTATAGCTATGTGAACGGAACAGATGAACATTCTCAGAATCCGCAGGTTCTGTTTACCGCCGAAGGAAGTTACACCATCTCGTTAATTACAGCCAATGACAACGGCACCGACCAGCTGACCCGCGACGCGGCAGTGTCGGTATTTGCCCAACTACCGGTAGCCCTCGCCGGACTGCCCGATGAGATGACCATTTGCGGCAGGGAGCTGGATAATTACGAGTTTTGGGCTGAAGGAGCTTCCGATTTTTCCTTCGAGATCACGGCAGCCGAAAAATTCACCACATCGGTGCAGGGCCAATTGCTAACGGTTGGCTTAACCGATGAAGCCCGTCAGGAAGGATCGTTCGATACTTATGTGAAAGTTACGGGCACGCAGGGAGCTTGCTCCAGCGCCGACAGTGTGCTGATTCATGTCATTATTCCGGCTAACGACAACATAGCCCAGGCAATTGGATTGAACCTGGGCTATAACGGTTTGTTTTCCAACGACTGTGCCAGTATCCAGGATCGGGAGCCCGGTCCAGGAACAGCTGAAGATCCGGAGAACTCGGTTTGGTTTTATTTTGAGGGACCTTCCAGCGAGCAACTCACGGTGCAGGTCGATGGTATCGACTCCGAAATTGCTGTTTACCGTGCAGCGACTCCCGTTTATTTATTGTCGGGCAGCGAAGCATCGTACCTCAGGGTGGCCTCTGCTTCAGGAAGTGGCCTTGCTGTGATGCCGGATCTCGATCTGGTGGCCGGAGGCAAGTACTGGCTACAGGTTGATGGAATAAATGGGGACGAGGGGGAGATGTCCATCCAGCTTTTGTCCAATACCATTGAAGTATATCCCAATCCGTCCACGGGAATCTTTCATTTAACGGTGGCCAGTGTGTTGGATGGCGATGCTGAGATGGCGGTTTACAATTCGAAAGGACAGCAGGTGTATGCCGGAAACGGACTGTTTAATCAGCAGGCCAATACGGTCGATTTCGACCTGTCGGGCAATCCGGCTGGTTTGTATTATTTCCGGGCTATGATCAACGGAGCCCTTATGACAAAAATACTTGTTCTTGTAAAATAGTTGCTTTAGGCGCGCCAACGCTTGCCGGAAGTCCAAATGAGACAACCGTGCCTTTCCCTAACGTTGATTCGATTCGGATAAAACCACCTTGTTTTTCAATCAGCTCCTTGCAAAGAATCAGCCCCAGGCCACTACCCGACTCGCTGTTGGTTCCCAGTGTCGATTTATTGGGATTGAAGTTGAAAATTGTCTTCAGTTTTTCCGGATCAATGCCAATGCCGTTGTCACTAACCGAAATAAGAAGGAAGGGCTGGTTGTTCTCTAAATGCTGATCGCAGCGTATTTGTATTTCCCCGTTATGTAAGGTAAATTTGAGGGCATTCGAAATCAGGTTTCGGATAACAGTCAGGGTTACATATTGATCACAAATCGCATAGCTTTCGAGCGATAACGCATTGATGATCTGAATGTTTTTTAATTCAGAATGCACCAGCTGCGAATCAATGGCATCGTCAACCAGATCATAGAGCGAATGGCTCTGGAGGTTCAGCCGGAGTGATTTGCGCTGGTTGTGGGACCAGCTAAGCAGGTTCTCCAATAAATCGTAAAGATTGGAGCTGGCCAAGTGGATGGACGAGAGCATTTGTTTGGTCGTTTCGGGATCATTCTTCCCGAAATTATGCAACAGCATTCCGGTAAGCATTTTAAAACTTCCCACGGGGCTGCGCAGGTCGTGGGCGATAATCGAAAAGAATTGATCCTTGACATCATTCATCTCCTGAACTTCGTTGGCTGAGTTTTTAAAACGCTCCTCGCTGCGCTTTTGCTGCGTAATATCGTAGGCACTAAAAACAGCCCGATTGGGCGATTGGTAAACTAATTGGCCATGGTAGAAGTAGGTTTGGTCTTCCAGGCTAATTGAGTAATCCCAATTCACGGTCTCCCGGCTTTGGAAGCAACGATCTGCGTGTTCCTCAATTGTTGGGCTATGTTTGTGCTTAAAAAACTGCAGAGGAGAATCCCCTTGGCAGGGCTGCCTGCCTGCCAGAAGTAGCTTATGATCGCATTGGACAATCTGAACAACTTGTTTCTTGTTGTTGATGACGGCAATAACTGCGTTTACCGCGCTAAGGGTGGTTTTATTCTCTTTGCGTATTGATCGGATCTTTTGCCCTAGCCCCAAGGTCGTTCCAAACAAAATAGCGATGATTATCGCTGCAATTGTCAGTAGGTCGAACGGGATTTTTTCGCCATTGGCGATGAGGCCGGATGGGGCGAACTGTGCGATGGCCAGTAGTGCACAAAGCCCGAACAATAGCGCGCAACAAGCGGGTATCAGATTTTTAAGCGTTATTTGTTTTGAGGTGAAAATCATAATCCCGTCGGGCTTTAACAAGGTGCACTAAAAATAAGAAAAGTTGATTAGATAATTGAATACCTGATCAACTTTTCCAATAAAATGGTTCGGTAAAACCGGTTTCTTCCGGTTATTTTACCAATTTCGAAATAGCCTTAAATTCAGCGGCTGATGCACTTCTTGTTAATTCAAACAGAATCGATTCATAGGAAGTCATCATAATTCCTTCGTGACGGAAGCGCTCAGCGGCCAGGTCAACATTGTCGAACGAACGCGAAGACACACAGTCCATAACAACAACCGGGTTTAGTCCGGCTTCCTTCAGGTCGATGGCTGTTTGCAAGACACATACGTGACATTCAATGCCGGCAATAATCACATTGTTAGCTCCGGTTTTTTCAAAAGCTTTGGCAAATTCAGTTTCGTCGCAACAGCTGAAATCTTTCTTTTCAATGGGGCTGAAGTCTTTGATGATGCTGCTGATTGGTTCAACAGTTTCACCCAATCCTTTGGTATATTGCTGTGTGGCTAAAATCGGAACATTCAGTTCCTGAAGGCCGTTGATCAGCGTCTGAACATTCTCCAGTAAAGCTTCCGATTCTTCCATCGCCGGAAGTAAACGTTCCTGCATATCAATGATCAGTCCGACCGTGTTTTCTTTGTTAATTCTCATGACGTATAAATTTTGATCTAAAAATATCCTTATTCGTTCGGCTTTGCTATTTGCATTGTGCGAAACCGCAAACTGTCGCCGAATTTTTAAAATAGCTTAACAAAAGCGACCGGGGCTTTTATTTGTTTGGCTGTTTGGCTTGACGGCGCGACTTATCGCCCAAATAGCCGCCGTGGTGCCGTTTGGCATAATCGGCATTGGTGAAGCCAATTTGCTTCATCATTAGCACAACCAAAATATCGCCAATAACAGTCATGGTTGTTGTAGAAGTACTGGGCGTCAATCCCAGGGTACATACTTCGGCCGGATTGCCGGTAAACAAAGTCACATCGGCTGTTTGGCAGAGCTCTCCCTCCGGATTGCCGGTGATCACGATAATGGGCAGGTCCGGATGTAAGTTGTCGGCCAGGTCAACCAACTCCAGAATCTCACGGGTTTTTCCCGAGTTGGAAATCAGCAGCAAAACATCGTTGGGTTGAATAACCCCCAGGTCGCCGTGCTGAGCATCGCTGGGATGCAGAAAAACGGCCGGTGTGCCTGTCGAACTGAAAGTGGTCGCAATATTCAGTGCAATCTGGCCGGCTTTACCCATTCCGCTGGCTACCAATTTGCCTTTTAGTTGATGTACCCGGTGCTCAATAAGTTCAATGGCTTTTTCGTATTGGTCGCTTACCGGAATATTCTGAATAGCATCAGCTTCATGCTTGATTAATCTGGCTACTTCGTTAATCATGGTTTTTGTGGATTTAGATGAAGCTGCAAAGCTATATCAAATTTTAGTCCTGGCAAGGAAATAAATCAGCTTTGGACTTAGCCCGGATAGGAGCGTATCGGTTTTTGGCCGGAAAACAAAAACAGCAGCAAACAAATCAGTATGGCTCGTGTTGATATGTTTTAAAATAGCCCTTCGGCCGTGTTTGTTTTGCCGCTGATTGGCAGATATTTGATAAATTTAGAATCCTTATAACTAAACATTAAAATTAATTACCAGACTATGAAAATACACGAGTACCAAGCCCGGGACCTCTTCTTCAAGTACGGCATCCCGGTTCCCAATCATGTTCTTTGTCATACGGTCAAGGAGGTTGAACAGGCGATGGACAAGATCGATCACCTGGTTGTTGTCAAAGCCCAGGTGTTAGTGGGGGGCCGTGGCAAGGCCGGCGGCGTTAAGCTGGCTAAAAATAAGGCCGAAGCGGTGCAGGCTGCCAAACAGATTCTGGGGATGGATATCAAAGGGTGCACGGTTGAGAAAATCATCATTGCCGATGCCGCCGATATCGCCAAAGAGTACTACGTTGGCCTGATCAACGACCGAAACTCCAAGTCGGTCACGCTCATGGTTAGTGCCGAAGGAGGGGTTGAAATTGAGGAAGTTGCCAAGACAAATCCCGAGTTGATTCACAAGTTTCACATCAATCCGCAAACCGGCTTGCTGGATTTTCAGGCCCGCAATATGGCCATGAAACTGTTTAAGGATGTGAAGCTGGCCCGTAAAGCAGCCGACATCTTTCAGAAGTTGTACCGGATTTTCCTGGATACCGACTCAACTCTGGCCGAAATCAACCCGATGGTGCTAACACCCGATAATGAAATTCTGGCGATCGACGGTAAAATGAACTTCGACGACAATGCCCTGTATCGTCAGCCCGAGCTGCTGGCCATCCGCGAGGTTGACGAAGACGAACAGAAGGAGATTGATGCCAAGGAAAAAGGACTTTCGTACATTAAGCTCGATGGAAATATTGGCTGCATGGTCAATGGTGCCGGCCTGGCCATGGCAACCATGGATATGATCAAGCTGTATGGCGGTAACCCGGCCAACTTCCTGGATATTGGCGGTAGCTCGAACCCGCAGAAAGTGGTTGATGCCATGAATATCCTGCTTTCGGATAAGAACGTTGAGGCGGTGATGATCAACATTTTTGGCGGAATTACTCGCTGCGACGATGTGGCTCGTGGATTAATCACAGCCCTGGAAACCATAAAAACGGAGATTCCGATTGTTGTGCGCTTATCGGGAACAAATGCTGCCGAAGGGCTGGCCCTGATCAAACAAACGGGCTTGCCGACGGTAAGCACAATGAGCGAAGCCGCACAAAAAGCAATTGAGTTGAGCAAACGCTAATTAATCATCATCAATAAAAATCACACCCAATGAGTATACTCGTTAATAAAGATACAAAACTGGTGGTACAAGGAATCACCGGACGTGATGGCCAGTTCCATGCAGGCCGAATGAAAGCTTACGGTACACAGGTTGTTGCCGGTACATCTCCTGGAAAAGAAGGAACTACCGTGGATGGCGTTCCCGTTTTCGATACCGTTGAACAAGCGGTAAAAGCCACCGGTGCCAATGCTTCGATTATTTTTGTTCCGGCGCCTTTTGCTGCCGATGCAATTTTGGAAGCATCTTACGCCGGAGTGGACTTGGTTATTGCCATTTCGGAAGGTGTGCCTATTCTGGATATGATCCGGGTGACACCCATTCTGCAGCAAAACGGCACGAAGCTAATCGGCCCCAACTGCCCGGGCTTGATCACCCCCGACGAAGCGTTGATTGGTATTTTGCCCGGCATGATTTTCAAAAAAGGGCATATCGGTTTGATGTCGCGCAGCGGCACGCTTACCTACGAGGTGGTGAATATGCTGACCGAGAATGATATGGGACAAAGTACCGTTGTGGGGATTGGTGGCGACCCGGTTGCCGGTTTATATTACATCGATTTGTTGGAAATGTATCAGAACGATCCGGAAACCGAGGCCATTGTGTTGATTGGCGAAATTGGCGGTGATGCCGAAGAGCAGGCTGCCGAGTACATTGCCAAGCATATTACCAAGCCTGTTGTGTCGTTTATTGCGGGGCAAACAGCGCCTCCCGGAAAACGAATGGGGCACGCCGGAGCGATTATCTCAAGTGGCTCGGGAACTGCCGAAGAAAAGATCAAAGCCTTCGCCAGGGCAGGTGTTCCCGTAGCGAAGGAACCTTCGGAAATACCCGCGCTGTTGAAGGAAAAGCTAGCAGCTGTTTAGCCGAACAGCGAAAACCGACGGTCTGAAATATTGAAAATCCTGCCCTTTGCAGGATTTTTTTTTGACTCCACTGGTAATTCAGCCTAAAAATTAAGCGATTTACCTTAATTTTAGTTCATATTATTGATTGAATGGTAAAGGAAAAACAAGGCTCCGTCCCCGGGAATAAGTATCACTTTGTTGAGCAACAGTTGCTCGATTCGCTTGCTTTTGAGAAGCAATTGCTCGATTTGCTTAGCAATAAAATAGCACAAATTGACGAAGAAGGGGCTTATACGGGCTACACTGCGGCATTGTCTGATCTGCTGTCCTGCAACTTACAGGAAGAGCACATCAGTTCGTTTTTGCCGACCCACAACGACTTAACGGATTTGCATGCTTTGCTGGAAACTTTCGATGAGCTGCATGTTGCCGAGCAGGCTGCGGAGCGTTTTCACAGCCAGCCCGGGGATGCTGCGGGCATCCGTTTGCAAAAGCTCGGTAAACGACTAGCTCTAAAGTTGGGCTGGGGCATGCAGTGGTGCGCGAACCTCCTCCGCACTAAAAAGAAGGCAAAACGCTATTGGAAGCATCAAATACCACGGGCACGGCTGGCTGAATATGTCTATGTCATCGGTTTTTGCGAGCTGTTACAACCTTTTTATGCGGATTTTTTGAAGGATCGGGAACAGCGAATCCGGCAGTTTTATCTGTTGGATCGCGAAATTGAACAGTACCGGCTCCGGGGAGGCGAAAAAAGCGACTGGTCCCTTCGTTTGGCGGATATTGAAGATAGTTTAGAAGAGCGTATGACCCTTTTAAAACAGTTTTTTGCCGGTATCGACGAGCAACTGGACGAGCAATTCATACGACTTAGTGAGAAAGCCGGCACTATCGAGTTTTCGAATAAGCGTATTTCAGCAAAAAAGATTGCCCGTGGAAAAGCAAAGGTGTTTAAGCAGCTCGATGGACTGTTGGAAGCTGAGCTGCTGGTGTTTTTTGCCATTGGCGAACACTGGCGCCTGAAACTGCAAAACAGAAGTCTCATCTTCCGTTTCAACGAGCAATCGGCAGAGAACGCTTCGGTGCTGCTCGAGCAAATCAATCAGACTTTGAAGCCGGCTTTCATCCTGCTCAAAAAAGAACTGTCGGGTTTTGCGTCGGTCGATAAACAGCAATGGGCGCCGGAGAAACTGGAGACTGTTAACGAATATGTAGAAAAGCAGATTCCCGGCTTGGTGCAGCTGGTTTATCAGGCTCGCCTGGTGAATGTGTTCGATCGTCCGCTGGTGCAGCTGGAAGAGGCCGTGGGGAAAAGCGCTGAAATGTACCAGTTTGCAGCTCCTGCTTTTGCTGCTAAGCCGGTAAGCCGGAAGTTGTTTCACAAAATTGCCACCCGGGAGTTGATTCGCGGAGGGATTTTAGAGCCTCTGAAGCAGGAGTTTGATAGCGAACGTAAAAAGTTGCTTGTCCTGGTGCAGAAGTTAACCACCAACCTGGAGGAAATTCGCTATACGACAAACTACAGTGTCGACTTTTATCGCTCGCAGCAGGGAACCGAGGAGGCGGCCGGCGAGTTGAAGGCTGGCTTGGAGCGAACGGTTAAAAAGGCTGATGAGATGATGGCTTACCTGGCGGCAATGGCTCAGTTGGTCGAAGCTGTCTTTCAGCAGCAGGGCAAATTATTTACCGAGCAGCTGATCCAATATTTCGAACCTCAGCATTTGCAGCGTACCGAAAAGAAGAATCTGCGCCGCGAAGCTGCTGCCCGCCGCAAGGCACTTATGCAACAGTATTTCAAAAAGTCAGTGTCCCTGGCCAAACACTATTTTCACCTGCTGAAGAGCTTACACTCGGCTTTCTATCACCGGTATTTCAACCTGAAAAGCTTACTGGGCATTTCCTATGTGAGCGAACCCATAAGTACTGAGCTTTCCAATTATTTGTCCGAAACAAAGCAGGCTATCGCACGGCTACCGCTGATGTATCAAAAGCTGTACGAGAATGTGCCGCTGACAGAAGATCGTTTCTACACTCCGCGCAGACCCGAAATGCAACAGCTGAACGCGGCCTTTGCCAATTGGCAGGACGGACGCTTTTCGCCGGTTTGCCTGGTGGGCGAGCAGGGCAGTGGCACAACTACGCTGTTCAATTTCTTCGAGCAGTCAATTGCGGCAAAGTATCCAACCATCCGCCTGGTCTTGAACGAGAATCAGGTGGAAGATCACCGGTTGTTCGAGTTGTTGCGCACGCTCTCCAATCACACGGTGGTGACCGACATTGATGAGTTAATTGATCAGGTCAACCGCAGCAACGAGCGAAGGGTGGTATTTCTGGAAAATATTCACAATTTGTTTTTGCGCAACAGCGGCGATTTTGGCAACCTGTTTTTACTGTTTAAGCTCATCAGTCAAACCAATCAGCAAATATTTTGGGTGACCAGCTGTTATCTGTACAGTTGGAAATTGTTGAATTACACCAATTCCATCGCGGCTTATTTTGCGCACATTATTGAGTTTTCGCCCTTTTCGTCCGATCAAATTCGCGATCTGATCCTGAAAAGACATCAACTCAGTGGGTTTTCTCTGCGCTTTCTCGAGCCCGAAGGCTTCAGCCCCAAGCGGAATTTCCTGAAAATGGACGACGAACAGCAACAAGCGTTCCTGAAAGATGTTTTCTTCGAGGAACTGGGTGCCTACGCGCAGAGCAATCTTCGCCTGGCCTTCATCTATTGGTTGCGGGCAATCAGTCAGGTTGAAAATGGCGAAATCAGCATCCGCACCAAACGAATCGACTTCAGCTTTCTGAACTCGCTTAAGACTCCTGAGTTAACAACCTTGCACAGCATCCTGATTCATGGTGGCTTGGGCCAGAAAGAGCACAGCCGTATTTTCAGGTGCAGTACCGAGGCTAGTTTTCGAAGCCTAATGGTGCTCACCGATGATGGCTTGCTGGAAAAGCAAGGGGCCATTTACCGGATTAATCCACTGGTGTACCGGGTGCTGGTTAGCCAGCTGAAATCGTTGAATTTTATCTACTAGATTATGCAAAAACGAATGTATAAATTAATGGTATTGCTGGTGTTGGGCATGACTTTGTCGCTATCGCTTGCAGCAGCCGATACCACCCGGATTGAACAGCTGAACCCGCTTACCGAGCTTCAGCAGGACTCAACTTTCGCAATGGCCGACACGCTGAGCACGAGCGATGAAGCGAAATCGACCGACAACGCAATTAAAAAGACAATTAAGACCATTCCGTCGGTGGAGCTGCGCGAGATATTCTCCTTTACCAAATTGTTTTGGGCGGTGGTTTTCTTTTTAATCGGCTACTTTGTTATTCGTTTTATCGGGAAAAGTATTGAAGCCTGGTCGGAAAAAAATGCTGAACGGCGCATTCGGGGCAAGGCCATCCTGCCGGTTGTGAAAATCGTTAGCTGGCTCATTGTTAGTTATATTATCATTCGTGGTATTTTTAACCCTTCGCCCGAGTCGCTGATTGCTTTCGGAGCGTCGGTTGGGGTGGCCGTGGGCTTTGCCGCGCAGGATTTGTTGAAGAATATTTTCGGGGGTTTTGTGATTCTGATAGACCGCCCCTTTAAAGTGGGCGACAAGATTGAAGTAGGCAGTGTTTACGGCGAAGTGCTGGATATGTCGCTGCGCTCGACCCGCATTCAAACGCCCGACGACTCGATGGTTACCCTGCCCAATGGCGAGCTGCTCAATCAACCCATCTCGAACTCCAACTCGGGCGAATCCAATTGCCAGGTGGTGGCCGAAATTTACCTGCCCATTACCATCGATACCGTTAAGGTGCGCCAAATAGCCATTGAGGCCGCGCAAACTTCCCGCTTTGTCTATCTGGCCAAGCCCATTGCGGTGGTCTTTTTCAACGAGATTAAACACGATAAGCTGTGTTATAAAATGCGCCTCAAGGCGTATGTGATGGACATCCGTTACGAGTTCGTTTTTAAAAGCGAGATGACCGAAATCGTGATCAGCGACCTGTTGAAAGCCGGCTTGCTCGACCCTGCAATTTCGATTTAAACGCTACCTGGGCCCGATTGTGGCCAACGAGCTTAGGGGATGGTCATTCTCCCTAAGCGGGACGATTAGGCTCGTCTACCTCGTCCGCGGTACATATAGTAAGTCATGACCAGCTCCAGGGCCCGTTTGATGGCTTGATTAATTGGCATGGCTTCGTTGCCCAGTTTAAAATCAATGGCGGCCAGCTGCATATAATAGTCGGCCATGACCGGCGCTTTGGCCAGTAGTTTGGGCGGCAAGAGTGCTGCCGTTGGGCTTTGCTTGATGGTTTTACAGCTCACCAGCCGGTTGTGTCCTTGCTTGTCGTGGTTGGTGGCATAGCCAAACAGCCGACAGATTAAGCCGCGATAAGCATATTCCGAACAAGCCCCGGCTGCCCCCAAAGGTGAAAAATTAATGCACAGTGTATTGGCGGGCAGCTTCTCCAACTGATCGTAAAACAACTCTGCTTTTCCGGTTTTATAAAGATGGTAGGCCAAGGGCAGAAACTCGAGCGGGCTGGCCGAAATATCGGTTTTCAGGCAACAATGGTGACAGTTGGCGACACAGGTCAGGCCACTCTTATGGCTAAATTTTTCGGCGTGCAAAGCCGCATTTTTCAATACTTTTTGCACGCGTTGTACTTTTCGATACATAGAAAATACGCACAAATTAAATCGATAAACATAAAATGTAAGGGACGCATACTCCGGGACGGACATCCGCGGATGTTGGGCGTAAAGCTACGAATTAGTCGAATCCGTTATGCTGCATGAGGTGAAAATTATCATCATCGTTTTACCTTAAAATTGAAAGTAGATAAACTGCTGAATGTCGGATTGCGAAACCGCCTGAATGAGCAGGATTATGAACACGCAAAGGATCAGCTGCACCGCCATATTCTGTCGGATAAACCATCCCCTGATTTTTTCTTTTTGATGAAACGGAAACCAGATCAGCAGAAAACCCAGCAGCAGAATGCCGCATACCGGCAAATACGACCACAGTCCTTCGCTGGTGGTTCGGGGCACAAAATGATGCTTTATTTGGTAAAACAGATGGTAGATTTTCTCTTGATTTTCGCCCCGAAAAAAGACCCAGCCAAAGCTGACCAGCTGGAAGGTGAAGAAGATGGAAACGAATTTGCCGATTCCCCCGGTGTTGGGCTTCAGCAGCCTTAACTGACGGAACAGTTTCTCCAAGGCCAGGCCAATCCCGTGAATTCCTCCCCAGATGATAAAATGCCAGCTTGCCCCGTGCCACAGTCCTCCCAGAAGCATGGTGATAAGCAGGTTGCTGTACATCCGAAGCTTGCTCTTTCGGTTTCCGCCCAGCGGGATGTAAAGGTAGTCGCGCAGCCACAGCGACAGAGAAATGTGCCAGCGGCGCCAGAAATCGGTTAGCCCCCGGGCACAATACGGAGCATTGAAATTCACCGGTATTTTGTAGCCCAAAAGCAGGGCCAGCCCAATGGCAATGTCGGTATACCCCGAAAAGTCGCAATAAATTTGCACCGAATAGCTGTAAATAGCTGCCAGGTTTTCCAGCCCCGAGTAGGAGCCGGGAGCATCGAACACCCGATCAACCAGGTTGAGAGCCAGAAAATCGGCAATGACCAGTTTCTTGAACAGTCCCTTCAAAATCAGAAAGACAGCATGGCTTAGTTCTTCGCGGCTCAGCCGATATTTTTGATACAGCTGCGGGATGAAGGATGCTGCCCGCACAATGGGGCCGGCAACCAGTTGCGGGAAAAAGCTGAGGTAGAAGCAGAAATCGACCGGATTTTTCACGACCGCAACTTTGTTGGTTCGCAGGTCGGCCAGGTAACTGATGGCCTGAAAAGTATAGAATGAAATGCCAATAGGCAGTACAATGCTGTGCACATCGGCCATCCCCGACGAGACTTGATTGAGCAGCCAGCCCAACCAGTTAAAAACAGTATAGTTGGTTCCGAAAAAGTGGTTGACGCTTTCGGTAAAGAAATAGCTGTACTTGAAGTAAGCAAGAACAAGCAGGTTGAAGCTCACCGCAGCAATTATCCATAGTTTTGTTCGTCGAAAACGGTGGATCAGCAAGCCAAAGCCGTAATTGGCCAGGCAGGAGAAAAGCAGAAGCGAAAGAAAAGCGCCATTGATTTGGTAGTAAACATACCAGCTGACAAGTAGCAGATAGCTGTTCCGGAGCAAACTCTTTTGGTAGAAAAAGCTGTACAGCCCCAGGATGATGGCAAAGGCAAGCCAAAAGGCGATGCCGGTGTAGAACAGCGGCTTGTTTTCGTTATAATGCAGCAGCTGGTCGGCGATGTTTTTCAGTTGTTCGTCCATGCCAGTTGCTGCTGGTTGTCAAACTCGCTGATAAGTAAACGGGCGATTTCGTTGCCAATTTTTTCTCCACCGCGTTGCGAAAAATGAATATAGTCTTTTCGGCCCAGGGGAGGCTCGCTGTTTACCCATCTTATCATGCTGCCCGATCCGCCCATGAAGGCTTCCAGATCCCAGAACAGGCACTGGTTGGCTTGGGCTACGGCACGCTGTACTTGCTTAATTTGGGCAATGTTGGCATACGACCGAAACTCGCCGTTCTCGCGCTTAGCCATATCGGAAACCCCAACGATGATGATGGGTGTGTGTGGGCACAGCTCGCGGATAATTTGTACCTGATCGCTTAGATGTCGTCCGAAAGAGCGGTTTGTGGCGGTGAAGTAGGGCACCACATTCACCCCGAACTGAAGAATAAACAAATCCGGAGTCAGCTGATCCATCATGGCTTTCAGTTCTGCTTTGTTTCCCTTGCTGAACGGGGGAAATGCCTGTCCGCGCAAAGCAATATTGTCGACAAAAACGCCCCATGGACTATCCAGCGACAGGCCGGCAATCCACAAGCTGTCCTTCGCGGTAAATTGGATGGTCAGTTCCTTCGGCGTTTGGTCAAAGTCAAGTTCGATGTTGCTTGTTGCCAGAGTCGGAGCGCTCTGTTTTTCAAAAACGGGCCGGGCGGCATTGCTGCACGAAATACGAACCGAATCGTTGGCATAGTAGAACAACCGCACTTGCTGGTAGTCGGACTGCGGGTTGAGGAACTTCAGCCGATTGATGCGGAACCAGCAGTCGTGTTGCTGGGGGGCCAGTGCCAGGCTATTTTGGAACAGCACGCTTTTGTTGCGCTGTCCCATGGCTTTTATCGGAATCATTTTCCAATTATCCGAAGTGGTCATGATCAGCTGATGAGCCGGATTGTAGTAGGGGGCTCCGGCAATCAGCCCGGGGCCGTGACCACCGTAGTGCTGTTGTAGTTTTTGGCGCAGGGCCGATGTAATTTGGTCTCCTTCAATTTGCGAGTCGCCGTAGTAGATAATCCGCACTTGCTCTTTGTTCGATGACAGTTGCCCCAGCTTGTGAGCCAGCGCAGCGAGTCGGATGCTGTCGGTTGCTGCATATTCCAGCTCCGATGTGTAAGTTGCCGGCAGTTGCGGCTTAAGGGCAGGGCCCGGCAGCAGGCTGTCAGCCTCGTTTGCCCCCGCCGGAGCAACTGCTGTGTCGGGAATCAGCTTTCCCGGCGGGCTGGTTTGCTGGAGGGGCGTTGATACGGCGTGAGTGAGTTGCGGAACGGGCGTGAGCACAAACTTTTCTTCCTGGTTTGCCTGCATACGATACAAGGAAACCAGGAAGAGTAAAATAAGTACTGAGCTAAGGAAGAGAAAGGCCCGAAATGGTTTCATACTCAATCATTCAACTTGGCTAAATGTAGTATGAAAATCGGGGCTTTGCAAATGTGTAAGCTGCTAAGCAGTGCTCGCGTTTAGCCTTTGGGCTGTATTTTTAATTTTTGTCCCGGCTTGATGGTATTTCCACTCATCTTGTTCAGGCGCATGATATCCTGATTCGACACGCCCGGGAAACGACGGGCGATGGACCATAGTGAGTCGCCACGGCGGACGGTGTAGTACACAAATTTGCCGTCGGAGCTAACTTGCGATGAGGCACTGGCTCTGTTAGTCAGTTTTACGCTGCTCGATTGGGCATAGGCATCGCCTTTGCCACTGGGCACGTAAATTACTATTTTCTGGCCTACGCGGATTAGGTTCCGGCGAATGTTGTTCCAGTAGCGCAGGTCGTTAATGCGCACATGAAAGCGGTTGGCAATATAGCCCAGGTTGTCGCCCGATTTTACGGTATACACCAGGCGGTCTTTACCGCTTACATCGCTTCCTCCCGAATAGTAGCCCCGCTCTTTGGGAACCAGAACTTCGTTGTTGGGGAAGAATTCATTTCTGCGTAAAGCATACACCTGTTCTTCCATATCGATGAACTCCGGAATTTTCTCAATTGGCAAACGTAGCGCGTACGGTTTGTTGGCTTTGGCGGGGATAATGTCCAGACGGTATTGCGGGTTCAGGCTTTGCAGCTCTTCGATCGGTACATTCAGTGTTTCCGAAATCTGCTTAAAGTGAACGTAGTTGTTCACGTGAATGGTGTCGGTCACAATCGGGAAATCCGGATAGCGCGGCGTCAGGTTGTGCTGCTGGTAAAAATTCATGACATAGGCAGCGGCAATGAAGGCCGGCACATAGCCGCGGGTTTCGCGGGGCAGGTAATAGTAAATCGACCAGTAGTTGCGGGCACCTCCGGCACGGCGGATGGCTTTGTTCACATTGCCCGGTCCGCAGTTGTAGGCGGCAATCACCAAATGCCAGTTTTTGTAAATCTTGTACAGATCGTTCAGGTAGCGGGCGGCAGCCTCGGATGACTTCTCCGGATCGCGGCGTTCATCAACAAAGGTGCCAATGTCGAGTTTATACATTTTTCCGGTTCCGTACATAAACTGCCACAAGCCAACCGCATTGGCACGTGAGCGTGCTGTGGGATTTAAGGCCGACTCGATCACCGGCATATATTTCAGTTCCTGCGGCAGATCGTATTTGTCGAGCTGTTCTTCGATCATCGGAAAGTAAAAGCTCGACAAGCCAAGCATCATCTCGGTAAGGCTCTGGCGGCGTTGTACGTAAAGCTCAATAAAGTTTTTGACGGTTTTGTTGAAGGACAGATCAACAAACGAGTCGATACTTTGTAAACGCTGAATATAAATTGAATCGGGCAGGGAACTCAGTTGAGCATCGAGTGAGTCCTGCTGAAAAAAATCGGTATTGAAGGAATTCTGAATGTACCACGAGTGATAAAGACTGTCCAGCTGTTCGGCGAACAGGTCGTTCAGGTTCTCGTCGGGATAGGCAAATTTCGATTGGTAACCGTTTACCGTATCCAGGGCTAATACTTCAATGCGTTTTATTTGTTTCAGATTAATGCGTTCTTCGCTTTTGGCGTAGCCGCTGTAACCGATGAGTACTGTCAGTAAAAATAAAATAAACTCCTTCTTCATTCTTCTCTCCCCGTGTTAAAAATTAAAACTTACATGAACTCCGGGGAAAGCTTTGCCCTGGCAATACATCGGACCCGGCGTCCATTGCATCGTCAGGTCGTCCCCGATGTCAAAATTGAAAAAATGTGCATCAACTGTGGCATCGATGATGTTTAAAGCATAAAAACCAGCCGTCAGGATAATCATGAAATCCCGATTCCGACGCGCGGCATCTTTGGCGTTCTTTAGCCTGGTGGTAAACTGGGCAACCTGACTGGCATTGTTCCAGTTCCAGTTTCCCTCAATCACCAGTTCTTCATAAGAGTTTGAATTCGGATCATCGTCGATAATGTCGGCATAAGCCTGCTTATACAGAACGTAATGGTCGTTATTCCAGTTAATTGCATATCCAAATGCGATGAAGCCACCATATATTAACGGTAGTTTCCAATATTTCTTGTTATAAATTTGTCCTAACCCCGGAAGTACCGCCGAGTAGATGGTGGCTTTACGCGGCGAATGGACCTGTTGAGTGCTTGCAACATCCAGGGTGTCGGCCATTGCGCGGATCTCCTGTTGTGCAAACGACGAAAATCCTGTTAATGCCAACAGGATTGTTACGATGACTATTCTTAAATGCCTCAATTTACTTTTTCTTTGAAATTGTTTAGCGGCCCAGTTTATCCAGAATACCCATAATCCGTTCCAAATCTTTAGGCGTACCAAAAGGAATGACGATTTTACCTTTCCCTTTGTTGTTCATTGCAAAGTCAACTTTAGTACTGAAAAAGGAACTCAGGTGGCTTTTCAGTTCTTCGTATTCCTGCGGGTATTTTTCTTTGCCGGCTTTTTGTTCTGTTTTGGCCTGGGCAGCAGCTCCGTTTGCCAGATGCCGAACGATCTCCTCGACCTTGCGAACCGATAGATCTTCCTCCAGAATCAGCTCATAAATCGACAGCTGATCTTCGGGGTTGGCAATGTTGACCAAGGCACGGGCATGTCCCATGCTGATGGTCTTATCGATGATTCCTTTTTGGATTAATGTTGGCAGTTTCAATAAGCGCAAATAGTTGGAGATGGTCGACCGTTTTTTGCCGACGCGTTCACTCAGCACTTCCTGCGTTAAGTTGCATTCGTCGAGTAAGCGCTGGTACGAAAGGGCTACCTCAATGGCATCCAGGTCTTCGCGCTGAATGTTTTCCACCAAGGCCATTTCGAGCATGCCGTCATCCTGTGCTGTGCGAACATAGGCTGGCACTGTTTTCAATCCGGCAATTTTTGATGCCCGGAAGCGTCGCTCACCGGCAATGATCTGATATTGATCCTCGGTTACTTTCCGAAGCGTGATGGGCTGGATAATCCCCAGCTCTTTGATCGACGCTGCCAGTTCTTGCAGGGCTGTGTCGTCAAAATTTGTCCGGGGTTGAAAAGGGTTGGCTTCAATTTGATCAACCGCTATTTCGTTGATCGATGCCTTGGCCGGAACTTCTTTTTGTTTGTCGGCATCATCGATCAAAGCGCCTAAACCTCTACCTAATGCACTTCTTTTCGCCATATCTTATCGAGCTCTATTAGTCAATTACTTTTTCAGAATTCTTGATCTTGGTCAGATCATTTTTTTGTAAAATCTCGCGGGCCAGTTCCATATAGCTGACAGCTCCACGCGAGCTGGCATCGTACAAGACGGCAGGGATCCCAAAACTGGGGGCCTCGCTGAGTTTGATGTTACGGTTGATCAGGGTTTCGAAAACCATATCACCAAAGTGGGTACGAACTTCCTCTAACACCTGGTTGGCCAGGTTCAGCCGCGAGTCGTACATGGTCAACAGGAATCCTTCAATTTCCAGCTCCGGGTTTAAGCGGGTTTGGATAATCTTGATGGTATTCAGAAGTTTTCCTAATCCTTCCAATGCAAAATATTCGCACTGTACGGGAATAATGATTGAATCGGCTGCCGTAAGGGCATTCACGGTGATCAGCCCCAACGATGGGGAGCAATCAATCAGGATAAAATCGTAATCCTCCCGGATTTGGTCGATCACCATGGTTAAAACCTTTTCGCGGTTGGGCAGGTTCAGCATCTCAATTTCAGCACCTACCAGGTCAATATGCGAAGGGATCAGATCAAGTCCGTCAATTTCGGATTTGAGAATGATCTTGCGCGGATCCATTTCTTCAACGATACATTCGTAAATGCTGGTTTTTACGTTTTTTACGTCGAAGCCGATTCCGGAGGTGGCATTAGCCTGTGGGTCAGCGTCGATAATCAGGACTTTCTTTTCCAGCACAGCAAGGCTGGCAGCCAGGTTGATGGCTGTTGTTGTCTTGCCAACGCCTCCTTTTTGATTTGCTAAAGCGATAACTTTTCCCATAGGTTTTTCCAGTGTTTTGCAGAGATTCAAAGTTAATATTTTATGCGAAAATGCTTCGTAAGTTGAAAAATTAATCGATTGGATACCGGAAGAGCCGGACATACTTTCTCCACGCTGGAGGGGATGTTTTCTGGCTTTTTCGGAGTTTGCAAAAATAACATTTTTTGCGTGGGATTGCTGGTTTTACAAAATTTAACAGCACATTTGCCCAGCGCTACATGGGGTCAATGTCAGCATAAACCAGCAGGCTGCTGTTGTTGGGCAAAGCGCGCACTGCTTTTATTTCGTCCATGATTTGTTGTTTGGAATGTCCCAGTTTCTGATCCCGTTCCAGTTTGATCCAGATTTCTTTTTGATACCAGTTTTGAATGCGACTCACCAGCGGATACTCGGGCCCCAGAACTTTAAACCCGAATAGCTTGCGCAGGCGGATGGCCAGCTGGTTGGCCCCCATATTCAGTCGTTCGCGGCTTTTGTGTTTCAACACCACCTTGGCAAGCCGAAAGTACGGGGGGTATTTAAACATTTTCCGCTCGTTCATTTGGATGTTGAACAGTCGGGTGAAATCGTTTGCCACCACATCGAGCAGTACCGGGTGCTCGGGCTGGCTGGTCTGGATGATAACCAGGCCCTGTTTGTTTTTGCGTCCGGCACGTCCGCTCACCTGGGCAATTAACTGGTACGAACGCTCAAAAGCCCGGAAGTCGGGGTAGTTGAGCAGTTGGTCGGCGTTCAGGATGCCCACCACGCTAACATGGTCGAAGTCGAGTCCCTTGGTGACCATCTGCGTACCCACCAAAATATCGATTTGTTTGCTCTCGAATTGGTAGATCAGTCGCTCGTAGGCTTTCTTCCCCCGGGTGCTGTCCATATCCATTCGTGCAATCCGTGCATCGGGATAAAGGATCGACAGTTCTTCTTCGATTTTCTCGGTTCCGAATCCGCGGGTTTTTATTTCGGTGGAATGACATTCCGGACAATTGGCCGGCATGGTTTGCGTATGCCCGCAATAGTGACAGGTCACGGCGCCCATGTTTTTATGGTAGGTGAGGCTTACATCGCAGTTGGTGCATTTGGGAATCCATCCGCAGGTGCCGCATTGCAGGTAAGGGGCAAAACCCCGGCGGTTTTGAAAAAGGATGACCTGCTCGTCGTTTTGCAGCGCCTTTTCGATCGATTCAAACAAGTCGGGTGTCAGTAACGACTTCATCTGTTTGCGCTTGGTAGCCTGTCGCACATCGGCAATCCGTATTTCGGGCAGGCTGATGTTCTGGTAGCGCTGCGTGAGCTCCACCAGGGCATATTTGCCGGTTTTAACGTTGAAATAGCTCTCGAACGACGGCGTGGCGGAGCCCAGCACAACAGCGGCCCGGTGAATCTGGGCAAGCACTACTGCTACATCTCGAGCATTGTAGCGGGGCGACGGGTCGAACTGTTTATAGCTGTTTTCATGTTCTTCGTCCACAATGATCAGCCCCAGGTTGCGAAAGGGCAGCAGAGCCGCCGATCGTGCGCCAACGATAATGCGGAACGATTGTTCCCGTTCGTGCAGGGTGTTCATCCATATTTCAACACGCTCCGAATCGTTGAAGCGCGAATGGTAAATGCCGGCTTGTGCGCCAAAAGCCCGCTTCAACCGGTTGATGAGCTGCGTGGTCAGCCCGATTTCCGGAACCAGGTAGAGCACCTGCTTGCCCTGTTTTAGTTGTTCCTCAATCAGTTTAATGTACACTTCGGTTTTGCCGCTCGACGTAACCCCGTGGAAAAGTACCGGCTTAGCCTGAGCTGTGGCTTCGCCAATGGCGGCGAGTGCCTGGTTTTGGGCTTCGCTAAGGTCGAATATTCGTTGTTCGCCCTCGTAGCTCAGATCCAGACGGCCTACTTCGATTTCCTGGAGATGCAGATATTCTTTGTCCAGCAGTGCCCGAAGAACACCTTCACTGATGCCGCTTTTCTCGAGTAATTCTTTTTTCGCAATCTGGGCTTTCTGTTCGGGATGGTACAGCGTTTCCGACAGGAAAAACTCCAGCAGCTGTGCCTGCTTTTTGGCTTTCTGAAGGCTGGCCAGCGCTTCGCCAATGGCCTGCTCGGTGCCTAATTTGGGATGCAAAAACAGGAAAGGCTGCAGCTTGGCAGCGTAGTTTTCTTCAATTTTTTCCTCAATTAAAACGGCATTCTTTTCCAGCAACAGTTTGATGACCGGAAGGGCCGATTTCTTGCCCAGAAATTTATTGATACTTTGGATGTTGGCTTGTCCGTGCCCCCGAAGCATCAGCAGCAGCGCCTCTTCCTCACCCGGTAAATCTTCCGGTATTTCAAAATTGGGGTTAAAGCTGACCTTGGTCTGGCTTTCCAGTTTTAGAGCCGAGGGAAGGGCGGCCTTATACACCTCGCCGAGTGTACAGCAGTAGTAGCCGACCATCCATTCCCACAGGATGATTTGGGCCGGAGCAATAACCGGCTGCTGATCCAGGATGGCGTCAATATCTTTCAGGTCGAACGAACCGCCCGGCATATTGTTGTGGAGCTTGTAAACCAGCGCCGAGTAAAACTTGCGGGCACCAAACTGGACAACCACGCGCACGCCAACCTTTATTGTGCTTTGGAATGCAGGTGGAATCCTGTAGGTGAATAAATCGCCCAGCGGCAGTGGTAATATGACATCGGCATACAGGTGTTCGGACATGATGGTGCAAACTTCGCAATTTTTTGGCAGGAATGCCGCAACGGTGGCCAAAGTGTTGATAACTTTACGATGGAGGCGAATTAAAATAGTGAGATAGGGGATGCCAGGGGGCGTAAAACAAGAGGCTCTGCGGGCTGCTGCCAGCGGTTGGTTGTGCAGCAAATCGCCGAAAAGCCTCTTGTTGTTTTCAACCGGAGCTGTTAGATGTTGATCAGACTCTGAATCTGTACCAGATCCTCATCGATGGCATGGTTAAGCTTTACGGCTTTCTTGAATGGCACATGGTCGATTGCAAAGTTTTTGACCAGTGCAATCATGATGCTCTTCTGGTCATCAAGCAGTGCTTCAACAGCTGCAACACCCATTTTTGTGGCCGCAATACGGTCGCGAGCCGAGGGTTTTCCGCCCCGTTGGATGTGGCCCAAAATGGAAACACGGACATCCAGGTTCGGATAATTTTCTTCAACAGCTTTTGCAATTTTAATTACGCGCCCCGTTTCGCCACCTTCGGCAACAATAACAATTCCGCTTCGGTCTTTTTCTTTATAGCCTTTTTTCAGGAACTGATCCAGTTCTATTTCCAGCCTTTTGGCCTCCGGAATTAAAATGGCTTCGGCGCCTACGGCAATGCCCGAGCTAAGCGCCAGCAATCCGGCTTCGCGTCCCATCACCTCGATGAAGAAGATGCGATCGTGCGAGGCGGCGGTGTGGCGGATTTTATCTACTGCTTCTACTACCGTGTTCAGGGCTGTATCGTAGCCAATGGTATAGTCTGTGCCGTACATGTCGTTGTCGATGGTCCCCGGAATACCGACAAAAGGGATGTCGTAATCCTGCGAGAACACCAGGGCTCCGGTAAAGGAGCCGTCGCCACCAATGACCACACAAGCGTCGATACCTTCCTTTTTGAGGTTTTGGTAGGCTTTTTCGCGGCCTTCTTCAGTGCGGAACTCTGCACTTCGGGCGGTTTTCAGCACTGTGCCTCCGCGGTGCAGGATCCCACTAACGTCACGAGCACGCAATGGGACAAAGTCGCCGTCGATCATGCCCTGGTAGCCATGGCGGATACCAACAACTTTTAATTTTTTTGCAATGGCCGCACGGGTTACTGCGCGGATGGCGGCATTCATGCCGGGAGCGTCACCACCGGAGGTGAGAACGCCTATTTTTTCAAGCTTTTTACGTTTCATATTATACAGCTTTTCGTCGTGGTTTACTTCCTTTCTTTCCCGCATTTTCTTCATAATTACAGATGGGCATAGCCACATCCAAGTCAGCCAGATAAAGCTTTGGAATAAAATTAAATTCGCATTGCAATCGATTGCATGTAGGATATACCTGCATATCGCCTTGTCATTGGAATTATTCAAAAAAAGTTTTGTGAGCCAGCAAAGTAAGTCGGAATAATTTAGCAGCGATATCGGTTGGTGCAAAAACCGAGCAAGCTTAATGTTGTGTTAAAGTTGTTTTAGTAGCTCCGCTATTTCGTCCATTTGCCATTTGGGGGTTGATGTTGCTCCGGTGATTCCAATGGATTGAAAGTTACGTAGTTCGTTTGATTGGAGCTCTTCTTTGTTGGAGATAAAGTAGCTGTTTGGATTGATGCTTTTGCAGATGTTGAACAGGGCTTTGCCGTTTGAGCTTTTCTGCCCGCTTACAAAAATGATGGCATCGTGTTGGGCGGCAAATTCCTTCATCCGGGGGACACGATGGGCTACTTGCCGGCAAATGGTGTCTTTAATTTCGGTTTTCGAGCGAACCATGTTTCGGATTTCGGCCGACAGACGATGAAAGTCGTCGAGCGATTTGGTGGTTTGCGAAAATACCAGGGTTGGTTTGTTCGGATCTATTTGTGCAAGATCCTCTTCACGCTCAATAATGATGGCCTGGTTTTCGGTTTGCCCGTTCAAGCCAATAATTTCTGCATGACCTTTTTTGCCGAGCAGGATGAGTTGGCCATTTGCCGGCTTCAAATCGTCGAATGCTTTCTTTACCCGTTGTTGTAATTTCAGCACAACCGGGCAGGTTCCGTCAATCAGTTCAATGTTGTTTTGCCGGGCGTAGGTGTAGGTTGAGGGTGGCTCTCCGTGTGCCCGAAGCAGAACTTTGCAATTCGAAAGCTGAAAGTATTGCTTGTGGTCAATCGTCTCCAAACCCAACTGCTGCAAGCGCTCCACCTCGAGCTGGTTGTGCACGATATCACCCAGACAATATATTTTCGTTCCTTGTCGGAGTAGTTGTTCTGCTTTTTGGATGGCGTTCACAACACCAAAGCAGAACCCGGATTTGTCATCAATCACTACTTTCATTTCAACTTTTGGATGCAATTAAGAAAATGGCTTGTTAGGCTGCACCGGTTAGGCTGGCCACCTGTTGCAGCACCCAGTCCAGTTGTTCCTGGCGGGTGATGTCGCTGTTGTCCAGAATCAGGGCATCGGCTGCCTGTTTCAGCGGGCTAACTTCCCGGCTCGAATCGATTCGGTCGCGCTCAATCACATTGGCCAAAATATCGTCGAATGCAACCTGTTGCCCTTTGGCGGTCAGTTCATCGTAGCGGCGTTGGGCACGTACTTCGGGGCGGGCTGTCATGAAAATTTTCAGTTCAGCCTCTGGGAATACAACCGTGCCGATATCGCGGCCGTCCATCACGATGCCTTTATTTTTCCCCATTTGTTGCTGAAGAGCAACCATGGCTTCACGAACTTCGCGGATGGTTGCCACCAAACTTACATGTTGCGAAACGGGTAGTTGGCGTATTTCTTCTTCAACATTTTCACCATTTAACAGGGTTTCGTTGCGCAGGTTTTGGGGGTTGAAGCGGAATTCAATTTTGATTTCGGGCAAGCTCTGAATGAGTTTTTGTTTATCAACTTGTTCGTTGCCAGCAATATTGTTGCGCAAAGCAAACAGGGTTACTGCCCGGTACATGGCGCCACTGTCGATGTAGATGTAGCTCAGTTTTTGGGCTATTTCCTTGGCTACAGTACTCTTGCCGCACGAGGAGTGTCCGTCGATGGCGATGATGATTGGTGGTAGATCCGCTTTTTTCATGGCGCAAAGATAGTTTTTTTGCGTGGATGGCCGGTGCGAAATACGTGCCGACGGTGGCCGGAAATAATTACAGGGCTGCAATTGCCCTGCCGGCTAGGGTTGAAGCCTGAAAGCAACCGAAAAATGGTTGCTCGATGAGGCCAGATGATAGCGTGCCGAGCCATAGTCGAAACGGAATCGTTTGATCCGGAAGCCAAAGCCCCAGGAGAATCCAACGGTCGATTTGTTTTCGTCGAAGCTTAATTCCTCGCGTCGCTGAAAGTTGTAGCCCGCCCGGATGTGAAAGTTCTCGGAAGGCAGTAGTTCCGCACCCAAAACCAGGTGAGCGAGCAGGTTTTTGCCGAAAGTCGCCTTCGATTCCATGTCCGGATCGTTGGCAAGTAGTTGCCAGCGTTGCAGATGCTGCATAGTTGCCAGCAGGTGAAGGGGAGCATGAGCCAGCTTATGACCAATACCCAGTTGAAGGTCGAAGGGCAGGCTTTCGTGCCCGGCTCCTTCGTAGTAGGTGGTGAGCTGGGTGCCGATATTGCGAAGCACCAGCCCCAGAGTGGTTTGCTGGTTCGGACTGCTATAGGCGGCCCCCAGATCGAAGGCAAGGCCAATCGACTGGTACGACTCCAGGGACGATAGCAGCGGTTTAACGGTTATTCCCAGCCGGAATTGCTTGATTTGCCGCGCCCAACTAGCCATTAAGGCGTATTCGGCAGCGTTAAAAGTACCTTCCCTTTCACCTTCGGCATTGGCATTGGTGAATTTCCCGTAGTTGATGTATTGGACACCCAGACTGATCGGACCAACATTTTTCGAGTCGAAAGCCCAGGCTGCATAGCCGTAATTGATGCCGGCGATATAGCTGACATAGTTGGCCAGTGCCAATCCGGTCATTTCCCGGCTTAGCAAGGCAGGGTTGTTGTAGCTTGTATTCAGGTCGGTCGAGTCACCCAGTGCAATTTGGTTTCCTCCGAGGGCTCCCATTCGTGCCGAGTTGGTCAGGTTCAGGAACTCGAAGGTCGACTCGCCGCCAATTTGAGCATAGCCGGGCAGCTGAATGGCCAGCAAAAAAAGTATGATTAGTTTGTTGAGCTTCATTGGGGATTTCGTCAGTTGAGCTGCAAATTACAGGATTTTACGGGCTTTTGATTTGTCTCTTTCAGCAACGTTGTTTCGGGCTAAATATTGTTACCAATCCAGTTTGGTCAGCTCTTTAACCAGGGCAAAAACAACCGGACAAATTTCGCAGTTCTTTTTGGTCAGGTTGAGGATCTGGTAGAAGCGGCTCCGGTCGGTATGTGGATATTCGCGGCAGGCACGCGGCCGGTTTTCGTACACACAGCAATAGTTGTCGGCCATCAGAAAAGGACAGGGCGTTTGCTGAAAAACGTAGTCGTTGTCTTCGTCTTTATACAGGTAGCTGTCAATGAAATCAGCCGGCTTCATTTTTTGGCTTTTCGCCAGCCGCTCGGCATCCTTATCGATGATGATGGGGCTGATGTGGGAACAGCAGTTGGCGCAGTCCAGGCAGTCGAACTCATCAAAAGCTTCCTGGTGTAGTTGATGTACAATGGCGTCCAGGTTTTTCGGTTTTTTCTTTTTCAGCTTTTGAAAAAGCAAGGCGAACTCCTGACGGTTGTTATTGGTCATTTCCTTTAGTTGCGCAGGTGTGAAGTATTGGATTTTATCCACGAGTGCTCAATTTTTACAATTTGCCACAAAGATAAACGGATTCGGAAAATAGAGGCCCGGCATCGCCGTGTTCATTGCCTTTCAAAAAAAAACACAGATGATTCAGGGGAATCACCAACAGGAATGAAAGTTTAGGATTCTTTCAACTATACTGTTGTCGTTGTTTTCGCAGGTTGTCGGCCCGAATAGCGTCAAAGCCTCTTGATGATCCGGCGGTGTGGCGTTCATTGCCTTTCACGCAGAACGAAAAATCCCGACGGAATCAGTCCGTCGGGATTGAAAGTAACAGTGCTTTTCGGCTTGTCCAAATTCGTTTTAAAGTTTGGTTCCAAACGGAACGATTAATTTGACGCTGAAGTTGCGCCCCCTATTAAAATAGCCTTCCCGGCCGGTTTCGTCATTGTGTCCGGTATATTTTAAACGGCTCAGGTGGCTTTGATAGGCCTTGTCGGTCAGGTTTCGGCAGCTGATGTAAAGCGATGCCCATTTGCGGTGCTTCCCCACAATGTCGGTTCCCACGCCGGCATTGAGCAGTGTGTAGGCCGCCGTTGCCGTTTCGGTGTTGTAGGCAGCATAGTAGCGATCTTGTTTCCAGTTATGCTCCAGCCCGAAGTTTAGCCAGCTGTTTTGCAGCCAGCGGTTGATCTTCTTAAAATCAACTTTGATTTCAGAAATCCAGCGTGCCGGAGGAATCAGCGGCAAGTTTGTGGCTTCAGTTGTCTGATTAACCAATTTTCCACGGGTATAGGAAAAGGTGTTCTGGAAGTGCAGAAAATCGAGTGGATGCGGGTGAATGTCGATGAAGAATTCGCCTCCGTACAGGTTCGCATCGCCTCCGGTGAATTTAAAGACAGGCACTTCGTTGATCAGAGAATCTGTTTCGGCCACATTCTGCAGTTTATGGCTGTAGATGTAATGATTGACATGGTTGTGGAAAAGATTTAGCTCGGCCGAGACATGCTTGCTGTCCAGACCAATTCCCCAGTCGAATTGTAAGCTGTTCTCGGGTTTGAGAGCGGTGTTCCCGATTTCGTAGCGAGAGGTGCCTTCGTGCGCCCCATTGGAGCCAAGCTCTGCAATGTTTGGTGCCCGGAATCCCCGGGAGATGTTCAGCTTGGTGTAGACCGATGAGGAGAGTTGGTAGCTGGCGCCCAGGCTTGCCGAGAAGCCGGTGAAGGAGCTGTCGAAGGCCGAAAAACGGGCCGTTGCCCCCGCTGTATTTTCCATTGTTGGCTCGTCCGAAGCATCGAGATAAAGCGGATCGCTGTCGATATGACGTCGGTCGAAACGTAGGCCACCGCTCAAATCCAGTCGGTTGATTTGTTTGTGAGCAATGGCGAAAATGCCGGCATCGAAGAGCTGATAGGCCGGAACCAGAAACTCGCTGCCTTCATTTTTCGATTGTTGCCACATGCCGCCCATGCCGCCTGTTAGTGTCCAGTTGTTGGCCGTTGGCAGGGTGTACTTCAGATCGTAACTCAAAGTGTTCAGCTTAAAGTAAAGCCCGTACGCATCGGCCGACTCAAACTCTTTGCGGTTGTTCTGTTGAAAACCGAGCGTGGTTTGAAGGTTGCCCTGTCCGACAAAAAGCTTGCTGTTCCACGCCATCTTATAATGGTTTATTTTTTGAAAGGGTGCTTCCGGTTGGTACGATTTCGGCTTTCGTTCTTGTTCGTGTTCTTCGGCTGTTTCTCCGTCGTGGTGATGATGTCCTTCGCCAACGATGCCCGGTTCCAGATTGTAAAGGCTGAGCGTTAGGTGCGAGTAGCCCCACGACTGGTTTAGCCCGACCAGCAGGCTGGCAGCATTTTCGCGGAAGGCCGAGTTTTCAACCCAATTGTCAATATTGTTTTGATAGTCGTGAGCTCGTTTGCCGCTAATGCGGGCATCCCAGATAAAGCCCTCGTTGTTACCGGCGGCATTGGCTGAGTAACCGAACAGCCCGTTGTTGGTCTGGTAGTTGGTCATAACTGCTCCCCGGATGTTTCCTTCGGGAACGGTGGGTGCCGAAATCAGGTTGATGACCCCGGCCATGGCATCGGATCCAAAAGCCAGGCTGGCCGGTCCTTTCAGAATTTCAACATGGTTGACCCCGTATTCGTCGATCTCAACACCGTGCTCGTCGCCCCATTGCTGACCTTCCTGGCGGATACCATTATTGATTACAATCACCCGGTTGTAGCCAAGTCCCCGGATTACCGGTTTGGAAATGCCTGCTCCGGTTGTGATTTGCGATACGCCCGGCTGTTTAGCCAGCGCATCGATAATGTTGGTCGAGGTATTTTGCAGGAGTTCTGTTTTCGGAACAACGCTGATAGGCGAGGCCGTTCTTTTCTGCTCAATCAGTCCCGGTTGCCCGGTAATGACCACTTCGCTGATCTCGGTGATTGCTTCGCTCAGCTCAAAACTGACCGAGTTGATGGTTTTCAGATCCAGCATCTTCGATATCGATTCGTAGCCAATCAAACTAAGTTGAACGGTTAATCTGGCCTGTGGTAAGTTGTGGAGCTGAAAGTTTCCCTGCTCGTCGGTTAGCGTGCCGGTTTTTATTTCGGGGAAATAGATGGTAACAGCCGGAAGAGGCTCCCGGGTCTCTGCGTCCAGTACTGATCCGCTGAGGCTTGTTTTTCCGGTATTTTCAATGGGTAATGCTACGGTGTTCCGTAGAAGTAGAAAAAGTACAGCTAATACGGTTAATATAGAATGTTTCATGAATGAGATATCAATGTTTATATCGGGTTATTTTTGGCAACAATAGTGCATGGCGAAACATTGTACTGTTGCGCACGAAATGAGGTTCACCCCTTGAATAAGGCATGAACTGTTTTTTGTTGAAGTTTTAAAATTGTGGAAATCAGGCTATCGGAGGCCCGCGGAGTGAGTAATGCCGGGGCGGTTCCGGATGGAATATTGCGGGTGATGCAAAAACTAAAACCGGAAAACTTAAGGGACCTGCTGTTGGTCGGTAGGCTGGCTCGGCTACGAAGCTGAGTAGCTCAAAGTCGCAGATTAAACAGTGCTCAGCCTGCTTTGTTATTGCAGCGCCGGCGGTATGGCTGTCGCAGTTGCATTGGTGTGTCTGCTCGTGGGTATGCAGCGTTTTGCTTGCCATGGGGTAGGCAAACAGCAACAGATGCAAAAACACCAGAACGACTAAATTAATATGCTTTCTACTTCTCATACTGCGATAACCAAACAGCTAAGCGGGCAAAGTGTTTGCGTGAGCTGGTAAAATTAGATTTCGATGTTGGAAATTTCAACCTTTTTGATGGCTTTTATTTTTCGTCGCTTTAGCTGAGCAATAAACAGCCCGGCAATAACCCCAACGATCCCGGTGATCTTCTGGATGTTAATTTCTTCGCCCAGGATGAAGAAGGAGAAGATAACCACAAATACCGGCATGGTATTGATGAACATGTTCGATTTGTTGATGCCCAGGTTGCGGATGCTGTAGGTAAAGAAAATGAAGCCCAAGATGGAGGCAAAGATAGCCAGCTTGACGATGGCCATAAATGCTTCCTGGTGGAAAGGAGTCTGAAATGTTTTTCCGGCTTCGAAGACCAGCCAAAAGGGGAGAAATAAGATTGATCCGAACAGGTTTTGATAGCTGATGATGGTGAAGCCGTTGTAGTTGTGGGTTAGTTTTTTCAGGATGATGGCATAGCCCAGTGTCGATAACACGGCCAGAAACTCCAGGGCCACTCCAAGTGGCGAGGCGGAAAACTGAAACGAATTGTCGAGCACAACCAACGAAACGCCGGCAAACGAAATGAGCAGCCCCGTGAAATTGGCCCAGCTCATTTTTTCCTTATGGAAATAGAGCGCGGCCAAGGGCGTAAATAGAGGGATGGTAGCCACGATTACTGCGGCAACCGTCGGGGATACGTATTTCAACCCAAAACTTTCACCCATAAAATACAGGAAAGGCTCAAAAAACGAGAGCAGGAACATCCACTTCCAATCGCCTTTTTGTATGGGCTGCAGCTTGCCGATAAGTTTGGCGATTACGAACATGATTGCTGTGGCCAGGCATAAACGGATCAGGACAACGGTCATGGGCTCGTAGCCGCGGTAGGCAATTTTAAACCAGACAAACGAAAAGCTCCAGAAGAACATTGCTAACAGGGCCGCACCATAGTATTTAAGATTGTTGTTTTGCATCGTCATGTTTCAGTTTCGAGATGCAAAATTAAGTTTTTATTGGCTGAAAATTTGGAGGAGAGTTTTAAAACGAAAAAAGGATGCCATTTCTGACATCCTTTTGTTTTGGGGTGGAAGACCGGTCTCGAACCGGCGACCTTCGGAACCACAATCCGACGCTCTAACCAACTGAGCTACAACCACCGTTTTGCTTGCGGGTGCAAATATAGTATAATATTTCTGATCCGTGCAAGTATTTTTTAGTCGCCGCGCTTAAATTTTTTTCAGCGGCTTTTTAAAGCTTTTCTTTTTCAATGACTTCCCCCTCGTGAGAAATTAAAAGAAAATATCGATTCATCTGCCGGTCGCGCACAATCAGCTCGAATTTGAGGATTTTTCCGTTTTCAATTCGGATCACATTCATCAGTTCACCATGTTTTTTTGCTTCGGCTTCGATGTTTTCCGGTAGCTGCTCCAGGGGAAGATTCACTTTAAGGTTGGTCATTTCGCCTGTTGGAGCATAGCGGGCGATATGTTCCAGCTCGTTCTTGTAAAAAAGAGCTTCGAACTGATCGCCGATTTTTTGCCATTCAACATTCAACGGGTGCTCAAATTGCTGGTTAAACCGAGTCAACACAACGGGAGGCGTGTGTGTGCTTTTATTGGCGGAGAATAGTTTTGTGAAAAAATGTTTAGCGTCCATGGTGTTCTGTTTTGTGTCTGTTTTTGACGTTGATCCGGATCAAAGTAAGGGGGACTTAATCTTTTTCGAGCATCGATTGATAAAGGTAAATAACGCGTGTGCGAGCTCTTTTAAGCCGCATTTTTACAGCATCCTCGCTGATGCGCAGCGTTTGGGCAATGGCTTTTCCCGGCAAATTGTCCTGATATTTCATCAGCAACAATGCTTTTTCTTCGGGGTGAATCCTCTCTAAAATGATCAGAAGTTTGTCGTAGCTCATTTCCTCCAGATCGGCTTCCGACTCGTCGGGGATATCGGGGATTTCATTTTCGCTGTTCCAATTCGGGTAGTGGAGTTTCTTTTTTAACCGCAAGTAATCGATGGAGTAGTTGTAGGTGATAGCATACAGCCACGACGAAAAAAGCGAATTGCCTTTGAAGCCCGGAAGTTTCTCGTAAGCTTTGGCTAAAATGTCGTTGGCAAAATCTTCGGCCATGCTTTTATTTTTGATAAAACTGTAGCTTTTGTCGACCACCTTAAAAAAGTATCGCTTGTACAGTAGCTCAAAAAGCTCGGTTTTCCCTTCGTGAATGATTCGCGCAACCAGCTCTTCGTCATTCAGATGTTTGTGCTGATCCAGGTGCATAAAAGCGAATAAAAATAAATTAGAAATATTTTTTCCTCTTCGGCGTTACTTCCGGTTTTCCTTCCGTCTAAATGGAAATTTCAATCCGAAATGCCATAGATAAAACGAATTTAAGCATTGGGTTGAATTTTAATACAGAAAATTAAATTTTACTTATTTGACGATGAAAAAAAAGTTGATGATTGCGTTGACAGCTGTCAGTATCGCTGTCTTGTTTAGTAGCTGCGGAAAAGTTCCTCAAGCTGAAATTGATGCAGTTAATGCCGCAATTGAAGCTGCTAATACGGCCGGTGCTTCTGTTTATGTTGCTGAAGATTTCGCCGCATTGCAGGATTCGATGCTTGCAGTTAACGAAAGCATTGAAGCTCAAAACGGAAAATTGTTTAAGAATTTTGATGGCGTAAAAGCTCAATTGGCTGTGGTTAGCCAGCTGGCTGCTGACACGAAAGTGAAGGCTGAAACACGCAAAGAAGAGGTAAAACAGGAAGTGATCGCTCTGCAAACTGATGTGACCAAGCTGCTGGCTTCGAACAATGCGTTGATTGCGCAGGCTCCGAAAGGAAAAGAAGGTGCCGCTGCTTTGGAAGCTATTAAAGGCGACAATGGACTGGTTGAAACTTCGCTGACAGAAGTGTCTGAGCTGGTAGCTGCTGATAACTTTATGGCAGCACTTGATAAAGCTAAGGCTGCTAAGGAAAAAGGCGATGCAATAAACGCTGAGCTGAGCGAAGTGATTGCAAAGTATGCCAAAAACAAAAAGCGATAAGCTCATCCATTTTTTAGAGCTGTAGTAACCATAGAATTTCCCCGGGAGAATTGTGCCCGGGGATTTTTTTAATGCGATGTTTATGCGGAGGCTAAAGCGGAAGCTTGTCTGGTCCTTGGGGACTGTGGCAATCGTTGTGTTGTTGGTTGTGTTGGCAGTTTATCAACGGCCGCAGCCGCCGGTTTCCGGGTTGAAAACAGCTCGTGAAGCATTGCTCGCTGCGCAAAATACAAATGCAGTCCGGTATGCGAGCGAGGCTTATGTTGAAGCGAAGACGGCCTACGACTCGGCGATGCATTACTGGGCTGTGGAGAATGATCGGTTTATTTTGGCGCGTAATTATTCGACCGTTGAATACTGGGTGGCACAAACCCTCCGTAAAGCTGTTGAGGCTGGCGAGCTCTCCGGCCGAAGAGCTGCCTCGGCCGATAATCGACTTAAACAAGCCTTGCAGGAGGCTGAAAACCAGTCCCGTCTTTACGATCGGTACTATAAGCATTTGCCGCTCCCGGCCGCAGTAACCCGGAACCATAACAGGGGAGTGATGAAGTTGGCCGAAGCGAAGTTCTCGTGGCAGAACCGCCGGTTTAACGAGGCGGAAGCGCATCTTGCAGAGGCTGAGGGCTTGCTGCATCATTCCAATGAAAAAGCAGAAGCCTTAGTTCGTGCATGGTTCGGAGCACACAGCAGTTGGCAAAAACAGACTCAGCAGGCTATCCGACAATCGAATGGAGGCCAGAAGGTTATCCTGGTCGATAAATTGGCACATCGCTGTGTTGTTTATCAGACTGGAAAGATCATTCGAACTTTTGACGTTGAGTTAGGCATCAACTGGCTGGGCGATAAGCAACGAAAGGGAGATAAGGCGACGCCCGAAGGCGTATACCGGATAAGCCGAAAGAAAGCCGGCGGACAGACAAAATTTTATAAAGCTTTGTTGCTGAACTACCCCAATGACCGAGACCGGGCGCGCTTTGCAGCAGCCAAACGCAATGGCAGCCTGTCGGCCAAAGCGGATATCGGTAGTTTGATTGAAATTCACGGGATGGGAGGCAAAGGCGTTGATTGGACCGATGGCTGTATTGCATTGCATAATCAGGATATGGATGCCCTGTTTCGGCTGGTGTCGGTCGGCACTCCTGTTTTCATCGTCGGATCTGTTCGGCCGTTGAATGAAGTTCTTGGGGAGTAATGATTTAATCGCTTGGAATTGAAGGATGAAAAGAGAAATTGATTCGGTAAAAGAAGATGGTTTCAAGCTTATTTTAGCGAAGCCTTTGTGGCGATGGTTAGGCTTCGTGCTGACGCTGGTCGGTGTGCTATTGCTGTTTTTGTGGCTGGTTTTCGGAGCCACGCCATGGCTTACAAAACAGCCTTTGTTGTACCGCCTGGCTACCGACAGCAGCGCGGTAATGGCCGCCATGCCCGGTTCGCAGGAGCTGACTGCAGATATTGGCCGCTTGCAAAAGAAGATGGATCGGTTGACTCCAGGAGGAATGTACCTGATCGTGAACACCACCAATAATACCTTTGAACTGTATCGAAACAAAAAACTGATTCGTCAGGGCCTTTGCTCTACTGGCAGCTATATCCGGCTCGAAACCGATCAGCAAAAACATTGGGTGTTCGAAACGCCCAAAGGGGTTTTATCGGTGAAGGGGAAAATTACTGATCCCGTATGGCGCAAACCCGATTGGGCGTTTGTGGAGGAGGGCTTGCCGGTGCCGCCGGCCGACTCGCCCAGTCGTTACGAATATGGTGTGCTGGGCGATTATGCCCTGGCGCTGGGCAATGGCTATTTGATTCACGGAACGCTTTATCAGCGATTTTTGGGACAGCCGGTAACTCATGGCTGCATCCGTTTAAATGATGAAGATCTGGAGGCCGTCTATAAGACGCTGCCCGTGGGGGCAAAAGTGTTTATTTACTAAAATGAATAGCTCCTTGAATTGTTGCAATTGGCTGGCTTTTTGTGCTTTGTGGACTTGTGGCTTGGGATGTCAAAGCGCGCTGGATCATAGCATTATAAGTGCTTTGTGGTCTGAAAATCTAACAATTTATTGAAAAATGAATCCCGAAAAATATACGCAGATGAGAAAGTCCAAAGAACGAAAATTCATCACAATTTTTGGTTCAGTAATCTTGTTGTTGGTAGCCGTCCAATATGTGGTTTTGTCGATCATTGCTGTGCGGAATTATGTGAAAATGCTTTACCAGCAGGAGGATGTAAGGCTGCTTTCGGTTGCTGCTGAACCGGATGCGGAAACCTGCACGCTTTATCGGGATAAAACCTGGCTCGAGAGTCGCTTTCAGCTTACAAAAGCCGACTCCATCAGCTTGTCAGTAAACCTGAAAGATAGTGTACTGCAACTGGAACTAAAAGGTGTGGTTCTGAAAAGTTCGAAATTGATCGACTTTCAAATCGACGAGTTGTTCCGGCGCTTGAATATCGGGGCATACCATCATTATTTTGGAGAGCCGGCCCGAGGGACCAGCCTTTTGTCGACAATTGCACGGTCACCATTGGTTGTGAAGAAAGCTCCGCGCGACAGTGTGGAATATGCCAATCAGCAGCATATTATTGCTACCACCCGGCAGGAGATTGTGCACTGGATGCTCACCCTGGATAATCAGATCGTGCTGAAAATTGAAGGAGTGGATACTGACGCGAGAAGCGAGTGGCTGCAAAGTAAACAGTTTTGGTGGAAGCAGGATTTGAAACAGGCGAAGACCGACTTGCAAAAGACCATCCGTTTTAAACAGCCGGACTATCGCCCTTCGATAAGTTTGATTTTGAATGAAGCAGACGCCAAAGCGATCTTCCGGGCTTTGCCTGATCAACCGCAGGTTTGTGTGCGCTTGTGAAAAGAACAACCTGATTCCCGGGAATCACCAACAGGAATGAAAGTTCACTGTTTTTCGACGATGCTGTTGTCGTTGTTTTCAAAAGTTGTCGGGTTGTCGCTCCACCTCTAATCAAACCCAGTTGTTGGCAATGCGGCTTAGCGCCTCTGCGTAATAAAACTTTCAGAAAAAAACATTCATGATTCATGGGAATCACCAACAGGAATGAAAGTCTACAATTTTCGACGATGCTGTTGTCGTTGTTTTCAAAAGTTGTTGGGTTGTCGTTCCACAGCTATTCAAAACCAGTTGTTGGCAATGCGGCTTAGCGCCTTTGGGTGGTAAGACTTTCAGAAAGAAGCACCTGTTCTCCTAAAGGACTGGTGCTTTTGGGGTGTGTTAAACACAAGGCTTTCCATCGCTATGCTGGATGCTGATCTTCGTGCAAGTGCGATTGCTCTATCGCATTCTTTCGATCTACGAAAAATAAACCAGCAGCAAAAGCAAAATCAGGATAGCTCCAATTGCAAAGGCGATCAGGTTGCCATGGTCTTTTCTTCTTCTTCTGTTCATAGTTCGGTGGTTTAAATTCAGATGTTCAACAGAATGGTTTTTACGGTTTGTACGAAAGATAGCAATTTTTGATTTATCCCGGATTTTCCGAACTTCGGTTAAATCGAAAAAAATCCAAACAGATGACAGAACAGTTTGGCGGCATCATCCTGGCAGGAGGAAAAAGCTCCCGAATGGGAACAGATAAAGGTTTAATGATGTATCGGGGGAAATTGCTCGCACAGTATGCAATCGATTTACTGCGCCCGCTTTGCTCCGAGATAATTATTAGCACGAACGATCCGGATTATGAGCAGTTTGGACTGAAGACCGTTCCCGACAGCTTTTACAATTGCGGCCCGCTTGGCGGTTTGCATGCCGCACTGTCTGAGTCCCGTTTTAATTATAACATGGTCGTTAGTTGCGACGTACCTTTTGTGGTTCCCGAGTTGTTTAGTTTGCTCCTGGCAGAACGACAGGGTGCCGATGTGGTCGTTCCTGTTCATCAAAACGGGATTGAACCCCTGGTTGCTCTGTATAGGAAGGAGGTGGCTTCGCTATTAGAAATAAAATTGATGGCTGGAAACTACCGGGTTCAGCAGGTTATTCGCAGCTGTCACGCTCGGGAAGTGGCTGTTGATGGGCTGTTGAAAAGATATCCTGATTTATTCCGGAATTTAAACGCGATGGTTGACTTGTGAACGAAAGATCAATATCTGCTAAATGCTGTTAATCAAGCTATTGTGTTGAATCATTCTAGATTATTTCTTTTTCTTATTTGTAGACTTTCTAAATAAAAGCGACGTGTTTTGTTTGTTGGTTGGTAGTCAGTGTAGTAGTGGTTTTCCTCTGCCTGGTTGCAGTAAGTAGTAATGGCTGCTGTAAAACATATTGAAATAATCACATATTGCTATATCGATAGTTTTGTATGTTTATGTGACTAAATCAATCTAACTATGGCTCACAAACGTCGGGATTTTATAAAAATTTCTTCCTTGAGTGCTGCAGGCCTTTTATTTGGAGCACATCAGTTGCGCTCGGCCAGGCCCGATTTCAATAAAACGCCTTTCAGTAACATGCGACCTGTTGGTTCTGTACGGACTTCCACTTATTGCGAAGTTTGTTTTTGGAAATGTGCTGGTTGGGTATACAAGGATCAGGAAGGAAACATCAAAAAAATTGTTGGAAACGATGACGACACAAACTGCAACGGACGGCTTTGCCCGCGCGGAACAGGAGGTGTTGGCATGTATTACGATCAGGATCGTTTGAAAACACCTTTGATCCGTGTTGCCGGAGCGGATGGGCAACAAACATTTCGGGAAGCCAGCTGGGATGAAGCACTGGATGTGGTTGCCAAAGGACTGGCAAAAATTAAGCAGGAACACGGAGCTGAGTGCACGGCCTTGCTCACGCATGGTAGTGGCGGCCATTACTTCGGAACCTTGTTGAAAGCATTTGGCTCGGGGAATATTGCGGCGCCATCGTACGCGCAATGTCGCGGACCCCGCGAGGTCGCTTTTATTGCCACTTATGGCGAGGGGCTGAACTCTCCCGAACCGACCGACATTCGGGACACGCGCTGTCTGGTGCTGATTGGCTCACATCTGGGCGAGAATATGCACAACGGACAGGTGCAGGAAATGTCGGACGCTATTGATAAAGGAGCAACGATAATCACTGTTGATCCGCGTTTTTCAACAGCGGCCAGCAAGTCCAAATTCTGGCTGCCCATAAAACCCGCTACCGATCTTGCGTTGCTGTTAAGTTGGATTCATCTGATCATCGAGAATAATTGGTACGACGAAGAGTATGTTGAGAAATATACCTATGGCTTTGAGCAGCTAAAGCAACATGTAAAAAGCTACACGCCCGAGTGGGCTTACGGAATTACGACGATTAAACCGGATGTGATTCGCGAAACAGCCCGCGAGATGGCCAATGCAGCTCCTTCGGTGATTGTTCATCCGGGGCGCCATGTTACCTGGTATGGCGACGACACACAGCGCTTGCGGGCAGTGGCTATTCTGAATGCGCTGCTCGGTTCGTGGGGGCGACGAGGTGGTTTCTTTGTGCCTGAGAAGGCTGAAGTGCCTGATTACCCGCATCCGCCATTTCCCAAACCAGCTCGTACCTGGCGCGACGCAATGGATGGAAAGTTCCGACTGGCAGATCTGGCGTTGGCTAACGGAGTTTGTGAGGCTACGATTCCGTCGGTTCGGATGGACTGCCATATTAAAGGGTGGATTGTTAATGGCACCAACCTGATTATGACCCTGCCCGATAAACAAAAAACACTGGAAGCCATTAAAAGCCTCGACCTGCTGGTGGTGGTGGATACCATGCCCATGGAAATTACCGGTTATGCCGATGTTGTGCTCCCCGAGTGCACTTACCTGGAGCGCTGGGATGATCTTCGCATTGTTCAGGGGCGGGTGCCCAATGTGGCACTGCGCATGCCTGCAACCGATCCGCTTTACGATACCAAACCAGCCTACTGGATTGCCAAAAAGCTGGCGGGCAAAATGGGACTGGGTGATTATTTTGCCTGGGAAAATTTTGAGGATTCGCTGGATTGGCAACTCAAACAAATCGGTTCGTCGCTCGACGAAATGAAACGGATTGGGGTGAAAAACCTGCCGCGCGAATACGGTCCGCTGTATTTTCAGGATGGGGAAGACAAAGAGTTTTATACCAATACCGGTAAAATTGAATTGTATTCGACTGCTTTTGCTGAAGAAGGCTTCGACCCGTTGCCGGTCTATACTCCACATCAGGAGCCGCCTGCAGGCTATTATCGTCTTAATTACGGGCGGGCACCAATGCACACCTTCAGCCGTACGGCTAATAATCCCAACCTGACAGATCTGATGGATGAAAATGTGGTCTGGGTGAATCCGAAGGTGGCCAAAGAGTGGGGCTTAACTGCCGGACAGGAGGTTTACCTGCAAAACCAGGATGGTGTCGTCTCCGATTTTCCCATTAAGGTCCGGATAACCGAGCGTATCCGCTTCGATTCGGTATATATGGTGCATGGTTTCGGCCATAATCATAAACAGCTGAGCCGGGCGCATGGTCGCGGAGCCAGTGACTCGCAACTGATTACCCGCGTGTTGGTCGATCCGATTATGGGCGGAACCGGTATGCGTGGAAACTTTGTAACATTTCGATTTGAAAAAGAAAGTGAGGTGGAATCATGAGATACGCCATGGCTATTGATACTAAAAAATGTGTCGGCTGCGCGGATTGCGTGGTGGCCTGCCAAACCGAAAATATGGTGCCCATTGGCTATTGCCGCGACTGGATTGTGGAAGTTACTGACGGAACCTATCCGCAACTGGAAA
This sequence comes from Mangrovibacterium marinum, assembly GCF_003046625.1. Classification (GTDB taxonomy): domain Bacteria; phylum Bacteroidota; class Bacteroidia; order Bacteroidales; family Prolixibacteraceae; genus Mangrovibacterium; species Mangrovibacterium marinum. Next base: position 224,582 of record NZ_QAAD01000007.1, read on the forward strand.
TCGAGATCCGCTCGGAACGATGCAATCATTGCGATAATTCGCCCTGTGTGCGTTGTTGTCCCACCGGTGCCAGCCATTATGTTGAGGGCGGTATTGTGAAGGTTACCCAGCACAAATGTATTGGTTGCGGTGCCTGTATTGCCAGTTGTCCCTACGATGCGCGTTACTCGCATCCCGATGGCTATGTGGATAAATGTACATTTTGCGATCACCGTATTAAGCTGGGCGAGCAGCCGGCCTGTGTTGCTGTTTGCCCGACCAAGTGCATGTATTTCGGCGATTTGGACGATCCGAACAGCGAGGTATCCAAGGTGCTGAAAAAGCGAAAGTATAAAAGCCTGATCCCCGAAGCAGGAACCAGGCCTCATGTTTTTTACCTGATCTAAACCAACAGAACTATGCGAGAAGAACTAATCACCAGCGGACGCATGAATGCCCATATTGATCCGCATCTCGAAATTTGGCACTGGCATATTCCGCTTTACTTGTTTTTGGGTGGTTTGACTGCCGGAATCTTGTTTTTTGCGGCTTTGTACACCATCTTGGGTAAGGAGGAACGCTATGCGGGAGCTGTACGCCGGGCGCCGGTTGTTGTGCCTTTTTTGCTGATAATCGGCCTGGCTGCTTTATTTCTCGATTTGCGCCATAAGTTGTATTTCTGGCAATTGTATACCACCATTAAACTGGAGTCGCCCATGTCGTGGGGTGCCTGGACCTTGATGGCAATTACGCCCATCAGTGTGATCTGGCTTGCCATTCATATTCAGGAATTTTTTCCGAAATGGGAGTGGAAGAATATCATCCTGAAAGATTTGAATGGCTTTTTTGTGAAGAATAAGGTTGGGCTCGCTTGGGTGATGCTCGTGTTATCTCTGATTTTGGGGATTTATACCGGTATTCTGTTTTCAGCCTTCAATGCACGCCCGCTTTGGAATACCTCGATTTTGGGCCCCTTGTTTCTTGCTTCGGGCTTGTCGGCCGGAGCAGCAACGATTATTCTGTTTGCACGAAGTCATGATGAACGTCTGTTGTTTGCCCGCATCGATTTGATGCTCATCGGCATCGAACTGTTTCTAATCATTCACATGTTTATGGGCTTTCGTGCCAGTACGCAGGTGCAAATCGAAGCTTCCGGTTTGTTCCTGGGGGGGCCTTACACTGCACCATTCTGGATTTTTGTGGTGATGTTGGGCATGGTTGTCCCGGCATTCCTCGAAATTCTGGAGCTTCGACACAAAAAAATACCGGTTTATCTGCCTGTGGCTTTGGTGTTGTTTGGTAGCTTGATGCTGCGCTTCATTATTGCTTATGCCGGGCAGTTTAGCCGGTGGTTGTATTGATGGGGCAGTCGCCGAATTTCGGCAGTTCTAGCGAAACGAAAAATGATGTTTGTATGACGAATGATTGAAATCCAATAACCTAAAAATCTATTTGAGATGAATGAACCGAAAAAATATATGAATCCCTATCTCGGCGGTGTGCTGCTGGGATTGGTGTTGGCAGTGGCCTTCTGGGTGTCGGGCCGCGGGTTGGGGGCCAGCGGTGCTGCTAAGTCTGTTATTGTTGCCGGTGTCGAAACGGTGGCACCCTCGCATGCCGAAAATGCGTTGTTTTATCAGGAGTACGGCTCAACCCATGAGCATCCGCTCAAGTCGTGGCTGGTATTCGAGATGCTGGGCGTGTTGGTTGGCGGTTTCCTGTCGGGGGCTTTGGCCGGGCGGTTGCATTTCAAGGTAGAGCGAGGACCGAATGTGAGCAGTCGGATCCGCGTCATCTTTGCTGTTATCGGTGGTATTTTCTTTGGCTTTGGCGCGCAGCTGGGCCGTGGCTGTACTAGTGGTTCGGCGCTAACGGGGATGTCGGTGCTGTCGGCAGGCGGATTTATTACGATGGCGGCCATCTTCGGAACTGCTTTTGCCTTAGCCTGGTTTGCCCGCAAGCTGTGGCTGTAGTCATTGATTAGTGATAATTGATTAATTGCTATTCTAATTTTCTGATATTCGAACACTCAAATCTTACAATTATGGGACCATTAATTGTCAACGAAATAATTTCACCCAATACAAATTTTCTGATTGCATTCTTCATTGGCATTGCTTTCGGATTTATTCTCGAGCAAAACGGATTCTCCAGCAGTCGTCGCCTGGCGGGTATGTTCTACGGCTACGACACTACGGTGCTTAAGGTGTTTTTTACGGCCGCCATTACCGGAGGCCTGGCCCTTTTGTTTATGAGCCTTTTCGGTTGGATCGATCTTAGTTACATCTATATCAATCCCACTTTTTTGTGGTCGGCTATTGGCGGAGGCGTCATCATGGGGGCAGGTTTTATCATGGGGGGCTATTGCCCGGGAACCTCGTTCTGCGCCGCAGCTATTGGCAAAATAGACGCACTGGCTTTCATTGGCGGAATCTTTATCGGCATTTTTGCGTTTGCCGAAGGCTACCCGCTGTGGGAAAGTTTTTATAAGGCCGAGTTTATGGGCAGCCCGCTGCTGAGCGATTGGCTGGGGCTGTCGCGAGGCGTACTCATGTTGCTGATTATTTTGGTGGCTTTGGCCATGTTCTGGGTCGGCGAATGGGCCGAAAAGAAATTTGCACGGAAAGATTATACCATCAATCAACGTTAAAAACAGAAAGTATGAAAGCACGATTAATACTGGCCAGCGTGATTGTTCCTCTTGGGTTGATTATAGCTGCCATTCCCGAAAATACCACCAAGCCCTATCGTTTAACGGCCGATCAGTTGCTCGATGAGGTGAAAGAAGAATTACAATTTGTACATCCCGATCAAATTGCGGATATGTTGATTCAGAAAGATCCCACCTTGCAGCTGATTGATGTGCGTAGCCGCGCCGAATTTGAAAAATTCAGTTTGCCCGGTGCTATCAATGTCCCGATCGAAAGTTTGCTGGATGCGGAGTACACCGATTATCTGAATCAGGATGTGAAAATGAATGTCTTTTACTCCAACAGTTCCAATAAGGCTAACCAGGCGTGGATGATTACCCGTCAGTTGGGTTATCGAAATAATTACGTCTTACAAGGGGGACTCAATTATTGGGTCGAAACCATTATGAACCCGGAAATGCCGGCACAAACCAGCCCCAATGAAGAGTTTGCCAAATACGATTTCCGAAAAGGAGCAGGTGCTGCCCTGGGAGGCGGAGCAATTGTTCCGGCAACCAGCACGCAGGAAGCTCCGGCCGCATTACCTCCGGTTACCAAAACTAAAAAGAAGAAAAGAGTACAGGGAGGTTGTTAGTCGTTCGGATTTTGGAACGAGAAAATACTGTTTGCAGACTGCCCGATAGCCGGGTGGTCTGTTGCTGTTTTTTGGGAGCTTTGTTTGCCTCTGTTGTGGCAATCGAATAGTGCTAAAAACAAAAAAGAAGAACCGTTGCTGATTCTTCTTTTTGCGTAGCCCGTAGGGGAATCGAACCCCTGCTACCAGGATGAAAACCTGGCGTCCTAACCGCTAGACGAACGGGCCATCATTTCTATTTGTTTCCCTTTGTTTAAGGTGCTGCAAAGATATACGCTTTTTTTATTCGTCCTATAGTTTGATGAAAAAAAAGACGGAAATTTTAATTTTTTTGTGCCGTTATCAGCAGCCCGCTGTTGCGGTGATTTTTCACTGTTTTAACAAATTATTGAGTGAGAGTACTTTTAGCTATTCGCTTGTTTTTTGGGGGCAATGTCTTCATGATTTTTGCCGGGTAGGGGCATCTGAAATTTGCCCAAATAAATGGTTCTGGCAGTTTCCTTCATTTAAAAATGAATAGCCCGCCGGCGGTGTCACTTTATCGAAGTTTTCAGTTGGTAGTAAAAGGCCTAAATTTTAGCTTTGGGGGATGAAGCTCAAACTAACAACCATCACCGCCATGCAGCTCAATCAGCTGATGCGCTACGGCAGCATGATCCTGATTGGTGTTGTGATGGCTAAAAGTACCTTGGGGATCGGTGCTATTGGTCTGTATGAGCAATTCTTGTTCATAGCCGGCAGTGTTAGTTTCTTTTGGTTGAATGGCTTGTTGCGCGGTTTGCTTCCCTTGTACGAGGACGACAACCAGGTCGGGATTGGTTTCTTCAATGCTTTTTTGCTGCTGACCGTTCTCTCTGTTTTTGCCGGAGCTTTGGTGTTCTCGGTAGGGGGAATCTGGTTTCCCGGGCTTGTTGGCGGTAATGGCTCATCGCAATTGTGGATGCTTGCTTGTTTTCTGTTTTTTTCGGGGCCGGCGAGCCTGACTGAAAACTATTTTCTGGTGCGAAAACGTACCAGCTGGCTCATTGCCTATGGCATTTTTAGCGCTGCACTGATGCTGGTGGCGGTGCTTTTACCTGTTTTTTTTCATTTCGGGATTGATGGTTGTATCCGCGGGCTTGTTGGCTGGGCACTTGTACGCTATGTTGTTTTGTGGCTGTTTGTTCTGCGCGGGCTGCCTTTTCGTTTCTCTTGGGCTTATCAAAAAGAACATATCCGACTGTCGTATCCATTGGTGCTTTCAGCCTTGCTAAGTGGGTCCGCTCAATATGTCGATGGATTTATCATTCGGTCGCGTTACGACGAACAGGTTTTTGCTGTTTTTCGCTTCGGAGCGCGCGAGTTGCCTTTGGTGTCGCTGTTGGCCAATGCGTTTAGCAATGCCATTTTGCCCGCTTTTGCCGGCGGTGGCCCGGTCGATCGCAGCTTGACAAGGATTCGCAAGGAATCGTCGAAAATGGCGAATTACCTGTTCCCGCTATCCGCCGTACTTTTGCTTACCAGTCATCTGTTCTTCCCGCTATTTTTTAATGCTGGTTTTTCCGAAAGTGCGACCGTATTTAATATTTACCTGTTGTTGATTATAAGTCGCCTGCTTTTTCCGCAAACGATTCTAATCGGGCTGAAGCAGACCGATCTTATCTGGCGGGCTTCCCTGTTCGAGCTGCTGCTGAATGCCTGTCTGAGCTTGCTCTTGGTTCGTTTCTGGGGAATCTCCGGCGTCGCCTGGGCAACAGTTGTCGCCTATTTAGCCGAAAAGATAGGGCTTTCGTATGCCGTTAAAGCAAAGCTGGGAATCTCCTGGTCAAGTTATCAGAATTTAACCCGCCAGCTGATTTATTCATTACTTTTGCTGCTCGTATTTTATTTGGTTGAGTGTATAATTTATTGATATGGATATTTTATTGGACGATCCGGCAACGGAAAAAACATTTCAGGAAATTCTGGCCAAAATTCGGCTGCGTAAAAATGGCGAAACGGTAGCCCTAATGAAAAAGATGGGGGTGAAATACAAGGTGAACTGGGGAGCTTCCATTATTCACCTTCGCGAGTTGGGCCGGAGTTATGAGAAGAACCATCTTTTAGCTTTGAAGCTTTGGAATAAAGGTTGGCGCGAAACCATGATTTTAGCCAGTATGCTGGAAGTGCCCGACGCCATGACTGAAGAGCAAATGGACTTTTGGACCAAAAGCACCGAGAATATTGAGCTGATTGAGCAACTGGTGGCGAATTTGTTTGTGCATTCGAAGTTTGCTTTTGTGAAAGCCCTTGAATATTGTTGCGGGAAAAAATATCTGGTGCATTATGCCGGTTTGCAGTTGATTGGCCGTCTGGCAATGGTCGACAAAAAAGCCATCAACGAAATGTTCGAGCCGTTCTTTGCGGTGATGGCGCCCCTGGCGAAAGACCCGCAGCTGGGGCAGGTGTTCTATCGGACCATGACTGCTCTGATAAACCGGAACGACGATTTGCGTCAATCGTGCGAGTCGTTTTTGAACCAGGTGAATGAGATGGAAGAAGAACAGGCCCGGAAAATTGCATCAGTACTGCTGGAAGATATCGCCGATTTGAATGCCGACATGGCTTAATGCCGATAGCCGAAGATTATTTTGGCAGCAATGTTAACAGATGTTACAGGAAACTGCTGTTTCGGCAGTTTTGGTTTTTCAGACGCTGTTTGGCATCATTTTTATAGATAGTTTTCGCGAAAATTAAATTGATTGAATATGAATTTTACTAAATCATCGAATCCGGTTTTCGGAAGTTCAGTTTTTAGCCGTTTGGGAACATCCGCCGATAGTGGTGTTATGACTGTAAACGGCACCATGAATAAAACCGGGCTGATGTTATTGATTGTAACATTTGCGGCTTTGTTTACCTGGCGCAAATTTTTTGGGGCTTACGATTATTCGACAACTGAAGCTGCTTTTTCGGCGGTGTCGCTGTGGTTGATCGGCGGTGGAATTGGTGGCTTTATTACTGCTCTGGTCACAACCTTTCGTCCGCAGAGCTCGCACATAACTGCTCCCTTGTATGCTGTTTTCGAGGGCTTATTTCTGGGTGGAATTTCTGCCTTTTTCGAAGTTCAGTATCCTGGTCTGGTTATGCGGGCTGTCGCTTTAACGCTGGGCGTTTTCTTTGTGATGCTGTTTTTATTCCGTTCCGGAACCATCCGCGCAAGCGGAAAGCTGGTCATGGGTATTGTGGCTGCAACCGGAGGTATTGCTCTGGTGTACCTGGTTAGTTTTATCGCCGGTATGTTTGGCGCAAACCTGGGGTTTCTGCACGGAACCGGGAACTTTAGCATCGGTTTCAGCCTTTTGGTGGTTGTGATTGCTGCTTTAAACCTGATCCTCGATTTCGATTTCATTGAGCGAGGTGCACAATCCGGAGCTCCTAAGATTATGGAGTGGTACGGGGCATTTGGCTTGATGGTAACCTTGGTATGGTTGTATCTCGAGATTCTTCGTTTGCTGGCCAAACTGGCTGCTCGCCGCGACTAAAAATTAAAATAGAAACGATAATTCAGAAAGCAGGGGGATGAACTCCTGCTTTTTATTTTCGCACGGATGTATTACTTTCGGGCGGAATTAGATAACAGATCTCCATGCAAATAATTCAGGTAGACGATAAAAGATCGATCGACGCGTTTCATCAGCTGCCCTACACGATTTATAAGAATGATCCCAATTGGGTTCCTCCTCTTCGGATGATGGTCGAAAATATTTTCGATCCCCAAAAAAATAATGCGTTAAAAAACGGATCGGCCCGTCGATGGCTGGTCCAAAAAGATGGCCGAGTCGTCGGGCGTATTGCTGCTTTTGTCACCGATACCTATTCGTACAGTTTTGATCAACCAACCGGAGGCATCGGTTTTTTTGAGTGTACAGACGATCAGCAAGTTGCCAACCTGTTGTTCGATACAGCGGTTGCGTGGCTTAAAGAGCAGGGGATGGAGGCTGTTGACGGACCAATCAATATTGGCGAGAATTTCTTTAACTGGGGGGTTTTGGTCGATGGATTTGTGCAGCAAAGCTTTGGCATGCAGTATAATTTGCCGTATTATGCCAGCCTGTTTCAGAATTACGGCTTTCAAACTTATTACGAGCAGTACAGTTATCATCTGGATATTACCAGCCCCGACTTGCCGGCCCGCTTTTGGAAGATAGCCGAGTGGATGTCGAAAAAGCCGGGCTACTCATTCCGGCAGTTTCGCTTTGCTCAAAAGGATGCTTTTATCCGCGACTTTCTGGATATTTATGAGCAGGCCTGGGTGAAGCACGATAATTACAAGAGGATCGATCCGGAGGATATTCATAAAATGCTGGAAGAGTCGAAGATGATGCTCGAGGAGGATTTCATCTGGTTTGTCTATCACGAAAATAAACCGGTGGCCTTCTTTATGATGGTGCCCGATCTTAATCAGTTGTTTAAACGCATTCATAGCGGTAAGCTTAATCTGTTAAATTTGCTGAAAATGCTGTGGCTGCGTCGTCGTAAAGTGATTACCCGCTGCCGGGTGTTGGTGATGGGCGTCATTCCGAAGTTTCAGAAAACAGGAATTGAGTCGGCTATATTCTATCAACTGCGACAGGTTATGCTGAAGAAAATGTGGTATAACGAAATGGAGCTGAGCTGGGTGGGCGACTTTAATCCGAAGATGATCTCGATCTTTAAGGCCGTAGGTGGAAAACACGAGAAAACCCACCTGACCTTACGTTATCTGTTCGATCCGAAAAAGGAGTTTAAACGAGCGCCAATTATTACCGATTAATCGTGCTCGGTGTCGAACCAATTCGTTTAATATACTTGGGTATTCAATATAAATAGGAACATGCAATTACAAATTGTCGATAATGCAGCAAGCCGGAAGCTTTTTCATAAAGTGCCGCATCTGATCTATAAGGGAGATAAAAACTGGGCTCCTCCATTGGAGGGGATGATCGAAGATACCTTTACCCCTTCGAAGAATCCCTCCTTTAAAAACGGGGAGGCCATTCGCTGGGTGTTGATCGGCGACCGGGGAGAGTTGCTGGGGCGCATTGCTGCCTTCATTAACTACGATAAGGCCAATACTTTTGAACAGCCTACCGGAAGTTGCGGCTTTTTCGAGTGTGTCGATGAGCAACAGGCAGCCAACATGTTGTTCGATGCGGCTCGGGAGTGGTTGAAGGAGCGTGGCATGGAAGCCATGGACGGACCGGTTAATTTTGGTGAGAACTACGTTAATTGGGGCTTGTTGGTTGATGGTTTTATGCCGCAGGGATTCGGTATGCCCTACAATCCAAAGTACTACCAGAAGCTGTTCGAGACTTATGGCTTCCAAATGTATTTCAAGCAGTTTAGCTACCACCTGGATACCACGCTTCCTGAACTGCCCGAGCGCTTTTGGAAAGTGGCCGAGTGGGTTTCGAAAAAACCACAGTTTAAGTTCGAACATTTTTCGTGGGATAAGGCTGAAAAGTACATCGACGATTTTGTGCAGGTATACGATAATGCCTGGCGTTTTCACGAACATTATAAACCGCTGGATAAGGACGATTTGCGCGATTTTCTAAAATCGGCCAAGCCCATCCTTGAACCCGAGTTTATTTGGTTTGCCTATCACGAGGATGAGCCCATAGCCCTGTTTGTGATGCTTCCCGATTTAAACCAGATTTTAATCGAGATGAAAGGAAAACTGAACTTTTGGGGGATCTTAAAATTTTTGTGGCTCAAAAAACGCAAAAAAATGACGCGTACGCGGAGCTTGATCATTGGTATTGTACCCAAATATCAACGCTCGGGAGTGGACGCTGCGATTTTCTGGCATCTGCGTCCGGTGATGTATCGTAAAAATTGGTACAAAGAGATGGAGCTAAGCTGGGCGGGCGATTTTAACCCCAAAATTGTTGCACTATATGAGTCGGTTGGCGGCAAACATACGAAAACGCACTACACGATGCGCTATTTATTTGACCGCAGCAAACCCTTTCAGCGAGCTCCGATTATTAATGCCGAAAAAGTTTCAGATAAAAAATAAAAAAGCTTTGGAAATTACACAACTGTGTGTATATTTGCAGCCCGATTGTAATAATGTTGTTTTAAAAGAGATCAGCGATGAAAAAAGACATACATCCAGATAGCTATCGTACGGTAGCGTTTAAAGACATGTCAGACGGTACTATTTTCCTGACAAAGTCTACTATTCAAACAAAAGAAACAGAAGTTGTTGATGGCGTTGAATACCCAGTTGTTAAATTGGAAATTTCAAGCAGCTCTCATCCATTTTATACTGGTAAAATGAAATTGGTTGACACCGCTGGTCGTGTTGACAAGTTCATGAACCGTTACCAGAAACACATGGATGCGCGTAAAAAATAACAACCATCTACAAAAGATAAATTAGAGCTTCGCCTTCGCGAAGCTTTTTTTTTGTTTTAGCTTTGATGGTCAAAAATTGAGCGATGAATATTATTTTATTCGAGACTGATCAGCGAAATTGCTTACTGCCGCTTTGCTATACCCGCCCGGTTGCGGAGTTGCGCACGGGTATCTTAACCATTCGTGAAAAATGGACATCGCGCTTGTCCGGAAATTTTTCCTATGCAACCGACCTGTATCTGTGCGAGAAATTCCCGCTGCAACTAGAAGCCGATAATATATTGCTTTCGTCCCATGTTTGTCCGACCGATCAGCTGGCTCGGCAAGTGGCGGAGCTCAAGCTCGGAGAAGGCATCAAATGGCAGGGAATTGCGATTGCTGCACGTTTGCCCGAATTGGAGGCACACGCCTATCCGAAGCAAAAGACTGAAATAGCCTGGCAAAATTTCGACGGTGAACTCGATTATATCCGTTTCCCCTGGGATTTGAATGAGGTTAATGCGCGTCAGATTCAACTTGATTTTGAGCTGTTGACAAAAGGCCGGACATCCGCTGCGCTGAGTGCAACCAACCAGTTGCTGGGGCGCGAACATATTTTTGTAGAGGAAGGTGCCTGCGTTGAGTTCGCAATAATTAATGCCACTACCGGACCCGTTTATATTGGGAAGAATGCCGAAATCATGGAAGGTAGCCTGATTCGCGGTCCTTTTGCTGTTGGCGATCATGCGGTCGTGAATATGGGCACCAAAATTTACGGACCGGTAACTTTGGGGCCCCATTGTAAGGTCGGAGGCGAACTTAGCCACTCCATTTTGTTGGGGTACAGCAATAAAGGGCACGACGGTTTTCTGGGGCATTCGGTTTTAGGCGAGTGGTGTAACCTGGGAGCCGGTTGTAATGTGTCGAATCTGAAGAATACCTACGATAAGGTGAAGGTTTGGAATTACCCGGATCAGAAATTTATCAGAACCGGTTTGCAGTTTTGTGGTTTAATTATGGGCGATCATTCCAAAGCGGGCATATCGACCATGTTTAACACCGGCACCGTTGTGGGTGTTGGCTGTAATATTCACGGAACGGGGTTCCCGAGGCAGTTTGTTCCCTCTTTTTCCGATGGTGGTGCGCAGGGCTACAAAGCACATCCGCTGAAATCCGTATTTACGACCGCAGCGAAGGCGATGGCCCGACGTTCGTTGGAGCTGACCGATGCGGATCAGCGAATTTTGACAAAGGTTTTCGAGCTGTCGGCAGCCTACCGAAAGTACTAGCAAGCTGTCAGGGCTTTGGCATGGTCATTGACCAATAGAAGGAAGCGATGAAATATCGGCCTGACAACGTCATGTTGTCAGTTCATTTTTTTCAATTTAGAATCATGGCAAATAAAAAAGAACAAGTGGCAAAAACGATGATATTTAGTGGTATTGGAGATGAAGAAAGCGAGCTTATTCCGATCATGGCAGATGGCGATGAAGGGGAATTAACCAATTTTCAGGCACCCGATATCCTGCCAATATTACCGCTTCGGAATACGGTGTTGTTTCCCGGGGTGGTTATTCCCATCACCGTAGGACGACAAAAATCGTTAAAGCTCATTCAGGAGGTTTTTCGAACCGATAAATTGTTGGGGACAGTGACTCAAATAGAGGGGGCCGTTGAAGACCCGGAACAAAAGGATTTGTATACCGTAGGAACGGTCGCTCAGATTCTGAAAATCCTGGAAATGCCCGATGGCTCTACTTCCGTGATTATTCAGGGAAAACGTCGTTTTGAAGTGGTCGAGTACCTCGAGGAATTTCCGTACTTTAAGGCCAAAGTAAATCTGTTGGATGAAATTACAACTGATGCCGATAATGATGAATTTCAGGCAATTGTTGGGTCGTTGAAAGATTTGTCGGTTAAAATTGCGCAGTATTCGTCCAATGTTCCGCCCGAGGCAAGTTTCGCGGTGAAAAATATCGAGAATTCCACCTTTTTGATCAATTTTATTTGTTCGAACACCGATCTGAAAGTTGAGGAAAAGCAAAGTTTGCTTGAGCTGGCCGATTTAAGGGAGCGAGGCATACAGGCCATTTCGTACCTGGTGAAAGAGGTGCAGATGTTGGAACTGAAGCGCGATATCCAGTCGAAGGTGAAACTGGATCTGGATCAGCAACAACGCGAATACCTGTTGAATCAGCAAATCAAAACCATTCAGAATGAGTTGGGCGGTAACCCGATTGAGCAGGAAATTGCCGATCTGAAAGAAGCTGCTAAAGAAAAGAAATGGTCTGCCGAGATGGCTGAGTTCTTCGATAAAGAGGTGAATAAGTTGTCGCGCCTGAATCCGGCGGCCGGAGAATATTCGGTTCAGTATACTTATTGTCAGACCTTGTTGGAGTTGCCCTGGAATGAATATACCGAAGATAATTTTGACCTTAAACATGCCGAGCAGGTGCTCGATGAAGTGCACTACGGGCTTGATAAAGTGAAGGAACGAATTTTGGAACATCTTGCGGTGTTGAAGCTGAAAAAGGATATGAAAGCACCGATCCTGTGCTTGTACGGCCCTCCGGGGGTGGGTAAAACATCCTTGGGCAAGTCGATAGCGAAAGCATTGGGGCGAAAATATGCGCGCATGAGCCTGGGTGGCTTGCATGATGAGTCGGAAATCCGCGGACACCGCAAAACCTATATCGGTGCTATGCCTGGCCGTATTCTTCAAAATATAAAAAAGGCAAAATCATCCAACCCGGTGTTTATCTTGGATGAGCTGGATAAAGTGTCGAGCGATTTTCACGGCGATCCTGCCTCAGCATTGCTGGAAGTGTTGGATCCGGAACAAAATAGCGAGTTTCACGACAACTACATCGATCTGGACTACGACCTCTCGAAGGTGATGTTTATTGCAACAGCCAATACTTTGGGCACCATTGCTGCTCCTTTGCGCGATCGGCTCGAGTTGATTGATGTGAGCGGTTATATCCTGGAGGAAAAAATAGAAATTGCCAAGCGACACCTGATTCCGAAGCAAAAGGAAAATCACGGTCTTAAGGCTAGTCAGTTGAAGTTTTCACGCGATGTAATTGAGCTGATCGTCGACCGCTATACCCGAGAGTCGGGAGTTCGCGAGCTGGACAAGAAAATTGCCAAGGTTATCCGGCGAGTAGCGCGGAAAGTTGCTTTCGAAGAACCGTATAATGTCAACCTTACGGCAGAGGATATCCGCGAGTACTTGGGAGCACCCGAGTATAGTCGCGAGAGCTATCAGGGCAACGAATTTCCGGGAGTTGTAACCGGTTTAGCCTGGACAGCCCACGGAGGAGAAATTTTGTTTGTTGAATCGAGCCAGAGCAAAGGGAAAGGTGGCTTAACCTTGACCGGAAATCTGGGCGAAGTGATGAAGGAGTCGGCCATGCTGGCTTTAGAATATTTAAAATCGCATAGCGAGGATTTAGGGATCGACTACGAGGTTTTTGAATCGCATAATTGGCATATTCATGTTCCCGAAGGCGCAATTCCGAAGGATGGTCCGTCGGCCGGTATTACGATGGTAACCTCACTTGCATCGATTATAACCAAGCGCAAAGTGCGCAAGAATATTGCTATGACCGGTGAAATGACTTTACGCGGTAAGGTTTTACCCGTTGGCGGTATTAAGGAAAAAATACTGGCCGCAAAACGGGCTGGTATCAAGGAGGTCATCATGTCGGTTGAAAACCGGAAGGACGTTGAGGAAATTAAGGATATTTATCTGAAAGGACTTAAGTTTAAATTTGTTGCAAGCATCGGTGAAGTGCTGGACTATGTGCTGCTGAAAAAATAACAATCGCATACAAAGAATAGAAAGTCAGTCTGGTTCCCTGGGGAATCGGACTGACTCTTTTTAGGGGACCCGGGAACTTTTTCGGCTCGCTTATCGTGAGCAAGGGGACGATTTGATAAGATTGAAATTGGCAAACTTGCCTCGTGTTGATTGTTGTTTCGAATGTAACTATTGCGCCATTAACTGATCGGGAAGCAGTTTAGTTTTTCAAAGTACGAGAGGGCCGATCGGTTCATCGGCTCTTCAATCGAAAATTTTTGGTGAGTGAGGCAAACAACTTTCCGCTTTTTTTCAATGCGTGTGATGTATTGAATGTTCAGGAAAGCCGACCGGTTGGCTTTGACAATATTGGGTGAATTGAGCAGGTCTGCCACAATGAAGAACGCTTGTGTTACTTCTTCATCTTTGCCGTTTTTCAGAAATATCCGGCAGTAGTTGCCTTCGGCCCGGATCAGCATCACATCATCGGGATTAACCAGGAGGAAACCATTTCTGTTGGAGAGTTTTATTTTGGGCGTAAGTTGTTTTGTGCGGATCAACAAATCCATTTTTCGCTCAAACTCCTCTGTTTTTTGTTTTTGCTTAAAGCGATTAATAACAGTGATCAAATCAGCCGGGCTAAACGGTTTTACCAGGTAATCGAGTGGTTTAATGGTCAGGGCCGGAAAGGCATATTGACTGTGGGCTGTTGTGAAAACGATTTCTGTTTTAATATCGCTTTCAAGTACAATTTGGCCCAGTTCCAGTCCGTTCATGTCGGGCATGTCAATGTCCAGAAAGACCATGTCGGGCGCCAGTTTTTTAATCATCTTAAGCCCTTTTCGCGGGCTGAGGGAAGTCCCCAGAAGCTTAATTTCATGGAAGGCCTGAAGATAAATTTGCAATAAAGCAATGGCATCCTCATTGTCATCAATAATAATCGCAGTAATCTGTTTTTCGCTCATAATCAGTTTAGATCCATTTCACACAATATCTTAATCTGTCTTCTCGACCCGCTGAGGGAGACCTCGAAGTTGGTGCCAACGACGGTGCAGGTATTGGCTACTCTATTTACCTGCGACAGTTTGTGAAGGTTGATTATTGTTGAGCGACTGAGACGGAAAAACTGCTCTTTGGAAAGGATTTTTTCCAGTTTCCCCAGATAAGTATTGGCAACTTCTTTGGAGCCATTTTGTAAATACATGGTCGAGTAAGCTCCATCGGCTTCAATATAAACAATGTCGTCGGGGTTGATTAAGATATGATTGTTGGTGGTCGAGATTCGAAGTTTCGGATTTTGTTCAAGCGAGCTTAGTGCTTGTTGAATTTTTTTGTCGATACTGGCTTGCTGCTGTTTATGAAATAGTTCGATTCTTTCCTGCAGATGGCATAGATCCGCCGGTTTTAGAATGAAGTCGTAAATGCCGTTTTGAATAGCAATAATTGCGGAATCTTTGCGCGAACTGGTGATGATTGTCAGACAATTGGGGGCTTTCCCTTTGAATAGCTGAATCAGTTCAGTACCATCGCGCCCAGGCATCAGATTGTCCAAAAGGACAATATCCGGATTGGTTGCAATGAATTTAAATAGCGCCTCTTCGGTGGTCGATGCTTCCTCAACTCGTCCAACAATCGGTACTTCAAGCAAAAAATTTCGCAGGATATCCCGGTCATCTTGTTCGGAATCAACAATCAGTATCGTTAGTTTCTGGTCCATGCTCTGAATCTTACCCTCCCCAATAAGCAAATTTATCAAAAAATGTTGATTGTTGGGCGCTATGAGCAACAGTTGGAATCAAAAAAAGCAGGACTGGCAATCATGCTGTTGTTTGAGGATATTCGGAAAAATCTTCTTTTATTTGATATTGATTAGTAGAAATCAGTTACTTTCGTAGCTTTCGGGATCGTGCAGATCGATAAAAAATTAAATGAAATGATTGAACTTGGCAATAAGTACAGGGGCTGGTTGATAAGCTTGGGAGCCATCTGTGTTTTGTTTCTGATGTGGTACTTTCGAGGCCTGGTCAGCTATATTGCGGTATCGGTAATTATATCGCTAATCGGTCGCCCGTTGGTGCGCGGTCTTTGCAGGCTTCGGGTGAAAAACTTTAGTCTGGGGCAAGGGGGCAGCGCCTTTATTACTCTGCTTAGTTTTTGGGTGGTCGTTGTTGGCGCCGTACGGTTTTTTATTCCTTTGTTAATTAGTGAATTTGAAGAATTATCGAGTGTTAATCCGGATTCTGTTTTTGCCATCGTCGATGAGCCCTTGGTGCGTTTTATGAGCTTTATCGGGCACGAGCCTGTCGATTCGGGCAAGCAGCTGTTTATGGAAGTCTTTCAAAATCAATTTAAGGATGGACTTGGGATCGAGCATGTTTCCAATTTGCTGGGAACAGTGGCCGGAGCCTTTGGAAGCCTTTTGCTGGGCGCATTCTCCGTTTCTTTTATCAGCTTTTTCTTTTTGAAAGAAGAAACGCTGTTTAAGGATGTTATTCTGATTTTGACACCTACAGGTTGGGAAGAACGTGTTGCCCGCATGATGCATTCGATCCATCTGTTGCTTCGGCGTTATTTTCTGGGGCTCATCGCTGAAGTTGTTCTCGTGGGGCTGTTTGTGACTATTGGGCTGACAATTACCGGACTGGGCTTTAGTCATGCCGTAGTAATTGGCATTTTTTGCGGTTTGTTTAATGTTATTCCCTACCTCGGACCGTGGATGGGCGCTGCTGTTGGGCTGTTAATCGGCTTGACAGTCAATATTCACGCCGATTTTTCTTCACACACCTTACCATTACTGGGCTTGATGGTGCTTGTTTTTGCATCGGTACAGATCATCGATAATATTTTGTTTCAACCCCTGATCTATTCCAGCAGCGTTAAAGCACATCCATTAGAAATTTTTCTGGTTATCATGGCCGCAGGTGGTTTTGCCGGTATTGTCGGAATGATTTTGGCCATACCGGTTTATACCATTTTACGCGTGGCCGCCAAGGAGTTTTTTAACGAGATGAAGTTGGTGAAAAAGCTTACCAAAAGCCTCTGATGTTATTGTTTTTTTCTATGAAGTATTATAAGGTATAGATTTTAATGAATTGAATTGATGGGGTTATTTGTGTTAACGTGTTGAAGTGTAGGGTTTACGCTCTGTATTTGGGTGTGTGCTTTCTCCTCAAATATATTTTTATGCTTGAAATCACACATTTTTTAATCGCCTGAAAAAACCTTCTTCCAAGATTGTTTGTTTTAGTTTTTAATCTGGTTATCTGTCAGATAACAAAGGATATAACTAAAGCTAAACGCATGAAACGACCAACCCTTGTCAATCCGAAGTGCAGATTGTATCTTTTAGCTTCGCTATTTATCTTCTTGTTTATTTGCAGTAATGCGGCGCGAGTCTCAGCAAGCGGAGAGTCTTCCGTGGTCGATGGTCATTCGTTGGAGGATATTCGGCGCGGTGAGCGATTTTTCAAGGGGCTGTTACCTTTCAACTTTAAAGGCGAGTCGTGTGTGTCCTGCCACAACATATTGTCCTCCGATTCGCTGAATTGGAATCCATCGGCCATGGCTATTGCCATCAAATATGCAGGGCGCGATTTTGAGTCGTTCAAGGCTTCCATCGAGCAGCCTGTTGGGGCAATGCTCTCCCAAAAACATGCTGGTATTGCACTCGAAGAAGAGGACTTAAAAGCCGTGAAGGCTTATCTCGACAATATGGCAATGGTCGGCCCACAGCCGGTAAAGCCCAGTATCAATCAGTTGCTGATCTTTCTCTTTTTCGGAATGTTAATCACCTGGGCACTGCTGGAACTGATCTTTTTCCGGAAAATCAAATACCGCATTATCCCGCTGATTGTTTTGTTGGCCTCGTTGGGCTATCAGGGAAAGGTAATCAATGAAGAAGCCATTAAGCTGGGACGCTCGCAGGGTTATGCGCCGGATCAACCCATTAAGTTTTCCCATAAAATACATGCCGGTGATAATGGAATTGACTGTAAGTATTGCCATCATACGGCCGAGGACAGTAAGTCGGCAGGGATTCCGGCCATGAACCTGTGTATGAATTGTCACGTGATTGTTCGCGAAGGGTCACAGTCCGGGAAATTCGAGATTGCCAAGATCGTGGATGCCGTCGACAACAAGAAACCCGTTGAATGGATCCGGCTGCATAATTTGCCCGATCATGTTTTCTTCAGTCATGCCATTCATGTTGGATCGGCGAAGTTGGACTGTCAGACCTGTCACGGGCCGGTTGAAGAGATGGATCTGATGAGGCAGCATGCCGACCTGTCGATGGGCTGGTGTGTGAACTGTCATCGCGAAACGGATGTGAAGTTTCAGGAAAACGGCTATTACCAGACCTTTAAAAACTTGCACGATCAACTGGATAAGGGCGATTTGCAAGCCGTCAAAGCGCAGGATATTGGCGCAAACGATTGTATGCGATGCCATTATTAGCATCCGAGCGTGAAAATCGAAACTGATAACTCAATAAACTAAAAACCTGTTGCATGAAAAGCTACTGGAGAAGTCTCAAAGAACTGGAAGATCCGAAGGCATTACGAATTCAGGAGGCCCGCGAGGAAGCCAAACAAAAGAGCTTGCTGCATAAAACCAAAGGGAGCAGCACCGCAAACTCACGGCGCGACTTTCTGAAAACACTGGGCTTTAGTCTGGCTGCGACTTCATTGGTTGCCAGTTGCAAAAGGCCGGTTGAGAAGGCAATACCCTACCTTGTTAAGCCCGAGGAGATCACCCCCGGAAAGGCCAATTATTATGCTTCGGCCTACTACGATGCCGGCGATTATTGCAGCGTTGTTGTGAAAGTTCGCGATGGGCGTCCAATTAAGATTGAAGGCAATGAACTTTGTCCGATTTCCCAAAGCGGAACCAGTGCCCGTGTTCAGGCGTCGATTCTGAATTTGTATGATGGTGCCCGCTATCAGGGGCCACAACAAGCGGCTACGACCATCAGCTGGAGTGATGTGGATGCTGAAGTTACAAAGATCTTAAAAGAAATAGCAGCTCGCGCCGGTCGAACTGTATTGCTTTCGCAAACGGTTATTTCTCCTTCATCAAAGAAAATTATTCAGCAGTTTTTGGACAGCTATCCCGGAGCTGAGTGGATTCAGTATGATGCAGTTTCGGCATCCGGCATACTTGTAGCCAATCAAAAAAGTTTCGGCCAACGCGCCATTCCCGACTATCGGTTCGAAAAGGCCAGGGTGGTGGTTAGCTTCGCGGCCGACTTTCTGGGAACCTGGCTGTCGCCGGTTGAATATACCAAAGGCTATACGGCTGCCCGCAAACTGGATGATGGACAGCGTGAGATGTTGCGGCATTATCAGCTCGAATCACAGCTTTCCCTGACAGGTACGAATGCTGATGTGCGTTTCCCGGTGAAACCATCCGAAGAGGCAGGCATTGTGCTGGCTTTGTACAATGCCATTGCGGCCGGCAGGGGAGGCGAGCAGTTTTCTGGACCACAAACAGCAGTCGACGTTTCAGCATTGGCCGACGAGCTGTTGGCAGCCCGTGGAAAAGGCATTGTTATTTCGGCAAGCAACGATGAAAATGTGCAACTGCTGATCAATGGGATCAACCAACTTCTTGGGAACTATGGCGAAACCATTTTGTGGGACTCAGCCTTGCTGACTAAGCAAGGATTGGATTCTGAAATGGAACAACTCAATAAAGACTTGCTTGCAGGGAAAGTGGATGCGCTGCTTGTTTGGGGCGTCAATCCGGTTTACGACCAGGCGAACGGAGCGGAGCTGGCTCAAGCCATTCAAAAGCTCAAACTGTCGGTTTCGTTTGCCGAGCGCAAGGATGAAACAGCTCAAGTTTGTCAGTATATTTTACCCGAACCCAATTATCTGGAGTCCTGGAACGATCTGGAGCCTAAAGCCGGACAGTACAGGATGGCACAGCCAACGATATCTCGTTTGTTCGATTCCCGAAACGTTCAGGAAAGTCTGCTCGCCTGGTGCGGAAGCCCGCAGTCGTACGGCGATTTCATCAAGTCGGTTTGGGAACAGGAGCACTACCCGAAACAATCAACATACAGCGATTTCCGTCTTTTCTGGAATTACAGCCTGCAAAAGGGCGCCTGGGAAGATCCCCGGTCTGCATCGCTTACCTATAACGATGCTTGGTTGGCTGAAGCGGCTGGGAAACTTACCAACACTAAAAGTGGTTTGGAAGTGGTGCTCTATGAGAGCATTGCGCTGGGTAACGGGAAGTATGCCAATAATCCCTGGCTGCAGGAGTTGCCCGATCCGGTAGCAAAAATAAGCTGGGACAATTATGCATCGGTACCGGTGGACTATGCTGAAGAAAATGGTCTTCAAAATGAAAGTGTGATTAAGGTAAACGGGATGGAATTGCCGGTTTTCATTCAACCCGGACAAGCCCCGGATACCATTGCCGTTGCATTGGGCTATGGCCGTTCGCATGCCGGGAAGGTCGGCGATGGAGTTGGAAAGAATCTTTATCCCTGGGTTGGCGAAGCGAATGGCGGACGTCAGTTCTACCTTGAAAAGGCAACAATTGAAGTTGTTCCCGATGCGATTTATGAGCTGGCGCTTTCGCAAACTCACCACAGCATGGAAGGGCGGCCAATTGTGCGGGAAGCCAATCTGGACGAGTACTTGTTGAAGGCCAATGCCGGAAATGAAATTCGCCAGGAGCATCTCAAGCACAGTGTCACCTTGTACGAAGAAATGGACTTTAACGGGCATCATTGGGGAATGGCCATCGATTTAAACTCGTGTACCGGATGCGGGAACTGCGCCATCTCCTGCCAGGCGGAGAATAATGTTCAGGTGATTGGCAAAGAACAGGTGCGTAACCGACGCATCATGCACTGGATTCGTATTGATCGGTATTTCTCGGGCGATCCGGCCAACCCGGAGGTGTCGCATCAGCCGGTTATGTGCCAGCATTGCGATAATGCGCCTTGTGAAAATGTTTGCCCTGTAGCGGCAACACCTCATAGTGCCGAAGGCTTAAACCAGATGGCCTACAACCGTTGTGTCGGCACGAAATATTGTATTAACAATTGTCCTTACCGCGTGCGCCGTTTCAATTGGTTCCAGTATGTGAATAACGATCGGTTCGACTATAATGCCAATAACGATTTAGGCCGAATGGTGCTGAATCCGGATGTAACGGTTCGCTCGCGCGGGGTGGTGGAGAAATGCTCGATGTGCGTGCAGCGCATTCAGGAGAAGAAGCAGGAAGCCAAAGTGGCCGGCAGAATGCTTCACGACGGCGAGATCAAGACTGCCTGTCAGCAATCCTGCCCGGGCGATGCCATCGTTTTTGGCGATCTGAATAATCCACAAAGCAGGGTTAGCAAGCTCTTCAGGAACGAGCGCAACTATCACCTGCTGGAAGAATTGCACACCCTGCCGTCGGTTGGTTATTTAACCAAGATCAGAAACAAAGCATAATGAAATCGAAACAAACCCAAGCCTATGTATAAAACATCCATTCGAGGAAAGCTTATTGAAGGCGATAAGTCGCTGGCGCAAATATCGACCGATATTCTGGCGCCCATTGATGCCAAAACACCCAAATGGTGGTATGTTGCCATGACCGTTAGCTTGGCCATGTTCGGTTGGGGACTCTACTGCAAATACATTACCCTGAGCCAGGGCATCGGAACCTGGGGGGTGAATAATACTGTTGGCTGGGGATGGGCCATCATCAACTTTGTTTGGTGGATCGGTATCGGTCATGCCGGAACAGCCTTTTCCATCTTCCTACTGATTTTACGGCAAAAGTGGCGGACGGCCATTAACCGGGCTGCGGAGGCCATGACGGTTGTGGCAGTGGCTTGCGCGGGCTTGTTCCCCTTGTTGCACATGGGGAGGCCGTGGTTGTTCTTTTTCGTCTTTCCGTACCCCAACACCCGGGGACCGCTGTGGGTGAACTTTAACTCGCCCTTGTTCTGGGACTTTGTCGCCATCTCGGCCTATCTGCTCATCTCGGCCAGCTTCTGGTATTTTGGCATGGTGCCCGATTTTGCGACCATCCGCGACACCACGAAATCAAAAATCAAAAAAGCCGTGTACGGATTTTTTGCCTTTGGCTGGGTCGGTTCCTCCAAAGAGTGGTTGCGCTTCGAGGCGTTAAGCTTTGTGCTGGGCGGCATCGCTGCGGTTTTGGTGGTGTCGGTGCACTCCATCGTATCCACCGACTTTGCTGTGTCGGTTGAGCCGGGATGGCATACGACCATCTTTCCGCCCTACTTTGTGGTGGGCGCCATCTTCTCGGGTTTTGCCATGGTGCTGACGCTGGTGACGCTGATGCGGAAATTGTATAAAATGAATGACTTTATCACCGACTCGCACGTTGATGCCGTGTGCCGCATCCTGATTTTCATTTCCCTGATTATGGGTACAGCCTACCTCACCGAGATTTTTATCGCCTGGTACTCGGGCTCGGAATATGAGATGTTTACCTTCTTCCACAACCGGATTACCGGCGAGTATGCTTTCCAGTTTTGGGCCATGTTTACCTGCAACGCACTGGTTCCGCAGTTGTTCTGGTTTAAGTCGGTGCGTAGCCGTTTGTGGGTGGTCTTTATCATTTCAATCCTGATTAATATCGGAATGTGGTACGAGCGCTTCAACATCGTCATCACCTCGTTGACGAAAAACTACTTGCCCGCCAGCTGGGCCGGCTATTCGCCCTCCATTATCGAAATAGGCTTTTTTATCGGGACGCTGGGCATGTTTTCAGCCGGCGTATTGCTGTTCTTCCGCTACATCCCGATGATCGCTGTTTCGGAAGTGAAGAGTATTGCAAAATTCAATGAAGAAATTCAACCAAACGAAGATCATTAAGCTATGATAGGTGTATTCGATAACGAATTTGATTTGGTGAAAGCTTTTGAGAAAGTGAAAGCCAGGGGCGTGAAAATCGACGAAGTGTACACGCCGTATCCCATCCACGAGATCCTGGAAGGCATGGGCAAGAAGACCCGAATATCGCATGCGGCATTCTTTTATGGCTTGTTTGGAGCCCTGCTGGTGCTCGGAGGGATGTATTACGCGGCGGTGGTCAGCTGGCCGCTCAATTTCGGGGGCAAGCCCTTCAATACCTTTCCCTCCTTCATCGTTGTCACCATTGTGGCAACAATTCTGATTGTCACCCTGGCCACCTTATTCACTTTTTCGGCACGAGCCAAAGTGTTTCC
Source organism: Mangrovibacterium marinum (assembly GCF_003046625.1). GTDB lineage: Bacteria > Bacteroidota > Bacteroidia > Bacteroidales > Prolixibacteraceae > Mangrovibacterium > Mangrovibacterium marinum. The sequence continues at coordinate 247,192 of NZ_QAAD01000007.1, forward strand.
GGGGAAACAGGCCCGCATTGTGCATCCGGCGGCGACCAACGATAAGTTTGTCATGGTGTTGCTTACCGACGGCAGTGCGGAGGAGGCGGCAGCGCTTGAACGGATTTTGCAGGAGAACGGTGCCTCGGAGATCATTAAACAGAACGAACCTCATGGCTAAAATACATGATATGAAGCTTAACAACGGAATTATAATTGGGCTAACCCTGCTCGTTGTCGGAACGCTGAGTTCCTGCGACCATAACCGCAATAACCCCGGCTGGCAATATGCCGACGACATGGTTCAATCGGCCGCTTACGAGAGTTATACCGCCAATCCCAACTTCGCCGATGGGAAAACCATGCAGCCGAAGGTGGCCGGAACGATCGCACGCGGGATGATGCCTTATCCCTTTCAGAAAACGGATGAAGACCGGCTGAAAGCAGGAGAGAGCCTGGAGAACCCACTGCAGGCGACAGCCGCCAACCGGGCTCGCGGAAAAGAGGTGTACCGGATTTATTGCTCCAGCTGCCACGGCGACCGCGGCGATGGGCAGGGCCTGCTGTACACCAGCCGGAAATATCCCTATCCGCCGGCCAGCCTGTTGTCCGAAAAGATGCGCACCGCCCCCGATGGCGAGATTTATCATGTGATATCGGTGGGCTGGGGAATTATGGCCGAACATGGCTCCATGATTAAGCCGGACGATCGCTGGAAGGCGGTTTTGTATGTCCGCAATACCTTACAAAGCCAATAGAACAGCAAAAACAAAACATCATGATTGAGGAAAAATTTGTTATCCCGAAAAAGCTGAAGCTGGCAACTTATGTGCTGATTGCCATTGGGCTTGTTTCGTTTGGTTGGGGATTTGTAACCGACCCGCAACGCAGCTGGGCAAACTACCTGTTGAATAACTACCTGTTCGTGTCGTTGGCTGTTGGCGCGGCCTTTTTCATCAGCATCCAGTATATTGCGCAGGCGGGCTGGTCGGCCGCCTTTAAACGCATTCCCGAGGCGATGGCAGCCTATCTGCCTTTTGCGGCGGTGTTTTTTCTGTTGCTTTTGTTTGGCGTGCACTCCCTGTACGAGTGGTCGCATGCCGAGGAACTGGCGCACGATCATCTTATTCAGCATAAATCGCCCTATTTGAATGTCCCGTTCTGGGGAATCCGCATCCTGTTGTTCTTTGGACTTTGGATTTTATTGACCAAATGGATGCGCAAAATCTCGCTGAAGGAGGATCGCGAGGGCGGAATGCGTTATTTCTACCAATCGGAACATCTTTCCAAAGTGTTTATTTTTATTGTTGCTGTTTCGTTTTCGGCTTTTTCGGTCGATATGCTGATGTCGCTTCAGGTGCATTGGTTCAGTACCATTTTTGCTGCCAAAATGTTTATATCGGCCTTTTTGCATGGCGCTGCCGTTATTACGCTAATCGTTATCATTCTGCATAAATATGGCTATCTGCAAGTGCTAAACCGCTCGCATTTGCACGACTTTACCCGTTATATGTTCATGTTGTCCATCGTCTGGGGCTACTTCACTTTTTCGCAGTTTATGCTGATCTGGTACGGCAATATCCCGGAAGAAACCAGCTACTATGTGCATCGCTGGCACGGCCCGTTTCAGATTTTGTTTTACGTCAGCATCATTCTCAACTGGTTTATCCCCTTTTTGTTTCTGATGCCGCGCAGTAATTCACGCAGTAAACTGGCGATGGTGCCGGTGATTATTCTGCTGATTATCGGGCAATATGTGGAGCTGTATTACGAAATTTGGCCGGCAACCCTGCACGAGGCCAAATTCGGATTGCTGGAAATCGGTAGCTGGCTGGGCTTCGCCGGGCTGTTTAGCCTGATCGTTATCACCTACCTGGCCAAGGCCAACCTGGTGCCCAAAAATCATCCCTACCTCGAGGAAAGTATTCATCATCATTTTTGAATTTGCCCTGGGGAAGGTTGATTAATTGGTTGAGGCATGTTTATTCTACCGGAACAGGTTCCGGAGTATCCGTATTGATCATGTCCTTATACTGCCGCCAAATGCCATCCTCCAGTTTCCAAACGACAATCGATTTGCCGATAAGTTGAACGTCACCATTGCTCAAAGTCCATTTTTCAGTGTCGACCAAATATTCGCCGCAGCCCGTAGCCCAGGTTGATTCGACCTTTAGTTTGGTAAAACCAGCTTGGATGAATCCGTCCAATGCTGCCTCAATGTTGCCTCGCCCGGTAACAATTGGCGAATTATGTGGCATAAATACGGCGTCTTCCGTGTAATAATTGGAAGCCGCTTTTGCGTCTCCGGCCGCAAGCGCTTCACTGAAGCCCCGAATTGAACTTTCGACACCTTGCTTTGCTTCTTCCAGCTTAAAGGGTTCTCGACTTTCATTATTCATATTGATTTGATTTAGTGATGTAATCTGTTTCTTTTTAACGTAGCCGAGTGTATTCTTGTTCGGTGGGGTGGCACGAAGTATAGCTCCAGGCCTTGTTTGATTCGTGCTTGCAGAGCTCTTGAATGAATGAGCGTGAAACCGCAGCCCGATGGACGTATGGAGGTTTGTTAGCGGGGCCTGACCGGCTTGTCGGGGGGAGCATTTTATCGCGGCTTCGCTTTTTTGTTAGCTGTCCGAATCCTTGAGCTGGGCTTTTAAATGATGAATCCGGTAACGCCGGAAGAACGGTAAAAGAGCCGGTTAAGGTCTGCCGGTGACGGTATAACCCCGTTTTTCAATGGCTTGGGTAATGGCTTTTTGGTCGGTTTGCGACGGATCGTAAATTACCTTGGTGGTCGAATCTTCGTGGTTGGCTTCCACCGACTGAATGCCCGGAAGCTCGGCCACGCCTTTTTGGATGCTTTGCTCGCAGTGGTCGCAGGTCATCCCTTCAACATGATAAGTCACCTCAATGGACTCGGCTACCGGCTGCTGGCTTGGCGCTGTAGGTTGTTTGGCACTGTTGGTACAAGCTGTTGTCAGGCCGATGGCCAGGGCGAATAAAAGGATGCTTCGTTTCATTTGATTATTTTTTTAGATTGTGTTTTTCTGTGACTGCGACTGCGACTGCGACTGTGACTGATCACTGCAACTGCACCTACTTCTTCAAAACCGCATCGAGGATCTTTTCGCTGCCTTCGCCGGCTTCACCCATAATGGCGTTCACATCGCTGCCCAGCAGTTTGGACAGCAGGCCGGCATTCATGCGCGAGACGTATGTTTTGCCATCTTTCGTTTCGTAAATAGCGATGCGGCAGGGCATCATTGCCGAGATGTGACGTTTTTCGTCCTGATCCAGAATCCTTACGGCAATATCGGGTTTGCAAATTGAAAACACGGTGACCGGCTGCACATCGAAACCATGCTTTTCCATGGTCGCTTGCAAGTTGTACTGATGGGGCATGCTCCAGTTTTCGGCAGCGGTTGATTCTTCGATTAAGACTTTGGTTCGTTCAAAATCGTACTGGCTTTCGCTTACGCGGAAAAGCAGTTTTGGCGCAAACACCACAACAAGAGCAATACTGACAATGATTCCGGTTAAAATTCCTGCTACGAACATAAGGCTTGGTTTTTTCATGGTGAATGATCTTTATTTCAAAACAAAAACAGTTTCACGTTCCGGTAGGTTCATCAGCGGTGAAAAAGCCCGTCAACAATCAGGGCAATCATCATAAACAGGTATAAGAAGTTTAGTTTGAAGAAGGTGGGGCGTACGCGAATGTCCTTCTTGGAAAACAGTTCGATGGTGGTTGAAAACAGCAGGTAGAAGACGTAAAATAGCAGAATGAACAAGGTTGTTTTTCCGATCAGCACCTTCATGGCAATCAACAGGGCTGAAGCGATGGTGGCCAAAATCCAGGTAAAGCTGAGTCGTTTGATTTGGTTTTCGCTGAAGATGTTGTGCAGACTGGGATAGCCGGCCAGGCTGTATTCTTTGCCAAACATTAACAGCAATAGCCAGAAGTGTGGTATCTGCCCGATGAAAAAGAAGGTGGCTACCCAAAAGATAATCGGGTCGGTAACGAAGCCGCCGTCGGCGAGCCAACCAATGTAAGGGGGCAGGGCACCCACCAGCGAGCCGGGAACAACGGCAAAGGCGGTTACTTTTTTCAGCGGCGTGTAAAGGGCGTTGTACGAAATCAGGGTTACCAAAGCGGCCAGCCAGGCCACCGGTGGAAAGTGCAACAGCAGCATCAGGCTGCCGGCCAGCGCGTAGCCCAGAGCAACAAGCAAGGCGGTGCCGGGGGTGATTTGCCCCGATGGGATCGGCCGGTTTTGGGTGCGTGGCATGAGCGCATCGGTGCGGTGTTCCTGCCAGTGGTTCAGCGCTCCCGAGCTACACGAAAACAGGAAAACACCAATGAACAGATAAAGCCCCGGAAGGCCAACTGTTCCCGAATGGATCACGTAACCGGTCAGGGCCGATAAAGCAACGGGCAAAGAAATACGTGCTTTGCCCAGTTCAAGTATAATTTTTACGAACGATGTTTGGACTGTTTGACTCACTTCAATGTTTTAAGATATTCAATAATCTGGTCGATCTCGGTATCACTCAGTTGGCCTTGGTACGATTGCATCAGGCCTTTGTTGTAGCCTTCCACGATCTCCGAGTTCGGATCCAGAATCGACTTGATGATGTATTCCTCATCGGCAACAACGGTTTTTGTTTCGCCCCCTACCTTCAGGACTACCTCGTGACCGTAAAGACCCTTAAACGTTGGACCAACCAATTTGTTCCCGTCGATGGTGTGGCAGGCAAAACATCCGATGTTGGTCATGATGCGCTTGCCGGCAGCCGCAGGCGAATCGACCGGGGCAGCTGCGCGTACCGTGGTGTCGGTGTACCATTTGTTGAACTCGTCCTGGGGCATGGTTTTCACCCAGTTGTACATATAGGCGTGCTGAAGGCCGCAATATTCGGTGCAAAACAACTCGTAGATGCCTTCTTTTTCAGGAATAAACCACATGAACTTGTCGTTGCCGGGAACCACATCTTCTTTCACCCGGAAGGCCGGAATGTAAACCGAGTGAATCACATCCAGCGACTTCAGGTTTAGCTTCACCGGGCGGTCCATGGGGATGAACAGCGTATCGGTTTTTTTGCCGTTCTCATATTCAAAGGTGAAGTTCCACATACGGGCAATCACGTCAATCTCGAAGCTATCCTCGGGAGCCGTTTTCATGGGTTTCCACCCGGCCCAGCCAAAGTAAAACATCACCAGGACCAGAATGGTCGGAATCACCGTCCATACAATTTCCAGCGTGTTGCTGCCTTTAATCTGTACCGCCTGCGGATGCCGTTTGCGATTGTACCGGTAGATGAACCAAATCATGGTGAGCGTTAAGCCGATCAGAAAAACAAAGCAGATGCCCAAAATGAGCAGAAAGGCCCGATCGACGCCCGATACAAAGTTGGAAGCTTGTGGTGTTGCTAATATATACATGGTGCTTATCTGAAATAGTAGTCTAAAAAGGTAATGATTATAACCGCCAGAAAAACCGCAAATACAAAACCAACCATGATGCGGATGTAGATCTTATCGAACTTCAAGTGCATAAAATAGGTCAGCACCAGGTATGATTTCAGCGAGGCAAAAATCAAGGCCGCGGCGACCGTGAGCCCGCCCAGTTCGATGGCGGTAATCTTAACCGACAGCAGGGTGAAGATCAACAGCGCTACCAGGATGATCAGGTAGGTGCGATAGGGGACAATATGTGTTTTTTCGTGTTGCATAACGATCGGTTTAGCTTAGTGAATCAGGTAGAATAAGGGGAACAGGAAGATCCAGATCAGGTCGACCAGGTGCCAGTACAGGCCGGAGTTTTCCAACAGGGCTGCCCGGTCGGCATTCACCCGCCCCGAGCGAACGCCCGCGTAGGCAAAGCCAATGACAACCATCCCCACAATGATGTGCAAGGCATGCAGGCCGGTCATCACAAAGTAAAGACCGAAAAACAGAATTTCGCCCTGGCTCAGGTGATCCAGCATATATTGCGATCCCGGGAAAATGCCGTGTTCGAACTTGGTTCCCCATTCAAAATATTTGTTCACCAGGAAAACTAGCCCCAGCAACAGCGTAACTCCGAGCAGTGCCAGCGTGGTCTTTTTTTGTTTCTTCTGCAGCGCCGAAGTCGACATGGCAATGGTCATGCTGCTCACCAGTAGGATGATGGTGTTGATGGTTCCCACGGTCCTGTTCAGCTCTTCGGCCGCCAGGTGAAAAGCATCCTGATTGCTGAACCGGTAAACCGAATAAATAATGAAAAGGCCGCCAAACAACAGGAGCTCGGTGAAAATAAAGAGCCACATGCCTATTTTCGACCCTTCGGCATCGTAGTGTTCATCGTGGTGAATAACTTGTGACATAAGCATCGATTTTAATATTCGTAAGGTCCGTCTTTTTCGCCGTAAACCGGAATTTCCTCAAAGTTCTCAACAGGCGGCGGCGATGGTACGGTCCACTCCAGGGTTTTGCCGTTCCAGGGGTTGGCCCCGGCAATTGGTCCCGACTTGGCCGAGCGGAACAGGTTAATCAGTACAATGGCCAGTCCGAAGGTCATCACCCACGACCCCAGGGTCGACAGGATGTTGGCAGCATGAAACTGCTCCAAATAGTCGTAATAACGACGCGGCATCCCTTGCAGACCGAGATAAAACATGGGCGAATACAAGGCCAGAAAGCCGATGAAAAAGACAATCCACCCCACGTTGGCCCAGGTGGTGTCGTACATGCGTCCAAACATTTTGGGAAACCAATAGTGAATGGCTGCAAAGAAGGCAAAGCCCACACCGCCAAACACGATAAAGTGGAAGTGAGCCACCACAAAAGCAGTGTCGTGCACATAGACATCGGTTGCCAAAGCGCCGAGTACCAGGCCCGACAATCCACCGATCATAAACACAAAAATGAAGGAGGCCGCCCAGTAGAAGGGCGTTTCCAGCGAGATCGATCCCTTGTACATGGTCGATATCCAGTTGAAAACCTTAATGGCACTTGGTATGGCCACCAGAAAGGTCAATATCGAAAAGGTGTATTGTGCCGTTCCGCTCATGCCCGAGGTGAACATGTGATGTCCCCAAACAAAGTAGCCTACAAAGGCAATGGCCAGGGTTGAAGCGACGATGGCTTTATAGCCAAAAATATGTTTTTGCGAGAAGGTTGGTATCACTTCCGAGATGGCTCCCATGGCCGGCAAAATCATGATGTAAACCGCCGGGTGCGAGTAGATCCAGAACAGGTGCTGGTACAAAATAGGGTCGCCCCCCAGCGCGGGGTCAAACACGCCGATGCCGAAAATACGCTCCAGCGAAACCAGCACCAGGGTGATGCCGACTACCGGTGTTGCCAAAAGCTGAATCCAGGCCGTTCCGTAGATGGTCCATGGGAAAAGCGGCATTTTTGTCCAGCTCATGCCCGGTGCGCGTAAGCGGTGGATGGTTACAATGAAGTTCAGCCCGGTAAGGATTGACGAAAAGCCCAGTACAAAAGCGCCAAAGATGGCTGGCAGCATATTCGTTCCGGTTTTAAAACTGTAAGGAGCGTAGAAGGTCCAGCCGGTATCGGGCGAGCCGTCGCCAAACAGCACCGAGATAATCACCAGGATGGCACCGGCAATGTACACGTACCACGAAAACAGGTTTAGCTTCGGAAAGGCCACATCTTTGGCGCCAATCATGATGGGTAGCAGGAAGTTTCCGAATACAGCCGGCAGCCCGGGAACAACGATCATAAAGATCATAATCACCCCGTGAACGGTGAACACCGCGTTGTAGTCCTGTGCGCCCATGATGGTTTTTCCCGGAGCAATCAGTTCCAGTTTCATGGCCAGGCCTAACAGTACGCCAACCAAAAACAGCGTCATCATGGAAAACATATAGAGCAGGGCAATCCGTTTGTGGTCGGTGGAAAGAATCCAGGCCAACAACCCTTTGTGCTTCCCCTTGTAGTCGAGGTAGCTGACATCGTGGGGGATGTGAGAACTTGCTTGCATAAAGTGGTTTGTTTTATTTCTTTTTTTTCGGTTTGAATATCAGGTACAGGAACAGGATTAAAGCGATAAACAAAATCAGTGTTCCGGTAATTTTAGTCACATTGAGAACGTAGGTTTGCCCAACCGGATCGAAGGAATAGCAAAACTGCAACACCTTGTTGATGGTTGGTCCCGACTGCCCTTTGTTGGCCTCAATGATGGCCATTTTAAACTCGAAAGGTAAAAAGTACAGGCCATTCAGGTAGCGGGTTATCTTGCCATCGGGGCTGATTACCATGACCGAGGCAGCATGCAGAAAGTCGTTTCCCTGGCGTTTGTACTTAAAGCCAACAGCATTGGTCGCCTTGGCTATGCTGGCACTGTCCGAAAGGAAAAACTGCCAGCCTTTGGCAATCTCTTCTTTTTTATTCACCAGGTTCAGGTAATTGGTTTTCTTGCGTTTGGCCAACTCCAGCGTTTCACTGGGGTCAAAGCTGATGGTGAGTACCTGGTAATCTTTACCGGCTGTTAAATCCGATTTGTCCATTACTTCAGCCAAGCCTTCCATTAGGGGGCTGCAAATCCCGGGACAGCGGTAGTATACAAAGTTCAGCACAGTTGGCTTGTCAATCAAATCAGTCAGTACCACGCGCTGTGAGTCTTCATTCAGCAGGTAAATGTCTTTGGGAAGGTATTCGTCCAAATGTTCAATCACGCCAATCTCGGGGTCGCTGTTGGTTCCCTCGAAGGAGATATTTTGGGCGAGGGTGACTTTGGTGAAAAGCAGCAGGGCAAATGCGATTAGCAGAGTTGGTTTAGGGTGCTTGATGTTAATCATAGAGGTTTGTGATTTTCAATTAATTCGACTTCAGCTAATTTCAGAAATAAAACCCAAAACTCATATTGAATGTTTAGCTGAAGGACGATAAAAGTGTCATTTTTTGAATAATTTTGATTTCCGCTTCGCAGGCCGGCATCGGTGACAGCTGCTTGCAGAACCCGCAAATGTAGCGCAGGTGCAGCGGATGTTTCGGATTGATGCTGTTGCAGGCCCCGATATCGACCTTCTAAGGCCCCGGTGGCGGAAGGGAACGAGTAGCGAGTGAATTGCGGGCGATGGCGAGTTGCTGATCAAACAGAGCAAATGTTTGATAGCATAAAAAATGATTTTTTTTAGAAAAAATTAGCGGAGGTGTTCCGTTTTTAAGGTTTTTATGTCCAGTAACTTGCTGGTTGTTTGTGATAAACAGATTTGTTTGTCTTTTATTTAAGTCTTCAACATTGTTATTTCAATGGTGTTTCATTACTTTGTTCTGGTTTAAACAGGAAAACAAGCAATTGGTATGACTAAAAAGAATGTTATTTCCCGGGTTTGGCGATTTTACTTCGATGGATTCCGGAATATGAGCGGATGGGGAAAGCAAGTGTGGATTGTGATTCTACTAAAGCTTTTTGTGATGTTTTTTGTGTTGAAGCTTTTTTTCTTTCCCAATTTTTTGAAGACCAACTTCGATAGCGATGAGCAACGGAGTGAACACGTACTGGAGAATTTAACCAATACTAAATAAAAAAATCGCATGTTAGAAGCAATCGACTTATCTTTAGTAAACTGGTCGAGGGCGCAGTTTGCCCTGACGGCCATGTATCACTGGATTTTCGTCCCGCTAACGCTCGGTCTTTCATTTATAATTGCCTTTATGGAGACAATTTATGTGAAAACCGGCAACCCGGAGTGGAAGAAAATCACCAAATTTTGGATGACCCTGTTCGGAATTAACTTTGCCATTGGGGTGGCTACCGGAATTATTCTTGAGTTTGAGTTTGGAACCAACTGGTCTAATTATTCCTGGTTTGTCGGCGATATTTTCGGTGCGCCACTGGCCATCGAAGGCATCCTGGCCTTCTTTATGGAATCCACCTTTATCGCCATCATGTTTTTTGGATGGAAGAAGGTGAGCAAAAAAGTACACCTTGCAGCAACCTGGCTAACGGCTATTGGTGCTAACCTGTCGGCTTTGTGGATTTTGGTTGCCAATGCCTGGATGCAAATGCCGGTGGGAATGAAGTTCAACCCCGAAACAGCTCGCAACGAGATGGAAAGTTTCTGGGATGTGTTGTTTTCACCCATGGCGGTCGATAAATTCCTGCACACCACGTCGTCGGGTTTTGTGCTGGCTGCCATCTTCGTTATTGGCATTTCGGCTTGGTTTATTCTGAAGAAGCGCGAAATTGTATTTGCTCGCAAAAGTATTTTAGTGGCAGCGGTGTTTGGCTTTCTGTCGTCCATCTACGTGGTGTTTACCGGCGATAGCTCGGCCCGTTCAGTAGCACAGAACCAGCCCATGAAATTTGCGGCCTTCGAAGGTTTGTACAACGGTAGCGAAGGGGCCGGATTGATCGCCATGGGCATCATGTCGACAACTGACAGCCATCACAGCAACGAAAACCTGATGGACTTTAATGTAAAGCTCGAAATTCCCAACATCCTGTCGTATATGGCTTATATGGATTGGAATGCCTTTGTGCCGGGGATTAACGACCTGATTGAGGGGAACGAAAAGTACGGCATTCTGTCGGCCAAAGAGAAAATGGAGCGTGGAAAAGCAGCGATCTTGAAGCTGAAAGAATTTAAGGAGGCAAAAGCCGCCGGCAACGCCGAACTGGCTTCGAGCATAAAAGCGGAATTTCAATCGAAAGACTTCCAGGAAAATTATTTCAAATATTTCGGGTATGGTTATATCACCGATCCCAATGTGCTGATTCCGAGTGTGCCGCTGTCGTTTTACAGCTTCCATATCATGGTGGCACTGGGGATGTATTTTATTCTCTTCTTTTTCCTTTCATTCCTGTTTACCATTAAAGGGAAGTTGGAGAAACACCGCAAGTTCCTGAAGCTGGCTATCTGGACCATCCCGATGGCTTACATTGCCTCGCAGTGTGGCTGGATTGTAGCCGAAGTGGGCCGCCAGCCCTGGGTGATTCAGGATCTGATGCCGACCATGGCTGCTGTAACCAAGATTAGCACCAGCGCGGTGCAGGTAACATTCTTCCTGTTTGCAGCCATCTTCACCATCCTGTTGATTGCCGAAGTGAAGATCATGATGCGTCAAATTAAAATCGGACCGAAAATTAAAGAAGAAGGAGGACACAACTAATGTTTGAAAGTTTATCATATCTCGCATTGCAGCAATACTGGTGGGTGATTGTATCCCTGCTGGGGGCTTTATTTGTCTTCCTGACTTTCGTACAAGGCGGTCAAACGTTAATCTATACAGTTGGTAAAAATGAAACCGAACGTTCGCTGTTGGTGAACACGCTGGGACGTAAATGGGAGTTTACCTTTACGACCCTGGTTACCTTTGGGGGTGCCTTTTTTGCCTCTTTTCCTTTGTTTTATGCCACTTCGTTTGGTGGTGCCTACTGGGTGTGGATGGCAATTCTGATCTTCTTCGTTATTCAGGCCGTGTCGTACGAATACCGGAAGAAGCCGGCGAACTTTTTAGGCACCAGGACTTATGAAATTTTCCTGGTGTTGAACGGGGCTTTCGGAACAATCCTGGTTGGCACAGCTGTGGGCACTTTCTTCAATGGAGCCATGTTCAGCCTGAACGAAATGAATAATGTGCAGTGGGAAACCCCTTTCCGTGGACTGGAAGCCGTGCTTACCTTCCACAATGTGGCTTTAGGCCTCGCGGTCTTCTTTCTTTCGCGGGTGTTGGGAGCCCTGTATTTTATCAACTCGGTTGAGGATGCGCAGGTTTACGAACGTAGTAAAAAGCAAGTGCTGGTGAATGCCGTTCCGTTTCTGGTCTTCTTCCTGTATTTTCTGATTGCCCTGTTGCTGAAGGACGGCTTTGCCGTTGATCCGGTAACCGGAGCTGTAAGCATGGAAAGCTACAAATACCTGCATAACCTGTTGGCCATGCCGGTAGTAACCATCCTCTTGGTGGTGGGAGTTGTTGGCGTATTGTGGGGCATCTTTTCAACTTTGTTCCGTGCAGCTCAAGGCGGTATCTGGTGTGCCGGTGGCGGTACGGTGCTGGTGGTGTGGATGTTGTTTTTGCTTAGTGGCTTTAACAACACGGCCTTCTACCCGTCGATTGCCGATCTGCAGTCGTCGCTGACCATTCAAAATGCCTCATCGAGTCACTTTACACTGACGGCGATGAGCTATGTGTCGCTCTTTGTTCCTTTCGTGCTGGCCTATATTGTTTGGTTTTGGCGCGCCATGAACAACAAAAAAATTGATGTCGAAGAGATTACGGAAGATTCACATTCATACTAAAAACAGAAAACGATGTATTGGAAATCAATCCTTTTATTTGTCACCTGGCCGGTGCTGATTTTTATATCACTCTATTTGGTGCAGTACGTGGTGAAAAAGTACAACGAGAAGTTGGAACACGTTAAAAAGAAATACGAAGAATAGTACGATCATTGAAGCCTCGCTAATGCGGGGCTTTTTCGTAGGCACCATAAGAAAGCTCCCGAAGGGAATGTTATTTAATCACAGCTGCAGATCCATCTTGTACGGATGAATTTCGTATCAAGATTGAAATTCGTTCCGTTAAAGCACACAAACTGGCGGAGCAACGATGCCGGAGGCATCGCAAGTTTATAGCACAAATGCGGGATTCGGAGCAATACGACTCCGGCCGGAGTCGCACATCATCGACGGGATGAAATTGCTATAAGCATACAAATGTAAGCGTCTCGGCGATGACGCAGCCCAAAAAACAGCCCGTCAATTTTCAAATGGAATTGACGGGCTGTTTAAGTTATTTTATTGAGCAGACCAC